>NZ_CP036433.1:7128020-8346624 GCF_007751035.1 Lignipirellula cremea | reverse complement strand
AGGAACCTACAAGGCCGAGGGCGACCTGCTCAAAATCGTCTGGTCCGACGGCAGCAAGCTGAACTTCCGCTGGAAAAAGAAAGACGCCGACCTGCTGCTCACCGATCACCAGGGGCAGATCAGCCAGCTCAAACCGATCTTTCAATAAGACTCCCCCCCTGCCCTGCCCTGGGCGGAACACTCACTCTCTTTGGCGCCGGCACGGAGCCCAGGGCGTGGCGGCGCGGCGACCCGTTCGATATGATTCAACCAGGGCGTGCGCACGGGGCGCCGCCGGGAAAAGTTTTCCCTGGGGGATCGTTTTCCCTCCCACGATCGAATCGCAACGTTCCCGCCGTCGGTCCCTGTCGCTGCGTGCTCCCGCGCCCGGCATCTCCCATCCGCGGCAGACGAAAAAGGCAAGTCATGCTCAAAGCAGGCGTCGCAGGCATTGGTTTCATGGGCTGGATTCACTGGCTGGCCTATCAACAGGTCGACGGGATTGAAGTCGCCGCGATCCAGTCCCGCAACGAAAAGAAACGAGCCGGCGACTGGCGCGGGATCCAGGGGAATTTTGGCCCGCCCGGCGCCGAAGTCGACCTGACCGGCGTGTCGGCCTACGCCACGTTTGAAGAGATGCTGGCCGACCCCACGCTGGATCTCATCGATCTCTGCTTGCCGCCCGATCAGCACCCCGGCATGGCCGAACAGGCGCTGCAAGCCGGCAAGCACGTCTTTTGCGAAAAGCCGATGGCCCTCACCGCGGAAGCGTGCGACAGCATGGTCGCCGCCGCCGAAAAAGCGGGCAAGCAGTTGCTGATCGGCCATGTGCTGCCGTTCGGGCCGGAGTACTCCAAGGCCTTGCAGATCATCGAATCGGGCGAGTACGGCAAGCTGCTGGGCGGCCATTTCCGCCGGGTGATTTCCGATCCGACCTGGATCGAAGGCTTCTACGATCCCCACAAAAGCGGCGGGCCGCTGATCGACCTGCATGTCCACGACGCCCACTTTATCCGCCTGCTGTTCGGGATGCCAACGACCGTCACCAGCCAGGGCCGCATGCGGGGCGAAGTGGTCGAGTACTGCGACACGCTCTTCGGTTTTGAGGACCCGTCGCTGGTCGTCAGTTCGGCCACCGGCGTGATCTACCAGCAGGGCCGGCCGTTCATGCACAGCTTTGAGATTCATCTCGAAAAAGCCACGCTGCAGTTTGAACTGCAGGTGTTTGCCGACGGCGTCGAAACCCTGCCGCTCAAGATCCTGGCCAGCGACGGCCAGGTGCTGCGGCCCGATCTGGGTCTGCGCGGGGAAGTTGACGGCTTCATCGGTGAGATCCAAGAAATGGTCGGCGCCATCACCAGCGGCAAACCATCGGCCATCCTCGGCGGTCAGCTCGCCCGCGACGCAGTCGTTCTCTGCCAGAAGCAGACCGAGTCGGTGCGCGAACGACGCGCGGTTGAAGTTTAACCGCGTCCCTTTACGACGGAGAGTACCGATGGATCGGCGGTCATTCCTGGCCACTCCGCTGGCCTGCCTGCTGGCGCGGGCCGCATGCGCTGCGTCGCCCCCGCCGGAACCGCCCGCTGGCGTCGGTTCCGAGGTTGGCCGCCTGACCCGCGTCCTGCTGCACGAACCCGGACCCGAAGCCTGGAAAACGCTGGCCATGCTGCCAGGCGATCACCCCATGCTGACCTACGGCGTGCTGCGGGAAGAAGTCGTCGCCGAGCATCGGGATCTGACCGCCAGCCTCAAGGCGGCCGGCGCGCAAGTGCTGCAGTTTGTCGACCTGCTCAGCGAAGCGATCGTACAGGCCCGTCAAGCAGGAGCCTGGACCGGCTGGCTGCAGAACCACGCCCCCCGTCTCCTGCCGCAAGCCAGAGAGCTGACCGCCGCGCAACTGATCGGCCGTGACGACAAGCTTGTATATCACCGGAACGAACGCGGCCTGCTCGCCCCTTTGCTGGCCCCGGCGACCACGCTCTTTTTTACGCGCGACCTGGCGGTCTCCACCCCCAAGGGCGTCGTGCTGTGTAACTTCGGCCATGCCCGGCGCCATTTTGAATCGCAGCTGACTCGCTTCTTGTTCGCTCATGCTCCGTCGCTGGCCCAGGACAAGGTCGTGTTCGACGCAGAGAAGGAAAACGTCCTGCTGGAAGGCGGCGATGTCATGGTGTTCGACGAACGCACCCTGCTGGTCGGCGTCGGCAATGCGTCCCAGCGGGAAGCGGCCGTCCGGCTGGCCCAGAAACTGGAACTCGACGTGATCGCCGTGCAGATGCCCAGCTACCAGGCCGACGATGGCGAATGGGAAGGACTGCGGGAAATTTTCTACCATCTGGATTGCATGGTCAGCCTGGTCGATCGCCGCAAGGTGCTGGCGACGCCGTACCTGCTGGAGGAGAAGTTCACCCGACGGAACCCGCTGCTCGATGTGCTGGTCGGCTTTGCCAGCCTGGAAGGCTACACTACCCCGCAGCGCACGGCCCTGCTGGACGAAGTGCGAAACGTCGGCCGCCTGGTCCGCTACCAGGCCGGATCCGGCGAACCCGATGACGCCCTGGGCGACCGGAAACTGGTCGACTGGCTGCGGGACCAGCAGTACGAAGTGATCCCCCTGGGCGGCCGGCTGGCCGAAGGGGAGAACGACTTCAAGCATGTGGTGGAAAACGTTGTTCGCGAGGCCCGCTTCCTCAGCGCCAACCTGGTCGCCACCGCTCCTGGCCAGGTGATCGGTTACGCCGGCTCTCCCCGCACCGATCAGGCCCTGCGCGATGCGGGCGTCAAACTCACCACATTCCCCGCTCCGGAACTCGTCCGCGCCAACGGCGGCCCGCACTGCCTGACCATGCCGCTGGCCCGCGCCCCGCTGGGCTGATCCGGCTACATCAGAACGGATCGCCAACCGGGCCAACGTCTACTCGGGCTGGAGCAGGCGATTGAGGGCCTGGGAGGCGTCGCTGCGAACGCCGCCGTCGGTTTCTTCCCGCAGGGCTTTGCGGAGCGCCGGGATGGCCGCACTTCCGTAAGGTCCGATTTCGAGCGCCGCGTACAGATGGATGACCGTTTTGCGGACGAGCGGATCCTCGTGCGTGAGCGGCTCGACCAAACGATCGGCGAGCGAACGTTTAACGGCGTCGATGTTGGGGATCGGCTTCCGCGGCAGAAACTGCTCCAGGCGTTGCATCCCTTCCAGCGCGGCGGCCCGGACCGGCGGCTGGTCGCTCTGCAGGGCCGTCAACAGCTGGACGAGCGCCAGCGGACCCAGTCGGGCCAGTGCATGGAGACCGGCCGTGCGCGCGGCCGGCTCGGCCTGGGGATTCGTCATGATCGCAGCAGCGGCCGGGGCGCCGGTGTGAATCAGCGCGGCGGCGGCGGTGCGGAAATCAGCGATCGAAGTTTGCGGATTGTAGAGCGTTTCGTTCCGCACCTGGTCAAAAATGAAACCGAGTGCAGCGGCCGCCGCCTGGGGATCGGCGTCGCCCAGGGCTTCGCTGATCAGCGGGATCGCCCGCATGCCGTATGCGGCCGTCGCCTTGGCGGCCGCCCGTCTTACATCGGCGTCCGCGTGCGAGAGCGCCTGGACCAGGGCGGGCAATGCTTCGTCCGCGACCGGGCCGATCGCCAGCAGGCTCAGGGCGGCCGCAAACGGAGCTTCATTCGCGGGACGTTCCAGCTCGCGGATCAGGGCGGCTACCGCGTTCCGGTCCTGGGCAATCTGCCAGATGCTGTGGGCGGCCGCCACGCGGATCAGCGGCGGCCCCTCCGCCAGCTGGCGTTGCAGCAGCGGCAATGCTGCGGCGGCTCCAGGCCCGATCTGTCCCAGCGTTTGCACCGCATGCAGCTGAATGAACTCATCCTTCACGACTTCACTGGTGATCGCCTCCATGAGCGCCGGCGTGGCCGCCGCGGCCAGCGGTCCCATGTTTCCGAGCGCCGCCGTGGCGTATCGCCGGCCAACGATGGCGCCGTCTTCCAGCCCCGCGACCAGCGCAGCGGTCGCTTCCGGGGAGGGAGGTCGCATCTCTCCCAGGGCATAGTACGCTTGCCGCCTTTGATCGTCGTCGCCCTCTTCGGCCAGCGCGATCCACGCTGCCAGCGACTTGCCGCCGTAAGCAGCCGCCGGTTCGCCTGCGGCCGCTGCACCAGCGGCCGGCTCTTGTCCCTGGCAGATACCGGCGATTAGTACGACGCCCAGGAAGACGAGCAGGATCCGGGCGGCGAGCAGACGTTCCCATGCATTCATGACGAGCACTTCCCCAGACAATAAGATCTTCGCCTTTCGCAAGGACCGCGAAAAGAATAACTGATCGATTCTCGTTCGTCGTTTTAAGGAAGGACAGACGCCGGACAGTCGCCCTTCACTCCGTGAAAGGACGCGTACCTTCGCGGCGCAGAAAGTCGACTTTCTGCGCCGGCTGGTTCGCAAAACAACCCAACCAGAATCGACAGTAATTACCTTCGCGCTCTCCGTGAAAGATCGTGTTCTTTTGCGGAGCAAGAGACGACTAACCGTCGACTTCCGTCAGTTAAAAGTTTCTCGTTCCAAACGAATGCCGACATGCTTCGTCGGCCTCCCCTGCCCTGACATCTTAATCCAAGCCGCGGCCGGACGCAGCCTGGCGATGGATTACGATCAACGGCGTTGTCCGCCCCGAGTCGTTTCTCGGCGCGGCCGCTGGGGCGTTCGTCCTTCGATATTCGCGAAAGTAACTTTGCGGACTGGGGGTGGGCTATGGTAGATTCGACAGGTTGAACTTTTTCGTCTTTCCTGCCCTGGCGGCTTCCGTCTTTTTTCATGGTTTGCTGATGGTTTCGGTTTGCTACTCTCGCCCGCTGCTCGCCGTGCTGGTGCTGGGGTTACTGGTTGCCAGGGCGAGCTCGGCGGAGACTTCGCCGCCGGCGTTTGTTTCCGGTTTTCTTCGTACGCACTGCCTGGGCTGTCATGGGGCCGATCTGCAGGAGGGCGGTTTTGACGGCCGCTTGCTGCTGCAGTCGTCGATTGGAACGGAAGAGGCAGCGGCTCTCTGGCTGCGCGTGCTGGAACAAACGGCGACCGGGAACATGCCGCCGGCTGAAGAAACGCAACCGGATCTGGTCGAGATCGGTCGACTGGTGCAAGCAGTCCGCGGCGAACTGCTCGCGGCCGGCAAGGCGCGTGCGCTGGCTTTCCCGGACAAAGGGAATCTGCTGCCGCATGGGGTGCTGTTTGGACCGGAGAATTCCAACGCGGTTGCGGTTTCGCCAGCGCGGATCTGGCGCATCTCGCCGCACCAGTACACTGCGATTGGATCGACCATGATTGGTCGCCCTTACCGGCCGGCGGAGGGGGAGACCGGCGTGAATCGGGCTCCCGCGCCGCCTTTTTCGCTCCGCGGCGGCGACGGGCTGCAGGACTACTCGGCCCTGTATCGACTGGATGAAGCCCAGACGGAGCAGCTGCTGCTGAATGCCCGCGTCCTCGCGAAACGCACCATGGCGGGCGAAGGGAACAAGCTGCTGGCCCAGCGCTTGTCGCCTTTGGCGGACCGGAAGGAAAAGCTCTCCGACGAGCAGGTTCGCATCGCCGTCGACGACGTCTGCTCAACCATCCTTGATCGCTTGCCGACGGAGGACGAGCGGACACGCTACGGCAACTATCTCCAGGCGGAAGTCGACCGGTTCGGCAATCGTATCGGTCTGGAGAATATCATCGCCGCCGTACTCATGAGTCCGCACGCTTTGTTTCGTATGGAGCTGGGAGCCGAGTCGGCCGACCCGCACGGTCGTGTTCGACTGACCCCGCAGGAGACGGCGACGGCGATCGCCTACGCGCTGACGGACAGCCATCCTGATCGACGGATGCAAGAGGGGCTGCGGAACGGTCGACTGGAAACGACCGACGACGTGCGGCGGGAGGTCGAGCGACTGCTCGACGACAAACGTTCCCGCAACGAGCGTGTGCTGCGTTTCTTTCGCGAGTACTTCGGCTACGACGCGGCGCCGGAAGTGTTCAAAGATGAAGACCTGTTACGGCCCGAGGTGCGGCGGTATCTGGTGACCGATACAGACCACCTCGTACGGCGGATCCTGGAGCAGGATCGCGACGTCCTGAAGCAATTGCTCACGACCCAGGAAAGTTTTGTCATGATCTCCGCCCTGCGGATGCCGACCTTCAGGGCGAAGCAGGCCAAGGACATTTCGCACCCGTTTGACAGGAAAAACCGGGTCAACGAAGTCTACAACATGGCGGCCGAAGATTGGACGGTGGAGCAGCCGATGACCCTGTCGCCAGAGCGCCGGTCCGGCGTGCTCACGCAGCCGAGCTGGTTGATCGCCCATTCCAAGAACGATGGCAACGACGCCATCCATCGCGGCAAGTGGATCCGCGAGCGGTTGCTGGGCGGGTCCATTCCCGATACGCCGATCAC
This sequence comes from Lignipirellula cremea, assembly GCF_007751035.1. Lineage (NCBI taxonomy): Bacteria > Pseudomonadati > Planctomycetota > Planctomycetia > Pirellulales > Pirellulaceae > Lignipirellula > Lignipirellula cremea. The sequence continues at coordinate 8,340,238 of NZ_CP036433.1, read as the reverse complement.
CGTCGCCGCGCAGCTGCCCGATGAACCGCACAGCACGCTCCGCGAAAAAATGCGCGTCACCCGGGAACAGTACTGTTGGCGCTGCCATCAACGGATGGATCCGCTGGGCCTGCCGTTTGAAATGTTCGACCACTGGGGCCGGTTCCGGACGGAAGAACTCGGCCAGCCGGTCGACTCCACCGGAGCGATCCTGGCGGCGCGGGGAACCGGGCTGGAAGGTCCTGTCGATAACGGCATCGATCTGCTGCACCGCCTGGCGGAGTCCGAGCATGTCGAACAGGTGTTCGTCCGCCATGCTTTCCGGTACTGGATGGGGAGAAACGAAGAGCCCCACGACGCCCCGACCCTGCAGGCCGCTTGGCGGGCCTATCATGACAATCACGGCAGTATGCGGGCGCTGCTGGTGTCGCTGCTGACCAGCGATTCGTTCCTTTATCGCACCCGTACGACCGGCTCCTGACACAAACCAACGCACCCTCGCCCGCGAAGCCAGGCATGGATTCGCGGCCGATCTCTGAGCACGCATTCCCTGGCGTCCTTCCTGAACAAGGTTTCTTCCCAATGACTTTTCATCGCCGCGACATTCTTCAGGGCTTCTCGCTGGGCGCCGGTTCGCTGGTGCTGTCGCCGCTGCTGCGTGGACTGCAGGCGGAGGCTGCGGGAACCGCCGCCTTGCCCAAACGTTTTGTCTTTATGCTGCAGCCGCAAGGCCTGCAAAGCTGGGCGGTGCAGCCGGCCGAAATCGACCGTCCCCGCAAAGGCGGCGTCGAGCAGAAGGTCGTCCGTTCGCTCCAGGATCTAACGCTGGCGGACGATCTGCAGCCGCTGGCCCGGCACCAGGCGCGCCTTTCGGTCCTCCAGGGGCTGAACGGCCGGCATGTGTTTCCGTATCACGGCGGACCTTTTGGCGCCCTGGGCGGTTTTCTCAAAGGCCGTACTCCCGAAGGGGAAACGATCGATGCGGCCCTGGCCAGGGCGCTTCCCGCCACCTTCCGTTTGCTCGGATTGGGCGTCGGCAGCGATGAGAATGCCAGCTACTGCAGCAGCGCCTGGGGCGAGAACCAGGCGGCGCCCACGTTGTGCAATCAAAGTTATGCCTACGACGTGCTCTTTGGCAGCGTGCTGCAGGGAGAGGACCGGGCCCAGTTTGAAAGCCAGGGCAGCCTGCTCGATTTTCTCAAAGAAGATGTGAAGCATGTGGAGCGACGGCTGGCGGGCGAAGAACGGCGCAAGTTTGAGGCGTATGTCGGCGCCTTTGAGACGCTGAGCCAGCGACAGCAGGAACTCAAGGCGATGGAGACCTCGCTCCGAAAGATTGCTCCCCGCAAGGACGGCAAATACGCCGAGCCGCTGGAGTCGCTGCAGGTCGAAGCCCACGCGGAGCTAGGAGCCGCCGCCCTGATTGCCGGACTGACAAATGTTGTCACCATCTGCTCGGGTTTGTGCAAAGCTTCCGGCCTGTTCCGCGGCTACACCGAAGAACCGATCGACATGCATCCTATCCTGGGCCACGACCAGGGCGGTCGGCAGAGGGAACTGCTTTCGCTGCTGCGTCGACATCACCTGGAGCAGCTGGCCGTGATGGCCGACCGGCTTGACGCGGTGCCCGAAGGGGACGGCACCATGCTGGACAACACGGTCTTCGTTTACACCAGCGACTTTGGCGAGACGCATCATTCCAGCGGCTCCGACTGGGCGTTCGTACTGCTGGGCGGACTCGGCGGTCGATTGAAGACGGGACAGTACCTGGATTACCCGCTTGTCGGCAACGCCGGCAATCGCAGCATCAACGCCCTGTACTGCACGCTGCTGCACGCCGCCGGCGCCCCGCGCGACCACTTCAACCTGGACGGCGTCCGCAAAACCATCGACGCCCCCGGCCCGCTCGACGAACTGCTGGCTTGACGACCAGCCTGCAGCCGAAGTCGCCAGACTTTGGAGGGAGTGCCCTCTCCTTGCCGGCATGGTCTTCGTGAATTTCTTCTCCCCTGCCCTGCCCTGGCCGGATTATAATCGGGTCCTGTTGATCTTCTCGCGATCCGCGGTGATCGGCGGCGGATCAAAGAGCAAGCCAGATACACATCGCGGCCAGGGGGAATCAGATGGAGTGGAATCGCAGACGTTTTCTGGGGGCTTCGGCCGCCTTGTCGGGAGCCGCCGCCGCGGGCTGGGCGGGAGCCGGCCGTGCTGAGGAGCCGAACACGGAGAAGTCGCCCATGCCCGACTTTCGAGAACGTCTGCTGCAGTGCCTGGGCGGGCCCTGGCCCGAGCCTTGCCCGCTGAAGCCGGAGCTGCGCTCGACGATCCGCCGTGACGGTTTTCGCATCGAGTCGCTGACCTACGAGGCCGAACCGGGCGACCGCATCCCGGCCATGCTGCTTGTTCCCGACGGCGTCGACGCCCAGCACCCGGCCCCCGCGATCGCCCTCTGGCATCAGCATAACGGGCAGTGGCATCTGGGAAAAAGCGAACCCGCCGGGCTGGAGGGGAACCCCATGCACCACACGGGCGCCGCGCTGGCTCGGGCTGGTTATGTGGTGCTTTGTCCCGATGCGTTATGCTTTGAAGAGCGGCAGGATGAGAAGCTGAAGAAGTCCGGCTACGAGCAGTTTGAGTTCCTGCGATATGTGGTCGCCGGCAAGTGCATGGCCTGGAAGAACATTCTCGACATGCGCCGGGCGGTCGATTATCTCTGCTCGCGACCGGAAGTGCAGGCCGACAACCTGGGCTGCTACGGCCATTCCATGGGGTCGACGCACACCTGGCTGGTCGGGCCCTGGGAGCCGCGTCTCAAGGCGCTCGTCGGCAACTGCTGCCTGCCCACCTACTCCGCGATCCATGAAAAAAAGCTGCTCCACTGCTTTCCCAACTATGTCCCGGGACTGTATGCCTTTGGCGACACGCCCGACATGGCGGCGCTCATCGCTCCGCGGGCGTTGCACCTGAACCTGGGCGAACTCGACGGCGGCAGTCCGATCGCCCAGGCTCGGGCCGGATGCGAGCGGATCGCCCAGGCGTACGCCGATCAGAATGTGAGCGAGCAGTTCCGTTACTTCATCGAGCCCGACACAGGACACGTGCTGAGCGAAGCGATGTGGAGCCGGACCCTGGAATGGTTCGACCGGCATTTGAAAAGCTGAGCTGCGGCGGGCTGGTTCTCTTTGGGGTTGCAGCTTCCCCCTGGGGTGGCGACGGTGCGACGATCTGTCCTGCGGGGCTTCTGCCTGCCCCGCCTTCCAATTCAAAGGGCAGATGTAAAAATAGAAGATCAGCTGCCGGCCCTTGGGCGCTCGTCCTGGCTGCAGCGTCCCCCCCTCCCCTGGACCCCCTTGGTGACATGTCCGAAACTCCGCCGCCCAAAGAGTTTTCTAAAGAGCTCCCGATGCCGAACGCTCCCACGCCGAACGAGGCGTTGCCGGAGGTGGCGCCTCCGACGGCCGGTTTCATTCTGCAGCTGTTCCTGATCCCGCTGATTATTGTGTCGATTATCGTCATGGTCTGGTTGATGTTCAGCTGGCTGGCGCTGACGACCGAGCCGCGCAGCCTGGTCAAAGATATCAAAAGCGGCGACGACGCCGCCTGGCAGAACCTGGGCGCCCTGGCCGATATTTTGCGGAACCCCGAATATCAGGACGTGAAAAAGGACCAGGACCTGGCGCAAGCGCTGTCGAACCAGTTGATGGAACTGCAGCGGGCGGGTCATACCGACCAGACTTCCCTCAGGTTACAGGTGTTTCTCTGTCGGGCGCTGGGTGAGTTTGAAGTGGAGACCGGTTTGCCGGCGCTGCTTGATGCGGCCGTCACCGAACGCGATATGGGCCATGCGGTCAAAGGGGACCTGGCGGAAATTGACGTGCGCAGGGCGGCCCTGCAGGGAATCTCCGTGCTGGCGGGAAATCTTGGCCCGGAAACCCTGCAGCAGAACCAGCGGCTGATGCAGATGCTGGAGAAAACGGCCTACGAGAAGCCGGCTGGCGAAGATTTTGATAATCGAAGAGCCGAGCTGCGCTCCACGGCCGCGTACGCCCTGGGAGTGATCGGGGGCGAGAAAGCGCTGACCACCCTCGACGTCATGCTGGGCGACCCGTACGCCAACACGCGCTACAACGCCGCGACCGGTCTGGCCCGTCACGGCGATGTCCGCGCCATTCCTGTCTTGCTGGAAATGCTGTCGGTCGATAATGCCGAGGCCGTCAAAGACGAACCGTTCGCCGGCGGCCGGAAATTCCGCTCCGCCATGATCTGGGCTAACGGAGCCCGCGCCGCGCAGATGCTGGCTGAAGAAAACCCGACCGCCGATCTTCAGTCCCTGCAGGAAGCGATCACCAAACTCCAGGCCGCCAGCCCGCCGCGCGAAGTGGCGACGATCCTGAAGGAAGTGCAGGCGAAACTGGCCGAGCCTGTCGCCGCAGAACCGGCGGGGGCGTAGGACTCACCGCCGTCTTGAAAGCAGAGGATCCACCGCGGAGATCGCAGAGAAGACTGAGGGAGTTGATTGGAGAAGAACGTCGAGCTGCGCAACCGGCTTGCACTTGATTTCCCTTCTCCTTTTTCCTCTGCGGTGAATCCTCTTTCTTGCTGTCTTGCGTCTTCTCGCTGCGGTTTACATCGGAGCGATGCGGCGGGAGCCGACGTCCGTGGTAAGTAGTACGTGGGCGTCGAAACTCTCCTGGATCAGCTGATGCTTGATCGCGGCCGACGCCGGGTCGTCCCACAGGTTGTCGAACTCCCAGGGGTCGCGCGTCAGGTCGTACAACTCGCCCAGCTGATGGCCGTGGTAAACGGTGAGCTTGTGCGTGCGGGTGCGGTGCATCGTGGCGTAGGCCGCCCCGTCGCCGCCGGTAAAGTGGGAGTCGAGCGCGTCGAAGTACTCGCTGCGGACGAACGGTCGGTGCTCGTGCGGGTCCTGCTCGCCGGTCAGAATCGGCAGCAGCGAACGGCCTTGCTGGTATTCGGGCTGGGGCAGGCCGGCCAGTTCCAGGATCGACGCTGTTTTGTCAAGCAGTTCCACCAGGGCGTCGCACTGCAGGTTCTGCTCAAAGCGACCGGGCCAGGAGAAGATCAGCGGCACGCGGACCAGCCCTTCGTAGAACCGGCAGCCTTTTTCCAGCAGGCCGTGGTCACCCAGCGATTCGCCATGGTCGCTGGTGAAAATGATCACCGTGTTGTCGCGCTGGTTCGACTCTTCCAGGGCGCTGAGCAGCCGGGCGAACTGGTCATCGATCAGGGCGATCATGGCGTAATACGCCGCCTGGATCTCCTTGCCGCTGCGTTCTTCGGGCCGCTTCACCTCTCCCTGGAAATCAATGGCGGCCAGTTTCGCCTGCTGGGCCAGATCGGATTCGCGAAAGTACGGTCCCGGCAGGTCGGACGGGTTGAACCTGTCGAAGTACGATCGCGGCGGGATGAACGGCGGATGCGGGTCGTAAATGTTCACCGACAACAGCCAAGGACGATCCCGTTCCTGGCGGACAAAGTCGATCGCCATGTCGGACGCCCAGGTGGTTTGATGCAACTCGGCCGGCACGCGGTCGGCGCTTTCGCGCAGCTGGTTGAGATCGCCGCCCTGGTTGCGGACCCAGTCGGCGTAGTCATGTCCGACGGGCCAGTCGTCGCGCGGGGCATGGCTGAATTTCCAGCTGCTGTAGCCGTCGTCGATGCGGGGCTCCGTGCGGCGGCCCGCGCTCTGCAGGTGGAACTTGCCGATCAGCCCACAGTCATAACCGGCGTCGGCGATCAGCTTCGTAATGACGGGCGGGAACGGCGGGAAAGATTCGTTCCCGTTGCGCGTGTTGTGCACCCGGGAAGGATACATGCCGGTCAAAAAGCTGGACCGGCTGGGGGTGCAGATCGGGCTCTGGCAGTAGGCGTGCGTAAAGGCGACGCCTTCGCCAACCAGGCGATCGATCGTCGGCGTTTGCACATACGGATTGCCCAGCGCGCCGATCGTATCGAAGCGTTGCTGGTCGGTGCAGTACCACAGAATGTTAGGGCGATCACTCATCGCAGGGCGCCTTTTCTCACGAGCGGTTACATCTCTCAAACCGTGACTTGTCTCAAGCCCTCACGCCGTACGCGGCATCCATTTTTGCCGCGCTCGCTGGAAGATCGGCCAGAGCAGCAGCAGCAGGCTCAGCAGGCAGAGCATCAGCGATAACGGCCGCGTCGCCAGCGGCCAGAAGCTGCCGCCCGACGCCATCAAACCGGCGCCCAGGTTCGCTTCCGCCAGCGGAGCCAGCACAAAGCCGATCACAAACGGAGCCAGCGGGATCTTCATTCTTTCCAGGGCAAAGCCGATCACGCCAAAGGCCAGCATCACGCCCACATCGAACATGCGGTTAGCCAGCGCGTACGAGCCGACCACGCAGAAGACCAGCACGGCCGGCAGCAGCAGCCACCGCGGCACATCGGCCAGCCGCGACAGCCACCCGGCCGAGAACACCATGAACAGGAACATAAAACCGTTGGCCAGAAAAACGGCCGCCATCATCGTGTAGATGACTTCGGGGTTATGCTCAAACAGCAGCGGCCCCGGGGTCAGCCCATGGATGACGAGCGCCCCCAGCAGGATGGCGTCGATCACGCTGCCGGGGATGCCCATGGCGATCAGCGGGATTAACGCTCCGCCGACGGTCGCGTTGTTGGCCGCTTCGGAAGCGACGATCCCTTCTTCCGACCCATGGCCGAATTTCTCCGGCGTCTTCGACATATTCTTGGCGGCCGAGTACGCCATCACCGAGCCGATGTTGGCGCCGATGCCGGGCAGGATGCCGACCCAGGTGCCAATCAGCGAGGAGCGGATCAGGTTGACCGCCTGCGCTTTCCAGTCGGCCAGCCGCAGGAACATCCCCTTGCTGACCACCTTGATTCGCTGGGCCTGCTGGTCCAGATAAACGATGTCGTGAATCACCTGGCTCACCGCGAACAGACCGATCAGCACCGGCAGCAGTTTCAGGCCGTCGTTCAGTTCGCTCAGGCCGAACGTCCAGCGCAGCTGCCCCGTCGCCGGCGAGGCGCCCGGCATGGCGGCCAGCAGTCCCAGGCAGCCCGACAGCAGCCCTCGCATCAGCGAGCCGTCGGACACGGCCGTTATCAGCACCAGCGCGACCAGCACCAGCGAGAAGTATTCAAACGGCCCCAGCCGCGTCGACAGATCGGCCATCGGGCGGGACAACGTGACGAGAAAAATCCACGACACCAGCCCGCCAATGAACGAGGCCGAAATCCCCAGTCCCAGCGCGCGGCCCGGCTGGCCGCTTCTGGCCAGCGGGTAACCGTCGAACGTGGTCATCATCGACGCCGGCGTGCCGGGCATCCGCAGGATCGTCGCGGAGATCAAACCGCCGCTGATCGAGCCGACATACATCGAAACCAGCAGCACCATGGCGTCGACGCCCGACATGGCGAACGTCATCGGCAGGGCCAGCGCGATCAGCATCGCTCCGGTCAAGCCGGGAATTGCGCCCACGATGATGCCCAGCGCCGTTCCCAGGCAAACCAGGAACAGCGGCCAGGGCTGCACCAGATAGATAAATGCCGAACTAAGATCGCCCATCCGCCTGGCGCCGCCTTTGTGTTAGGGAAGATCCGTGACAAAGACCTGCGTGAACAGAAAATGCAGGCCCAGAGAAAGCACCGCCGACAGCCCCGCAATCCACGGCAACCGGCGCCAGTCAAACGGCGCCAGGCACAGGCTGATCGCCGCGGCGTACACCGCCGTCGCCGCGCGAAAACCGACGCTCAGGCCGTGAAACTCCAGCCCGAGCGCGGCCACATAAGCAGTCGTCAGCGCAATGCAAACCAGGGCCAGCCCATACCGGGGCGCCGGCGCGGGAGCGACGGGCCCGTCGTCTTCCGTCACAGCGACGGTTGCGGCTTTTTCGACCGGCGAAGAAGCCAGGCGGAAGCGCCTGTAGACTGCTCGTCCCACGACGCACCCGGCCAGCAACAGCGTGGCCGCCAGCACCAGGCCGGGCAGATCCGGCAGGTCGATCGGCCGCCGCAGATCGACGGCGGCGATTTTGGTTTCCAGCCGTTCCAGACGGCGTTTGAGCGGTTCTCCTTCCATGTAGACCGGGTCCGATTCGACCTGCGCCAGCCAGTCCTGGACTTCTTCAGTCTGCATTGCCTGCTCAAGCGCTTTGGCGAATACGGCGATCCGCGCCGGCGGCGTGCCTTTGGGCATCCACCAGTAATGCATGATGCCCGTTTCAATCTCGTAACCCTGTTCGATCGCGGTGGGAACGTCGGGCAGGGCCGGGTGTCGCTGGGGGCCAAAGAAGCCGAGCGCCCTGATCCCTTCGGGCTGGTACCGCAGGAACTCTTCGTTGGAGAACACGGTCAACTCGATATGATCTCCCCGCAGGCTGGCGAAACGCTCGGCGCCATCGCCTGTTTGCACAAACCGAAAGGCGGCGCCCGGTCGTTCGCGTTCCAGCAGCAGGCCGACAAAATGCGTGGGCGTGCCCAGGTTGCAGCCGAAGGTAATCTGGTTCTTCCGCACGGTGGCGTCGTCGACCAGATCGTCGAGGTTCTGGTACGGCGAGTCATCGCGGACGGCAATCACCAGGCCGTTCTCGGCCGTGCCGGCGACCGGCTCAAACGCCTCCGGTCCATAAGCGACCTTGCCGGAGTACTTCGACATCAAAATGGCGTCGTGCAGCAGCAGAACCGTGTAGCCGTCGGGACGCGCGTTTTTGACGCGTCGACTGCCGATCGTCGCGCCGGCTCCGCCCACATTCACAATCACCAGCGGTTGCGGCAGCAGGTGGTTCTCTTCGATCGCCTTTTTGAAAATCCGCCCCAGCGTATCGGCGCCGCCGCCGGCTGCAAACGGGACGACAAGCTTGATCGGCCGGTTCGGCCAGGCCGTGCCGGGGTCGTCCGCCGGGGCTGCGCAGCCGGACACGCAGAGCAGCAGCAGGATGGCCGGAAGCCGACAGGCGATGAAGATCGAAGAGTGGCGATGCATGGCGATGCATCGTACCAAATCTTGAACCCGAATGCCGTAGCCGAACTCACAAGAGTTTGGCCGCCGTTTCCCTTGGCTCCCATTCGCTTCCCCGTAGCTGAACTCGCCAGAGTTTGGCCGGCGATCCCAGACGACTCTTTCCAAAATCTGGCGATTTCGGCTACATGCTAGCCTGGCCGAAAACAGGGAAAACGGCCGTGCCTTCTGCTACCATGGCAATGAGCATGCGCGGGCGGAAAGAGCAGGTTTGCTGCCTGGGCGCGGGTAAAGCTGTTTTCCCCTTTTGAGGAAGTCGCCATGAGGAACGCTGTTGCAAGTTTCGGGCTCGCCGTCTGCTGTTGGGTTGGGCTGATCGGCCCCGTCGCTTCCGCCGCGGAGGAATCCGCGCCGAAACGGAACGTGCTGTTTATCATTTCCGACGACCTGGGAGCCCAGTCGCTGGGCTGTTACGGCAACACCCAGTGCCGCACGCCGCATCTCGACGCGCTGGCCGCCAAAGGAGCCGTGTTCACCCGGACCTATACGCAGTATCCCGTGTGCGGACCTTCGCGAGCCGCGCTCATGTCGGGCATGTACGCCCAGGCGATCGGCGTGTTTGGCAACGGCGGCGCGACCCGTTTTACGCAGAACCTGGGGGATCGGCCTTCGTTTCCCCAGCACTTCCGCCAGCACGGTTACCACACCGCACGGGTCAGCAAGATCTATCACATGCGCGTGCCGGGCGACATTACCGCCGGCGTGGACGGACCCGACCATATCGCCTCGTGGACGGAGCGTTTCAATTGCCAGGCGCCCGAACAATGGACCGAGGGGGAGGCCGTTAATCTGACCCGCGGCAAGCTCAAGCCGGATCCGCAACGCAGCATCCATTACGGCCTGGGCTACGGCACGGCGTTCTATGTGGTCCGCGACCCAACCGATGGAGCCGCACAGGCCGACCACCAGGCGGCCGCCAAGGCGATCGAACTGCTCGAACAGCGGGCCGCCGATCGTCAGCCGTTCTTCCTGGCGGTGGGGCTCGTCCGTCCGCATGTGCCGCTGGTGGCGCCGGCCTCCTTCTTTGAACCGTATCCGGCCGAGGAAATGAAGCTGGCCCAGCGGGTGGAGAATGATCGCGACGACATCCCGGCCCGCGGCCTGGGCATGAGCAGCATGAACAGCGGCCTGACGACAAAGCTTAAACAGCAGCAGGTGCTGGAAGCGTACTACGCGGCCGTCTCGTATATGGACGCCCAGGTCGGCAAGATCATTGCCGCCGTAGATCGCCTGGGGCTGCGGGAGAATACAATCATTGTGTTCACCGCCGACCACGGCTATCACCTGGGCGAACACGACCTGTGGCAGAAAATGAGCCTGCATGAAGAGTCGACCCGCATCCCGCTGATCTTCTCCATCCCCGGGCAGAAACCGATGCAGTCCCTGGCCCTGTCGCAGCAGATTGATATCTACCCCACGCTGGCCGATCTCTGCGGCCTGCCGTTGCCTTCGCATCTGCAGGGAAAAAGCCTGGCGCCGGTGCTGCGGGGCGAGCAGACCCAGGTCCACGAATCCGTCTACTGCCTGCGCGGGCAGGGCGACCATCTGCTCCGCACCGAGCGCTGGGCCCTGCTGCAGTACAGCGGCAAAGGCGGAACCGAGTTATACGACATGGACGCCGACCCGCTGCAGTTCACCAACCTGGCGAAAGACCCGGCCCACCAGGAAACCCTTCGCCAGTTAGAGCAGCAACTGCTTGCGAAACTGGCGGAGATCGGAATGACGAAAGCAGAGAAGTAACCTCAGCCGCGTGCTCAGCAGGGAAGCACTCAAAGGCCAAAGGTCAATCCTCTTCTCCCGTAGCCGAACTCGCCAGAGTTTGGTTGCCGGCTCTATAGCCGAGAGCACTTCCTCCAAAAAGTCTGCCGACTTCGGCTACATGCCATTGATCGGGCGTTCTGCTCCCTGCACGCCGCAACCCACCAAACGGCGGGTTTCATGGCGGCACGGTCGATACGGCAGGATGGGCCCGCATAAATTGCCTATTCTTTCGAAATTAGCGGAGATTTTTCGCGGGTTGGTTCAAGTTGAGTGATCCGGCGTGACGACCATACTGGCATCTTGAGTAGCGTCGGGTGCATTTTGCTTGCGAACAGAAAGTCGATTTCTCTCTGCCGAACACGCTGATTCCGTTTTCCTTTCCGCCGCCATGAATTCTTGCTAACGGGCGCCGGCCGGAAGGATCCCCTGCTGTGACGATCGCTGCGCTTCCCCGCCAGCTGCGAACGGAAACCAGAAACATTCGCGTGAGTTCTTCGCCTGCAGAAGACGCCAGCGTCGGCCGCCGCCGACGACCGACTTGCATACCTCCCCTTACATTTGGAATATAGAATATGAAACGTCTCGCTTTCTTTACCCTGGAGGGTCTGGTACGCCAGGGCCAGCACGAAGTGTGGGTTCCGGTCGGCCGCTTCTCCAGCGCCGAAGCCGCCGCCACCGCCGCCGGCAGTTGTCGCCAGTTCGCCCAGACCCGAGTGCTGCCGTACTTCCGTGATTCGGGCATGCTGCCCGTCGCCACCAACGGCGACACGGCGCCCCGCACCACCAGCCGCCCGCACATCAAGCCGGCCGCATTCAACGTGACGGTCGCTTAACGGCGGGTTGAATCGGAACGGATGAAGAAGGGCTGAGGTCTTCTTTGCACCGTACGACGGGCGCCCTTGCCCGTCGAGTTGGACGGAAGCAGCGTGCAAGCGGTATGACGACTTCTGGGCGCCGCTTCTTTACCTGCGACGTCCGCTCTGCTGCGATCCGGGAATCGTGAACGGGCAGGAGTCCCCGTTTTACAGAAGACGGCGTTCCCAGCGCTGTTCCAGATAGCCCAGGACGTCGGCGCCCATGTCGTGGTCGATCGCCTGGGCCAGCGCTCTCCAGCCGGGCACGGCGTTAACTTCGATCACGTACAGCTGCCCGTCAACGGTCGGCAGCAGATCGACCCCGGCCATGTCGACATCGACGGCCGCGGCGGCGCGTCTTGCCATCTGCTGCATCGGTTCGGTCAAATGGACCGGCTCGGCCGTTGCTCCGCGACTGACATTCGTCCGCCAGTCCAGCGGATTCCGCCGCTGCATGCCGTAGATGCGGTCCCCCATGACGAAGGCCCGAATGTCGTACCCGCGATGCGGCAGGAACTGCTGCAGGTAGATCACCGCGCTCAACTGGAACAGCGTTTTGATTACCCGGAGCGCCAGGTTGGGGTCTTCGACGCGCATCAGCCCGCGTCCTTCGCCGCCGAAGATCGGCTTCACCACCACGTCGCCGCCCAGCACCGCAAAGGCCTCCAGCGCTTCGTCGACCGACTGGCAAACAATCGTCGGCGGAGTCAGCAGCCCGGCCTGCTGCAGCCGCGCCAGGGCGACGTATTTGTCGATGGCCGCTTCCATGCCGCGGGGCGAATTGACGACCAGCCCGCCGGCCGCTTCCAGTTGGCCGAGCAGATCCATCCGAAAGACGACCTGCTCCAGCGATCCCGGCGGCATCGACCGGACCAGCACCGCGTCGAACTCCGACAGTTCTCGCCCGGCCGCATAGATCGAAGCCGGCCCGGTTCCTCCCAGCCGACTCGAGAGCTGCGAGAACGGCAACGGCTCCACCCGATGGCGGTCCCCCGCCGCCCGCTGCAGATCGCGCACGTACCAACTCTCAGGAGCAGCTAATACGGCGATATGCATCGAACGCAGTCAAAGGGAGAATGCAACGCGGCGACGAACGCAGAAAGAAAGAGGATTCACCGCAGAGGGCGCGGAGAAAGCGCAGAGGAAAAGGAGGAGAGGAAGGGAGTTCTTGTTTTGGCGGGGCTTCGATCGCGGTTGCTCGCAATCGAAACTTGACCTCTTCCCTCACTCCGATTCCCCCCTCTTGTTTATTCTCCTCTTCCTCTCTGTGTTCCTCTGCGAACTCTGCGGTGAATCCTTCTTCTGAGAAGAGTTCACCGCCTGTTTCGTTGACTAACCGGTTTACTTGCCGATGCAGTACAACGCATTGTTGCTGCGGAGCAGCAGCTGGCCGTTGTGCGGCGTGAGCGAGGCGCGGAACATCTCTTCGCCGCCGGCGCCGACCGAGTTCTGGGCGACCACGTCGAGCGTTTTGCCCGGCTTCAGGACCAGCACGGAACCGTCTTCGGCCGGCAGATAGATGAGCCCTTGCGATTCAATCGGCGAGGCACTGAAGTTGCCGCCGATCCGCTCGATCCATAGCAGTTCGCCCGACTGGGCGTCGTAGCAGGTGCCGATGCCCGTCATGTTCATCACGAACAGGTAGTCGCCCACCACGATCGGCGACGACAGATCGCGTCCGCCCGATCGCTTCACCCGCCAGGCTTCCAGGCCCTTGGCAGGCTGGAACGGGTTGGCGGCGACCATATCGCCGGGCCGGCCGCAGACGGCGATAAACAGCTCGCCCGACTTCACGACCGAAGGGGTGCCGCGGCCGGACGAACCAACCTGGGTCCACAGTTCCTTGCCGGTTTCCGGATCATAGGCGGCAATGCCCACGTGCCCGTTGATGACCAGCTGTTTGGCCCCGTTCACTTCGGACAGGATGGGCGTGCTCCAGCCGCGATAGGTCGGCCGCTCGGTTCGCCAGACATCTTCGCCCGTCTCTTTATTGACCGCCAGCAGGTAGGCCGAATCGTCGGCGTCGCAGTTCTGCACCACCAGATCGCCCACAATCACGGGCGACGCAGCCGTGCCCCAGGGACCTTCAAAAACGCCCAGGTCGCGGGACCAGAGCTTCTTGCCGTCCATATCAAAGCAGTGCAGTCCGCCGAGGCCAAAAAAGGCGACAACCCGTTCGCCATCGGTCGCACAGGTGGCCGACGCCCAGGTGTTCATTTTGTGCAGCGGTTCGGCGCCCGGGCTGGGCATGCACTGCTGCCACAGCAGTTTGCCCGTTTTCCGATCGAGGCAGAACACGCAGCGTTCTTTCCCGTCTTTCTGGCTGCTGGTGAGGAAAATACGGTCCTCCCAGACCACCGGCGAGGACTGGCCTTCGCCCGGCAGGTCGACTTTCCAGGCGACATCGTCGGCGGTCCATTTGACCGGCAACTTCTCCGCCGAGGCATGGCCCATCCCATCGGCTCCGCGCCAGCGGGGCCAATTTTCCGCCTGGGCGACGCTGGCCCAAACGATCGCCGTCGCGCACAAAACAAAGCCGGCCAGTGATCGCAACATGGAAACCTCACAGGGACAAAGTTAGTAAACATAAAGGACATCAGAGCCGCCCGTTCTCCGCCGCCGGCATGGGGCCGGGCGGGCAGACAAGGCTGCCATTCCTTACGCCGAGCGAACGCAGAAAGATCGACGCTCGCCGATTGGTTGCCTGATAGAATAAGCGGCCGGCGGACAGATTTCAATTTCCGCCCGGCCTTTGCCTGCATTTTCTTAAACGCGGGCCCGCTCATGCCGCAGCGGCAGCCAGGCGCCGTTGTCGTTGCTGCTGGCCACGCACTGTTGGATAAAATACATCCCTTCGACGCCGTCGTTCACGTTCGGGTAAACGGTCGCCTGCTTCTCAAATTCCTGGCCGCTGGCCCGCAGCGCCATGGCGTCATAGGCGCTGCGGTACACATTGGCGAACGCTTCGAAAAAGCCTTCGGGATGTCCGGCCGGCAGGCGACAGGAAGCGGCGGCCGATTCCAGGGTGAACGGCGCATTCGGGTCGCGTGTATAAATCTGATGCGGTTGGCCGTTGCGACGGACGATCATCTGGTTCGGATCTTCCTGGCGCCACTGTAGCGAGCCGAGCGTGCCGTCGATCTCGATTGACATGTCGTTCTCCCGGCCATGGCTGATCTGCGAGGCCGTGACCGTCCCCAGCCCGCCGTTCTCAAACCGCACGACGGCCGTGCCATAATCATCCAGCTGGCGGCCGGGGGCGAAGGTTTTCAAATGGCAGCTGATCGATTCCGGCATCAGGCCGGTCGTAAAGCGGGCCAGGTTGTACGCATGGGTGGCGATATCGCCGAAGCAGCCGGCGGCGCCGCTGCGCTTGGGGTCGGTACGCCAGGCGGCCTGCTTCTGGTCTTCAGATTCGATCCGGCTCCGCAGCCAGCCCTGGATGTAGTTGGACCGCACGGCCTGGATTTCGCCCAGGTCGCCGTTCTGGATCATCGCCCGGGCCTGCCGGATGAGCGGGTAACCGGTGTAGTTGTGCGACAGGGCAAACACCACGCCCGACTTCTCAACGGCCTTGGCCAGGTCTTCCGCCTGCTGCAGGTCGAAGGTCATCGGTTTGTCGCAGATCACATTAAAGCCGGCGTCGACCGCCGCTTTGGCGATTTCAAAATGCGTATGGTTGGGGGTCGCGACCGAAAGGAAGTCGATCCGCTCTTCCGCCGGCAGGGCCAGTTCTTTTTCGATCAGCTCCTGGTAAGACCCGTACGCGCGGGAGGGGCAGATATCGTAATCCGGGGCGGATGCTTTCGCCTTCTCCGGATTGGAACTCAGGGCGCCGGCGACCAGTTCGGCCCGGTTGTCGAGGATGGCGGCAATACTGTGAACCCGGCCGATGAACGACCCCTGCCCTCCCCCGACGAGCGCCATGCGCAACTTACGATTCAGTGGTTCATTGATCGCCATAACAAGCACTCCCACAAACTTTCGGGTTCCAAAAAATATCCGCCAGCTACCATCCGACAGGGGCTTTTTTGTAACAGATCTCGGCCCAACTGCCAGCCAACACCCCCGCATTTTACCCCACCGGTCAGCCGTCGCGATGCGCCTCCCCCCTGCCCTGCCGCATGTTCAAGACGGCCGCGAATTGGGAACAGGAAAGGAAAGCGGTCGGACCACGAGACCTGGAAGATGCGAGAGCCGCCACACCTCCGCGAACCTGGCGTCAGGTTGCTTCCCGCTTTCCCGCTGTTGGGTTAAACTATCCCCACGCGGGAAGCCCAAGCGATCGCGAGCGCCTTCCACCAGACGCTCCTTCGCCCTTCGCCCGCAAAGCACAATCCGGATGGGTGGCCGAGTGGTCTAAGGCGGCAGTCTTGAAAACTGCTGACGTCGTAAGGCGTCCGGGGGTTCGAATCCCTCCCCATCCGCTATTTTTTCTGCAGCCGGGTCGTTGTGGGAGTTTGCGCGACGTTCCTTTAATCCTGCGATTCAGTTCCCGACCGGCATGCGGGGTGGGGCTGTTTTCCACATCAGGGCGACTTCGGCGGGGGTCAGGCCGTAGGCCTCGTTGACCAGGTCGCTAAGTTGCCGCTCCAACTGCAACGCTTCCATCGCTTGCACGCGCGCGGGCTCGATGGTTTGGGCGTGCTCGTCTCGCAAGCTCTTGAGTGCGGCGGCCGACAGCGGATTTTTCTTGCCGCGGATTTTCTTCACTTCGGCGACAAAAGCGTCGGAGTCCAGGCTAGTGGGCGATTGTAGTCTTAGGCTGGGTTTGATGACGCTGTGTTCAACTCGTAGCCAGTCGAGAATCGTTCGACGCATTGCCTGATATGCATTGGTGATTTGGATTTGCCGCAATACGGCGCACGCTGCTTTTTCTCGAACAATTGGAGTGGGGGCCGCGATCGGTATGTTCTCCAAAACCGTCGGGTTTGGCGCCAGCGCTTCGTCTTTCATGTGAGCAAGAAATCGCCAATTATGCCACCACATCAGCGGCGAGTTCAGTACAGCAAGTAAGTATAGATCGTCGGACAAAATGAACGCCGTTTTGTTATTTCCGTAAACGCCGGCCGAATCCAATGCATAACACGGGTGAAATTGGATGAGTTGGTAGTAGATCTTTGGATGTTTGAAGCTGTCCCAGTATGCGCATGAGCGGAGTTCCCACCAATATCGACCGCAATCAGAGCGCTTTCGCAAGGCTACTTCGTGCCGTTTCATGTGCGCGAAAATTGATGGGTAGATCGTTTCGAACACATTTTCCGCTTCAGATCCGCTTTCCGCCCATGGCCAAGCATAATCCCCGCTCGAAGGAATTACGATCATCCAATAATCAGCGTTTTCCAATCCCCATCGCCCAATATCAGCGCCGCGAACGTATGGCTCAATTAGTCGCCCACAATTAGGATCATCGAAAACAAGCGCGTCTCGAGTTGCGCCATCAATCAGATAAGCCTGATTGAAGGCTGTTTTAATTCCCGTAAGTGGTTTCGAACCGACAAACTGTGAAAGTGGAACGTTGGATTCCCGAAGTTTGGCCATTAAGTGCGTGACGAGCGATGGCTCAAGCTGCCAACTGTCGGCCCCCAATTGCTTTTGCGGTAGTTCAAACCCTTCGGTGTCGATCTGCCGGCTCAAATCATCGACCTTCAGTTGTTCCCGTGGAATCGTGCATAACCGGGCGATTTCCGGTTTCGCTTCCTGCGTTGGCTTGCGGGCGACAATGATCGACGGGAACACATCGGCGTCGGCGAAGATTTGTTTTGCGTGACCGAAATCTACGACCGATTCCACCCAGGCTTTTTCGGTGAACAGGCGCCGCAGGGGCTCGCCGTAACCTGCCTTCATCCATTTGTTGGTGACGATGTACGACAGCAGGCCGCCCTGCTTCAAGACGCGCAGGCCGAGTTCGTAGAAGTAGACGTACAAATCGGCCATGCCGTGGTAGGCTGCGTAGTTCGCTTGCAGGTAGGGTTTGTATTCGGTGAACCACTCCTGGCGCACATACGGCGGATTGCCCACAACCACATCGAAACCGCCCTGGGCGAATACTTCGGGAAACGTTGCTTGCCAGTCTATCGCCCTGGGATGGACTGTCGGGTCGGCTACCACGCTGTTGCCCACGCGAATGGAGTGGTCAAGGCTGGTCAGGGCTTTCCCTTGTGCGGCTGTTTTGATCCACAAGCTCAGTCGGCAAATCTCGATCGCTTCTTCGTTCAGGTCGACGCCGTAGAGGTTGTTTTCCAGAATCCGTTTGTCCAGATCGAACAACGTGCGATAGCCTCGCAATTCGGCCAGTCGGTCGTTCGATTGTTCGTAAGTGGCGTGCAACTGGTCGAACGCTTCGATCAAAAACGCGCCGCTGCCACAGGCCGGATCAAGCACGCGAAACGTGGCCAATTCGTCTTGCCAGGCTTCCCAGAAGGCCACAAGCGAAGCATTCGCGGGCTTGCTCAGCGTGTCGAGTTCATAAACGCCAGGCTCAGCAAGCGCGGCTTTGGCTGTTCCACTGGCCTTTTTCTGATGCGCAACGCGTAGTTGCTCTAAGCGGTCGGCCAGCACGCCGCCGACCGCCTGTTCGATGATGTATCGCGTGATGAAGGCCGGCGTATAAAACGCCCCTTCTTTCTTGCGGCGGGTTTTATGTTTTTCCGCCCCTTGCGGCTCCACACGTCCCTCGAGTTCGTTGCGTAACCGCTCCAGATCGGTAATCGACTGTTCGAAGATATGGCCCAGAATATCGACGTCGATGCCGCGGCCTTCACCCGTCGCCAGGTGGGCCGGCCGATAGTCGTAGCTGCCCAGTTCGCGAAAGTATCTGCAGACGTCATCCGACACCTGGAGCGTATCCAGGGCCGGATCATCGGCAAACAGGCCGCCGTTATAGGCGTGAATCCCCAGCGCTTGGTTGCCGCTATTGATGGCGGTAAACAGGCCGCGGAAATTGGCCCAGATCGGCCGCGGGTTGTAGGGGTCGCGATGCTCGTAAGCGCTTTTGATCGAATCGGCAGGCAGGAGCCCGCGGTCCTCGCTAAAGGCGACAAACAGAATGCGGTCCAGGAGTTTTTGCGTGCTGGACAACACCTCCTGCCGCGGCGCGTCGGGATTATCGCGGCTGAGCTGCTCGAACGCGTCTTGCCGCATATTGGCGTAGTTGATGTAGAACTCTTTGGTCAACTCGCGGCCAACCTGCTCGGACTCCGCCAGCAGCCTGTAGAAATGGCACTTGCCCGCCGCGGGAGTCACCCGATCGGCGCCGAGCAGGAAAAGAAACCTGCGCAAAGCGGCTTCGTCGCTGGCGAGTTCTTCCGTATCAAATCGCTCATAGGTCTGTTGGTCGGATCCTTTGTGGTAGAGACGCGTTTGGCGGATCGACGTGACGATGATCCAATCGCACGGCAAGTTGATGGCGTAGCGATACCCCTGATCGACGGCCGACATCCGCCGGCCAGCATAAGGGCGTTCTAACGGATCTCGCGGCCCTTTCCCCTCCAACGCCACGACATAGTGCTGATGCCCGTTGAATTCGCCCAGCACGGCGTCGGCGTATTTGCCGTCGACTTGAACATGCCGCTCAAAGCCGATCGTATACCGATCCTGCCCCGCGGGGCCGGTGTAACCCAGCAAGCCGATGAAAATATCGGCCAAAAAGTGCGGCAGAATCTCCTGCTCGCCAAACCGGTCAATCCGACCCGATGAAATCTCGCTGGCCCAGTGCTTGAGCTTGACGGAATCGATCGTCGGCAGGGCGAAGCCGGCCAGGTGCGGGCGCAACACATCGGGACGAAACAACGGTTTAGCTTCAACAGGCATCGACTACCCTCCAACAGCCCAGGAGCAAACCCAAGAGTCTATCCGACGAGCGCGGCTATCAACAGATAACGTCATCGGTCGAATTAGAGGGCTGATCCGATCATCGCCAGGATGCTGGCCTTCGCCGTTTCCGGCAGCGTCGGCCATGCTGCGATTACGGCTTTCAGGGCAGGATCGGCTCCGACTGCTTCGCCTTGCTCGGGCGGTTGCCGTAAGATGTTGCTGGGGCACGGGGTTGTGTCGATCGCTTCGAATTCCTCCCCATCCGTTGCATGCGACCAGCGAGATCGATTGGCCTGCGGGACTGGCAGGTTTCTTCGGGTCTGGGGTTTGGCGGAAAAGAACCGACGCCTCCCCGCGAGTCCTCCCGGTTGAGGGCGATGAAAAGATCGCCCTCGTTGGCCCGGCCGGGAGTTCTGCTTTACGCTTCGTACCGCATGATGGCGGCGGCCGTGTTGGATAGCGCGTCGGGATTGTAAAAGAAAACTTTGCCGCTGTGCCGCAAGGTTTCCACCAGGGCGGCGTTCAACAGGTCGGCATCGGCTTCCTGCGGCGAGTCATGGGTGTGGAGTTCGCCGCCTTCATCGATCTGACCCCACAGGTGGACGCCTTGCTGCAGCAGCAAGGTGTCGACTCGCCCGAACTGGGCGGCCTGGTAGACCGTTTCGAAGTCGTCGCTGGCCAGGTTCTTTGAAAGGGAGTCGCCGTAGCGTTCGAGGACTTGTTGACGTTTCTCGGAAAACACCGGTTCCATCATGCGCCAGGCTTTCTCATGCACTTCTGACGCGGATAGTTCGTCCGGATTTCCTTTGATCGGCTCGTCGTGCAGGCCGTCGTATTCGCACGTTTCACGAAAGATGGGGAACAGGAAGTCCACGCCGGCGAAGACCAGCGGGGCGTCCGTTTCGCTGAGATACCTGGGCAAACTTCGGTTGATGTGCTGGAAGTATTGCCGGATCTCATCTTTCTTTCTCACATCGGGATCGCTACCGCCATGGCCGTGGAACATGGCGTGATCGCCGGCCCCGGAACCGGAGTGATGCTGCAGGCTGCTGACGTACTCGTCGATGTTGAGAGCCGATTCCAGATCGTGGGGCAGCGAGCTGCTATCGAGTTCCTGCATGCCGGTCTTGGCGCCGCTAAACAGACGAACCTTATTCTGGCTAACGGCGATGACGTAGAACTTGCCGTCGTTCTGCAGCAATTGACATAACGGGGCCACGTGGAAGCGCTCGCCCAGATGACAAATCTGATCAACCTCTTGCGGTATTCGCCAGCGGCGGATCTGCTCGCCGTCGCAGAAAACGGCCAGACCTTGCGACTGGTGCTGCCACCAGTCGTCGTCCGCTTCCCAGTTCCGCAACTCCTCCAGTTGTTGCTGCAGAGCGGGGGCATTCCGGGTGTGCAGCAACTGCTCCGCTTCGTCCACAGCATTCTTGAAGCGGATCCGATTCTGGCGGACTTGTGGCCCCGCCGTCTCGGTCGGCAGATACAGGGAAAGCAGGTGTGCGTCCTGCTGCGTTGATAATTTGTGAAGGTCGTCGCGTGTGAATTCATCCATGGGACCATCCTCTGAAAATAGGGCAATGCGGCGCCAGTTTGACTGGACGGAATCAGTCCAGCCTGGTCGATGCGCCTCCGCTGACGCTTGCTTTCTGTGTCGCCAGCCAATGAAAATTGCGATTAACGTTAACAGAGGAAACGGTGCAAACTGCGTTCCGTTTACCGTCGGAAGCGAGGCAGAGCCGCCTCGATTTTGACAGCACGCCATCTGGCGAACGGTTATATTCCCTTGCAATCGGCCGCCAGAAAGCTGCCCTGGCGCAGGCGCCGCGGTTCGTCCGTCAGCGGCTGCTTTGCTTCAGATCGAGAGGTAAGCAACGTAGCATTTCGAGGTTTCGATATCGAAAATGATTTCCACGAAAAGGCCCGACTTCATCGTGCAAACCAGGTATCCGCGCCGCACATAGAAATGCTGGCGGGTTCTCACCGAATAGACCTGCGGTTCGACGTGCGAGGGATATCCCGGCTGCCGGTTGGGCTTCGATAGCTCCACCAAGCCGGGCGCAACCGCCGTAAACCGCTGCGGCTGCCAGGCGTTTGTCTGCGCCCAGGCCAGAAACGCCGACTCGGACATGGCGAATTCGAGCTGCGGACTGACGCTTTTCAGCGAGGATTCATCGCAGAAGCCGCTGATGGTATCGGGATTTAAACGGAGTTCCTGAACGGTCCCATTCTCTTGTGGGGCAATGTCAATCTCCCGCTGCAATCCGGCCGAGTAAAGGAGTGGGACCAGAAAGCCGGGGAGGACGCATAGGCCCACGATTCCTCCCAGCACCAGCAGACCGATTGCCGTCGGCTTCCAGGGTTTGGCGACAAAGCGATTCCCCACCCACAGCAGCAAGGCAACCGCCAGGAAGATCGACGCGCAGTAAGTGATAGCCACGCCTAACACCAGAGGCGCCTTGATGGGAAAGTCAGGAATCTATTTTTCGGCCGCGGGGCCAGCCGGTTCTGTTTAACTCGCGTTCCTGGCAGGCAAACAGAAAGCGACGCTGTTTACGCGGAGAATACCTTCATTTCGGGAGGATACGGCAATCGATCAGGTTGTACGAAAAACCGCCATCTGCTTCGACGGCGCCTTTGTCGGTGAAATGCTGGAGGGGAAACACGATTTCGCCTTCAAACCTGCCCCGCACCACAACTTCCTGTCCCACCGTTAGTCGTGCCGTCATTTCCGGTTCGGCAAACCAGCAGATGACTTCCTGGTTATCTTGCTCGCCATGAAACACCAGTTGAGCCTGGCCATAGCTCGCGAGCCTTTCCTGGACGATGGGCGAGGACTCTTTGACCTTCTTCCGCAGTCGCTCGCTTGTGGAAGCAACTCGCAACGCGTCGCCCGTATTGATTTATTTTTCCACTTTGACAGGCTGTGGGGAAAACCGCCGCCCAGGATCTGCTGGCGGTCGAGCGCGATGATTAACCCGAGAAACGGGGCGGCGCAGAAAGAAGGGACCGCGGTTACTGCGGGCCGGGAATGATTGCCGATCGCCCGAGAGAAAAGCGGCGCCTTGGCGTCCAGGCGGGAGGACTCACACCGCCGGCGAACCGGGCGGATGGCGCCGCTTTTCTCGGGCAAACGGCAACGTGGTATGCGTTAGCCGTCGACGGGGTCCAGGGTGGTGGACAGGATTACCCTGGCGACGTCGACCATTTTAATGCTTTGGGATCGGGCCACATGCTGCAGGTGGTGGAAGGCCCGGTTCTCGTCGATGTTGCGGGTTTTCATGAGAATGCCTTTGGCCTTCTCGATGATCTTGCGGTCCTCCAGGCACTGCCGCAGTTCCTGGTTCTCTTGGCGCAAGCGTTCGCTTTCGGAGAAGCAGTCGGCCGCTTCCTGCAGCACGCGATCCAGCCGGTTGTTCTGCAGGGGACGCAGCAAAAAAGCCGCCGCCGAGCCGTCAGCCTGCTGCGGGGCAACCGCGACAATCGGCGCCGGATGTCGATGGTACGCTGCGACAAGATCGCGCAAGGCCGGCTGGCTTGCGACCGGGGCGCTGAACGCGAGCACGTCGGGGATTTCCGGTTTCGAATCGCTGGTCCGCTCATCCGCGGTGGGTTTGGCCAGGGTGACGCGATAGCCCAATTGCCGGATGGCGTCCTGGAACTGGATCGCTGGATCGTTGTCGATGAGGAAACACTGAATGTTTTTCATCGATGCCTTTCGTATTAGGGGATACGCTGCACCTGGGTCATTTCAGAAAGCACTGCGAGCCCGGCCTGCTGGGTAGCAGCCTGGGTTGCGGCGCCCTTGCACCTTGGCCGTTCCACAAAACAGAAAGGTCGGGAACGGGCTCCCTCACCCGCTGTGGGTCTGCCTTAAGTATCGGCTCCTTTTCCTCTGGGAGGTTCCCCTGGCATTGATTCTGGTCCCAAAAGGGGTGGTATCCCTCTGTGAAATATGGGCGACACACCCGGTTTGCAGGGAAATGCGATCGAAAACAGTGCTGCGGAGGGGTTTTTTCTACTTTCTCCGCGGGGCTGCTGGGCTGCGTGGCGCCGGATCGGGCGGTAGTGACAATTTTGCGGCGCTAACCTGGATGCTGGCGCCTTGGGCTGGGACTTCAAGCTGGGCCGTCCACAGGATGCCGTTGACGACCATCTGCCGGAACGGCTCCCGTTCAAAGTTGCGATAGTAATGGCCCAGAGTGGTTCCGAAGGAGCGGCCGCCGCCTTCCCGTTCGAAGGTCCAGCCGACCACGACCGGCTTCTCTTTGGCGGTGACCTGCAGCAGCGGCGCGGCCTGCGGCGTGATGGTGGGGTTCAGGTAATATTCGTCGTGCAGGTCGTACGGTTTCCAGCCGCGACAGATCGGGTGTTCCGGCTGCAGCTGCTCCAGTCGGGATTCGCCCGTGTGCAGGCCGACGTTGCTGACCCAGGTTCCGCCCAGGACACCCAGCCAGATCGGTCCCAGCCGTTCGACGTTTGCCTGGCGAATGGCGGACGCCCAGTGCAACGTAACGAGGCCGACGCCCCGCTTCATCATGCCGGCAAACTGGTCGCGGTGCGGCCCGTCCAGCAGGAACTCGGCGCCGGGCGTGGTGTAGACGACAATCGTCGTCACCCCCTGGAGGGTCTTCGGGTCTTTTGGCCAACCGTCGGAGACGACCGTCTCCACGCCGGCGGTATGGGTCAGGCATTCGGCCAGCATCCCGCACGTGTGCAGGTACATGTGCGAACCATAAGGATGGTCCGGCTGCTTGCCCACAAACAGCACCTTGGCCCGGGTTTCTTCCGGCTCGGCGGCGACGCCAGGCGTCGCTCCCACGAGAGTCAGGCCGAGCAGTCCGGCGCCCAGCAACCACCGCAATTTTTGACGAAGCATGGATTCCACTTTCTTCGGGCCTCCCGCGCTGTCGATCGACAGGCCGGAGGAAAATGGGAAAGACATCAGCCGCAGGTCGACGCCGGCAAGACGGGGAGGGACGACTAATCTGCCTGGTTCAGCAGGCCGCGGTGGCGGAGCCAGGCTTCGCACAGCTTGGGCCAATTGGCGGCCGGCAGTTCGGGCGCCCGATGCACCAGCCCCATACCGTGTCCGCCTTTTTCAAAGATATGCAGTTCGGCCGGTACTTTGGCGTCCAGCAGGGCCAGGTAAAACGCCACGCTGTTCTGGGGCGGTACGCCGCGATCTTCGCTCGTATGCCATAAAAAGGTCGGCGGCGTTTCCGCAGTGACCTGCTTCTCATTGCTGAACGCGGCGATCAGCGCCGGGTCGGCGTTCTCCCCCAGCAGGTTCTTCTGCGAACCGGCATGGCCGAGAGGATTGCCCAGCAGGATCACCGGATAGCACAAGATCGCGAAGTCCGGCCGGCAGCTGACGCGGTCCAGCGGGTCGGCCGCCTCGGCGTCGCCAGCATCGAAGTGGGTGGCGGCGGTGGAAGCCAGATGTCCGCCGGCCGAGAAACCCAGCACGCCAATCCGCTGCGGATCGACATGGAACTCCTTCGCCCGGGCGCGGACGATCCGCAGGGCCCGTTGCACATCCTGCATTGGTGCGGGATGCCCGTACCCTTTGCCGCGGTGGCGGTAATCGCAGACAAACGCGGCGACGCCCAGATTGTTGAGCCAGTCAGCCACGTCGCGTCCTTCATGGCTCATCGCCAGATGCCCGTAACCGCCGCCGGGGCAGATGACGATCGCGGCTCCGGTCGCCCGGTCGGGATCCGGCAGACTGATGATCAGCTGCGGCTGGTCGTTGGCCGTTTCGCCCAGAGCGCCTGGCGCGCCTTGCGGCCAGATCGGCTCGGACTTCGGCTCGGCCGCGGTCGCTACGGAAAACGAAGCGGCGACCAGGAGGAGCACAATCAGTGAAAGAAAACGGCGAAACGGCAGTCGGGGCGAGACGGTCACAAGCGATGTCCTTGAAGGCGACAGGGGAATTGCACCGCCGCGGTCGGCGACGTTACAAAGAGGGAACCGGGCAGGCGTGCTGCGCTCCCAAACTAAACACCCATCCTGCGAAACGCAATTACCGCCAAAGGAACTCGTTGATGGCGCCGGATCTTTCCACACGACATGAACTCATCGGCGATCTGTTCCCGCTGCCGCAGACGGCGGACGCGTGGGACGCTTACCGCCTGACCGACGAGCAGGTCGCGTTCTATCACGAGCACGGCTATCTGACCGGCGTGAAGATCCTTGGCGCCGAACAGGTCGACGCGCTGCGGGACGAACTGACCCCGCTGTTTGACCCGACCCACGACGGTCGTGAATGGTGGTACGAATACCACGCCAACGAGTCGGGCGATCCGCAAAATGTGCTCTTCCATTCGCTGGGCGCCTGGCGGATTACGCCCGGCTTTCATGATCTGCTCTGGCACCCGGCGTTTACCGTGCCGGCCAGCCAGCTGCTGGGCGGTCCGGTCCGATTCTGGCATGACCAGTTGTTCTGCAAGCCGGCCCGGCATGGCGGGGTCGTCGCCTGGCACCAGGACTATTCGTACTGGACGCGGACCGTGCCAATGGCCCATCTGACCTGCTGGATCGGTCTCGATGACAGCACCCGGGAGAACGGCGCCGTGCATTACGTGCCTGGCAGCCATCGCTGGCCGCTGCTGCCGATTACTGGCCTGGCCGGCGATATGGAAGCGATCCGCGAAGTGCTCACGCCGGAGCAATGGGACCAGTTCCAGCAGCCGGTGGCGGCGGAATTGAAGAAAGGGGAAGCGTCGTTCCATCATCCGCTGATGGTGCATGGCTCGTTTGAGAACCGCACCGATCGTCCCCGCAGGGCGACCGTGATCAACGCGTTCCGCGACGGCGTGCGGTCGGACAGCAACGAATCATTGCTCAGCGACCCAAAAAGCAGCGACCCGATCATCATCCCGGCAGGCGAGCCGATGGGCGGCCAGTTCTTCCCGCTGCTGTACACGCCGTAGGTCAGCCTTGCCGACAGACCACATGCTGCTTTTTTTGATTCAGCCCCAGCCGGGCCTGGTGTACGATGGGGCCAAAACTTTGTCCCTGTTGGAGTCACCTGATGAAATCCTCTCTGCTTGCCGCCGTAGTGATGTTGCTGGCCTCGGGCGTGCTGCAGGCGGAACCGCCGCAACCGCCGAACTGGGTCCAGGTCGCCAGGACGACCGCCTGGCAGGAACGCGACTCGCAAGGCGAGGTTGCCTTTCGCGACCGGCTGTGGATCTTTGGCGGCTGGTTCGATTCCTACCATGCGCCGCCGCGGGATGTGTGGAGCTCGCCCGACGGGAAAAAGTGGACGCTGGTCGAGAAGCAGGCTCCCTGGCTGCACAGCGATCTGGCCATGTCGATCGTGTTCCAGGATAAAATGTGGTTCATGGGCGGCTGGTACAACGGCCGGCTGGAAGGCCACTCAGCCAGCAACCAGGTCTGGTCCTCGACCGACGGCAAGCAGTGGGACCAGGCGACCGATAACGCCGGCTGGACGCCCCGCATTGCGGCCGCCGTCGTGGAGTTCAAAGGGCGGATGTGGCTGCTGGGCGGCACGGAAAACTACTACTTCGGGGATGAGAAAAGCGCCAAGAACGACGTCTGGTCTTCCGCCGACGGCAAGCACTGGGAGCAGGTCGTGGAGCATGCCGGCTGGTCGCCGCGGGCCTATCACCAGGCCGTCGTGCTGAACGATAAAATCTATGTCTTCGGCGGCGGCAACTACACGCCCGAGTATCACGCCCTGAACGATGTCTGGTCTTCATCCGACGGCGAGCACTGGACGAAACTGCCCGATGCGCCGTGGAGCCCGCGGCTGTGGTTCTCGGCCGCCGTCTACCGTGATCGGATGTGGGTGCTGGGCGGCTGGAAGGGGAACCCGTGGACCAACCTGGGCGATGTCTGGTATTCGGCCGACGGTAAAACCTGGCATGAGTACAAGGCGCAGGTCGTCTGGAAGGAACGCCACGAGCACTCGGCCCTGGTGTTCCAGGATCAGCTCTGGGTGATCGGCGGCCACGCCAAACCGCTTAGCAACGAAGTCTGGTCGCTGAAACTGCCGCCCGATTATTTTACCCGCGAGTAAAGTCTGCGAGAGGAGCAGCAGGCTGTCGGATGGAAAGTCGTCTTTCGCTCCGTGAAAGATCGCGTTCTTTTGCGGAGCAAAAGACGACTGACTTTCGACTTCCGTCAGTTAAAAGTTTCTCGTTCCCCGCGAAAGGCGACTTTCGTTGCCCTGGTGATGATGGGAGCGACAGCCGTTTGTCGTAGCGACCGTTGTTAGTCCTTGTGACGAAAAAACGTTGCTCTGACTGTTTTCTGTCTGGATGACGTACATCTGTCACAATGACGAATACCTGTCTCTTATGCTGTGAATGTTCTTTGAAAGGTTACTCCCGATGCGCATCGCTGCAGCACTGGCTGGCGTCCTTCTTTTTCTGGGGTCGGATATGACCGTGCAGGCCCAGGCGCCGCAGGCCGCCGATGACTCGCCAGCGACGTTTACGGTGGTCGAAGAGCTGGATCGCGACGCGCCGGTTCGCGACGGCGTGCGGCTCAAGGTTGATATCTACCGTCCCGAGGGCGAAGGGCCCTTTCCAGGTTTGCTGGTGCAAACGCCATATAACAAAACGGGGCTGGGCGAACGGGCGAAGAAGTTTGCGTCGCATGGCTACGCCGTCGTCGTCGCCGATTCCCGCGGTCGCTTTGAGTCGGGCGGCGAATGGGACCCGTTCTCTCCCCTGCATAAAACCGACGGCTATGATCTGGTGCAGTGGCTGGCCGGCCAGGATTGGTGCAGCGGGAAGGTCGGCGCGTACGGCCGCTCCTACATGGGCTGGGCCCAGTGGTGGACCGCGACCCAGGCGCCGCCGGCCCTGAAGGCGATCGTGCCGGAAGTGGCTCCGCCTGACCATCTGCGCAACGCTCCCTACCAGAACGGCGTGCTGGTCTGCTGGATGATGGACTGGGCCGGCATGATGTCGGACCGCCTGCCGCATAGCAACCGGCCCGGACCGTACGGCGGGTTCGCCGTGGAACGGGAAAAAGAGTACGGCCAGCTGCCGTATATCAACTTTGACAAGACCCGCGGCTACGCCAAAAACGACTGGTGGCGGAAGTGGATCCGGCAGAACACGGCGTCGGGCGAATACTGGCGGGCCATCTCCTACCAGACGCCCGAGAGCTATGCCAATACGCAGGTTCCCTCGCTGGCCGCGACCGGCTGGTTCGACGCCAACTTTCCCGGCTCGCCGCAGAACTATCTGGGCATGAAGAAGTACGGGCGGACTCCGGCCGCCCGCGACGCCCGGCTGGTGATTGGGCCTTGGGAGCACGCCATCAACCGCCAGCAGGAAGCGGCCGGCGTGGATTTTGGCCCACAGGCGATCATCGACTGGGACGGCTATATCGTCCGCTGGTTTGACTATCATCTGAAAGGGATCGACAACGGCGTGCTGCAGGATCCGCCCGTCCATCTGTTTGTGATGGGCCGGAACCAGTGGCGGGCCGCCGACGCCTGGCCGCTGCCGGAAACGCAGTTCACCCGGTACTATCTGCACAGCAACGGCAAGGCTAACTCCTCGCAGGGGGATGGTTTGCTCAGCACAAAACCGCCGCAGGTCGAGCCTGTCGACCATTATGTTTACGACCCGCTGGATCCGACGCCGTCGGCCGGTTTTGAGAACGGCCATATCGACGGGCCGCGTGATATCCAGGAGTCGGCCCGCCGCTCCGATGTGCTGGTGTACCAGACGCCCATACTGACGGAAGAGGTCGAGCTGGTCGGGCCGATCACGGCCCGCCTGTTCGCCGCCACCAGCGCCGCCGATACCGACTGGATGGTGCGTCTGTCGGATGTCCAGCCCGACGGGCGAGCTTTGTTCCTGGCCGAAGGCGTCATGCGGGCCCGGCATCGCGACCCCAAAAAACATGGCGCCTTTAACGGGGACCGACTGAGTCGGCTGGAACCGAACCAGCCGTACGAGTACACGATCGACTTCTGGCGTCCCACCGCGAACCTGTTCGCCCGGGGGCATCGGCTGCGGGTGGAGATCTCCAGCAGCTATTACCCTTACTTTCTCCGGAACCCGAATACGGCGGAAGATAACATCGGCCTGGCGACGGCATTCCAGTCGGCCCGCCAGACCGTTTATCACGACGAGGGGCGGGCGTCGTACCTGCTGCTTCCGGTAATTCCAACCGGCAAGGCGGAGGCTACTTCGCCGTCTCCCGATAAATAACGACCGGGCCGAGCAAGCCGCCGACGCCCAGTTCATTGATGAACTCGCGAGTGCAGAGCAGGGTGATCTGGTTCTTCTCGCCCTGCTTCACGGCGTCGGTAATATCGAACGACGCCGGTTTGCAATAGCCGCTGAAGCTGTCGGCCGACTCCCCTTTTTCGTCGACGTACGGCACGAGCTTGCCGTTGACGAACAGTTTGGCCCGGCCGTCGGTGGCGGACAGCCACAGGTGAAGCTTCTCGCCTGGCTTCCATTGCGGGAGGTCGGTCGAGGTGCGATACCAGACGGACCCCATGTAGTTGTGCAGCCCCAGCGACGACCAGGTATCAACCACCGGGTCGGTCGTTTTCCAGGCGGCGTCGTCCAGGTCAGGCTGCTCCCAGTGGGCCGCTTCCCCCTGCTTCTCCTGGTCGGCCTGGTAACGCCACTGACGCAGCGGCGGCCGGGTGACGATGTCGAAGTCCCGGGCAATGCGTGCCGCGTCGAGGTACGTCGCTTTGTAGAACCCGTCGAAGTACCGCACGTTTAAAGTGCGGTCGCCCGTCCAGGGCATTTTGGCGAAGGCGTACTGTGCCTGGTGCGACTCGCCCAGCTCGTTCATCCGCTCGCGATACGCTTCGGCTTTTTGATCCAGCCCTGCGAACTTCCCTTCCGCCAGGTCCCGCCGCATCTGCATGAAGTCTGCGAAGGCGTCAAAGGAGTCGGCCGCCAGCTGCACGCGGGCTTGCTCGGCGTCGGTCCGACAGGCGGCAGCGGCCTGGTCGAGCCAGTCCCGGGCCGTTTTCAATTGCTCGGGCGTCCATCGTCGCAGATGCCCGTAACCGCAGCCGGCGTACTCCGGCGTGTCGACCCAGACGTCATCGATATGATGCCAGTAGCCCGCCATCGGTTCGGCGGCGGCTCCATAGAACTGCTGATGCAACTCCTGGAAGATCGCCTCGGGCGACTGCGCCGGATCCCAGCCCAGTCGCATGCCCAGATAGAGGGCGTGCATGCACGTTTCAAAATTTGCCAGCGTTTCCGGCTGCCAGTACCGGCAGGACCCGTGCTCGTAGGCGAAGGGCACATCGACGCTCCACTTGCGGATCATCGGGTTGGGGCTGGAGACTTCGGCCAGGTAGAAACAGTAAAAGTAGTAACTGACGGCCGGCGCCTTTTTTCCCCAGGTTTCCACCAGATACCGCAAGGCGGCGTTGTTCGGTTCGCCCTGGTCGGTCATCGGATGCGCGCGGCTGAAGGTAATCGGCGCGATCTGCGGCACAACGGCCGGATGCACTTTCTCACGCACCGGCGGCCGGGTGTAATCGACATAGGCGAGCACGCCGAATTTGACCTCGGGATGCGTCTTGCCGACGCTCTCAGCCACGCGGCGGGCCAGCACCATCAGGCGATCGGTTTTGGAAACGACGCCGGTCGATTCATCGAGATCGCCCGCATCGTAAGTGGTGTCGTCAGACTCGTCCCAGCCGATGCCGTCGTCGGGGGACAGGGAGCGGCTTTTCAGGTCGGGGTCTTTCTCGATCGCGGCGAGCGTGGCGTCGGCCAGCGCGGCGGCGACCAGCGGGTGCGTCCACTTCAGTTTTCGCGGATGCGGCTTGCCGTCGATGATGGCGCGGACCTCGGGGTGTTCTTCCCGTAGTGTCTTGGGCACGCTGCCTTCCAGCGCGTGGCCGGCGGACAGTTGCATGCCGCCCAGCCGATTGCGGCGGGCGAAGTCGTTATCGCAATACCAGATGCCGCGATAGATCGTATACGGCCCGGTCGACACGTCTTGCGCTGGCCAGCCGACCGTCTTCTGCTGCGGCAGCACCTCGCCCAGCGGGCTGGGGATGTACCAGCGGCAGCCGAGCTGATCCAGCAGGGTGTACAGGCCGTAACTGGTCGCCAGATCGGACTCGCCGCCGACGCCGATCGCCTGGGGGCTGACGTTTAGTCGAAAGCCCTGCTCGTACGGGAACTTTTCGGCCGGCTGGCCGAAGCGTTCGACCGCCAGTTCGCCGATCAGAATCGGCAGACGCTGCTCGCCGGCGCCCGGCGGACCGGCGATGATTTCCAGCGGGGCGCCTGTGATCCGCTCCAGGATGGCGGCGAAGTCCTTGACGGACTCCCGCAGTCGGCGGCGGTTTTCTTCGGCGTTGAGCGTCCGCCAGATCGACGCGTTTTCCGGGTTCTTTTCAGCGTCGTCGAGCAGCCGGGCCGGTACAAAAATGGCCGCTTTCGCTTTACCTCCGACGATCACGTCGACCGTGTCGCCAGCGGCGACCTGCGCTGCGGGCTCTGCGGCGCCGAGGGAAGTGGTCAGCAGGAACGTTGTCGCCGGCAGCATGGCCAGCAGCAGTCGGGCCGCCTCGCGGTACAGGAGGTGAGTCCGGGAAACCTTGTTCGTCATGGTGGAAACCTCAGTGAAAGGCATCGTCGTACGCCGGCAAAAGGTCGGCCTGCTTTTAGATGCTTTAGAATAGTCGCTTCTGCTTCAGTAAACAGTCAGGCGCATCGTGCCGGGCGTTGTTGACGCACTTGTTCACCGCGTCGTTGACCAGGCGGCCGGCGAACGGAACCAGCAGACTCTGCAGGTCAGCCGGGTTCGTGGCAGGGTCCAGCCACTGGTCGTAGGCGCTGGCAGGCAGGATGACGGGCATCCGGTCATGGACGTCGCGGGTGGCGTCGCTGGCGTCGGTTGTGATCACGCTATACGATTCCAGCGGCGGGCTGTCTTCCGTCTCTTGCCAGGACTCCCACAAGGCGGCCAGTCCCAGCGGTCCGTTGTCGGGCTGGTGAAAATGGTACGGCTGTTTTTCTCCCTGTTCGGTCCGCCATTCCAGGTAACCGTCGGCAATCGCCAGGCAACGGCGTCTCTTGAAGGCGGCCCGATACGCCGGTTTAGCAGCGACTGTTTCCGCCCGGGCGTTGATCATGCGGGCGGCCCCTTTGCTGTCTTTGGCCCAGCTGGGAACGAGCCCCCAGCGGAGCATGGCGGCGCGGCGGTCGCCGTGATCGTCCCGACGGACGACGGGCGCGAGCTGCGTTGGCGCGATGTTGTACCGCGGGGCGAAGTCGGGCAGGTCGATCAGGTCAAACACCTGCTGCACGTCGGCCGGAGCCGTTCGCAAGGTATAACGTCCGCACATCGGTTCTTCCCTTTCCAGGATTCCGGCCGCAGCGACAAACTGGCTGCTCGCTGCTAGAAACTATCGTCAACTCCGGTAGACTACAGAAAACCGCGGCCCGGCCGAAGCAGTTCGGTCGGCCCGGCGTACGCGGCCGGTTTTAGATTTTACAGGATTAAGTGATCCATGCATGCATTCGACTATCAGGCGCCGACGACCTTAGCCGACGCGGTGGCGCAACTGGCGGCCCATAACGGATCGGCCCGACCGCTGGCCGGCGGCACCGATCTGATCGACCAGATGCGCGTCGGCCGCCATCGGCCCGAGGTGGTGATCGACATCAAAAAGATCGCCGAACTGCACGTGCTGGAACAGAGTGCCAGCGGCCTGCGTTTGGGCGCGGCCGTGCCGTGCTACCAGATCTACGGCCACGCCGACATCGTCGCGCAGTACGGCGCCCTGGTCGACAGTTGCCATATTATCGGCGGCATCCAGATTCAAAGCCGGGCCACCGTCGGCGGGAACCTGTGCAACTCAGGCCCGGCCGCCGACACGACCCCCAGCCTGATCGCCCTGGAAGGCGTCTGCGTGATTGCCGGCCCGAAAGGGCAGCGCGAAGTTCCTGCGGAAGCGTTCTGCACGGGTCCCGGGAAGAATGTCCTGGAGCCGGGCGAACTGCTGGTGGAGATCCGCTTTCCGGCGCGCCCGCCGCAGTCCGGTTCCCATTACCGCCGGATGATTCCCCGCAACGAGATGGACATCGCCGTCGTCGGCGTGGGAGCCAGCGTGGTGCTGGACGATGCGGGCCAGAACTTTGTCTCGGCCCGGATCGCCCTGGGCGCCGTCGCCCCGACGCCCCTGCTGGCGGAAGCAGCCGGCGCCTCGCTGGCCGGCCAACCGGTCAGCGAAGAAAGCATTGCCCAGGCCGCCGATCTGGCCTGCAGCATTGTGAACCCCATCACTGATATGCGCGGCGCCAAAGAATACCGGGTGCAGGTCACTCGCGTGCTGGTGCAGCGGGTGTTGCGGGCGGCCGTGACCCGCGCCCGCGGCGAACAGCTCGACTACGTCCCGGGCCATTAGTTTTCGGTCCCATCGTTTCCAGGCGGCGTCCGGCGTGCATCGTTGCTGCGTCCCCTCCCCTCCCCTGCCCTCTCAAGTTTGTTGTCAACGGAGTCATCATGTCGGGAAAAAGGGTGGTCTCGGCCACGATCAACGGCGAAGAAGTGCAGTTCCTGTGCGAGCCGCGTCAAACCTTGCTCGAAGTGTTGCGCGACACGCTCGATATGACGGGGACCAAAGAAGGCTGCACCAACGGCAACTGCGGCGCCTGTACCGTGTTGATGAACGGCCGGCCCGTCGTCAGCTGCCTGGTGCTGGCCCTGGAAGCCCAAGAAGCCGAGATCCGCACGATCGAAGGCGTCAGTTGCGGCTCGGAACTGAACCCAGTGCAGTCGGCCTTTCTGGAGGGCGCCGCCCTGCAGTGCGGCATCTGCACGCCAGGCTTCATCATGCAGACCGAAGCCTTGCTGGAAGCGAACCCGCAACCGACCGAAGATGAGATTCGCTTCTATCTGTCGGGCAACCTGTGTCGGTGTACGGGCTACGACAAGATCGTACGGGCCGTGCAGGCGGCCGCCCAGCAGCGGCAAGCGGCCGCCGAGTAAGCTCCGTTTCCCTACGATCCCCGGGGTCCGTTTCTAAGGCGCCCTGGCGAGAGATCTTTCCCTCTTATCGTTTCCAAGAGAGTTCGAAATGGCGACCGCAGACAAGCCCAAATACAACGTGATCGGCACGCGGCCCGTGCGCCACGACGGCGTCGACAAAGTCACTGGCCGGGCCAAATACGGCGCCGATATCAGGCTCACCGGCATGCTCCACGGCGCCATGCTGCGCAGCCCGCACGCCCATGCGAAGATCCTCAGCATTGATACTTCGGCGGCCGAAGCGCTGCCGGGCGTGCGCGCCGTTGTCACCGGGGCCGACTTTCCGGAACAGGGCGACCGCATTGTGGAACTGGGCGAAGGCGCCGCCAACATGCGGCACCTGAGTGCGAACGTGATGGCCCGTGACAAGGTGCTGTACAAAGGCCACGCCCTGGCCGCGGTCGCCGCCGACAACATTCATATCGCCAGCGAAGCCGTTCGCCTGATCAAGGTCGAGTACGAAAAACTGCCGCCCGTGCTGGATGTGCGGAAAGCGATGCAAGCCGACGCGCCCGTGTTGAACGACGACATCCGTACGGAGTCGGTCGGTTCGGCCCCGGCGACGAAGGACTCTCGCCCGACCAATATCGCCAAGCACTTCCTGTTTGAAAAAGGGGACGCCGCGGCCGGCTTTGCCGCCGCCGATCTGGTCATCGAACGGGAGTTCGATACGACGATGGTGCACCAGGGTTACATCGAACCGCACAACGCCACGGTGCTGTGGAACGCCGACGGCAAAATCAGTATCTGGATCAGCACGCAAGGTTCCTTTTCCGTGCGGCAGCAAACGGCCGAACTGCTGAAGGTGCCCGTCTCCAGCGTCAAAGTGACGCCGATGGAAATCGGCGGCGGCTTTGGCGGCAAGATCTCCGTCTATCTGCCCCCGGTCGCGGCCGTGTTGTCGCGCAAGACTGGCCGTCCGGTCAAAATCGTCATGTCCCGGGCCGATGTGTTCGAAGCGACCGGCCCCACGCCCGGCTCGCATATGAAGGTCAAGCTGGGCGTCACCAAAGACGGCAAGATCACCGCGGGGGAAGCCTGGATCGCCTTTGAGGCGGGAGCCTATACGGGGTCGCCGATCGGGCCGGCCTGCATGTGCGTGTTTGCCTGTTACGATGTTCCCGCCGGTCGGGTCGAAGGCTTCGATGTCTGCGTGAACAAGCCACGGACGAACGCCTATCGGGCGCCCGGTTCCACGCAGGTCGCCTTTGCGACGGAATCCGTCGTCGATGAAATCTGTGTCGAGCTGAAGATGGACCCGGCCGAGTTCCGCCTGAAGAACGGCGCCAAAGAAGGCGTGCGGCGGATCGACGGACCCAAGTACGCCCGCATCGGCATGTTGGAAACGGTCGAGGCGATCCAGGCCAGCGAGCATTACAACTCGCCTTTGGAGGGAAAGTATCGCGGCCGCGGCATCGCCACCGGTTTCTGGTTCAATGTGGGGATGCAGTCGTCGGTCACGGCGACGGTCAACTACGACGGCGTGGTCTCGCTGGTCGAGGGCTCGACCGATATCGGCGGCACCCGCACCAGCATCGCCATGCAACTGGCGGAAACGCTTGGCATTGCGGCCGAAGCGGTCAACCCGGTCGTGGTCGATACCGACAGCGTCGGCTATACCGATGTCACGGGCGGCAGCCGGGTGACGTTCGCCACCGGCATCGCCGCGGTGGAAGCGGCCAAAGAGATCCAGTGGCAACTGGTCGATCGAGCCGCCTTTTTGTGGAACGTCGACCCTGAAAAAGTCCGCTACGAGAACGGCGGCGTCGTCGGCCCGGGCGACAAGCGAATGTCCTTCCAGGAACTGGCCGGCAAACTGCACGCTTCCGGCGGCACGGTGACCGGGACAGGCGTATCCAGCAAAGCGAACCAGGCTGGCGCCTTTGGCACGCACTGCGTCGATGTCGAAGTCGACCCGGAACTGGGCAAGGTGCAGATCCTGCGCTACACGGTCGCCCAGGATGCGGGCACGGCGATCCATCCCAGCTATGTCGAAGGCCAGATGCAAGGCGGCGCCGTGCAGGGAATCGGCTGGGCCCTCAACGAGGAGTACTACTACGGCGACGACGGCGACATGAAAAACGCCACCTATCTCGATTACCGCATGCCGACCTGTTACGACGTGCCGATGATCGAAACGATCATTGTCGAGGTGCCCGACCCGCAGCATCCTTACGGCGTCCGCGGCGTCGGCGAAGTGCCGATCTGTCCGCCCCCGGCCGCCATCGCCAACGCCATTTTCCAGGCGACCGGCGTCCGCATGCGGCGCCTGCCCATGTCGCCTTCACGATTGCTGCCGGAGATCCTCAAAGCCAGCTCAAAAAGCAGCAAGTAAGCCTGGCGCAGAAAGCCGTCCTTCGCTCCCACAAAGCAGGCAGAGCGAAGCTAACAGCTAATAGCTCAGCACCGCGCGGACCATCCAGGTGTCGTCGAGATTGACGGGCGTGGAGTCGGACACGTATTCGATCGTGCGGCTGAACACATAGCCGACTTCCAGCCTGGCTCCGGCGCCGCCGGCGTATCGTTTTTCCAGGCCTAAGCTGAACCGCCAGTCGCGCAGGATCAGTTGGTCGTTGGTCCCGTCGGCCCGTTGCACGGCCCAGGTATCGCCGCCGAATTCGCCGGCCGCGTACATCCAACGCTCTTCTACGCCATCGAAGAAAAAGCGATAGCCGACTTTGGGAATGGGAAAGATCAGGTCCAGGCGGACATCGTTATTGGGGACCCAGATCACGCCGCCTGCGGGCAGAAAAGGGACGTCGTCGCGATCCAGATACAGCACGCCGGCGACAAACTCCAGCCGATCGGGCTCCACCTGGTAGCGGCCCAGCGCGCGGCCCAGGATACGGATCCCGTCGGCGCTGGTTTTGAAGTCCGAGTAAACGCCCGGTTCGACTCCCAGAATGGCCGACCACTGCGCGTTGATCCGCGGCACCCAGATGAACTGCATGTAGGCGCTATACAGATCGCCCGGCACATCGGGCGAAGAGGGACCGTCGGTAAAGCGGGTCTCAAACGTGGGCGAGATCAGCAGGGGGTGATCTTTGGTCGGCGCCGGCAGGGCGAAGGTCGAGACCAGTTCCAGCTCGGTAATGGCCATCTGGTTGGTGGTGCTGTCGGCGAACAGATGCGTCGTGGCGAACGATAGTTTCTGGAAGAACGAATCCGCCTTGAAGCCGGGCAGCTGTTTCTGGGATTCGTCCCAGCCGTCGAGAATCATGTTGCTTTCTTCGGGCAATCCGTAGATGACGCCCGGCTCGGAGTGCAGCTGGGCCGCGCTCATGAATTCCGGCTGCGTTGGCGGCAGGTACGCGTCGATCGGCGGCAAGCGTTCGATTTCTTGCGAGAATGCAGCAACAGGCCCCATCAGCAGAATCGCGGCGGCGAGCGTCGCGCGCCACGCTGGATGTCGTCTGATGCAAATCATGGTGAATCCCGGCGTTCTGGTAAACTCATCATCCGTGCCTGGCTCCTGGCGGCTTCCGCATACCAGTTAGTAGACCAGCCCGCCGCGGACCATAAACGTATCGTTGAGATTCATGTCGCTGGCCGGATCGCGATCGTAGACCAGTTCGCGGTTGAAGACGTAACCGCCCTCGATGAAGCCGCTGAACGGCGTAACCTGGCCCGTCCATTCCAGACCCACGAACAGACGAATGTCGTTGATGTCGACCCGCTGGCTGGCTCCGGCGGTGCGTTCCACGGTCCACGATCCGCCGCCGTACTCGGCGCCCAGATAAGCCCAGACATCGTAGTTGCCAAAGTAGGTCAACCGCTGTCCGACGCGCGGCCGGGGGAAATACGCCTCCAGGTAAAAGTCCTGGTTAGGGCGCCAGAACAAACCGCCCGCCGGAAGCAGCTTCAGGTCCACGCGGTCCAGGTACTGCACGCCCGCCTTGGCGGTGAGCGTCGGCGTGATCCGCACCCATCCCAGGCCGGTGCCGAAGATCCGCACGCTGTCGGAGGTGATCGTATTGAAGTCGGAGAACACGCCGGCCGTCACGTCGAACTCGGCCCCCACGTTCCGGTCCAGGCTGGTCGTCCAGTAGGCGTTCAGGTAAGCCGAGTACGCCTTGGACGGCAGGTCGGCCGCCACATTCGCCGGACCGGCCCAGGAGTGAAACACAAACCCCGGCGACAGCCGCAGGGGCTGGTTGCTCCAGAGAAAATTGGGGAAGTTCACCGTGGTGGCGATTTCTGCGTCGTTAATCGCCAGGTCGGCGTTGTTACTGCCCGGATCGCCGCCCAGCCACGTGTAAGTCAATCGCACGTCCTGGAACAGCCGCAGGTAAGGACCCTGGGTCGGCTGCGCGAGTGCAGCTCCCGGCCCCCATCCCTGGCAGGCCGGATCGTAGCCAAAACCGTTGGGGTACAGCACAGGCGGTTGCTGAGGATAACCGGGGGTGACATAGCCGGGCGCCTGACCGTACGGTTGCGCCTGGTACGGCTGGGAGAATCCCTGTGGCGGCGGCATCAGCTGCGGGGGGATATCGGCCGATTGCGGATGGGTTGTAAAGGGGTCGAACTGTTGGGGCTGGACCATTCCCCCGCCGTAAACGCCCTGGGGATTGGGCTGGATCACGACCCCGCCCTGTACGCCCGCCGGGGGCACCGGCGTCATCCCACCCTGGAATGCCGTGGTGTTAATCGGTGCGCGGGAGGCGGTCGAGATGCTGGCGCCAATCTGACCCCAGGCATGTTCGGGGGCCACCAGCAGGAGCAACAGCAGGCAGCTGCAAATGAGTTTAGACATTTTTTGCACGGCGCCCTAAATAACGCAGGGTGGAGTGACGAGAAGGCCGGGTTTTGTTCGGGCTGGGAGTAACTACCAAACGCCCCCGGCAGGGTCAAGGTCAGACTTGAGTCAAAGTTGAAAAAAGCCAGGACTTCTCGGCCGCAAGTTCCTGCGGCGTTTCTTGAGGGAAAACGCCGATTTTTACGGGAAGAATTCGATCAGCAGGACGGTCGTTTTTCGACAGAAGATTGCCGGCGTGCTGTGGAAAAGTTCGAACGCGGCCTTGTCCCCAACCTGCTGGAGGGTTCGCCTTTTAACGGACGGTGGATTTCTCTACACTCCCGACCCTGGCCCCCATTCGCGGAAGAGGTGTTCCATGTGCAGCCGTCCCTCCATTTCTCCCATCGCCTGTTGGCTGCCGTTGCTGGGGGCCCTGTTGCTGCTGGCTCCGGAAAGGAATGCTGCTCTCCAGGCGGTGGAAATTCAGAGTGAAATGACGCCCGACGCCGAACTGCACGATCTGAGCATCGTCGACCAGGATATATTGTTCGCCGCCGGTGATCATGGCGTGGTGTGGCGGAGCGACGACGGCGGCCGCAAGTGGACGCTGCTGCCCACCGGGGTGGACTGCCGGCTGGATTCGGTCTGTTTTGTCGATTCGCTCGTCGGCTGGGTCGCCGGCGGATCGACCGACGCCCATACCCATCAAACGAACGGCGTTTTGCTGGCGACCGCCGATGGCGGCCGCACCTGGAAACGTCTGGCCAAAGGGATGCTGCCGGCTCTTTCGCAGGTCAAGTTTTTCAACAGCCGGAACGGCTGGGCGTCGGGTCAGAGTTCGTCCTTGTATCCCAGCGGCCTGTTCCATACGCGCGACGGCGGCAGCAGCTGGGCCTCGGTCCCTTCCGATCAACAGATGCAGTGGCCGGCCGCCGACTTTCTCCATCTTGATGAAGGCTACGGCGCCGGGCCGCAGGGCGCCGGGTCGTTCTCTCGCGGCGGCTTGCGCCGCGATCGACAGCCGGACGAACCGAATCGCCGGGTCCGCGTGGTGCGGCTGGCCAAGGCTCCGCCGCTACGGGAACCCGGAACCGGCGAGGCGAACATCGACACGCCGGCGGCGAATGTCTGGGCGGCAGGCGACGCGGGGTTGCTGCTCCATCGACAACCGCAGGGGGAATGGCTGCCCGTTCCGTTGCCGCCTGTCGCCGCCGAATTTGACTTCCAGGCGCTAGCCAGCGTCGGCTCCCATGTCTGGGCGGCGGGCACGCCGGGGACGTTGATTTTTCACTCGCCCGATCACGGCCGCACCTGGGAAACGCTGCCGACCGGGCAAATGTTGCCGATCCGGTCGCTGGCCTTTTTCAACCAGAATTACGGCTGGGCGACGGGCGCTCTGGGAACTATCCTGGCCACCCGCGACGGCGGCCGCAGTTGGCTCAAACGGAAGGCAGGCGGTGAACGGACCGCCCTGCTGGGGGTTTTCTCCCTGGAAAACGCGGCCCGGATTCCGCTGGAAGTGTTCGCCCAGTACGGAGCCAGCGAAGGCTACCTGGCGTCGGCGGAGATCGTCGGCGGAGAACCGTCTGAGTTGCTGACGGGACGCCCGCCGGGCGCCGCGGAGCGGGCCCGCGAAGCGCTCACCCGGGTGGGCGCCGTTGGGGTTGATCTGTTTCCGCTGCCGGCCTTGCCAGGTTTTGACGATGAATGGTCGCTGTCCCGTTTAACGGCCCAGCTGCAGCGTCAGGCCGGCGCGCCGCCACGGCGTTTGCTGGAGGAGCGTCTGGTCCGGCAGATCCGCATGTGGCGGCCCGATACGATCGTGACGGAATCGGTTTCCACCGAAGCCGGAGCCTGGTCGCAATTGCTCAGCCAGGCCGTACTGACCGCGGTCGTGCAGGCCGGTGATCCGGCCGCCTATCCGCAGCAACTGTCGGAGCTGCGACTGGAACCCTGGCGGGCGACCCGCGTTTTTGGCATGACGACCGAAGGCGACCGCGGGGCGATCACCCTCTCGGGCGGCTCCTTGATTCCGCGTTTCGGCGGCACGCTGGGCGAGCATGTTTTCACGGCCCGGGCGTTGCTGGAAACCTCCGTCAGTCCGCAGCCGGAAAGACTGGCCCTGCAGCAGCTCTATTCCGAGTCCGGTTCGCCTGCGCCACGGAACCTGCTGACGGGCGCCAATGCCCCGCCCGGCGGTGGAGCGCGGCGACGCATGGCCAGCGCCGACGACGCCGAACTGCGCACCCTGGCCCTGGCCGCGCAGCGTCGACGAACCCTGCAGCAAATCATCAAGCAGGCCGAGCCGTCTCCCGCCTGGCTGTCGCAAATGCAGGGGCTGCTGGAGCAGTCGTCCGAAGAGGCGGCCGGTGTCACGTTGTACCAGGCCGCTTTGCGGTTTGCGGAGGAAGATCGCCTGGCCCTGGCGGCTGAGTCCTTCGCGCTGCTGGCAAAAAAATATCCCGACCATCCGCTCACCGCTTCCGCCCTGCAGTGGCTGGTGCGGTACGGCTGCAGTGCGGAGCAGGCCTGGCAAACGTATCGCCAATGGGCGGCGACCGAGCAAATGCCGGCAGGACGGGCCGTGTACAGTGCGGCGCCGATTATCACCTATCAGAACGCCGCGCCGGATCCCACCGGCCAGCCGATCGCCGCTGTTTCCGGTCCGCTGCAGCAACGGGCCGTGCGTCTGGCCGCAGCCGCCGAACCGGAGATAACGCCCTTTGATCTGCCGCAACGGATGCAGCAGTCGCTGGGTCTGGGGGCGTTTATCGACCGCACCAGCCTGGCCTTGTCGGCCGATCCACGAGTGCGCTTTCCGATGGCCGCCGCCGCCCGGACGCTGGGCGACGAGGCGGAAGCCCTCCGACGTTACGAACGCTTCCAGGCCGGCGCCTGGACCAGTGTCTGGGCGAACCGGGCCCGACTGGAGCTGAAGCAGGCCCGTAATGATACGGCCGCCGTGGCGGGACGCATGCCGTGCCGACGCGCCGCCAGCAAGCCGCGTCTGGATGGACGTTTCGACGACGAAGCCTGGCAGGCGGCCGAACGCATCCCCCTGCCCTCCACGCCGACCAGCGACACGGCGGAAGTGATGTTCGCCCACGACGCCGAGTTCCTGTACCTGGCCATCCGCTGCCGCGCTCCGGCGCCGGCGTCGACCGGGCAGACTGCCGGCCGGCCCCGCGATCCCCAGCTGACGGGACGCGATCGGGTCGAGGTGCTGCTGGATATTAACCGGGACTATGCAAGCTACTACCGCCTGGAACTTGATGACCGCGGCTGGGTCCGCGAGGGACTGAATGAATCGCCCGCCTGGAATCCCAAGTGGTACGTGGCCTCGGATCGCGACGGAGAAAGCTGGACGATCGAAGCCGCCATCAGCTGGGACGAGCTGGCTCCCACGGCGCCGTTGTCGGGAGAACTGTGGGCCGTGTCGCTGGCCCGCCGTTCCGGCCAGGGCGATTACGGCTCCTGGATCCAGCCGGCCGATCCCCGTTCGCCGGGCTTCGGCCTGCTGCAGTTCACGCGGTAAGCCGAATAGGAACGAGGGGAAAATAACCTCGGTTTTGTATAACACCGAGGACGTTGCGGGAAGCGAGCCTGCTTGAAATCACGTCGTGACCTGTGCCGAAGGAGCCAGTCTGGCCGACTTCATCAAGGACGATTCGCTGCCGACCGGCCCTTTGCGCCTTTGCGTGAGATCCTCTTCGTGACAGAACCGCCAATCCGTCCTTGAACGGCGAGAAGACAAAACGAGCCGGTTCAAAAATTTCCCTCGCGTAAATGGGGACTCACGCAAAGGCGCGAAGGCGCAAAGAAGGATGATAAAGGTGTGAGAATAAATTGGCCGCGACCCTTGGGGATGTCGCGTTTCAGACTCCGACCAGATGGGGGAAATGGCCGAAGTTATTTTTCCCCGACTCCCTAGAGAGCTCACCGCAGAATTTCTTCGCTTCCCGCCTTACTCCCGTTCGTCTTTATCGCGTAGGAGGTATTCCGGGAAGTCGGCGGTTTCGGATCCGCTGCGACGGCGGAGGTTGGCGCCGTGGCCGCGTTTCTCGCCCAGCGGAATGGCCATGCCGTCGGTGGATCGCATTTCTTGCCAGAGCTGGCGCCGCATCTGCTCTACGACCTCGCGGTATTTGGGATCGCGGATCAGGTTCGTCTGTTCCAGCGGATCGTTCTTCAGGTCGTAAAGCTCATCGGTGTCCCACACGCCGATGTACTGGATGAACTTGTACTGGTTGCCGCGGATGGCGAACACCGTC
Organism: Lignipirellula cremea; assembly: GCF_007751035.1. Taxonomy (NCBI): domain Bacteria; kingdom Pseudomonadati; phylum Planctomycetota; class Planctomycetia; order Pirellulales; family Pirellulaceae; genus Lignipirellula; species Lignipirellula cremea. The sequence goes on along the minus strand of NZ_CP036433.1, from coordinate 8,296,777 downwards.
GGCGTGTGCGGGAAGTTGTATTCCCAGTAGTACTCATACAGCAGCCCCTGGCGCCACTGGTCCAGCTCGACCTTGCCGGCGGCCAGGTCGAGGAAGCTTTGCCCGTCCATATGCTTGGGGGTTGGCAGACCCGCGGCCTGCAGCACGGTGGCGGCGACATCGATATTGGCGACGACGCCCGGGCACGGTTTGCCGGCGGGGAACAACTCGGGGCAGTGCAGCAGCATCGGCACGCGCATCGATTCTTCGTAGGCGTTCCGCTTGTCGATCAGTCCGTGTTCGCCAAAGAGAAAGCCGTTGTCGCCCATGTACATGACGAGCGTGCTCTGGTCGAGCTTCTTCTTTTCGAGCCAGTCCATAATCCGGCCGACGCTGTCGTCGACTCCGGCCAGGGCCCGGCAGTACTGGCGATAATACTCTTTCACATCGAGCGAGCTGTGGTACGGGAAGTCGACCCCGTGCCAGCTGTTGCGCTGGTTCTTGACCCACATCGGCTTGTCTTTGTAGTTCTCTTCCGTGTTCGCCTGGGTGACGGGAGTCCTGATCTCCACATCGGCATACAACTGACGATGGCGTTCAGCCGGGTCGAAACCGGCATGCACGGCTTTGTGCGACAGGTACAGAAAGAACGGCTTGTCGGCCGGACGTTCGTCGAGCCAGTCGATGGCGTAGTCGGTCAGTTCGTCGGTAATGTAGCCCTGCTGCGGCACGCGCTTGCCGTCGACGTTCAGCGACCAGCGGGAAGGATTCTGCGGCGGGTAGTAACGCCCCTGGCCGGCGAAGCTGACCCAGCGATCAAAGCCGGGCCGCGGTGCGTCGCTTTCGCCGCCCATGTGCCATTTGCCAATAAAGGCCGTATCGTAGCCGGCCCGCTGCAGGTACTGCGGGAAAAAGATCGTGCCGTCGGGCGCCTTGTTGTTATTGTCGACCACCCGATGGTGATGCATGTACTGGCCCGTCAGGATCGAAGCCCGGCTGGGCGAGCACAGGCTGGTAGTGACAAACGCGTTCTGCATATGCACGCCGTTTTTGGCGAGCGCGTCGAGTTCGGGCGTTTTCAGGAACGGATGGTCGAGGAAGCCCATTGCATCGTAACGATGATCGTCGACCAGGATGAAGATCACGTTCCGCGGTTTTACGCCGGCGATCGGCTGCAGGTCGAGCTCATCGGCCCGCACACCGGCTCCGGCTGCAATGGCGAGCACTCCCAGAAGAAAACAACCGCAACGCGAAAAACCAAACATCTCAAAAACTCCTCAAAGCTGAACACGCAATGCAAACCAATCAACAGCAGGCCGACGCGCGGCCCAAACGGATCGCGCGGGGGCCGGTGAACCAAAAGCAGTCAGGCGTTAGCCTGCCGCCTGTCCGAATCCAATGCCAGAGGCGACGGCATAAGTGAGGAACGCTACCACCCACAGACCGGAGTACGCGATCATGAGGTTTTTGATGTGGTAGTCCCCGACCTTTACCCACCCGATGATGAAAGTGACCAGAATGCCAACACCACAGAACAGGGCCACAATGGAAATGATTCCCAGAGTCGAATCGCTATGCTTGAACATAGACAGAATGACCAGAATGGCGCAAACCAACATGCCCAGAATGGCTAACAACGAGATACCCAGAAAAATAAACGACAACATACTTCCCACTCCCAAAAAACAACGAACTGCCAGAAAAGACCCACCCGACCCAGTGGCCGTTGAAATCGTAGTGTAGTCGATCGCTGCGGCGCCAGCGACTGGACCCATGGACGCAAAGACGCGAACATGCCCGCTATTGCCAGGGGAAATGTAGCCTTTGAGGCAGGCTACTCGACGAACTCACGCAGCAGAGTGGTGGCGTAGACGCCCTTGGGCAGGGCGAACTCAAACCGCAGGTCGGGGCCGACCTGCTCCACGGTGAGTTGCGTGGGCCGCACGACGGCCGGACGTCTGGCGCCGGCGGTCAGATTTTTGAACAGGCTGAACTGCTCGATCGTGAGTTCATTCTGCCGGAGCAGGCGATCTTCCCGCTCGACCGACGGCGCTTCGGCCTGTTTCATTTTGGGGCCGAACAGCGGTCCGCTCACGACGATCTCGCCCGCGGTGCAGCGAGCCTGTTCCGCTTCCAGATCCGAGGCGATAAACAGGCCGCCGCTTTCGACGACTTCCATCACGTCGCCGGCCAGCACCGTGTGCAGCAGCTGCTCGGCAATGCGCTCGCTCAGGTACAAGTTGAACAGATGCGACTGGGCGGCCGACAGCGCCAGCCGCAGCAGGAACCGGCGTTTGGCCGGCGGGATCGACCGCGGCGTTCTGACGCCCCGCAACAGGTCCAACCCCAGCTTCAGCGTTTCCTGGTCATTGCCAAAACGCTGGTCGCCAAAATAGTTGGGAAAGCCCCACTGCTCGATCAGCGGGGCCAGCGCCTGGGCGGTCTCCATGGCCTGCTCGTCGACGCCGCGGACCCAGAGGGTGAACTGGTTGCCGCGGAGGTGGCCTGTCTTGAGCTTGTTCCGGTGCCGTTTGACAGCCAGCACCTGGATCAGCTCGTTATTGATCTCTTCCACGCGGTCTTCGTACCGGGCGGGCGTCGAAATGTACTGGCGCGTGACGGCGGTGCGATCTTTGATACCCGCCATGCCGATCTCGCGGGGCGGCACTCCTAGCGCCTTGGAAATGCGACGGGTGAGAAACTCGCCGGAGCAGTCCCGTTTTTCGATCCACAGGAACAAATGCTCCCCTTCGCCGCACGGTTCGTACGCCGGGATCTCCTCCACCACAAAGTCCTCAGGCGACAGCTTCCATTGGCCGCCAATAGGCGGACGGTCCTGCCGCAGGCCAGAGAGAGGAAGTGAAGGGGAAAGGGCATTCATCAAGGCAGGCTCAGTTAAAGGTGCATCTCGCATGCCTGATAGCTTATCGTTTTTCGTGCCAGGGCGCCGCGCGGCAAACCTCCTGGTTTTCACGCTTTCCTGAATTGCCCTGGTCCCCATGCTTGCTGGCTGAGGGGGTGTTCCCCCATAAGGTGGGTGGCGCCGTCAATGACAATGCTGTTTCAGGAAGCGGGCCGTTTCTTCGAGCGCCTTGGCGGCCTGCGGAAACAGGCGGAATTGCCGGGTAAATCCGTGTAAAACGCCATCGTAGCGGGAGAGCGTGGTTTCGACCCCCGCCTCACGCAGTCGCTCGGCGTAGGCTTCGCCTTCATCTCGAAGCGGGTCAAATTCGGCCGTGATCACCAGGGCCGGCGGCAATCCGGCGAGGCTTTCCGCCCGCATGGGGGATAAGTAGGGGTGCGTGCGGTCTTCCGCACGGGGGCAATACTGATCCCAGAACCAGCGCATCGAGTCCCGCGTGAGATAGTAGCCGGTGGCGAATTCCTGGTAAGACGGCGTTTCCAGATCGCAATCGGTGATCGGATAAAGGAGCACCTGGCAAGCGAGCGACGGACCGTTCCGGTCACGCGCCATCAGCGGCGTGACGGCGGCCAGATTGCCGCCCGCGCTGTCGCCCGCTACGACCAGCTTGCCCGGATGTCCCCCATAGGACGTGCAGTGTTCGGCCGCCCAGCGGAGGGCCGCGTAGGCGTCTTCGGCGGCCGCTGGGAACGGGTGTTCCGGCGCCAGGTGGTAGTCGACCGAGATCACCACCGCCTGGGCGGCCTGGGCCAGCGCTCGGCAGTAGCCGTCGTGGGTGAGGAGTCCCCCCAGAACCCAGCCGCCGCCGTGGTAGTAGATCACCACCGGCAGGTTCTGTCCTTCCGGCTGGTAAATGCGCAAGCGAATGCTGTTGGGGATGGCTTCGATATCGCGGTCTGTCACCTGGGCGACCGGCGCTGGTCTCCCGAGGCCGGCGCTGGCTTCGTCCATCTGCCGACGGGCCTGGGCTACGGAAACTTCGTGCAACGGCGGCAAGCCAAGCGCCGCCAGGCTATCGAGAAACTGGCGCGCTCGAGGGTCCAGCGGCATCGTCTGCTTCCTTTTACGAACAATCCAAGAACTGCGGGCAGACGCTTGCCTGAGGCAGCGTCTGCTGCGGGGTCGGGGCGGCCTACTTTTTGGCCGCGTGATAGGCCAGACCCGTAGCGTAGCCGAGCAGGTCGTTCTGCTGCCGACAGAAGTCCAGCATCTGGTCGAACTGCTGGGCCCGTTGCGACAGTTCCAGTAAAGAAGGGGCAATCCCCAGCGGTCGGGCGTCGGCGGGCGACAGGCGGATGGCGGCGTCGATCGCTTCCTGGTGGCGTCCCAGGCGGCTGAGCAGGTCGACAAACACTTCGATCGCCAGCGTGCCAAATTCGCCCTGGTCGACCGTTTCTGCTTTCTTGCCGAAGTATTCAATCGCCTGGTCGACGTCTTCTCCCAGCAGGCCGCGGAAATAGATCGCGTGGGCCGGGTAGTTGTCCGCAAACGGTTCGTCGGACTGGTACTGGAACTGGGTGCTCAAGTGACGCCCATACTCGGTCAGATCGAGCGCCAGACGAAGCGTTTCCGGGTCGTCGAGCAGCCGGGCGAACCGCACGACCGACGACAAGTGCGTGGTGTCGACGTGGTAGGTGTTCTCATTGAACAGCCACTCGCGATCGGCGACCAGGCTGCGAATGCTGCTTTCGCCGGTGGGGGTGGCTCCTTCCTGGCGGCCGATATCGGTCGCCAGGTTTTCGCACAATTCGTGGTGCAAGTGCCGCACCAGCAGACCGGCGGCCGCTTGCTGTTCACGACGGCCGTGATTGCCGAGCTGGCTTTCAAAGGTGGTAATGGCGTTGCAGATGCCGAAGTTTTCGATCACCAGGCGGAAACCGCGGGCCACATCGACGCTTTCTCCCAGCAGCACTTCGACGAGATCGTCGAGGTTCTCGTCGTCGGGTTCAATCTCCGCCAGCATGGCGGAGGCCGCTTCCCGATCGCCGACGGGCCGCAGGTACATCCAGCCTTCGCGGATCTGGCCGTCCTTGAGGAGCATGGCGCCGACTTCGCGACAGGCTTCCAGCAGGCCGTTTTCCAGCTGTTCGCGCTGCTCGTCGGTCAGGTCGTCGGATTGCTCGGTATACTGCAGCGGCAGGGCCATTTGCTGGCGAACCTGCATTTTGAGCGCTTCGAACAGCTGGTGCGGCTGGCGTTTGGCGCGCAGCTGCTCGACCAGCGCTTCCAGCATGGCGTCGACTCCGCCCTCTTCGTTTTTGGATTTTAGAAGGTCAAAATCGGTCGATGTATCGGTCGACATCCGGGACTCCTGACTTGGCTTGCAATTTCGAAATCTCGCCACTATCTGGTCAATCCGCTATGATACCACTGATATTTCCAACGGTACAGAAGTGGAGCCGGCGTCCCCCTTCCGGGCGCCGCCTGCCGTTTTGCCGCCTTTCTGGTTGTCGCCGTCCTGTGCGTGGGCCGTTTGCTATGACTGACAGTCTTTGTCACTCTCCGCGGGTCGAGATCCGCTATTGCACGCAGTGTCGCTGGTTGCTGCGGGCGGCCTGGATGGCGCAGGAACTGCTCACGACCTTCAGCACCGAGCTGGGCGAAGCGGCCCTGGCGCCGGGGACCGGCGGCGTGTTCCAGATTCGCCTGCAGGGCGAATTGATCTGGTGCCGCGAGCGCGACGGCGGCTTTCCCGATATCAAATCGCTCAAACAGCTGGTCCGCGACCGGATCGCCCCCGCCCGCGACCTGGGCCATTCCGATCGTCCGGCCGCCTCGCCCGAGGGCCAGCCATGAGCGACCCTGGCGGCGGCCCGGCTGAGGATTCGTCCCACGACCCGCAGGCCGCCAGGCGGCTGGACCTGGTGCATGCCGTGCTGCATTCGCAACCGCAGCTGGCCGAGTGGCACGACCTGGGGCCGTCGCATCCCGAAGGCCCCACGCTGATCCTTTACGACCAGCGGAACCAGCGGCTCGTCCCGCAGCAGCTGCTGGTCTTTGAGCCGGATCAGCTGTCGCTTTACGATTGCCCGGAGGCAGTCGATTCGCCGGGCGTCCTGCGGCAAACGATCGACTACGCCTTGCCCCCTCGCGAGTTCCTGCAGACGCTATTCTCCGGCCCGCCGGTCGAGGTGCAAGCGATTGACGCCGAGGAACTGCAGCATTATCTGTCCCAGCAGGACTAGCCATACGGGATGATCGGAAGGAGGATTTATGGCTGACGTCCAGGAACTGAAGATTGCCTTGCGGGCGGAGGCGAAGCGGCGCCGTTTGGCCGAATCGACGCCGGCAGCGTCCAGCGCGCGCATCGTCGCCCAACTGCTGGCTTGTCCTGAATACGCGGCCGCGAAAACCGTGCTCTGGTATGTCGATGTCCGCGACGAAGTCCGCACCAACGCTGCGCTTCCCCAGGCGATCGCCGACAAGCGGGTCGCCGTGCCGTACTGTGAAGCAGGCTTGCTGCGGCTGTTCCTGCTGCAGGGCGTCGACGAATTGGAACGCGGCGCCTACGGCATCCGGGAGCCGGCCGTGGCGTTACGCAAGCTGCCGGGCCGGCGGATCGGGATCGAAGAGATCGACCTGGCCGTGCTGCCAGGACTGGCGTTTGACCGCCGAGGCGGCCGGCTGGGATACGGCAAGGGCTACTACGACAAGCTGCTGGCGACCGCCCTGCCCTGCCCTTTCCTGGTCGGCCTGGCATACGATTCGCAACTCTTTCCCGAAGTGCCGATGTCAGAACATGACATCCGCCTGCACGCGGTTGCGACGGAAAGTGAGTTGTATCGTTGTTGAAACGGGAGATAGAGAAGAGAGGATGCACCACCCGCAGGCAGCCGAAGTCGCCATGCTTTGGGTGGGGGGCTGCAGGGGGAGGGAAACGGGGGCCAAACTCTGGCGCGTTCCGCGACGAAGAGCCGAACAGTGCGTCCAAGAGAAGGGGTAATCATCCCGTTTCTTTCTGTACGGGGCTGCGGGCGGCGGTTACCATACCGGCTTTGTGGGATGGATTGTCACCTTGAGGGACGGCCGCTGATGCCTTTTCCGCTTGCCGGCGTGTTGCCGATTGTTCATACGCCGTTCGACGCCAACGGGGCGATCGACGACGCCAGCCTCGCCCGGGAAATTGACTTCGCTTTTGCGCAGGGCGCCTCCGGTTGCGGCACCGGCATGGTCTCGGAAATCTTGCGGCTGGGGGAAAGCGAACGGAAAGGTCTGACCGAAAAGCTTGTTGCAATGGTCGCGGGCCGCGGGCCGTTCTTCGCCAGCGTTGGCGCCGAAAGCATCGCCCAGGCGGTTGATCTGGCCCGGCATGCCGGCGCGGCGGGTTGCGACGCCGTGATGGCCATGCCGCCGACGCTCACGGCGCCAGGCGAGGCGGCGCTGCTGGAATACTTCTCTCGGCTGGCGGAAGCGGTGGAGGTTCCGCTGATTGTGCAGGACGCTTCCAGCTATGTGGGCCAGGCGATTCCGCTGACGGTTTATATCGAGTTGTTGCGGCGGTTTGGACGCGAGAAGATCCTGTTCAAGCCCGAGGCCGCCCCGCTGGGTCCCAATCTGTCCGCACTCCGCGATGCGACCGACGGGCAGGCCGCCATCTTTGAAGGCTCCGGCGGCGTGCTGCTGATCGACAGCTATCGCCGCGGCGTGCAGGGAACGATGCCCGGCATGGACCTGCTGGCCGGTATCGTCGCGATCTGGCGAGCGCTGGAACAGGGCGATGAAGAGACGGCCTATCGTGTTTATTTTCCGCTGGCGGCGATCGTTTGCCTGCAGATGCAAGCCGGGCTGGACGGGTTCCTGGCGATCGAAAAGTATCTGCTCTACGGACAAGGGGTGATCGCGCATCCGTATCGCCGGGAGCCGGTCGGCTGGAGCCTGGACGAGGAAACGGCGGCCGAAGTCGATCGTCTGGCCGCCCGTCTGCAGGCCGCTTTGCCCTTGTCATAAACAGTTCGCTTGCGGTTTGTCCATTGTTGCCCGCACGCGGTTGTGGGACGTGTCGTCAGCCAGAAACCGGGGAATCATGTCGCATCACCAGGAGGATAACCCGTATGCCGCTGCGGTTGTGAACGACCGGGGCGAGCGTCCTACCTGGGTGCGTTACCAGGTGCTGGCCTGGCTCTGTGTGGCGGCGGCGATCGCCTATATTTGTCGCCAGTCGATTGGCGTGGCGGAGAGTACGATCCGCGACGATCTGAGTCTGAGCAAAACGCAGATGGGCCTGGTGATGAGCCTGTTCTTCTGGACGTACGCTTTCAGCCAGATTCCGTCAGGCGCTGTGGCGCATCGGTTTGGCAGTCGGTTGTCGTTGCTGGGGGCCGCTTCGGTCTGGTCGCTGGCGACCGGATTGACGGCGTTTGCCTTTGGCTTTCCGCTGCTGCTGGCTTCGCGCGTGCTGATGGGATTGGGCCAGGCGGCCCTGTTCCCGGCAGCCGTGAATACGGTGTCGCGTTGGTTTCCGCTCAGCGGCCGGGCCGGAGCCAGCGGCGCTTTGGGGGCGGCGATGGGCGTCGGCGGAGCCCTGGGCGTCGGGCTGACCGGCCTGCTGCTGGGCATGGTCGGCTGGCGGACGTTGTTCCTGCTGTACGCCTTGCCGGGGCTGCTCTGGGGGATCGGTTTTTACCTGTGGTTTCGCGAGTGGCCCTGGGAACATTCCTGGGTCAACGCAAGCGAAGACCGCCTCATCCGCGGCGATACGGCCAGCCCGGAACCGCTGGAAATAGAGAAGCCGGAGCTTGAACGGGAGACGGGCGCCCTGCCGACTGGCGCCCTGCCGAAGGACGCGGAATCGGTCCCGGGAAAGCACGACGGAAAACAGAGTGAGGCCCGGGAGCCGACGCCCTGGCTGGCCATGTACAGCAGCCCGGCTTTATGGTGGATCTGCGGGCAGCAGTTCTGCCGGGCCGCCGGCGAGGTGTTCTTTGTCAGCTGGTTCGCGACTTACCTGCAGGAAACGCATGGCGTTTCCATCATGACGTCGGGCGGGCTGACCATGTTGCCGATTGTCGCCCGGGTGCTGGGCTGTTTTATCGGCGGTTTTTTGTCGGATGCGATCCTGAACTCGACGGGCAGTCTGCGTCTGGCCCGTCAAGGGGTGGCGGTCGTCAGTCTCGGCGCCTGTGCGGCGATGGTCTTCCTGTCGATGATGATGACGGATTTGTACGTGTGCGTCGGTCTGGTGACGCTGGGGTCGCTGTTCGCTTCCTTTGCCGGGCCGGCCGCTTATACGGTCACGATGGATATGGGCGGCGGCCATACTCCGACGCTGTTCAGCACGATGAATATGTCGGGCAACCTGGGGGCCGCCTTGTTCCCCTTGGTGACGCCCTTTCTGCAGACCTGGACGGGCGGGTGGACTGCCGTGTTTTTCATGTTTGGCGGCCTGTACGTGGCCGCATCGTTGTTCTGGCTGCTGCTGCAGCCGTCGCAGAGTATTTTTGAACAGTCTTTGATTCCTCGCCCTGTCAGGTGACAAAACATGACACCAATCGTCGGCCCGCAAGGGCAGTGCCGTTTTGGAATCGCCCATGGCGACATCACACCGCCGGCGGGGATTTACTGCCGCATGTGGGGCGCTGCCCGGCATGACCAGGCGACGGGCGTGCATCGTCCGCTGCGGGCGACGGCGATGTTCTTTCTGCCGGAAGATTCCGCGTCGGCGGAGCCGGAACGGGTGCTGATTGCGCTGGACCATTGCCTGCTGGTTGAGGCCGAGATGCAACTTCTGCGCGAACGGCTGTTAGCGCAGGCGGACGTGCACCCGGACACGTTGAGCGTGGTTTTCTCGCATACGCACAGCGCCGGCTGGATGAGTCGCGACCGTGCGCATCTGCCCGGCGGCGACCTGATTCCGCCGTACCTGGACGAGCTGGGCGGTAAGCTGGTCGCCCTGGTGAACGAGGCCCGGCAGTCGATCCAGCCGGCGTCGGTCGACTATGGCTGGGGCCATTGCGATCTGGCGGCGGAACGCGATTTCTGGGACGCCGAGCGGCAGATGTTTGTCTGCGGCTTCAATCCGCTTGCTCCGGCCGACGACACTGTGCTGGTTGCGCGGTTTACGGGCGAGAACGACCAGCTGCTGGCGACGATGGTCAACTACGCTTGTCATCCGACCACGCTGGCCTGGCAGAATACGCTCATCAGCCCCGACTACCCGGGAGCGATGCGGGAAGTGATCGAGCAGGCGACTTCAGCTCCTTGCGTCTTTCTGCTGGGAGCTTGCGGCGATCTGGGGCCGCGTGACGGGTTTGTCGGCGAAGTGGAAACGGCCGATCGGAACGGACGTCAGCTGGGATACGCGGCTTTGTCGACGCTGGAAGGGTTGCCGCCCGCCCGGACGCAGTTCGAGTACGCCGGGCCGGTTGTATCCGGGGCCACGCTGGGAACCTGGCGGCATGCGCCGTTGAGTTCGCAGGCAACGACGGCGGCGGCCCGGTTTGCGGTGCATCGCTTCCATGTCTCGCTCCCTTACCAGGCCAGCCTGCCCACGCACGAGCAGACGCTGGCCAGCCGGGAGGAATGGGAGACGAAGGAACGGCAGGCCCTGGAAGTGGGCGACCCGGACCAGGCAGGCGACTGCCGGGCGATGATTGAGCGCTGCAACCGGATGCTGTCGCGGCTGGCCGTGTTGCCGCCGGGGAAGAACTTTGAATACCCCGTCGTGGTCTGGCGGATCGGCGACGGTTTCTGGGTGACGGTGCAAGGCGAACCTTATAACGCCCTGCAGCAGAAGGTCCGCGAGCGGTTTCCCGGCGTGCCGATCGTCTTTTGCGCGCTGGCAGCCGGCTGGGTCCCCTTTTATCTGCCGTCGGCCGACCGGTACGGCAAAGGGATCTACCAGGAGTCGGCCTCGGTGCTGGCGCCAGGCTGCCTGGAACTGGCGACTGAGAGCATCATCACCCACTTGGCTGGGTATCTGGCGGAGGAAGGGCCGGCGGTCAACGAGTAAACACGGCCTTGGCAGCGGAGGGTCGCCAGGCGACGCTGAGTGAACGCTTGCAGTTTGAGGGCCGTTCTACAGGTCGAGATCGTCGAGTTCGTCGAGCAGGCTATCGAGCTCGTCTTTCGGTTCTTCGTCCTGGTCCTGCTGGCGTTTGGGCAGGCCGACGGCGGAGCCGACTGCTTCGCGTCCGGCCAGCAGCAGTTGTTCGTCCCGTTCGCGGACGGCCACATCGACGCCGCCGTCGTCGGTGCTGGGAGCTCCGAACAGTTGCGACAGGTCGATCTTCAGTCCGGCGACGGCGTCGTCGGAGCCGGCAATGGCGGGCGTTTTGTGCTGCGGGAAGATGATCGCGTTTTCGGGGCAGACGCGACTGCAGGCGGGGCAGCCTTTGCGGCAGTTGTCCGGCTGCTCTACGAGGATCGTTTCCTGCCCATCGACGCCGTACACGCCGAACAAGCAGAAGTCGACGCATTCCATGCAGTTGGTGCAGCGGCTGAAATCGATCACGGGATACCAGCGACGCGGGGCGGCGTCTTCAATCCGATGCAGCACGGCCGGTTCGGCCGGCGCCTCGCCAGCAGAGCCGTTCGCGGCGGCAGCGGATCCATTGGTTGCGTTGCCGTTGGTTGCGTTCCCGTTCCCATTGCCGTTCGCTCCGGGGACGGCGCCGTTGAGGTAGCGGTCAAGCTGTTCGGGTTGGGGCGATCCTTTGATCCAGCCCATCAGGCTGACGACTTCGGTGTTGGCTTCGTCGACAATGCGGCGGACTTCCTGCAGGTACGGCTCGGCCGTATTGTGCGAGCGGAGGTCCAGGCAGTAGATCGAACGGCTGGGGGCCGGTCGCTGGTCGATGACGCGGACCTTTTCCTCTTCGTCGTCGAGTGCTTCCAACTCGTCGTCGTCATCGTCATCGTCGACGCTGAGCAGGGTTTCTCCCACGCGGCCGTTCACGGCGTTACGATCCAGAATCCAGTGGGCCGCCCGGGGGAACATCCAGGAAAGCACAATCATGTCGCCGGGCACGCTTTTGAGGGCGAGCATGCCGGTGCTGTCGGCGGTGAGATCGTAGAGATTGGGGATGATCGTCACTTCGACGCCGCTTTGCATCAGCAGGTGCGTGACGATCTCTTCCTCCAGCGCGCGCTTGGCCGGGTTTTGACTGGGCGTCTGCGAGATAACTACAGAGATACGTTTCGCCATGGGGAGTGCTGCTGGGAGCGGAAAAGGCGGGAGGGACAATTGGACTGCCTAGTCTACCATGAAAGGAACGCGGATTGAAGCGAATCCGTCCTCTGGCTGAACTCGCTCGGGTTTGGCTGCTGTTTTTAGAGTTGAGACGGCTCCGTCCAGAATTCTGGCGACTTCGGCTGCCTGATGGCCGACTGCAAACTACTTCCCGCTGTGCCGGGATTGGTTTAGACTTGAAAAAACTGCAGGGCTTTACTTCTCTGAGACATCCACAGTGTCATACGGGCGCGACTTTCTTGGACCCTATCGGCTGATTCGCCTGGTGCGAGCGGGTAACTCGTGTCAAATCTGGGACTGCGTCCGAGAGGGGGACGAGAAACGCGTCGCCTTGAAGGTGCTGCAGAAAGAGCATCGCAAGAATCGGGAAGAAATCAACTTCCTGAAGCACGAGTTTGAAGTCGGTAAAGGCCTGTCGCACGAACGGGTAATTGAGATCTACGATCTCAATTTCGAGTACGACCTGCCCTTTCTGGTGCTGCAGTTTTATTCGGGGAAAAACGTCAAGCAGCTGATGCGGACGGACCCTGAGCTGATCGAAAAACATACGACCTCGATGATCGAGCAGTGTGCGACGGGCCTGCACTACCTGCATGAGCAGGGCTGGATTCATCGCGACGTCAAGCCTGATAACTTTCTGCTCGACGACAGCGGCAACATCAAACTGATTGACTTTGCACTTGCCCACAAAATTACGACCGGCCTCGCCAGTTTCTTCGCCGGGAGGGCCAAGGTCCAGGGCACCCGCAGTTATATGTCGCCCGAGCAGATCCGCGGCAAGAACCTGGACCGCCGGAGCGATGTGTACAGTCTGGGCTGCATGATTTTTGAGCTGCTGTCGAGCCGTCTGCCCTATACGGGGGTGTCGGAAAACGACCTGCTCAACAAGCATATCCGCGCGGGAATCCCGAATGTGGCCGCCTTGAATAACCGCGTTACGCCGGAAATGGCGGCCCTGGTCATGCAAATGATGACCAAGGACCCTGAAGGCCGGCCGCGCAGCATGCTGAAGTTTCTGCAGGATTTTCGCAGTATTCGGGTATTCAAAGCGGGAAAATAGCCACGCCGGCGGTTTTCTCGGTTTTGCCGATTTCTCGACCGCTCGAATCAACTCTGGCGAAGAATTGCCCGATGAAGCATAATGGCGGGTCCGCTGATTACTATTAGCGAAACCCTGCGGGCGCCTGGCAATGCCAGCAGCCGCCATTACCGATGAAAATCCCGCCATGCCCCTCCTTTGGGCGTGGCGAACCGCTTCGATACGAGAAATCTAATGGATGCTCTCACCCCCGGTCTGGAATTCGAGCAGCCGATTTGGGAACTGGAATCCCAGCTCCGCAAAGCGGAGAAAGAATCCAACGGCAGCCCCGCCAGCGACGACGAAGTCCGCCGGTTGCGCCGCGAACATACGGAAATGATCCGTAAGGTTTACGGGAATTTGACCTCCTGGGAAACGGTCCGTGTGGCCCGCCACAAAGATCGCCCGCACACGGTCGACTACTTGTCGCTTGTTTTCGACGAGTTTGTCGAACTGCACGGCGACAAGCATTTTGGCGACGACCGGGCGCTGTTGACGGGCTTTGCCAAACTGGACCAGTACCGCGTGATGGTCATCGGCCACGAAAAAGGCCGCACCTACAAGGAACGCAGCGCCTGTTTCTTTGGTTGCGCCCACCCCGAAGGCTACCGCAAGGCGATGTCGAAAATGCGGCTGGCGGCCAAGTACAATTTGCCGGTGATCTGCCTGATTGATACGCCAGGAGCCTACCCGGGCATTGGCGCCGAAGAACGGGGCCAGGCTCTGGTGATCGCCCAGAACATGTATGAAATGTCGCGGCTGGAAACGCCCATCATTTGCGTGGTGATCGGCGAAGGCGGCTCCGGCGGCGCGCTGGGCATCGGCGTGGGCGACCGCGTGGCCATGCTGCAGTTCTCGTACTATTCGGTGATCAGCCCCGAAGGTTGCGCGGGCATTTTGTGGAAAAGCCACGAGTTTGCCGAGCAGGCGGCCGAGGCGCTCAAGTTCACCTCGAGCAATCTGCTTGAACTGGGCGTTGTCGACGACGTGATCGAAGAACCGCTGGGCGGCGGTCATCGCGATCATCATCAAATGGCCAATCGACTCAAAATGTACCTGATGAAAACGCTTCGCGAGCTGGTTCAGAAACCAAAGGATCAACTGGTCGACGAACGCTACAACAAGTTCCGCAAGATCGGCCGCATCCTGGAAACCTCGCCCGAAGCCGACGCCCTCGCCGCCTCCTGATTTTCTCTTCGTGGAGTTGGCCTCAACTCCCGCTGGTCCTTCTTTTGCGTAGCCGAACTCGCCAGAGTTTGGCCACTGTTTCCAGAAGACTGCGTCCAAAGTCTGGCGAGTTCAGCGACACGCTGGCGGACGTCCCGGCAGGAGCGTCCTGATGGGGGCCCAGGTTGAGTCGCTTGGGGGCTGCAACGTATAGTGAGGGTTTGCCCGGCCCAGGATGGGACTTCGAGCCGCTCTCATGCTTACCCCTACGGATATTCTAGGTCCCGGCGGCCGTATTTCCGCCCGACTGCCGCATTACGAGCATCGGACGGAACAACTGGCGATGGCCGATGCGGTCGCCAGCGCCCTGAAGGGGTCGCATCATCTGGTCGCGGAGGCCGGCACTGGCGTTGGCAAAAGCTTTGCCTACCTGGTTCCCGCCATTCTCCGGGTGGCGGCCGCCCAGGCCGCTTCGGATGGAACGAAGGAGCCGCTGCGGATCGTCGTTTCGACGCATACGATCGCGTTGCAGGAGCAGTTGCTGCAGAAAGACTTGCCCCTGCTGCGGAGCGTCATCCCGTACGAATTCACGGCCGTCCTCGCCAAGGGACGTCGCAATTATTTGAGTCTGCGCCGACTGCAGAACGCGCATACGCGGGCCCGCAGCTTGTTCTTTTCAGAACAGGAATTTGAACAGCTGCAGCAGGTGCAGCGCTGGTCGGAACAGTCGGCCGACGGCTCTCGCAGCGATCTTTCTTTTGAACCGCAATCCAGCGTCTGGGACGAAGTCGCCAGCGACAGCGGCAATTGCATGGGACGGAAGTGCCCCACGCACAAAGAGTGCTTTTACTTCCGCGCCCGGCGCCGCCTGCAGCATGCGCAAATTCTGGTCGTGAACCATGCCCTGTTCTTCACCGATCTGGCCCTGCGAAGGGCCGGCGTGAACCTGCTGCCCGACTACCAGGCGGTCATTCTCGATGAAGCCCACACGATCGAATCGGTCGCCAGCGATCATCTGGGCCTGGGCGTTGCTTCGGGCCAGGTCGATTACCTGCTGAATCGGCTTTACAACGACCACACCAACAAAGGATTGCTGGTGGAGCCGGCCTTGCGCCAGGCGCAGGAACAGGTGCTCCGCTGCCGGCATCGAGCCGATGATTTCTTTGGCGAGCTCTATGCGTGGCTGAATCAGGGAAAAAGCTCCACCGCCCGGGTCCGCACGCCGGAGATCGTGCCGAACGAGCTCAGCGGGGCCCTGCAGAAGCTGTCGGAGCTGATCAAGGACCATGCGGAATCGCTGGAAGATACGAAGAAGCAGGACTACACCTCGGCCGCGGAACGGCTCACCGTGCTGGCTTCCGAGATTGAAAGCTGGCGACAGCAGCAATCGCCGGAGTCGGTCTACTGGGTCGAAGGCAGCGTGAATCGCCAGAACAAGACACGCATCAAACTCTCTGCCGCGCCGCTCGATGTGGGCCCCAGCCTGCGCGAGGCCCTGTTTGACCAGATCCCTTCCGTCGTGCTGACCAGCGCGACGCTGGGCGTCGGCGACGGCGGCTCGTTCAGCTTTTTCAAATCGCGCGTCGGCCTGACCCAGACGGAAGAAATCCGACTGGGCAGTCCGTTCAACTACCAGGAACAAGCCAAGGTGGTGCTGGTCGAAGGGATGGCCGATCCGGGGCGAGAAACGGCCGAGTTTGATCGGCAGGTGCACGCCATGATTCGCCGGTATGTGGGTCAGACCGATGGCCGGGCCTTTGTGCTGTTCACCAGTTACGGAGCGATGCGCAAGGCGGTGGCCGAGTTGACGCCCTGGCTGATTGAGCGGAATCTGGCCCTGTACGCCCAGTCGGACGGACTGCCCCGCAGCCAGATGGTCGAGCGATTCCAGCAGAACCCGCGGGCCGTCCTGATGGGAGTCTCCAGTTTCTGGCAAGGCGTCGATGTGCCGGGCGACGCGCTGCAGAATGTGATTATCACCAAACTGCCCTTCAGTGTGCCCGATCATCCCCTGCTGGAAGCTCGGCTGGAAACGATCCGCGCCGCCGGCGGCAATCCGTTTGTCGACTACCAGCTGCCCGAGGCGGTCATTAAACTTCGCCAGGGTTTCGGGCGTTTGATCCGTACGCGTCGCGATCGCGGAATGGTGGTGCTGCTGGACCCGCGCTTGCGCAGCAAACCGTATGGGAAGATATTTCTCGATTCTTTGCCCCCTTGCCCGCGCGTGATTGACGCCCTTTGATTTCCGGTTTGCATATGGGGGAATTTCCTATAACATATTCTGGTGTAGCAACGCCTTTCCGGTGTAGCTGCTCCTCCCCCACGGCAAACGCACACTATAGTACGGGAATTCCGAGGATTTTGGCGAGGTAGTCGAGGTCCCAGCCGGCGACGCGGCGACGCATGGCGATGCTGTACTTGTCATCTTGCTGCTTGAGCATGCTCAGGGCGAAGCGTTTCAGCCACGCCAGATTGTCCGCGGTCGTCCGCTCACGCACCCGATTTTCGTCCTCACGAAACGTCACATCCAGGCACCAGTGAAGCGTATTCTCGATCGCCCAATGGCCACGCACATAACGGGCGAATTTCTTGACCCCCAGGGCGATCGAGCCGATGTAGAAGCGAGCATCACTCGAAGTCTTCGAACCGCTCTCGCTTTGCCGAATCGCGACGCCAATCGTTTTCAATCCCGGCCACTTTTCCCGGTTCACCAGATCCTTCGGAACAGGCATCTGATAGTAGGTGATTTCGTCGACGCGTCCGTGGCCGTGGAGCGTTTCCGTGAAGCGTCTTGCCGGGATATCTGCGAAGTCGTTTTCCATGTGCAGGAGGATGTAGTCTGTCACCGCTTCGTAAAGTTTTCCTTGATTCCCCTTGAGCGCCAGAAGGTAGTCGCCGTGGCCGTCGATGATCTTCCTGGCGATCTCGCGTTGACAGCCGGCGGCGTCGATGGTGACCACAGCTCCCTGGACCTCGATATTCTCCAAAAGCTCGGGAATCGCCGTGATTTCGTTCGATTTTTCGTCCGTGGCCAGCTGTCCCAGACTGAGCGAACGATCGACCGACCAGGCGCTGACAAGCCACAACGGCCCCAGCTTGCGTTTGCGATCGTGGCTACGCTTGAGGACCTTGCCGTCGATCGCAATTTGATTCAAGTCGGTCTCTTTATCAAGCGGCGCGATCGACCGAATCCAGGCTTCAAAACACTTCTGAAAGGCCGCCGGTTTCAGCAGGCCAAGCAGGCGTCCGAACGTGTCGTGCGAGGGGACGCCATGGGGCAACACCAGGTGTTTTTTCAACCAGGTTTGATGGTGCTTCGCCCAGATTCCGATCGCCTGCGGCCCATCCGCGCCAGCGATGACTGCCATGATCGAAATGACCAGCAGATCGCCGAAGAGATGGAGCCTGTTGATATGCGAACGGGGGTCGGTGAGTTCGCCGAAACTTGTCAGGATCGAGTCGACATTATCGAACTGAATTTCTGTCATCATGATCGCCAGTTGAAGGTGCTGAAACGCCATTCTCCCAAGCAGTCAATTGTGCAGAAAACCCCGGTCAGCGCGCCCCGTCCCCCAAACAGCCCAGGTCCCGCAGAGTGCGCGTTTGCCGTGGCTCCTCCCCCCTTTTGATCTCCCGCCTGTTTTAGCCACCCGCACGCCTATGGACGGTGAAAAGCTCCGTTCCTATCGTAAAACGCTCCGATCGTGGGGAGAGCCTCGCGTTCTGGCCAGAATGGGCGGGGCGTTGCTGATTTTTCTGGTGCTCGCGTTCGCCAGCTGGCAGCTTTTCACGCGGGCCGCCCTGGAGCAAGCGAACTCGGCCCATCGGATTAATGTGAGCGGGCGGCAGCGGATGCTCACGGCCCGGATGGGACTGCTGGCGGCTCGCTGGTCGAGCGATCCGGCGGCCCGTTCCTCGTTGCGGGACAAACTGCAGGCAATGGTGGGGCTGTATGCGTCTTCGCACCAGGCTTTGCTGAATGGCGATTCGCAGCTGCAGATTCGGTCGCCCGTCGCTCCGTCCCTGCGGCGTTTGTACCTGGGCCAGGAGATTGATCCGGCGGCCGGCATCGACACACCCGTCAACCTCGACGCCCAGGTCCGGCGGTATACAAGTGACGTCAGGTCGTTGCTGGAACGGAGCGACAAGGATGTGTCGGCAGTCGAACGGGCGGTGGGGCAGGTGCTGGCGGGAGCGATGGATTCGTCCCTGCCCGACGATCTCGACCGGATGGTGGCGGCGGAAGAGAACCACTCGCGACAGCAAGTCGCCTCCCTGCAGATTCAAGCCTGGACGGCGGCGGTGTTCGCCATGGGACTGTCGTTGTTGCTGCTGGAGCGGGGGTGGAGTTTTCACTGGCAAGCGGCCGCGGCCGCGGAAACGCAAACCCGTTTAGAGCAGCTAAATGCTGAACTTGAAGACCGTGTCGCAGAGCGGACGCTGGAACTGCGGGAAGCAAACACGGCCCTTTGCCGGGAAGTGGAAGACCGGCAAATGGCTCAGGCCATGTTTCAGGACCTGTATGAACATGCGCCCGACATGTACGTTTCCGTGAACGCCGAAACGGGCCTGGTGGAGCAGGCGAACGCCACGGTGGAGCACGTCCTGGGAATTCCGCGGTCGCAGATCATCGGTCGCCCTATGCGAGAGCTTTATCACGAGAACTCGCGGGAAGAAGCCGAGAAGGTGTTCGCTCTCTTCCAAGCCACCGGCGAAATCAAAAACGCCGAGCTGCAGCTGCGACGGCATGACCACTCGCCGCTGGTTGTCAGTCTGAGCGTGTCGGCGGTGCGGGATGCCCGGGGGGCAATCGTGCGGAGCCGTTCCGTGTGGCGGGACATTACCGAGTTTGCCCAGACCCGGAGCGAGCTGCGCCGGTTGAATGCCCAGCTAGAACAGCGGGTCGCAGATCGCGTGGCGGAACTGAAGACCCAGGCCGTGGAACTGGCCACCCGGAATCACGATCTTGATGAATTCGCTTATGTGGCTTCGCACGACCTGAAGGCTCCCCTGCGGGGCATCCACAGCCTGTCCCTGTGGATCGAGGAAGACTCGGGCGCTGCGTTATCGGCTGAATCCAAACAGAACCTGAAAAAACTTCGGGATCGGGCCGTGCGTTTAGAGAGGCTGTTAGACGATCTGTTAGTATATTCGAGGGTAGGACGCACAGGTGCGCAAGTAGAAGAGATAGATGCGGCCCAGCTTATCACACAGGTTTGGGAACATCTTCGCGCCCCGAAGACTTTCACCCTTCAGATAGCAGGCGGCCTTCCGCAATTTAAGGCCGACCGTCGATCGCTGGAACAAGTTTTGCGTCACTTGCTGCAGAATGCGGTCAAACACCATCATGGGGAGACGGGCCAGATCGAAGCGACCTGCGTGGACCGCGGCGATTTTCTGGAATTCTCCGTCATCGACGATGGTCCCGGAATCGAAGAGCGATTCCACCAGCGGATTTTTCGCATGTTCGAAACCTTAAAGCCGCGAAACGAAGTCGAAGGCAGCGGTATGGGATTGGCGCTCGCTCGAAAAATTGTCACTTCGGTAGGCGGCCAGATTCTAGTAGAATCTATCCCTGGACAGGGCGCCAGGTTCTCCTTTACCTGGCCCAAACAAAGTGAGTGATTTACGCATGACGGAATCGATCAACATTCTGATTGTCGACGACGACGAAGTCGACGCTGAATTGATGAGGCGCACGCTCAGCAAAAGCGAGATCAACCCGCGACTGTTCTTTGCCTACGACGGCGTACACGCCCTGGAGATTCTCCGCGGGACAGGCGGGGAGCCGAAGCTGGAGCGGCCTTATCTGATTCTGCTCGATCTGAAAATGCCGCGGATGAATGGCATCGAATTCCTTGAGGAACTGCGTAACGATCCAGAACTGCGGCGCAGCGTGGTCTTTGTCATCACCACCTCGCGCGATGACCAGGATCGGCTGGCGGCATATGACCGGAACATTGCGGGCTATGTCGTCAAGTCGAGCGT
Source organism: Lignipirellula cremea (assembly GCF_007751035.1). Classification (NCBI taxonomy): domain Bacteria; kingdom Pseudomonadati; phylum Planctomycetota; class Planctomycetia; order Pirellulales; family Pirellulaceae; genus Lignipirellula; species Lignipirellula cremea. The sequence goes on along the minus strand of NZ_CP036433.1, from coordinate 8,276,455 downwards.
TGGGGAGCGATCGCTGGATCTGACCCGCTTGCTGGAATACTACCGCAACCTGGTGGAGCTTCCCTGACCAGGGAACGCCTGCCGTTTCCTGGAAGAAGGGACGCGACTCCCCGGTTTCCGGTCGAGTTTCAGGGCTGCGAAGCTGTCCCGGCGTACTCGGGCGGAATCGTGTATTGCCCGGCGCCGTTTGTTTCGCGGACCATGGCGGAGTAGAAGGTCGTCGGATCGTCGCACCCGATGCCCAGCTTGCGTGAGTCGCGCAGACGGTGCCAGGTGGTGGTTTCGAGGTCGTCCCGGGGAACCCGGCCCATTGACTCGCCGTTGATAAAACCTTCTGCGTGGTCACTCCGCACTTCGAGACGCACCGCCACTTTCTGGTTCGCCGGCAAATTCTTGAATTGGTAGACGTGGCTCTCTTCCTCGATCGGAAAAATGACGCCAACCGGATTCCGCGGGCTGGCTTGTTCAAACTCCAGTAGCACGTCGTATTCGGCCGGCGGAATATAGGGGGCTTCAATACGCGGTACAAAGTGCTTGGAGAAACATACCAGCATGTTGATCTGCTTTTGCCATTCGCCATGCACGGCGTCTTCCTGCGGGTCGATGACGGCGATCAGATCGACCATGCCGTCGACGGCGTTGGCTGGCCACAAGCCGACGGGGCGGGCGGTGATTTTGGTCCTGCGTGCTGCTTCTTCGACGGAAATGGTCAGCTGGCCCAGGTCCTGGGCGTCCTGAGGCTCGACGACTGCCTTGTAGAAGATGGTGGGGTCGTCGCAGCCGATGCCCAGCTTGCGACGATCACGGAGGTTGTGAAAGCCGCTTTCTCTGAGTTCGGAAAAGTCCAATTTGCCCTGCGAGACGTCGTTCAAAAACGCCTCGGTTGTGGTTCCTCGAACCTCCAGCCGGACCGTATGCCGCTGGTTTGCCGAAAACTTGTCGACATGCCGCACGCCATACTTGCCGTCAGAGATTGGCAGAATGAAGCAGATGGGGTGCCGGTACTTCTCCTGTTCAAACTCCAGTCGCACATCGTAATTGCGGGGCGGGAGATAGGGCGTTTCCACGCGGGGCACCAGGTGCTGGGTGGCGCAGGTCAGCGTCCCTGCGACTTTGCTCCAGGCTCCATGCACGGCGTCGGCTCGCGGATCCACAAGGGCGATCAGATCAATCACATCGCTGGCGGCGGGTCGCACCACTGCTTCGGCGGTCGCTAACGAACCACTACCTTGCGGCGGCCTGGCCGGAACGGGGCGGTTGCTGGTGTGCTGCCCCGGAAACGGCCGGCTCGGCGAGGGACGTCCCGAAGGAGGCATTCGCGGCGGGGTAGTCGGCGGGAGGCGTCTGGCGGCGCGTTCGGCCGCCGCCCTGCGTGAGGCCTCGTTGAATTCTTGCTGGATGTCCGCAACCGCTGACCGCGCGGAGGTGTAAACGTAGGCCGCCCCGCCGCAGCAGGCCAGCACCATTAGCAAGGCCCCGCCGCCCAGCACCGCCAGGACAATGCCGACAACCTTGCCCCCGCTGCTGGGACGGACGGGTTGCCGCGTCGGGTACATGGGGGCGGCTGGCTTTCCCCATTCCCGTTCGAGCGGGCTGGGGGCTGACAGCGGATCGAAGCCCGGGCTGGGGGCGCCGGGTCGCGGCGCCGGTCGCGTGGGGGCAGAACCGCCCGGCGGCGGGCTGGCTGCCGGTCTCCGGGAGGCTGAATGGGTCGCTGCTGAGGAGTTCGGTGCTGAAGGCGGCGCGCCAGGTCGGACCGCCGGTCCGGTCGGCGGGCGGTTCACGACCGACGATGCGGCCGGGTTGGCCGACGGCGCAGGCTCCGCGGCGGCCTGCAGTTGCTCGTCGTAGGCGGCTTTGCTGGAAGCCTGCAGTAGACACAGCCGGGCGCCGGAAATTTCATTCAACAGCTTCTGGCAAAGCTCGGCGTGCTTGCCGTTTTGAAAGCCGCGCAGATGCATCATCCGCTGATCAGCCGCGTTGGCGATGACGTCTTCGTCGGATTCAAACCGGGCGACGCCCAGCAACCGGTAATGGTCAGGCGGCTGATCGTGCGGAGGAATCGCCAGCCATTTGTAATAGGCGTCAAAATCTTCACTCATCGCGCAGCGCCCCAGCGAAAGAAAAGAAAAGCCTCCTGCGATTTTCGCCGATAATAGCAAACCGGATCCCGCGATCCCATCGCTTTCCCACCCGAAAAGGGGCCCCTGAGGCTCGCGCGCCTGGGACGTCCCGTCGGTCAAGACCGCCTGCTCCGCCTTGGACTAGTGCTGCGTTAATCTTCAATCTTAGAGTGAGCGATTTGGGCCGTGCTGCTGTGCTGCCAAAAAAACCGGGGGCTAGCGCCCGGCGGCTGATTGAGAGAAACCTGATTTTATGGTTTGACGCACCACTAGCCGTCCTTTTCGTCCTCTTCTTCGTCAGCTTCTTCTTCGTCAGCTTCTTCTTCGTCAGCTTCTTCTTCGTCAGCTTCTTCTTCGTCAGCTTCTTCTTCGTCAACTTCTTCTTCGAGGTCGTCGTCGATTTTGGCGCCGTAATTGTCGACGTCGGAGAAGTCGGCTTCGGCGGAAAAACCTTCTGCGGCGATGACCCAGATCTCGCTGTGGACGTCGACCTGCTCGGTGCGCACGCCATGGTGGCGGACGAGTTCCAGCACGGCGAGGAACACGCCGATCATCGCCGACTTGTGCATGCCGGCGGCGAACATTTCGCTGAACGCCATGCGGCCGCTGGAGGCCAGCCGCTGATGGATACGTTCCATGTAAATGTTGATCGGGGTGTCATCGTAAATGATGTTGGTCGGCTGGTTGGCCTGGTGGTCGCGCATGACCCGCCCGAACGCGCTGACCAGATCCCACAGCTCAACCTCGTGAATGGGTTGGTCCGCCGGATCGACCTTGCGGGGCGGCAGGTCGTTGGCCAACCGTGGGAACCGCTGCCCCCAGCGCACGCTTTGTTCTTCCAGAATGTTGGCGGCGTCCTTGAAACGCTTGTATTCCAGCAGGCGTTCGACCAGCCCTTCCCGCGGTTCTTCGATCTGCTCGACTTCTTCCTCCACCTGCGGCAAGAGTTGCCGTGACTTCATTTCGATCAGCGTGCTGGCGATATCCAGGAAATCGCCGACGGCGTCGACATCGATCTGCTCCAGCACTGTCAGGTAATCCAGGTACTGCTCGGTCAGGATGGCGACGGAAATCTCGGTTACCGCCAGCTCATGCTTGCGCACCAGATACAGCAATAGATCGAGCGGACCACGGTAGATGTCCAAATCGACACGAAAGCTCATCAGGTGCGGTCCGTAAAATCAGGAAAACGCGTCGCCGGCAGTGGTCGACGACCAGTAACCATTATGGCGCCCTGGTCCCCCTGGCGTAAACGCCAACTGGAGCGATCGGGGTTACTGGCGCCCGAGGCTACTCGAGCACTTCGCAATCCGGCAGGCGGGCCCGCAGGGCCTGGATCGCTGGCTGGGTGACGCTCGTTTCCCCCAGATAAACCCGTCGCAGGCCAGGCATGCCGTGCAGCGCTGCCAGTCCATCATCAGTGATGCGGGTTTTCTGCAGCCAGAGTACTTTCAGGCTGGTCAGCGGAGCCAGCTGCCGGACGGTCGCGTCGCCAATCGGCGTGGCGTCCAGACCGAGAGTTTCCAGTTGCACCAGTTTCGCCAGGGCGGCGCCTGCCGATTCCTCTAAAGGAGCATCCTGGAGCGACAGATACCGCAGTGAAGCAATCGGGGCCAGGCGAGCCAGGCCCGGCCCCTGGACGGCCGTCGCCGTCAGCACCAGCTTGTGAAGACGGGGCAGTTTCTGCAGACGAGCCAGCCCGGAGCCGGTGACCTGCGTCTGATTCAGCCATAAGGTTTCCAGGCCCGGAAGCGCCTCCAGGTGGGCCAGGCCGGCGTCGTTGATTGGCGTTTCATCGAGTCCCAGGTGGGCCAGTCGCGGCAGGGACGCCAGGGGCAGTAGCGCCTTGCCGGAGACCGGTAGCCCTTTCAGCGACAAAAACTCCAGCTGGGGCAGATCGGCCAGATGTTCCAGCCCTGCTCCGGTGACTTGCGAGCCGCCCAGGAAGAGTTGCTGCAGTTGCGGCAGGTTCTGCAGATGGACCAGCCCGCGATTGCCCACGGTCGAGCCCTCGAAGTAGAGTTTTTCCATCTCGGGCAGCTGCTGCAGGTGTATCAGTCCGTTGTCCCCGCCCTGGTATTTTTCGGTAAACCGCACCATCACCGCAGCTTCTTCGCGAAGGGAAACTTCGGCCCCCAGGCCGCGTAGTGCAGCAATGGCTTGCTGGCGGCGCTGTTTACGAAAGGCCAACAGCCGGGTCTGGCTGCGGTTTGCCGTTAATTTGCGGGGGGACCTGGCGAGTGTCTGCAGGGCGGCTTCGACGGTGCGTTCGCAATTAGGCTGGCCGCTTTGACCGATCTGCTCCAGGGCGTAGAGCCCCCGCACGATCGCTTCCAGATCTCCCTGCTGGACGACCTCCACTAGTGAGGGGATTGCTTCTGTCCCTGCCTGGATCAGGCGCCACATCGCATCCTGCCGCACCATGTACATATCGCTGGACAAACCCTTCTTCAGGGTGTCAATTGTTTTGCCAGGGGTGGGCCTGTGATGCTCGATGGCAATGCTGGGACTGGGGCCGATGGCAGTGACAGCCAGCATCGTAGCCGCGAATATTCGACGAATCTTTGCGTGATATGCCATGTCGAATTTAGGTGAATCAAAAAAATCGAAAAACATTGCCCCGAATAAACGGTTTAAGCATCATTAAGTGTATCATCGTCCCGGCTGGATGGCAGATTTCCCCAGATTCACCATGATACCTAGGAAAATCCCCTGTATAATGGTGGGTGGTGTGAGGCCATTTTCGGACGAGACTTATGACTATACAATCCGCCCGCGTTGTAATTGTCGACGACGACATTGATATCATGCGCTGTGTCGGCGCATGCCTGGAAAAGTCGGAATCCATCCAGGTGATCGACTACGCCAGCCACGCGCAGTCAGGGCTGGCCATGGCGGTTGCGTTGCGGCCGGACGTCGTTATCCACGATATTCATATGCCGGGAGCCGACGCTTTCTGGGCTTGCCGTCAGATTATCGATCGTACCGACGGCGAAGTCAAAGTGCTGTTTTACACAGGCTTTCCTTCGGATCACTACGTCGATCTGGCAATGGAAGCCGGGGCGGCGGGGGTCGTTTCCAAGCACTCGGAAACGCTGCATGGGCTGGCGTTTGCCGTGCGGCATGTGCTCACAGGCGATCGCTATTTCTCTCCCGAGTTGGAGTCCCGCCTGGTGGAGCTGGAATCGGGGCAGGCCAAGACACGGCGTTCCATGCTGAGTCGACGCGAAATCCAGGTCCTGAAACTCATGGCCGAAGGTCAAGGGAATCGTCAGGTCAGCGAGACCCTCAAATTAAGCTTGCGACTGATCGAGAAGATCATCGCCGAGATGAAAAAGAAGCTCACGCTCAACTCCACGAACGAACTGCTCGTGTACGCCACCCGTGAAGGTCTGCTCCAGGCCGAACTCATGCTGCAACGCGGCCGTTAAAGCGACGCCGTTGTTCGTCTGATGGGAGGTTCGCTGGCCCGTCGTCTACCGTCGCCTTGGGCGATCGCGGAAGTCTAACGCATCGCCCGGGCAACCATTTCGGCATCGAAGTAGTTGATGGCCATGCCGGCGTCGACGATCAGCGACTGGGCGTTCAAACCCGAAGAACGCGGGCTCAATAAAAAGACGGCCGCATCGGCCGCTTCCTGCGTTTGCACCGCCTGTTTACGCGGAATGATCTGCTCGGCGTACAGGTACGAATCGACATACCCGGGAATGCCCGCCGAGGCCGATGTCTTCAGCAGGCCGGGCGCCACGGCGTTGAAACGCACTTGCGAAAACTGGCTGAACGACTTCGCCAGAAACGCCAGCGACGAATCCAACGCCGCTTTGACAGGCGCCATAAAGCCATAGTTCTCACTGGCCATGCGGGTGGTCGAAATGGAGATCGTCACGACCGAGGCGTCGGTCGCCAGCAGGTCTTTCATGGCGTTCGCCACGGCGATCAGCGAATAACAGGAGATATCGATCGTCCGCAAAAACTGCTTTTTCCCCGTTTCATGAAACGGCTTGACGCCGCCTTCGTAGTCCGCGAAAGCGATCGAATGGACGAGCCCCTGGAACGTCCGGCCGGTCGCCTGCAGATCACTTCGCAACTTTTCAATCTGGTCTTCAAATTCCACATCGCACACGAACACGGGCGCATCGCCCAGCAGCTTCGCCGTATTCGCTTTGCGCTCTTCGCTGCGGACCACATACACGGGCTCGGCGCCGGCTTCTGCCAGGGTGCGGCCGATGTGCCAAGCCACGCTTTTTCGGTTGGCGACGCCCATTACCAGAATCGATTTGCCGGCCAGTTTTAGGAAGTCAGTCATCGCAGTTTCAGCACACGGCAAACGGAAAGAAAAAAGGGTCCAGCTGGACACGCAGAATAACCAACGCTCGCCTGGCGAAACAGCCGGGCCGGACGATCAGCGGTGGAATCGCCGGCCGCAGGGTCGCCATAATCGTTACCCCCCTGCCCTTTCCTGGCCTGTTCGGTCGTTGCTTGCGCTTGGCGCCGGGCGGCCCGTAATTAGCCTGGAAGGATGCAATTGCCGCTGGTGCTGATCATCGTCGCTTCCCTGGCCGCGGGCGAATACCTTTCGCCGGAGCCGGCCTCCGACGTCGCCCTGTCTTTGCTGCTGAGCCTGGTGCTGGCGGCGAGTGTGGCGGCCGCGGCGTTCGTCATTGCGCGCCGCACGCAGCTTCGTGTGGAACAGGCCGCATCGGAGGAGCAGCTGGAGCGCGCCATTCGCGGGGGCGAAAGCCTGCAGCGGTTGCATGCGATGTTCTGGTTGACGACGACCGCCGCTATCCTGTACGCCCTGGAGTGGCCCGCGGTCGTGCGCGATTACCTGGCGCCACGGTCGATCGTGCTGCTGGACGAACTGCTGCTGCTGACGCCGGCGCTGGCGACGCTGCTGCTCTCCTGGACGGCGTTTGCTACCGTTGCCAGGCGGCGCCTGGCATGGCCGGCCGCGTTACGACAAGGAATCCTCCAGATGCGAGCCCGCGCGGCGGGAGAACTGGCCCCGGTGCTGGCTCCCGCGCTGGCGATGGCCCTGGTTTGCGACGTCGTTCGGCTGGGCTGCCCCGATCTGGTTGCGCGGGGCGGAGCATGGATAATCTATCTGCCGGCCGTGCTGATCCTGGCGCTGGCGTTTCCGCTGTTGCTGGCGGTCAGCTGGAAGACGTCCCCCTTCCCTGCCGGCGAACTGCGCGATGCGCTGCATGCCGCAGCGACGGCCGGCGGCGTGCGGCTGAGGCGGATCCGCGTGTGGCGGACGCGGTACGCCAACGCCTTTGTTTGCGGATGGGGGCCGCTGCGCACAGTGTATCTGTCGCAGCCTTTGCTGGATTTGCTGGATCGTGGGCAGTTGCTGGCCGTGTTTCGCCATGAAACGGCCCACCTGCGGCTGGGGCATGCGGCCACGCGGATGCTGGCGGCGGTGCTGCCGTTACTCGCGTTTCTGGCGGCTCGGCGGTGGCTGGATCTGCTGGGGGAAATTCCGCCGGCGGCGGAGGTTGGCTTGTACGCCGCTGCCGCCTTGTTGACGGCCGTTTATCTGGCGTGCGGATTCGCCGCGATAGCTCGGCGGTTGGAACTCGACGCCGATCGTTGGGCCGCTCAGCAAACGCCCGATACGGCCCAGCAGTTGATTAGCGCCCTCGACACCCTGGCGGCGCATAGCGGGGAAGATTCGTCGCGGGGAGGCTGGCTCCATCCCAGTCTGGACACGCGTGTGGGTTGGCTGGAGATGTATCTCCAGGCGAAACCGCGGCCCGTCTCCCAGCAATCGCGGACGGTCGTGCTGGTCGCGGCGGTGGTGTTCCTGGGGCTGATCGTTGCCCCCTGGCGGACGGCTGTTTCTCCGCTGCCAGAAGTGAGCCGGCAAGCCCAGGGGGAGGATCGCTCGGCGGATAACGGGGCGACCCGCAGCATGGCCGACAGTCCGTAAAGGGGGACTGTCGGTCGTCTCCGGCCGCGCCCTATTTGGGCGAGCGGTTCTCGCGGACCGGGCGAGGGAACTGAATCGCTTCCAGGGCCTTGAAGACCTCTTCCAGCGTTTTCTCGCCGAAGTTGGAAATGCTGAGCAGGTCGTCCCGCGTGGTCTGCAGCAGATCGCGGACGGTGAAAATGCCCCGTTCCTCAAGGCAGTTGGTCGTCCGTACGGTCAGGCCGATTTCGGCCGTGCTCAGGTTCAGCCGTTCTTCAAGGCTGCGGCTGGCTTCTTCGGAGGCGCTGAGCGGAATGCGAGTGGTGGCCATGAAAATCCCTCCTGGAAAATCAACATCGTATATCCCGCGGAACGATGAATACCGCGCTGGTTGATGATTCAACACAGCGGGGGAAAGTATATCAAATTTTCAGGAAGAGAATATCGCGTTTGCTAGAATTCTTATGCTAGCAACGCCAGTATGCCAGCACTGACAGTAAAGTTTTTCACGCATGGCATGCGGTGGGAGTCGCGCCTGGCGATCAGTCATGGGAGACGGTTCGCCCCCGCTTTTTTAAGCGTTTTCATCTGTTTACCAGGTCCGTCTTTGGCGTTTGCCTGCTTCAGTATTCTCGAGATACGGCAGGCAGGTCTGGCTAAGTCATGGCAAACGCTAGATAAAGAATATCGTGCTACTGGCAGAGCTCCGGCGGCCGATTTCTGTAGCACAGCGGCGCCCTGCCCTGATGCTTTCTGGCAGCAGTTAGAGGTTTACTGGATCTCTTCAAAGAAACGGTCGAAGCGGGTGACTTCCAGCATTTCACGAATCGGCCCCGAGCAGCCGTCGATATGAAGCGAACCGCCATGCCGCCGCACCTGGCGGGCAAACGTCACCAGCACTCCCAGCGCCAGGCTTGTCAGGAACTTCAGCTCCCGCCAGTCGAAGAGCACGATTCGCGGCCGGCGCGCGGCAATCCGGTGCAGACGCCGCGCGATCCGGGCGACCTGGTCAACCGTCGCCGTCCCTTGCATGGCAACCGTGGCCATGTCGTCGCAGTGATCGGTGGAAATGGAAAAGCAGACAATCGCGGCGGAAGTCGACATGGGGAAACTCGCGGTGGACGATAGGGAGGCGGCGGCAGGAAATTCCGTGCAGTGTGGAGCCGGATTTGGCATCGGCCCGCTTCCTGGGAAGCGCGAATCAGGTCGTTTTGTTACCCCCTCACGCGTTCCTGTCGCCGACCGGTTCCCCTTGGGACCGCGTTCCCGCGACCTGCAGGGGGCCTGCCTGGCGGTTGTTTTCCCGTACCTGGCGGCCATCTTCCTGCTATGACGAAATGGAGAAGTGTGGGACAATTGGCGACAAGGGCGAAATGTAGCGAGCTGCATTGCGTTCCTTCTTTCATGAATCAACCCGGGAATCGAGGCAGGCCGCCCCGGCCGCTTCCCGCTTCTCGTTTTTTTGGACGATCGGTCCCTTCCGCCGAACCTGCGGAACCGCGCCGGTGTCCTCTCAAGGAATGAAAATGACAGACACCCCCGATCAGAATGATCAAACATCGGAAGGTCCGCCCGCGGACCCGCAAACAACCACTCCCCCCGAGAACTCGCAGGAGGCGGTAAAGGAAACACAGCAGCAGGAGGCGGCAGAAAACGCGCAGGAGCCGGAAGAAGGCGCCCAGTCGCAGGAGGCTGACGACACGCGGGTGAAGTTTGCTTCCCTGGCGGAGAAGCAGCAGCAAGGCCCGCCCGAGGATCTGCAGAACCAGGTTCTGCAGTATGTGCTGCGGGCCAACTATCAGCCGGTGAAGCCGCGGGTGATCGCCAAGGCGCTAGGACTGGCGCCCGATCACCGCAGCGAGGTTCGCCGTAGCGTCAAGCGACTCGTCAAGGCCGGCCTGTTGCACTGGGGGACCAATCATAGCGTGCGGCCAGGGCCAGGCGAAGTCGTTCGCAGGGCGGAGCAGCCCGTAGAGCCCTCGCAGATCACAGGCGTTTTCAAACGTGCATCGGCCGGTTATGGCTTTGTCCGTCCCCAGGGCGCCGGGAAGTCGGGCGACCGGGGAGAAGACATCTTCATCCTCGCCCGCCACACGCTGGACGCCTCTGATGGCGATACCGTCGCGATCCGTTTAAGTAAAATTCCCGAACGCGATGGCCGTACCCGAGGCCGCATCACCGAAGTGCTGGAACGCGCCTCGCACCAGTTCGTCGGCACCTACGTGGAACGCGGCGGAGCCGGTTATGTCCAGATCGATGGCGACGTCTTTTCGGCGCCGCTGTATGTGGGCGACGCGGGAGCGAAAGACGCCAAAAGCCAGGACAAAGTCGTAGTGGAGATGGTCCGTTTCCCAACACACGCCCATGAAGGCGAAGCGGTGATTGTCGAAGTGCTGGGGGCCCGCGGCGCTCCTGGCGTGGATACGCTCACCATCATGCGCGAGTACGGCCTGCCGGAGCATTTCCAGGAAGAGACGCTCGCTTCGGCCCGCGAACAGGCGGCAGCGTTTGATGAAAGCCTGGACAACCGCACTGACCTGACCGCGTCGGTGATTATCACCATCGACCCGCACGACGCTCGCGATTTCGACGATGCGATTTCGCTGGAACGGATCGAAAAAGATCACTGGCGCCTGGGCGTGCACATTGCCGATGTGGCGCATTTTGTGCCTGTCGGCACGCCGCTCGACAAAGAAGCGAAGAATCGTGCAACCAGCGTTTACCTGCCGGATCGGGTGATCCCGATGTTGCCGGAAGTCATTTCCAACAACCTTGCCAGCCTGCAGCCGGACCGCATTCGCTACGCCAAAACCGTTTTTATCGAATACACGCCCGACGGCGCAGTGGTGGACATTCACTTTGAAAACACCGCCATCCGCAGCCAGCGACGGTTCACCTATGAAGAGGTCGACAGCTACCTGGCCGATCCCGACGCCTGGACCGAGAAACTTACGCCCCAGGTGCACGGCCTGGTCGGTCGCATGCATGAGCTGGCGATGATTCTGCGGCAGCGACGTTTCCGCCGTGGGGCGATCGAACTGACCCTGCCGGAAATCAAGATCGACTATGACAAAGAAGGCAAGGTCTCCGGCGCCCATGCGGCGCAGAACACCGTCAGCCATCAAATCATTGAAGAGTTCATGCTGGCGGCGAACGAGTCGGTGGCTTCGCTCCTGGCGAAGGCCGAGTTGAACTTTTTACGCCGGGTCCACTCGCCGCCGACTCCGCGCAAGCTCAAGGCGCTCACCACGTTTGTCCGCGAACTGGGCATCGATTGCGAAAGTCTGGAAAGTCGCTTTGAGATCCAGCGCGTGGTGAAAGAAGTCAACGAACGCCCCGAACGGCACGCCGTGAATTACGCCATCCTGCGGAGCATGCAGAAAGCCATTTACAGTCCGCTGGTCGAGGGGCATTACGCCCTGGCCAGTGAGGAGTATTGCCATTTCACCTCTCCCATTCGCCGTTACCCGGACCTGACCGTTCACCGAATGCTGAACGATCTGGCCCAGGGAAAGCGTCCGCCGAACGATCTCGACACCATGGTGCTGCTGGGCGACCACTGCAGCGAACGGGAGCAGCGGGCCGAGGCGGCGGAGCGCGATCTGGTGAAGATCAAGCTGCTGACCTTCCTCAGCGACAAAAAGGGTATGCAGATGGAGGCCGTCATCACCGGGGTTGAGGAGTTCGGCCTGTTCGCCCAGGGCGTGCAGTTGCCGGCGGAAGGACTGATCCACGTCAGTTCGCTCGGGGATGATTTTTATCGCTATGAAGCAAAGTCCCACACCCTGGTAGGCAACCGCGAAGGGAACAGCTACCGACTGGGCGACCGGGTCAAAGTGGAAATTGCGCATGTCGACATCGACCGGCGTCAGCTCGATCTGCGCCTGGTGAAAACGATCCAGCAGGCGCCGCGGGTAGAAAAACCAGAAAAAAAGAACAAGCCCTCAGGCACCCAGCGAAAGTCAGGCCCCAAGGCGGAGAACAAGAAAAAAGCGGACAAGAAGAAACGCAAGGGAAGGTCCAAACGGAAATAAAGCGATGAAAGTTCCCGGAATTTGCCGCCCGCCAGGAGATTTGGCGCGCCTTTTATTACACGAAGGCCGCCCCACTCCTTGGCGTAGGAAAGAAAGGCTGTAAAATGCGGGGTTAGCCGATTCATCGAAGGCGATACGGGTCAAAACGACTGCCGAATCCCTAACGAAAAAAGGCGTTGTTTCGTATTGCGGGCTCCCGAAAGATCGGTATATTAGCTGGTTTTCGAGTTCGCCAAAATCAGCCAGCGTAGCTCAATTGGCAGAGCAGCTGATTTGTAATCAGCAGGTTGAGGGTTCAAGTCCCCCCGCTGGCTCCGGCCGCAGGCGAGGGTCCAGCTTTGATCAGGCTGGCGATCGCGAAAAAAAGAGAAGAAGCGAATGGAATCTTAAGTTAGCTGGACAGGCCTGAAATACCGGTGTTGACGGTGTTGGTTGTGGTCTTCGGCTAAAGGTTTGGAAAGAAAATTACTGTACCGGCCTTGTCGGTAATGAACAGGCAAGTCAAAAAGGCGATTCTTCACAGGACAACGGAACGATTAATGTGAGCGCGTCCCTCTCGCGGAGTCTCTGCGAAAGACGTTTGCAAAGCTATAGCGGGGGGGTTTCCCGAGCGGTCAAAGGGGTCAGACTGTAAATCTGATGGCATCGCCTTCGCAGGTTCGAATCCTGCACCCCCCACTTTTGTAGAGTGAAGCGATAGGTTTCCGGTTGGTTCTGAGTCTGGTGTTTTTTGGTTTGTCGAAGCGTCGAGCTTTGGCGGCTGATGTGAGTGAGATGTTTTCGGGGAAGTGAAGCAGGTTGGGTTCTGCGGGCGTAGCTCAATGGTAGAGCCACAGCCTTCCAAGCTGAAGACGAGGGTTCGATTCCCTTCGCCCGCTTTTGTTGTGTTTAAGGTGAAGTGTATTTTGGTTGCTGCTGTAGCTCAGTGGTAGAGCGCGTCCTTGGTAAGGACGAGGTCATGGGTTCAAGTCCCATCAGCAGCTCTTGGCTCGAGCGGAGTCGTTTTTCTAGAGTTTGATGTTCTAGATGTAGTTTGATCTCTCGCTGGGCGACCCAGTCGGCGAGTCGGATTCGTTTTCCAGTTTTTGGCACACCACACATTCGATAGGTAGATGCAGATATGGCCAAGGAGGAATTTAAGCGGACAAAGCCGCACGTGAACGTTGGCACGATCGGACACATTGACCACGGTAAAACGACTCTTACCAGTTCGATCCTGGCGGTCCAGGCCTCGAAGGGGTTGGCGAAGTACAAAGCCTATTCCGAGATCGCCAAGGGCGGTACGGTTCGTGACGATACGAAAACGGTGACGATCTCGGTCGCGCACGTTGAGTACGAAACGGCCAATCGCCATTACGCTCACATTGACTGTCCCGGTCACGCGGACTTTATCAAAAACATGATCACCGGCGCCGCCCAGATGGACGGGGCGATCCTGGTGGTGTCCGCTGCTGACGGCCCGATGCCGCAGACCAAGGAGCACGTGCTCCTGGCTCGCCAGGTGGATGTGCCGTCGATTGTGGTGTTCATGAACAAGGTCGACCTGGTCGACGATCCGGAACTTCTTGATCTGGTCGAGATCGAAATTCGCGAACTGCTCGACAAGTACGATTTCCCCGGCGACGACACCCCGATTATTCGTGGTTCGGCCCTGCCGGCCTACAACGCGCCCGCCGATGAAACGGCGAACGCCTGTATCGGCGAGTTGATGGACGCGATCGATAGCTTTATTCCCGAGCCGCCGCGTGAAGAAGACAAGCCGTTCCTGATGGCGGTGGAAGACGTGTTCTCGATCGAAGGTCGTGGAACCGTGGCTACCGGTCGTATCGAGCGCGGCGTCGTCAAGACGGGTGAAGAAATCGAAATCGTCGGTCTTTCCAAGGCTTCGCGCAAGACCGTTTGCACGGGTGTGGAAATGTTTCGCAAGATTCTCGACACCGGTCGCGCTGGCGACAACGTCGGTCTTCTTCTGCGTGGCGTACGCCGCGATGAAATCGAGCGTGGTCAGGTTCTGGCCAAGCCCGGTTCGATCACGCCGCACACGAAGTTTGAAGCCGAAGTTTACTGCCTGTCGAAGGAAGAAGGCGGCCGTCACACGCCGTTCTTTAGCAACTATCGCCCGCAGTTTTACTTCCGCACCACGGACGTGACCGGCACGGTCAACCTGGTTGGCGCGGAAATGTGTATGCCTGGCGACAACGTCCGTATGACGGTCGAGCTGCACAAGCCGATCGCCCTCGATGATGGTATCCGCTTCGCCATTCGCGAAGGCGGCCGTACCGTTGGTTCGGGTGTCGTGACCAAAGTTATCGAATAGTTCGCCCGTTCCGGCGAATGGTAAGATATAGCGAATTCTCGCCGGGCGATCCGCCCGGCGGGGTTTGTTTTAGGGGTGTGGCTCAATTGGTAGAGCAGCGGTCTCCAAAACCGCAGGTTGCGGGTTCGAGTCCTGCCGCCCCTGTTTGTTAGCTGGTCTGGAACCCGGCAAGGTTTATGGTCGTCCGGCGTTGGCTGGGCGAGGTTTTGCAGGAGTTCCTGTCAAGGCGTCAGGGAGCGGTCGGATGATCGACCGCGGCGTCATTCACGGGTAGCAGGGAAGCCCCGCGGGAAAGAGCGATGTCAAAACAGAAAACGATTCAGGCCAACTCTCTGCTTCAGGAGATGTTTCAGGCTGGCGTCTATAAGCGGACGCAGGGGAAGATCGCACGTCAGGTGACGTTCGCCGCTTTGCTGGTCACCTTTATGCTGGCCGCTTATAGCCTGTGGAACCTATTGCGTCCGTTGACTCCGCCCTCCTGGATGGAAGCGGCGGCGCCGGCGTATTCGCTGCCGTTCTTGCTGCTGGTGATTGGCGCCTGGTTCAGCTTTCGGCTGGTGAATTATCATGTTTTCGCCGACTTTTTGATCGCGGTGGAAGCAGAGATGAACAAGGTTTCCTGGCCTTCACGCGGGGAGCTGTTTCGCAGTTCGATGGTGGTGCTGATCGTCATCTTTGGTTTGATGGGGGTGTTGTACCTGTTTGATTTCTTTTGGGCATTCCTGTTTAAAACGATTGGAGTCCTGAAGTAGGTCGTTTCTGCGGTCTCACTATCGGGAGTTAATACTTTGTCAGCCGAGTCGGAAAATCGCCCCCCGTCGGAAGAAGAACAGCCCGTCCCCGCTGCGGAATCGCAGTCGGGTGAAGAGGACGCTGCGCCGCTAGATTCGGCAGCTGAAGCCGGCAGCGACTCGCTGTCGGAATCGGGTGTGTCCGGGGAGGCCGACGTTGAGGTTGCGGCCACAGAAGAAGATCCGGTCGCCGAAGTGGAGCCTGTTGAAGAAGAGCCAGAAGAGCCAGAAGAGCCTGTTGAACCGCCGAAGAAAAAGCCGATCGGCCGTTCTTCGCAGTTGAGTGACGCGGATGAAGATGTCGAGCCGCTGGAATACTTTGCTGAGGAAGAGGAGGATGTCGACGCCGCGAAAGACTGGTACATTCTCAAGGTGGCCGTGAATCGCGAATCGACCGTGGCGGACGCCCTGGCCCGTCGGGTCAAAATGGAAGGTCTGGAACGCTACTTTGATGAAGTTGTTGTGCCGACCGAAGAAGTGACGGAGTTCACCAAGACCGGCAAAAAGCGGAAAGTCAAAAAGAAGCTGTTTCCCGGGTATATCGTCGTGCATATGGCGATCACCGATGAAACCTGGTTTCTGGTCCGCGAGACCACCGGGATTGGTGATTTTACGGGGGCGGCTGGCAAGCCCACCCCGTTGCTGCCAAGCGAGATCGATCGCCTGCTGGCCCGCACCCGCGAGCCCGAAGGCGAAGAACAGAAGATCCACAATATTCTGTTCAAAAAGGGCGACCGCGTCCGTATTAACGAAGGTAATTTTCAAAGTTTTGAAGGCGAAGTTGCCGCGATTGACGAGAATAACGGCAAGGTCACCGTGGAGATTGTGATCTTCAACCGCACCACGCCTGTTGAGTTTGAGCACTGGCAATTGGAGGCGTTGTAGCCGCCCCTGCCGCCTGATCAGCCCAGGCCCTGGTTGCCCCTCCCGGCCTGCCTACCCTTTACCATCCATCCCCAGGGCGTCGTCCCTGTTGCATAACAGTCGAGTCTCACATGGCGAAGCAAGTTATCGGTCAAGCAAAGTTCCAGATTCCTGGCGGTACGGCGACGCCGGCGCCTCCGGTTGGTACGTCGCTCGGTAAGTTCGGCATCAACCTGGGTCAGTTTGTGCAGCAGTTTAACGACCGCACCCGGGAGTTTAACGGCACGAAAATCCCGGTCGTGGTGACGGTCTACAACGACAAGTCGTTTGACTTTATCACCAAAAGCCCGCCGGCGGCCGACCTGCTCAAGCAGGCCGCAGGGATCGCCAAGGGCTCGGGCGTTCCGAACCGGGACAAGGTTGGCACGATCACTCGCGACCAGCTGCTTGAAATTTACAATAAAAAGAAGGACGACCTCAATGCCCGCGATGCCGATCACGGCGTGCGAATGATTGAGGGTACGGCCCGCAGCATGGGTCTGAAGGTTCTCGAGTAGAGAAACGCCCTGCCCCGTTGCCGGCGCCTGATCGCCAATAAACCCATCCGCACAGCTCTCATTCTGCAAAGATTGTCGGGACGAACCGATGACCAAACGATCCAAACGCTATAAAGAACTCGCCAAAGGACTTCCGGGAGAGCCCCAGGACCTGCAGGCGGCGGTTGACCGACTGAAAAAGTTCGGCACCACGAAATTTGATCAGACCGTGGAGGTGCACATGCACCTGGGCGTGGATTCTCGCCAGGCGGATCAGATCGTTCGTGGTTCGCTGGTTTTGCCCCACGGTATCGGAAAAACGCAGCGCGTTATTGTTTTCGCCAAGGGAGATCTGGCGGCGGCCGCGACGGAAGCTGGAGCCGACGAAGTGGGCCAGGAGGATCTGGCGAAGAAAATCAAGGATGGCTGGACCGACTTCGACGTCTGTATCGCTTCGCCCGACATGATGGGTCTGGTCGGTCCGCTCGGTCGCGTGCTGGGTCCCCGCGGCCTGATGCCGTCGCCCCGTGCGGGTACGGTGACCGCTGACGTGGCGAACGTCGTGCGTGAGTACAAGGCGGGTAAAGTGGAGTTTCGTAACGACTCCGGCGGCAACGTGCACGCCATGGTCGGCAAGCTCAGCTTTTCCCCGGAACAGTTGTACGACAACATTAAAACTTTCATCGACCATGTGCTGGCTTTGAAGCCGAACGCCGTCAAAGGCGCCTATTGCCGAGGCGTGACGATTGCGGCGACGATGAGCCCCGGCGTTCGCGTTGCGGCTTAGTTCGCTGTAGAAGAGGGTCTGGCGCCAGGCTCTCTCCCATTTCGGGCGTTCTCCGTAGATGAGCCTCCTTTCGAGTTCCTGAGCAATGAGCAAGTACGTTAAAGATCTGATTTCCGACGAGATTGCCAAACGGCTCAGCGGTGTGGAAGACGCCGTGCTGGTGAATGTCGTTGGCATGGAGGCGAACGCCACGGTGCAGTTGCGCCAGGAGCTTCGCCAAAAAGGCATTCACTTGCTGGTGGTGAAGAACAGCCTGGCCCGTCGGGCGACCGAAGGCACTTCGCTGCGTCCGGCGTTTGACGGCCTGAACGGTCCCCATGCGATTGTCTGGGGCTGTGAAGACTTTATCGCCCTGGCGAAAGAAATCGCCACGATCGACAAAGAGAAGAAATACCCGAAGTTCCAGCCGGCTGGCGGCGTGATGGATGGCGAGAAGCTTACCGCGGATCGCCTGAAAGAGGTCAGCAAGTGGCCGAACCGCGCGGAACAGCTGTCGATTTTGATGGGTCAGGTTTTGGCCCCCGGAGCCGCTCTGGTCAGCCAGTTGCTGGCGCCCGGTGGAGCCCTGGCCAGTCAGATCGAAGCAGCCGGCGAGAAGTCGGGCGAAACTGCCGAAGCCTCGGCGCCTGTGGCTGACGAAGCCCCGGCGGCTGATGCGACCCCGGCCGCGGAATCCGCTCCGGAAGAATCGGCCGAAGGTTCGGCCGAATAGGACTTTGTGCGACTTCCGCTGGAAGTCGCATAAGACGAGGGAACTTTACGAAGCACTGGCCAGATTGGCGACTTTCGCTTCTTTGAACGGCTGCAATTCATCGCAGCAAAACCATTTCAATTATCGATTTCGCCAACTGAGGCAGTCGAGTTTTCGGAGAAAGGATCGGTCATGAGTGAAGATACAGCTACCCTGGAAGTTGCTGGCGACCTGAAAGAAATCGGCGACAAAATCGCGGGTCTCACCCTGAAGCAGGCCAAAGAACTGAGCGATTATCTGAAAGATGCCTATGGCATCGAGCCCGCCGCCGGCGGCGCCGTGATGATGGCCGCTCCCAGCGATGGCGATGGCGCCGCGGCTGCGGTCGAGCAGACGGAATTCGACGTCGTGCTGACGGGCTTTGGCGACGCCAAACTGCAGGTTGTCAAAGTGGTGAAGAACATCACCGGACAATCGCTGATGGACGCCAAGAAACTCGTCGAATCGGCTCCCGCCAAATTGAAAGAAGGCGTTTCGAAAGAAGACGCCGAGAAAGTCAAAGCGGAAATCGAAGGCGCGGGTGGTTCTGTCGAAATCAAGTAGTTTGCTTGGTTTGCCTTTAGCTGGCAACGCTTTTCTTTGTTTTTGTCTGTCTGGCGCGCGGGTTGCTGTTGTCAACCCGCGTCGAAGGCTTACAATGCGGGGATATGCAAGCGTTGTTAGCATGCCGCCTGGTACAGGCGGAATCTGTGTGTCTCTCGCTGCGTTCTGTGGTTCCCCTTCACTCTGGGAAGGCAACCTTGGGGCGTTGGCTGCGGCGGGCAGTTGTTACACGCAAGACTGCCGGAACAGTTGTCGTTGACCCCTTCCGCGACAACGCAGGTCGAAATCGCTTGACGGTAAAACCTATTTTGGCTCTGTGCCAATTATACCACGCACCGAATTTGCGTCCCGCGACGCAACTGGCCCAAAGTGCGCGCGTATTGCTCTGCCCTTCCCTACCAGGTTGCTGGGCGGCTTCTTCTTCTGGCCAACTTACAAACTCCTGGCTCCCCATCGTTTTCTTGAGGAGTGGTAATGGCGACCCCAACATCACGTCGGCTTGAACCGCATCAAATCCGTCGCTTTGGCACCAAGCAGGATCGGGTGCCAATCACGGTTGATCTGACCAAAATTCAGACGTCCAGCTATCAGGCGTTTCTGCAGGAAACGTTTACTGGCGATAAGCGAAAAGATCAAGGTCTGGAAAGTGTTCTGCGTGAAATCTTTCCGATCGAGAGCTACGATAAATCGATCTCGCTCGAGTATCTGCACTTCGAGCTCGGCAAACCGCGATACACGCCTGAGGAATGTCGCCAGTTGCGACTGACCTACGGACGTCCCTTCAAGGTCTGGCTGCGTCTGAATAAAGACCAGCCGATCGAAGAGGAAGTGTATCTGGGCGATATGCCGATCATGCTGGGCGGCGGTGAGTTTATCATCAACGGCGCCGAACGCGTCGTCGTCAGCCAGTTGCACCGCAGTCCCGGTGTCGACTTCGTGCTGGAGCAGGACACCACCAGCGATCGCATGTTGCCGAGTTGTCGCGTCATTCCCGAACGCGGTAGCTGGATCGAGATCAACTGCACTAAAAAAGACAGCATGACGGTCCGGATCGACCAGTCCGGCAAGTTTCCCGCCGTGACCCTGCTGCGCGCCATGGATCCCAGCCTGGGCAGCGATGCGGATATTATCACCCGCTTCTACTCGCCCGTGATGGAGTCGGTTGTTGACGGCCGCAGCGCCTCGAAGATCGACGGCAAGATCGCGGTGGACGACATTGTGTATCCGGCCGAAAGCCCCAAGGCGGGCGAGATTATCGTCGAGGCCGGCCAGAAAATCACCAAAAACGCGGCCGAACTGATCTGCACCAGCGGTCTGTCGGAAGTCGAGGTGATTGAGTCGCCCCGTTCGCCGTTGCTGTTTAACTGCCTGGCGGATGATCCGACCTCCAGCCATGAAGAAGCGTTGCTGCGGATTTATACCCGCCTGCGTCCGGGCAACCCGCCCGCCCTGGAGAAAGCACGCACCCTGTTCCAGGAAAAGTTCTACGACGTCAACCGTTATCGGCTGGGTCGGGTCGGTCGCTTCCGCATTAACCGGAAACTTGACCTGGGTGTGTCTGAAAAAGAAATGACCCTGCGCCCCGAAGATCTGATCGCCGCCATGCGGTATCTGATCGAGCTGTCCACCACCGGCGGCGACGCAGAGATTGACGATATTGATCACCTGGGTAATCGGCGTTTGCGAACGATCGATGAGCTGGCCTGCGACGAGCTGCGTAAAGGCTTTCTCAAATTGCGGCGAACCGTGCAAGAGCGAATGAGCCTGCGCGACGCCGATGACATGACGCCCCGTACGCTGATTAACCCCAAAAGCATCTCCGCGGCGATCGAGTACTTCTTCGGCCGCGGCGAACTGTCGCAGGTGGTCGATCAAACGAACCCGCTGTCGCAATTGACGCACGAACGGCGTTTGAGTGCTCTCGGTCCGGGCGGTTTGAACCGGAAACGCGCCGGTTTCGAAGTCCGCGACGTGCACATT
Organism: Lignipirellula cremea; assembly: GCF_007751035.1. NCBI lineage: Bacteria > Pseudomonadati > Planctomycetota > Planctomycetia > Pirellulales > Pirellulaceae > Lignipirellula > Lignipirellula cremea. The sequence continues at coordinate 8,255,818 of NZ_CP036433.1, read as the reverse complement.
TCCCACTACGGTCGTATTTGCCCGATTGAAACACCTGAAGGTACGAATATCGGTCTGATTTCCAGCCTGGCGATTTACGCCGGCGTGGATGATTACGGCTTTCTGGTTACGCCTTACCGCGTGGTCGAAGACGGCCAGCTGACCGACGGCGTCCGCTGGCTGCGCGCCGATGAAGAGTCGGAGCTGTACGTGGCGCCTGCCGATACGCAGGTTGACGAGCAGAACAAGCTGATTGGTAACAAGCAGATGGGCGGTAACATTATCGCCCGGTTCCGTGCCGACTTTGACCTCGTCCAGCCGGACAGCGTCAAGTTTATGGACGTGGCGCCAAGCCAGATGGTCGGTGTTTCGGCCGGTTTGATTCCGTTCCTGGAACACGACGACGCCAACCGCGCGTTGATGGGTTCCAACATGCAGCGGCAAGCCGTGCCGCTGCTGGTCGCTGAGCCGCCGATTGTCGGCACCGGCATGGAAACGGCCGTCGCCGAAAACTCCAGCATGTCGGTTCGCGCCCGGAAAGCGGGCCGGGTGTCGTATGTCGACTCCCTGCGGATCGAGATTGCGGGCGAGGTCTACCACCTCAGCAAGTATGTCGGCTTGAACGAGCGGACCTGCTTGAACCAGCGCCCGATCGTGGTGCCCAACCAGAAGGTCGAAAAAGGCCAGGTCATCGCCGACGGCGCCGCGACCTTCAAAGGAGAGCTGGCCCTGGGGCGTAACGTGCTGGTCGGGTTCATGTCGTTCGACGGCTACAACTACGAAGACGCGATCATCATCAACGAGGATCTCGTCAAAAACGATACCTACACCTCGATCCATATCGAAGAGTTCGATGTGGAAATTCGCGAGACGAAGCTGGGCAAAGAAGAGTTCACCCGGGATATCCCGAACGTGAGCGAAAAGGCCCTGCGGAATCTTGATGAAAGCGGCATCGTGCAGGTCGGCACCTATGTGCGGCCGGGCGATATCCTGGTCGGCAAGGTCTCGCCCAAGTCGAAGACCGAACTGACGCCGGAAGAAAAGCTGCTGCACGCCATTTTCGGCCGGGCCGGCGAAGACGTGAAGAACGATTCGCTCGAAGTTTCGTCGGGCGTCGAAGGGATCGTGATCGATACCCAGAAGTTCTCCCGTCGGATGAGTCTGTCGGAAGCGGATCGTTTGAAGTTCGAAAAAGAACTGAAAGACGTCGAAGCCGAAGGGAATAACGATATCGCCGCGGCCTTCACCGCGATGATTGAAGAAATGGAAGGCATCGCCGGCCGCACCCTGGTCGACGAAGACAACGTGCCCCTGGTCCGCGACCAGAGCCCCAAGGTGATTGCCGATCGGGCCCAGCAGTTCCGGCTGCACACGATCCTCGGCAAGATTCGCAGCGAAGAAAAAATCGCCGAATTCAAAACGTCGTACAAGAACCACAAGGAAGCGATCGAGAACTCGATCGACCTGCGGGATCGGCGTTTGAACAGCATGAAACGCGGCGACGAGCTGCGTTCCGGCGTGCTGCAGATGGTGAAGGTTTATATCGCCACCAAACGGGTGATTTCGGTCGGCGATAAAATGGCCGGTCGCCACGGTAACAAAGGGGTCATCGCCAAGATCCTGCCCTGCGAGGATATGCCCTTCCTGGAAGACGGCACCCCGCTCCAGATTCTGCTCAATCCGCTGGGCGTTCCCAGCCGTATGAACGTGGGCCAGATTCTGGAAACCCACCTGGGCTGGGCGGGCGCCGCCCTGGGCTTCCAGGCGATCACCCCGGTGTTCGACGGAGCCAGCGAAGAGGATATCAACGACTGTCTGGAAGAGGCCGGCCTGCCTCGCCATGGTAAAACCCGGCTCTTCGACGGTCGCACCGGCGACGCGCTGGAGCAGGAAACGACCGTGGGCTACATCTATATGCTCAAGCTGCACCATCTGGTCGACGACAAGGTGCACGCCCGCAGCACGGGGCCCTACTCGCTCATTACGCAACAGCCGCTGGGCGGCAAGGCGCGTTTTGGCGGGCAGCGTTTTGGAGAAATGGAAGTCTGGGCTCTGGAAGCCTATGGAGCGGCCTACATCCTGCAGGAGTTGCTCACGGTGAAGAGCGACGATGTCGAAGGACGCACCAAGATTTACGAGTCGATGGTTAAAGGCGAAAACACGCTGGAAGCTGGCACGCCGGCCAGTTTCGACGTGCTCACCAACGAGATTCGCGGCCTCGCCTTGAACATGCAACTGGAGAAGCGACGGGTGTAAGTCGCCCCCATCGGCCGCAGCAGAGGCTGCGGCCGTTTGGTCGGCAAGGCCGCCGGGCGGGCTTCCCCCCTGCTCTGTGCGGCGCCTGCGTTTTTTCTTCGCTCGAACATATATCCCACCACCGACGGTGATCCCCAAGAAGGAGGACGTTCAGATGGCCAGCCCCGACGTCTCTTACGATCGCATTAACGATTACGCTTCGGTCAAGATCAGCCTTGCCCGACCGCACGATATTCGTAGCTGGTCGTTCGGTGAGGTGAAAAAACCCGAAACGATCAACTACCGCACCTACCGCCCGGAAAAAGACGGTCTCTTCTGTGAACGTATTTTCGGCCCGGAAAAAGACTGGGAATGCGCCTGCGGCAAGTACCGCGGCATGAAGTACAAAGGCATGATCTGCGACCGTTGCGGCGTGAAAGTCACGCACTCCCGCGTACGTCGCAAGCGCATGGGCCACATTGAACTGGCCGCGCCGGTCGTGCATATCTGGTTCTTCAAGGCCATGCCCAGCCGCCTGGGCAACCTGCTGGATATGAAAACCAGCAGCATGGAGAAGATCGTTTACTTCCAGGACTATGTCGTTGTCGATCCCGGCACGACCGAACTGGAACCGCAGCAGCTGCTGACCGAAGAAGAATACCGGGCCGCCCGTGAACAGTACGGCGAAGGCAGCTTCGACGCCGATATGGGCGCCGAAGCGGTCCGCAAGCTGCTGGGCCGGCTGGATCTGGTATCGCTGTCGGAGCAGTTGCGTAAAGAGCTGACGGAAACCAAGTCCAAGCAGAAGTCGAAAGACCTGACCAACCGGCTCAAAATTGTCGAAGCGATTCGCGATAGCGAGAACAAGCCGGAATGGATGGTGCTCGATGTGATTCCCGTGATTCCGCCGGACCTGCGTCCGCTGGTGCTGCTGGATTCGGGCAACTTCGCGACCAGCGACTTGAACGACCTGTACCGCCGGATTATCAACCGGAACAACCGGCTGCGGAAGCTCGTCGATTTGAACGCCCCCGAGGTGATCATTCGTAACGAGAAACGCATGCTGCAGCAGTCGGTCGACGCGCTGTTTGACAACAACCGTTGCAAGCGGCCCGTGCTGGGCAGCAGCAATCGGCCGCTCAAATCGCTGACCGATATGATCAAAGGCAAGCAAGGCCGTTTCCGCGAAAACCTGCTGGGCAAGCGCGTTGACTACTCCGCCCGTAGCGTGATCGTGGTCGGTCCGCGTTTGCGGCTGCACCAGTGCGGCCTGCCGAAGAAAATCGCCCTGGAACTGTACCAGCCGTTCATCATTCGCAAGCTCAAAGAACTCGGCCACGCCGATACGATCAAGAGCGCGAAGAAAATGCTGGAACGGAAGGACGAAGAAGTCTGGGACATTCTGGAATCGGTGATCCAGAACCACCCGGTGCTGCTCAATCGCGCCCCGACCCTGCACCGCATGGGTATTCAGGCGTTTGAGCCGATCCTGGTCGAAGGGAACGCCATCCACCTGCATCCGCTGGTCTGCAAAGGCTTCAACGCGGACTTCGACGGCGATCAAATGGCGGTCCACTTGCCGCTGTCGATCGAAGCCCAGGTGGAAGCCCACACCTTGATGATGTCGACGCATAACATTTTTGCGCCGAGTAATGGCCGCCCCATTATGAGCCCGTCGCAAGATACGGTCATGGGTTGCAATTACATCACGCTCATGCTGCCCAATCGCAAGGGCCAGGGGATGACCTTCTCGTCGGTGATGGAAGCCGACCTGGCCCACGCCCAGGGCGTCATCGACATGCACGGGCTGATCAAAGTCCGCCTGCCTGCCGGTCGTCGCGCCAAGAACGCCGAGGGCGAATACACCACGCCGGGCCATCTGGTCGAAACGACTTTCGGCCGCATCATGTTCAATATGATGCTGCCGCAGGGCATGGACTTTTACAACATGGCCCTCAAGGGCTCCGATCTGGCGACCGTGATTTCCGACTGCTATCAGCAGCTCGGACGCCGGCCGACGATCGCCCTGCTGGACGCCATGAACCAGCTGGGCTTCCACGAAAGCACGCGCAGCGGTTTGTCCTTCGGCACCGACGACCTGGTGACGCCCGACTGCAAGGCGTCCGTCATCGCCGGGGCCGAAAAGGAAGTGCTCAAGTTCCGCAAGCTGTACGAACGCGGCGTGATCACCGAAAAAGAGCGCTACAACCAGGTGCTCGATATCTGGACGCAGGCTCGCGAACAGATCACCAAAGAGATGATGGAGGCCATGAAGAACGACGACCGTGGCGGCCTCGGTTATGTCAATCCGGTGTATCTGATGGCGAACTCTGGCGCCCGAGGCGGTATCGAACAGATTCGCCAGCTCTCCGGCATGCGTGGTCTGATGGCCAAGCCGACCGGCGAGATTATCGAAACGCCGATCAAGGCCAACTTCCGCGAAGGTCTGACGGTGCTGGAGTACTTCTCCTCCACGCACGGCGCCCGCAAAGGTCTGGCCGATACGGCCCTCAAAACGGCGGACTCGGGTTACTTGACCCGTAAACTGGCCGACGTGGCGCAGAACGTGGTGGTCACCATGCACGACTGCAGCACCACGCAAGGCATCACCAAAGGGGTTGTTTACCGCGGCGAGAAAGTCGAAGTGCGACTGGCCGACGCGATCAACGGCCGCGTCAGCCGCCAGAGCATCGTCAATCCAGTGACCGACGAAGTGATCGTTCGCGAAAGTGAAATGATCACCCCCAGCATCGCCCGCCGCATCGAAGGCCTGGGTCTGGAGAAAATCCAGGTCCGCAGCCCGATGACTTGCGACGCTCCGCTGGGCGTGTGCCGTTCCTGTTACGGCATGGACATGTCGACCGGTTCGATGGTCGAAGAAGGCATGGCGGTCGGCATTATCGCGGCCCAGAGCATCGGCGAACCCGGTACGCAGCTGACCATGCGTACCTTCCATATCGGCGGGTCGATCGACATTGATCGCCAGGAACACGAGTATCGCGCCAAGCACGACGGTATCGCCAAGTTCGCCCGCATGACCTTCGTGAAAAACTCCGAAGGCGAAAACGTGGTGCTCAAGCGGAATGGAGAAATCGCCATTCTCGATCCTCGCGGTCGGGAGCTGGAAAAATACGATATCCCCATCGGCGCCATTTTGCGGTGCGAAGAAAACGGCGAAGTCAAAGCCGGCTCCGTGGTTTGCGAATGGGATCCGCACAGTATCCCCATTCTGACCGATGTTTCCGGTAAGGTCCGCTACGAAGACGTGGTCGAAGGCGAAACCATGTCGGTCGAAGCGGACGCCTCGGGCGCCTCGCGTCGTACGATTATCGACCATAAGGGTAACCTGCACCCGCAGATGGTGGTCGAAGATCTCGACGGCAAGCCGCAGAACGTGTACTTCCTGCCGGAACGTGCAACCATCACCGTCGAAGAAGGCGCCGTGGTGGCGGCCGGTTCGGTGCTGGCCAAAACGCCGCGTGAAGCCTCGCGAATTTCCGATATCACGGGCGGTCTGCCCCGAATTACCGAGATTTTCGAAGCTCGCAAGCCGAAAGACCCGGCCGTGATCGCCGAGGTCGACGGCCAGGTCGAACTGATGGCCGAAAAACGCCGCGGCAAGCGTACGATCGTCGTCCGCAGCGAAAGCGGTATCGAACGCGAACACCTGGTGCCCCACGGCAAGCGTTTCCTGGTGCACACCGGCGACTTTGTAAAGGCCGGGCACGCCCTGGTCGACGGACCGCTGGTGCCGCACGATATTCTGCGTGTTTCCGGCGAAGAGGCCGTGCAGCAGTATCTGTTGCACGAAGTCCAGCAGGTGTATCGTAGCCAGCGTGTGGAAATCAACGACAAGCACGTGGAAATCATCGTCGCCCGCATGCTTCGCAAGGTGAAGATCGAATCGGCCGGCGACACCAACCTGCTGCCGGGTCTGATCGTCGACAAGTTCGAGTTCCGCCGCGTCAATGAGAATCTCACCAAGTGTGTGAAGATCAAAGACAAAGGGGACAGCGAATTGGAATCCGGCAAGATCTACCCCAAAGAGTACCTCGACGAGGTCAACAGCCAGATCGACGCCCTGGGCGGCGTACCGGCCAAAACCGAGCGTCCGCGTTATGCGACCGCCAGCACGCAGCTGCTGGGGATCACCAAAGCGGCCGTGCAAAGCTCCAGCTTTATCTCGGCGGCCAGCTTCCAGGAAACGACCAAAGTCCTCACGGAAGCCGCCCTGGCAGGCCGCGTGGATTACCTGGTCGGCCTGAAAGAGAACGTCATTCTGGGACACCTGATTCCTGCCGGAACCGGTTTCCGCACCTTCCAGGAATCGGAAGTTCGCTACCGACCGGAAGCCCTGCAGGCCCTCGTCGCTGAGAAAGATCGCACGCTGGTCCGCAGCTTCCCGCTGCTGGAATCGGCCGACGATACAAGCAACGGCGATGGCGACGGAGCCAGCCCCAGTGCTTCGGCCAACCCCACGGCGCCGCCGGCCAATCCGGAGCCCTCGGCCCTGGACAGCCTGTTCCGCGACGATAACTAACTTCGCCGCTGTCGACAAAAGTTCCCCCGTCATCGACGGGGGAACGGTTTGAAAATCAACTTTCGCCGGGCCTTCGTGCCCGGCGTTTTTTATGCGCCGGTCGAGACGCAAGGCAAACAAAAAGAGGGATTCACCCCAGAGGACGCAGAATGCCGCAGAGAAAAAGAGGAGAAGAGGAAGAGAGTGGTTTTTCCTCGGTCCGGCAGCACGGCCCTCATCGCTGGGAAGAGAAAAAGGACTTAAGCGGACGGAGTGCCATTCGTATCATCGAACGCAATTCGGAGGAGTGAACATGACAACGGACGCCGAGGGGGTCGCAAGCGTTCTGAAGGAGTTTGGCATACGCATCCCCGTGTCGCCAGCAAGCGAAGTTGAAGTGTCAGCCTGATCGGGTTACTCGCCATCGCCGGAGAGATTCACACGGACAGATTCTTTCAACTTCCAGTCGCGTTGGCCTTGCTTCCAAATCTGATACTGGGCGATGACGTGGATCAAATGACCGTACCCGCCTGAGAAACTGAGGTTGGTGAACTGGTGCCTCGACTTGTCAGCGGGTGCGTAGGTCAGCCAACCGCGTTCGTCGAGCATGGCAGCGTGATTGACAATCGTGCCTTCGACTGTCTCACGTAGCCGACGTTTGAGGCGTTCTGGACTGCTGAGAAAGTAAACAATCTGTTCTCGTGGTTTGTCTTGCGTACCGATTGAGAGCCGGGCAAGGTGACGCCCGTGTTCCACTGCCGTCAGCCAATCCTTCTGCTGCGGGTGAATCATGTACGGGATCTGAATCTCCAGTCCTTCCGGCGAGGCCTTCGACCAGAAGTGCAGCGGTTCGTTCTCCGAGTTGAAGACCTTCACTTCCCCGTTCTCGTCGCGCTGGATCACAGCGAACTTTTTGCTCTGCTCTTCGGTAGAGTGAACCGTCAGCGATAGCGAATCCGCATTGCGCCCGGCGACATGGACGAACAGCGACAGTGGATCGCTCGCCAGCGCAACGACAGGCCCAGGCGAGTTGAATACCGTCTGATACGTCCCGTCCCGTTTTCCGTCGAGCGTGGGCGTTTGGTCCGTAAAACGAACCGTGGGCTCATCGGGAGCGATTTCGTTCTGGTAGTGCTCGTGCGCATCGGGCCACTCCTCCATCATTTGCAGGGCGATCCCTGCCAGCCATGCGAAGTGGATGCTGCGGGTGTGCCAGAAATGCCAGGGGGCGTCAGACCTGTACGTAACAAACCGTCCGTCCTTCATCTGCCAGAACTGACCCGCTCCGGGAAAATGTCCAAAGCCATGCGGATACCGGGCGTCATCCATCCAGTATTCATTCATCAACAGGCGGTTGTAGATCTGCATCGTGAACCACCGCGCGTACCGCTCGTCAACGCCGTCCGGACTGCCGCAATCGCTGATCGCGAGGTAATAGTCGAACGACTCCTCGTCCGGGAAGCTCGGCAAACCGCCCGACTTTCGTTCCCGCAACCGGAGCCAGGCGATGTTATCGGTCGGTTCGCTTCTGGGGTGGCCGAGCATCGGAAGCGAGTCGACTTCGTTCAAGCACTTATGCGCGGCGGTGACGATCGGTCCGTATTGGGGACCGAATCGCTTCTCATAAAGCGCCCGGCGTTCCTGCTCCGGCATCGCTCGCAAAACGTCCTTCGCTTTCTCCTGAGCATCCCGAAAGTCTTCCAGGTCCCTCGCCGGATGCGTGTTCAGCTCGCGGATCGCGTAATCCCGAGCAGCAAACCGTTCGGCGATCTTGCCGTAGTGGACCTGATGATAAAGGTCCGCTGTCGCCTGCTTCAACCGCGGATCGCGGGTAAGCCACCAGAGGTCCAGATGCCCCAGCGAGAGATCCTGAGCCATATGGATAGAACTCATGGGGGAGTGGCCGGTGATCGCCGTCTCGGGGCCGACCATGCCGTGGAGATAATCCGGCAGGTCGAAGGAGTCGCCGTCGTCCCAGTAATAGGGGCAGAACCCGTTGCCGTACTCCGGGCCGAAGTGCTTCTCGCCGTGGAGCATCATCCGCAGGTAGAACGGATACGGGTACTCTTTCAGAAAATCGAGTGCCGCTTCATTCCCCGTGGCCCGGTAAGCGTTCGCTAGACCGACCATGGTCCACATCATGTGGTGCATGGTGTCGCGTCCTTCTCCTTCGACCCATAACCTGCGCTGCGGGTCGAACGACTCGTAGATCATCCCGAACTGCGGATCGTCTCGGTCGGTTTCGACATGCATCTCCTTCAAGGTGCGAATCAATCGCTCGGTGAGTTTATCGAGATCAACGTCGGCAAACTGGCCTCGCGACTCCGGCGCGGCGTAAACAGGCCGTTCGCGGTCCTTCTCAGCCGCCAGGACGCCCAAGGGAATCAGCACGAGTATCAGGCTGGAAAGCGATCGGGTTGGAAGTATTGTCATCAAAGGAACTCCGAATCGTGTCAGGTGCTGGTCCGGGCAATGAAAGGTCACCGCGTTTGGACCGATCGTCGGTCGGCCACAATGTCACGCAAGCTGGCCGAACTGCTGATGGGCGACCCCGCTGGGAGAACCGCATTCTAATCGCTCGCCTTCCCGACCTGGAGCGTGGAACGTGATTTGTCCGGCGTTTAAAGTGTCTTGAGCGATTAGCGGCTGCTAGACTGGCAACGAAGACAAAATGACCCCAACTCTGAACAGCTACGACAAGCACAATGAGATTGATCGACGCCCGAATCCCTTCGTTCCTCCTGGCCCTGCTGGTTGTATCGGTGTGCACTGCCGCCGGGCCGGACAACTGGCTCGACGTCCTCGCAAGCGGAAATGGGGCCACCCAGACTTCGCCACGATTAGACAGCCGCTGGCCCGATTTGCTTCGGGCCACCTTCGCTTCTGCCCCTCCTTCTTTGCGACTTTGCGCCTTTGCGTGAGGTCCCCAGTTACGCGATGCAGATCTTCAACTGGCTCATCTTGTCTTTCCGCCGTTCCAGGACGGATTAGCGGTTCGGTCAAGAAGAGGATCTCACGCAAAGGCGCGAAGACGCAAAGGGGCGGTCGGCAGCGGATCGTCCTTGAGGAACTCGGCCAGGTTGCCACTTTCGGCATACTTTACGGCGTGATTTTCAAGCAGGTTCGCTTTCCTGAACGGTCTCGGTGTTATGCAAAAACCGAGGTTGTTTTTCCCTCGTTCCGGTGCAGATGCAGGCAAAACGATGGTCCGGGGGAAATCGGATCCGTGTTGAATGGTGACGGCCGGCCATCGGGGGAAACAATCGCCGGGGCGGACTTGCACGGTCGGGAAAGGTGGGACCGTGAGAATGGGAAGCGAAGGGTATTAATCGGGAGATTGCTGCAATTTTTGACCGGAAAGGCCGCGTTTCAGGGATGACTACACAGCGGCGGGGGCGAATCCCCTCGCAACAAAACAAGGTAAACGGCTTTAGGCCGTCCGGCAAATTGATTTCCTTTCGAAGAAGGCTGCTCCGATGCATACCTGCAAAAAAACCTTACTGGCGATGACGATTCTCGGCGCCTTGGGCGTCATGCATGAGGCCAAGGCGCAAGACTACCAGCGTTACCGGCCGAATCAGGGTTATCCCGGTCGAGGGCAATATCAACCTGGCGGCTATCGCCCCGCCAACTATGGCCCAGGGACGGACGCCTATCCTTTTTCCAGCGGATATCGCCCCACCAACCGTGGCCCAGGGACGGACGCTTATCGTCCTCCCAGGAACCTTGGCCCGGGGACGGACGCCTATCCTTTTTCCAGCGGCTATCGCCCCACCAACCGTCGCCCAGGGACGGACGCCTATCGTCCTCCCAGGAACCTTGGCCCGGGAACAGACTCCTACCCTTTTTTCACGGGTTATCGTCGTCCCACCAGCTATGACTCAGGTAGCGTCGACTACCGCCCCGCGAGCTATGGTCCTTGAACGCCCTGGAGGCTTCCGTTCTCCGCCATCTCCGGTAATTCTCTGACCGGGTGAAAATGGGGTCAGCCAGGAAGGGTTGGCCGGGAGAATTCGGTGGATTTGGTCAGGTCAGGCTCCTATCCTTCTGTACAGGATGGGAGCGACGTTCCGATTCCTGGCGGCGGTTTGATCTTCCTCCCACGCCCGCCGGCATGCAGAGCAGACGCGAGTGCTGTGGCGTCTGCCAGCCTCCTTCCGGCCAGCGGTTTGCGCAGGAGTCCATGCTGTGCGGTTTTACGCAAGTCTCTAAAGGGCAACCGTTTCCGTTGATGCGTCAGTTGGCGAAGAAGCCGGATTTAACGCCGTCCGATGCGAGAACCGCCCGGCGAAGCGAAGAATTGGCGATTTGATACCACACTCCCCTGCCCTCCCGCTGCTTACAGATTCGGAATCGGGATGGGCGCGGGCCTCTGCATCGCCGGACGCGGTTTGCCGCCGCCTCCGCCGTTGTTGGGGCGCTGGCGGGGGGGGCCGTAGTAGGCGTAACCGGACGGGGTGAACTTGACGCCAAAGCCGCGCTGTAGCTCCCATTCGGCCCGGGCGGCCCAGGGGGTGCCGGCGTGATCGATCCGGATCTGTTCGAACATTTTCGTCGAGCGATCAATGTAATCCTGCGTGACCTCGCCGCCGACAATCTCCGGGTCGGTGTCAACCTGCCAGCCGCGGAGTCGCAGGAAGCCAGGCTTTTCGTACGGCACGTCGGTGGGCGGATGGCGAATGAAATGATCGAGAGCCGCCATGTATTCGTACCGGCGGGCCGTATAGGCCAGCACCTGGGCGTACATCAGGTCGTAATTGGCCTGCTGCCGCGGGGCGGCCTGGTCGCGATAGTAGCGGGCCTTTTCCAGCGTTTTGGCGGCCGCGTCCAGATAGCCCAGATACTGTCCCGCGTTCGCCTGTTCGGCCAGCAACTCTTTGGAAAGGCGGTCCAACTGGGCGGAGAACGTCATGCGGACCTGCATCACCTCGGCGGCGTCGGGTCGGTACGGATTCAAATCCTGGACGATCCTGGTCAGCACCTGCTGCAGGGGATTGTCGGTCATGGCGGCCAGCAGTTCGGGCCGGCTCCGCAAGTCGGGCCGATAGGCGCGCATCGCCTGGAGTTCGTACTCGCGATTTTCGCCGCGGACGATATCGACTTCCAGGCCGGGCAGCATGAAGAAGATGCCGCCCGTTTCGCGGGCCAGGCGGCATTGTTCGTACGGACCAAAGCCGCTGGGATGGGCGTCGGTGCGTTTGACAAAGCCGTCGGTCTGCAGGGTTTCGATGAGGGCCGTTTCCGGGCCGCGGTCAATCTGCAGCCAGTGCTCGCGGCCGGTTTGCGGGTGCAGCCAGCGCTGGTGGGCGTAGGGGTAGCCAAACACGGCTTCGCGGCCCAGCACATAGACCCGGGCGTTGGCCGCTTTGGCGTAGGCGACAGCCTGTTCCAGGTACTGGTCGTTGTTCTGGCGATTGCCGGACTCGTCGGTCACCACAATCATGGCGATGCGGCGTTCTTCTTTCACGGCGATGGGGGCGTGGATTTCAATGGCGCGGCCCACGGCCTGGCAGAGCATTTCCTCGCCGGAAGGGTCGTTCGGCACCTCGTCGATGGCGGCCCGGATGAGATCGATATCCGAGGTCGGTTTTTTGGTGTGCAGCCAGAAGCCGGCGCCGAAGCTGGTCACGCCGGTGGTCAGTCCGCCGTCGCGGGCCTCGCGCCGCACGCCCAACTCTTCGTAAATACGTTCAATGCGGGCGCGGATCGCTTGCTGATCGTCTTTCATGCTTTGCGACTGGTCAAAGCACCAGACTACCAGCACCTTTTGATCGGCCAGCATCAGCAGCAGTTCTTCGGTAATGCGGTCGAGCGCCTGATCGTAGTCGCCGACCACGGCATGCGGATCGCCCACGGCGCCGTCAGGCACTCCCAGGGAAACGACGCTCATGCTGGGCATCTCCAGCGTGAGGCGATCGATGGTGACTTTAGCGCCGCCCAGGTCGTTTTTGAAGATTTTGGCGTCGAGCGACAGGTCGAGCCTCTCCATGCCGGAGCCGACATCGGTGTTGTCGCCCACGACGACTTGTTCGGCAAATTCGGCGGCGGTCTGATCGGCCTGGGCGCGGATGGACTGGTTCACTTCCAGGGCGAGCAGGTCTTTTTCGGTCAGCGAATTGGGCGGAATGTGAATGACAATCCGATCCAGTTCGTGCTGCAGCTGCTCTGGACTGGGGCCGACGGCAATCAGTCCGAGCGCTAAAATCAGCAGCAGGTGCACGACCAGCGAACCGAAAAACGATCCGCCCTGCTGGGTCCAGCGGCGGAGCGAATGGGGCCGTTCTTCCTCGTCATCGACTTGCACCTGGGGGACAGCCGGCGAAGCCAACGGCGGAGCGGAAACGGGCGGAGCGGAAACGGGCGGAGCGGAAAACGGAGGAGCCGCCAGGGACGATCGGTCGCCCAGGTTGGGCAGCGGGGGTTGCCGCGTGGGAAGCGGCGGCGGCAGACACGCCTCGCCAGCAGGAGCCGGCCGTTGAACTGGCGGCGACATCGGGACGCGCGGCGCGTCGACAGGTGCAGGATGGTCCATAGATCAATAGTCTCCCATCCAACGATCCTAGGGAATCCAGGCAAGAATCGCAATGGATTTCTGGCCTGATTCCACCCGAAACCTCCCCGGGGCGTCCCCAAACGATGGGGTTCTTCCCTTTCCCCTGACAAACTGTTGTCACCCCGGCCCGATAAGCTGGGAGAGTGGGAGCGAATCTCCGGGCCATGTTCCGCCGGGGCTCTCAGCCGGCTGGTTCCTTGGGGCCGCCTGCTCAACGGGCGGCGGGGCGGCTTTCCCAGGCACGTTTTCCTGGTTCCTGTTCAGACAGTCACGGGAGAGGCGGTGAACCGATGGTCCGGCGCGTTAACCATTATGAAGCGGCGTTTGAAAGCTACCTGCGTTCTTTGCGAATCCCCTACGTCGGCGTCGACGAGGCAAAAAGGAGTCTCTTGCAGGAGGGGTCGATCAAAAGTTTCGATTTTATCGTTTCTCCCACGACTGGCCGGCTGTCCTGGCTGGTCGATGTCAAAGGCAGGCGGTTCCCTTCAGGTCGGCGGCGGCAGTACTGGAAAAACTGGACAACCGACGAAGAGCTGCGCAGCCTGTCGTACTGGCAAACCCAGTTTGGGCCTGACTTTACGGCGTCGTTTGTGTTTGCGTACCACGTGGTGGGCGAGTTTGCGCCGGTGCCGCTGGAGCACCTGTATCGCTTTCGCGACCAAACGTATGGCTTTACCGCGGTCCGTTTAGAGGACTACCTGGCCTGGTCGCGGCAAATTTCCCCCAAATGGTCGACCGTCGCGATCAGTTCGCCCGTTTTTCGGCGTCTGGCCCGTCCGGCGGCGGCACTTTTTCAGCCGTAAGCTCGCCCGGCGGCCGCACTTTTTTAGCCGTAAGCTAAATTACATTTGGAGAGGGAGGAGGGGAAAGGATGGCGGAACGCGATTGGCGCGTTTTGTCGCCGCCAGTGTTCTTTGGCCCCACGCAAAACACTCCTGCAGGGATCGGATCGGAAATGACCGTCGCCAACCGACATCAATACCGTACGCTCATCGTCGACGATCAGGATGCGATCCACGACGACTTTCAGCGCATTCTTTGCGGCGAAATTTTTCGCGGCCGGCCGCTGGATGCATTCAAGGCGGAAGTTCTTGGCGCCGTCCAGTCGGCTCCGCCGTTGCCGGAGTTTACTCTCGATTCGGCCCATCAGGGAAAAGAAGGTTTGCTCGCCGTGCAGCAAGCCCGCGCCCAAGGGAATCCGTACGCCCTGGCCTTTGTCGATGTCCGTATGCCGCCTGGCTGGGACGGCATTGAAACGGCCCAGCATCTATTAGAGGCCGATGAGGACCTGCAGATTGTGCTGTGTACGGCCTATTCGGATTATTCCATCAGCGAGATCCTGGAGAAATTCCAGGGCGTGAACCGGGTGCTGCTGGTCAAGAAACCTTTTGACGCGGCTGAGATCAGCCTGATGGCGGTTTCGCTAAGTGAAAAATGGCGCCTGACGCGGGAAACGCGGCAGCTGATCCGCTCGCAAGCCTCGCACATTACCGACACGCAGCGAGTGATGAAAATCGTGCAGTCCTGCCACGACGAGCTGGCGATGACCCACCACGAACTGCAGGATCACGCCGAATTTCTGGCCGTGCGCCTGCAGGAACGAACGGTCGAGCTGCTCGGCACCCGCGATGTGACCATGTTCGCCCTGGCCCAGCTGGCTGAGTCCCGCGATCCGGAAACGGGCGAGCACCTGCGGCGGATGCAGGCTTATGCCCAGCGGTTGGCCGACCATCTGGCGATTTACGGCGAATATCGCGGCCTGATCGACAAGTCCTGGCTTGATGATTTCTACCGCTCGACGCCGCTTCACGACATTGGCAAGGTCGGCATTCCCGACCACATTCTGCTCAAACCCGAGCGACTCACGCCCGCCGAGTTTGAAGTGATGAAGCGGCACGCCCTGATTGGCGCCGAGGCCCTGGAACGGGCCGCCCACCACGGCAGCGGCGGCTTTTTAACGATGGCGGCCGATATTGCCCGCCACCATCACGAACGCTGGGACGGCAAAGGCTATCCCTATGGCCTGAAAGAGCTGGAAATCCCGCTCTCCGCCCGGGTGACCTCCGTCGCCGACGTGTTCGACGCGCTGACGTCCGCCCGTGTCTACAAAGACGCCATGTCGGCCGAACAGGCGCGGGACATCATCGTCGAAGGCCGCACCACGCAGTTTGATCCGGCAATTGTCGACGCGTTTCTGGCTTGTTATGTCGACTTCCTCGATATTAAAGAAACGATCGACGGCGAAGAACCGTTCATCCAGCCGTTGCCCTCCGCCGTCAAACCGGACTTCGGCCAGATGGGCCTGTTCGCCTCGCCGGCTTCCGTCACCTGATCCACGGACAGGTTCGTTCCGGGGCGGTGAACCCGCAGGTAGCCGAAGTCGCCCGACTTTGGTGGGAGTATCCTGGGCGAGGGAAGCAGCGGCCAAACTCTGGCAAGTTCGTCTACGGGCGACCGAAATCATCAGAGCAAACTTCCCACCCCTGGTCGAGACGCCCCCACCTGCCAGGCGAATTCTATGCTTGCGGCCCTTTTTTTCGAGGGCTCAAAAACCTCGATTTCCGGTCGCTTGACCAGAGCGTTCGGGCCGGCGGACCAGGGCGGCGGGGTTTTCCGCTGGGTAACGCAACGGTAGCATTAGCAAGGACGGTCTTCTTCCCAGTCTGGGATTGTTTCTCCAAGGATAGTTTGATGTGCCAAGCCGCGACGATTCAGCTGTCGTTTCCTGAACCGGATATCGCCCTGCTGTCGTTCGATCAGCCCGACAAAGGGGTGAATGTGTTGTCGTCGTCGGTGCTGGCCGAACTGGACGCCCATCTGGACACGCTGGCCGATCGCAGCGAGCTGGCCGGCCTGATTCTGGCCTCCGGCAAAGCGGGCACGTTTATCGCCGGCGCCAACCTGGAAGAATTTGTCGCCTCGCTGCATGCCGACAAAACCGAGATCGTCGCCATGTGTCGCCGCGGCCAGACCTTGTTCGGCCGGCTGTCCCAGGCCCCCTTTGTGACGGTCGCCGCCATCGACGGCGTCTGCGTGGGCGGCGGGGCGGAATTGGCGGTCTGGTGCGATCGCCGGGTGCTGTCCGACAACCCGAAAACAGAAATCGGTTTTCCCGAAGTCAAGCTGGGCCTGTTCCCCGGCTGGGGCGGTACGGCCCGCACGCCGCGGATCGTCGGTCTGGCGAACGCCGTGGAGATGATCACCTCGGGCAACTCGATCGAAGCTGACGCCGCCCTGGAAATGGGACTGGCCAGCGACATCGCCCCGGCCGCGGAACTGCAGGCCGCCGCCATCCGTTTGATTCGCGACGAGCAACAGACGGGCGCCTATAAAAAAGATCGGGAGCGCTGGAGCCAGCCGCTGAATATCAGTGAAACCGAGCTGGGCTTCCTCGGCGCCACCGCCGCCGCCGTGGTGCGGGCGGAGACCAAGGGCCAGTACCCAGCCCCGGAGGCGGCCCTGAACACCATGCTGGAAGCGGCCATGCTGGAGGTCGGTCCGGCGTGCGAGCTGGAAGCAGAGAACATGTCGGACCTGTTCGGCTCGCCCGTCAATGCGGCGCTGCTGAACGTGTTCTTCCTGACGACCCGGAACAAGAAGGACAAGGGCGTCGACGGCAAGGCCCCGGCCGCCTCGCCGATCCGCTTGGCCGCCGTGATTGGCGCCGGCATCATGGGCGCCGGGATCGCCGCCGCCAACATCAAACGGGGCGTGCCGGTGGTGCTCAGCGACGCGCAAGCAACCGCCCTGGCCAAAGGCGCCCGGACCGTGCTGGAAGAAGCCTCCTACAACCGCAAGACAAAGTCGGCTGATGTCGAAAAGGCGATCGAGATCACGCCGCTGCTCAACATCAGCCAGGCCGACGTCGAAATCGCCGGCTGCGATGTGGTCATCGAAGCGGTCGTCGAGAACGCCGAAGTCAAAAAGAAGATCTTCGCCCGACTGGAGCCGCAACTGTCGGAAACGGCGATCCTGGCCAGCAATACATCGACCTTGCCGATCACCAAACTGGCGATCGGGCTGCAGCACCCGGAGCGGTTCTGCGGCATCCACTTTTTCAATCCGGTCCGCCGGATGAAGCTGGTCGAGGTGATCCGCGGCGAAAAAACGAACGACGAAACGGTCGTCGCCGCTGTGGCCTACGCCAAGGCTTTGGGCAAGAGTCCGATCGTCGTCAACGACGGCCCCGGCTTCCTGGTGAACCGGCTGCTGTTTCCTTACCTGAACGAATCGCTGGCCTTGCTGTCCGAAGGCGCCGCTATCAAAGATATCGACCGCGCGGCCCGTTCCTTTGGCATGCCGATGGGGCCGATCGAGCTGTACGATATGGTCGGCATTGATACGGCCGTTTACGCCGGGGCGACCATGTGGCAGGCCTTCCCGGAGCGGGTCAAACCGTCCCCCCTGTTGCCGGCAATGCTCAAAGCGGGCCGACTGGGCGTGAAGAGCGGCCTGGGCTTTTTCTCGTACGATAACCGGAAAAAGAAAGCCCAGCCCGATCCGACCTTCGACGCGTTCGCCGCCAAATACATTGAAGGGGATCGCAGCTTTACCAAGGAAGAGCTGGAGAACCGGTTGTTCATGCCGATGCTGCTGGAGGCCACCCGCGTGCTGCAGGAAGGGATCGTGCGCGACCCGCGCGATGTCGACCTGGGGCTGATTTTTGGTCTCGGCTTTCCGCCCTTCAAAGGCGGGCTGCTGTTCTGGGCCGATACGGTCGGCGCCCCGGAAATCCTGCGCCGGGTGGAGTCGATCCAGTCAGTCGGCAAGCGGGTGGAGCCGACGCAGATGCTGCTCGACATGGCCCGCGACGACAGCAAGTTCTACCCGCAGTAGTCGTCGACGGTCAGCCAGGGATTCGGCGTTTTGAGGAAGAGCAGACGCCGGAGAGTCGCCTTTCACTCCGTGAAAAGACGACTGACTTTCGACTTCCGGCCCTCCGTCGTTTCGGGTTCCGAGGGAGCAAGTGGACGTCGCGACTCCCCTGCCCTGCTGGCTGACATCCTGCTTTCCCGCCGCCCGTGCGGTGGGAGTGTCGTTTCGTTGCTTCTCACTTCAAGCATGCTCGCTACTTCAAGAATGAAAGGTTTCCGGTGTCGATTTCGCAGGCGGGTTCCGCCGCTCCCTCGCACGAAGAACTTCGCCGCTGGGATCGGGAACGGGTCTGGCATCCGTTTACCCAGATGGCGGAGTACGAACCGTTCATCATCGAGCGGGCCGAAGGCTGCACGCTGATCGATATCGACGGCCGCCGACTGCTCGATGGCGTGAGCAGTCTCTGGTGCAACCTGCACGGACATTGCCGTCCCGAGATCGACGAAGCGATCAAAACCCAGCTGGAGAAAACGGCCCATGTCACGGCCCTGGGGCAGTCGAACCCGACCACGATTCAGCTGGCCCAGCGGCTGACCACGCTGGCCCCGGACGGCTTGACCCGGGCGTACTTCTCCGACGACGGCTCCACCGCCGTCGAAGTCGCGCTCAAAATGGCGTTCCAGTACTGGCAGCAGCGGTCCGATCCGCGACCGCGGAAGCAGAAGTATGTAGCCTTCGCGAACGCCTACCATGGCGATACGCTGGGCAGCGTCAGTGTGGGCGGGGTCGCCCGCTTCCATGCCATGTTCCACCCGTTGTTGTTCGAGGTGCTCCGGGCGCCAAGCCCTGACACCTACCGTCGCCCGCCAGGCGTCAGCCGGGAGCAGGCCTGCGAGTATTACCTGGCGCAACTGGAAACGCTGCTGGCCGACAACGCCGACGAAATTGCCGCGCTGGTGATCGAGCCGCTGCTGCAGGCGGCGGCCGGCATGGTCCGCCATCCCGAAGGCTTCCTCCGCGGAGTACGCGAACTGACGAAGCGGTACGACGTGCTGCTGATCGCCGACGAAGTCGCGGTCGGTTGCGGCCGGACGGGTACAATGTTCGCCTGTGAACAGGAGCAGGTCTCGCCCGATTTCCTCTGTCTGGCCAAAGGCCTGACGGGCGGTTACCTGCCGCTGGCGGCGACGCTGACAACCGATGAAGTGTGGAACGCCTTCCTGGGGACTTATGCGGAATCCAAGTCGTTCTTTCACGGCCATACCTACTGCGGGAATCCGCTGGGCGCCGCGGCCGCCCTGGCGTCGCTGCGGATCTTTGAACAGGATCGTACACTGGAGCAGATGCAGCCGAAAATCGCCCGGCTGTCGGCACACCTGGCCCGCATGGCCGAGCATCCGCATGTGGGCGATGTGCGGCAGTGCGGCCTGATCGGAGCCGTGGAACTGGTGCGGGACAAGGCGACGGCGGAGCCGTTTCCCTGGGACGAGAAACGCGGCATGCGGGTGTGCGACTACGCCCTGACCCAGGGCGTCTGGCTGCGTCCGCTGGGGAATGTGCTGGTGATTCTGCCGCCCTTGGCGATCCAGCTTGAGGAACTGGACCAGATCTGCCACGCCGTCGAGCAAGGAATCGCCGCGACGATATAATGACCAGCATGTAGCCAAATTCGCCAGAATCTGGACGGAAGACGCTGGGCCAAGGAAGCTGCGTCCAAACTCTGGCGAGTTCGGCTACGGACGAGCTCCGTCAGTCCTAAAATCGATGCCGCAGCGCGGCGTTACGTCTTCTGTTTCCTTCCTGCTTTCCTCCAGGCGACCGATGGGTCAAGTTGCTCCACATCAGCCGGTTTTGCGTATCCTGGCGGCGTTCAGCCGTTACGAGGCGGCTCTGGACTGGGCTCGCGTCCAGGCGGTCGCCGCCTGGGGACCGATCGCCCTGGAGAGCGACCGCTTTCCGTTTGTGGAAACCGACTACTACCAGCGAACGATGGGCGACCAGTTGCTGAAAACGTTTTTTGCCTTTGAGCAGCGGATCGACCCGGCCGAGCTGGTCGACGCCAAGCTGGCTTCGAACGACTGGGAAGAAGCGTACTGCCAGGCGGCCGACCTGCCGGAGTCGCGGCCGCTGAACCTGGATCCGGGCTACATCAGCCCGGCGAAGCTGGTGCTGGCGACGACCAAGGACCGCGATCATCGCCTGTATCTGGACCGCGGGATCTACGCCGAAGTCACGCTGCATTTCAAAGGCGGCGTCTGGACCAGTCGCGACTGGACCTACCCCGACTACAAGCGGCCCGACTTTCAAACCTTTTTCACGCGTTGCCGCGAGTATCTCCGTCGAGGCTGAACGCCTGGCCGACGGAACACAGGAAAACAAGCAGATGCGACAGTACCTTGACCTGGTGCAACAGATTCTGACCCAGGGCGTCGAGAAGCACGACCGGACCGGGGTCGGCACGCGCAGCATTTTCGGCCATCAAATGCGGTTCGACCTGGGCCAGGGCTTCCCGCTGGTCACCACGAAGAAGCTGCATTTGAAATCGATCATCCACGAGCTGCTTTGGTTTCTCCGCGGGGAGACCAATGTCCGTTCCCTCAAAGAGCAAGGCGTCGGCATCTGGAACGCCTGGGCGGATGAGCAGGGCGAGCTGGGGCCGGTGTACGGCAAGCAGTGGCGATCCTGGGCGACGCCGGGCGGCGGCAGTATCGATCAGATTGTCGAAGTGGAACGGCAGATCCGCGAGACGCCCGACTCCCGGCGGCTGATCGTTTCGGCCTGGAACGTGGGCGAGCTGTCGCAAATGGCGTTGCCGCCGTGCCACTTGCTGTTCCAGTTTTACGTGGCCGAGGGACGCCTGTCGTGCCAGCTGTATCAGCGGTCAGCCGACGTGTTCCTGGGCGTGCCGTTCAACATCGC
Source organism: Lignipirellula cremea (assembly GCF_007751035.1). Taxonomy (NCBI): domain Bacteria; kingdom Pseudomonadati; phylum Planctomycetota; class Planctomycetia; order Pirellulales; family Pirellulaceae; genus Lignipirellula; species Lignipirellula cremea. The sequence goes on along the minus strand of NZ_CP036433.1, from coordinate 8,234,798 downwards.
GTCGTACGCCCTGCTGACGCAGATGCTGGCCCTGACGACCGGCCTGGCGCCGGGCGAGTTCATCCACACGCTAGGCGACGCGCACCTGTACCTGAACCATTTGACCCAGGCCGAACTGCAGCTCAGCCGAGAGCCGCGTGCGTTGCCGCAGATGCAGATCAGGCCGCGGACCTCGATCCTGGATTTCGAGTACGCCGACTTCGAGCTGACGGATTACCAGCCGCACCCGCACATCAAAGCCCCGATCGCCGTGTAGACGGAGGGGAGAGAAGCAGAGCTTATCGACCTTCCACCGTCTGATCCGCCAGTTGTTCGACCGCAGGCTGAACGACGTCGCCGGCCTGGGCTGAGGGCGGCGCCGCCAGACGGCAGACAATCTCACTGGCGAGCGTGCCGCAAATCGTGCAGGCCAGCAGCAGGCTCCCAACAAACAGGTTTTTCTTCCAGGCGGGGGTTGTCATAGCGCGGGACCAGCAAGGCGGGAGTACAATCGCTTTCCCGTCAGGAAAAGCTACCTTCTCAAGCCTAGGTCGCAATCGCCCGCCAGGACGACCTGATCCAAAAAGTTTCGCCAGTCAGAAAGGCTGCGGCGAGAGCACAGCGGATCAATTCGCCTGCATCTGCCTGGCAGTTGGCGGGGCGAAGGCGTAGCTGACGAGCCAGCCGGCCAGCAGCGTGGGCAGGCAGCTGATGGCGCCGTACCACTGTTCGCTGACGCCCAGCGGGCCCGCCGCTGCGACGCAGAGCAGACCGGTCGCCATGCCGGCCAGGGCGCCCGGCGTGTTTGCCCGGCGAACCAGCATGCCCAGCAGGAACAGGCCCAGCAGTACGCCGAGGAACGTCCCGGCGATCTGCATCAGCACATGGAACACGTCGCCGCCGGCCGCCTGGAGCGCAAGGGCCGCGACGATCGTCGCCAGCCCAAAGCCAAAGCAGAGCAGGCGACTGGTCCGCAGGGACGGATGCCGTCCCGCCAGCCAGTCGCAGACCACCGTCGCGGTGAGGCTATTGATGCCGCTGTCGATGCTGCTCATCGCCGCGGCGAACAAACCGGCCAGCAGCAGCCCCGCCATGCCGAACTGTGGGATGACCGTCACAATGAACCGCGGCAGAAGCTGGTCGCCCTTCCCTTCCGCCGCCAGGCTGGCGTAATCGGATCCGCCTGTCTGCTGGTAGTAAACAAAGAGCGTGGTGCCGACCATAAAAAAGAGCAGGCAGACGCTGCTGACCATCAGGCCATTCACGATCAGCGACTTGCGGGCCGCCTGGATGCTGGGCATGGAAACGTAACGCTGCACGGCTGTGAACTGCACCGCATGCCCTGCCAGGTAAACAAAGAACCCAAAGGCGCACACGGAATAAATGTTGGCCGAGCCGACCAGGTCGCTCCAGGAAGTCGGCAGCCGCATCAGCTGGAACTTGTTGTGTTCCTGGGCGACTTGCCACCACTGGTCGACGCCGCCGTCGATCTTCCCCATGGCGCAGTACAGCACGAACAGCATCCCCAGCCCCAGGGCGAACGCCTGTAACGCATCGGTCCAGACGACCGCCTTGACGCCGCCGATCGACGTATACAGCGTGGCGAACAGTCCCACGCCAATCAGCATGCCGGCCAGCTGCCAGTCGTTGAGCTGCATCACCTCCTGCAGGATCTTCCCGACGGCGACCAGCATGTTGCCCATCCACAGGATCGTATACATGCCGTACAGCAGGCTGGCCAGTTTCTGCACGCCTGGGTGAAAACGCAGGCCCAGGTACTCGTAGCAGCTGGTCACTTTCAGGCGAAAGTACAACGGCAGGAACAGCCAGCAGACGATCGGCGTGACCACCAGCGGGATGAACATAATGGCGACATAGATCTGGTAGTTATCGTCGTAGGCCGCTTCCTTGGGCAGGCCGACAAACGACAACGCACTGAACGTCCCGGCAAAAATGGACAGCCCGATCGGCATCCAGTGCATGCGGCGGCCGCCGACAAAGTAATCCTCGTTATTATGCTGGCCGCGCGAGCACCACAGCCCAATGCCAAACACAACCGCCAGATAAACAACGCAGATCAAAGTATCCAGCAGCATGGCAGTTTCACAACCGAAGAAAGAAGCAGAGCAACGAGGGGAAAATAAGGAACGAGGGGAAAATAACTTCGGTTTTTGTATAGTGAGCCGAACGCGCTAGCGTCGGGCGGTTCTGCTCCTGTGAGCCGAAGTTATTCTTCCCCAGTTCCAAGGGTCGTGGCGAATTCCTTCTGACACCTCTTCCTCCTTCTTTGCGCCTTCGCGCCTTTGCGTGAGTTCCCCTTTTCCGCGATGCCGATTTTTCAACCCGCTCATTTTATCTTCCAGCCGTTGCAGGAGAGATTGGCGGTTTGATCACCAGGTGAAGCATACGTAAAAGTTGAACGTCCTCGCTGTTATACAAAAACCGAAGAAGTTTTTTTCCCTCATTCCGAAGAACGGCCCGACGCTAGCGCGTTCGGCTCACAGGATCAGCCGGCTTGGGCTGCTCAGGTTTCGTGGTTCCTGTCGAGAAAAATACCGAAGTTATTTTTCCCGCGTTCCTAACTTCGGTTTTGTATAACACCGAGGACGTTGCGGAAAGCGAGCCTGCTTGAAATCACGTCGCGACCTATGCCGAAAGAGCCAGTCTGGCCGACTTCATCAAGGACGATCCGCTGCCGACCGGCCCTTTGCGCCTTTGCGTGAGATCCTCTTCGTGACAGAACCGCCAATCCTTCCTGGAACGGCGAGAAGAAAAATTGAGCCGGTTGAAGAATTTCCCTCGCGTCAATGGGGACTTACGCCAAGGCGCGAAGGCGCAAAGAAGGATGAAAAGGTGTGAGAATAAATTGGCCGCGACCCTGGGGATGTCGCGTTTCAGACTCCGACCAAACGGGGAAAAATCGACGAAGTTATTTCCCCAGCGTCTGATGATTCCTCGTCTCTGCGTTCTCCGCGGTGAACTCCTCTTTTTGTTTTTCTTTCCGGTCCAAATCCGCCATCCCTTACGGCTTCGTCGTCAGACTATCGGCTTCGGCCGTTTCTCGCGGCACGTAAATGGCGTGCCGGTGAAAGCTCAGTAGCGGCGGCGTATTCAAAAACGAGATGGCGCCGCGGGTCATGTTACTGGTGTGCCAGACCTGGCCGTCGGCGCCGGTCGGCACGGGAATGGAGACGTAGGTCTTCCCTTCCGGGCGATCGGTGGGGGAAATGTCCCGCCGTTTCTTTTCGCCGGGAATCACCAGGCTGAGCCGCGGATTGCCGTCGACGATGACCTCTTTCGTTCCCTTGGGAACGTAGAAATAGTGCGGGCCGCTGTAGTCGATCCAGGCCGGCCGCAGGGAGGACGCTTCGTAAACGAACGCCGTTTCGGGCGGCACCTGCAGGATGCAGTCGCCCTCAATTTCCAGCTCGTAATCGTTGGGCCGGGGGAAGGTGATTTCGACCGTTTCGATTTCGCCTGGCTGCGGCGGGTTCCCCCCTGCCCCGCGGAACTCTTTCTCAAAGATCACCTCATCGCGCAGTCGTACGGTTAGCACGGCCCGGCGGCCGGTGGCGGCGACGCCCAGCTTCATTTTTTGGGATCCGCCCGCCAGCAGGTAGCCACGGAGACTTTTGCGGAAGCGGGCGACCGCCGGGCGTTCATCGGCCAGGATGTTGCTGGAGCCCGCGTCGGCCCCGTCGACCTGGACCGGCTCAAAGTACCGGGAATAGTTCACCGTGGGATCGCCGTCGTTCTCCAGGGCGGTCAGCGTCTGCTGGAACAGGGCGATAATCTCTTCGTCGGTATACGCTTCGCCCTGCCGCCAGACCGGTTCGGCTTCCTTGTTGTTCATATAGAAATCAAGGCGTTTGTCGGCAATCGCCAAACCGTTGCACAGGCGCCGAGCCAGAGCGTAATAGTGCACCATGTCCCGGCCGCGGGTCCGCCAGGCGTAATTCATCAGCGGTTCCAGGGCGTTGTAATAGGTGTCGCCATGGGCCGGGTCGCGGCCGCTGGCCAGATCAAAGTCGCGGTACTTCGAGACGTACGTCAGGTACGACATCAGATCGATCAGCCGCCGGCGGACGTCCTCGTTCTGCGTCTTCTCGTACGCTTCGCGGACGTCGTGGAACATGGGAGTCAGCGCGGCCGAACGTAACGGCGGCGCTTCGTCGAACCGCTGGTACAGGCGCCGCATCGGTTCCTGGACGTCGTCAAAGCAGTCGACAAAGAACTCCTCGACCAGCGCGTCGACATCGGCCTCGGGGTTCCACATCAGCTGGGAGGCCACATACAGACCCAGCGTCTGACCGCCCCAGTTGCCGTTGGTTTCGGCGTTGATAGCGTTGAGCTTCCGCTTCGCATAGTACGGAATCCACTGGCGATGGTAATCGACCTTGGAGCCTCGCATGCGGCCGGGCAGCCCCCAGTCCCAGGCTTCCACGCCGTAGTACTCGCGCAGTCCCACGGCGCCGACCTTCTCCCCCCAGGCGCTGACCAGCTCGGGCAGCGAGTACTCGGTGCGGTTGAAGCCCATCGCCACCTGCACGTAAACGTTCGGTTCCACGTTGATTGTGGGCGGCAGACGATGGCTGCTGTAAGCGTACAGACCGACCCAGGCTTCCGGGTGTTTGGCTTTGAGGCCTTTGGCTGTTTCGTTCGCCAGATGGAACACGCGATCGGTCGTCGTGCCCAGCTTGCGGCACTGTTCGCACTCGCACGTACCCTGGCCGTCGGAGGGATCGATCGACACCATGAACTGGGCCGGGTTCTGGGCCTGGTTGCTTTCCAGCAGTTTCAGCCGGTCCTGTACAACAAGGTCGATCAGGCCCGGGTTGCTGTAACAGAACTTGCGGGCCAGGATCGACCGTTGGTTATCCCGCTCGCCGGTGGGCAGCAAGGCGTAATACTCCGGGTGCTGTTCGAACGCTTCCGGATTGCGGCCGATGATGTTGCCGTAGGCGTGGCCGGTCGTCATCAGGTTGCGGACGGTGAGACGATTGGCCATCGCCCATTCACGATAATTGTCCATCAGCGGGGCCAGTTCGCCTGGGTTGCCATAGGCGTACCAGATGCCGCGGGCGAGCAGGGCCGGCTGGCCCGCCAAACGCAGATCGGCGGCCAGGCTCTTCCGCGGCGGGATTGCCCGCCAGCGCGGCGAAGGGGCGTAGTAACGGAAGCCCCAGCGGCGGAGCAGTTCCGCCACGCCGTTCTGCACGGCCGCTTCGGAAACGCCCAGCACAAAGAGACGATCCGCCTGGGTGACCAGGGCGAACGCTTCGTAAGCTTTCTCATTCAGCCCGCCGGCGGCGGCGACTTCCGGCCAGTTCTTCGCCAGGGAAAGGACAATCGCGGGACGATCGCCCGGGGCGTCGGCGCGGGGTAGTTCGGCCCCGGTCGAGGCCTGGATCGATTCGGCCAGCCAGGCGCCGGCCGTTTCCAGCACCGCGGGTCCCTCGCCGGCGGCGCCGCGGGTATCGATGACCAGATCGGCGGCCGGTTTCCCATCCGCAACGACGACAAACTCGGCCTGGGCGCTTGCGGACCAGGCGATCGTCGCCAGGAAAACGGCCCCGATCCAGCTTTTTTCCAGTAAATTCACGATCTCGACTCCCCGAAAATCTCGAATCAATTTTGCCCGCAGAAACGCATCTTCACACGTTTGCAACCTCCAATCAATGCGCAGTCAGGCGGATCGTGCGGGGCGACTGGGGCAAGGCTGCACAGAAACAGGGCCGCGGGGAGCGGCAAGAAAAGAGAGAACGTCGACCGAGGAACTGCTCCTCGATCGACGTTTCTCTTGGCACGGATAGCACAGGCGCGGAGCGAACCGTTTTTACTCCGGGCTGCGATCCCGGTCGGGATCGCAAAGCGGCGAATCAAAAGGGTTGACGGCGCTGGCCAGGCGACGCTGGCTTCGTTCGGCTGGCAGGGATGTTTATCGCGTGGTCGACGGCTGCAGGCTGGTGGCCAGGCGATGCTGAAAATCTTTAGGCGCCAGATACCCGTTGATGACGTCCTGGATCTTCGCCTGGGGGCTGACGATCAGCGTGGTGGGAAAGGAGCGAATCCCCAGCTTTTCGGTCAGCAGTTCGTTCTTGCCGACATGCACATAGACGGGCACGAAGGATCGCTCCAGCGCCGTTTGCACCTGCGGATTGGTGAGTGTTTGCCGCTTCATCAGCATGCAATAGGAGCATTTGTCGGCGGTGAAAAACAGCACCAGTGGACGCCCTGTCGCTTTGGACAAACGGAAAGCGGCGTCGACATCGCTATGCCAGTTGGCCGCCGGCAGCGGGTCTCCAGCGGGGTCGGCGGCCTGGGCGGAAGAAGTCACAAGGATCGCCAGCGCCAGCGCCAACATCAGGGGGCGAAGAATGACCATGGCCTGAGATACTCCAAAAACAGATTCAGATGGCGGACCCTGGAATAAGTATCGTCCACCTGCCGCGCAGAAAATTCGCCGAATATGCCACCCAGCCCGCGGTTTCCCGTCGGTTTTCCGGGAATCTGGGAAACTATTCCGTTTGTAGTGGTGAATTTGAAATCGACCCCCGCCAGCACGATCAGTTTTTGACCTGCTTGCTGCCAGGTAGATTGCCCTGCTGCCAGGTCCCTCCGGCAGCGCCCGCCGGGGACGACCGGGCTGATGCGTGCGGCGAACCGCATTGCCGGGCCAGTGTACTCGGATGCCGCCGGTCGACTTGCTGATTGGCGCCTGGGCGGGCGTGCTTTACCATAAGTGGTTGTGTCGCCTTGAAGTTACCGGCGCTGGCCGACTGGCCCGGAGCGTGCGGCCAAAAGGTTTTTGCCGGTTTTCGTCCCTGCTGCAGGAATGCCTATATGATTCGCCCCTTTGCCGTTTGTCGTTCTGTCTGGCTGTTCGGACTTCTGGGAATGCTCGTCGGGCTGAGTCCGGCCTGGTCGCAGGAGAAGGCTCCCGATTTTCGCGCGGAGATCGCCAAACGCTTCGGCGAAACGTTAGACGTCCGCTACGACCAGCCCTATGCGGGAACCGAAAATCCGAAGCAGATGCTCGACCTGTTCCTGCCCAAAACCCGTTCGGCCGACAAGCCCTTGCCGGTGGTCGTGTTCATTCACGGCGGCGGATGGTCGGGCGGCAATCGGAACGGCTATGCCCCCCAGGCGGCCATCCTGGCGGCGACCGGCGAATACGCGACCGCCTCGATCAGTTATCGCCTGTCGCAGGAAGCCAAATGGCCGGCGCAGATCCATGACTGCAAAGCGGCCATTCGCTGGATTCGCGGCCATGCGAAAGAACTGAATCTGGACGCCGACCGGATCGGCGTGATCGGCGGTTCGGCCGGCGGCCATCTGGTCACCATGCTGGGACTGACGGGCGGCAATAAAGAGCTGGAAGGCGATCTGGGCGACTTCGACGAGCAGTCCACCGATGTGACGTGCGTAGTGAACTTTTACGGTCCCAGCGATCTGACGCGGCCGCTCATGCAGGGCGATGCGGCCCTCCGCGACGACCCGGCCGTCGCCGGCCTGATTGGCGGCGGCATCCAGGAGAACCTGGCCGTCGCCAAGGCGGCGTCCCCCATGACCTACATCGCCAAAGGGGCCCCGCCCATTTTGACGATCCACGGCGACAAGGATATGCGCGTCAATTACGAGCAGGGGGTGATGCTCCATGAAGCGTTGAAGAAGGCGGGCAACGTCTCCATGCTGATCACCATCGAGGGCGGCGGGCATGCGGTTCCGCGGAGCCAGGAGCTGTATCAGCGGATCCGCAAATTCTGGGACAAGAACCTTCGCGGCGTGGAGGCGGAAATCTCCACCGAGCCGATCCCGGTCGAATAATCGGGTGCAAAGCGGCTCCGCCCCCCAGCGAGCGGTTTCGCGGCGCGTTTTTTTCGAGTACCGTGGAGGGTGGATTGAGCCAGTTGCCAGTCCGCCCTTCCCTCCTTAATTATTGCTTTGTCCGCCCATGGCTACTGACGCAACAAAAACGGAAGTCGGCAGTTACTTCATTTCGAATTATCCGCCGTTTTCGCAATGGAAGTCCGACTACCTGCCCGAACTGCGGCAAGCACTGGAGTCCCCCCCGGCGGAAACGCCTTTGGGACTTTATCTGCATATCCCGTTCTGTCGCAAACGGTGCAAGTTCTGTTACTTCAAGGTGTTCACCGAGAACACGGCCGCCGACATCGAAACGTACGTTTCGGCCCTCTCGCGCGAGATTGAACTGGTCAGCAAGCTGCCTGTAATGGGCGGGCGTCCTTTCCGCTTCGTCTATTTTGGCGGCGGGACCCCTTCGTTCCTCAGCCCCAAACAGCTGACCTCCCTGGTGGACCGCTTGCGGGCGAACATCCAGTGGGACCAGGCCGAGGAAGTCACCTTTGAGTGCGAACCGGGCACGCTGTCGGAAACGAAAGTCCACACGCTGAAAGACCTGGGCATTACTCGCTTGAGCCTGGGGATCGAAAATTTCAGCGACGCCATCCTGGAAGAAAACGGCCGGGCTCATTTGTCGGGCGAAGTTTACAAAGCCTGGGACTGGATCAAAGCGGCCGATTTCTACAATGTGAACATCGATCTGATCTCGGGAATGGTCGGCGAGACCTGGGACAACTGGAAAGAAAACATCCGCCGCACGCTGGAACTGTCGCCGGACAGCGTCACTATTTATCAAATGGAATTGCCGTTCAATACGGTCTACTCCAAGGATATCCTCGGCAACCAGGTCGAAACGCCGGTCGCCGACTGGCCGACCAAAAGGGCCTGGGTCGATTACGCCTTTGACCAGCTGCTGGCGGCCGGCTACAGCGTTTCCAGCGCGTACACGGCGGTCAAGGACTCCAGTCAGATCAATTTCAGCTATCGCGACAACCTGTGGGAAGGGTCCGACCTGCTGGCCACCGGCATCGCCAGCTTCGGCCATATCTCCGGCGTGCATTATCAGAACTTGCCGGAATGGAAGCAGTACATCGACACGCTGCTGGAACAGGGCGAGTTGCCGCTGGGACGCGCGCTGCGGCCCACGCCGCACCAGGCCCTGATCCGCGAACTGATCCTGCAGCTGAAAAAAGGCTATCTCGACGTTGCCTATTTCCGTAACAAGTTCGGCGTGGACGTGCTCGAAGAATGGGCCCCTGTGTGGAAAACGTACGCCGATGAAGGGATGCTGGCCGTGGAGGGCGACCGGGTCGAACTGACCCGCGCCGGACTGCTCCGCGCCGACGCTCTGCTGCCGGCCTTTTTTGAAGAACAGCATCAGGGGGTCCGGTATACATGAGCGACAGCCTCGTTTTCATGATGGGCGAATTCGAGGCGACGTTCCCCACGGATCGCAAGTACGCCAAAAACCACATGTGGGCGCAGCCGCAAGGCGACACGTATCGCTTCGGCTTTAGCGCGTACGCCGTTCGCCTGCTGCAGGACGTCTACTTTCTGGACTGGTCGATCGACGCCCCCGTCGCCCTGCGCGAGCGGATGGAGATTGGCTCGATCGAAAGCAAGAAGGCCGAAAGCGATCTCTACGCCCCGGTCTCCGGCCAGCTGACGACCTTCAACGAAGAGCTGCTGAGCGACCCCTCGGCGATCAACGTCGACAAGTACAACGCCGGCTGGCTGTTTGAAATCGCCCAGGTCGAACTGAACGACCAGGGCGCCCCGCTGCTCTCGCCCGAGGAGTATCTCAAGCACCTGGAGCAGGTCTGGGAAGTCACCCAGCGGACCATCAAAGGGCAGATGAACCAGTAAGCGAGGTCGGTCTGCCGCCCTGCTTCGCGGTTCGATTTTTGAGGACGAGCCGATGCGGAAAGTCGTTATTTGCTCGGGACGTGAAATGAATAACGGCCAGATATTGATTCGTTCTTTCGACAAAGGACAGACGCCGGACAGTCGACTTTCACTCCGTGAAAGATCGCGTTCTTTTGCGGAGCAAAAGACGACTAACCGACGACTTCCGTCAGTTTGAAATTTCACGATCCTCGCAACAAGAATAACAGAAGGCCTAGCCTCATTCGGTTCCTCGTAGCCGAACTCGCCAAAGTTTGGTCGCGTTTCCCTGTGCCTGGAAGAGTCCCTCCAAAGTCTGGCGACTTCGGCTACGTGCTGTGCTGTTTTCACATCCCCCTGCCCTGCTGGGGGACGCTAACTTTCTCGGATCCTGTCATGGCTGATCTTTCCGAAACCTGGCCTTCCCCAAACTGGCCGTTGGGTCCGTGGAGCTTTACGTTGCGCTGGCGGGGCGAGGCGGACCTGGACCTGATGGCTTTTTATCGCCTGGAGGACGGGGCCAGCGGCGGAGTTTATTCGGAGCGCTACGACGGCGGATCGCAGGGAGCTGTTGGGGAGGCGCCCTGGATGCGGCTCTCTCGCGATGCGGGCGGCCAGCCGGGCGAGCATGCGGAAACGCTCATGCTGGAGCAGGTGGCCGGGTTGTCGGAACTGCTGATCTGCGCCGTGAATTTTACCGAGGCGTCGCTGGCCGGCGGGACGGTGTTTGCCGATGTCGACGCCCGGCTGGAGGCGTCGGGCGAGGGGCGCGTGTTCCTCCGCCAGCCGCTCGATACGACCGAACCGGGAGCCGTGGCGGTGCTGGTCCAGGGAGCGGCCGGCGAGGCCGGCTGGGAGTGGTCGACACGTCCCGAGGTGTTGTCGTTCCCGGAACTGCAGACGCTCGCTCCTGCGGCCCGTCGCCTGTCGTTGACTTCGAAAACGGTGCTCGATCAGCCGCAAGCCACGGCCGCCATGTCGACGGCGGCGGAAGGAGAAATCTGCGTGCATCTCCGCTGGTCGCCGCGGGTCACAACGCCGAGCTTTCTGCCGTTCCTGTCGCGGACGCGGCCGGTCGATATCGATCTGGGCTGTTTCTTTGAACTGGCCGACGGGGATCGGGCCGCCGTGCAGCCGTTGAACGACGGCTTCTTCAAGAATGGATCGTTCCACGAATCGCCCTGGATTTACCACCTGGGCGACGATCGTTCCGGCAGCCGCGTGCATGGCGAACTGCTCAAAATCAACGCGGCCCAGTGGAGCCAGATTCGCCGGGTGCTCCTGTTCGCCTTTTTATACGAAGGAGCGCCGCGGTGGTCCGAGTCCGACGCGGTGCTTTCGATCCAGCCGCCCGGCTCGCCGCTGATGGAGATTCCGCTGGGCGAACAAACGGCGGCGCACGGCTTTTGCGCCGCCGCCCTGCTGGAGAATGAGCAGGGCCAGGTCCGAGTGACACGCCTTGTCACCTTCCACGACGACCACCCCACCGCCGACCAGTTCTATGGCTGGGGGTTGAACTGGGGGATGGGCGAGAAGGAGTAAAGGCGGCGTAGCGAAAGTCGCCGGTCAGTCGTCTTTTGCTCCGCAAAAGAACGCGATCTTTCACGGAGTGAAATTCGACTGTCCGGCGTCTGCAGTTGCTCCGTCCGTCTACTCGTCGGCTTTGACGGGCAGGAACTGTACGGCGTCGACGATCACGTAGCCATTGGTTTCGGCGTTGCTGATCTCGACCACGCCGGTTTCCTCAAAGGCAAACACGCCTAGCGAATGAAAAACGCCTTCGATGGCCGGTTTCTGCTGCTGGTTGACGACGATCTCTTTGCTACCGCCGGCGTGCTGCACGCGGACGGGTACGTTGGTCGCCCGGTTTGGGTTGACGGGCCAGGAGATGCGCACTTCGTAACGTCCGGCGGCCGGCAGTTTGGCCGTGTAGCTGGCGGAGAGTTCCCCTTTATGCTTGTTGTCGTCGTGCAGATAGTTGTCGCCGACGCGGGGGCTGGTGACATCGCTGGCGAGCCATTCGCCCTGGGTTTTCGCCTGGGGATTGTCGACGACCACGCCAGGCAGTTTATCGGCGGCCCACGTTTTGCCGCCGCGACCGGGCAGTGGTCCGTCGAAGTCCAGGATCTGGTCATCGGCAAGCAGGCGGGTCCGCAGTTTGGCGTACTCGACATCCTGCACGGCGACCTGGTCGTCAATCGCCAGGCAGGCCGCGGTGGCGGCTGACTGGCTGAGGATCATGAACACCGGCTCCATGCGGATCGACCCAAAGGCGATGTGCGTGCTGGACAAGCAGACCGGCGCCAGCAGGTTCTGGCACTCGGCCCGTTTGGGCGTGATGGCCCGGTAGGAAACCGGGTAAGGCCGGACGCCGATTTCCACGTTCCCTTCGTTCCGCACGGCGCCGTTGACGACGGTCATCTGGCAGTGGTGCGAGTCCATGTTGTAGCTGGCCAGGCCGATCGAATCGGTCGGAACTTCTTTCCCCTGGCAGTTGTGCTGCGTCATGACATAGTCCGACACCATCCGCCGGCCTTCGCGAATGTACAGCTGATGCGTCCAGCCGCTGGTCTCCTGGTACTGGTCCCGCGGCAGCCCCCAGGCCTGGAACTTTTCGCGAGTTTCTTTCGGCAGGCGTTCGTCGTTGGCCAGGAACCACATCACGCCGATCTGGTAGTTGGCGTGGTCCTGAAAGATCTGCTCGCGCGTGGCGTAATCGCCGTCGGGCCAGCCGTAGTTGCCGCCGACAAAGTCGATGAAGTAGGCGCCCGAGAACAGATGATGGTTGTTCGTATCAATGCTGAACTGGATCTTCGGATTGGCGCCTGAGGCGAACAGGCGGGCGAGCAGTTCGTACTCGTCGGGCTTGTAGACGTTCGGTTTGGGGAACGGCAGCGGGTTAGTGCGGGTCAGCCGCATGCGAAAGCAGAAAGCCTGGATGCGTTTGTCGCCTTCGCCCGGGACGCCCGGGTTGTCGTTGACGCGGGGCAGCAGGCCGCTGCTGGGGTCGCCGGGCGTGCGATAGGGATCGACCGGGACGGGCCAGTTATGGCCGCCCTTGCCGGGCTCGCGGATGCCGTCGTACGTTTCGCCGTACTGGGAGTTGGCTTCGCGGCCGTAGGTAAAGGATACGCCGGCCCGGGCGAACAGGTCGCCTTCGTAGGTGGCGTCGATGTACTGGGCGGCCCGCACCTGCAGGCCGTCTTCCATAGTGATCGAAACGATCCGGGCGCCGTCTTTTTCGACCTTGTCGAGATGGCACAGGCGATGCACTTCGACGCCCGCCGCCTTGAGCATCTCTTCATAGAGGGCCTCGGCGGTTGACGGCGGGAAGTTTGCCTGGCCGGCCTGGGCGTAGAACTCACGGGCAATGCCGCCGCAAACACTGGGACCGCCGCCGTCGGTATGGCTTAGGCCGCCCGAGGTGAGTCCGCCCACATGCTTGCCAAATTCCAGCAGTACGGCCTTCTTTCCCATGCGGGCCGCCTGGATAGCGGCGGCCGCTCCGCCGCTGGTGCCGCCGTAGACGCACACATCGCAATCCAGCGTACGCGGCGTGACCTGGGTGGGCGGATAGTAGTAACGCAAACCGGGAATGGCCGGCGGGGGCAGATCGGGTTCCGCCGCCTGGACGAAGCTGGCTGTCAGCAGGGCCCAGGCGGTCAGCCCCAGGCAGGAGCGCATTAGAATCGACATCAATCACTTGCTTCCAGAAGGTGCACAAAAAACAGAGTCTCTTCAGGTTGGTTTTTCCGGCGCTTGCCGTCAAGTCTTGCGTGGCAAGAAGTCGGGTTTCCCCGACGGGCGACACCCTGCGCCAGAAGGCGACGCGTGCTGCCGAAAGTGCTATAACGAAGGCGTTTGTCCACATTTCTCCTGAACCGTGAAAGCCTGGTGACGCTTATGAACGCCCCGCACGATGCGACTGCTCCCTTGCGATTTGGGTCGTCTGACCTGAGCCTGCCCGAAGAACTACGAGAGCCGCTGCGTGCTCATGTCGACCATTTGCGAAAGCGCTACCTGGCCCGCGGCTGGGGCGGCCGCGTGGGATTCGGCGATCGGCCCGCGTTGCTGGTGATCGATATGGCCCGGTTCTGGCTGGACGACTCGCAGCAGATCGGCAGCAACCTGAACGCGGTCATGGACGGCGTGGTCGCTTCGCTGGCCGCAGCCCGGGCGGCCGAGATCCCGGTGATTTTCACCAGTTACCCGTTCGATCCGGCGGCCCCGCCCAGCCCGCACGATAAGAAGCTGAACTTTCAATTGCCGGAAGACGGCGCGGCGATGTTTGACCTGGACCCGCGGCTGGAACGACGCCCGACGGAGCCGCTGATCCGGAAGCGGTACGCCTCTTCGTTCAAGGGAACGAACCTGTCCGAGATGCTCTCAGGCCTGTGCGTCGATACGCTGATCGTGGTCGGCATCAGCACCAGCCACTGCGTCTACGCGACCTGCCGCGATGCGACCGACAGCTATCGGGTGATTGTCCCGCAGGAAGCGGTGGGCGAACGCTGCGAGCTGCTGCACGAAGCGAACCTTCTCGATATCGACATCGACCTGGGCGACGTCATGCCGCTGGCCGAGGTCGTCGCGCACCTGAACGGCCTGGCGAAGTAAGCCGCCAGACGGTTTGTCGGACTTCGCCCGGAACGAAAGAAATTAGCCCTGGATGACCGGGTTGCTGAGCATGCCGACGCCGTCGATCTCAATCTGGACTTCGTCGTCGACTTCCAGGGTGAAGTCGCTGTCGGGAACCACGCCCGTTCCCGTCAGCAGAAAGGCGCCGGCGGGGAAGGAGTTATCCCGGCCGAGCCACTGGATCAGGTCTTCAAAGCTGCGGGCCATCTGGCCGATATCGGTCGAGCCGGTAAACACCGTCTGGCCGCGGCGGAGAATGGTCAGGTGAATGCCGATCTCATTCCTGCGGGGCATGCCGGCGGTCAGCGTGACGCAGGGCCCCAGCCCGCAGCACTGGTCGTAGACCTTGGCCTGCGGCAGGTACAGCGGGTTGTCCCCTTCGATATCGCGCGAGCTCATATCGTTGCCGATCGTGTAGCCGACCAGCTCTTTACGAGAATTGATCACCAGCGCCAGTTCCGGCTCCGGCACGTTCCACTCCGAGTCGGTGCGGATGCGGAGCGGCTGGCCGGGACCGGAAACACGGTGCGGCGTGGCCTTCATGAACAACTCGGGCCGGGGCGATGTGTAGACCCGGTCGTAGCACGAAGCGGCCGCTTCCGATTCTTCCATGCGGGCCGTTTTGCTGCGGGTGTACGTGACGCCGGCGGCCCAGACTTCCTGGCGATCAATGGGCGCCAGGATCTCGACGTTCTCCAGCGGCAGCGGTTCGCTGTCGGTATCGACCAGCGACATGGCCGTTTCCAGCGGGTCCTCGGCCTCGAGAATGTCGGACAGGGCGTGAAAGCGGCTGTTAGTTACCAGCAATTGGAATTGCTCGTCTTTCCACCAGGCGACTTTAATTTCGCCGGTGGCGAGGCGGATCTTGGCGAGCTTCATAGTCTCAGGCCCATGCGTTCTCGAGGAATCGGATCCAGTTGCCGTGCATGATACCGGCGATGTCGGCTTCGCTGTAGCCACGCTCAGCCAGCAGTTCGGCAATTCGGGACAGGTCGGAAATGGTGTACAGGTCTCGCGGGCACTGCTCGCGGCCGTAACCGCCGTCGAGATCAGAGCCGATCGCCGAGTGCGCCGTGCTGCCCAGCAACTGGCAGATGTAATCAATATGGTCGACGACCGTCGCCAGCCGGCAGTTGGTTTCTTCCGGTTTGGTGACGAACCGTTTCCAGTTGGGAATCAGCATCCAGGCGTCGAACGCAGCCCCCAGCACGGCGCCGCGGGCGGCCAGCTCTTTGATATGCTCGTCGCCCCACTGCCGCTGGTGTTGCACCAGCGCTCGGGCGTTGCTGTGGCTGGCCCAGACGGGACCGTCAAAAATATCGAGCGCCTCGGCCAGACCTTTGTCGGTCAAGTGCGTGGCGTCCAGAATCATGCCGAGCGATTGCATTTCGGCCAGCAGCTTGCGGCCGTCCGGCTCCAGTCCGCCCGTTTCGCCGGTGCCGGGAGCGTAACGTCCCGGACCGTAGTGCGCGGGTCCCACCGCTCTTAAACCGTAGCGATAGGCTCGATGCAGATAGTCGAGCGTCAGTATCGAGTCGGCCCCTTCCAGGCTCAGCACATAGCCGATGGCCAGTTTCTCCTGCTCTTCCTCGGGCGTGTCCTGCCACAGTTTGACGTGCGCCTGCAGGCTTTCCCGGTCGGAGATTTGAACCATCTCGCCGACTTCTTCCATCGCTCGATAATAAGCCAGCTGTCCCTGGGTCATGGACCAGGCGATTTCCGGGCTGCTCCAGCCGGGCTTGGGGCTGTCCTTGGAAACGGAATGGCCGATCTGCGTGGCGATGCACAGGCCGATGCCGCCGCGGCGCATTTCAGGAAAACTAACGACCCCCTGCCCTCGGCCGGCGCGATCGGTCATGTGGGATTCGCGGGAGCGGATCTCTTCCAGCGGGCGCCGCAGGTCACGATTCCATTCCAGGGCATTCATCGACAAATCAAGATGGCCGTCAAAAATCAGCATCGGGTCAACCTCTAAGGGCTTCGAACATGCATCCCATCAGCGGGCTATTGTGCCGCCTGCAGCGGAGGGAAGCAAGTCAGGTCGCCGGGGGATAGAATAACGGCCGCTGCAATTGGGGAACGGTTTTCGATTCCCGTTTGCGGAGAAGCAGTCGCCGCTGCCGCAAATCACCTTTGCCCCGCCCTGTCGCGATGCCGTCTCCGACCGATTTCAATCCGTACCAGCCGCCCAGAACGCCCGTTAGTGCGGCACGGACGTTTCGCATTCATCACGGCGCGCTGCGGTTTCTGTGGCTGTTTGGGAATCCACTGGCACTGACGCTGGCGTTCGTTAATTTCTTATTGCCGTTGCTGGTGATGCCCCTGATGCCCACGATCGGCACTCCGGGCAGTTGGCCTGTTGTGCTGTGGGTGATCGGAGTGTGCCTGGGGTTTCTCTACGCGTGTGTCGGATGGATGGTCGCCATGGCCCAGTTTTTCTACGCCTTGAACTGCATGACGAATCGAGATCCCTCCTGGCAGGATCCGGCCGCGAAATACCATCTGGCTGCAGCGGTCTGGGCGATCCTGTGTTACGTGGTGTTTTTGACGATAGTTCTTTGAAGGAGTGAGCCACACCGCATGCAAGCTCGCCCTACCTCTGCGTTCTGGGAAGGGCCGGAGTCGGCCTGTTCGTGCCAGCGGTCCGGCCGAGCGCCGACTTGGAGCGATCGAAGGCGTCGGGTATCATGCGCAGCAGCCGATCAGCGGCGTGAACTTCCTCCTTCTTGAGCGTGCAGTTACATGAGCGACACTCGGGTTGAATCCGATTCGATGGGCGATATTCAGGTGCCGGCCCAGGCCTATTACGGCGCCCAGACCCAGCGAGCCAAAGAGAATTTCCCCATTTCTGGCTGGCCGCTCCCCAAACCGCTGATTCACGCGATGGGACTGGTCAAGTACGCTGCGGCGATCGCCAATCGCGACCTGGGGAAACTGACCGGTTCCGGCAAGAATCCGCTGTCCGACAAGCAGGTGGAATCGCTGCTGTCCGCCTGTCGCGAAGTCCATGCGGGCAATTACGACGACGAGTTTCCGATCGATGTTTTCCAGACCGGGTCTGGCACGTCCAGCAATATGAATGTGAACGAGGTCATCTCCAACCGGGCGATCGAGATCGACGGCGGCGATCGTTTTGCGGCGACCAAAACGATTCACCCCAACGACCACGTCAACATGGGGCAGAGCACCAACGACACGTTCCCGACCGCGATCCATGTCGCGGTTGGCGTGGAGATCAAGAATCGGCTGTTGCCGGCCCTGGATCGTTTCCAGAAAGCTCTGGCAAAGAAAGCGTCCGACTGGGACAAAATCATCAAGATCGGCCGCACGCACCTGATGGACGCCACCCCGTTGCGGCTGGGACAAGAGATCGGCGGTTTCGCCCGACAGTTGGAGCTGTCGATGCAACGGGCCGAACAGGCGATCGACGCCGTGCTGGAGCTGCCCGTCGGCGGCACGGCCGTGGGCACCGGCATCAATACGCACCCGGAATTCGGCCATCGCGTCAGCGAGGTGCTGGCGGAAGAGACGGGCCTGAAGTTTATTGAAGCGGTCAACCACTTCGAGGGGAACGCCCAGCGCGACGGGCTGGTCGCCTGCCATGGCGCTCTGCGGACGATCGCCTCTACGCTGTTCAACGTGGCGAACAACATTCGCTGGCTCGGCTCCGGGCCGCGCTGCGGTTTCTTTGAAGTGCAGCTGCCCAGCCGCCAGCCCGGCAGTTCGATCATGCCGGGCAAAGTGAACCCGGTCATGTCGGAAAGCATGATGCAGGTCGCCGCCCGGGTGATGGGGAACGACCAGGTCATCACCATCAGCGGCGCCTCCGGCGGCCAGTTCCAGCTGAACATTATGATGCCTGTGATGGGACAGACGACGCTGGAAAGCATCGAGCTGATGGCGGCCTCCTGCGAGGCGTTCGTCGAATTCTGCGTCGAGGAAATGGAAGTCAACCAGGAAGTGTGCGAAAAGGCCGTCGAGCAAAGCCTGTCGATGGTAACGAGCCTGAATCCCCACATCGGCTACGACAAAGCGTCCAAGCTGGCCAAGCAGGCGTTCGAGTCCGGCAAAACGATCCGCGAGCTGTGCCGCGAAGAAGGCGTCCTGCCCGACGCCACGTTGACCGAAGCGCTGGACCCCTGGTCGATGACGGAACCGCACGAATAAGCGGCGGGATTGGAAGAGCGTGCAGAACGGCAACCGCCGGGCGTTCCTGCCCGGCGGAGAGGAGTGGCGACGGTCCCGCGGCGGCTGGCTGTGCAGATGGCGCCAGCCGGTTCTCACCTGTATGCCAGGGACGGGCGTCGTTCAACTGGTAAAACCCAGGGAAGCAAAGAACTCGAAGTTCTCTGCCAGGAGCGACAGTCGCCGCCAGACAAAGTCATCGTACAGTCCTGGGCCGACTTCCGTATCACAGCGCAGACGCACCGACAAACGGAACGGACCGGTGACTGCCCCGACATTTAACGTGATTTCTTTCCGATTGTTGTCGGCGCCCAGGAATCGCTCGCTCGCCAGATTCCGCTCCAGAAAGTGGAACGGATTGCTTGCATCTTCTTCGTAGATTGTCACGGTCAGGGCGTGACCCGGGTATCCGGAAAAAGTCTGCAGATCCTCGGTTTCCAGAATCAATTTGAACGTCGTCGGATCGGTGACGTTGGGGTCGAGACGCTGGACCGTGAACGGCAATTCCGCCGTGAGTCCACTGTACGCCGCATCTCCGAAGACGCCAGGTTCATCGCCCAGGTGAAGACGGCCCTGCCAGACAAGTTCCTGTTGCGGATTGACGGCCATGATAGTTCCGATCGATGGTTGAAGAGTAACGTAACGGAATAGATAAGACAGGAGGCGACTTTCAGCTGCTTACGCATCGGACGCGTAAAACGCCAGGTAGTCGCGCATTTCTTCCAGCAGCGGCGGCTGGTCTTTGAGGTTCAACCGATACCAGATTTCGTTCTCGATCCACAGGCGATAGACAAACGACTCAAACGACCAGGCGCAGAGCAGGGCCGGCCCGCCATAATGCTTCCGCCAGGTTTCTTGGTCGGAGTTCTCGTCGACCGGTTCTGTCAGATCATCGCTAGCGACAACATAGCAACGCTGCTGCGGATCAATGTACAGATACCACAAGCAGCAATATTGCGAATCGGAATAGAAGTGGACAAAGTGACCGCCTGGAGGCTCCGGGTGCGGTAGCAGGGTTTGCGCATACTCGAAGTAACAGTCTGTGCAGGATCGAATCCGCGTGACGAGCTCCAGGTTATCCAAAAACAGAAAGAACGCCGCGGGGATCTCGACGCCCAGTCTTGACGACTCCTGAAGAAGCGCCGCCTTACTCTGGGGAGCATCCGTTTTCCGTTTTTCCAGTGAGTCGTAGTTCGTCCAGAACTCGCCGAAACGCTTGTCAAAAGTGAATGGCGAAGGCTGGCTCAGCAGCCACGCGAAGGAGCCGTCGAAACGGTCTTCCGGCAGCGGCGGCACGGTGGAAAGGTCGTATCCTTGGTAGGTGCCGGTGCAGGTGCGATAGTCGCCCAGATCGGTTCCAATCCAGACTTGCGGGAACGGCGGCGGTGTTTGTTGATCGTGCATCGCAGTTGCCTGAGCGTTTGTTGGCTGGGAGGTTTCCTGGTTTGTCGATGGCTTAGAACGGCGTCGTCTCTTCGCCTTCCGGGCGAGTGAAGTAGAGCTGCAACAGCCCGTAAATGGCCAGTGCGGCACAAAGGTAGCCCATATATTTCATCCGGATTCCAAAAACAAAAGGGTGATCGCCAAAGTACAGCATGACGGGTACGACCAGGAAGAGCGTGATCAGTGCGGCGTGGAATCCCGCGGTGCGTTTATCCTGGCCGACTGTCGTCCCGGGAAGCGTCTCCCCAGGTGCAGGCTTGCCGTCGATGCTCAGGTGATACTTCGCGCCGAACATTCCGTAGCGAATGTGTACGACGAGCTCGTGTTCATTGATGTGAACAGGGAAGTCCGCCGAGTAAGTGACGGTGTTCATATCACCATGTTCAAGGATCAACTGTTCATTCAACCACAATTTGGTTTTCAGACCATAAACAGAGTGCTGCAGCTTCACGGTGACACTGCTCCCGTCCAGGTCGATGGTCCACTGCTTGCCTTTCATTTAGCATTTCCCCATGCGGTGTCCGTTTGGATTCTAACGGTCACTCTTTGCGGCGTCGAAATTCGCCCGCATCTTACTCAATCGCCCAGGTTATTTCCGACGCAGTCTTTCAGCGACCGTACCCAGCAGGGTTCAGGAAAAACCCCTCGTAACCCGCCTGGCGAAGGAGTTATTCAAGTGGGTTCAGCAGGAAACGCCAATCGCACTGCCCGTGGTCTACCCTTAGAATTCCAGTAGACGATGTCTAAGGAATCCGATACGCCCGGTCAAGTTTCTCCCACCAGCCGGACATGCCGCATCCTGCCTGCCCCCTTGGTTCTGAAGGTTCGCCGACGGACCAACTCAACGAGTCATGAATAAGTGGAACAGTAGGATCAGGAGGGCCAGACAAACCTTCGCGGCGAGGTAGATGGCGGCGGCCATGCAGGCGCGTTTGACGCTCATCCCCAGAAGGGCGGAAAGGGCGCATCCGCCCGTGACCGCTCCGACTGCCAGACCGAGGATAAACCAGCCCGGAGGCAAGTAGTAATTGATCAGCACCGCGGGGAGCGATGCCGCCAGACAACAGAGGGTCAGGGGAATCCAGCCTGGAAAGTCCCCGTCCTCGATCGTCATGACGATGGCGCCCAGGATGGCCGCACTGATGATGATTGCGCCGAGCATTGGCTCCCCTTGGTGCGTTTGCTGCACCCGCTTAAGGTCGATTCCAGTTCGCGATAGCGATTCCCACCAGGAAGCAGATAACCGTAGTCGCGATCGCCATGGCGATGAGCTTGTTTCTCTTGAAGGCCGCCAGGTCTTGCTCCTGTTTTTCTTTCCAGAGCTGCTCTGACTCGGGAGGGAACTCCGTGGAGGTTCCTTCGAGATTGATCAGGCGATCTCGCGAGCCGCACTCTGGGCAGGTCACATACGTGCGGTTTACCAGGATAGCAAACGCCACGATCCAAAAGATAAAACCGATGCCCGTGCAGGCCAGCAGGATGGCTGCCGGGATTGTCCACCATTGGTAGCCGGGGTGCGCCATCAGGGCCTTTCCCCGATAGCCGCACGACTCGCAATGGATCGGTTGCACCCAATCCTCGGGGCGATCCTCCACATCCACTTCACGCACAAAATCAGGATCGGGCGCGCCGTCAACGGTCGTCCCGCAGCTCCAGCAGACTTCAAAACCGGATTCCATCTCGGATTGGCAAGTCGCGCATTTCCAGTTCGTCATTGGCGAAAAACCCTGTTGAGAAACGCGTCTGCCGGACGTTGCGATCCCCCGACTTCCGCCCTGCCCTAGCCGGCCGCGGCGAAGGAGATTTTCTCAAAGCCGACGATCTTGGCCAGATCGTAAATGTCGATGACGTCGCCGAACTCCACTTCGGGATCCGGATGCACGATCACCGGGGCGTCCCGTTTCTGGCGGGCGATCGGCAGCAATATCTCCCGCATGGCGGCCAGCGTGGGGACCGTTTCCCCGTTGACCTGCCAGGCGACTGCGGTTCCCTGGGCCGTGATGCGGACGACGATCTCGGGGAAGTCCTCTTCCGGCGGAGGCGGTTCATTCGGATCGGCGGCGGCCGTGCCCTGGGCGGCCGACATCTGGCTGGGCATCACCAGCTCGGTGATGGCGTCGGAGGCCGCGTACACGAAGAAGATCAGCAGCAGAAAAACGACGTCGATCATCGGCGTCATTTCAATGTGCAGCTCAGGCCGCCGTTGGAAGATGCTGCGCCTGCGCATTAGCGGCCTGTACCTTTTTTGATCACGGCGAATTTGACATTCCACAGCTTGCTCTGGGCGCAGGCCAGCATCACCTTTTGCACCTCGCGGTAGGGCGTGTGGCGGTCGCTGCGGATGCGGACCTCCAGATCGGGGCCGCTTTTGAGGAGCCGTTCGCCTAGACGCTCCGGCAGTTCGGTTGGCGTGACCACGCGACCGGCGATCATGACGCCGCCGTCTTCCAGCACGTTGATCGTCAGCCGGGCCGCGTCGTCGTCGACCGGTTGCTCGCCCGCGGACGCTTCCGGCAGGGGCAGCTGCAGCTGGGCTTCTCTTTTGGCCAGATGGCTGGAGACCAGGAAGAAGATGATGAGCAAGAATACGACATCGATCATCGGCGTCATGTTGAAGCCGAATTCGCCGGAACGCAGTTGACTGGGCGCCCTCATAGGGTCGAGCCGGGAGTGCAGGGAAAAGGGGACGATTGTTCGAATCATGTTAGGCGGCTAAACTCGGCACGACAAGCCGGTCTGGCGCCGGCCTTTGAGTCTGCCTGCTGGAGCTGCCGTGGAATCCCCGTCTGACGAACCTGCCCTTCGCCCCGCGATCTGGTCCCGCGGCGTTGATTTTTTGATCCAGCGCTGGTTCCTGATCGGCCTCGCCTGCGTGCTGGCCCTGGGGGTAACGCAGTCGGCCCGGCTGGAGCCGCTGCTGGCTGCCGGCTGGTTTCGTAATCTGGTTGTGTTCTGTGTGCTGTTCTGCATGGCGTTGCCTCTCGAAGCCAGCGCCATGTGGCTGGCCATGCGGCGGCCTTCGGCCCCGTTGCTGGGCATCGCCGTGAACTTTGTCCTGCTGCCGCTGTTCGCCTGGGTGATCTCCTGGGGGCTGGATAGCGTGATGGCGGCCGGGCTGATCGTGGCGGCGTCCGCTCCCTGCACGCTGGCTTCGGCCGTGGTCTGGACGCGCAAGGCGGAAGGGAACGACTCCGTGGCGATCCTGATCACCATGTTGACCAACTCCGCCTGCTTTCTGGTCACGCCGTTCTGGGTCAAGAGCCTGACCGGGGAAGCAGCTAATATCGACGCCCTGGAACTGATGCAGAAGTTAGGGCTGCTGGTCGTGTTGCCAATTACCGTGGCCCAGTTGCTGCGGATTTATCGTCCGCTGGCGGCGGCCGCCACACGGAACAAAACGCCTTTGAGTGTTGCGGCCCAGTGCGGCCTGTTGACCATGGTGCTGATCGGGGCCATTAACATTGGAGTGCGGCTGAAGTCCGACGCGAGCGACTTTGGCCTGCAGCAGGTGCTGATGATGGTCGTCGCCGTGCAGGTGGTGCATGTGACGATGCTATTCGTCGGCTATCTGCTGGCCCGGCTGGCGGGCATGCCGCGGGACGCCCAGATTGCGGTCGCCGTCGCCGGCAGCCAGAAAACGCTGATGGTGGGGCTAATGGTCGGCGTGCAAACGGGCATCACCATTTTGCCGATGGTCGTCTATCACGTGAGCCAGCTGCTGATCGATACCTTTGTCGTCGACTGGTGGCGCAAACGGGGCCAGCAACTGCAGCAGGCGTCTCAGCGTGAAACGCCTGCCGCGGACCGGGCGCCTTAGGATCGTGAAGGAGATTACCTGGCGATTTCGGTTCTGTCGTCTAGGAAAAATCCGGCGCAGAAAGTCGTCTTTTGCTCCGCAAAAGAACGCGATCTTTCACGGAGTGAAAGTCGACTGTCCGACGTCTGCACTTACTCAAAACGACGAATCCGTATCTGGCGGTTATTCCGTTCGCGTACTCGATCGGACGCGGCTAACCGGCGATTTCCGACAGGAAACGCTCTGCTGGCTTACTCCCGCATGAAACCGGCGTGGGCCAGGCCGCCGCTGCTTTTGCCGCCGTACAGGCGGACGGTCATCGTCTTATGTCCCGGCGGAATCGGAGCGATCAGCTGGGTGCAGGGGGTGTTCCGGCCGAAATGCGTCGGGTCGGTGCTCCGCCAGTGCGGTTCTCCGTCGAGCAGGATCTCATAGCCGATCTCGTTCCAGCCATAAGCCAGGCCGCCGATCGCCACAAAGCGACGCCACTTCGGGTCCAACTCGTACGTTAGCTCAAGTCCGTTCGGCAGGCCGATGCCCGTGTCGAACGCGAAGCCACGAATCTTCAAAGGCGAGCCGTCAGTCATCTGGCCCGCTTTGAGAGCGATGGGCCGATCCAGCCCCAGGTAATGCAGGAAGTGGCGCGGCAGATCCTCGCTAATCTTCATCGCTTGCGGTTTGAGCGAAGTCAGAGGGACGTCCGGGGTGATCGGTTTTTCGCTGGGCGGCAGGTGGGCGACCAGCGGCACGAACGCGGCCTCGGCGATGATCACGGTCGCCGGGCCGGGCTTCTTCGGCTCAAAGATCAGCGTCGCTTCGACCTCCTTGCCGGCGTATTCGCTTAACAGCCAGACGCGTTCATCCATCACGGCCGTCATTTTTCGATGCACCATCGCCACGGCGTCGGTTTCCAGATCGCCGTTCATCGTCGTGGTTTGCCTCTGCCCGTCGACGTCCAGACGGATCATGTGCCAGTTGGGGGAATCCAGTCGCCTGGCCTGCACGCGGAAGAACGCGTTCGCCAGCCCGACCTGCAGGCGACGGGTGAAACGCACCGGCAGGGAATCGTCGCCATGATCGATCTGCAGCCTGGTCAGCCAGCGTTCGGATTTGGCGTCCCAGGTCTGCCGGGCCTGCACTCGGTCCGCGTCCTCGGGCGCCAGTAACCAGCCGGCCAGTTCGGGCGCCGCCAGAGCCAGTCGTTCGGCAGGCGTCATTTCCAGCTGCACGACGACGATCGGATCGATCCAGTCGACGTGATCGCCCAGATCCAGCGGAGCGGCGCCTTCGGGACGATTGTCGTGGCCAAAACCGGTGCGCAGCGTGACGAGCGTTTCCCCTTCGACCGGCAGCGGACCGGTCTCGGCGGGTTGTTGACCGCCCTGGAGAAAGCCGCTTTTCCACAAGGATCGCGGTTCGCTGCCGCTGAGCACTTCGCACTCGGCGCAGCCGGCGGCCTCGGCGATGCGGTCAATGCCGACGCGGCACTGCAGCGAGCGGGCGCCAGGCGGCAAGAGAAAATCGACCTCGGTATGCGAGTGCATTCCCAGGCCCAGTTCGCTTGAGGCCCGACCGCTGGCCAGCAGGCCGCCTGTCACATTCCGATCACGCTGCCAGTCCCAGGCCCGCAGACCCAGGCGTTGCCGCACATCGCTGGCGGGCAGGACCGACAGGGGGATCTCCGTGGGGGCATGGAACGAACAGGCCGCCACGACCTCGGGATCCAGGTACAAAGGATTCAGCGACCAGGAGGGCTGGATCGCGGAGCGGAAGTAGATCTCCACCCGGCGTCCCGGCGGCTCGATCGCCACTCTTTCCATCTGCTGCGAAGGGAACGTCAGCCGGGCGCCGTCGGTGGTGGTCAGGCGGGCGACGGCCGGATCGCCGACGGCCAGGGCGCGGCGACTGTCGTGCAGGACTGTTTCGATGCGCAGGTCGCCCAGTTCCAGTTCGGCGATTTGCGAAAAGGGAACTTCGATCACCTCGCCGCCGGCGCCTTCGGTCAGCACGCGGACGCCGGTCGCCATCCAGTGGAAGGAGCGATACGCCAGCTTGCGGCCGTCTTTGAGCAGCAGGTGGGAAGACCCTTCGCTGGGCGGTCGGGGCTGGTCGACAATGCGACGGATCCAGTCCAGCCGCACCAGCAGCACTGAATCGGTCAGGCCCTGGCTGAATGTTGGCAGCACCCGCAGCGCGGCCGGCTGATCGTCGGCCGCAAGGTACTGCAGCACTTCGCAAGGCAGAAAGTCGCCATTGGCCAGTTCAATCGCCGGGCCGCTGGGCCGCATGGAAGCGGACAGATTCCGCATCCGGCGCAGGGTCGTTCGATCCAGCGGCTGGCCGTCGAACTGGGGCGCAAGGGCGCCGTCGAAGAGACCTTTCAACTGGCTGCCGCGCTGTTGCGCGCCGTCGCGCAGTTCAATCAGGACCGGCTGCCAGCTCGCTGCTGGTTCTGCAGTCCAGGCGGGGGCGAAAGCAGTCAGAAGCAGAAGCAGGCTGCACAGGTGTGTTCGCATGATCATCAAGGGGCGCCCCCTTCGGCGGCCGCCTGCGGCAGATGGCAGGAAAGACAGGGAATGGTGTCTGCTCTAGTGCTGCGTCAAGGCAAAGAGTTCGGGTTCTTCCAATTAGCCGTTTTGGCGATAGCCACGGTTAACTAAAAGGAACAGCGGCTCGCGCGAAAATGGCCAAACCTAAAATTGAAACTTGACGCACCACTAGTATACCCGGCCAGCGGAGCGGACCAACCGAAGAAATCATCGCTGCCTGCGGGGCCTGGTGGTGCGTCAAACCCTAAAATCAGGTTTCTCTCAATCAGCCGCCGGGCGCTAGCCCACGGTTTTCTTGGCAGCACAGCAGCACGGCCCAAATCGCTCACTCGAAGATTGAAGATTGACGCAGCACTTGGGAGAGCCGCTGGTGTCGCGCTTGCCGGAAAATGACGTCCGATTTACAATAAGTGGGTTGGGCACGGGCGTGGGTGCGTCCGGCGACATCTCTTATCAGCCTTTCTTTCCGGACGCGGTGTAATGAAGCTTCAAATGAAAAACCCCTGGATCATGGCGTGTTGCGGCGTTTTACTGGGAGCGGTGGCGACCCTGGGAGGAAGTCGCTGGCTGGCCAGCAACGTGGAGCAGCCGCAAGGTTTTGTGATTCCGGAACAGATCCTGCGGGCCTCGGGCGCGGCGGCCCAGACTCAGTTTTGCATCGCTACCGGCCCGGTTGAC
Organism: Lignipirellula cremea; assembly: GCF_007751035.1. NCBI lineage: Bacteria > Pseudomonadati > Planctomycetota > Planctomycetia > Pirellulales > Pirellulaceae > Lignipirellula > Lignipirellula cremea. Next base: position 8,207,783 of record NZ_CP036433.1, on the reverse strand, counting down.
GGGGACATTGAAGGGCTGTTCACGCTCGATGGTCTAACTGGCGAACTGAACGGGATTGTCTTTTACGCGCGCACGGGTCTGCCGGGCGGACATTTCAAACACAATGTACTTAACGATCTTGGCCTGGGCGCCGGCGTCGCCAAGGAGCCGCGATTTGTAATGGTGACCGGCGGAGCCCAGTTCAACCGCGGCGGAGGCGGCGTTCGTCCCGCCAACTGCGTCATCTATGTGGCCGAAGCAAATTCAGGCCATATCGCGGCCTACACCTTCAACTGGAATAACCAGGCGGCCGCGGTCGGGCAGGCCCAGCAGGGCGGATTTAATCTGCTGGGACAGTTCAAAGGCCGCAGCGTCGCGATCGAGTAATCGCTCTGGCTCCAGGCAATCAGCGAACGTTATCGACCCCTAGCCGTTGCCAACCCCTAACCGTTGGCGACCCCTAACGCGGCGAAGAAACCGTTATACGGATTCCGCCGCCAGGGCGAGGGCGCCATGCACCACGGTCAGCTCGCCCAGCGATGCCGGTTCAATCGCACACGTGCCGGCCAGGGGCGGAAAACCGTACAGCTGGGCATAGTGGCGGACGGTTGAGAAGAACAGCGTTTCCCCGATCAGCGAAACGCCGCCGCCAATCACCACCATATCTGGCGACAGCAGGGTCGTCACTTGGGCGATGCCCCAGCCCAGCGCCCGGCAGGCATGGTCGATCACTTCCCGGGCAATCTCATTGCCGTCAGCGGCTGCGGCCGCGATCGTCTTGGCGGTCAACTTCTCCGGGTCGTTCTGGCACCGCAGCAGCAGGTCGTCGGTGTATTCCTGGTTGGCATCGATCGCTTCGGCAAACCGGCGCCGCAGGGCAGTGGGATCGTCGGGCCCGGAAGTGCGGTGCAGCATCTCAAAGGCGGGCGAAACCTCGCCGGCCAGGCGGGCGTGCGTTTCGGCCACGATCCCCCAGCCGCTGGCGATGGATTCGACCGTTTGATCGGTGCGATCCGCCTGCAGTCCCGGACGAAGATGGCCGATCTCGGCGATGGCGGGACGATCCTGCCCAAAGAGTTGCCCATCGACGACAAACCCGCCGCCGACGCCCGTCCCCACGGTTACGTAGAACACGGACCGGTGGGAGCGACCGGCCCCAAAACGGGCTTCTGCGAGGGCGGCCGCGTCGCAATCGTTGGCGATGACGGTCGGCAGCTGGAATACCTGGCGACCCCAGGCGGCCAGTTCGAACTGGTCCCAGCCGGCGATTTGATGGCTTTTGAAGACGCGGCCCTGGGGGCGATCGACGGGCCCGCCAAAGCCAATGCCGATGGCCTGGCAAGGGTGCTGGGCCAGCAGTTCGGCAGCGGCCGAATCGATCTGGTGAAGAATGCCAGCGGCGCCAAACTGAGGGCCGACCTGGCGGCGGATAACCGCCTGCGGGGGCGAGCCATCGCCCTGCCCCACGCCGAGTTGTAACTTGGTGCCGCCGATCTCGATGCCCAGAAACATGTGCGTTTCCTGCGAGGATGCATAGTGGCAGCGGCCCCGGAACCAGCAGGACGCCCTGATCGCTAACAAGCAGCTGCGAACAGGGCGAAGCGTTACCGGTCTGCGACGACCTTACCCTTTGGGGTTCATGTGCTCGATGACTTTGTCGATCAGGCGATATTCCTGGGCTTCGACGGCGTCCATGAAGCAGTCGCGGTCCGTGTCCTGTTCGATCTTGTCGAGGGTGTGGCCCGTGTGCTTGATGAGAATCTCATTCAAGCGGCGTTTCACTTTTTTGAACTCGTTGGCGTGAATCAGAATGTCGGAAGCGACGCCCTGCATGCCGGCCAGCGGCTGATGGATCATGATGCGGGCGTTGGGCAGCGCAAAACGCTTCCCTTCGGCGCCGGCGGTCAGCAGCACGGCTCCCATGGAGGCGGCCTGGCCGATGCAGTAGGTGGCCACATCGCAGGTGATGAACTGCATGGTGTCGTAGATCGCCATGCCGGCCGTCACGCTGCCGCCGGGCGAATTGACATACAAATGGATGTCGGCTTTGGGATCATCGGACTGCAGGAACAGCATCTGGGCGACGATCACGTTGGCGACTTCGTCGTTGACGCCGGACCCCAGAAAGATGATGCGATCTTTCAGCAGGCGGCTGTAAATGTCATAGGAACGTTCTTCGCGTCCGTCTTTTTCGACAACATAGGGAATCAAAGGCATGTTCGCTCCTTGAGCCGTTGATACGGCCTGTTATGGCTATCCGGGATGGGCTGATGCGGGTCGCGGTCGGCGAGGGAAACAGGAGCCGGACGGGTTCTGGCGATCCGGCCGGGAATCGCTCCTGGTTAATCGTCCTCTTCGACTTCCATCGGCGGGCGAGTCAGGATTTCATCGACCAGTCCGTAAGTTTTGGCTTCCTCGGCTCCCAGGAAGAAGTCGCGGGCCGTATCTTTTTCGATCCGCTCGATCGACTGTTTGGTGTGGCCGGAAAGGATCTCATTCAGCATTTCCCGGTTGCGAAGAATTTCGTTCGCCTGGATTTCAATATCGCTGATCTGGCCGCTCACACCGCCGAAGGGCTGATGCATCATGATGCGAGCATGGGGCAAGGCGAAGCGTTTCCCTTCGGCGCCGCCTGCCAGCAGTACGGCGGCTCCGCTGGCTGCCTGGCCGACGCAGTAAGTGGCGACCGGGCAGGTGAGGATCTGCATGGTGTCGTAAATCGCCAGCGTGGCGACCACATCGCCGCCGGGCGAATTGATGTAAAAGTGGATGTCCTTGCGACGATTTTCGCTCTGCAGATAGAGCAGTTTCATCACCAGTTCGTTGGCGTTGCCGGTGTGGATTTCCCCCTGCAGGAACACAATCCGGTTTTCCAGCAGCAAGTCGCCCAGGGTGAGTTGCCGTTGCCGCTGAACCGACTGTTGCGAATAGGAATTCGACAGAGGCGCGGAGTTAAAATGCGTCATAGCTATGGAATCCTTCATATGCAAAATGGCGAGCCTGGGCGAAGGCGCCCCCTTCGTGACTGTGCCGGGCAGGCGACGCCCGGGAGTCAGAGATCCCGGGGGTGTTGGCGCCAGACCGGTGTTTACCAGTTGGTATTTACCGGACATTTACCCGGCGTTGGGTATCTGGCGAATGACCGCCAGTGAATTGTTGCCGGGTCCATGGGTGAGGCAACTGCCGCTGGAGAGAAATCTCCGAGCTCCCGCAGGGGGGAGCCCGGTGGTGGTGACTGCCGGGCGCGAGCTTACTTCAGCTCGTTGGCCCCTTCACGGCTGCTATCGTCGTATTTGGCTGCCGGAATGGCCTCGTTACTGGCGCGGCCGGCAATGGCGTGCGGAATCGATTCCGTATTGGTCGGTCGCGGTTCGTAGGCCGTTTCCGTAAATTTCGCCTGCTCCTGGATCATCGCCAGCACTTTGCCTTCGACGATATGGTTCCGCAGGGTATCAAAGCCGCCGCGTTTCTCAAGTTTGGCTCGCACGCTGCGGGGAGATTCGTTTTGCTGGCGGGCCAGCAGTTCGATCTGCAGATTGAAATCCGCTTCGGTCGCATCAATGGTTTCTTCTTCGGCGATCCGTTCCAGAATGAAGTGCTCTTTCAAGGCCCGACGGGTCGAGTCCATGATGTTCCGCTGGATCTCGTTCATGTGCCGCTGCACATCGCCTTCATCGAAACCGCTGGACTGCAGTTCGATCAGGGCCCGTTCCATTTCGCGGGCGGCCTGCCGTTTGAGCAGTTCGGGCGGCAGGGTCCAGTCGGCCGATTCGGTCAGCAGTTTGCTGATCTGGTCGCGCAGTTCGCGGTTCTGGTGGTAGGTGAGCTGGCGTTCCATTTCGCCGCGAAGCACTTCGCGGAGGGCCTTCTCATCTTCAAAGCCGCCGATTTTGTCCAGGAATTCGCTGTCGAGTTCGGGCAGGGTCGAGGTTTCCACCTCAAGCACTTCGATCTCGGCTTCGACCTTTTTGCCGCGGAGCGACTCATTGGCGGCGTCGGCGCCGACTTCGACTTCGGCGGTGCGTTTGTCGCCCTTTACGGCGCCCTGCATCACTTCGCCGAAGTTGTCGATTTCGCCGTCGGGGAAGCTCAGTTTAGGCCGCACGCAGATCGATTCGTCTTCGATCTCGGAAACGAGCTTGCCTTCGTGCCGGAACTTGACGTTGCAGGTGACAAAGTCGCCTTCGGCGACCGGGCCGTCTTTGCTGGCCAGGGTGGCGAAGCGGGACAGCACCGATTTCAGATGCTGATCGACGTCAGCTTCGGTGAAATCGCGGGTCGGCTTGCTGAGCTGGATGCCCTTGTATTCGGGCAGTTCAAATTCGGGGCGAACTTCGATAGTGAATTCGAAGGTCATATCGCCCGAATCGGGGATGTCGATCGCTTCAAAGTCGAAGTCTGGTTCGCTGATCGCCGAAAACTTCAGGTCGTCGCTGATCTGGGTCATGCTGTCCATCAGCAGTTCGCTTTTGACCCGTTCGCTGACATCTTCTTTGAACTGTTTACGAACCAGGCCGACCGGCGCCTTGCCGATGCGGAAACCGCGAACCTGCGCCTTGGGCATGACTTCATCGAAGGCACGGTCCAGGTAGCGATCGATATCAGCGCGCGGGATGGTGACCACCACGCGGCGTTCGCACACGCTGGGCTCTTCCACTTTGAGCGTCAGAGTCAGCGGTTCTTTTGTTTTCTCTTCGCCGTCAGCGTCCTGGGGGGCGCTTTCAATGGCGACGGCGTCTTCAGGTCGATCTTCAGAGGCATCATCAGGAGGAGTCATGGCGCCGTATTCCTTCCAGAAGGATGAATGGCAAAGGCCTTACAAATATCAAGAGCGGCTCCGGCCGCTTACAGAATTCCTGCAAATACAGGACCAATCAGGCGAGGAGCCAATACCAGATCAAACGTTACAGGGTAGCGGGCCCAGAAAGAATCGGTTCAAAGAACCGCAGTGCTTCGCGCCGGCGAGAAGGGCGAATGCCGGATCGCCCTCAGGGAAAATTACAATCCGTTTTCCCAGCTCGCCTTGAGCTTGAGAGAGGCTCCTGCGCGACCCCTTGCACAACAAGCGAAGAACCAACGGTCGCCAGCAATCTCAGCCAAAAAAACCGATAAAAAATGGCAAAACGCCTGCAAGGCGTTTGGGAATTCTTACTTTCGGTCCTGTTTGCTGTCCCGCTTCCTGATTCCGCTTTATGGTCAAGTCCGTTTTGAGGTACGTTCCAAGGAGATCAATCGTATTGCAACTTAATGCAAAAAGAGCGGGTGATGGGATTCGAACCCACGACAACAACGTTGGCAACGTTGTGCTCTGCCAACTGAGCTACACCCGCAAATGTGCCGCTTGGCTTGAGAAAGTAGGATTATAGGAATCAGCGTTCCTTGTGCAAGAGTGGTCTGCAGAAATTTATTTCTCCCATCACCCGCTGCACGGCTTTTGTCCGTGATTTGTTTATTGAGTTTGACTTAACAGAACGCAGAAAGTCGTGGCATTCAGCAGGAAATGCACCAGAATGCAGGGCACAATGCGGTGCGTTTGCTGGTACAAGTATCCCAGTCCGATTGCCAGAAAGAAAAGAGGAATCGGGGCCGGGCCGTGCCCCCAGTGCATCCCCGCGAACAAAAACGCACTGGTCAGAATGGGCCAGTAAGCCCCCCGGGGACGCCAGGCGGCCGCCTCCTCCGCCGACATGGGCCGTAGCACGCCCAACTGGTCCTCATCCTGGTTGCTCGCTCCGTCCTCGGCGGGCTGCGGCGAAGCGTAGGGGTTCTCTTCCTGCGGAATCAGCGTTTTCTCTGCGGGTTGCTGGAGCGTGTCTTCCGCATTGGAGGGCGCGACCTTGCCGGGCGACGTGACGTCGGCGACTCTTCCCCCGAATATCAGCTCCTGGATGGAAACGCCGGTCGCCGCCCGCTCTAACCAGCCCTGCAGGATCAGGCGAAAAAAGAACTCCTCGGCAATCGGGGCGGCGATCACGGCCGCCAGGCCGCTAGCCCAGAACAGCTCCGCCGTCGGGTTTGCTTCCAGGCGATCAATGAGCGGGTGGTGCGGCGTAAACCATTGCGACAGAATAGCTTGCATCCCGTAAACAGGAACGGCCAGCATCGCAAAGCCGGCGGCGCCGATGGCCAGGTCATAACTCAGCTTTTTCGACGACAGCCCAAACTCGTAAAGACGGGCCCCGCTCCGCAGCCACATCCAACAAGCGGCCAGCCCCACCGCCGCCAGATTCGCGATTCCCCCTGCGCCGATCATCCATGTCAACGTCTGGGTGGTGTAATTGCTGGGCTTCGTTTCGAGGGGAATCCCCAGGCTCCACAGCACGCCGGCCTGGGCCAGCGACTGCAGGATGAGCATCGCCAGCATGGCGAACAGCAGGTCCATGAGTCCCCAGGGGGCGGCAGCCGACGGCTCAAAAGGCAGGAGCGGCTGGCCCCGCATCAGGCGACTTGCTCCCCGGCCCCAGTACAGCAGGGAGAGCGTGACAAGACAGGCAGCGCCAATAGTGACCAGGTCCGTCTGCATTCGTTGACCAGCAAGCGTGAGAGAAAGTCTGCCGGGGCAGAAGCAAATAGTGCGGCGCGTTCCGTTTCCTTCAAGGCGGGGAGCCTTCCCCTTCCTGGGCGCCGTGCGGCAGGCCGGTTGTTCCCCGGCGATTACCCTGGCAGTCTCCGTTCCAGGTCGGTCGGTATCCTATCAAAAGTTTCCTCGCCGGGGTTTTTTGATTCACGATTCCTGATTTCCTGGGTGCGGTCTTCTGTAGATGGACTTCCCCCCAGGCTTCGCGGATACTGGACCGGGAGCGGATCGCCTTGGCGGTCCGCGGGCCCTGTTTATGTTTTCCCGGACGCTGCAGCCGCTTGCGACGACGAGCGTGTGATTTGTCGGACATTGCCTTTGACGATTGAGTTGCCCCCATGCGTTTCTGTATTGTTTTGGCGGTATTGGCCGTCGCCCTGCCCTGCCGAGTGCTGCGGGCCGAGGAAGACGACTTTCAGCAGAATGAATTTCCCGCGCGGCCGACGCCTGCCTGGGTGACGATGATCGACCAGGGATCGCGCGATCCGCGTCTGGCAGGACTGCAGACGCCGGCCGGGATCAAAGTCGAGATCGTGGCCGAAGCGCCGGTGGTGGTGGATCCGGTCGGGATGACATTCGCCGCCGACGGCCAGCCGTATGTCCTGGAATGGAACGCGGCCGACAGCTCGAAGCACAGCACCTACGAAGTGACGTTCGCCGACGGCTCTACGGCCACCGTCAATCGAATGACGAAAGCTACGCCCGACGAGCTGAAACTGCTCCGCGATACCAGCGGCGACGGCCGGTACGATACGGCCCAGGTGGTGATGGACGACCTGGAAATTCCCTCCAGCGTGCTCGTCCGCGATGGCTGGGCTTATCTGCCTTCGGTCGGTCATGTGATCCGCCGCAAGCAGTCCCAGCCCGGCGGCAAGTACGATGTGCAGGAAGAGATCGTCCGCGGGCTGTGCGGCTTTCATCATCACCAGGCGTCCGGCGTGACGGTCACCCACGACGGCTGGATGATGATTACCTCTGGCGACGACGATAACCGGGCCGAAGGCAGCGACGGCTCCCGGGCCACGGTCCTGCGCACGGGCGCCATCTTTCGCTGTCGACCCGACGGATCGCATGTGAGCGAGTTTGCGCGGGGCTTTCGCAACCCGTATCGCAACGTGGTGCAGGACGATCTCTTCAACATCTTTCATGTCGACAACGATCAGGAGGACGGCTCCAAGTTCCAGGGGGTGCGGCTGATGCATGTGCAGGAAGGGGACGATTTTGGATGGCGACTCAAGCAGGGCGCCGTCTGCTGTCGGACCGATTTTGAACGGGGCGCCGTGTTCGGCGAACTGCCGGGCAAGTCGCCGTCGATGCTGAAAACCGGACGCGGCTCGCCGGCCGGCCTGCTGATTTACCAGGGCGACGCCTTTCCCGATTTTTTCCGCGGCGTGCTGATCTACCCCGATGTGTATCGCAAGCTGGTCCGGGCGTACCAGATCGAGCGGCGGGGAGCCACGTTCGCCGTGGTGGGGCAGTTCACACTCATGACCAGCGATGACGGCCTGTTTCGTCCCTGCCAGGCGATCCAGGGGCCCGATGGCGCCATTTATATTGTCGACTGGCGGACCGATTCCGGCGGCGCCGGCAAGCTGTGGGGCGACGGCGAACACGGCCGCATCTATCGGCTTTCCTGGGACGGCATTCCGGGAACGCCTGCGATTCCGCCGGGCCCGCTCGACGCCTGGTCAAAGATCGCCACGATGACCGACGCGGCGTTGTGGCAAGGGCTGGAGGCGACCGACTTTGAATTCCGCGTGCGCGTGCTCGATGAACTGGCCCGTCGCCAGACCAGTAGTGACGGGTTCCTGTCACTCATGCAGGAGCGTTCCCGGCCGCTGCCGGCCCGGGCGGCCGCGCTGGGCGGGGCCTGCCGGTTCTATGATGGCGCCGTAGAAACGGCGCTGCTGAAGCTGCTGGAAAGCGACGACTCCCCGGAACTGCGGCGTCTGGCCGCCGACGGACTCAGCCGCCATGCCGAACCGGAAGCGGCAAACAGACTGCTGCCGGCCCTGCTGCAAAGGGCAGCCGACAGGACCCAGCCGGCAGTCGCCCGGGCGGCCGCATTGGCGGCGGGGAACCTGGCCGGTCAGACGCCGCCGGGCGATCCGCTGCGCCAGCAGGCGGCGAAGCAGCTGGCGGAAGATTTGACAGCGACAGGCGATGAGGAAGCCTCGCTGCGCAACGGCTATCTGCGTGCGGTCGAGCGGATCGAACCGGAGGGCGTCGAGGCGCTGGCCGGGTTGCTGGAGCGGCAGGATCGCCGCGCCGACGGCGTCTGGGCGTTTACCGGGCTGCGCACCCGGACGGCCGCGACGAAGCTGGATCAACTGCTCGACGGCGACCGGATCGATGCGTTTGCCGAGCCGGATCAAATCGCCTTGCTGAGCGCGTATCGTCATTATCTGGTCGAACCGCCGATTCATGCGGGCGCGGTGGCCGAGTGGCTGGATCGTCATCCGACGGCTCCGCTGGCCGTGCAGATCGCGGGGCTCGAAACGATCGGACTGGTCGGCGAGGAACGGGCCGGGCAGACGGCCGATGTCGCGCTGCGGCTGCTGAAAACGCCCGACGAGCAGGCTCGTTTGCGCGTCGTGCAGGCGATTGGCGACGCCGGGCTGGTCACGGCGGCCCGACCGCTGGCGGCGATGCTGCTGGAAACAGATCGCAGCGTCGCGGAACGGCGGGCCCTGGTGGCGGCGCTCGCCAAACTGCGCTCGCGACCGTTCCCGTTTGCCGGGAACAGCCCGCCGGGAGTGGAGCTGGCGATTGACGAACTGGCGACGGCCGCGGGCGACGCCCGGTCAGGCGAGGTGCGGGCCGATGTGCTCACGCTGCTCGCGCAGCTGGACTACGCCAAAGCGAAACCGATCGCGGTCGAACTGATGCAGGCGGACGACGTCGCCCTGGCCGCGGCGGCGATCAACGTGCTGGCTGCCAACAAGGAAGACGCACTGCTGGCGGGGGAGGCCTTTCTGGCCGGGAAAACGTCCCGCGGTTTGCTGTCGACCACGGCCGATGCGTTGCGGCGTCATGCGGGCGAACATCCCGCGGCGGCCGAAATGCTGAAAAAAGTGATTCGCGGCGGCCTGCTGGTTTCGCTGGAGCCGGCCGAAGTCGCACGGGTGGAACAACTGGTGCAAACGACAGGCGACCCCGAGCGGGGGCGGGCCGTGTTCGCCGATGAGAAACGCGGCGTCTGTACGAAGTGCCATCGCCTGGAAGGGGTGGGCGGCCAGGTCGGTCCTGATCTGACGAAAGTCTGGGAGACCCACACCGCCGCCAAGCTGATTGAATCGCTGGTCGACCCGTCGAAGGAAATCAAGGAAGGTTTCGGCGCCTGGAAGGCGATCACCAACGACGGCAAGATTTATGCGGGCCTGAAAATTTCGGAGACCGAACAAGAGGTGGTGCTGCGCGACGCCAACGGCCGCGACATCCGTCTGCCGGCGGATCAGGTCGACGAGCTGATCGCGGACAAAATCAGCCTGATGCCCGAAGGGGTAATCGCCCAGCTGAGTTTTCAGGAGTTCATCGACCTGGTGGCATTCCTGAAGAACAAACAGGCCCAGCAAGTCTTTGGCGCCGCGGGCAAGGTTGACGGCGCCGCGGGCAAGGTTGACGACGATTCGTCTCGATAGAATCGGCCGCCCATGTCCCCAGCGGCTTGCGGCCAGCCTATGATGATTCTCTTTTGAATGTTTCCCTTGGGAAGATTTCGCCGCCGCGTGCGGCGCTCACCTGTTACTGCAGAGGAACCGCCAGGCATGGCCAAAAAGAAGCGAAAAGATGAAGAGCCCGAGGTCGAGCTGCATGAAATCGCCATTACGGGCGACCTGACCGATACGGAATCCGACATCACGGAGCGGTTGCTGGATGTGCCGGTCGGCTCGGAGTGCCTGTTGTACTTCAACTCGCCGGGCGGCAATCCCCATTCTGCCCTGGCCCTGACCAGTCTGCTGTTGATTCGTAATCTCGATGCGACCGGGATCGTCACGGGCGAATGTTCGTCGGCTGCGCTCTGGCCCTTCGCGGCTTGCCGCAAGCGGTATGTTACGCCGCATAGCCTGTTGCTGTTTCACCCGCTTAAATCAGAAAGCGAACAGAACATCTCCCACATGGAGGCGGCGGAGTGGGCCCGTTACCTGGGCGAGCTGGAAGAAGATATGGACCGCATGTTGTCGGATCTGCTGGGGCTGTCGTACGAGAAACTAGTGGCCTGGGCGCGGCCCGGTCGCTTCGTCAACGGCAAGGAATTCGCCGATGCAGGTCTGGCGCAGATGGTCGAGCTGCGCGACCTGGCCCGAATGTTCGGTGTACGCGATTAGTCGTGGAGGTCGCGAAAACGTTCCCGGCTCAGACCGCGGAACGCGCTTTCTTCGCGCCTGCAGCAAGCAAGGCTGCTGGCCGCACGCCGGGCCCGGCGGCCCGCCCCGGAAGTTTGCGCACCGAATTGCGCGGGGCGAGATGAAAGGGAGTCTCAAAAGTGCTATAACAATTTCACTTTGGCGGGTGCTACTTTAGCGAGACTGAGCGATGGCGAAATTGATTGTTCAAGAGAACGAACAAACGCTCTCTTTCCCCTTGCGCGACGGCGTTTCGGTGGTGGGGCGTCATCCGAACAGCGATATTCCGATCGCCCAGGGAACCGTTTCGGGCAAGCATGCGTTAGTGATTCGCGATGGCGACAAGCACTACCTGGAAGATATCGGCAGTCGGAACGGAACGTTTATCAACGATCAAAAGATCGAAGAACGCACATTGCTGTCGCATAACGACGCCATTCGCTTCGGCCAGTTCGAAGTGCGGTTTGAATGCGAAGCCAGCGAACTGCCCGTCGTGAATGAAACGGTTACAGCGCAGGTGGAAAAACCGGCTGCCGCCCCTTCGGCGACGCCCCCCAAGGCCGCCCCCCGGCAGACGCCTTCCCCGGCCCTTCCGACCGTTTCGTTTGAGCAAATGCAGCTGGAACGGCAGGTCGACTTTACCAACACGGGCGACGAAGAAATCACGGAGGCGGCCCCCAGCCGGGGACGCTTCGGCGCGCTGGAGACCCAGCCGGAAGCGAAGCTGAAAGCGGTGCTGGAAATCAGCCAGAATCTGGCCGGTTCGCTCAGCCTGGAGCAGATGCTGCCGGCGATTCTCGATACGCTGTTCTCGATTTTTCGCTACGCCGATCGCGGCTGCATCTTGCTGCGGGACAGCAGCGGAGCGATGGTTCCACGGGCCATCAAGCATCGTCGCGCCGGCGAAGACGCCTCGGTCCGGCTCAGCCGGACGATCGTCAACAAGGTGCTCACCGAGAAAGTCGGCGTGCTGTCGGCGGACGCCATGAGCGAGTTCAGCGCCAGTGCTTCCATCTCGGAACTGAACATCCGCTCGATGATGTGTGCTCCCTTGCTGGATCTTTCCGGCGAACCCTGCGGCGTGATCAGTATTGATTCGCAGAACCCGCTGGGCCAGTTCGCTAAAGGGGATCTCGACCTGCTGATGGCGGTCGCCGGCCAGGCGGCCCTCAGTTATGAAACGGCCCGGTTGATGGAAACCTTCATCGCCAAGCAGAAGCAGGACGGCGAGATGGAAATCGCGCAGACCGTCCAGCGCGATTTGCTCCCGGAGGCGATGCCGCAGACGCCAGGCTGGCAGTTTTACGCTTCCTACGATACGGCCCAGGCGGTCGGCGGCGACTACTACGACTGGTTTGAACTGCCCAACAAAAAGGTTTGCCTTTCGTTTGGCGACGTGGCCGGCAAAGGGGTCCCCGGCGCACTCATCATGGCGCGCATCTCCAGTTGCGTGCAAAGCACCATTCGCCACGTGATCGATCCCGAACAGGCGGTCTGCGCCATCAACGATCACATGTGCGATAGTCGGGTCGAAGGCCGTTTTGTGACCTATGTGCTGGCCATGATCGATCCGGAAACAGGTGAAGTGGAGCTGGCCAACGCCGGCCATATGTCCCCCCTGATCCGGCGGCATAATGGAGAGATTGAAAGTTTCGACGAAGAACTGGTCGGCCCGCCGATCGGCGTCATGGACGAATACCCCTACGAAGTGGATCGCAAGGTGCTGCAGCCAGGCGACATGGTCGTGATTGTGACCGACGGCGTCGACGAAGCGATGAACCCGGCGGGCGAGCTGTACGGCACAGACCGGGTAATCGAATTTGTCAAAAACGGTTCGCACGACGCGGCCGAACTGGGCAAGGCCTTGCTGGCCGATGTCCGCCGCCACGCCGCCGGGCGAGCACAAAACGACGACATCACCATTATGACCTTCGGCCGCAACTCAACGGGCTGAGCGTCAGGCGGTCGACCCGTGCGGGACGAAAGCAGCTGCGCGCCTGCCAGGCGGAAGCGACCTGCCGGGGGCGGCCGCCCCCGGATGTTTCCCCTGAATGAACCACTCTCCACTGGGCAGGGCGTTGATACTTGAAGACGTTAATCAACAATCGTTCTCGGGTGACGTGGGGCCTGGCGTCTAAAGTTCTGGCAGTCATGCTTTCCCTGCTGGCGCTGACCATTCTAGTGCTGGGGATCTTCGCGATCCGCGCGAACCGCGAGGGCCATGAGCAGGTTGCTTCCAATCGGGTCGCGCAGGTTCTGGACCAGCAAACGCAACTGTTTGCGAATCTGCTGAATCAGCTAAAGACCGATGTGATCCAGCCCGTCTCCTGGCCCGAAGTTGCCCGGCTGACGGCAGACAGTCAGGGGAACAAGGAAGCCGCACTGGCCCATCCGGACCGCCAGAAAATTGAGGTGCGTTTTCGACAACTACTGAGTGGGAAGCCAAATTATGTCCAGGCACGGCTGATTTCTCGCGAAGGCTGGGAAATTGTGCGGGTCGATCGGCCGCACGCGGGCGCGCCGTTGAACCTTGAGTCCCCCCTGTCGAACAAGCAGAATGCGCCCTACTTTCGCGACCTGTTGGCGCGTTATCAATCGCTCAGTCACCGCGACATTGTGGACCAGGTGGTGTTTACCCGCCTGGCCGTGAACCGCGAGGGAGCGGATCGCCATATTTCCGAACCGCGGATTGCGGTTGCGCGGGCTTGCGCGCCGTTGAGCACGGTGAATTATGAGTTTACCGGGATTGTAGTAATCAATGTCGATGTGACGCCCTTCCTGGAAGATTGCAAGCACTCGGGAGTGATTGTCCTGAACCAGGACGACGTGGTGATTGCCCGCCAGGGCGAGCCGGTGCTGGCGTTTGAGGAACTGAACGCCAGTGTCGGACCCGAAGAGACAGAAGAAATGCGGTACACAGAAATCTGCACGCACGGAAAGTACTGCCTGCAGGATATTCCGCTGCGCCCGGACTTGATCGCCTGGATCGGCAAGAACCGCGACGCATTTCGGCAGGAACTGGATGCGGACACGGCGCCTTCGTCCGAGCGCGAAGTCAAAACGACCATGCTGGATAACAAGTTCGCCGCGCTGCGGTGGACGCCTTTGGGATCGAATAGCCTGGCGTTGACCAACGATGACAGGCCGCGGTTAATTGGCTTCCTGCAGCTGGCCGACAAACATTCGCTGCAGCTGGCCGCGTATCCTTTTGAACGCACGCTCTGGGCGACCGGCGCTGTCCTGTTTGCCATCGGGTGCCTGTTGTCGCTGCTGCTCACACGGATGATTACGCGACCCCTTTCCAAGATTACCCGGGCGGCCCTGCAGTTTGCGGATAACGGCGCCTACAGTAATTCGCCCCCCGTGAATGCGCGTGATGAAATTGGCCAGCTGGCTTCCGCGTTTCTGACGATGGCGGAACGTGTCGCTTCGCGCGAAGCACGTATCAGGGCGATTGTCGCTACGGCGGCCGAGGGGATCGTCACTGTCGACGACGACAATCGCATTCTTTCCGCCAACCTGGCGGCCGAAGCGATCTTTGAAACAAGCAATCTGGTGCATCGCCAGCTGTCGGAGTTTATCTCCCTCCGACACGAATCCTTCTCCAGCGATCCCGCTTCCGGCGCGACGGCAGCCGGCCACGATGGCGTGCGGCGCCTGGAAGTCAAAGGGAAGCGACATGGCAAACCGTTTCCGCTGGAGATCGCCTCGAGTAGTTTCGTCGCCTCTGGCCGGCGCCTGCGAACCTATGTCGTGCGCGATATTTCCGAGGCCAAAGCCACCCGTGAGGCGCTAGAACAGCTGAACCGGGAACTGGAGCAGCGGGTGGCGGATCGCGTCGCCGAACTGCAGAGAACGGTCCAGGAACTCGACAACTTCGCATACGCCGCCTCGCACGATTTGAAAGCGCCCTTACGGGGCATCCACGCCCTGGCCAATTGGATCGAAGAAGACGCCAGCGAAGCCTTGCCGGAACGCTCTCGCAAGCATCTGCAGACGCTGCTGCAGCGGATCGGCCGGATGGAGCGCCTGCTTGACGATCTGCTGACCTATTCCCGCGTAGGCCGGGTGAATGGATCTGCGACCCGCGTTCCCGTGCGCAAACTGCTTGACGACGTGATCGATCTGCAGTCGCCGCCGCCGGGTTTTGTGTTTGATTTGCCCGAAACCATGCCCGTGTTGTTAACGGAACAGGCGCCCCTGGAGCAGGTCTTCCGCAACCTGATCAGTAACGCGATCAAACATCACAACCGAAAGGACGGCCGCATCACCATTCGCTGCACCGATCTTGGCTCCGCGCACGAGTTCCACTTTCAAGACGACGGTCCCGGCATTGCCCCGCGGTTTCACGAAAAGATCTTTCAGATGTTCGAAACCCTGCGTCCCCGGGACGAAGTCGAAGGCAGCGGCATGGGACTGGCTTTGATCCGCAAGATCGTGGAGAACGCCGGCGGCCAGATTCGCGTCGAGTCCGACCTCGGCGCCGGCACCACCTTCCTCTTCACCTGGCCCAAAACCGAAGCCCAAACGCCCCGCCCCTCCTCCACTTCATCTTCGTCTTCATCTTAATCCTCCTCTCCCTCCTCCCGTTCCCCCCTGCCCCCTCCACATTTCCCTCAGTCGTCGCCCGCTCCATCCTCACCACCCGAACGGTCACCCTCGCTCCCTTCCCCACTTGTGGCGCCTGCGACGGTTCTCGTTGACAACGGTCGATTCGTATCCAACGTTTCGTACAAGAGTTCCGGGGTTCGGTCTCTGCCGTACGCGACTGAGGAGTAAAGCCGTGTTGAGTTCCGCGCGAAATCGGAAGGCGCAGGTGGTGGTCTGGGCCGCCCTGATGATGGTCTTTGTAGTGGGCATGGTCGCGTTTGCGGTCGATGTGGGCTACATGCTGCTGACCCGATCACAACTACAGAATGCTGCGGATTCGGCGGCAATTGCCGGCGCGGCCGTGATGAGCCAGGGGACCGAGGCCGTGGTGGCCGAAGCCCAGGAGTTTGCGGCCTATCATGTGGCGGCGTCAGACAAGGTCAAGCTCGACGCCGGCGATGTGGAATTCGGCGTCTGGGACAGCGACGCCCGCAAGTTCGAAGCGACGATCGATCCCGGCAACGCCATCCGTGTAACGGTCCGCCGGGAGAAAGCGGCCCTGTTCTTTGGCCGCGTGTTCGGGCACAAAGTTTTCAGTACGCAGGCTTCGGCCGTGGCGACCGCCACGCCGCGCGATATTGCCCTGGTCGTCGATCTGTCGGGCTCCATGAACGATGATACAGAACCCGCCTGGGCGACCACGTCGATCAACAAAAATTTCGATTCCAGCGTCGGCAGCGACCTGATGCAGGATCTGTATACCGACCTTGGCTTTGGAAAGTTTCCAGGCAACCTGCAGCATCTGGGAGCCAGCCTGGGCGTCAAGCCTGACAAGTACGCTTACGCAGAAATGACCAAAGACGAAGGCCCGCTGGCATCGGTTTCGATTCCGCCCGCGTATCGGATCGCTCCCACCGACACCGAAGCCGTTCGCAAGCAGAAGGCGTACAGTTGGCTGATCAACTACGAGATCGCTCCCATGATGCCGGCCGCCCTGCCGCAGGCCAGCACCGGCAACTACAAGTACTGGGAGAAGTATCTCGACTACCTCATTCTGCCGGTCAAGATCGTGGCGCCCAGGCCGCCGGCGCCCCCCCAGCCGGTGGGCCCGAAGCCGGTGGGTCCGAAGCCAACGCCGCCCAAGCCGACCGATCCGCCGCCCCCGAAGCCGCCGATTGGCTGGATCCTGCCCGGCGACGAATCGCTGGTCGCGGCCTGGAGTCAATCGCCTTTGGCAGGCGTCCCGGAGTCGCACCCGGCCGTGTCGCTGGAACCGTTGGCCTTTGCCGGCGATGCCGCCCAGGCGCTGCTGCTGGCCTCCCAGAGTCTGGGGGACCCCGGTTCGCCGCCGATTGAACGCGGCTGGCTGCCTCCCAGTCAAAGCGGCGACCGCATCACCGGATTCAATAATCCCAACAAGACCAACTTTCCCGATTCCAGCACCAGTCTGCCCCGGAACCTGCGGAACTACATTGGCTATTTAACCTACGCACAGTTCATGGCCGATCATGGTCGCGATAGCGAACCGGCCGGTTTCTCTCCCTTGTCGATGCAGAACCCGTTCTGCCCGCTGCACGAAGAAGCGACGGCAGGCGGCGTGTTCCAGTTCCCTCCGCGCACGCAACCGATGCATGCCGCCCGGCGGGCCCTGATTGCCGCCATCCAGGTCGTGAAGGAGCGGAACAAAGTGATCACGAATCACGAACTACGCGACTGGGTATCGGTCATTTCGTTCGACACGGGCTCTGGCCTGGTGCAGGAGATCACGCCCGACTACGACGCGGCCATGAAGGCCTGCGTGACCCTCCAGGCGGTCAGCGACAAGGCCGCCACGACCGCAACAGAATCCGGTTTGATTTACGCCCGGGCCCACATTCGCCAGCCCAGCGAAGGCGGAAAAGGACGCGCCAAAGTTGACAAGGTGGTGGTGCTGTTGACCGACGGCGCTCCCAACCTGTACGAGTCCGACAAAGACCTGATCGATGGCTATTCCGAGAAAAACGGCAGCGCCGACTTCTACGGCGGCGGCTACTACTGGTACGACGCTCCCCTGATGCAGTCCGCCCTGATGCAAGCCGACCACTGGCGGGTATTTCCCGTTGGGATCGGTCTGGGCGCCGACTACACGTTCATGGACCGGCTGGCCCGCATGGGCGGGGCCGCCAACGACAAAGGAGAAAGCGCTCGCGGCAGCGGGAATCCGGCCGAGTACGAACAACGCCTGACCGAGATCCTGGAGGCCATCATCAACCAGCCGACCATCCGTCTGGTCGACTGAATGCATCGACCGAATGCGTCGACCCAACCTTGCGGAATGAAGCGATGCGGCCCGTCCCTTGTCCCCGGGAATGGGCCGTACTTTTTAACGGCACGGCGACACCAGGCGAAAGCCCGTGCTGCAGTGCCGGAATGAGGCCGGCCGAATCTTGCGGACCTCGCTGCGGCAGTGGTCAGCTGCCGTATCCCAGGCTCCGCCCCGCAAGGCAAACAACGGTTCGCCCGCTGGAGACTTCGCGCGGGAATTCGTCGTGCCGGATCCCGAAGGAACGCCGACAGTCCATTCCCAGATATTCCCGTGCATGTCGTACAGGCCCCAGTCATTGGGCGGATAGGAACCGACTGCCGCCGATTTCTGCAGGACGCCCGCCGGCGCTGCCGCTACGCTGGCTTCCTTCGAGTGGGCGGCTCCGTTAAAGTTGGCCCGTTCCAGACTCAACGATTCCCCGCCAAAAAAGGGGCCGCTGCCGCCTGCACGACAGGCGTACTCCCATTCGTCCTCGGTCGGCAAACGGTAACGCCGACTGTCGACCCGCCGCAGCCAGACGCAGAATTCGGCCACGTCGGTCGCCGTAACATTCACCACCGGATGCGCGCCCGACTGGAACCAGCCCACCGACTTCCAGTGGAACTGCGGCGAAGGACCTTCGATCGGGCCGTTACGGGTGCGGCGTCCAAACCCGCCCTGGCCATCGGTCTGGGCTTCGGTCGCGTAGCCCGTTTCATCGACAAATTTCTGGAACTGTCCAACCGTCACCTGGTGGATGCCGATCCAGAACGGGTCCGCCAGGCAAACCTGCCGTCCTTCGTCAGCGGCGTCAGACGGATCGAGCGCTTTCCAGAACTCCCCAGGCTCCACCCGGGCGAATCCCATTCCAATCGCATTGGTGCGTCGCAACCGATTCGGCGGAGTCGGCGGCGACGGAGCCGCTTCCTGCGAAAAAACACGCGTCGGCGCCGGCGGCAAAGGGGCCGGCTTCACCAGTCGCGGAATCTGCGTGGAAGGATTCTCGGGCGTCGGCTCTTGGCTCTTTTTCGTTTCCGGTAATGGCCCCAGCTCAAAATCCAAATCGATCTCGTCATCGGGATCGACGTCTTGCAAACCGTCGCCCGTGGGCTGCGACACCGCGGTCGAGGGCAAAAAAGGGGCCGGCTTGCCCAGGGCTGTCCGCAAGGCAAGCTCCAGGTCGTGACAGCTGGGGAAACGCCGCTCGGGCGATTTTTCGAGAGCTCGGGAAATCACCTGGGAAAATGCCACGGAGACGTGCGAGGCTGTTTCGTGCAAAGGTGTCGGCGCATCGATGACCTGCTTCACCAGCAGCGCGCTGGGAGCCGTCCCTTCAAAAAGCTTCTGTCCAGAGAGCAGTTCATAAACGGTCGCCGCCAGAGCATACTGGTCGACCCGGCCGTTGATGGATTCGCAGCGGACCAGTTCGGGCGCCATGTAATGGGGCGTGCCGATGATCATTCCGGCGCCGGTCAGCGAGCCGGCCTGGGTCTCGTCGGTCCGCAGTTCACACAAACCCTTGGCGATGCCGAAGTCGCTGAGAAAAACATTCCCATAGGCGTCGAACAGAATATTGGCCGGTTTGACATCGCGGTGAACAAATCCGCGGACATGCACAAAGTCCAGCGCGGAAGCGATCTGCGGAATCCAGCGCAATACCGACTGCGGCGAAGAGAAATCTTCGCGACGATCTTCAAGACTGCCGCCCGCCAGGTACTGCATGACGGCGAACGGCAGGCCCGCATGTTCGCCTACGTCCAGCACGCGCACAATGTGGGGATGCTCCAGCCGGACCATGGAACGGATTTCCCGTGCGAAACGTTCCGTCGCGGCGGCGTCTTCCAGTAATACGGCCCGCGGTGCTTTGATGACGACTCGATGCTCAAGGTGTTCATCGTGCGCCAGAAAAACGAGGCCCATGCCTCCTTCGCCCAGTTTATTCTCTACCCGATATCGGCCGCGACCGAGTGTTTTGCCGACCCAGCCCTCCGTTACGCCAGACACCGGAAACCCCCTTGTCCATCAGGAATATTGGTGGATTATTCCGCTCGGCTCCATGCAAATCGCACACAGCGACTCTGGTGATTATGAGGGGTGCGTTAAGCTTTTGCAATCCAAACTTCGCTCTCCGGGAAAAAACATGCCTCAGCCGGCTTCGCGACGCGAGCCGTTTCGCGGCCCCCGCCGCAGCGGAAACACGGCATTGGGCAAGTTGGAATGGGGCGAAATGGGTTTTTGATCCATAGAAATGATTTCTTTTTCGGTCCGAACAACGAGAAACAGAAAACTTCATCTTTCCCAATCAGGCCGACTGCCTACAATTGGAAAAATCTATGTCGATTCTGCAAACCTCCCAATCGACGCAGGAGCAGTTGCGGGGCTTGCCTTTGCGACTGCTTGAGCACGCCGACTTAGCCGAGGCCGTCGTTTCCCTCGCCGCAGGCGAAGCGATTTCCTTTGAAGGAGTCTGGGGAGCTTCGCGCGCCTTGCTGGCCGCCGCCCTGCAGCAGCGGGCGTCTTCTACGCTGCTGGTCGTGTTGCCCGACGAGGAGGCGGCCGACAACTTTTGCGATGAGGCCCCCCTGTTCCTGGATCGCCCGATCGAACGCTTTCCCGCCTGGGAAAGCGAACCGGGCGAACGGCTCGTCTACGATGAAATTTACGGCGACCGTTTGCGGCTGCTCAAGCGGCTGGCCGCCGGCGAGCGTCCGGCCATCGTGGCGGCCGGCATCCAGGCTCTGCTGCAGCCGACCGTCAGTCAGAAAACGGTCGAACAGAACACCCGCCTGCTCCGCGTTGGCGAGCAGATCGATGTCGACGCTCTGCTCAAATGGCTCACCGCCCGCGGTTTCCACGCGACGACCGCCGTGGAGTTGCCGGGCGAGTTCTCCCTCCGCGGCGGGATCCTGGACCTGTTCGCCCCCGACTGGCAGCGGCCGGTGCGGATTGAACTGTTCGACGACGAGGTGGAATCAATCCGTCGGTTTGAGATTTCCACCCAGCGCAGCTGTGAGAACCTGGAGCAGGTTGAAGTCACCGTGATGACCCCGCGATCCAAAGACCGCGAGCATCTGGCCGCTTTTTTGCCCGACGATGTCTGGGTGCTGCTGATCGAAGGGGAACGGATCGACGAACTGGGGCGCCTTTACCTGGGACGGGTGGGCGACCCCAAACTGTTCCA
Source organism: Lignipirellula cremea (assembly GCF_007751035.1). Taxonomy (NCBI): domain Bacteria; kingdom Pseudomonadati; phylum Planctomycetota; class Planctomycetia; order Pirellulales; family Pirellulaceae; genus Lignipirellula; species Lignipirellula cremea. The sequence goes on along the minus strand of NZ_CP036433.1, from coordinate 8,186,826 downwards.
CAGCGTGGCCTCGGTGCTGCAGTCAGTAGCCGGCCGGCCCACCGCGTTTGCTTCCTCGCTGGCCCTCAGTGCGTTTGGCAAGCCGTGCCGCCTGGGCGCCGATTCGGTCGAGCGTTTCCATGGCGAGTTCGAAGAGATCCGCGCCCAGCTGGAAGCTTATGGCGAAAGCGACGACATCTATCTGATCAGCCAGACCGACGGAGAGATCGAACGCCTGAAGGAGATGCTGGCCTCCACCCGCCAGGCCGGAGCCGGTCGCCTGCATTACGCCGTGGGCCACTTGCACCAGGGCTTCCGCCTGCGCGATGAGCACGTGCTGGTGCTGTCCGCCAGCGAGCTGTTCCATCGGGGCGAGCTGCGGCGTACGCCCAAACGGCGCCTGGGAAAGGCGATCGACTCCTTCCTGGATTTGCGCGAAGGCGATCTGGTCGTTCACCTGGCGCATGGCGTGGGCCGTTTCCGCGGGCTGGAGCTGCTCACCAAAGACGCCGGCGTGGAAGAGCACTTGCGGATCGAGTTCCGCGGCGGCGCCAAAATCTATGTGCCGGCCTCCAAGATCGACCTCGTCCAGAAGTACATCGGCGGGGCCAAATCCAAGCCCATCCTGGCCACCATCGGCGGTAAAAGCTGGCTGAAGCAGAAGAAAGCAGCGGAAGACGCCGTCGTCGATCTGGCCGCCGACATGCTCGAGCTGCAGGCCGCCCGGGCGTCGCAGCCGGGGATCGCCTTCAAGCCGGACTCTCCCTGGCAGCTGGAGTTTGACGCCTCCTTTCCTTACGAGCCGACGCCGGACCAGTTGTCCGCCATCCGCGCCATCAAAGGGGACATGCACACGCCGCGGCCGATGGATCGGCTGCTTTGCGGCGATGTGGGCTACGGCAAAACCGAAGTCTCCATGCGGGCCGCATTCAAGGCGGTCGAAAGCGGCTACCAGGTCGCCGTGATGGCGCCGACCACGATCCTGGTCGAGCAGCACTACCACACCTTCCAGCAGCGGATGAGCGAGTTCCCGCTGGATATCGGCCGGCTCAGCCGTTTCGCCAGCACGGCCGAACAGCGTTCCGTGATGGCCGGTCTGAAAAGCGGCAAGATCGATATCGTCGTCGGCACGCATCGCCTGGCCTCGCGCGATGTCAAATTCTGCAACCTGGGCCTGGTGATCATCGACGAAGAGCAACGTTTTGGCGTGGAGGTGAAAGAGCGGCTGAAAGCTCTCCGCAACAGCGTCGATGTGCTGACCATGAGCGCCACGCCGATCCCGCGAACGCTGCACATGTCGCTGGTCGGCGTGCGGGATATCTCCAATCTGGAAACGCCGCCGCTGGATCGTACGCCGGTGGAAACCCGCGTCACCCGGTTTGATGAAGAGCTGATCCGGCACGCCGTACTGCGGGAGCTGAACCGTGGCGGCCAGATTTATTTTGTGCATAACCGGGTCAATGATATCGAACAGCTGGCCCAGAAGCTGCAGCGAATTGTGCCGGAAGCCTCAATGCGGATCGGGCACGGGCAAATGCACGAGACCGAGCTGGAAGAGGTGATGGTCGACTTTGTCGAAGGCAAGTTCGACATGCTGCTGGCGACGACCATCGTGGAAAGCGGCCTCGACATTCCCAACGCCAACACGATCTTTGTCGATGAATCCGACCGCTACGGGCTGGCCGATCTGCACCAGCTGCGGGGCCGCGTCGGCCGTTACAAGCACCATGCCTATGCGTACATGCTGGTCGATCAGCACAAGCACCTGTCGCCGAACGCGGCCCGCCGACTGAGGGCGATTGAAGAGTTCAGCGAAATGGGCGCCGGCTTTGCCATCGCCATGCGCGATCTGGAAATTCGCGGGGCCGGCAACCTGCTGGGCTCGCAGCAAAGCGGCCACATCGCCGCCGTCGGCTATGAGTTGTACTGCCAGTTGCTGGAGAACGCCGTCAGGGCGCTCAAGAAAGCGCCGGCGGCCCCTTCGATCGATGTCGACTTTGATCTGCCGGGCGAAGCGTTCCTGCCGGGCGACTACGTCAACGACCAGCGGGCGCGGATCGATATCTACCGGCGACTGACGCGGATCAACGACTTCGACGCGATTGGCGAATTCCGCGAAGAACTTTCCGACCGCTTTGGTCCGCTGCCGGAACCGGTCGAGCGGATGCTGGAGCTGTCAGAGATGCGACTGCATGCGGCCGTCTGGCAGATTAACAAGGTATATGTCGAAGACGATTTCCTGGTGTTCGCCTACGCCAGCCGTCCGCGCGTAGAGCAGTTGTCGCGGAAACTGGGAGGCAAGCTGCGGATTGTCGACCAGTCGCTGGCGTATCTGAAGCTCAAACCGGGATTTTCTCGCGATACGTACACCGTGCTGAAAGCGGCCAAATCCGTGTTGCAAATTTTCTAGCGCTGCCTTTATACTCCGCCGCCCTGCGGGGTCTCCTCCGTTTTTTCTGCACGGGGAGGGGAAAGAATGCCGATTTCCCAAGAGAGGAAGTCCCTTTATGCCGTTTATGACGGTTATTCCGGAAAGATGCCCCCTGGCGCGAAAGCAGGAAGCGTGAATCTGTCTGCTGGAGCGGATTGCCAGACATTGAGCCCACGCTTCTGTCCGTCGTCGACCATGTGAAAGCTGTACGTGATACGCTCCTCGCTATGTGGAATGTTCATCGCCTGTCTCGCCTGCCTTTTGGGTGGATCGGCCGCTGCGCAGTATTCCAGCGCTCCGTACTCGGGCGCTCCGTCTGCTGATGCGCAGTACTATAATTCGCCGTCGCGATTCCCTCAGGATTCGTCGAGCGCTAGCGATGGTTCGTATCGGGTGGCCCAGAATCCGGCAACTGGCGGAGGCGCCTATAGTCCTCCCGGCGGCTCGTTTAATCCGCCCGGCGGCTCGTTTAACCCTGGCGGCGTTGCCTCGCCGGCGTCGCCCTCCGTTCCCTTGAATCCGCCTGGCCAGACCAACCCGGCTGCTGGGGCGTACTCGCCTTCGTCGTACTCGCCGCCGTCGGCGCCTGTGGGGGCGTACCGTCCGCCGGCTTATCCCACGACAGGCAGCCCGGGCAGCGCGCTTCCCCCAACCGACTATGCGGGCGGCATGCCGTCTCCCGTTGGCGCGCCGGCCCCGTATCGGCCGGCGACCGCCTCGCGTGCTCCGATCGAGCAGCGGTATCGCCAACCGGCGGAATCGCAACCGCCGGCCAGTTATCCGCCGGCCAGTTATCCGCCGCAGCCGGCGAACCGTTTCCCGGCGCAGCCCAGCGCCCAGTCGCCGACCAGTTATCCGCCGCCGCAGCAACAGCCGCCGTCGCAACCGACGTACTCGACCGCATCGACCGCTCCGCTGCCCACCGCCCCGGGACCGGCGCCGCCTGGCGTGAGTCCGTCCGCCCCTGCCAACCCCGCCAGTCGCGCGGCGCAGGAGTCGGCCGAATCGCTTTACAGTCCGGCCCGTATTGTGGCCCGGATCGGCAACCAGACCATCCTGGCCGGCGATCTGCTGGGCACGATCAATCAAATGCTGGAGCCGTACGAAGGGAAAGTCCCCGAGGAACAGCTGGAAGCTGAACGCCAGAAGTTGATGCAGCAATTGCTGGAGCGATCCATCGAAACCAAGCTCGTGTATAACGACTTTCTCTCGACCGTGCCCGATGAGAACCTGCCGCAACTGGAAAAGGCCGTACGCGAAGCGTTCATGGCGCAGCGCCTGCCGGAACTGATCGAACGGGCCAAAGTGGCGAACGCCGCCGAACTGGACAACAAACTGCGCGGCTATGGCGCCTCGATTGACAAAACCATCCGGGTGTTCCAGGAACAGGTCCTTGCCCAGCAGCATCTGCGACGCCAGGTCGATACCGAAGCGGAAGTCACCCACGCAGAAATGCTAACCTACTACCGCGAACATGCGGCCGACTACGATGTGCCCGCCAAGGCCCGCTGGGAACGTTTGATGGTTCGCTTTACGGATCACCCTTCGCCCCAGGCGGCTCGCCAGGCGATTGCCCAGATGGGGAACGAAGTCGTCGGCGGCGCCCAGTTCGCCGTGGTGGCGAAACGCTCTTCGCAGGGATCAAACGCCTCCAAAGGCGGGTATCACGACTGGACCACCCGTGGCAGCCTGGCCTCGGAAGCGCTCGACGAAGCCATTTTCACGCTGCCGATCGGCAAGCTCAGTCAGATCATTGAAGACCGAAACGGCTATCACATTATTCGCGTGATCGAGCGGATCGACGATGGCCAGGTCTCTTTCGTCGACGCCCAGCCCAAAATCAAAGACGCCATCAAGAACGCCCGCGTGCAGAAGCAGCAGCAGGATTTTCTCGCCGAACTGCGGGCCAAAACGTACGTCTGGACGGTCTTCGACGACAAAAAGTAGCCACGACGGAGATCAGGATCCGTCATGCTCATGCTGCTTCACAACAAAGAATCAAAAAGCCGACCGTAGTGGACTTCGCCAGAAGTCCCTCTTCCTCCGCGACGCCAAACAAACCTGCATGCAGGTCCACCACCCCGAAATCAACGGGGACGCACCCCTGCAGGCCAGCGGCCCGATCTCTGCCGGTTCGCCCGCTTTCCGGCCAGCTCCCCTGCCCTGCCCCGCTTGGGTTGCGGATAGACATGCTCTGCCGCGCATGTTATCAAACAGGGATGTCGGCCCTGCCCCGTTCCGCGCAGTCATCAACGGCGAACGGCTCCAGGCCGGGGATCAGGGCATGCCCGTTTGGACTGAGGATTTGGACTGAGGATTGTGGCCGAATGAACAGCCGGGACAAGATCTTACAGAACGTGCGGCGCCATTTGCCGGAAGCGGCCGCCGCGCCGTCGCTTGATCAGGCCTGGGTCGAGTACCCGGACCCGCTGGCCCATTTTTCCGATGTCCTGGCCAGCGTCGGCGGTCGCGCCCTGGTGGTCGAAGATGGTGCGTCGCTCCAGGCGGATCTTGACGGGAACCCGTTTTATGCCGACGCCAAAAAAATCGTTTCGCTCATCCCGGGCATACGCGGCAACGTGGATCTGCAGGCGGTCGAAGATCCTCACGAACTGGGTGATGTCGACTTTGCCGTCCTGCCGGCGCAGTTCGCCGTGGCGGAGAACGGGGCTGTCTGGGTGACGGATCGCGGCATCCGCCACCGGGTCGTCTATTTCCTGCCGCAGCATTTGGCGCTGGTGATCGACGGCGTGCAGGTGGTGCATCAAATGCACCAGGCTTACGCTCGCATTGAATTTTCCGGGCCGGACTTTGGCGTGTTTATCAGCGGTCCGTCCAAAACGGCCGACATTGAACAGTCCCTGGTGATTGGCGCCCACGGCCCGCGCTCCAACACGATTTATTTCCGGAAGAGCTGATGGAACCGCCTGTCCTGCCGCGCGGCCTGATCCGCGAAGTCGACCGCCGGGCGATCGAAGAATACGGCATCCCCGGCCTGGTGCTGATGGAAAACGCGGCCCGGGGCGCCGCCGACCTGCTGCTTGGCCTGGGCGTGCAGGGGCCGGTCGCCGTTTGTTGCGGCAAAGGGAACAACGGCGGCGATGGCTTTGCCCTGGCCCGCTGGCTGGACCTGCTGGGCGTCGAAACGCGGACGCTGGTCTGGGCGGACGAAGACCAGCTGCAGGGGGACGCGGCGACCAACTACCGGTTACTGCAGCAGGCGGGCCTGCCGATCGAACACTTCCGCGGCGCGTACGACGGCGAGCAGCTCAGCCGCAGCCTGTTCGGCGTCGACTGGATTGTCGATGCGTTGCTGGGGACGGGAGCGGAAGGGAACCCGCGGCCGCCGCTGGATGCGGTCCTGCGGCGTCTCAACCAGCAGCCTTGCCGGCGACTGGCGATTGATCTGCCCAGCGGCCTGGATTGCGAAACGGGCGAGCCCGGCGAGCCCACGTTCCGGGCCGATCACACCTGCACGTTTGTCGCCAGGAAGCCCGGTTTTTGCGCCCCGGCGGCTGCCCCGTACCTGGGCGAGATCCACATTCGTCAGATCGGCGCCCCGCGCAAGCTGATTCTCGAAATCGCCGCCCAGAACGCCGGGCAGTAAACGCCGTTGGTCGACGAAAGACGACTGACTTGGGATTTCCGTCCGCAATTGCATCGACGTCCGCTACCAAAGACGAACGGTCGTTAGTGGCTCGAGGTGTCGGCGTCCTGGTGGGTGTCGAGTTCGTTCAGCTCTTCGAGCCACAGGCGAATCTCATTGTCGTATTCGCTGGCCAGATTGCTCATCACCAGTTGTCGCTGGAAGGCGGCGGCGCCCTCTTTGAGCAGGTCGGCTGCCTCGGCGCTGGGGAACCGGCGGGCCGGGTCGGGTGCGATCAGCCCCCGGCAGAAGTTCATCAGCAGGTCGTTGCAGGTGACTTCGTCGGGCAGGAATTCGTCCAGGCGATTCGGCAGGGTGCGCTTGGCGTGCAGCAGTTCGCCGCGGGTGCGCTGCTCCATGAAGATCGGCTGGCCCGACAATAGCTCGACCAGCACATAACCCAGGCTGGCCAGGTCGCTGCGGGGCGTGGCGTCGCCGCCGTCGATCACTTCCGGCGCCGCATAGGCGGGCGTGCAGGTGCGGTGTGTCGGCGGCACATTGACCTCAAAGGCCGAACCAATGTCGACAATCTTGGCGTTGCCGGTCCGTTTGAGCATGATGTTCGACGGCTTGATATCGCCGTGAACAACCCCCTGGCGATGCAAGGCGGCCAGCGCCGACAGGCAGTCGCGGACAATCGCCACGGCGACGCCCGCTTTGATGCGGGGCTGCACGGGACCGACCGTCACCACGACCCGGTTAATGTACTCCCAGCGTTTGACACTGACCCGGCCGCGGACCCGCTCCAGCATTCGCGGCGTGAGCAGGCGTCGCAGGTCGTAGCCATCGATCCATTCCATCACCATGCAGCGGATGCTGTTCCGCTCGATGAAATTGTGCACGTCCAGCAGATTATCGTGCTGGATCTGGGCCACATGCCCGGCCACCCGGGCGATGCGATGCATGGCCAGGTCGTATTCCGTCTGATCGGCGTACCCTTCGGGCGAGAAGATCTTCAGCGCGATCGGGATCATAAAGTCGTCGGCCCCGCGCAGATCCGACAGATAAACGACCCCCTGGCCGCCGGCTCCCAGCAGGCGTTTGAACTCCAGCTTGGTGGTCCAGTCGAGCTTCTGCTCCAGCAGCATTTGATCGTACTGCGGCAGCAGCAAATTTTCGGCAGGCTGGGTTGCCGAGTCATCAGGCAACAGGGTGTGGGTGGCCTCGTGAAAGGTCGTATTGAACTTGAACATTCCTTGTCCTTCGCTGTCGCCGGAACGCCTGGGAAATGAGGCGAACCTGTGCCCGAACTCTTTCTATATCTTCCCCATAATAATAGCCGGTCTTTTGCCCATGCGTCCATGTTGGAAACCTTGAACGCACGTTTTTCTCTCATTTAATCCCGACGAAGACGTCCGCAAGCGCCCCCTCGTATGGCCCGCCAGGGGGTGGTGGGACGATCAGGCAGCGCGGCACGGCGACAGCTGGCGCCGCTAGCAGATAGGAGACCCCGGTTGCGGACATTCGCCCATCAGCGACCTTCCTTTGCCGGCGGACTTTGGTCGTACGCGGCCATCTCGGTCGTTGCCAGCAATGCCATCGCACCCCCACGGGAGTCGCGTCCCAGAATGGCCGGGCGATGGTAGTAGGCCTGGAGGTCTTTCTGTTTGCCGGTGCCGGTGCACACATCGACCAGGCGACCGTCATCCGCAATGCGCGCGTTGATGGCTGGCCAGGCCCGGGCGATCAGGGGGGCGAACGTTTGGCGATCCAGCCAGCCTTCGCGCACCCCGCGGGCAGCGGCAAAGGTGATCATGCAGGTGCTGGTGAACTCACGATACGTGTCGGGCCGATCGACGACCTGGTGGAAACAGCCGTATTCATCCTGCAGCGGAGCGAGCGCGGCCATGTGCTTCTGGAACATGGCCAACAGCTCGGGCCGGTCCGCCCTGTCGGCCGGCCAGTAGCTGAGGCACAGGGCGAGGCCCAGGGCCGGAAAGCCGTTACCTCTGCCCCAGGCCGCTTCATCCAGCGGCGAGTGCCGGTACAGGCCGTCGTCGCGCAGGACCAGCTTCCGCATGAAACGCAGATGCCGCAGGCTGGCGTCGTAGTAACGCGGGTCGCCCGTCAGCTGGCCCGCGGCCGCCAGGATCGGCGCGCCCATGAACAGGGCGTCGCTCATTTCGGAATGGAACGGCATCGAGGCTTTCGGCCGGCCCTGTTCGTCAAACGCCATGTCGGCCGCACGGAGCGTCTGTTTCAGCAAGGCGGCGCGTTCGTCTCCCTGGCTGCGGGTCGCCATTTCCGAAAAGATCAGATGCCCGGATAACGCGCTGCCGTTGTCGACCTGGGACGTTTTCTGGCCGTTCAAATAGGGCGACAGGATCTGGCGGACGTCCTCCGCGTGCGACGGATCATTGGTCAGTTCTCCCAGCCGGACGCGTCCCAGCAAGGCGAGCGACGGGATGTAAACGACCGACCCCAGGTCGTGGCCGTACGGTTTGGCGAGCAGCGTCGCCGTTTCCAGCGGGGTGCGGGCCAGCCGCTTTCGCAGCTCTTGCCTGGCCGGCGAAACGACGGGCGGATCGGCATCGTCCACGGCGGATAAGAAGGTCGCCAGCCATTCGGTCTGTTGATCGGGCAGGTTGACCCGCACGGCCGGAATCAGGCCCATGTCGTTCGCCGGGGAACGGACGAGGGCGGCGGCCAGTTCGTTATCGCGGCCGGTCGTCGTCGGTTTCAAAGCCTGGGCCCAGTCGCCCCGCAGTGCGGCCGGCATCGGGGGGACGAACCAGGCGAGGCTTTCACCCGGCTCCACGACCAGCACCGCATCGGGCGCTTGCATGCCGATCCAGCGCCAGGCGTACATCGCTTGCGGCGCGTCGTCGGTATAGGCCCCGCCGGCCGGCGGGTAGGCGGCCGGCTTGTCGGATTCCGGCAGTTGCGGCACCGCCGAGAGCAGGAATTGCGAGCGCAGCGGGGCCGCATCGGCGTGCGTGTAAAACCAGCGCAGGGAGGCGACGATCGCCGACGCCGTTTCCGGCCGGCCGACCAGCAGCACCCGCGTTGGCCCGGAGGATTCGTTAAAACCGGACCGGGGCAAGACGGCGTCGATCGGTTGCCGCTGGCTATCGACGCCGATCGGCAGCACGACAACGACGTCCTTTAATTCCTTGACCAAAGGGGCCAGGTCTGTCCCGTCGGCCGCTACGGCGAGGTTGCCGCCGCAGCATGCCGTCCAGATCATCGCCACCGTCAACGCAAAGCGAAACGACGTCATCACGCGGTGCTTTCTATCAAAGGTTTGAGCCGTCATCGGTTGTGCTATCCATCGTTTCCGGCCCTGCGCGCCGGGGCTGCCGACGCGCGGGTTCTTCCGGCGGGCGAGCCGTTACGATACGTCGCCCTGGGACCAGGTTCCGTCGATCCGGCGCCAGGCGGAGCCGGTGGGGTTCTTGTCGCGGAGCCAGCGCGGCAGGCGAGCGGGACGCACATTGTCGTAACACTGCAGCATGCCGAAGCGGACCATGGCGGCCGGCAAGCCGACGGCCGTATAGCCCGGGTGGCCGGTGGCCGGGTAAGGCCCGCCGTGGTTCATGGCGTCGGACACGGCCACGCCGGTCGGCATTTTGTCGTTGAGCAGACGCCCGACCCGCTGCCGCAAGGGCGGCTCCAGCAGGGCGTAGGCGTTGTCGTCTTCGCCGGTCGTGGCGCTATAAATACAGCCGGTCAGGTTCCCTTCCAGGTGGCCCAGGATGGCGGCGGCCTGTTCCACGCTGCTGGCCATGACGAGGAGCGAAGCGTTGCCAAAGGCCTCGGTCTGCATCGTTTCCGGGTCGGCCAGAAACTGCTCGCCCGTGATCTGCAGCAAGGCGTTGGTGTGGCTGAAACCCTGGCCGGCGCCGGTGGCGAGGGAGGTCAAACTGGTGGCTCCCGCCTTGAGCAGTTTCCCCAGGCTGTCGCCGAGGGAGCGTTCGACCGCGGCGGAGAGCAGCGTGCCAGCGGGGGCCGCGTCGAATTTCTCGGTCAGGGCCGTCACCAGTTGTTCGCTTCCGACCCCTTCGATCAGCACGACCATGCCTGGGTTGGTGCAGAACTGACCGGCGCCCATCAGGCAGCTGCCGGTAAATTCATCGGCGATGGCGGCTCCGCGTTCGGCCAAGGCGCCCGGCAGGATCACGACCGGGTTGACGCTGGAGAGTTCCAGGTAGATCGGCTTGCCCGCTTTGTCGGCGGCCGCTTTGAGGGCGAGTCCCGCACTGCGGCTGCCGGTGTAACCGGTCGCCCCCACGCGCGGATCGGCGACCAGACGTTCGCCGTCGGCATGGCCCAGGCGATAAAGCAGCTGGACGATGCCGGCCGGCATGCCCGTTTTCTCGGCCGCGGTCTGGGCGATCTCCGCGAACAAACGCGTCACGCCCGGATGCGAGGAGTTGGCCTTGGCGATGACCGGATTGCCGGCCGCGATCGCCGCCGCAAAGTCGCCGCCGGAGATACTGCCGAAGGCAAACGGAAAGTTGTTGGGGCCGAACACGCAAACCGGCCCGATTCCATCGAGATAGGAGCGGATGTTCGCTTTGCTATCGATCGTGGTCTGGCGCCAGGAGCCTTCCCGGGCGGCGGCGGCCGCTTGCCGCAGCTGGCCGGTGGTGCGGGGCAGTTCGCCGTCGGCCAGACGGGGAGAAACGGGCAGGCCCGTTTCGGCATGCGCCATCTGCACCAGGGCGTCTTTGTTCTCTTCGATCAGGTCGGCGTACGTTTCCAGGAACAGGGCGATCGCTTCCGGCTCCACGGTCCGCATCACAGCGGCGGCGCGCTCGGCGGCGGCCAATGCCGTTTCGCAATCTTTCCACGAGCTGATCGGGTATTCGTCGGGCAGGGTTTCTTTCGTGCGCGGGTTGGTCGCTTGGAAAGTAGAAACTGCGTCGGCAGGGCGCCACGCGCCGTCGATCAATACAGGCTGGGACATAGCGATCGTATCGTTCCGTTCAAAAAGGAAAGTTCCGCGGCCCCGGCGGCAGGCTGTCTGCGGCCGGGCTTATGCGACAGGATTCTGGTTTCCCGTTTTCTACCATTTATCGGGCGCCCTTATCAGTCGCGTGGGCGGGGAGGAGTTCTTTGTTCTTTGTTGTTTGTTCTTTGTGGTTAGGAGTTGGGGAAAAATAACTTCGGCTATTTCCCCCATCTGGTCGGAGTCTGAAACGCGACATCCCCCAGGGTCGCGGCCAATTTATTCTCACACCATATCATCCTTCTTTGCGCCTTCGCGCCTTTGCGTGAGATCCTCTTCGTGACAGAACCGCCAATCCGTCCTTGAACGGCGAGAAGACAAAACGAGCCGGTTGAAGAGTTTCCCTCGCGTAAATGGGGACTCACGCAAAGGCGCGAAGGCGCAAAGGGCCGGTCGGCAGCGGATCGTCCTTGATGAAGTCGGCCAGACTGGCTCTTTCGGCATAGGTCACGACGTGATTTCAAGCAGGCTCGCTTTCCGCAACGTCCTCGGTGTTATACAAAACCGAAGTTATTTTCCCCTCGTTCCTTACTCGACGCGGATCAGCAAAGGCGGCGTCGCCAGATTGCCTTCGACTTTGGCCGTCATGTGGAATGCGCGTCGGGAGGACGGCGTGCCGGGTTCGGCGCTGAGAAAGATGATCCGCTCCGTCTCCCCTTCGGGCAGGAGCACGCCGCTTAAGCCGATGTCGTCGACGATCACCCCATGCGGCAGGTTCTCGGGGTCGAAACGCACGCGATCGTCGAAGTTCTTCCGCTCGATCCATAACCGGCAACGGGTGGATCCGCCAGGAGCGACGACGACTTCGAGCGGGCCGGGCGGCTCGTCCCCTTCGACCGGCAGCGGTTCCAGATGCAGCACGACTTTTGGCGCCGGCTCCAGTTTGGGGACGCCGAAGTTGTTGACAGGTTTTGACACCTGGCGTCCAGCGATGTCGGCGGTCGCGGTGATGGTGATCGCCTTCCATTGGTCCTCGGTGGGCGCCGTCATGTCGGCGGCGGCGGTCAGCACGCCGCCGGCTTTCTCGTGGCCCGCTTCGATCAACAGCGGGGCCGAAGCCGACAGCCCGGGCGGCAGGTTGTCGATCGTGACGCGGATCGGCCCGGCGAAGTTGTCCCGGCGTTCAACCGTCAGGGTGAAGGTCTTGCCGGAGCCGGCGTTGATCTTGGCGTCCATTGTCAGCTTGACCTCAAAGTCCGGCTGCGGCCGGCGGACGATCAACTCGTACTGGAAGTCGGGCCCGCTGAAGCCCCGGGCGTCGGTCACGCGGACCAGGTAGTCGCCGTCGGCGGGAGCGGTGAACGTCAACCGGGAGTCGTGCCCCAGCCGCTGTTGCGACTCGTCGTCGTTCTCAAAATAGATCGGGATCAGCGGCAGGCCGTTATCGGGAAACTGGGCTCCGGCTGGATACGGTTCGACAAAATAGCAGCGGTCGCCCAGCGAGTGCGAACGGGAGCTGGTGTCGAAAAACGCCTGGCGTTTGCCGTTGACCGCATAGAACTGCCCATCGGAATCAGGGCCGCGTCGTTGCTGGAAATGCTGGATGATCTCGCCGTTGAGATAGACGTAACGGTTCAGCAGCAGCTCTTCATAGTTCAGCAGTCGGGCGCCGGCCGCGGTCGACGTCATGCCGCGGAATTCCAGCTCCGACTCCCGTACGGCCCGCAGTCGCAGGCGTTCGATCGGTTCGCCGGTAAGGGTCAGTACTTCCAGTTTCGTGTCGGCCGGCGACTTGCTGCGCTCGGCCTGGGTTTCCAGAATCCACTGGTCGCCCGCTTTGGCGGAGAAGCGATAGTAGTCGACATCGGACGTGCCGGCGTGATCCAGGACGCCGGTTGCGACTCCGGGAGTCGCCAGCGGGGATGGTTGCGACGGCGTGTCATTGGGTTCGCTTTCCGGTTGCCGCGGCAGTTCGGCGATGGTCGGCTGCGGACCATAGTCGACGGCCGGCGGAACCTGGTCGATCTGCTCCAGCACGACCTCGCTGGCCGGCGGCGCTTGACGCAGGTCGTAACGTTGCCGGGTCCCGTCGAGGCGGCCGATCAGGGCCGTCTGGCTGTCGGCCGTTACCGCCAGGGCGGTCGGCCAGCCGGACTGGTTCTCCAGCGCCGTACGCAAAATGGCGCGGTCGGCCTCCCAGATTTTCACGCGGCGATCTTCGCCAGAGGAGAGCAGCACGGCGCCGTCGGGCGTGTAAGTCAGCTGCAGGATCGGTCCCTCATGGGCGAACCGCGAGTAGCGTAGCGGGCTCTTCCCTTCCCGCAGCGGTCGTTCGATCGACCAGATGCGCACTACGCCGTCGACCCCGCCTGCCGCCAGACGATCGCCTTCGGGCGTGACGGCCAGGGCGTACAATTCTTGCGGCGACTGGCCCAGCGTATCCAGCCGCTTGCCGCTGGCGACGTCCCACAGTTTGACGGTGCGATCGCCGGAGGCCGAAGCCAGCAGGTCGCCCGGCGCCAGGAACGCCAGGTCAAACACGGGGCCGTTATGACCGGTCAGCGTGCGCAGTTCGGCGCCCGTCTGCAGGTTCCACAAGCGAATCTCGTGATCATAACTGCCGGTGGCCAGGAGCTTCTGGTCGGGGCTGATCGCCACGGCGTAGATGCTGTCGCGATGCCCCTGCAGGACGCGTTCCAGCTGGCCGGTGGCGACGTTCCACAGCCGCACTTCTCCCGACAAAGCGGGCTCCCCGGCGGCGACCGCCAGCCAGGCGCCATCGGCCGAGAAGGTGATGGCGTTGACCGGACCGCGATGGCCGCCCAGCACCCGCGCCGTCTTGGAGGAAGGGGCGTTTGCTTTCTCGATGGCGGCCGCGTCCTGGGGAGAGAGCAGATGCACTTCGTTGCCGGTCGCCCAGGCGACGACGCCGGTGGCGGCGACGGCCACATCGGTCCAGGAAGCGACGGGCGTTTTCAGGGGCTTGATGTCGGGCGTCACCAGGAAGGTGGTGTCGGGCGAATCGCCTTGCGGACCTTTCGCTCCGGCCGTGATCCAGGCCGACAGCTGCGCAATCTCAGCGACACTCGGGGCCGCTTCGCCTTCGGGCGGCATGCGGGTGTCGTCGGTCGCCCGCATCAGTCGGATCATCCGGCTGGCGTCCCCCTGCCCTGGCGTGACCACGGCGCCATGGGCTCCGCCGCGGAGCAGTCCGGCGTAACTATCCAGGGCCAGCTTCCCTGCGGCGTCGTCGGCGTTATGGCAACCGGCGCAGTACTTGCGCAGCAACGGCGCCGCTTCCCGTTGCCAGCCGTCGGCCGGTTCGGCGGCGCTTGCGGGCAGGGCCGGCAGGAAGCAGAGCAGGGCGAGGGAACAGGCGGAATACAGGGCAGGTTTCGACATGTTCGACATATTAAGTGCGACGAGAAACGTCTCCCGGCAGGTGGCGGATGCTAACCTGTCACGCTAACCGGAACGCAGGGCCGGAGCAAGGAACAGGCACGGAATTCAAACGCGGTTTCTGTTGGCATGGCGGCAGGAAGAGCGACGTCATTCTCCCTGTACAAGTGGTGCGTCAAGGGAATACGGCAGGCGGCGAGAAACCGCACAAAACGGGCTCTCCCGCGACGAACGGCCCCTGTGGGTGAGTTACACTAGCAAGGGCGCTGGATCCTGCGCACTCGCCAGCGCGGGCAGCCGTCGTCCCGACCCGTAAATTCGGTCGATTATGAAAATCTCCGCCATCCCTCAAATCTATCAGAACCTGCGACGCTGGGGGGAAATCCTCTCGGTGCTCAGCAAGTATGGACTGGCGGACTGGCTGAGCCGGGTCAACATCGACTTTGTCAAAGACCGGCTCCGCGATCCCGACGGCGAGATCCTGGCCCGGCACTCGCCCGAGTCCCGTATCCGCCTGGCGCTCCAGGAGCTGGGACCGACGTTCATCAAGCTGGGGCAGATTCTCAGTACGCGGGCCGATCTGGTCGGCACGTCCCTGGCGAACGAGCTGGGAAAACTGCAGTCCGGCGTGCGGGCGGACGGTTTCGACGAGATCCGCAAGATCGTGGAGTCCGAGCTGGGACAGCCAATCGAAGAGCTGTTCCGCGAGTTCTCGCCGGAGCCGATCGCCTCGGCTTCGATCGGCCAGGTGCATCTGGCCCGGCTGAAGCAGGGCGGCCAGGTGGCGGTCAAAGTGCAGCATGTGGGGATCGAACGGATCATCCGGGAAGACCTCGACCTGCTGGCGGGAGCGGCCCAACTGGCCGAGAAGATTCCCGAGTTTGCCCTGTACCACCCGACGACGCTGGTGGCCGAGATGGCCCGTTCGCTCCGCCGAGAGCTGGACTTCGGCCGGGAGGAACGGAACCTGCTGCAGTTTTCCGCCATGTTCGCGGAAGATCCAACGGTAAAAATCCCGCAGCCGTTTACCGATTATTGCACCAGCCGCGTGCTGACGATGGAGCGGATCGTCGGCTTGAAACTGACAGAGCCGGTCAGCCTGGCCGCCCGGGGGCTGAACCTGGAAGAGATCGCCCGTCGCGGGGCCGAGTTGTACCTGAAGATGATCTTCAAGCATGGTTTTTTTCATGCCGATCCGCACCCGGGCAATATGCTGGTGCTGCCGTCGAACGTGATCGGCCTGCTGGATTTTGGCATGGTCGGCCGGATCAATGAGAAGCTGCGCGAGGATATCGAAGAGATGCTGCTGGCGATTGTCAGCCGCGATCCGCCGTTGCTGACCGCCATCATTAAACGGGTGGGCTCGATGCCGGCCAATCTTGACAGCGGCCTGCTGATGACCGATGTCACCGAATACGTCGACCAGTACTCAACCCAGTCGCTGGAGAAGTTTGATTTCTCCGGCGCCATGAACGACATGATGGAGATCGTCCGCCGGCATCAGATCGCCTTGCCGTCGGAAGTGGTGATGCTGCTCAAGGCGATGGTCACCCTGGAAGGCACGGCCCGGCTGCTGAACCCGCGGTTCAGCCTGATGGAGCTCATGCAGCCGCTGCAGCGCACCTTGCTGCTCCGGCGGATGTCGCCGCTGCGGCAGATCCGGAAAATGCGACGGATGTACATGCAGCTGGAAAACCTGGCCGAAATGCTGCCCGAGCGGGTGATGGATATTCTGGACCAGGTGCAGGCGGGCAAGTTCGACGTGCATCTGGACCACCGTCGCCTGGGGCCGACCGCCAACCGCATGGTGCTGGGCCTGATGACCAGCGCGCTGTTTGTGGGTTCGGCCGAAATGCTCAGCAACCAGGTGCCGCCGTTGCTGTTCCCGCAAGCGACCTACCTGGGCGGCATGCATCGGATCTCCCTGCTGGGACTCAGCGGCGTCATGCTGAGCCTGCTGATCGGACTGCGTCTGTTATGGGCCATTCGCAAGTCGGGCAATCTGGATCAGAAGTAAGCCGTCCGCAAGTCGCCGAAGTCGCCAGACTTGAGAGGGATCTGCGGCCAGGCTCTGGCGAGTTCAGCTACCTGCTGGAGGAAGATAGTGCCTGATTCGGCCAGGCCGGCTTCCTGCCTTTTCTATTGGCGATCCTGCCTCCTCTCCAATTCTGCTGGCAATTCACACTCCCTTCACCGTGGGGCAGTTTGCAACCTGCTGTAGCTCCCACGGGAGTCAGTGCTGCGCGGTCTTGCGCAAATCGGTAACTGCCGGCAGTTTTCGTTGATTCGTCAGGAAGCGGAGACGATTCAGGAACAGCCGCCGATGCGAGTAAGTCCCGGCCAAGCGAAGAAATGGCGATTTGATACCACTCGTTGATTCCCGGGCGGAGTGAAGATTGACTGTCCGGCGCTGTTTTCGTCTGCCGCGACAGGGCTGGGCGATTCTGCAATTCCTCCGGGGGGCATGGTTCGACTTTCGTGCGCAGGCCCGTACAATTGGGTTATGACGATTCATCAACTCCATACCGAACACCAGCGCCGTTTTGAGGCGAACCGGTTCGTTTACCCGGTGCTGAGCCGGCGGTCCGGCGGCTTGTCGCTGGGGGTGAATTTGAATCCCGACAAGGTCTGTAACTTCGACTGCATCTACTGCCAGGTCGATCGCTCCGTGCAGGGCGAATCCCGCTTTGTCGAAACGCCCGCCCTGCTGGCGGAACTGCGCGACATGCTGCAGCTGACGGCCTCGGGCGAGATCTATCAGACCGAAAAGTTCCGCAACACGCCGGCCGCCTGGCGACGCCTTAATGATATGGCGTTCTCCGGCGACGGCGAACCGACGACCTACCGGAACTTCGACGAAATCATCGCCGCCTGCGCCCAGCTGAAACGGGAAGCAGGTCTGGGCGAAGTGAAAATGGTGTTGATCACCAACGCCAGCATGTTCCATCGTCCGCATGTGCAGCGGGGCCTGCAACTGCTCGACGCGAACCAGGGCGAAATCTGGGCCAAGCTCGATGCGGGCACGGCCGAGTACTTCAAGCTGGTTGATCGCACGCCGATTGCGTTTGCGCAGATCCTGGAGAACATCACCCAGGCGGCGCAAGTCCGGCCGCTGGTGATCCAGTCGCTGTTCATGCGTGTGAACCAGGAACCGCCGTCGACGGCCGAGCTGGAGGCGTACTGCGACCGATTGAATGAGGTGGTCGCCCAGGGCGGCCGGTTGTCGCTGGTGCAGGTGTATACGATCGCCCGGCGGCCGGCGGAAAGTTACGTCGCTTCGCTGAGCGATGCGGAAGTCGACGCGATTGTGGAACGGGTCCAGCGCCGCACCGGGCTGGTTGCCGCTCCCTTTTACGGCGCTTAGGCAGCGTCCTCCTCCCCTGCTGGAGAGCAATTCTCATGGTCAAGTTTCATGGCGGGCCGTACGACGGCAAGGATCTGGAAATCGAAATCTGTCCCACTTCCCTGGCGCCTGTGCTGCGGCTGCCCGAAGTGGCCGAATGGGATTTTGAAGGGGACCCCGGCGCGACGACCCCGCGGTCGCTGCCGCATTTGTACCAGCTTGATCCGCATGCGGACGAACCACAGTACCGCTACGTGTGCGACCAATAGGCATCATCCGTCTGCTGCTTTTCTAAGAGGAAGGGCCAGGATTCCCAGGCCGCAGGAAGGGCCTGTTTGCCGCCCGTTTCGCATTTTCTCTGTTATTGGTACGATGGGGTAATTGGCGCGTCGGCCTTGATGTTCTTGACGGAAAAGACAATAGATCCTGGCGCGAACCGGGTGGAAATCGTTCCCGCCGGACGCTGCTGCGTTGGGGAACGGATCGCCCAATCGGGGTCGTCTAGCAAGGGTCGTCATGACGCAGAAAGAAACCGCCTGGCCGCAGCTTGATGTGATCGCCGTGGGCGCGCATCCCGACGATGTGGAGATCGCTTGCGGCGGTACGCTGGCCGGTCTGGTGCGGCAAGGATATCGCGTCGGCATTATCGATCTGACCGATGGCGAACCGACGCCGTTATCGCCTGGGCCCGAAGTGCGGCTGGCCGAGGCGGCCCGTGCGGCCGAAGTACTGGGAGTGCACAAGCGGATTACGCTCGACCTGCCGAACCGGCGGCTGTTTGATACGTTTGAGGCCCGCGTGGCGCTGGCGAAAGAGTTTCGCAAGTACCGCCCTTCGGTGGTGATCGGCTTTGGCGACAAAACGCCGATGGCGTCGCCTGACCACTGGCAGGCGATGCAGATCACCGACGCCGGCGTATTTTACTCGCGACTGACCAAGTGGGAGGACGAGTTCGACGGCCTGGCGCCGCATACGGTGCCATCGCAACTGTATTTCCGCCTGGCGTTTGAGCCGCCCATGCTGAACGGTTACGCCAGCCACTTTACGATGGATATTACCGACACGCTGGAGAGAAAGCTGGAATCGGTGCGGTGCTATGCGACGCAGTTTCCTCCCCAGAAAGCGTACGTGTTTGACCGGATCCGCGGCGCCGCCATGACGGCCGGCGCGGCCGCCGGATTCCTGGCCGGAGAAACGTTCGTCTGCACCCGCATGCTGGGCGGTCGCAACCTGATGAAAATGGTCTTTCCTGAATAAAGAGGGTCGTCCTGCGGCGTCTGCTTTCCCCCTGCACGGCGGCCCGCTCGAGGCTCTTTCCTACAACATTTCGCCTGCTTTCCAGGGCGGCGGCCGAACGGGCTGCTTGACCCCTTCCCTTCTCATAGGTGCACATTACCACGGCAATGGGTAAGAAATACATTTATTCGATTGAGAACCTGATCAAGAAGCATGGTCAGCGCGAAGTCCTCAAAAACATCTGGCTGTCGTTCTACCCGGGCGCCAAAATCGGCGTGCTCGGTCGGAACGGCTCTGGCAAGAGTACGCTGCTGCGCATCATGGCGGGACAGGACACGGACTTTGACGGCGACGCCCGTCTGGCCGATGGCTTTACCTGCGGCTACCTGGCGCAGGAACCGCAGCTGAACCCGGCGAAGGATGTCCGCGGCAACGTCGAAGAGGCCGTCGCCCATCGCCGTAAGGTGCTGGATCGCTATAACGAAATCAGCATGCTCCTGGGCGAGCCGCTGGACGACGACAAAATGCAGAAGCTGTGCGATGAAATGGCCCGCCTGCAGGACCAGATCGACGCGGATAACCTGTGGGAACTGGATCGGCAGATGGAAATCGCCATGGATGCGATGAACCTGCCGCCCAGCGACTCGGGCGTTGAAAACCTCAGCGGTGGTGAACGTCGCCGCGTGGCGCTGTGCAAGCTGTTGCTGGAAAAGCCCGACATGCTGCTGCTCGACGAACCGACGAACCACCTTGACGCCGAATCGGTGCAGTGGCTGGAACGTCACCTGCACGAGTACACCGGCACCGTTGTCGCCGTGACGCACGATCGCTACTTCCTGGACAACGTCGCCGGCTGGATCCTGGAACTCGACCGCGGCCAGGGCATCCCGTGGGAAGGGAACTATTCTTCCTGGCTGGCGCAGAAAGCAGACCGCCTGGCCCGGGAAGAAAAATCCGCCAAGGCCCGCGCCCGCACCCTCGCCATGGAACTGGAATGGATCCGCGCCGCCCCTCGCGCCCGCCAGGCGAAGAGCAAGGCGCGTATCGCCGCGTACGACAAACTGGTGCAGCAGCAGTTTGAAGATCGGGTCGAGGAGTTTGAAATTCAGATTCCGCCCGGCAAACCGCTGGGCCAGCTGGTCGTCGACGCCAAGGACGTCCGCAAAGGTTATGGCGATAACCTGCTGATTGAGAACCTCACCTTCCGCCTGCCGCCTGGCGGCATCGTCGGGGTGATTGGCCCCAACGGCGCCGGCAAAACGACCCTGTTCCGCATGCTGACCGGAGTCGAGCAGCCGGACAGCGGAACGCTGCAGGTCGGGGAAACGGTCCAGTTTGGTTACGTCGACCAGTCCCGCGACGCGCTGGACCCGGAGAAGACCGTCTATCAGGAGATCTCCGGCGGCCACGAAACGATCGAAATGGGCGGACGCAAGATCAACGCCCGGGCGTACGTTTCGCGGTTCAATTTCAAAGGCACCGACCAGGAGAAAAAGGTCGGCACGCTTTCCGGCGGGGAGCGGAACCGGGTGCATCTGGCCGCCCTGCTGCGCAAGGGATCGAACGTCCTGCTGCTGGACGAACCGACGAACGACCTCGACGTGGACACGTTACGCGCGCTCGAAGAAGCGATCCTGAACTACGCCGGCTGCGTGGTGGTGATCAGCCATGATCGCTGGTTCCTGGACCGCATCGCCTCGCACATTCTGGCCTTCGAAGGAGACGCCTACGTGCACTGGTGCGAAGGCAACTTCCAGACATACGAAGAACAGCGACGCCAGCGGCTGGGCATCGACCCCGACGCCCCGCCCCGTTTCCGTTACCGGAAACTGGTGCAATAGCAGCCAGGCTGCAGCGACAAAAGTGAACGCGACGGACAGTCGTTTTTTGCTCCGCAAAAGTATGCGTCCTTTCACGGAGTGAAAGGCGACTGTCCGGCGTCTGTCCTTCCTTAAAACGACGAATCAATATCCGGCAGTTATTCTTTTCTCGGCGAGCCCCCGTGCCGTTACCGTGCCGTGAGTAATCGCTCGGCGAGGAACAGGGCGTCGACCGGCCAGAAGGCGCGGGGCCGCGGATGTTTGGTCGGCGTGATCTTGGGCAGCGGTCGACAGGTCAGCAGTCGGTCGACCCATTGCGACGGCAGCGTGCTTGCCCCGTGCGCGGCGCCCAGCAGGGCTCCTGCGATGGCTCCGTTGGTGTCGGTGTCGCCGCCTTGCATTACCGTGTCGATGATCCCCTCTGCGGCCGTTTCGGCGTGCAGCAACTGGTAGAAAGCATTCTGCAGGGCGATCCGCACCCAGCCCATCTGCTGCTGGTATTCGGCAGGCCGCCCGGAGCTGGCCTGTTCCAGCGAAGCCAGCACGTCGGCGTGGATGTCCGACGACTCGGCCCAGGCGAGCGTGTAGTCGTACAGTTCCCGTGGCGAATCGCCCGTGACGAGCGCTCGCTGGATCGCCAGGACAAACACGGCGCTGGCGTGCTGGCATACCAGGTGCGGATGGGTGAGCAGCGCATCGGCCTGGGCCCAGGCGACCAGTTCGTGCGGCGGGGCGGCATGGCCGAACAGGGCCAAAGGCGAGATCCGCATCAGCGCTCCGTTCGCCTGGCTGGACTGGCTGGCGGCGGCCCGCGATGCGGCGGCGGGCGAGTCGCCCTGGTTGTTCGCCTTGTTGGCGGCGGCCAGCGCCTGGCGGGTGGTGTTGCCGATATCAAAAGGCCCGGAGCGGAACCAGAAAGCGTAGGCGGCGGCGATGGCGTCCTCGTCGAACTGTTCCACTTCGACCAGCGTGCGGGCCAGCAGCAATGCCAGCTCGGAGTCGTCGGTCGCCTGTCCCGCCAGATTTCCCCAGCAACCGCCGTCCGCCAGCTCGGTCACCTTGTCGGGATATCGGGCGGCGATCGCGGCGGCCGTTTCAAACTCGACCAGTCCCCCCAGCGAGTCGCCGGCCAGCTGTCCCAGCAGGCAACCCTGGGCCCGATCGAGCAAGCCGACGTCGGCGATGGCGTCGCCGCGTTGGGGGCGGACCAGATCGTAACTGGTGGTCGATCGTTGACGGGCGCCAAACACGCCATCCCAGTTGGCCTGGGCCAGCTGACGGGCCGTCGGTCCGCCGCCGGCGCAAACCCCGCCGCTGGAGCTATGGCCAAGCATGGTGTAAGTGATCGGCTCTCCCTGGCTGTTGTACAGATCGCCGCCGACCGCTTTCAATAGCGCGTGCCCGGCTGCATAGTCCCAGGCGACCGGTCCACTGAGCGACAAGGCCGCTTCGCCTTCGCCCGCGGCCGCCAGCGCCAGGCGCCAGGCAATACTGGTGCAGGCCCGAAAGCGGGCCGGCGCCGTGCCTGCGGCGAACTCGGTCGAATGGTAGTCGGCGTTCTGGGAGACCAGCACCGTGTGGGCCGGCGTGAGCTGCTTCGCCCAGGCGGCCCGCTGCACCGGCTGGCCGTTTCGCTCAAAGGTTTCCCCTTCGGCCCAGGCAAACAGATCGCCGTGGTCGGTCGGGGCGCCATAGGCGTACACCACGCCCAGCACGGGAACGCCGCCGCGGAGCAAAGCGACCGATACGCTGCTGCCGCGGAATCCCGAAAGATAGAACCGGGTGCCGTCGTTCGGATCAATGACCCAGCAGTGCTGCTCGGAATCGGGATCGTCGGGGAAGTCGCTGCCCAGTTCTTCGCCCACAATCCGGAACGAGGGCGTTAACTGCCGGAAACGGTCACGCAGTTGCTCTTCGATCCGTTCGTCGATCTCGGCATGGCCGCCCGTACCTTCGGGTCCGCCCTGCTGGTGGAATTCTTGTCGCAGGGCTTCGCCCGCTTCCTGCACCGCGGCGACGGCGGAATGAAGGATCGGGCCGTATTTCGATGCGGTCATCGGTGCTGCTGGGGATTGGAGGCAAACGGCTGTCGCCAGGGGCGGTAAAACGCGGCGGCGCCGGCAGTACTGCCAAAGGGCGAAAAAAACGTGGCCAGAAGCCCGTCCAGGCGACGAAAATCCTTGGTAATTGCCTGGGGCTACGACATAATAGCAAGGGCCAACTTGGGTTCCTGGAGCCCATCGTTGGAGGTTTTTTTGTCTGCCGCAAGGGGTCTGCCGTGTTCGAATGCCGTATCGGCTGGAGATTGTCGCACCGATTTCGTTCCGTCTGCGGGCTGTTCGCCCTGCTGGCCTGCCTGGCGGCGACGCCTTGCGCATCGGCTGCAGAGTCGGCTTTTGTTGGGATCTTAGCCCTGGCTGTGGAAGACGATGTCGCCGAGCAGCTGCAGCTTTCCGACGAGGTCAAAGCGCAGCTGGACATGCTGATCGCCGATCGGGAAGACGCCGCCCTGGAATTGGCGCTGCGCGTGAAAGACCTGCCGCCCGCGGAGCAACAGAAGGAGCTGGCGCCGTTTATCGCCGCATCAGAACAGGCCGGTCTGGCGCTGCTGTCGCCCGCCCAGCGTGAATTGCTGGCCCAGCTGCAGGTGCGTCGCACCGGAATGGTCTCGCTGGCCGATCCGGAAACGGCCGCCATGCTCAAACTGTCTCCCGAACAATCGCTCCAGGTGAAACAGCTGCTGGCCGAGCGAACCGTCGCCATGACCCAGGGCGGAGCCGACCAGCGGGACCGCGTGCGGGCCGATTTTGAACGCCGCCTTGCCGCCGTGCTGACCAAACCGCAGCGGGTCGCCTGGGAGGTCCAGGCCGGCCTGGCGCCGGGCGAAGCACTCGCCGAACAACCGTTGCCGGCGGAACAACCGGCCGATGCCGTCGCGCCGATGGAACCGGCGGCGCCCGTGCAACCGGCGGCCCCGGCCGTGGGAGCCAGGTCTCCGCAGAGCGAAGGGAAGTTGCGATTCAGCTTTCGTTACGCCCCCTGGCAAGATGTGCTCGACTGGTTCGCGGAGCAGG
The DNA here is from genome assembly GCF_007751035.1 of Lignipirellula cremea. NCBI lineage: Bacteria > Pseudomonadati > Planctomycetota > Planctomycetia > Pirellulales > Pirellulaceae > Lignipirellula > Lignipirellula cremea. The sequence goes on along the minus strand of NZ_CP036433.1, from coordinate 8,163,007 downwards.
CCGATCTGTCGTTGGTGCTCGACGCCCCGCCGGCGGGAACCTTTAATTACACCGATAACCGCGACTACACGTCCGCCCAGGCGATCGACTTGCTCAATAGCGTGCTGCTGACCAAAGGTTTCACGCTGGTCCGCCGGGAACGGATGTTGATGCTGATCAACCTGGAGGACGGCATCCCGCCGGCCCTGGTGGAACGCGTCGATTCTGAAGAGCTTGACCAGCGCGGCCAGTTTGAGCTGCTCAGCACGCTCTTCCAGCTGAAACGGATGTCGCCTGAAGAAGCCGAAACCGAGATTAAAAAGCTGCTCGGTCCGCAAGGTTCGATCGTGGTGCTGCCGTCGGCCAAACAGATCCTGGTGACGGAAACGGTTGGCAATCTGCGGACGATCCGCTCCGTCATTGAAGCGGTCGAAAAACCGCCGACGGTGACTGATCAAAAGGTGCACGTGTTTGACCTGCAGAATATCTCCGCCGATGAGCTCCTGGTCGTGGCCCGCCAGCTGCTGGGTCTGCCGGAAGGTTTGAACGCGGCGCCCGACGGCTCGATCCGGATCGCGGTCGACCCGCTGGGATCGCGTCTGTTTGTGTCGGGCCTGCCCGATATTGTCGCCCGCTTTGAAGAGATCCTGAAACTAACCGACGTGGCGACCGGCGGCCCGACCGGGAATCTGGCGATCGAGCTGCCGCAGCTGGAAGTGTACCCGGTGGCGAACGCCGATCCGGCGTCGGTGCTGCAGGTGATGCAAACGCTGCTGGCCGGTCTGCCCGATGTCCGTCTGGCGACCGACCCCAAAACGGGGAACCTGGTGGCGCTGGCTCGTCCTTCGGAACACGCCACCATTCGCGCCACGCTGGAGCAAATGCAACGCGATCAAAGCCAGGTCGAAGTGATCCAGCTGCGCACCGTCGATCCGCAGTTGGCGCTGATCGCCATCAATAAACTGTTCGGCCCCGCTGGCGAAGGCGGCGATTCGGGCGCGGCCCGGGTGGAAGCCGATCCGGTCACGCGGCAGCTGCTGATTCGCGGTTCGCAGTCGCAGATTGATCAGATTCGCAGTCTGCTGCAGAAAATGGGGGAAGACGATTCCGAGCTGGCGGATGTAGACCGCGGGAACGTGCGCATTGTGCCGTTGACCGGACGCGCCGCCGACGCCGCGTTGGAACAAATGGAAGCGCTCTGGCCGACCATGCGGCGAAATCGGATCCGGGTCGTGACGCCTTCGGAAGAGAAGACAGGCCTGGAGCAGCGGGCCGTCCGTCGGGGTTTTGAAGACCCGCGTGATTTCCGCGGCGACGAAGGGGACGACCCGTCCGCCGCGCCGACGAACCCGGCGCCGCCGGGCTTTGAAGTCTACCCGCCCAAAGCAGTGAAACCGCCTGCGGAAGAGGCCAAACCCGACGCCGCCAAACCCGACGCCGCCAAACCTGACGCCGCCAAACCCGAGGCCGTGCTGCCCGACGCCGCGAAACCGGCAGGCGGCGTTCCTGCGGCCAGCGAGCAGCAGGCGGCCGCGTTTCGCAAGGCGTTGAAAGCGTCGCGCGTGCCCGATTCCGCGGCGCCGGTCTTCCTGGCCGCATTCCAGAAAGAGGCGCCGGCCGACCCGCCCGCCGACACAGGACCAAAAGCAGAGATCGTCGTCGCTCCGGGACCGGGCGGAATTGTCATCGCCTCCAGCGATAAAGAAGCGCTCGACGAATTCGAAGACCTGATGCTGTCGCTGTCCGACCAGACGATCTCTTCCGGCGAAGATTTTACGGTCTATTACCTGAAATACGCGAAAGCAGACATCGCGGCCGCCTTGCTGCAGCAGGTCATCACCGGCCAGGCCAGTGACGACGGCGGCGGAGGCGGAGGAGGCGGCGGAGGCGGTCTGATGGGCGACCTGGCTTCCGACATGCTGGGCGATATGGGCGGCGGCCTGCTGGGATCGCTGCTGGGCGGCGACAGCGGCGGCGGATTTTCCACCTCGGGTGCGGTCAGCATTACGCCCGACACCCGACTGAACGCGCTGATTGTCAAAGCCAACGCCAGCGACCTGGACCTGGTCGATCAGCTGCTGCGGGTGATCGATCAGAAGTCGAGTCCCGAAAACGTCGAAACGGGCGGCAAGCCGCGGATGATCGCACTCTTTTACACCAACGCCACGGAAGTGGCGAACGTCGTCAAGCAGGTCTATGCTTCGCGGATCGATACCGGGGCGGCGGCGCGTCCCCAGCAACCTTCGCCGGAGGATTTCATGCGGGCGCTCCGTGGCGGCGGTGGTCGCGGTGGTCGCGGCGGCGGAGGACGTGATGCGGCGGCCGAACAGATTGAGAAGATCGGCATCGGGATTGATACTCGCAGCAACACGTTGATTGTGACGGCCTCGGATCCGCTGTTTGAAGAGGTCAAAGCGCTCGTCGATCAGTTGGACCAGGCCGGCCGCACCGAGAGTGAAACGTTGCGCGTGGTGACGCTGAAGAAAGCGAACCCGGAACTGGTGCAGCGGGCGTTGACTTCGATTCTGGGATCGTCCGTCACCGCGGGAACCACAAAGGCGTCCACCACGTCGGCCGGCGCCTCGACCCCGGCAGCCACCGAGCAGCCGCGCTCGGAGGACATTCAAGCGCAGATGCAGCGTCGCATTGAGTTCTTCAACAACCTCCGTGGCGGCGGAGGGGGTGGATCGCGCGGCGGCTTCGGCGGCAATCGCGGCGGCGGCGGTGGCGGACCGCGCGGCGGTAGTAGTCGTGGTCGTTAAGGGAGGTGAACTCGTCTTCTTCGTTCGGCCGCGCAGTGAACGGTCCCGGACGCCATAAAAAAAGGCAGGCCAAATGGCCTGCCTGCGGTTTGTTTTTGATGGGGCGGGATACGAACGGGGCCCGCCGGGCTTAGCATCAGGTGCCGAATTCAGGCCGGCGTTTGCCGAGCTGGGTCTGCAGGCGTTGCACGATACTGCTGTGCATCTGGCTGACGCGGCTTTCGCTCAGATCGAGCGTGGCGCCGATTTCTTTCATCGTCAGTTCTTCGTAATAGTACAGGATGATGATCAGCCGTTCGTTCCGGTTCAGCCCTTTGGTGACGAGCCGCATCAGATCGTTTTTCTGGACGCGACGGGTGGGATCTTCTCCCTTTTTGTCTTCCAGGATGTCGATTTCGCGGACATCTTTATAGCTGTCGGTTTCGTACCATTTTTTGTTGAGGCTGATCAGGTTGACCGCGTTGGCCTCGGTCACCATTTTCTCCAGCTCTTCGCGATTGAGGCTGAGATACTCGCACAGTTCCGCCTCGGTTGGAGCGCGGCCATGGCGGGCTTCGAGGGTCTTGGTCGCTTCGCCCAGCTTGCTGGCTTTGGAGCGAACCAGACGGGGCACCCAGTCCATGGTGCGGAGCTCATCGAGCATGGCGCCGCGGATACGGGGCACGCAGTAAGTTTCAAACTTGACGCCGCGGGACAAGTCGAACGCATCGATCGCGTCCATCAGTCCAAACACGCCGGCGGAGATCAGATCGTCGAGTTCCACGCCTTCGGGCAACCGCGACCAGATTCGCTCGCCGTTGTACTTTACCAACGGCAAGTACCGCTCGACGAGTCGATTGCGCAATTCTTTGTTGGTGGGATCTACTTTATACGATTTCCAGACTTCCAGAATCTCGTCTGCTTGCGCAACAGTCGTGGCCATGCAATCCTCCATGATTGGTTGCTGGTTCCAATGACGCAGGCGTCACTGAAATCCTCCGTGACAAGGATCCTCTCGCCGTTTCGGCGTTTGCCGCACGCTTTCCTGGCGCTCTGGCAAAGGCGAGAAATCCGTGTGATTCGCTGGTGGCGAATCGGTTGTTATTGTCGGCGAACTGCGTTCGTCGCCTGGAGGCCGCCTTGGGGCGGGCATCCTGGGCTTCGTTCGACATCGCGCCTGGGTGATCGTTCGTTTGCAACCCGACCTTAGTCGTCGCCTTGCTGTTGCTGATAAGCTTCGAGCTCGGCATTGGCCTGTGTACGAACCGATTCATCGACGGCGGATGCGGCGATTCGGCCGACAATCCATCCGATCCCGGCGAACAGAAACAAAACGATTAGTGCGGGCGGGATCGTCGCTTCGGGACTGGCTCCGTTGATCAGCCCGCGTGTGATAACCACACAACAAGCAGTCAAGCCGAGGACTCCCGCAAACTGGCGACCCATTGTTTTCACTAACCCGCAAAGTCAAATCGCGTTGCTCTGATGACCGTTTCCGGAGCGCGTCGCCGCGCTTTCAGACTATCGGCATACTCAGGCTGGTCAGGTTAATCTTTTTAAAATTAAAGCTCCCTGGTTTCATGTCGCCGTGTTTTGAGTTGAGTTATTCTTGAAAAGATCTAGCACGGCGCGTTCCGCCTGAAGAAATCTTCAGCCGGAACGCAGCGCGCTGGAACGTGCGTTCGTGGTGTTTGCCTGCGTTGCCTGGTGCAGGAGTTTTGCTGCTCTCCTGCGTCTTCTGTTACGGGTCGAAAGGGTTGTCGGGTTCGCCCCCGGAAGCGTGTACATCCTGTGGGCGTCTCTAATAGCAGAAAATCGCCCGGGACTGTTAGGCCGCTTCCTGCAGGGAACGATGAAAAATTCGAGAGGCCAGCCGCTGGATCCCCGCAGACGCATCCGCCTGGGGACGCAATAGCAGTAACGGTTCGCCCTGTTCAATCGAAGACGGCAGCAGCGGATCGCTGGGAATGTCGCCGTAGCTGGTAATCGGGGTATTCAGAAACCGGCGGCACGAGCGTTCCAGCCGGGCAAACAGTTCGTCCGCCTCGGCGGAAGACTTCGCCTGGTTGACCAGAAATCCGATCTCGGCCTGCCCTGCCCTGTGAAGTGTTTTGATCGTGGCGTAGGAATCCATCAGCGCGGCCGTGTCGGGGGTGGCGACCACCAGAGCTTGGTCGGCCGCCTGCCAGAATTTGCGGGCCAGCGGCCCGGTTCCGGCTCCCAGGTCGACCACGATTCGTTCCGCGTGGCTGCCCAGGGTGCGTATCTGATCGACCAGTCGCTGCTGCATCCGGTCGCTGGCTTCCGCCATGAACGAGGGCGCCCAGGCTCCGGCCGCGACGAGCAGGCCGGCAGGTCCGGGCTGCAGCACTTCGCGGAGATCGCGTTCTCCCCGCATGACTTCGGCAATGGTGTCTCGATCCTGGACGCCGCAGTAACTGGCGGCGTCGGCATGATTCAGGTTGGCGTCGACCAGCACGGTCCGGCCGCCTTGCAGCGCCAGGCCGATCGCCAGATTGACGGACAGCCAGGTGGCGCCGACTCCGCCTTTGCCGCCCTGGACGACCAGTATCGGGGCGGCAGGGCCGTTGGTTCGGGGGCGACTTTGCTCGGCGTTCCGCATCAGGCTGCGGAGTTCGGCTGCCTGGTCTGGCATGGGTGACTCGTGTTTTCAGGGGTTCCAGGAAGTAAGCGACAGCAACGGCAACCGCCGGTCAGGCGATACGCCGATCAAGCCAGTCGCTGCCGCCCAGCAGTTGTTGCACCAGCCTGGCGGGGCGAGGCGCCTGGATATCGTCGGGCACGTTCTGTCCATGCGTGACATAGCTCAGCGGCAAGCCGCTGGCCCGCAACAGCGAGAACACGGAGCCCAGGCCGGTCGCTTCATCCAGCTTGGTCACCACCAGCGAACTGGCGCCGACCCGGCGGAAACGTTCGGCCGTTTGAATCAGGGAACGGTCGCCTGCCGAACTGCTGACCACCAGCAGGACTTCATCGGGCTGGGCTTCGCCCAGCATGGCGCGTAACTCCTGGATTTTGATTTCGTCCTGCGGGCTGCGGCCGGCCGTATCGAGCAGCACGAGGTCGAGGTCCTGCATGCGGGCGACTGCTTCACGCATTTCCCGGGGCGTCGAAACGACCGCCATTGGCAGGTCCATAATATCGGCGTAGGTGCGCAGCTGTTCGACCGCAGCGATGCGATAGGTGTCGACGGTGATCAGGCCGACCTTGCCGTTTTCCCGCAAGCGGAAGTTGGCCGCCAGCTTGGCGATGGTCGTTGTTTTTCCCACTCCGGTCGGACCAACCAGGGCGGCCAGACAGCGGCGGCCTGGCGTGATACGGATCGGTTCGCACAGGCGGACCTGGTTCTGCAGGACGGTCGTCAGCTGTTGTTCGATCAGCGCCTCGGTCCAGGCGGACGGGGCCACACCCTGGGCGGCCAGTTCGGCCCGTGTTTCTTCGAGGATCTCCCGGGCCGTCTGCTCGCTGAATTCCGCGTCGATCAGGCGGGTAAACGCCTGGAACAGGGCGGGCGGCCAGCTGCGATCGGCAGGCTTGTCGTCGCGCCGTTTCAGCTCTTCGACCATCGCCTGGAGCCGTTCAATCTGGGCGGCCAGTTCGGTCGTGGATCCGCCAGTCACTTCTCCCGCGGGCCGGTTCTCGGAGCGAAGTTCGGGCCCGCGGGATTCCCGCTTTGCTGCAGCGGTGGTTTCTGTGGCGAAGCTGTCCGACGCGAGTTCTTGCGGCGGGCTTTCGGCGGGGATCGCCATGGACGACAGGTCGAGTTCATCGAGCCGATCCAGGGCGGCGTTTGCCAGCGAACGGGCCGGGCTGGTTTCCCTGGCGGAATCGGTGGCGGCGATTCGGCCGGCAACGGCCGGGCGCGGGGGACCGGCGTGCGGCTCTGGGGGAAGATACGTTTCCGCGGCGTTGCCGGAATCGGCGGCGGCGGGCTGGCCCAGGACGCGCGACAATTCGGCTGCGTAGGGCTGCATGCGGGACGGCGCTCGCACCACGTTGGAGGCGGTGACTTCGAGCTCGCTGGCTCCACTGATCCAGGCCAGCATGCCGGGCCGGCGGACGGTCCGCGTCTGCAGCACCGAGGCTTCGGGCCCCAGCTCCTCACGGATCCGCTGCAACGCTTCCTGGATCGACTTTACGCGATAGGTTTTGGTTTTCAAGGCTGCGTCTTTATCACCGGGTGCAGGGCGCGAAAGGAGCGTTTAGATCTTGGCGTCGCTCACAATGCCATACGATTCGATCCGCGTATCGCGGGTGATTTCGTTGTAACTTAGTACGACCAGCCGGGGTAACTGGCTGAGCGTCAGCTGCTTGAGGCCCGCCCTGATCTGCGGGCTGCAGAGCAGCAGCGGCTGATGGCCGGCCCGATTGAGCTTGTCCATCTGGGCGGCGATCAGGCGGTTGGTGGTTTCAATGGCCGGCGGCGACATGCGCAGGAACAGGCCGCGTTCGTTGTGTTCAATTCCCTTGGAGATGCGATCTTCCAGGGCCGGGTCGAGCGTAATCACATGCAGACGATTTTCGGCGTCGCGATACCGGGCGCACAGCGTGCGGGCCAGGCGATGCCGGACCAGTTCCGTCAGCAGCACGGGGTCTTTGGACTTGGAGGCGTTGTCGCCCAGGGCTTCCAGGATGGTGGCCAGCTGGCGAATGGGGACGTCTTCGCGAAGCAGCATCTGCAGGATCGTTTGCACCTCGCCGACGCGCATCAGGCCGGGGATCAGTTCCTCGACGACGGCGGGCGAAGTTGCTTTGAGTTCATCAATCAGGCGCCGGGTGTCGTCGCGGGTCAGCAGGTCGTCGGCGTGCTGGCGGACGATCTCCTGCAGATGGGTCGCCAGGACGGCGGCCGGCTCGACCGGCGTATAGCCCAGCATTTCGGCTCGTTCGCGGATGCCGGGATTGATCCACACGGCAGGCTGGCCAAAGGCCGGGTCGCGGGTCGGTTCGCCAGGGGCTTCGCCCGTTGTCATGCCGGAGTCCATGGCAAGCAGGCGATCGGGGTAAACGATCCCTTCGGCGACTGGGTTGTTGGCGATCTTCACGCGGTACTGGTACTCGCCCAGCCGCATGTTGTCGCGGATACGCACCTTGGGCAGGATGATGCCGATATCGGCCGCGACCGATTGCCGCACGCCGGTGATGCGTTGCAGCAGATCGCCGCCGCGGGAAGGATCGGCCAGGCGGATCAGGCCGACGCCGATTTCCATTTCCATCGGGTCGATGGTGAGAAAGTCCTCGATCCGTTCTTCGGGCGGTTTGGCGGCTTCGGTTTTTTCTTTGGCGACGTCTTTGGCGACCTGCGTTTTGGTTTCTTTTTCTTTGCGGGTCATCATCACCGCCAGGCCGATGCAACTGCCGCCGAGCGCAGCCAGCGGAATGGTCGGCAGATTGGTGAAGATCAGCACCGCCAGGAAGGCGCCCGCCACAAACAGGGCCTGGGGCCGGCCGAACAGTTGCTGCAGGAACTCCGTCGGCAGATTGCTGGCCTGCGAGCTGCGCGTGACGAGCAAAGCGGCCGCCAGCGAGGTGAGCAGACCGGGGACCTGGCTGACGAGCCCGTCGCCGATGGTCAGCGTGGTGAAGACCGCAGCGGCTTCCATGACCGTCATGCCGGCGGTGAACACGCCAATGACGAGCCCGCCGACGATATTGATGAGCGTGATAATAATGCCGGCCACGGCGTCGCCGCGCACGAACTTGCTGGCGCCGTCCATGGCTCCGAAAAAGTCGGCCTGCTGGGTGATTTCTTCCCGGCGGCGCTGGGCTTCTTTTTCGTCGATGCTGCCGGCGTTGAGGTCGGCATCGATTGCCATCTGGCGACCGGGCATGCCGTCGAGCGCAAAGCGGGCCGCGACTTCACTGATACGGGTGGCGCCCTTGGTGATCACCACAAACTGGATGACCACAATGATCACAAAAATGATAATACCGACAATGATACTGCCGCCGGCGACAAAGTCGCCGAATGCCGCGATCACGCCGCCGGCCGCCTGGGTTTTCATCCCGCCTGCCTGCGTCAGAATCAGCCGCGTGGTGGCCACGTTGAGGACCAGTCGGCCCAGGGTGGTGGCCAGCAGCATGGAAGGGAACACGCTGAATTCCAGCGGCGTTTCCACATAGATCGTCGTCAGCAGCACGATCACGGCGACCGTAATATTGGCCGCCAGCAGCAGGTCCATCAGCATGGTCGGCAACGGAACCAGAATCACCAGCACGCTGGAAATGATTCCAACCGGCAGGATCAGCGTTCGCCAGCGTGTGAGGAATTCCATAGGTCGCCGCCGACGCTATCGTCGGATGAGAAACAGGTTACGAAAATCGGGTGCTGTTGATGAGGGGCGGAGATTACCCAAACCCTCCGGTCAGGTCCAGGCCGCTTTCTGCCAGCAGGCCTGTACTGCATCGCCGTTCGTTCTCCGGCAAGGGCTCCGCGGCCGTGGCGGGTTGCTTCCGGGCGAACTGCCATTTTGCCGACGTTGACCGTTTTCCCCGTTTGCTCTATATACAAGGGAGACAGGCAGTTAAGCCTTTTATTTCGATCAACCCCGTCTGATGGGTTGAAACGCCCGACTGAACCGGGCCAGCACTAAAGAAAGCCGTAAGCCATGAGTATCGGAGAGGGCTCCGGAACCGATTTTGCGACGATGCGTGGTCGCGATTACCCCACCATTCGCCAGTTTACGGTCTTTCTTGAGAACCGCGTGGGCCAGCTGCTGGAGGTGATCCGCCGTTTCGAAGGCAGCCGGGTGCGCATTGTGGCCTTGTCGATTAACGACGCTACGGAGTGCGCCTTTGTCCGGTTCCTGCTGAGCCATCCCGAACAGGGCCGCGAGATTCTCGAACGGGCCGGCCTGGCCATGATCGAAAGCGACCTCATCGGCGTAGAATTGCCGCCCGGCGAACAGCCCCTGCTGCAGGTCTGCACGGCCCTGCTCCAGGCGGAGATCAACATTGTCCAGGCGTACCCCCTGATCATCCGCCCTCACGATGCGCCCGCCGTCGCGCTGATGGTCGACAATATTGATTACGCCCTGCAGACGCTGTCGGCGAAGAAATTCACCATGATCACCGAAGCGGATCTTTCCGAAGGGCGTTAAGCTGTGATCTCCCTCTCTCGCGAAGAAGAAGAAGGATTCACCGTGGAGAGCGCAGTGGGCGCGGTCGATCGCTGAGGGATTAAGATTAAGAGGCAGAGTGGGCGCGGCGAATCCGTCTCTTGGCCTGCTCTCGTCTCGTTTAACCGGCCGTGATTTCCGGCTGGAGGCGAAGTACGTCGGCGTTCTGCACGCCGACATCGGCCAGGCACTGGTGATCGAGCAGCTGCTTGCCGGACCGCTTGTGGTGGAACTTGTAGCTGAGCGGTTGCCCGTCGGGGGCGACCTGGGGCAGGTGCATTTTCTCCAGCAGCACCGCCAGGATGCGATTGACGGGGGCGTCGTCGGGCAGCTCCACTTCTTGCCGTTTGTTGCCGGTGGCGTCCCACACCTGTACGGTAATCATCGCCATGGGATTTTTTCTCCGCTGGTTGCCCGGGCCGATCGGCCTGTTTTTTCGCCTGATTCAGGTTAACCCGTTCCGACCCTGAGGGGAACGGTCGGATCAGGCCGGCGGGCCAAAGCCCAGGCCGGGACCGTTCAGTTGACCGGTGGCGACAAAGCCGGCTGAGATTTCAAACATGCCGGGATACGCTTCCGTCCAGGCCGCGTTGCCGGCGGGGCAGTATTGACGGCCGTTCCCTTCAATGGCGGCGACGCCCGGCGTACGGGCGGCCAGGCTGGCCGAATGCAGGAACGAGGCGCCGATGCAGGTTAGATCCTGCACGCACAAAAACATGCCGTATTTTTGGGCGGCCGCTCCCATCAGCAGCGCTTCGCTGTGCCCCTTGCAAGCTTTGAGGGCGACGCCACTGTAGCCTTGTTCGCGGGCCAGCAGCAGGCTTTCAAAGTCGATCAGTGATTCGTCGATCACAACCGGCTTGATTTTGGCCGCTTCGTGCATGCGGTTTTCCGGGTTGGCCTTCAGGTCGCGATGGGTCGGCTGCTCAATGTACTGGGTGCGGGCCAGCGCGGTGGGTTGCCGTTCCTGCAGGCGCCGGAGGAACTCCAGCACGTACTCGACATTTTCGCACTTCTCGTTGAAGTCGAGCGAATAGAACCAGCTGTCGCAGCCGCGCTGCTGCTGGGCGACGGCGGCCTCGTTGTCGATGGCGACGACCCGATCCAGGTCCCACTGCAGGTCGTCGCCGGCGAGCTTGATTTTGAGATGGGTCAAGCCATCGGCGTGGATCCACTGAGCGAGCGTTTCCGGCAAGCCGTCGTTGATCGGCTGGGAGATATCGCCGGCGACGATCGGATCGAGCGCGCCGATAAGGTGATACAGCGGCAGCGTCGGCTTGATGATCGGCAGTGTATAGTCGTGCAAGTATTCGCCAGCGAAATCGTCGTTCAGCCAGGCCGACAGATCGCGGTTGCAATGTTCCTTGCCGAGCACGCTGTAAGAGCTTGTCGAAAGGGCCCGGCCGTAAGCGTCGTGGATGGCGGCTTCCAGCGGGCTGGCGGAAACGAGCTGCGCCAGTTTGGGCATCGTCTCCGGCAGATCGGCGCAGACCTCGGCGCCGGCAGCTTCGTACCGCGCCGCCAGATCGTGGGTGATCTCCAGCGGATGTCCCGCTTCGTTGTATTGGCCGGCGTCAGCTGCTAATTTGTCAGCCAGGGCGTGCATTGCGGCGAACGTTTGTTCCGAGCTCAGCTGCTGGCTGGGCCAGGCCCAGGCGTTGCCGATCGGCATCGATCCCCAGCCGGTCGCGGTCCGCCCGTCGCGCGTTTCCACATCGACGGTTACATTGACCACCACGGCCTCGTTCACAACCCGGCCGCCAAATTTGATCGGCGTACGATAGGCATATCGCTCCGACTGGGAGGCGACGTTTTTGATGAAAATATCCGTGGGCTTCGACATAGAGCATTCAGCGGGCTAAGGTGTCGGTCAGACGGGAAACCTCAGCGCCTATTCTGATGTTCAATGCCCTGGCCCGCAACCAGCAGGACGCCGTCCGCTGGGCGGGAATCGCGTTCTCCTTGCCGGTCGCCTGACCCCGATGGGGAACCAGTCGGATAGGGCGCCGATCGGACCTTGGTCCGCCCTGCCCTGCCCCGTTTCGCTTGAGGGCGTTCCTCAGGCCGCAATTATCGCAACATGAGAATTCCGCCATGAATCGCCTTGTCCCGGTCCTGTTCGGTTTTATCGGTTGGCTGCTGCTGTCCTCGCTGGTCAATGCGGCGGAAGCGCCGCGGCCGAACGTGCTGCTGATCTTGTGCGACGACCTGGGGTTTTCCGACCTGGGCTGCTATGGCGGAGAAATCCGCACTCCCCATCTGGATCATCTGGCCAGCCAGGGATTGCGGTTCACGCAGTTCTATAACTGTGCGGTCTGTGTGACGACCCGCGCCGCCCTGACGACGGGCCTGTACCCGAGAAAGGCGGCCGGCACGCTGCGTGAAGATATGGTCACCCTGGGCGAGGTGATGCAGGCGGCTGGCTACGCCACCGGTTATACGGGCAAGTGGCATCTGGGCAGCAAGGCTCCCCGGCGGCCGATCGATCGCGGCTTTGAGGAGTTCTATGGGCTGCTCTCGGGCTGCTGCAACTTTTTTAACCCCGGCCAGCCGGACCCGAAGTTCTATAACGGCGGACACCTGCGCCCCTTCGCCCATAACCAAACGACCCTGACCGAGTTCCCGCCCGGCTACTACACGACCGACGCCTTTACCGATCATGCGATCAAAACGATCCGCCGCTTCAGCCAGTCGGGCAAGCCGTTCTTCCATTACCTGTGCTACACGGCGCCCCACTTCCCGCTGCATGCCCCGCCGGAAGATATCGCCAGGTACAAGGGACGCTACTCCCAGGGGTACGATCAGTTGAGGACCGACCGGCATCGACGCCAGGTGGAGATGGGACTGCTCGACGCCGACTGGAAGCTGTCGCCCGTCGACAAAAAGACGGGCGACTTTCGCTACGACTACGACGTAACGCCCTGGGAGAAAGTGGCCGATCGTCCCCGCGAGGAACGGCGGATGGAAGTCTATGCGGCGATGGTCGACCGGATGGATCAGAACATCGGCCGTCTGCTGAAAGCGCTCGACGACATGCAGCTGGCCGATAACACGCTGGTGCTCTTCCTGTCCGACAACGGCGGCTGCGCGACGTTGCCCGGCGACCTGCAGGGCTATGCCGCTCTGAACCGCGACATCCCCGTCGGCGATGGCCGGGGATATGAGTTTGTCGGTCCTGGCTGGGGCTGGGCCCAGAACACGCCGTTTCGTCGTCATAAAACCTGGACGTACGAAGGCGGCATCGCCACCCCTTTGATCGTCCGCTGGCCGGCGCAGATCAAGGCCGGCTCCCTGACCGATCAGCCCGGCCACCTGATCGACATCATGCCGACCCTGCTGGAACTGGCCGGAGCGAAGTACCCGCAGCAGTTCCAGGGGAACGCCATTTTGCCGGCGGAAGGAAAGAGCCTGCTGCCGATCCTGCAGGGGAAACAGCGCGAACCGCACGATTCCCTGTGCTGGGCTTTGACAGGCAACCGCGCCATCCGCCAGGGCGACTGGAAGCTGTGCTGGGGCGCCAGCGATAAACGCTGGGAGCTGTACAACCTGGCCGAGGACCGCACGGAAACCAACGACCTGGCAGCGAAGTTTCCCGACCGCGTCGCCCGCATGGCGGCCGCCTGGGAGAACTGGGCCCGGCAATGCGAGGTCGCTTTTTAAGCCGGTCGCACTTCCCAGGAGCAGGTCCGGCAGCAGAAGCAGGTCCGACGGCAGAAGCAGAGTGTCGGACAAAAATCCGACGCCAAACTAGCGGCCAATCCGGCCCGACGCAGGCACGCGACTGGACCAGGGCGTAGAATAAACAGAAAGGCGGTCGTCCACGCGGCGACCGGCCAGGAGCAGTGGAATTCCCTGAGGGCGGAGTTCGACTGCCGTCAACGCGCCGCAGGCGGACTGGGCGCGAGGTGAATCTTTAGCTGCTGCTAACCCCATGATGCAGGAAATGAATATGCGTTTTCGCCCTTGCCTGGCCGCGGTGCTGTTGCTGCTTTCTGTCGCCGTAGAGGTTGTCGCCGAAGATCCGGGCGCAAAAATTTCCGTGCTGATTGTCGACGGTCAGAACAACCACGACTGGCAGGCGACATCGCCGGTGATTGCAAAGTTTCTGAGCGAGTCCGATCGCTTTGTGGTGGAACGCGCCACCACGCCGCCGCGGGGCGAGGACCTGTCGGGCTTCCGTCCGCGGTTCTCTTCGCACCAGGTCGTGTTGCTGAACTACAACGGGCTGGTGTGGCCGGAAGCGACGTGTCGCGATCTGGTCGATTTTGTCTCGCGCGGCGGCGGTCTGGTCGTGTTTCATGCGGCCGATAACGCCTTTCCCAAATGGGACGAATATAACGCCATGATCGGCCTGGGCGGCTGGGGCGGACGCAGTGAAGCCAGCGGCCCTTACCTCCGCTTGCGCGACGGCAAGTGGGAGCCCGACAACACGCCCGGCGCCGCCGGCAAGGAACATGGCGCGGCGCCGTTCCTGGTGGAAACGTTCGCGCCGGAGCACCCGATCATGAAAGGTCTGCCAACGAAGTGGCTGCATGCCCGGGACCAACTGGTCTTTAACCTGCGCGGGCCGGCCGAGAACGTGGAAGTGCTGGCGATGGCTTTCTCGCCTGACGAAAAAGGAATCAACGATTACACGCCGATGGCCTTTACCGTGAAGTACGGAGAAGGACGCGTGTTCCACACGCCGATGGGCCACGATCTGACTTCGATCACCTGCCAGGGGTTTGTCACCCTGATGCGACGCGGGGTGGAATGGGCGGCGACCGGCAATGTCACCATTCCGCCGCCGAGCAACTTCCCCACGGCCGAAGAAACCAGCAGTTGGAAGCCGCGGGAAGCGGTCGCGACCGAAGCTTCTCAGCCGGCCGAGCCGCAGCCGTAATTCTGTCGGCAGAACGCCTGCCGGTCGTTCCTGACGCCCCCCTGCCCTTTTTGACGCCAGCCCATGACGGACCATTCCGACGAGATCGCCCAGCTTTCAAAAACGCGGACCTTCTTTTTTCTCGGAGCGGTCCTGGTCGGAGGGACGACGCTTCTCAAAGCGACAGACATTTTTTCCGCCGGCTTTTTGCCGCCCTGGCTGGGCGGCATCCTGGTGCTGTTGCTGATCGGCGCCGCTTTGCGTATCTCGGTCAAAATCGACAAGCTGCAGCGACAGCAGGATTAAGTGACCGTCGTGGCTGCTTTCAATGGGTCGGCAGGCCGCCGTCCAATCGCAGGCGTTCGTCCACTGGCGTTTGCTGGCGGACGCGCTTGAGGAGCGACTCTTGCCAGTTGGGCGACAGCAGGGGAACGGCCGCCAGGCCGGCCGCCGCCTGTGCGTTTTTTGGGTCGTGGTGCATGATCTGGTTCGCCAGGGCGACCGTCCATTCGGGATGCGGCCGTTCCTGTAAAGCGAGTCGCATGCCGGCCGCCACTTCGCCTTCGACCAGCACGCGAAAGTACCAGCCGGTGCGGCCGTTCTGTTGCACCTGGTGCGCCAGATCTTTCACGTTCCAGCGACGGGCCAGCTTGAAGCACGGCTGGCGGGGCTGCGACACCTGCAGCAGGGCCGACCCGATCGCCCAGGTATCGCCGATGCAGATCTGCGTTTCCGTAAGTCCGGCCAGGGTGAAGTTCTCGCCGAAGGCGCCGTGCGGCAAGTCGCGGTCGAGCGTTGTTTCCCAGTACGGATAGTGATCGGCCGGGTAAACGCAGACCGCTTTATGCGGCCCGCCATGATGCACCAGGTCGGCCTGGCCGTCGCCTGCCAGGTTCTCCCGGGCGAGCCACAGCGGCTGATCGGTCGGTGTCTTGTGGAAGCCGGTCGTCCATGGGGTGGAACGGTCCGAACCGGAAGGCTTCCAGGTCAACTCTTGCGGCAGGCCCACCTGCAGGGAGACGAGCATTGCTGCGGCAGGCTGGGCGTCTTCTTCGATGCTCATTTCCACAGATCCGGTTTGGTTTCGCGAAGAATATCCAGGATGGCCTTGCGGTCGTCGGTCGTCAGATGGGCGAACGTCCTGCTTTCGTCCTGCCCTTCCAGAATCGCCAGCAGACGTTCCGTCACATAGCTTTTGACGGTCGGCGGCAAGGCGTCAAACGCGGGGGAATAAATCAGGTAGCTGCACGGATACTTGAACATCCGCGTTTGCAGATCCAGATCGCGGAGCGACCGGCCCTTTGAGTCCCTGGGCCCTTTTGCCTGGAAGTCCCGGGCAAAGGTCGAAGTGCCTTGGATGGGCGACGTGAGCGGGAACTCTTCGGCAAACAGCAGGTATGCCAGCAGCTTTTCGCCAGCGGCGGCGACGCGGCGTTTGCTGGTGTCGCTGACATGGTCGGCGGGGCGATCGAGGGCCTCGTTCATGATGCCGTCGTAGTGTGCGGTCGAGCGGTTTTCGTAACTGGCCAGCGTGATAAAGTTCTGCATCTGCGTTTGATGCTCCAGCACCATCAGCGCGACGATATCGCTATGCGGCGTCAGGTAGGGGGAGACATCGAACAGTTCGGAAAGGTCGGTCACGTTGGCGCCGGCTTCGCGGTCGATCGCTTCCGGGTCGCGGCGGTTTTTCGAGGTGACGTTTCCCATGTGACGCATTTTTCCATGCGTTCCGGTCACATACCAGCCGCCCCAGCGGTCCGTGAACGGGCTGCGATGGTCGATGTTGAACGTGCCGGAACTGAACTGCGGCTGGCCCGCATCGTCGGCGAACACGGACCGCACCAGGCCGCCCGGCACGCGCTGCGTGCGCGAGGAAGCATGGCACAAAATGCAACGGCCGCTGTCGCGAGTAAAGCGGGGAACCTCGGCAGGTTCCTGCGACAGGGTATAGAAGATTTCCCCTTGTTCCGGATCGGTCGTCATCACTTCGACCATGTCGCCTTGCTGCACCCAGCCGACGTACGATTCGTCGTTGAAGTACAACGCCCGCGGATGCCGGGGGGCGATTCGCCGGAGCTGGAAGCTCGTTTTGGAATAGACCAGCACCTGCGACGACGTTTCAATCCCCAGGTGCTGCAGCAAGGCCGGCAGGTACCCGCGTTGTTCGTCGTAGTCGAGTTTGACCTCTCCTTTTTCCAGCTGTTCCTGCAGCCGCATGACCGGATCGTGGGTGGGGGCTTTGCCGTAGTGGATCGGCGCCTGTTCAAATTCCAGCTGGGCCAGCGCGGGAGAATTGTGCAGGGCGACCAGCAACAAGGCGGTCAGCGGGCCGGCGAATAAACGAAGAAAGTCAGGCATGACGCGGCTTCCTTTTGGCGGACCTCAGGAACGAGGGGAAAATAACTTCGGTTTTTATATAGTGAGCCGAACGCGCTAGCGTCGGGCGGTTCTACTCCTGTGAGCCGAAGTTATTCTTCCCCAGTTCCTCAGGCAGCGAAAACGTTTGGGTCCGGCTCGACAACAAGACGAGACGGGGCAGTTTTTTGCAGGCGGAAAGGTATGGCCTGGTGGGAGTCAGGAGGGCGGGATGGCGACGCAGCCATTCATTCCGCGGCAGGAGCCGCGCGGCTGAACTGGCGCTGGGTGGGAGCGACGTCGGCCAGGGTTACGCTGTTCAGATAGTCTCGCTGGACGCGCTCCGCTTCGGAGAGCACCCCTTTGAGTCTGCAGAAACTTTGGATGGAACAAACGTTCTCGGTCGCCACACAGTCCAGCAGGTGGGTGTTCCCTTCGAGCGTTTCGATCAGGTCGCCCAGTCGCAGTTCGGCCGGTACACAGGACAGCTCAATCCCGCCGCCAATGCCGCGGATGCTGCGAATGTAGCCCAGCCGGGCCAGCTGATGCACGACTTTCGACATGTGGTTCGACGACACGCCATACATTTTTGCCACCTGCGTGGCGGTCGACCGCTCGCCCGTCGCCGCCAGATACATCAGCGTGCGCAAGGCAAAATCCGTGTGGGTCGTCAAACGCATGCGAGTTCCATATTGAGATGCAGATTAAATATGCACAACGCATGCATATTTATACCTGGCCAGCCGCCAGGCGTCAAATCCTTTCCACCGCCCCCCACTACGGCGCGCGGCTAGTGCTGCGTCAATCTTCAATCTTCGAGCGAGCGATTTGGGCCGTGCTGCTGTGCTGCCAAGAAAACCGGCGGCTGATTGAGAGAAACCTGATTTAATGGTTTGACGCACCCCGAGTGCTGCGTCAAGGCAAAGAGTTCGGGTTCTTCCAATTGGCCGTTTTGGCGATAGCCACGGTTAACTAAAAGGAACAGCGGCTCGCGCGAAAATGGCCAAACCTGAAATGGAAACTTGACGCACCACTAGTTGGCTTGGAAGATTTCTAAATGCGGATGAAAATCTTGTGCCGGTAGCAGTAATAACAGACCAGCCAGAATGCCAGGCCGACGGCGATCGACTCCACCATCGGAGAAATGGCGGCGGCCGTTTCCGTGGAAGGCCAGCCGTACAGCGAGAAAACATCCTGCCCCAGGTGCGTGCGGATCTGCTTCTCCGTGTACGGCTTGAGCGATATGCTCATGCAGTAGATCAGAATCGAATTCGCCCCCACCACAACCAGCGGGAACGTCCACCGGCGAAAGCCCAGGATGTCGACGATCCCGTATAACGCCCCCAGGATCAGCAGACACCAGCCGGTCGAAAAGAACGCCCACGACGGCGTCCAGATCCGCTTCACCATGGGGCAGATTCCGCTCAGGTTCAGCAAATAGCCCAGCAGCAAGCCGGCGGCTCCTGCGGCCAGTAGCAGGAGCAACTTCGTTTTTTCCGGCCGGTTGGAACGGAGCAGCTCCCCCGCCATCAGTCCCAGCAGCATCGTCGCCAGCGAGGGCCAGAAGCTGATCGTGGCATAGCCGCCGCGGCTGAACAGCCAAGGCTTCTCCCGGGGAAACCAGTTCAAGAAAGTGCGATCGATCGCATGCGCGATGTTCGCATTCTTGTGCCAGGCAGGCCGCACCCCCTGCAGATGCTCCTGCGCCCATTCCGCCTTGACGCCGACCTCCGGCGCTCCCTGCTGGGGGTCGATCCCGGCGCCGGGGTACGCTTCAAAAGCAATCCAGGTGCTCAGCAGAATCACTCCCAGAGCGATCGCCTGGACGCGAAACGGCCAGCCCCAAAGCAGGAACAGAAAAAAGTATCCCAGCCCGATCTGGCCCAGCACATTGGTAAATTCCCAATCGGTCGCACTACTCCATTGCGACATAAGAAAGATACTCAAACCGACCAGGATCAGGCTGCGCGCGGCCGCATGCAGCAGCATCCGCGGATAGGAGTCGCCCTGGTCCCGCCGCTTGCCGAACGACCAGGCCAGCGACACGCCGACCATAAACATGAACGAGGGTTGAATCAAATCCCAGTAAGAACAGCCGACCCATTCCGCATGGGAAAACTGATACTGGATCGATTCCCAGTACGAAGCCTCCGGGTAGAGCTCGTGGAAATTCTTCGCCGTTTTCGCCAGACCAAAACCGCCGAAGGCCAGCGTGATCATGATCAGGCCGCGGTAAGCGTCCAGCGACTGCAGACGCTTGCCCAAGGCGGGCGTTCCGGCAGCAGAAGAAGCAACAGGCGGAGTGGAGGAAGGCGTCGGCGAAGGGACTTCCGGGGAGGCAGGCTTGGCCACGGCGGCATCTCGGATTGCAAAAGGCGGGCGAACGATCGTACGGGAAGGACGGCGGCAGCGGCTCTGTTCGCGAGGGCATTTCCCGCCCAAGTATAGTGCAAATGGATCGCCACGGTGCGACCGGCGTCAACAGTCGGGCAAGCCGGTCCAGGGTGCGTTCCTCCTGACCCAGGGCGGTTCGGCCTCGAAGCCCAGTTCGTCCTCGCACCAGCGGGCCGTTTCCAGCACCTGCGCGTCGGTCCCTTGCGCTCCGATCAACTGCAGCCCGCACGGCATGCCGACGGCCAGGTCGAAAGGAATCGTCACGGCGGGAACCCCGGCGAAGCTGGTTGGCGACTGGAACCGCGGATTGCCGGTGGTGCTCATGTCAGGGGCCGTGACATCCGTCGAGGGCGTCAAGGCAATCCGGTCTCCCAGCAAAGCGTTGAGTTCCGCCTGATACTCCCTCTGCCCTGCCCTGGCGGCCAGGTAATCGACCGCGCTGACCAGGCCGCCTTCTTGCACCAGCGCGCCCACATGCGGAGCGAACTGTTCAGGCGAAGCCGCATAGCGTTCCCGATGCACCAGGGCGCACTCGGCGGCCATGATGGTCCGGTGCCAGGCGATGACGTCGGCCAGCGGCCGGGGCGAAACGATGCTTCCCGTAATCGGCAGATTTTCTACGGCATCGTCGAAGTGGCGACGCACATCGAGAGAAACTTCGTCGTCGAAGTAGTCCTCCAGCAGGACCAGCTCGCACGGCGAATCTTCGGGCAGCGGTTGGTCGGACGCCGGCTGGCCCGTCAATGCGCCGAACAAGACCATCAGGCCGGTTGCGTCCTGCGCCAGCGGGCCGGCATGATCCAGGCTGGGACTGACCGCGATTACGCCGGACAGATCGATGGCGCCATGGGTCGGCTTGAATCCGGCGACGCCGCAGTAGCTGGCAGGGCGAATGATCGACCCGCCGGTCTGCGAGCCAATGGCGCCCAGGCACATACCGCAGGCGATTGCGGCCGCGCTGCCGCTGCTGGAGCCGCCTGGCGAACAGTCCAGGTCCCACGGATTATGCGTCCGCGAGGGATCAAAACAGGCGAACTGCGTGGTGACCGTTTTTCCCAGGATGATGGCGCCTTCGGCCCTCAGCCGGACGACCAGGGGAGCATCTTCAGCGGCCACGCGTCCCCGCAGCAAGGGCGAGCCTGCTTCGCACGGCATGCCGGCCACATCGACGATATCTTTCACGGCGATCGGCGCGCCCCAGAGCAGACCACGGCGCTGCGCAGGCGGAACAGCCGCCAGTTCGGCCGCCTGGCGCCGGGCCTCATCGGCCGCCACATAAGTCCAGGCCTGGACCTCGCCTTCCAGTTTTTCGATCCGGGCCAGGCAGGCTTCGACCAGCGCCACGGGCGACCAGTCGCCGCGGCGCATCCGGGCGACTGCGACGCTGAGGGAAGGAAAGCGATCGTTCATGGCGACTCAAATCCGCAAGTGGAAACTCCCTGGCAACACAGCGTGAAGCGTAAAGTTTTCCGTCCCCCTGCGAAAGATGTCGTCGGATCTGCCGATTGCTTGAAATCGCGAGGCAAATGACTGCACGATACTGTTTGTCGCCTGGCACGAAAGCAGACGCGCAAAGACGACTGCAGGGCGTCGGTTCTTTCTCGAAACGGTTAATCCCTATCGGCCCGTCCTTTGATACGCGGTCCGACAGGAATTCGTCGCGAGTTCCTTACCAGCCGAACACGGGGATCATGTCGGCCTGGCCGAGCGTGTTGATGGGCGCCGGTACGCTGGGGACCAGCCGCAGCTCGCCCATGTTGAACACGGTGTTCATGAGGGTGGAGATCAGGTGCGACGGGTTATAGGCGTCGGTCTGCGGTTCGGCTCCGTCCCGGGTGGACTGGCCGATCACGCCGGGCTGGGCCCCGCCGCCGTAGACCAGGAGCGGAGCCAGTCGCGACCAGTGATCGCGGCCGCCGCGGCTGTTGATTTTAGGAGTGCGGCCCATTTCTCCGGTGCAGACAAGCATGATTTTGTCTTCCAGTCCGCGCTCTTCCAGGTCATCGACAAAGGCGGCCACTGCGTGATCCAGCGGCCGGCCGACGGCCTGCATGCCGTCGGTCACGTTGAGATTGTTGCCGTCGGCGTGCATGTCCCAGATCCCGGCGTAACCGGCATGGATGGTGACAAAGCCCGCGCCCGCTTCGCACAGCCGGCGGGCCATCAGCAGCAGTTTGCCGATCGTTTTCGACTGCGCATCGTAATAGCCGGAGCGGCCGCGGGCGGCATGATTCCACTGCCCTTTTTTGTAGAAGCCCCGGGTGTCGTAGCGGGCCAGGGTGCGCGGGTCTTCGTTCGACAGGTCGAGCGCTTTGGCGACGCCGCCTCCCAGCAGCACCTGGTAAGCCTGCTGCTGGAGTTCATCGAGTGCTTCCAGTTGACCCGAGGCGTCGACCCGGCGGTTGAGCGTGTCAAGCTGCGTGAGAATCTGCCGGCGGTCGTCAAAGAACCGCTCTTTCGGCAGGTGCAGTTGCATGTCCTGCTGCAGGTTCCCTTTGGCGCCGGGGGTAAAGGGAGCGTAAGACGAACCATACGATCCGGTCGAAGCCAGATTGCCGCGGGCCGACGGGCCGGGCACTTCGGGATCGACGCTGGATGGGTACAGCACGGCGTTGGTCGGCATGCCGGTATCGGTCCGCGTGGCGCCGACGACCCGGGAGTAATGCACGCCGATGTTCGCCTCGAGCGAATCGGGGCCGACGATCGGCTGGATATTGTGGCCGCCGTTGTTGGTCTGGAAGGAACGCACGACCGTCAGCTTGTGGGCGATCTTCGCCAGCTGCGGCATGCAGTCGCCAAAGGCGACGCCCGGGACCGAAGTGGGAATCACCCCCGTGACGGTACGGATGGCGTCGGGAGCTTCCGGCTTGGGGTCGAAGGTTTCGAACTGGCTGGGTCCGCCCTGCTGGAACAGATAGATCACGCTCTTGCCAGTGACATGCTTGGGAGTTTCGCTGCCCCAGCTGATGCCCGGCATTAACGACGGCAAGGTCAGTCCGCCCAGTCCCAGGGCGCCGACGGTGAGCATCTGTCGCCGATTGAGTCGGCCATCCCCCTCAAAAATGGAAAGCATGGCAGGAATCCTTCTCGTGCTTCAAGGCGGGATAAAAGGGAACTGGCGGCGCAACACCGCATTCTAAATGTCGACCATCACTCCCGTCATCCTAAATATCAATGCAAGTTGATGCAACAGAGTTTTGGCAATTTTCCGGTCCGCCCTGGCGGCTGGCGAAAGCTGTCCATTGAGGGGCGCCAGGACGGATACCTTGGGATTTCGGTTCCGTAAAGTGGTGCGGAAAGTCGACGTTCGCGGGGATCGCGAAACTTTCACGGACTGAAGGTCGGCTTTCTGGCGCCTGCTTTTCTTCGAAACGACGACCGAGAAGCCCGACGTAATTCTCATCGCGCCCCCTGCGCAGGGCGAGTTTTTTCACAACCAGGAGTCAGTCTCAGGTTCGTTCCTGGCGGCGGTCGACGACGACGACGCGGATATCGCAGACGTTGGTGTCGGTCGGCCCTGTTTTCAGCAGGCCGTCGATGGGGGCGAAGAAGCGCCAGGCGTCGTTCCGGCGGAGATAGTCGTCCGGCGAGAGCTGCAGCTGCTGAGCCCGCGCGGCGATCCGGGCGTCGACCACGGCGCCAGCGGCGTCGGTGGGGCCATCTTCGCCGTCGGTGCCGCCGGACAGCAGGACGATTCCTTCCAGGCCGTTGGCCGTGGTTTGCATTTCGGCGAGTGCGGCCAGAACCAGCTGCTGATTGCGTCCTCCCCGGCCGCGTTCGGCGGCGGGGACCAGATGGACGATCGGTTCGCCGCCGGTGATCAGGCAGTCGGGGCCGTTCTGGGTGCGCATGGAGACGGCCAGCTGCGCGAGTCTTACACCGATCTCTTCAGCGGCGCCTTCCAGCTGGGTGGCGGCCGTCATGGCGTGCGAGTAGCCCCGGCGTTCAGCTTCGACACCGGCAGCATCGACGGCGGCGGCGTTGTTGCCAATCACCAGCGTGGCGGACTGCGTACGGACGGCAGGCGGCGCCGAGGCGGCGGCCTGTTCCAGCGCCTGGAACAGGCTGGCCGGCAGACCGTGCTGGCGGGCCTGGAATTTTTCCAGCACCCCCAGGGCGTCGGCGGCGGTAGTCGTGTTTTCGACAGTCGGTCCGGAAGCAATCACATCGAGCGGATCGCCGATTACGTCAGAGATCAGCAGCGTGATCAGGCGACCGGCCTGGCAGGCTCGCAGTAGTCCGCCGCCTTTGACCAGGCTCAGCTGTTTGCGGACCGTGTTCAGTTCTTCGATATTGGCGCCGGCGCCGCTGAGAAAGCGGGTGACGCTCTGTTTGTCTTCGATCGAAACGCCTGGGACGGGAGCCGGCAGCAAGGCCGAGCCGCCGCCCGAGATCAGGCACAGGCACAGATCCCGCGGTCCGGCCGACTGGACGAGTTCCAGGATTCGGCGCGTGCCGGCGACGCCTGCGGCGGTCGGTTCGTTCTGGCCGGCGGGACGTGCTCCGTGCAGGTGCAATTGTGTCAGCGGACGCACGCAGTCGTCGGGCACATTGATCCAGCCTGCGACCTGTTTCTCTTTGAGCAGCTGCGGGCCGAGGGCCTCTTCCAGCCCGGCTGCCATACCGGCTCCGGCTTTGCCGGCGCCGACCACCAGGATGCGGTCGATCTCCGCCAGCGGCAGGCAGGCGTCGCCAATATAAAGATCGCCTTCGAGGACCTGCACGGCTTCGCGCACCAGGCGATCGCTACGGACCGCTTCGAGTCCTGCCGACCAGATGGCCCAGGCGTCGTCGCGCAGTTGCTGGAGCGAACGAGGCTGCATGATCCCACTTCCGGTTAATGGCGCCTGGTTGAATCGAAATCGGTGGAATCGAAATCGGTTGAATCGAAATCGGTTGAATCGAAATCGGTTGAATCGTGTCGAGAACTTGGGGCGAACAGGTTGCCATGCGGTGAACGGGCTGGGGCTTGCCACACCTGGCAGGCCGCGCTGATACAGAAGGCGACGCTCTGACAGGCAGGGGAACTTAACCGTCCGCCGCCGCGATTCAGCGGGCCCCGCGAGCTGGCCCGGCCGACGAGCCTTTGGTCGACGGGGGATCTTGCGGCCAGGCCTGCTGTAGCGCGGCTAACGCATTTTCTATCGCCTGGGTTTCGGTGCTGTCCAGGGCGGCTTCGCCAAAACGCACTCGATAGAACAGTTTTATCAGAATGTCGAGCTGTTGCCGGGCCGCCTCTCTGTGGCCAGGCGACGGCCAGTTCCGCACCACTGACTGGGCGAATTCCAGCGGCGTCTGGCTGGTTCGACGGCGGAATCCCCAGTTGGCGAGCAGCGTCTGCAGGCGGCGATAGAACTCGATCGAAAGCCGCATCCGCTCGTTTTTCTCGACGCGCTGGCGACGCCATGCCTGCAGCCAGGGCCGCAACAGTCCGGCCAGGCGGTATCCGCCCGCCGCGAGGAAACAGGTCGCCACCGTGGTCAGAAAGCCGGGCCAGCTGAACCAGTTACGGTCTTTCCAGTTCCATACGTCGAAGCCAATCGACTCCAGCAGGCGAGAGAAAAAATCCAGCCAGCTGCCGTTCTGGTCGGGCGGGTAATCGCCCAGGAACGCTTCATAGACGGAGGTCTGCTGTTTTTCCTGGGAGAAGCCTTCCACGTAGTCTTCCCAGAGAAACTGCAGATAGTCGAGCACCTGGTCCATGGCGGCCAGCATGCCGTCTTTCTTTTTCAGCAGTTCATCGCGCGAAGCGGAGGGCGTGGGGTCGTACCGCATCCAGCCGCCGTGGGTAAACTTGTCGGGCGGCAACACGGTTGTGCGGTAATCGATTTCTTCCGGCGGCAGGTACACTTCGACCCAGGCGTGGGCGTCGTATTGTCGGACAGAGTAGTACCCGAAGGAAGTGTTGTATTCGCTGGGCCAGTAACCAATCACCATCCGCGCGGGGATCTCTTGCGAACGCAGCATGGTGGTCAGCGCGCTGGCGAAGTACTCACAATGCCCGCGGCGATGGTTCAGAACAAAGTCAACGATCGGGTCCAGTTCAGGGTCGCGTTTCAGGTCGGTAAAATCCAGAGTGTAGGTGAAGCGGCCCTCATCGCGCAGGTACTGCAGCAGGGCGTCGGCCTTCTGGGTGGTGGTGCCGTGTTCGACGCCATGCTCCTGCAGGATGCGATCCGAGAGCAGCTTGAGCTGCCAGAACAGGCCCATCTCCAGCACTTTGCACAAATTTTTGGTGGCGTCTTCGCGATGGTTCGGAACCATCACCCCTTGCCGGCCGTTTTTGAAGTTAACGGCGCCCAGGTGGTAGCGGAACTGTTTCCGCATTTCCATATCGTTGGGGCGACGGAAAATCTGCTGATAGCGGTAGTTGATGGCAACTTCCTGGTCCTGATCCGGCAGAGCGTAAACCGGGTCGGTCGAGAACAGCACCTGTCGATCGGAGTGCTGGTCGGACAGCGTGCGGCTAGGCTCCAGAGTGATGAACTGGTCGACATACGGCGTTTCTGGTTCGAGCAGCGGCAAAGGGTGGTCGTCGCTGTGGGTTCCATTCTGACCTTGGCGCCATTCGAAGGCCTGCTGTGCTCGCCACACATGGGCGTTCCGTTTGGGGTCGTGCTGGTAGAGCGTCAGCACGGCGCCGCGGAGATAGGGCTCGTTGGTCAGCACATACGGTTCTTTGGTGCCCGGTTCATAAAAGCCGACCCGCATCACCAGTTCATCGCTCTGCAGAATGCGGCCCATTTCATCCAGGGAAACGGAGTCGTTGAATCCGACGGTGCGGGCCATGACATTCCGCGCGCTCCACGGGGACGAAGAGGAACGGGGCGTGACGTAGAACATCAGCACGGCAATGACCAGGGAGGCCGCACCAAAGGCGCACAATTGCCGAAACAGTTGCCAGGTCGTCAGCTGGTTGGCGTGCTCTTCGGCGATCCCCTCGCCCACGGCCAGGATGGGGGCGCGCAGGGATACGCTTCTCTTCGTCGCGGGAGCGGCTGCGGCAGGAACGAAAACTTCTGAAGCGGGTGCTCCCGAAGCTGACCCGGCAGAGGCCGCCGTCGACTGGGTTTCCCGATGAATGAAGAACAGCGTCAGCGCGGCAATGGCGACCAGCAGGTAAGCGACCAGCAACAGGCCGAACTCAAAGCCGACGCTCAGGGCCGACGCAACCACCACCTGCAGCGCGCTCAGTACAATCAGCTGCCAGTAAATCCTCGCGGTCTTTTCCTGAAACAGCAGCACAATCTGCAACAGGATCAGCAGCTTGGAAATCGATTGCAGCTGGCCTAATCCGCGATGCGACATAAAGTCCGCCAGCACCGCCAAGGCCGCCATCAGGGCAATCAGATTGGCGATCAGCCGCGGCAGCCGGAACAGCCCCAGCAGGTCAGTGACAATGACAGACACTACCGCCGCCGCCAGCGCCAGCAGCGGGAACAGCGAGCCTTCGTCGCCGAAGCCCAGCATGATCGATCCCAGGGCCGCCAGGGCCCCCATGCTGATACGAAGTAAACGCTCGGATGCCAAAGCGGAATTTTCCAGAAGCGAGAGAAAAATGCAGGACCAGCAGCGGGCGTTCCGTCGGATCGCCCGGGACTTATTCTATCAGACGCGGGGCAACAGAATCAGTCGGCAATTTCGGGGATCTGCCAATCGATGGCCGGTTGTCCCTGTTCCGTCAGCGCGTGGTTGATCGCCGAGAACGGGCGGCTGCCGTGGAATTTTTTGGCCGACAGCGGCGAAGGATGGGCCGTGGTCAAAATCGGATGCCGCGAGGCGTCGATCAGTTTCGCCTTTTTCTGGGCAAAGCCGCCCCACAGCGCGAACACCACAGGGCGGGGCCGATCGTTCAGTCGGCGAATGATCGCATCGGTGAATTCTTCCCAGCCCTGGTTCTTGTGCGAGTTAGCCTCGCCCCGGCGCACCGTAAGAACCGTATTCAGCAGCAGCACTCCCTGCCGGGCCCAGGCCGTCAGTTCGCCGTGGGTGGGAATCGAACAGCCCTGGTCTGCGGCCAGTTCTTTCAACATGTTCCGCAAGGAAGGCGGCGCGGCGACGCCTCGCTTGACCGAGAAGCAGAGGCCATGGGCCTGGCCGGGACCATGGTACGGGTCTTGCCCCAGCAAGACGACCTGCACGTCGTTATAAGGGGTGTACGCCAGCGCGTTCAGGACGTCCTCGGCGGGCGGGTAGATCTCATGCTCGGCCCTTTCCGCCGCCAAAAACTCCTGCAGCTGTTGGAAACGGGGGAGCTCGGTTTCGGCCGCCAGCACGTCACGCCAGCCTGGGGGGATTTGCATCGAAGAGGCTCCCGCGGGGATCATGTCGGAAACAGCCGGGCGACGTCTTTCCTGGACGCGCGCCACTGACATGCGATCGTCGCAATCGTTAGAATAACCATCAAATACTTTGCTGTTTCCGGATCCCATCCTAACTGTTTTTCGCCGGCGAATTAAGAACCGATGAGCTCATCTCCTGCTTCCGAGTTGCTGACCCTTGGCCTGATCCAAATGTCGTGTGTCGACGACAAAACCGCAAACGTGGAAAAGGCCCTGGAGCGTATCGCTGAGGCCGCCGCCCGCGGAGCGCAGGTCATTTGTCTGCAGGAATTGTTCCATAACCATTACCCCTGCCAGACCGAAGACCATGCCCGCTTTGCCGAGGCGGAACCGATCCCCGGTCCCATCACCGAAGCCTTGTCGCAGGCAGCGGCAAAGCACGGCGTGGTGGTCATCGGATCGCTGTTTGAAAAGCGCGCGGCCGGGTTGTACCACAACACGGCCGTGGTGTTCGACGCCGATGGCAGCTTGCTGGGGATGTATCGGAAAATGCATATCCCCGACGATCCGTTGTTCTATGAGAAGTTCTACTTTACCCCCGGCGACCTGGGCTTCCGCGCGTTCCAGACCCGTTTTGGCAAAGTCGCGGTCTGCGTCTGCTGGGATCAGTGGTTCCCCGAAGCGGCCCGGCTGACCGCGATGCAGGGCGCCCAGGTGATCTTCTACCCCACGGCGATCGGCTGGCTGTCGGAAGAGAAAGAGACCTTTGGAACCGACCAGCACTCGGCGTGGCAAACCATGATGCGCAGCCACGCCATCGCCAACGGCGTTTACATCGCGGCGCCGAACCGCGTTGGCTCCGAAGGGGCGCTGGAATTCTGGGGCGGATCGTTTGTCGCCGATCCTTACGGCGTGGTCGCGGCCCAGGCCTCCCATGACGAGGAAGAGATCCTGCTGTTCGAATGCGACCTGGCCAAGATCGATGTCGCCCGGACCCACTGGCCGTTCCTGCGCGATCGCCGGATCGACGCCTATCAGGGGATCACGCGCCGCTGGCTCGAAGAGTAACGGCCGCCGCGGTCCCCTGCCCTGGCGGTTGTTGATCTATCTTCCCTCTCTTTGCTCCCTGATTGGTCCCCGATGGCGCTGATGTCGACTACACCCCGGGCTCTCGGATATCGCTGGCCGGCGGAATGGGAGCCGCATGCGGGCACCTGGTTATCCTGGCCGCGCAACCGCGAAACCTGGCCCGGCGGATACGCCCCCATTCCTCGCTGCTTCGCCGCACTGGTGCGGGCGATCGCTCAGTTTGAACCCGTCAACGTGCTGGCCGGAGGCGACGCCAGGGCGGCTGCGGAAAAATGGGTCGGCTCGTTGCCGAACGTCACGCTGTACGATATCGCCACGAACGACGCCTGGGCGCGCGATCATGGTCCGACCTTTCTCAGCGGACCAGGCGAACCGGCCCTGGTCGACTGGCAGTACAACGCCTGGGGAGGCAAGTACCCGCCGTTTGATCGCGATAACCAGGTCCCGGCGGCCATTGCCCAGGCGACGGGTCGTCAGTCGTTTGTCAGCGACCTGGTCATGGAAGGCGGTTCCATCGAAGGGAATGGCCAGGGCGTACTGCTCACCACTACGACCTGCCTGCTCAATCCGAACCGGAACCCGGGGCGAACCCAGGCGGCGATCGAACAGACGCTGCGAGAGTATCTGGCGGTGGATCATTTCTGCTGGCTCTCTGGGGGGGAAATTGAGGGGGACGATACCGACGGCCATATCGACCAGCTGGCCCGATTTGTCAGTCCCGATACCCTGGTCGCCGCCCGGGAAGAGAACGAGCGCGACGTTAACTTTATGCCGCTGCAGGAAAATTATCGCCAACTGAACGACCTGCGCGACGCCCAGGGCCGGCCCTTTAACGTGGTCCCTTTGCCGATGCCGGCCCCCAAATATTTCTCGGGGCAGCGGATGCCTGCCTGCTACGCGAACTTTTATATCGTCAACGGCGGAGTGATTGTGCCACAGTTTGATGACCCGGCCGATCATCGCGCGCTGGCCGTGCTGCGCGAGGTGTTGCCGGGCCGCGATGTCGTGGGATTGAGCGCGATCGATATGATCTGGGGACTGGGGGCCTGGCACTGCTTGACCCAGCAGGAGCCCCGTTAGCCCGCCAGAATCGCAATCTGGCGCCGGACCTTTCGGGGGTGGGGGTGTGCGGATCTCCGCCCGTTCCTGGTGGTGACGCCGGATCATTTCCGGAGGTTGCTGCGGCAATCCGTCTTAAATGGCATTTGGTTGTCGGCCGCGTTTCTCTCGCCGCTCGTCTGCGTCGGGAGCCATGTCGCTTTCTTTCTGGTCAAGCAGAATGAACATACCGACGCCCCCTGTTGGCGGCCCCCCCCTTGTAATGGCAACGAGAAGTTGAGAGTGCTCTCGAAAGTCTGACGAAGGTGCGCGTCTGTCTGCTTGTCACAGGGAAGATTTCTATCCTTTAACCTGAGTTTGTTCCGCCCTGCGGGATGGCTTCTTGTTAAAGGGTTCGCTAGCTAAGTAATAGGGTGTCTCTTTAAAGCAGAGCAAAGTTTTCTGCTTTCGAGGTCGGTGTCATTTAAGCGACGGACTACGGTTTCTGCTCGGACTGGCGGGCCATCGCGGGTTCCTCACGCAAAGGCACGAGTCTTGCAGGCATGCGGCGCGGCCATCGGCGACAATCCGCAAATGATGGGAAAACGAAGCTGTTTCCCCGGTGCAAACGGTAGTATTTCCAAAGATGTTGGGACAGGGAGTCGCGGTTTCTGTCGCAATGGTCAGACAAATGGCGGCGTGTCACTTTACAAACGGCAGTACAGGTTTGCCCGGTAGATCGAAAACTGGTTTTGTCAAATCAGAAAGGCGAGAAACGCGACGATAGTAAACGCATGATTTTCTCTGCCTTTTAAGCAGCCATTTGCGCCATCCTATTTACCTTGATGGATTCAATTAGTAAGCTGTTGACTTATAAGATCTGTTTTCTAATTGAATTTATTCAGATTTTTCAACAATGATATATGAAGGGGAATGGTGAGATGGCGAAGCGGAAATCAAAGAGTGGTGTCAATAAAACAGCAGCTGTGAAGTCTGAGTTTGCGAAGAATCCGGAAGCGCGTCCCAAGGAAGTCGTTGCAGCTCTCGCGGAACAGGGCGTCGTCGTAACGACCGGCTATGTCAGCACGATCAAGTCGGCCATGAAACGCGGGGACGATGGCGCCGCTGCACCGGTCGCTGGCTTTCGCAAGCGAAAAGCTGTTGCTGGCAAAACCGTCTCTTCCACCGGCATCTCGCTGGTCGATCTGCAGGCTGCTCGTGATCTGGCCTCCAAACTGGGCGGCATCGAGCAGGCCAAAATGGTCCTCGAAGAACTCAAGAACCTGCGCTAACCTTCCAAAGCCTGCGCTAACCGGGCAAGAGCCTGGAGCTTTGGCAAACGCTGGCGTTGCTCGCCTTTGACCGTGGACCGGTGGGATCTGTTTGTCGGTCTCTCTTTTTCCTCGCGGCCGATCGCTTTCGAATTCGATTGCCGCTGCGTGTCCTTGCCGCCTGGGGGTGGGCGTTGTCGTCGCCCCCTGCGGGCCTGCGTTTGCGGCGGAGGGCTTGTTGATTCGGCCTGAATCAGGGTAGATTTCTAACCAGGGAGTTGGTGTTGGTTATCCTCCCTCGGTTGCAATTCGCCGAATTCAAATCGCCCACGATCAGGTTGATGTGAAGGACCCCAGAGATGGTCATCAATTGCCCTCACTGTGGGAAAGCGATGACGATCGCGCCCGAGTATCTGGGACGTGATCTTTCTTGTCCCCATTGCGCCCAGGTGCTGCGGACGCCCTCGCCAACCGGCGGCCAGGCCCCCACTGCGACCCCGCCAACTGCTCAGCGAGCGGCGACACCGGTGGCGCGCGCCATCACGGCTCCCGGGGCCGGACACCCGGTCGCCCGTGCGATCCAGCCCGGTCAAGTTCAACCGGGTCAAATGCAACCCGGTCATATACAGCCGGGACAGGGACAGCCGACAGGACCGGGGTTCCCGCTGGTGCAGTCGACGGCGCCCTCAAAAGAACCGAGTGCTGCCGTGTTAAGGGCGCGCGAGACGAAGGAACGATCGAGCGTCGGTTTAATGGTTACACTCATTGTCTTGCTGTTGGGAATTCCCGCCATTGGTAGTGTGGTGGTGGGCGTTTATCTGTTGAGCGATCGAGCCGGAAAAATCAACGAAGCCCAGCAGGCCGAGCAGGCGCGGGAAACGCAGGCCAAACAGTACGCGACGGAATTGCTGGCGAGCCGGGGGTACATGCCGGCCCGGAACGCTGACGTCAAGGACTTTGGCGCCCAGGTGGAAGTCGTCGGACAGACCAGCTCGCAGCGAGACGGCGTTGGTCACTCCTTTCGCTGCAGTTTCGTGCTTTCCGTCCAGGGCAAAGGACGGATCAGCTGGTCGCCGATCAGTCTGTCGATCGATGGCGAAGAGATCTATCGGAACTAATCTGCGTCGTCCCGAAAATTCCGCGTACGACGAAGCAGGGCCGGGCAGGCCGCTTGCGGCTGTTCTGCGGCAGGGGCGATATCCCAAGGAATGCCCGGGAGGCTCGCCCTGGACGCTGGGCGAGGGAAACTCGCGTCTTGCAAATTGATTGAAAATGCCTATGATTTGCAAGTTCGTGGCAAGATTCTGAAACGCCTCTCGGATGGCGTGCGGTCGTCTGTCGCCGATTTCTGGTTTTTCCGGCCATTTAACAACTTGCCGCTGCGATGTGGACTGCCCTGCTGCTGATCGTCTATTGCACGCTGATCGTGCTGTCCTCGCTTTCGGGCGGCTGGCTGCCTTCGCTGGTGCGCCTGACACACACGCGGATGCAGTTGTTGCTGTCGCTGGTCTCTGGCCTGATGCTGGGGGTGGCGTTGTTCCACCTTTTGCCGCACGCGGCCGCCATTTTGCCTTCGATGGGCTGGGCCACGTTCTGGACGATGGTCGGTCTGTTATCGATGTTCTTTCTGATTCGCATCTTCCATTTCCACCAGCACGGCCTGGCGGAAGATGACGGCGAACCGTGCCACCACGACCACGACCACGACCACGACCATGACCATGATCATGATCACGATCACCGCCAGGGGCTTGCCCTGCCGGCCGATTCGGGTCACGTCCATGTGCATGACCAGGGGGCGCATGAGTTCAGCTGGGTAGGGCTGTTTATTGGTCTGGGGCTGCACACGGCGATCGATGGGGTGGCGCTGGGGGCGAGCGTGTTCAGCGAGTCGAGCCATCATGGCGACCTGGCGCTGTTTGGTCTGGCGACGTTTCTGGCGATCGCGCTGCACAAGCCGCTGGATGCCTTGTCGATTACCTCGCTGATGAACGCGGCCGGCTGGTCGTCCCGCTCCCAGTCGCTGGCCAATATCGGGTTTGCTTTAATGTGTCCGCTGGGCGCCGCCTTGTTTTGCCTGACGGCGGCGCAGTTTGACCAGCACCATACGCTGGTCGGTTCGGCGCTGGCGTTCTCGGCCGGGGTGTTCCTGTGCATCTCGCTGGGCGATCTGTTGCCCGAGGTGCATTTTCATTCGCACGACAGGCTGAAACTATCCGGCGCGCTACTGATCGGCGTGTTTCTGGCCTGGAGCATTGAACAGTTGCCGGGCCATCAGCATGCGGCTCCGGCGGCTCCCCGGGCCGTTTCGACTCCGCCGGCCGCGTGGCCGCTGGAACCTGTTCCTCCCGAGCGCGACGCTACGCTTCGCGACCCTTAAGGGAAAGCCTGCCTGTGCCACTTGAGATGACCCCTTTGCGCCTTTACGACGGCCCGTTGCCGACGGAAACGGCTGAGTTGATCGAAGCTGCAGAAGAGCAGATTGAGCGGTTCCAGTTCACCTCGCCGCCCATTGCCGGCTTTGTCCCCAGCGACTTCGAGCTGGCCTATCGTGCGCTGCGCGGGGTCAAGGAGCAGCGGTTGTCGGCGGGGGAAATGTTTTGCGAATGGGGCTGTGGCTTTGGCGTGGTGGCGGGACTCGCCGCCCAGCTGGGCTGGACCTCGTACGGGATCGAAGTCGATGGCGAACTGATCGACGAAGCCGAGCAGTTACGGGCCGCGTTTGATCTGCCCACAACGCTGATCGAAGGCAGCGTCCTGCCGCAGGGCGCCGCTTCGCTGCTGGATCGGGCGGGCGACTTCGTCTGGCTGCGCGACGACGGGCCGGCCGGCTACGAAGAAATGGGACTGGAAATCAGCGACTTCGATATCGTTTACGCCTATCCCTGGCCGGGAGAGGAAGAGATCATCGAAGAGCTGTTCTGGCGGTTCGCCGGCGTCGGCTCCCTGCTGGTCACCTACCTGGGCGCCGAAGAGATCCAGGTGCAGCGCCGCGTGCGCAGCAGCGGTGACCGCAGGTAAACGTCCTGTGCGCTGGCGCGTACAAAGTAGAAGCGGTGCTTTCGCGGAGCAAAAGCGGCCTTTCTGCGCCTGGCGGCTCACGAAACGCCGATCCTAAATCCGACAGTAATTCGATTCGCGTTCTTTAGCGGGACGTTTCGCGCGTGGTTTCGCGGAAGCGGTAACCAATGCCGCGGACGGTCTCGATCACGTCTGCATGTTCGGCCAGCTTTTTGCGTAACGCGCGGATGTGCACATCGATGGTGCGCTCCATCACATAGGCGTCGTCGCCCAGGGCGGCGTCAATCAGTTCCGCCCGGGAGAACGCTCGGCCGGGCTGGCGGATCAAGGCGTCGAGCAGGCGGAACTCGCTGCGGGTCAGCGGCAGCAACTGCTCGCCGGCCGTGGCGCGGAAGCTGCGTCGATCAATCATGACCCCCTGGTGCACGATCATTTCGTGGTCGGTGGGGGCGCCCTGGCCGCGTCGGATCAGGGCTTTGATCCGTTCGAGCAAAACCTTCACACTGAAGGGTTTGGTCACGTAATCGTCGGCTCCCAGGGAAAATCCAACGACCTGATCGGTCTCCTCGCTTTTGGCGGTGAGCATCATGATCAGGATTTCCTGGGTTTCACTCCTGGCGCGCAGGCGCCGGCAGACCTCCTTGCCGTCGATCACGGGCAGCATGAGGTCCAGCAGGACGAGTTCCGGCGTTTTGAGTTGCGCCTGGTACAAGCCATCCTGGCCGTCGTAAGCGACGAGCACTTCGTAGCCGGCTTGTTCCAGGTTGTAACCCAGAACCTCGGCAAGGGAGCGGTCGTCTTCGATAATGAGAATGCGAGGCTTCACCATGTTGCGATAGACGCCCGTTGAAAAAACGGCGTTCAAGCGAGGACAGACAGCGACCGGCGCGGCTCTTACGGGGAACTGCGACAGCAAGGCCGTCGGGTTAATCAGGAGGACGCTTAAGGTTTGATTTTGTGACTGGGATGGCGGTCGATCCGATGCCGGGCGATTTCGCCTTTGACCAGATAAATGACATCCTCTGCGATGTTGGTTGCGTGGTCGGCCACCCGTTCAATATGGCGGGCGGCGGAGAAATAATTCAGGGCCGGATCAATCAGATGGGAATCGGACCGCATGGCCCGGTACAACTCATTGACCAGTTGGCGGTGGAGTTCGTCGACTTCGTCGTCGCGGGTGCAGACGTTGCGGGCCAGTTCGACATCGCTACGTCCAAAGGCGTCGAGCGACTCCCTCAGCATCAAATGGGCCAGGGTGGTCATCTCGATCAGCATCGAAGGGATTTCAAAGTCGGGCCGGGGCGCCAGGCACTCGGCTCGTTCGGTGATATTCACGGCGATGTCGGCGATCCGTTCCAGATCGTTGTTGATCTTCAGCACGGCCGCAGCGCGGCGCAGATCGACGGCGACCGGCTGGTGCAGGGCGATGAAGTTCAGCGCCTGCTCTTCGATCTTCACTTCGGCCGAGTTGATTTCTTCTTCGCGTTCCAGCACCTGGTCGATCAGTTCAAACTGCCGGAAGCGGAGCGCTTTGATTGCCAGATCGACCATTTCTTCGACCACTGTGGAGGTTTCCAGCAGCGATCGTTCTACGGCTTTGAGGTCAATTTCAAGGTGTTTGGTCATTAACCGAACCTGCCTGTGATGTAGTCTTCTGTCTGTTTCCGCCGAGGGTGAGTAAAGATGTCGGTTGTGGAACCGGCCTCGATGAGCTCGCCTTGAAAAAAGAACGCCGTCTGGCTCGAAACGCGAGCCGCTTGTTGCATGTTGTGCGTGACGATCAAAATGGTGTACCGTTCGCTCAGTTCAAAAATCAGGTCTTCAATACGGGCCGTGGAAGCCGGATCCAGCGCGGAGGCCGGCTCATCCATCAGCAGCACTTCAGGGTTGGTCGCCAGGGCCCGGGCAATGCACAAACGTTGCTGCTGTCCGCCCGACAGGGCCATGGCGGAATCAAACAGGCGGTCTTCGACCTCGTCCCACAGGGCCGCCTTTTTGAGGGAATCGACAACAATCTCCAGCAGTCGCTGGCGTCCGCGGACGCCCGACACACGGGGGCCGTACGCCACATTTTCAAAAATGGATTTGGGGAACGGAATCGACTTTTGAAAGACCATGCCAACCCGTCGTCGCAGTTCGACCACGTCGGTTCCGGAGTGGTAAATGTCGTGTCCTTCCAGAACGACGCTGCCTTCGACACGGCTGCCTTCGATCATATCGTTCATGCGATTGAAGCACCGCAGGAACGTGCTCTTGCCGCAACCCGACGGGCCGATCAGGGCGGTTACGCTGCACTCAGGAACTTCCAGGTTGATGTTCTTCAGGGCATGGTGGTCGCCGTAATAAAACTGCAGTCCGCTGGCCGAGAGTTTGATCCGGGCGCCGCCGGCGCGCTGGGGGTGACGGCCGCGCACCGCGGCGGCGACGTTGACTAAACCCTCAGGCGGCGAGGGACTCTGGGCCCGGGACTCCGAAGCGTTGGGATCGCTGACGGGCGAGGGGCTTTGATCCCGGGTGGATTCGCTCATGGTTACCACTGGATCTGCTTGCCGTAATGTTGACGAATATAAACTGCCACGGCGTTCATGCTGATAAGGATGGCCAGCAGAACGATGATCGCCGTGGAGGACAAACTCTGGAACTCGGGTTTGGAATTTTCCGCCAGCAAGTAGATCTGCATCGGCATGGCCGTGTAGTAGCTCATCGGGCTGGTCGGAAAAAAACCTGCATAGTCGATCGCCCCGACGACAATAATGGGGGCCGTTTCTCCCATCGCTCGCGACAGCGCCAGGATGGTTCCCGTCATGATCCCCGGCGTGGCGGCCGGCAGGACGGAACGCCAGATCGTCTGCCAGCGGGTTGCTCCCAGGGCGTACGAAGCGGTGCGGATCGACGGCGGCACCGAACGCAACGCCTCCTGGGTGGCGACGATAATGATCGGCAGAATCACCAGGCTCAGCGTCAAGGCGCCGGCCAGGATACTGAATCCCAGATGCAGGCCGTGCACAAAAATTCCCAGTCCCAAAATACCGTACACAATCGATGGCACGCCGGCCAGGTTGGAAATGTTGAGTTGGATCAGCTTTCGCCAGCCGGAATTGGAAGCATACTCTTCCAGATAAAGCGCAGCGCCCACGCCCGCCGGAATGGAGATGATCGCGGTCAAACCAATCAGCCAGAACGTTCCCGCCAGGGCCGCTCCGATACCAAACTTTTGCGGCACATACGACTGCAGGTTGACCAGGAAGCTCCAGTTCAGTCCGGGCAGCCCTTGCCACAGAATGCCGCCCAGCATCGCCACCAGCAGCAGGCAGCAACCCAGCATGGAGAGCAGGCAGAATATTTCAAAAGCGCGGTCGCAGAACTTTTTCCACAGACGATGGCGCTTTGACGGAGCCAGTGGGTTGGGAGGGGAGTTACTCATAACGCTCCCGCATCCGTGAGAGGATCCACTGGGCGATCACGTTCATCGTCATGGTGATCACAAACAGGGTCGCCGCGACGGCGAAAATCGTGTAGTACTGGGGCGAGCCCACCGGCGAATCTCCGATGCTGACCTGCACAATATAGGCCGTCATCGTTTGCACCCTTTCCAGCGGATTGAGGGTCAGGTTGGGCGTGTTCCCGGCCGCCAGGGCGACGGCCATGGTTTCGCCGATTGCCCGGCAGATGGCCAGCAGCACGGCGGCGACAATGCCCGACAGGGCGGCCGGCAGCAGCACCCGGACGATGACTTCAAACTTGGTCGATCCCAGGGCGAAGGCGGCGTCCCGCAGCGAACGCGGCACGCTCCGCAGCACATCTTCGCTCAGGGAGACGACCATCGGCAGGATCATAATGCCCACCACAATCGCCGCGCTCAGCGCGTTCGACGGGCTGGCTTTGAAGGGGCCCTCCTGCGGCGCCATGCTTTGAATCCAGGGGGAAACGAACATGACCGCCAGAAAGCCGTAAACGACCGACGGGATGCCGGCCAGTATTTCCAGCAGCGGCTTGACCACGTTCCGCAATCCGCGGGGGGCGTACTCGCTTAAATAAACGGCCGTCGCCAGTCCAATCGGCACGGCGAACAGGGCCGCGCCAACCGCCACCAGCATGGTGCCGCACGCCAACGGCAACACGCCGAAATGCGGATCCTTCTTGCTGAGCGGCGCCCACCGGGTGTCGGTCAGAAAGTCCCAGATCGAGACCAGCTCGAAGAACTTCACCGACCCATGCACCAGCACCACCACAATTCCGATGGTGGTGAAAACCGAAATCGCCGCGCAGCAAGCCAGCAGGCTCTGCACGGAGAATTCGATGCGGAACCGTTTGACGGCCTCGCTCGATTCATCACCAACGATCGGTTTGGCAACCTGGGACATGCGGGATGCTTGAAAAGGAAATGGGCAGGAGCAATGCGGGTCGCGGGGCGTCCTGCTTAATGGTTTACGGCGGCCGTTTTGGCGTCGGCGGTTGTTCTGGCAGCGCTGGCGGCGGAAACGACCTTGGCTTTGTTGGCCTCGAGCGCTTCGTCCGACAAGCGGACATAGCCGACCTCTTTGACGAGATCGCTTGCGTTATCCAGGTAGAACCTGACAAAGCTGGCGACCTGCGGATGCGCCAGCGCGTCTTTGCGAACATAAATATAAAGGGGACGCGACAGCGGCTTGTACTGGCCGCTGGTCACCGTTTTTTCACTGGGCAGAATGGCTTCTCCGTCGCCGTTGTCGATCGCGACCAGTTTGAGCCTGGAGGCATTCTCTTTAAAGTAGGCCAGCCCAAAATAGCCCAGCGACGAAGGATTTCCGGCGACTCCGTTCACGAGCGCATTGTCGTTTTCGTTCGCGGTGTAGTCCGACCGGCTGTCGCCGCTTTCTCCTACAACGGCTTCCGTAAAATAGTCAAACGTTCCCGAATCGGTGCCCGGGCCGTAAAGGTCGATCTCCGCGTCGCCAAAGGCCGGGTCCAGGTTGCTCCATTTTTTGATGGTGCTGCCCGTCTTCCATAGCTCTTTTAACTGGGCGACGGTGAGCTTGTTGATTCTGCTTTCCGGGTGCACGACTACGGCCAGTCCGTCGTAGGCGACTTCAATCTCCACGACTTCGATCCCCTTGGCCTGCAGCTGGGCTGTTTCCGAAGCTTTGATCGGCCGCGAAGCGTTGCAAATGGTAATCTCTCCGGCAATCAGTTTTTTGAATCCGCCGCCAGAACCGGAAACGCCCACCGTGATATGAACGACGGGATCAATCTCGCGGAACTTCTCGGCGATTGCTTTGGTGATCGGGCCCACCGTGCTGGAGCCGTCGATATTGATCGCCTGGGGCTGGGGGCCGCAACCCAGTAGCAGGCTGGCCGCCAACAGCAGACTCGCAAGTTGCAGCCATTGTCCAAAGAGAGGCATCGAAATCGTTCGATTGTTAGGGGGGAGCCGACCACGGAAAGCGGTGCAGGGTATGGCGAAACGAACGCCTGTAAATCTCCAATCTAAAGCGGAAATGTGAATTTAATGTTAAGAAACGGGGAATTCATCCCCAGCCAGCGGCAAAAAAACGGTGAAGGTGCTCCCTTTGCCCAGCGTCGAGTCGACCACGACGGACCCTTTAAAGGACTGGGCCAGATGTTTGACGATCGCCAGGCCCAGACCTGTGCTGCCAAGTTCACGTGAGCGGGCCCGATCGGCCCGAAAGAACCGCTCAAAAACACGGGGTAAATGCTCTCGATCGATGCCGATCCCGTTGTCGGTCACCACAATCGCCCCCAGGGCGCCCTGTTTCTGCCAGGTCACATGCACCTCGCCGCCGGGTCGGGAGTACTTGATGGCGTTGTCCAGCAGGTTGTCGAGAATCTGTCGAAAACCTTCGCCGTCGGCCAGCACCGAAAAGCCCTGATCGGGCGGATGGGTCAGCAGCGACATCTGCTTGGCCCGGGCAGCTTCTTCATGGGTCCGCAGTCGTTCTTCGATTTTTTCCGCGACCGGCAGCGAACGGATATCAAAGGTTTCTTCGCCCGATTCAATGCGGGCCAGACTGAGCATGTCAAGAATCAGTTCGTGCAGACGGTCGGCTTCATCTTCAATGAGAGTCAGAAAGCGAACCGCTCTATCGGGCTGGTTGATGGCACCCATCCGCAGTGTTTCCGCCGAGGCTCGTATGGCGCTAAGCGGCGTTTTCAGTTCATGCGAGACGTTTGCCACAAACTCATGCCGCAGGTTTTCCAGCCGCCGGATGTCGGTCACATCGTGCATGACGACGACCACGCCGGGGCAAGGATCGCCTGCCAGTCGCTGCGCCGTAATCCGCAAGGTGCGGGACTGGGGACCGCCAAGTTCGGCCTCGGTAATACAGGCTGTTTCACTTTCCAGGCTGGTGGCGACGGCCGCATGCAGGGGCCGGCTACGGACCAGGCTGAGTAGTTCCGCGCCGGCGCTTTTTTCGGGATCAAAGCCCAGCATTTGTCCGGCGGAACGGTTCGCCAGCAGCAACCGCTGGCCCGCGTCGACCGAGATGACTCCTTCGCTCATGCCGTTAATCGCGGCGTCCACCCGATCAGAAGCCTGTCGCTGGGCCGCAAAACGAGCGGCCAGTTCCCGGCTCATGCGGTTCAGATTGGCGGCCAGTTTGCCGAGCGGGCCCCGGTCATGCACCAGCACGTCTTGCGCGTAATGCCCTTGGGTGATGCTGCGGACCGCTTCATTCAGCTGGTGGACGGGCCCTTGTGTCGGGGAGCGAAAAAAGCAGAGCGTCAGGACAAAGACGGCCAGCGTCGCCAGGCCAGCGAACCAGGCGGTCGCCCGTCGCAAGCCGGCTGCCTGGTCGGCAATGGACTTGACGGACAAGCCGGCCCGCAGATACCCGACCGTTTCGTCGTCGCGGTCGATGCGTAAAGCATAATATAACCAGGGGTTACCGGTGGTCGGGTTGGTGCGCTGCATGAAACCCTCGCCTTGCGACCGGGCGGCCGACATTTCGACTTGGGCGAACGGGTTTGTCGTGGAGACGGCCAAGGGGCCGGGCGGTTGTTCGGAATCGGCGGTGGGCTGCCCCTTCGGTCCGGCGGCCGCGATCACCAGCCCGGTGGCCTCGGCAAGACCTCGCACTTTCCGCTGCAGATCGGCCTCCTGGGTGGTCGATGCGGAAGGAAGCAGCTCGTCTTTTAACAGCAACACGGCCTCACGCAGTCGCGCCTTGGCGAATTCCGTTTGCTGTTGCGACTGCCAGGGAACGACCAGGATCAGAAAGAGCAACGCCGTTCCCATTGCGATTGACGCATAAGCGAGGAAGACTTTCCAAAAACTCGACGTCAGTCCCATAAAGAAACCTTGCCCTGTGAAACGGCGAAACTCCTCAGTATGCCGCGGAAATTCGCAATTCTAATGAAATTTTCAAGAACATCTCGTGAAATTTCGGGGGGAATCGGGCGAACGTATCGCCCCGTCGAAACCGTTTGTTTATAATGCTTCCGACGGTTTGCCTGCAGTCCGTTATCCCACCTGTTGAAAACCTCCCT
This sequence comes from Lignipirellula cremea, assembly GCF_007751035.1. Lineage (NCBI taxonomy): Bacteria > Pseudomonadati > Planctomycetota > Planctomycetia > Pirellulales > Pirellulaceae > Lignipirellula > Lignipirellula cremea. The sequence goes on along the minus strand of NZ_CP036433.1, from coordinate 8,121,349 downwards.
CCCCTTCGCCTTCCCCGCCTGAGGCCCGTTGTTATGAACGTATCATCTGGATGCCGCGATTATCAGCGCACGCTGGCGTTTTCTCGACGCCAGGCGCTGCAAGCCGGTTTGGCCGGCGGCGTAGGACTTTCGTTGCCGCAGCTGCTTCGCTCGCAGGCCCTGGCGGCCGGCGGGAGCTCCGTCAAGGCAAAATCGGTCATCATGTTGTGGCTGCAGGGCGGTGTTTCGCACCATGATACCTTTGATATGAAGCCCGACGCTGCCGACGAGGTACGTGGCGAACTCACCCCCATTCCGACCAGCATGCCGGGCGTGTTTGTGAGCGAACTGCTGCCGCAGACCGCAAAAATCATGGACAAAATCGCCGTGGTCCGGTCGATGACGCATAACGAAGCGGCCCACCAGCGCGGCGCCATTTATATGATGGAAGGCCGCCGTCCGCCCGTTTCCACCGGCGTGCTGCACTCCGGCAACCCGGAAATGGGAGCCATCATTGCGCAGGAACTGGGAATGCGCAACGGCATGCCGCCGTTTGTCAGCAATCCGGGCAACGACTTTACCTCGCGGTTTACCGGTTCCGGATATTTGCCCCAGGCGTCGGGCCCTTTTAAGGGGACGAACGCTTCCACTTTGTCGATGCCGAACAATTTTTCCGCCGACCGTTTCCAGTCCCGCCTGTCGCTCCGGAACGCCATTGAGAACCAGGGCGGAAAGGCCATTCCCGGCGGTCAGACCTGGGATCGCTTCAGCGAACAGGCCGTCGATATCATCAACTCGGCCCGGGCCGCCGAGGCGTTCGACTACCTGCGCGAATCGCCGGAAACACTCCAGGCCTACGGCGTGCAGGACGCTTCCGGCAAAAAGCAGCCGGGCGAACTGGGCCGGCTGTCGTTGACCGCTCGTCGCCTGGTCGAAGCGGGCGTTCGATTTGTCACGGTCGGCCGCCAGAGCTGGGATCATCACACGACCATTTTCCCGCAACTGCAGACGCGCGTGCCGCGACTTGACCTGGCTTTCTCCGCACTGGTAAACGACTTGGAACAACGCGGCATGCTCGACGAAACCCTGGTGGTGGTCGGCAGCGAGTTCGGCCGCACCCCCAAAATTAACTCGGGCGCCGGTCGCGATCATTGGCCCCGGGCCTTTAGCATTGCCCTGGCTGGCGGCGGCATTCAGCGTGGTCTGGTGCTGGGTTCGTCGGACAAAATCGGCAGCGATGTGGCCGAACACCCGGTCTCGCCTGAGGAGCTGCTAGCGACCATTCTGCATCTGGTTGGCATCGATCCGCGGACCCGCTTCACGGGCGAGGACAGCCGACCTTTGCCCTATGTGGACGACGCCCGGCCGGTTTCGGCGTTACTCGCTTAGGCGGGCGCTCCGGCCTGGATTGTGAAGAACGGGCGTAGCGATCAGGCCCTCGGAACGGCCTGTGCCGTTCCGATAGCCCTTCCGGGAAATGAAGCCTGCGGATATGATCGATAGGGTGAATCCTGCGCGACCGCCCGGTGGCAGAAACACGGATGAATTTGCCGGCGGTTGACCTTCCAGATGAGATCCCTCCTGTTTCGTAAAGCCCTCCTATGCGCCGCGAAGACATTCGCAATATCGTCATTATCGCCCACGTCGACCATGGAAAGACGACGCTCGTTGATTGCCTGCTGCGGCAGAGCGGCCAGTTCCGCGAAAGCGAACTGCGCGAGGAAAGAATCCTCGACAGCAACGACCAGGAGCGAAAACGCGGGATCACGATTACCGCCAAAAATATCGCCCTGCCCTACAAGGGCGTAAAAATTAACATTATCGACACGCCCGGCCACGCCGACTTTGGCGGCGAGGTGGAACGCGTGCTGCAGATGGCCGACGGCGCCCTGGTGCTGGTCGATGCGGCCGAAGGCCCCATGCCGCAGACCCGTTTTGTGCTGTCGAAAGCCCTTGAGTGCGGCCTGCAGCCGATCGTCGTCGTCAATAAAATTGACCGTCCCGACGCTCGTGCGCTGGCGGCCCTGGATGAAACGTTCGAGCTGTTGCTGGACCTGGGCGGCGACGACCTGTCGGACTTCCCTTATATCTTCGCCACCAGTCGTGAAGGTTACGCCACGTTGGATCCGGCCAAGCCGACCGACTCCATGATCCCGCTGCTGGACATGGTGCTGGAGCGGATTCCGGGCCCGCAGGTTGTGGTCGACGCGCCGCTGCAGATGCTGGTCACCACCATCGACTGGTCGGAATTCGTCGGCCGTATCGCGATCGGCCGCATTGTGTCGGGTTCGATTTCGCCCGGTCAGACGGTCGCCCTGATGCAACAGGACGGCGTGAAAGAAGCCAAAATCGCCCAGGTATCGGTCTTTGAGAACCTGGGCCGCGTGCAGGTGGACCAGGCTTCCGCCGGCGACGTGGTTGCGCTCGTTGGCCTGTCCGATGTGGAAATTGGCGATACGATCTGCCATCGCGAGTACCGCAAGGCGATGCCCCGCCTGAATGTCGACAAGCCGACCCTGGAAATGGTGTTCACCATTAACAGCTCCCCGCTGGTCGGTCGCGAAGGAAAGTACGTGACCGGTCGCCAGTTGCGGGAACGCCTTTATAAAGAGCTGGACAAGAACGTGGCCCTGCGGGTCGAACCGATCGAAGGCCGCGACGCCTTTGCCGTTTCCGGCCGCGGCGTGCTGCACCTGGCCGTGCTGATTGAAACGATGCGCCAGGAAGGCTTTGAGCTTTCCGTCGGCAAGCCCCGCGTGATCATGCGGAACAACAACGGCGTGAAAGAAGAGCCGTTCGAAACGCTTGTCGTCGAAGTCCGCTCCGACAAGCTGGGTCCCGTCATGGAAATGGCCGGCGAACGTCGGGGCGAACTGCTGCACATGGATACCCGCGGCGACTATACCCACGTCACCTTTTCCATTCCGGCCCGCGGCCTGATCGGGCTCTCGACCAAACTGAAAAACGCCACCCAGGGCGAAGTGATCCTGCATCACCGGTTTGAATCGTATCGCCCCGTGACGGGCGAAACGCCCAGCCGCGCCAACGGCGCCATGGTGTCGATGACTTCTGGCAAAGCGGTCGCGTTCGCCCTGGATACGCTGCAGGATCGGGCCGTGCTGTTTGTGAAACCCGGCGACGAAGTGTACGAAGGGATGATCGTCGGCGAGAACTCGCGCGATAACGACCTGGCGGTGAACCCCACCCGCGAAAAGAAACTGACCAACATGCGAGCCTCCGGCAGCGACGCGAACGTCCTGCTGACGGCCCCGCGCGAGCTGTTTCTGGAAGCGGCCCTGGAATACATCGAAGACGACGAGCTGGTCGAAATCACCCCGACCAAAATTCGCCTCCGCAAGATCGCCCTTCGCGAGTCCGATCGCCGCAAGCAGGCCCGCGTAAAAGCGTCCGTCTAAAGCCAGCCGCCCGCGACCGCAACCGGCTCTTCCCGTTTGCGGTCGTTCCGGCCTGATCGGAAAGCATCGCCCAATGACGCTGCTCCTCCGCAAAGCGTTGCCCGACGAAGCGGAAGCGCTCTGGCTCCTGTTCTACAACACGATCCACAACGTCAATCGACGCGACTACTCAGCCGAGCAGACGGCCGCCTGGGCGCCGGCCGAAATGGATCCCGCCGCCTGGCGCCGCCGGATCGCCGGCATGGATCCGTATGTTTGCCTGGACAGCGCAGCCGCGAACGGCTCCTCGGGCCAATCGCCCGCGATCGTCGGATACGCCGGCATGACGGCGACCGAAAACGCCGGCTATATCGATCACTTCTACGTCCATCACCAGTGGCAGGGCCAGGGCGTGGGCAAACTGCTTTACCAGCAACTGGAAGCAGATGCGGTTCGCCTGCAGCTATCGGAACTCACGTCCGACGTCAGCATCACCGCGCGTCCCTTCTTTGAATCCCGCGGCTTCCAGGTCGTCACGCCGCAGCAGGTCGAACGGGCCGGCGTCATTCTGGCAAACTTCAGAATGAAGAAGCGGCTGCCCGCAGATCGCTGAACCACGCACGCTGAGCAAGACGAATATCCGGCTTCTGTTGCACCTCGCCACGCCGAATCCACTTCTGGCAGCTATTCTATTCGAGTTCCGACAGTCATTAGTCGCGCGTTCCTGAATGAGTATGGCAAAGCCAAAGTGAGATTGATCGCGGAAATTGAATCGCAAGAAAATTGGCATAAGAATGCAGGCAGATGGGGATTCCTGGATAATGAAATATCAAATATCCGCAGAAGACTTTAAGGATTCCAGAACGACATTAAGCACCTTCCATGAAAACGAACCGACGGCAGCAGCAAGATGTCTGATTGCCAGACGAGGTTGGAAAGGCCGATTGAGTCTGAGGGTGAAGTTCGTAGAAGGACTAGATCGCCCGTTTACAGGTCAAATATTCCAAGTCGTTGGCGATCCTGAAAAATTGGTTCGATTCGTGTCCACGAGTATGTCTCATGGCGATCCTGATCCAGATCGCTGGTTCATGCTGATGCATGTAGAGCCTGTCAATTGTGAATGTAGCGACCTTGATGACAATTACCTGGTTAGTTTCGAAAAGAGAACAACCGGATAAGCAGATCGTTGAGTCAAAGTCCCATGGGAACCTGGGAAAATAACTTCGGGCGATTTTCCCAGGCTGATCGGAGTCTGAAACGCGACATCCAAAATGATCGCGACCAGACCATTCCTGCACCTCTTCCTCCTTCTTTGCGTCTTCGCGCCTTTGCGTGAGTTCCCCATTTTCGCGACGCCGATTTTTCAACCCACTCCTATTGTCGTCCAGTCGTTTGAGGACGGATTGGCGGTTCTGTCACGAAAAAGATCTCACGCAAAGGCGCTAAGGCGCAAAGGGCGATCGACAGCTGGGAGTGGGAAAGAGTGGGAAAGGGGCCACCTAGACTTTGCCAGTGTGGGACAATCTATGGATGGCGCCACTTGCAATTTTCGTTCGTGGAGCAGATTTGTAACCTGCTTTAAAAACGGTGCATCCGAGACGGAATTACTGGGAGCGACGGCAGATTGCAAACCTGCCCTGCCAGGATGTAGCCGAAGTCGCCAGGCTTTGCAGGAAGGGCTCTGGGCGATAGGAGCTGCGGCCAAACTCTGGCGAGTTCAGCTACCTCGGACCGCATGACGCTATCCCAGCGGAAGGACGTCTCGCACGGGAAATAACAATGGCGCCGCGACTGCTTTGCGTTACAATAAACATGCATTGATGGGAACGCCTGTCGCAGACCAAACGGCGAACGCTTCCCGGTTCCTAAACATCTTGAAGGTTGGCGGAGGTTCGCCCAATGGATCAGGTTTTCGAAGGAGAGCCGCACGCGGATATTCAACTGCAGGGGAACAGCCTGCAGCGATCCGACGTGACCCAGGACTGGGGCTCGAAGCTGCAGTGGAAGATCACCCGCGACGGCAAAGAAGTGGCCGTCGCCGCCGCTCGCGTCAGCCCCGTGTACGAGCATGGCCTTACCGAGCCCGGCGACTACGAAGCCGTCCTGCAGCTCTTCAAGTATGTGAACTACAAAAAGGATAAAGACGGCGCCTATACCGAGAGTAAGTTCGTCGACATCTCCAACAAGGTGACGTTCTCGGTCTAGCCAGGCGCCGCTTCCTGACGCGGCGCGTCGATTTCTCCTGCCTTCTTAACTCTCCCAGGCGTCGGAGCCTTTTCTATGTTACATGTCGGAAATGAACGGGTTCCGGTCTGCAGCGGCGTGAATCGTCGCAGCTTTCTCCAGGCCGGCGCGGCGGCGCTGGGCGGCTTGAGCTTGCCGGGAATGATGCAGCTGGAAGCCCATGGGGCCGTGGATCCGTCGAAGGCGAAAATCAAGAACTGCATTGTGCTGTTCCTGGTCGGTTCGCCCGGCCATCTGGATACCTGGGATATGAAGCCCGACGCGCCGGAAGATGTGCGCGGCAAGTTCAAGCCGATCGCCACCCGCACGCCCGGCATTGAGATTTGCGAACACTTCCCGCTGATGTCGCAGATCACCGACAAGCTGGCGTTCATCCGCAGCCTGCACCACAAGACGGGCGCCTCGCACGAGAACGGCCAGCGCTGGATGATGTCGGGCCACGACTTTAACGAGGCCAACCCGCAGCCCCACATGGGCAGCGTCGTCTCCCGCGTGTTTGGCCAGCAGGGGAATCTGCCGGCTTCGATCATCCTGCCGGTCAAGATCGGCAACACGGGCACCTCGACCCCGCATGGCCAATCGGCCGGCCAGCTGGGCAGCGCGCATGAGCCTTTCTTCCTGGGCTCGGATCCTGCCCGCAGCGACTTCCAGGTATCCGACCTGGCGCCCCCGGCCGGCCACAGCGAACAGCGCTTAAGCGCCCGGCGGAACCTGCTGCAGCAGATCGACGCCCTGCAGCGTCGGTCGGAATCCAAGAGCACGCTCGATCATGAAACGGCGTATGGCCGGGCCTTCAATCTGCTGACTTCGCCCAAAACCAAAAAAGCGTTCGACTTGTCGGAAGAGCCGGACAAGCTCCGCGATTCTTACGGCCGGAACACGTTCGGCCAAAGCTGTTTGATGTCCCGCCGGCTGATTGAACATGGCGCCCGTTTTGTTACGGTGAACCACTTCGATACGGTGTTCAACATTTCCTGCTGGGACATGCACGCCAACGGCGGCAACCTGAACAACACGTATCACGATTACGAGAATCTGCTTTGCCCGCAGTTCGATCTGGCGTTTACGACGCTGATCAAAGATCTGGAAGACCGCGGCCTGCTGGAAGAAACGGTCGTCGCCGTGCTGAGCGAATTCGGCCGCACCCCCAAGATCAACGCCCGCGGCGGACGCGATCATTACCCGTCGGCCTGGACGAACTTTTTCGCCGGCGGTTCGATCCAGGGCGGACAGGTGATCGGCTCGACCGACAAGATCGGCGCCGCCCCGCACGATCGCCCGGTGACGCCGCCCGAGGTGATCGCCTCGATCTACCACGGCATGGGCATCGACCTGGAAACGACCATGATGCCGGGCCCCGGCGGCCGTCCCGTCCGCTTCATCGAAGCCGAGCCGATTCGCGAACTGTTCTAGAGCCCGCCGCATGTCACTCGCCGGACGTTCGCTTGTTCGTCCGGCTGCCGCCGATGCGCCCCCCTGCCCTGCCCCGCTTCCTTCCCGCCTGTCAGGCGACCTTATGTTCCGTTCCTTCTGTTACGCCGGTCTTTCCTTTCTGCTGCTGGGCCGCCTGGCGCTGGCGGCTCCGCCGGCGATCACCAATGTGGACCTGCGCGGCCTGCAGTCCGGCGGCGTGGTCACGCTGACGTTGACCGGCTCTGACCTGATGCCCGACCCTCAGTTGGTCCTGTCGCTGGCAAAGGTGGAACAGAAGCTGCTGCCCGGGGCCGCGGCGAACAAGGTGCAGTTTGAAGTGAAGGTCCCCGCCGCCGCAGAGGCCGGTTTGTACAACGTGCGCGTCGCCACCGGCCAGGGCGTTTCGAACGCGGTCGTGGTCGCCGTCGATGGGCTGCCGGAATCGGCTGTGGCGGAACAGGCGGCGTCGCTGCCGATCGCCATGCATGGCGCGCTGGCGGGCAGCGCCCGGCAAGTGGTGCGGTTCACCGGCCAGGCGGGCCAGGAGATTCTGTGCGAGGTCGAAGCGAATCGGCTGGGCGGAAAGCTGCGGCCAGTGTTGCATTTGTACGAGCCGTCGGGACGGCATCTGGCCTGGTCGCTGCCGTCCCCTTTGCTGGAGGGCGACACGCGGCTGTCGGCCAAACTTCCGGTCGACGGGGAGTATCGCGTCGAACTGCACGACCTGCAGTACGCTTCTCCCGCGCCGAACTTTTATCGCCTGAAGATTGGCAGCTGGGCGTTCGCCGACATCGCCTGGCCGCCGACCGTCGGGGAGGAACCAGCCGACGTCGCCCTGATCGGCAATCTGCCGCAACCGATCACGCGCACCGCTGCGGCCGACGATCGCTCGCCCCAGCCGGCTGCCTGGCCCCAGGGGATGCTGGCCAGCGGTCCGCGGGTCGTCATTCGTTCCAGCCTGCAGCGGCAGTTGCTGGAGCAGGAATCGCCTAACGCCGCGACGACCGATCTGGGATCCGCCCCAGTGGCCGCTTGTGGGCGACTGCTCACCGCGAACGAGCAGGATCGCTTCCAGCTGCAGGTGACGCCGGGCAGCAACCTGAAGCTGGCGGTCCAGGCCGCCGTGCTAGGTTCGCCGATTGACGCCATGATCGAAGTACAGAATGAAAAAGGCGGCAAGCTGGCCGGGAACGATGACGCCAATGGTTCGCCCGATCCCGAGTTGACGTACACTGTGCCGAAAGAGGTGGAAACGCTTTGGGTCGTGGTCAGTGATGCGCTCGGCCGCGGCGGACCGACGCACGTCTATCGGCTGCTGGTTTCGCTCGCCGACGAGCCCGCGGCGCCGGACTTCACGCTCCGCTTTGAGGACGATCGTCTGCAGGTCGCCCGCGGCCAGTTCAGCGTGTTGCCGGTCCAGGTGGACCGCACGCAATTCACGGGACCGATCGAGCTCCGCCTGTCGCAACTTCCGCCCGGGGTGACCTGCGCTGTCGCCTCGGCCGAGGGGGACGCCGACGGCGCCTTGCTCCTGGTCCAGGCCGCGGCCGGTTCGTCCGCCTGTCTGGTGACGCGGCTGGTCGGTGCGACAAACACGCAGGAGTTGACCGCTGTGCGGACCGGCCGAAACGGAACAAGCCCGCTGGTCAACAGCCGACCCTGGCTGGCGAGCGAGCTGGCGGTCGCCGCGTACCAGCCCGACGTTCCGTTTACGATCGACTGGGAGAAAACCGACGAGCCGGTCCGCCTGGTGCTGGGGGCGAAGTTAACGCTGCCGGTCGTGTGCCAGCGCCCCGTCGGCGCCGATGGACCCGTCCGCCTGACGCTGCTCACCAGCCAGACCGCACCGCAGAACAACGGCCGGGTTGATCCCAACCGCACGCTCCGCACTGAAGCGGCGGCCGTCGAGATCCCCGCCGACAGCAAAGCCCAGGCGGCATTCAACGCCGTAGAAGCAGCCGACAAAGTGCTGGCGGCCGCCGAGCAGCAACGGGTCGCCGCCGAGGCTGCCAAACCGGTCGACGAAGCCAAACTGGCCGCGGCGAAGCAGGCCGAGACCGTAGCCGCGGAGAAGAAAGCGGCCGCCGACAAGGCGGCCGAAGAAGCGGCCGCAGCCGCGAACAACACGCTTCCCGTGCCGATCCTGGCGCCCGGCGACCTGACGGCGTCGGCCTATCAGCTGGCGTTCAAAGCCGAGCTGCTCAGCCGCGACAAACGCCAGGTGCTGGCCACCGCCTACACGCCCATTGTGCGTCATGCGGCCATCAATCCGCTCGCGATCGAGCCGGCGGAAACTTCGTACGAAGCGCAGCTGGCCGCCTCCGGCGCGGTAGTGAAAGTCGCCGGCAAGGTGCTGCAGTCCGACGGCATGAAAGGCGACATCACCGTGACGCTGGAAGGGCTTCCCGCCGGCGTGCCGGTTCCCCGCGTGATCGTGAAAGCCGACCAGACCGATTTTGAATTCGACGTGCGTTTCCCCGCCAGCCACATGCCGGGCGAACTGACGGACGTCCGGCTGACGGCGTCGGGCAAGTACGACGCGGCCGCCCGGGTGCTGGTCTCGGCCCCGCCGGTTCCGCTCCGCTTTGATCTGTTACCTCCCGCAACCGAAAGCAAGTGACCGCGATGACTCGCTTTATTCTTTGGGCCGCATTGCTCCTGCCTGGCGTCGTTCCCGGCGGATCTGCTTTCGCCGTCGAGCTGGAGAGGCCGCTGCGCGTGGAGCCGGGCCGGATCACGCTCACGAACAGCCGCTATCCGCACTCGATCCTGGTCACGGGCCAGTCGCCCGATGGTCGCTCGCTGGATCTGACCTCGCAGGCTGTTTTCCGCAGCAGTGATGAGAAGATCGCCCGCGTGGACCTGCTGGGCTGGGTGGAAGCAGTCGGACCGGGAACGGCCCAGATTACCGTGGAGGCGGCCGGCCAGACGGCCCAGGTGACGGTCGTATCCCAGACCGACGCCGCCCCCCAGCCGTACAGCTTTCGTCGCGATGTGATGTCGGTCCTGTCCAAGTCCGGCTGCAATATGGGCGCCTGTCATGGTTACTCGCTTGGCAAGAACGGCTTCAAGCTGTCGCTGCGGGGTTCCGATCCCGACCAGGATTTTGCCGCCCTCACGCAGGAGTTTTTCTCCCGCCGGGTCAATCGCCATCAACCGGCGGCCAGCCTGCTGCTGCTCAAACCGCTGGGCGAAGTGCCCCACGAAGGCGGCGTGCGGTTTGAACAAGGCGGCCTGCTCCACCGGCAGTTGCTGGGCTGGATCGAAGAAGGGGCGGTCGGCGATATCGAAGACCCGGTCCGCGTGGAGTCGGTGCGGATCTTCCCCGAGCATGCGGTCGTGTCGCCCGGCCAGCAGCATCAGCTGCAGGTGATCGCCCGGTACAGCGACGGCAGCGAACGGGACGTCAGTCGCCTGGCCGTGTATACGGTCAACCGCGAGGATATCGCCACGGTCGATGAAGAAGGCCTGGTCGTCGCCACGACTCTGGGCGAGACGGCCGTCTCGGCCCGCTTTGAGCGGATCTTCGCCACGTCCAACTTTATCATGCTGGATCCGAACCCCGACTTCCAGCCGACGCCGGTTCCGGGCGGCAACCTGATCGACCGCCTGGTGGTGGAGAAGCTCAACAGTCTGAACATTCGGCCGTCGGAACGGGCCAGCGACGAGGTGTTTTTGCGCCGCGTGCAGCTGGATCTGATCGGCGTGCAGCCTACGCCTGCCGAGGTCCGCGCGTTTGTCGCCGACCAGGGACCGAACAAACGGGAGCAACTGGTCGACGCCCTGTTTGCCCGGCCTGAATTTGTCGACCAGTGGTCGCTGAAGTGGGGCGATCTGCTGCAGGTGTCGCGTACGCATTTGAGCGAGCCGTCGGTGTTCGCCATGCGGGAGTGGATCCGGATGGCGATCGCGGCCAACATGCCTCTGGATGAGTTCGCCCAGAAGGTGCTGGCCAGCAAAGGCAGCTACCTCGACGACCCGGCCAGCGGTTACTACCAGGTCAGCAAGGACGCCGACGATACGCTGCAGCGAGCGACGCAGGTGTTCTGCGGCGTGCGGATGCTGTGCGCCAAATGCCATCCCCACCCGTTCGAAAACTGGACCCAGGAAGACTATTACGGCCTGCACAGTTTCTTCAACCAGACCACCTTCAAGGCCGACCCGCGGCAGCCGGGCGTGAAGAACGCCCGCACGGTCCTGCTGAACCTGGGCGCAGGCCATTCACGCAATCCACGCTCGGGCAAGAACCAGCCGCCGCGGTTCCTGGGCGGCGCGGAGCCGGAGATCGCCGCGGGGGCGGATCGTCGCGAGGTGTACGCCGCGTGGCTGACGTCGCCCGAAAATCCGTTCTTTGCCCGCAGCCTGGCGAACCGGATCTGGAGCTACTTCTTTCACCGGGGGATCATCCATCCGGTCGACGATATCCGTACGACCAACCCGCCGATTAACCCCCAGCTGCTCGACGCGCTGGCCGAGGAGTTTATCCGTTCTGGCTTTGACGCACGGCGGTTGATGCGGTTGATTGTGCTGTCGGACACGTACCAGCGGAGCAGCGTGGCCAACGCGACCAACGCCCACGACGAGCTGAATTTTTCCCGCATGATTCCTCGCCGGCTGCCGGCCGAGTCGCTGCTGGATTCCCTGGCCCAGGCGACCGGCGTGCCGGAACGTTTCAGTGGAGCCCCGGCCGGCTTCACCGCCACGCAACTGCCCGACGCCAACGTGGGCAGCGACTTTCTGGAGCTGTTCGGCAAGCCGATGCGGATGGAAGCCTGCGAGTGCGAGCGGGACGAAGGCTCCAACATGCTCCAGGCGTTGCACCTGATCAACGGCAAGGCGATTCTCAGCCGGGTCACGGCCGCCAACGCCCGCCCTGCCCTGCTGCTGCGGGAAGCGCGGACCGACGCCGCGTTGGTGGAAGAACTGTACCTGTGGTGCCTGGCCCGCCAGCCGACCGCGGAAGAGCAGGAAGTGGCCGCTGGCTACCTGGCCAGCCAGGCCGAGAGCCGGGCCGAAGCAGTGCAGGATTTGATGTGGGCCCTGTTCAACAGCCGCGACTTCATGCTGGTGTATTGAGCCCGCCGAACGCTAAAAGCCAGGGAGAAAGAAGGATTCACCGCCGAGGACGCGGAGGAAAAAAGAGGGAGGGTTCTGTAGAATGGGCTCTCAGCCCGTTCACGATTGCCGGATTGCAGCGACAAGATCGCTGCCGGCAAACGATTGACCGGCTCTCCAGCGTCGTCGTTTTTCGATGATGTTGCGGTTTCCCTCGACGGGCAAGAGTGCCCGTCGTACGAGCGCAGGGAGGGCCGCCGCCCGGGGCTGGGCGACGGCGGCAATGCGGCAGGCGTGTTATTTGCCGGACGTCATCCGTTCGGTCAGATAGCGGAGAATGTCGCGGACGGAGATCACGCCCTGGGCCGTTTTCTCGGCCGTGTTGTCGACGACCGGCACGTGGCGGTAACCGCCCAGGTCCATCCGCTGCACGGCAAAGGCGACCTTCGCCTGCATGTCGAGCGTTTCCGGATCGGCCGTCATGAAGTCTCGGATGGGGCGATCGGCGAATTCGGCCGCCTTGGTGTTGAGTTTGTTGAGAGCGTCCCGTTCGCTGAAGATGCCGATCAGCTGGCCTTCTTCTTCAATGATGACGCAGCCGATCCCGTTGTCGACCAGAATGCGGAGCACCTGGGCGACGGTCGTTTCCGGCGGCACGCTGACCATCGGTTTGGGTTTGAGCACCTCCAGGCGATCGTCGAGCAGGGCCCGTTCCACGGCGGTGGCCGGGGTGGGCAGATCGGTCTCAAAGGGCGCCATTTCTTCTTCGGTGAGCATCGTCGGGGGCTGCTCGCCTTCGTAGGAAACGTCGGCGTCGTCTTCAACGGTCCAGGTGTCGCCCGTGTTGAACATGACATTGAGATCGCCCATGCCCTGGTTTTCCACGGCGACTTTCAGCTGATGGTTCAGCTCGTGGTCGTACTTGGGGGCGTCGATGGCGCGGAACACGCCGATCGGTTCCGGGAATTCCGGGTGCCGCATGCGGGTCAGCAGGTAAGCCAGGCTGGGCTCGGTGGCTTTTTCATCATGGAAGAGCAGGTCGTCTTCTTTGATGCCTTTGCCGAGTTCGACGATCTCGGGCTCCAGGCCGTTGAGGCGGATGCCTTTGTCCCGGTTTTTGCCAAAGATCAGCGGCTTGCCGTGTTCCAGTTCGACGATGTTATCGCTTTTGGTTTCACGGTCCGTGGCGTAGCTCCAGGCGCCGTCGTTAAAGACGTTGCAGTTCTGGTAGACCTCAATGAACGAGGTGCCTTTGTGCTCGGCCGCCCGTTTGAGGGTCATCCCCAGGTGCTTGATGTTGACATCGATCGAACGGGCGACAAAGGTCGCCTCGCAGCCGATGGCGATCGACAGCGGGTGCAGCGGGTTATCGATCGAACCCATCGGCGTGGTTTTGGTCTTTTTGCCGAGGGGGGAAGTGGGCGAATACTGGCCTTTGGTCAGACCATAAATCCGGTTGTTGAACAGGATGATGTTGATATCCAGGTTACGGCGGATGGTGTGCATCAGGTGGTTGCCGCCGATGCTGAGTCCGTCGCCGTCGCCCGTGATGACCCAGACCTGCAGGTCGGGCCGCACGCACTTGATACCGGTGGCGAACGCCGGAGCGCGGCCGTGGATGCTATGGATGCCGTAGGTGTTCATGTAATACGGGAAGCGGCTGGAGCAGCCGATCCCGGAGACGAACACGATTTTCTCACGCGGCACGCCCAGCGACGGCAGCATTTTTTTCATCTGGGCGAGAATGGAGTAATCGCCGCAGCCGGGGCACCAGCGGACATCCTGATCGCTGGCGAAGTCGGCGGGTTTCAGTACGGGGAGTTCTGTAGACATCGGTAGGAGCCTTTAGCCGAGCAGGCTGTTGATCTTTTCGACAATTTCAGAAACGTGGAAAGGCTTGCCTTGCACCTTGTTCAAGCCGACCGCATCGGTCAGATAGCGAGCGCGAATCAGGGTGCGGAGCTGACCCATGTTGAGTTCAGGGATCAAAACCTGTTTGTACTGTTTGAGTAGTTCCCCCAGGTTTTCGGGGAACGGGTTGACCCAGCGCAGATGGCAGTGGGCCACCGACTGGCTGCGGGCCTGGCACTCGCGCACCGCCGTGATACAGGCGCCATACGTACCGCCCCAGCTAAGCACCAGCAGGTCGCCGGAGGGCGGACCGTCCACTTTGGCCGGGCCGACAAATTTGGCGATGTTGTCGACCTTTTGCTGGCGGACGTCGGTCATGTGCTGATGGTTGTGGGGATCGTAACTGACGTTCCCGGTGATATCGTCTTTTTCCAGCCCCCCGACGCGATGCATGAGGCCTTTGGTGCCGGGCAGGGCCCAGGGGCGGGCCAGCATTTCATCGCGCAGGTAAGGCAGGAACGGCTCGCCGTTTTCCTGCGGCCCGGGATGCTTGATTTCGATCTTTTCCAGCGATTCGTAATCCGGCACGCGCCACGGTTCGGCCCCGTTGGCCAGGTAGCCGTCGGACAGGATCAGCACCGGCGTCATAAAGCGGGTCGCCACGCGCCAGGCGTCCTGGGCGATGGAGAAGCAGTCGCTGGGACTGCGGGCGGCGATAATCGGCAAGGGACTTTCGCCGTTGCGGCCAAACATCGCCTGTAGCAGATCGGACTGTTCCGTTTTGGTCGGCAGGCCGGTGCTGGGTCCGCCGCGCTGCACGTTGATGATCAACATCGGCAGTTCCAGGATCATCCCCAGGCCCATCGCTTCCCCTTTGAGGGCGATGCCGGGGCCGCTGGACGAGGTGATCGCCATGGCGCCGGCAAAGGCGGCCCCAATGGTCGAGCAGATCGCCGAGATTTCATCTTCGGCCTGGAAGGTTCGCACGCCAAAGTTCTTGTGGCGGGCCAGTTCTTCCAGGATGGGGCTGGCCGGTGTGATCGGATAAGAGCCGATGAACAGCTCCTTGCCGCTGAGCCGGGCGGCCGTGATCAGCCCCCAGGCCAGGGCCGTATTCCCCATGATGTTGTTGTACTTGCCAGGCGGCAGTTTGGCCGGCGGCACTTTATAGGTGTTAACAAACGCTTCCGTCGTTTCCCCATAGTAGAAGCCGGTCCGCAGCGCTTTCTCATTCGCCCGGGCGATGTCGGCTTTGAACTTGGTATGGATGTAACGGAGCGTTGGCTCCAGGTCGCGGCTGTACAGCCAGTACAGCAGCCCCAGGGCGAAAAAGTTCTTGCAGCGGTCGGCCAGTTTGACCGACAGGTCCAGGTCTTTCACCGCCTGGACGGTGAGTTTGGTCATCGGCACTTTGATCAGGCGATACCGGTCGCAGGTGCCGTCTTCCAGCGGATTGGTTTTGCAGTGGGCTTTGGCCAGATCACTGTCGGTAAAGTTATCGCTGTTAACAATCACCAGCCCTTGCGACTTCAGGTCGCCAATGTTGGTGACCAAAGCCGCGGGATTCATGGCGACCAGGGCGTCGATGGAATCGCCGGGGGTGTGAATATCGCTGGAAGCGAAATGCACCTGGAAACCGCTGACGCCGGCGCGTGTGCCTTTGGGGGCGCGGATTTCTGCGGGAAAGTCAGGGAACGTCGCCACGTCGTTACCGAGCAGGGCGGAGGTTCCCGTCAGCTGGCTGCCGACCACTTGCATGCCGTCGCCCGAGTCGCCGGCCAAACGGACGGTCGCCTCGGACAGGACAATGGTTTCGTGGGGCGGATGTGCGGGAGTATCTGTGGATATCGACATCGGTCAATCGCAAAAGAGACGACGGCGGACCGTCGGTGATGGGGAACTCAGCCATGCGACGCTGCGGCTTCTGCAGGGCTGCGGGGGCAACGACCAGAAAGCGGTCGCCGGCACGCAGGAATGCGGGGGTAAGGCCAGCAGGGTTACATTATTTGTGGCTGCCATAGTAGCGACACTGCAAGTCGGCAGTTTCCTTTCGACCTGGGCGGGACGACCGTCGTCGCCGCTTACGCGCCTTCGCGCTCCTGGGTGGTGTGGTGCGGCGAGGGCGGCAGGTTGTAGACCACGCTGGGGAAATGTTCGACAAGGTAATGCAAAATGCCGGACACCTTCAGGATGCCCAGCGGTTTGTTCTCGACATCGACGATCGGCAACCGGCGATAGCCGCCAAACGACATCTTGGAGATCGCCTGGCCCACCGTCGCATCGGCCGACAAGGCGACCGGGTTGGCGCTCATCAATTCCGAAATGGGCGTATCCAGATCGATGCCGTCAGCCATCACCCGCAGCGCGTCGCGCTCGGTGAAAATGCCGACCAGCGATTCGTTCTGGCAGACCAGGGCGGCGCCACGGTTCTCGGCTTGTAGTTGTTCAAGCACTTTGCGAACGGTGGACTGCGGCTCCACACACAGCGGCGCGGCGGGTTGCACCTGCTCGACTGTTTCGGAGCTGAGATTGAGTTGAAAGGTCACAGGCTGGGGTTCTCGCAAAGGATTGAAAACGTGCGTAACCTGGTGATCAAACGCTACGCAGAGGCGCGGCGGCCAGGCGTCGCTGGCGGTTGCATGACTGACGATTGCAAAACTGGGAACAGCATGGCAGGGCGTCGGTTAAGAAATGAACGAGAAACCATCGATTCGCGTTGCCGGGCAGGGAGTGGTGAAAGAAAGCAATCGGCTCAAGGCAAGTTGCTGCACCTTCGCATCAATCGCCAGAGACGCTCTCACGATCCCTCCCGACGGCACAGGTTTTCAGGGCGAAGTCCCCGTCTTCAAACCCTGTCAAAAAATGTAACATGCCTTGCGTTCCCGTTAAACCATACATGAGGCGGATTTTTCCCCCATTAATCGCTTACGGTCCTTTTCGCTGGAGCGTGGCCAGGGAGTAAGGCGAGCCTTCCGGGCTGGCGAACTCCGTGGGACGTTTGTTGTCCGGCCCCGCCAGGCAGAGCCGCAGCGTATCGTTCTGGATCTCGTAGATCCCCAGCAGCTTCACGCGGATGCCGGGGGTTTCAAACACCAGATCGAGTTCGGCGGGCGAAGCATCGGGCCGCACGAGATAGCTAAAGGGGGATTTCTCGGCGCCGCCCAGCAGGAACTGGTCTTTCGTAAACTCGACTGCCTCGTCTTTCTTCTCCTGCTCTTTCCCCCCTTCGACAATCGAAACGACTTGCCACTTTCCGATCAGGGACGGTTGTTCTGCTTTTTCGGCCTCCTGCCGCGGTTCCGGTTCCGGCGGAGAGTCCTCGTCGCCGGCCGCCGTATCTGCTTCGGTCGTAGTCGTCGCTGGCGTTTCGGTCGCTGGCGTTTCGGTCGCTGGCGTTTCGGGATCGGCGGCCGTGGCGAGCGGGCTGAGGAGCAGCAGCAGAAGCAGCGGGGCCAGGGCATGAAAAAGGCGGACAGACATCGTTTCGTTCCTTGCAAGGTGAAGCAGAACCGACGCACCGAAAGCGTGCGGCGGAGAGATCCGTGCTGTGATACAGCCAGACGTAAGGAGTCGTGGACTCGGCTACGGGTCCGCAGGGGTTCGCCAAGAGGAAGGGACTTGTGCCCTGGTCCACTTACACGGGTTCCCGAAAGCTCGCGGAGAAGCAGCCTTAATCCCGGCTGAGATCGATCGGCGTGAGCCAGCCGGTGCTTGTATCGTACATCGCGCACAGGGCGTCGCAAACAGCGGCGATGATCACCACGTATCGCTGCCCCGCGTGCAGCTGCAGCGGAGCTTCGCCGCGCCAGACCAGCGGCGGTCCCTGGTCGCTGACGGCGGCAAAGCGATGCAAGTGACCAAGAAAGATCACCCGGGCGTCGGTCGCGGCGAAACTGCGGGCCGCGCTAGCGGGTTCGGTCGGCAGCCGGTCGTACGACCACAGGTCTTCCAGCCGCTCGGGATTTCGCCAGGGTTCGACATGGCTGAAGTGGCAGTCTTCGATCCGCAAGAAGGGCTGAAGCGTCTGCGTGTATTGCAGCGCTTCGGCGGGAAAGCGGGAGCGGACTTCGTCGTTCAGCCCCAGTCGGGTCAGGCCAAAGTCGTGGTTTCCCCAGACGCCGATCACGCTTGCCTGGTGCAGGGTCTGCGTCGCCTGGAGCAGGTGCTCGCCCATCTCGAACAGGTCGCCCAGGAAGACGATTTGATCGACGGGGTCGCGGCGGAACCGCTCCAGGGCAAACTGCAGCGGTTCGATCTGTTCGTGGACATCGCTAATGAGTCCGAGCTTCATGCGACGCTGCTCAGTCCAGGAAGGTGTGCCGCGGATTGACCTTTTTCAAAGCGACTTTGGCGGCCCCGCGGAGGGAATCATTCTCCTTCGGGTTGTTGAGAATCGCCACCAGGCGATCGGCCGAGGCGCCGGCCGGTTCGCCAATCACGCCCAGTGCGTTGACGGCGGTGCGGCGAAATTCGTCGTCCTGATGGTCGAGGAGACCGACTAGCGCTTTCACAATGGCGGCGCTGCTGGGATCGATCAGGGCGACTTTGTCGATGGCATTCAGCCGGACCTTCTTCGTCGGATGCGAGCTGAGAATCTGCAGCAGCGCTGGCGCCGCCGGCGGACCGATTTGCGATAGCGCATAGATGGCGTTGATCTGGGCCCGGATATCGGACTGGGAATCATCCACGACCGTCTGCAGCGGAGCGACGGCCGGGGGGCCCTGGAGGGCCAGCCAGTCGCTGGCTTCGCGCCAGCCTACCAGGTCCTTGTCGGCCGAGCGCTGCGCCAGGGCCGCAACCGCGGTGGGAATATCGGGGAAGGCGTCGGCGGCGACCTGTGGCGGCGGCGGAGCGACGACCCGCTTCGCGGCAGGCTTGGCCGCGGTCTTCCGCGGCGTCTGGCCCGGCCTGGTGGCTTCGGTATCGTCACAGCCGGCCAGCAATAGAAGCAGCAGGCCGATGGCGCAAGCATTTCTCATAATTCAAATCAGCGTCTGGCAGGAATCGGCAACCGAAAGCGGCCCGTATAGTTTGCCCCCCGATGCTTGCGCCCGCAAGGCAGGCAGGCGGCGGGAAACGGGAACGGGGTCGTGGGAGCAACGCTTTCCGCGGCAGCGCCCTGGCGGACATTTCCACCGGTTGGGGATGGCGGGGACGAGTGGAGTCGATAGGCTGGCGATTTGACCTGTCTGGCTCCTGTTCGGTTTTGTGCAGTTGATACGCTTCGCATGCAGCTTTGGATTGAACGTCTGTTTGAGATTCCTTCGTCGGAACAGCGGAAGACGCTGTTGACGTTGCTGTATATCTTTTTCTCGGTTTCGACCTGCGTGGTCGGGCGGACCACGGCGGACAGCCTGTTCCTGGCGCGGATCGGGGCCGAATACCTGGCGACGATCTATCTGGTGTCGTCGATCGGTGTGGCGGCGACGGCCATCTTTTATGTGCGGGCCGTATCGCGGTTGCCGTTGCGGCGACTGATCGTGACCACGCATCTGGTGCTGGCGATCGCCGTGATTGTGATGCGGCTGACGCCGACCCGGCCGGGCCATGATTTTGTCTTTGTGTCGTCGATGTATCTGTTGTCCGAAATCCAGGGAGCGATGACGGCCATTTTGTTCGCCACATTGCTGAACGAATTGTTCCACGGCAAGCACGCCGGCGGGATTTTTGGGCTGTCGGGTCTGGGCTCGACCCTGGCCGGAATTGTCTTCGGAACGCTGCTGGCCATGTACGCCGACCAGATCCACGTGATCAATCTGCTGATGATGATGGCGGCCCTGCACGTCGCCGCCATGATTCCCATTCTCCTGCTGCACAAAGAGGAAGTGACCGTGTCGGCGACGGTGAAGGAGACCGGTCCGTCGCCGGAAGTCTCCGGTGAGGACGCGGCCGACGCCGATGTCAGCCCGGCGGACGTTGCCGACGCCAACGGGTCGCTGGGGAGTTCGCCGATGGTCCGCGCGGTGGTGCTGTTGGCGGCGGTCAAATTTACGGCGATTGTGCTGGTCGGTTTTCAGTGGAAGGTCGCCGTGATTGACGATCTGTATGCGGCCGAGGATCGAATCGCTGCGTACTTTGGGGCGTATTATGCCTGGTCGAATCTGGCGACGGCCGTGCTGCAGTTGCTGGTGGCTGGCCGCGTGCTAAAACGGTTTGGCGTATTGCCGGCGTTGCTGGCGTTTCCGTTCGGGTTGCTGGTCGCTGCTGGTTCGATCCTGTGGTCCTCGCAGCACGGCGTGCTGCTCTGGGCGGCGACGTTTTCCAAAGGGACCGAAGTGCTGAGACGCTCGTTCAGCGATCCCGCGATGCAGATGCTTTACGGACCACTGCCGACCGGCGTCCGCCGCAAGACGATCGCCCTGACGGGCGGCGCCGTTAAACCCCTGGTCCAGGCGGCCGCTTCGCTGGCGTTGCTGAGGTGGGCCGCGCTGGCGGACGTGCATCAACTGTCGCTGGTGGTGATCGGTCTGGTGCTGATTTGGATTTTGCTGGCGTTCCAGTGCGGCAGGCTTTTTAACGCAACCTGATCGGGGTCGCGCAAAAACTTGACGGTCGGCCGCAGATTCCCGACAATGCACGGCGATGCGACCCTTCCCCGTTTGTGCGATGGCGCCGATGACCAGCGGCTTATCTTCGATCGACACCCCTTCCGCCGCGACGCCGGCCGGGAAGACACGCCCTCGCTGGAAATTTGGGGCGGCGGACGACTGGTCGCAGTGGGCCTTTCGTCCCCGGCAGCCGGAGCTTGACCGGAGACGCCTGGAGTTGTTCCTCCAGCAGTCGCGTCCCGTGAGATGCGACCCGGCCGAAGCTCGAATTGCGCGACAACGGATTCCCGCAGAAGACCAGCGGTGGCGTGGGTTTCTGGAGATTGGCCAGATTTGCGGGGTGAGCACCGTGCTGCACCTGGTTCTATTACTGAGTCTGGCGGCTTGCGCCGTGCAGCAGGCGGTGCAGAACGGCCTGTTCCTCAGCATCACCCCCGCGGCGGCGGTCCGCGACGAGATCACGGCGCCGATCCCGCTGGTCGTCGACCAGGCCGACCAGGAATCCGAACGGGCCGCTTTTCTGCCAGCCGTGTTGCCCCGCCAAGCGCTGGCGGTGGAACCGATTGAAGTCGCCGCCTGGGTAGAGCCGGGCGACCTGGATCCGCCGCGCCGTCTACTGGCCGACGAGGTGCGGGGAGTGCTGTCGGGCGAAGGACTGGGAGGGGATTCCGGACCCGGCGGGACGGCGTCGGCGGGAGCCGATCATGGACCCAGCGACGCGGTTGGCGCCAGCTTCTTCGGCGTGCGTGCGGCCGGCAGTCGCTTTGTGTTTGTCGTCGATTGCTCGTTGAGCATGGAAGGCCCCAAGTGGAACGACGCTCGCCAGGAGCTGGCCGCCGCCATCGATCGGCTGGGGCCGGAACGGCAGTTCTATGTGATTTTTTTCGATGGCGAAACGCATCGCATGTTCGACGACAAAGAGTACGCGCCGGCCCTGCTGTCGGCGACGCCTGAGAATCTGGCCCTGTTACGTTCCTGGCTGCAGACGGCCCGGCTGGGATACAACACGTCGCCCTGCCAGGCGGTGCAGTTTGGCGTGTCGCTGCAGCCGGACGCCTTGTTCCTGCTGTCCGACGGCGAGTTCTCTGACCCGACCGCTCCCTGGTTGCGGAAGCATAATGTGGTCCGCCAGGAGGATGGCGTGCAAGCGCCGGGGGTGGCCGTGCATACGATCGGCTTTCGCAGCCAGCAAGGGCAGAAGGTGCTCTCAAGGATCGCCCGGGAAAACGGCGGCGAATACCGCTATGTGCCGTGAGGATGCTGCGTGATCGTCGCGTCGTGTCTCCTGCGTTTTGCCAGCGGCCAGGCGGTCGCTTCCTCCCCTGCCCTGTCGGTTGTTTGCGGGAAGCGGCGGTTGGACCTTTCGTCGTGCGGCCTGTTCGAGGATAATCCACGTATGTGGCCAGAAAGCGATCAAACGGAACAACTGCTGGGCGCCGCCCGTGAAGGCGACGCGTCGGCTGTGAATGTGTTAATGGAGCGGCATCGCAATGCGTTGCGGCGGATGGTGCAGATGCGTCTGGACCAGAAGATCCAGCAGCGGGTCGATGTCAGCGACGTGGTGCAGGAAGTCCTGGTCGAGGCGAACCGCCGGCTGCAGGATTATCTGGCCAATCCGGTCATGTCGTTCCGGCTGTGGCTGCGACAGATTGCGAAGGACCGGATCATCGACGCCCATCGGCGGCACCGCGTTTCGGCCAAACGGAGTGTGGATCGCGAACATCCGATGGCGGCGCATGTGGGCAATGACCGCTCGACGATCGATCTGGCGGCCCAGATCTACGATCCCGAACTGACGCCTGCGGCGGCGGCCGCCCAGCAGGAAATGTCCCGCCGGGTCGAGGCCGCCATTACCCAGCTTAACGACCAGGATTGCGAAATCATCCTGATGCGGCATTACGAGCAGCTTTCCAACCAGGAGATTGCGGCCGCGCTGGAATTGACGGAGCCGGCCGCGAGCATGCGGTATCTGCGGGCAGTGCGGCGTTTGCGGACCCTGCTTGATGGCGGGTCGCCGAGTTAGCGTGGGCTTTCTTCCTGTGTTTGTGCGGCATTTTTTTGGGGAACGAACCCTTTTTTCCTTGTTTTTTCGCAGGAAACTTGGCGCACTGGGGTCTTGCCCGGTAAATTATGGGTGGACGGGTGCAGGTACCTTCCCGTCCATTCCCAACTCCTCCCTGCTCCTCCACAGAAGTCCTCCGTGGCGCCCGAATCGAAAACCTCCCGCTCATTGTTTCGCCAATCGGCGCTAGCCAGCGGTCTGGTCACACGCAGTGAAATGGAAGCCGCGCTTGCAGCCGTCGCCAGCAAAGCGACCGGCGCCCCTGCCCATGCTTCCGACGAGGACCTGGCGGCCAGGCTGATTGAGCTGGAGTTGCTGACTGTTTACCAGACGGAGCAGCTCAAGCAGGGACGCACCAAGCTTCGCCTGGGGCAGTACCGCATTACGGAGTTTATCTACCAGGGCGGCATGGGCCAGGTGTTCAAGGCCGTGCATGAAGTTCTGGGCCGTGAGTCGGCGGTCAAGGTGTTGCCGTTAGCCAAAGCGACCGAAGAGGCGCGACGGAACTTTGTTCGCGAAGTGCGGACCCAGGCCAAGCTGGACCACCCGCATCTGGTGCGGGCGTACGACGCTGGCGAAGACGGCAGCGTGAATTACCTGGTGGTGGAATATGTGCCCGGCACCGATCTGCGACGCCTGGTGCGGTCGCAGAAAAAGCTGTCGATGCAGCAGGCGGCCAGCATCATTCGCCAGGCGGCGCAAGGGCTGCAGTACGCCCATGACTGCGGTTTGATTCACCGCGATGTGAAGCCCGGAAATATCCTGGTGACGCCCGAAGGGGTCGCCAAGGTTTCCGACCTGGGGCTGGCCGGTTTCATTACCGAAGCCGACGAAGATCCGCGGGCGGGCAAGATTGTCGGCACGGCCGATTACCTGGCGCCCGAGCAGATTCGCACGCCGGGCGATATCACCTTTTTGATCGATATCTACTCGCTGGGCTGCACGCTTTATTACGCCATTACCGGCAAGGTGCCGTACCCGGGTGGTTCGCCCAGCAACAAGGCGTTCCGGCATTGCCATGAAACGCCCTGGCATCCGCGGCGATTCAACTCCGACGTGTCGGAAGAGTTTGTCGAAATCATCGCCGACATGATGGACAAGAACCCGGCCGACCGGGTGCAGTCGATGGGCGAAGTGGCCGCCCGGCTGGAGCCGTTTGTCGGTGATACGGGCCCGATCCTGTCCCAGCAGATCACCAAGTCCCCCTGGACGCCCGCCCCGCCGCCTGCCGGCGAAGAGTCGCTGAACCCGCACGACACGGGCTCGGGCGAATTCGATGTCGACAATCCCAGCCAGGGGTCCCAGGCGACGGAACGGGTTGGCGCCTGGTCGCAAGCAACCGACAAGGTGAACCTTTCCCGGGCGGCGACCCCGCCGGCCTTGCCGGCGCGGCGTAAAGGGCTGTCCACGACCGCCATCATCACCACCACGCTGGCGATCGCCGTGCCGATCGCCACGCTGCTGGGCGCCCTGATCGGCTTTGGCATCGGCGTTTTGATGATGTCGCAATAAGCCGACAGGTCGTCTACTGCTCGGGACGTCGGTAAAAGACGGGTCGGTTAGCTGCCGGCGGAGTTGTCTTTAAAGCGGATCTTTTCCGCCAGCCTGATGACAATCTCGTCGCCGCCGGGCGACTTCCGTTTTTCGCCGGAAACGGCCGTGATGGCTGCCATGACAAACTCATAGCGGAGCGTCGAGTCGCAGTCGAGGATGACCTCGGGCGCGTCTTTTTGGAAGGACTCGCTGATCTGGCCGCCGGGATAAACGCGCTGAAAGATGCGGGCGGTCAGATCGCTCATACTGGCCAGGCCTTGCTGGTCCATGGCGAAGCTGCCGGGGTCCAGATTGCCGTCCTGGTCCGCGTCGCGCATGTGGATGGTGATGGGAAGCGGCGTATCCGGATCTGGAGCGACCAGGCTTGTGCGGGGCGCGGCCGAGGGCATGCGGATGTGGAAGTCGCCTTCCATGTTGGCGATTCTGAAGGTCATGATAAAGAAGACTAACAGCTGAAACACGATGTCGATCATCGGCGTCATCTGCAGTTCTATCTTGTCGCCTTGGGGGTTCTGGTTCCGAATTTTCATGCGCGGGCTCCCTTTCAGATTTCAGACACGCTTCTGCACGGCGGCTAAACGGTTCGAATTCTGAACGCTTGGTTATTCCCGGATTTTCGCCTGCAGCTGCGGAATTTGCGCAGGGGGATCCACGGCGGGTTCGCGTGGATTGCCCCGGGGACGGCAATGCCGTCGATGGGATAGAGACGCCCAGGCGTTCCGGCGACGATGGCGACCGGAACGCGGGGCAGGCAAGAGAGGCCGGTTAGCTGCCGGCGGAGTTGTCTTTGAAGCGGATCTTTTCCGCCAGTTTAATGACAATGTCTTCGCCGTTGGGCGCTTTCCGTTTTTCGCCGGAAACGGCCGTGATGGCTTCAATGACAAACTCGTAGCGGAGCGTCGGGTCGCAGTCGAGCACCACCTCGGGCGCGTCTTCTTTGGAGGCCTCGTTGATCTCGCCGCCGGGATACACGCGCTGGAACATACGGGTGGTCAGGTCGGCCATATTGGCCAGGCCTTGCTGGTCCATGGCGAAGCTGCCGAGATCCAGATTGCCGTCCTGGTCCGCGTCGCGCATGTGGATGGTGATGGGCGGCGTTTCGTTCGGGTCGGTCGGACCTTCGCGAGGCGCGGCCGAGGGCATTTTGATATTGAAATCGCCTTCCATGTTGGCGATTTTGAAGGTCATGATAAAGAAAACCAGCAGCTGAAACACGATGTCGATCATCGGCGTCATCTGCAGTTCAATCTTATCGCCTTCCGTATTCTGGTTGCGAACTTTCATGAGCTGGCTTTCTGGTTAATTCCGCACATTTTCGGCCCGGAGGGCAAACTGTTCAAAACCTAAGCTCTGGCATTTCAGGATCAGTTTCTGCACTTTCCCGGTGGGTGCGTCTTTATGGGCGCGAATAATAATGTTGGCGTCGGCGGGGCCCAGGCCCTGATCCCGCAACGAGTTGATTTCCCGATTCATGACCGGGGTCAGGCCGTCGATTTCCGATTCCTGGTCGCTGACGACCGCGGTGCCGTCGACGCCCAGGTGAACGGTGATCGCGTTCTCAATCACGGCGCTGGGCGGTTTGGCCAGCACGCTTTGGGGCAGCACGACTTTGTCGTTGGCTTCGGTCTGGGCGAAATTGATCAGCACCATAAAAAAGGCGATCAACTGGAAGGTCATATCGATCATCGGCGTCAGGTCGCCTTCAAGCACGCCCGAACCTGATTTCTTGTTGATTCGCATTACTAAAATCCAATGACCAGAAAGCCAGACAGCCTGCCCGGGCGAACAGCCAGGGGCGTTCGCCAGGGAGAGAAAAGGGGGGCCAGAAATGGGTTACTTTGTTTACCCGACAGGGGGCTTGTTCACCTGACAGGGTCTTGTTTACCCAACAGGGGTCTTCGGTTGACCGCGTGGTTGCGGCCGACCCGCCCTGCGTTCGCCAGGACGTCCCAGAAAAGCGGGGCGTCGAGGCGACATTTCCTGGCCTGTTGAACGGGAGCCGTACAGGGACTAGCCCTTCTGGCCGACGTTCTCAAAACGGCTCATCAAACCTTCGCTCAGGATGCCGACTTCCAGCACCAGACGCGAAACGCGGTTACGGAGCAGGTTGTACACCAGCAGCGCGGGAATGGCCAAAGCCAGACCGACCAGCGTGGTCACCAGAGCGGTCGAAATACCGCCGGCCAGCTTGGACGGGTCCGGCGTTTCACCGCTGATGGCGATGATCTGGAACGAGTTAATCATACCGTGCACCGTGCCGAACAGGCCGACCATGGGGCTGATCGTGCCGATCAGCGCCAGGTAGCTGAGGCGGTGTTCCAGTTTCATGTTTTCTTCTTCGCCGACTTCCTGCATGGCTTCAATTGCATGCGAGTAGCCTTGCGAGAGTTTCGCCAGGCCGGCGGACAGCACCTGGCCCAGGAACGAGTCATCGCTCTTGGCCAGTTCGTACGCTTCCTGGTACTGCTTTTCGTTGAGGTAAGCCTCGAACGTTTCCACCAGATGCACGGGGCAGACGTTCTCGCGGCGCGCCGTCAGCAGATTCATCACCAGCACGGCGACAAACGTGAACGACATCGACAGGAACACAATCGTGTACAGCCAGCCAAGCGATTTGAGGAACCAGACCAGGGCGTTGTCGGTCTTTTTTGCGGCCGGTTTGTCGCCCTCTGCGGGAGCCGGATCTTCAGCCGCCACATCGACCGGAGCGGCCGCGTCGTCGGCCGGAGCGGCTGCATCGTCGGGCTCTTGAGCCACCGCGATCCCGGCGTCGGTTGTAACGACCGCGCTAAAGGTCGCAAACATGGTGAAAAACAGCAGCAGCGGGCAGAGGGGCGCCGCCCACAACTTAAGCCGGGCCTGCATTGGTAACAGCCTCCAAGAAAGCATAGGAATTATTAGCGTGCGGGAATTCGCGAACGGGTTCGAGCAGACAGAGTTCTTCGCAACCAAACGCGGCGACGGAACCCAGCGGACAGGGAAACCAAGGTTCCGGCCAGAGGTTGCTGGCCAGATAATCACCCCTGTTGCGGTCTCCCCAGGGACCCGAAAGTCACGTCGGATGCGAACAGAACTCAAGGTCAAAGGTCGTATTGTAATTGCACCGAGGTCGCTACGGAACTAGCTAGTTTGCCGAATCCCGCCAGCTGCCTGGGGCGGACTAGCTTTTGGTCGCCCAGCGGGTTCCTTTGTAGCGGGCGCGAAGCAGAGTGCGCGCTTCCTGGGCGCGGTCCGGCTTCTGCAGTTTGTCCCACAGGTTGATGATGTTGTACAGCGATTCGGCGTGCACATCGGGGTTGGCGTAGAACAGAATGTGCGTGTGCAGATAGGCCAGCAAGGCGTCTTCTGTTTCTCCCTTGGCCAGATGGCAGTCGCCCAGGGCGTTGTAGGCCCGGCCGAACAGCTCCATATCTTTCGGGTCGTTTTTGGCGATGATGTCATTGATCGCGGCGATGCCCGCATCGGCCTGGGCGCCGTTGTTGGCGTGCGCCTGGCAGACAGCCAGCCCGACCTTGGCGTACATTTGCTGGGCCATTTCCTCATCGGTTTCCGGCGACTTTTTCATCACTTCGTTGTAGTGCGACTGGGCCGTGGGGTAGTCAGCCTTGGCCAGTGCCGCCTTGGCGGCGCCGACATGGGCCTGCATTTTGATATCGTCCCAGGGGGCCGTGTCGATGATGGTTTTGTAGTAGGCGGCCGCCCCGTCGTAGCTGCCGGCGCTAACGGCAAGGTCCGCCATCAGCGACACAGCGGCAAAGTAATGCCAGCTGGCGGGATACTTTTTGATAAAGATCCCCAGCGCTCCGCCGGCTTTGGCTTTGTCGTATTCGCCGCGGAGGGCGAGTTGCCCCATGCTGTAGGCGATATAGAAGGTCATGTCTTCAATGAGCTGGGGGCTCTTGATGGCGGAGAGGTCGACCTCGTTCTTTTCGAACATGGAGACGACTTCTTCGTAGCGGCCTTCGGTCGCTGTGGTGCGCAGCTTTTTTGTGTCGGTCGTATCGGCGCCAAAGGTGATGGTGCGGATATCGTTGACCGGGATGTCGGTCTGGACGGTGCCGGCGTTCATGGTGACCACGGTCGGCGTCGCTTTCAGCAGCACGCCCGCTTTGGGGGCGCCTTCCCGCAGGAAGATCCGGTCCTGGTCAACCTGCGCCAAAGCAGGGGAAGCTCCCAGCGCAAAGACTACCGCCAGGGCGGCACAGCAGAAGGCAATTCGAGGCGAAAAAGGCATAATACAGCTCCGTAATGAACGGCGAATTTGAAAGAGTGGTTAGTTCATCAATCCCCAGGGCAGGTCGGTTAGCCGCCGGCGCTCGCGTCGGGGGTCGTGGGAGTTTTGGTGATGCGCTCCCGTTCGGCTTCGAGCCCCAGCGGCGCTTTCTCGCCCCGCGCTTGCTGGATCTCTTCAAAGAGGGCGTTGTACTCGTCCTGCCGTCCGCCAAGTTCCGGATAGGACAGCATGGTGGTGACGATCGCTTTTCGGGCGCTGTCGAGATTCTTCGCTTTGTCGTCCCCTTCCTGGGTGGCGGCAAAGCGGTAGTAACAGCGGGCCACATTCAACTGGGCGTCGAAAAACTCTTTCTGGTGTTTGGGGCTTTGCGCCGTGCGCGACACAATTCCCGACCAGCCCCAGACCGTATAACGGTTCTGCTTCTGGTCCCAGTTATCCCCGGCCAGGGCCGTATAGAACTTGGTCGGGTCGTCGGCGGCGGCCCAGTCCTGCAGCGTGCGGGCGGCTTCGATCTGGACATCCAGCCGGCCGTTCTCTTTGGCCAGCAGGTCCGTGAAGATCTCAATCGCCTCGGCGAATTCGCCGCGGGCCCGGGTGGTGGAGGCCCGTCGCAGGATGATCTGCGATTCGATCCCCCGCTCGCGCAGGTCCTCGGGATAGTAGCTCTTGTCGGCGGCCGCCTGCTTCAGGATTTTGTTATAGGCATTCGCGGCCTGTTCGTAATAATCCTTGGCTTCGGGCGAGACGGTTTCGGCTTTGTCCCGCAGGCCGTCGCCCATGTTAAGGAACGTTTCGGCGACCCAGTACAGCTTGGAGAAGTCGTTCGAGTTGGCTTCGACCTGCTGCAGGAAGGAGCGGAACGCTTTCGCCAGTTCCGAGCGCTTGCTGGGCGAGGCCTGGGCCATCTGCTTTTTCAATCCCGTGGCCAGGCTGACATAAATGTTCAGCAGTTTCGCGGAGCCGTTTTCATCCGAAGCCAGCGACGCGTTCAGGCTGTTCATGGTCGTTTTGACCTTCTCAATCTGCGCCAGCGGATCCTTCGCGGTCGCCAGCGTGCCCATGTAGGCTTTCAGGGCGGCGTCGTACACGCCGATCGAATAGCCGGGGAGATCGGTCGCCGGGTCTTTATCGGCCAGCAGTTTCAAGGGGCCGATTCGAGGATCTTCAAACAGCGTGACGGCTTGTTCAAACTCTTTGTCGAACACATAGATCTGACCCAGCGAGAGCGTGGCCAGCGCCAGTTTGACATCGACTTCGGCCGTTTCTTTGCTGCCTTCCAGACCGGCCGCCAGCAGGGTTTTGGCCTGTTCGCGGATGCGGGTCAGTTCGGCGGAGCGGGCGTCTTTTTCGGCCTCGGGCGTGTTGCTGAGATCGGCATACCCTCGCAGGAAGGCGTACCACTGCACCTGGCCGACTTTGATTTCGACGGCGGCCCGTTTGGGCGAATCGGCCGGCATGTTGTTGACGACTTCGATCGCTTCGTCGACCGACTCTTTGGGAACGGCCCCGTTGGCGACCGGCGGCTGCAGCAGAAACGGCACCAGGGTCGCGGCGGCGATGATCCCTTCATCTTCGGTCGGCCACTGTTGGGCCAGGAAGCGGGCGCAATCGACGATCACCCGTTTTTCAAACACCCGGTTATCGGGGTTCGCTTTGCTGTGCAGTTGCACATACGAGGCCAGGGCGAAACGGCCGCAGTGGCGGGCCACATCGCTTGAGGGATACCGTCGGGCGACAAACTCGCCCAGGATGCCGGCTTCGAGGTATTTGCCGGTCGAGTAGTTCAGAAACGACAGATAGTAATGGACGATATTCAATTCGCGCGAAGGCGTTTCCGGCGTGGCGAAGAGCAGCGCCTGGTGGAAGTAGTCGATCGCTTTCTGCTGCCCTTCGGTGGACAGTTTCTGGGCGTCGGCCAGCTGTTTCTCCAGGACGGCTTTTTCGGCCGGGTCTTTTTCCCTGGCGATGCGGGCCGGCAACTGGGTGACCAGTTGCGCAGCGGCCTGCCAGGCCAGCAGGACGTCTTTGCCGGCGTCTTTTGCCTCTTCGAAGGTTTCGAGCTCTTTTTCTTCGATCGTGCCCCCGTTGCCGCCCCATTCATTGACCTGTTGAATGGCCGGTTTCTGCAGGGGGCCGCTTTGCTTGGAAACGGCGACCATCAGCCGCATCGCGACTTTATCGTTGGTGATGGCGTCCTTGGTGTTCTTCTCCGCCCGCTGTTTGTCGGCCAGCGCCTTGTGGGCCAGGGCCAGGTTGAACTGCAGCTCCAGCCATTCCTGCTGGGGCGCTTCGTCGGGACGGATGGTGTCGACCAGTTTGTCGCCGTGGATGGTGGCCGCCAGGTATTTGGCCTGGGACTCATCGTTCCAGCTGATCATCGCCATATTGAGCGTTTTCAAACGCAACGTGCGGAAGGCGTCGGGCGTGTCCGGCTGCTCCAGCAGATCTTCCAGATAGGACAGCGCCTTGACGTGATCGCCAATTTTCTGATAGCAGCGGGCCTGGTACAGGCGGGCGTACAGGCCGGCGGTGCGGGTCCGATACTTTTCATAGATGTTCTGGAATTCGTCGGCGGCTCCTTTGAGGAGCGTTTTGTATTCTTCGCTGCCTTCGACGGCCGATTCGGCCGTTTCTTCCAGGATCACGGCGCTGAGCAGCTGGGCGTTGAGATAGGCGGCCCGCAGCAGATCGCGTTTCGCGATCCGGTTGGCGTCGGCGGCGTTTTTGGGGTTGAGGTTGGGCGGAATGTTGGTGAGCTGCGTGCGGATGCCTTCGATCTGATCAACGAACAGCTGATGGGATTCGTCGTACAGGGTGCGGGCTTCGGCACGGGAGGTTTCGGCGGTCGCCGGGTTCCGCCGGACCTGTTCCACCTTCATGCGGGCCCGTTCGACCAGCAGGTTGCCCAGCTGGGTCTGGGCGTCGGGGGCTTTGTCGTGCGTCAGGTTGGCGTTGAGGAATTCGCGAATGGCGTTCTGGGCCTGGTCGAGCTGCCTTTCCCGTGCGACCAGGTCGCGTTCGGTCTGGGCGGCGCGAATGAGGGTGACGCCTCTTTCAAAGCCGATGGTCTGGCGGAAATCCTGCGGCGCCAGGTTGTTCTTTTCCATCTTGTCGATGTAGATCAGCGCCAGCTCGAAGTAGCCGCGATCCCGCAGCTCTTTCAGGAATTCGGCGGCCGGTTCCGCCGCCCGCAGCGGTTCCGCGACGCTGGCCGCAAACAGGGAACCCAACAGGCAGATCGCCATCCAGGGACGCTTCCGCAGTAACGGGGGGAGTTTCATCGATAGATCCTCATGGCAAGGGCCTGGGGCGTGTCTATGGGCAGTCGTCAACGCACGGCCCGTTAGCCGGCAGGCGACACCGCTTTGTGGGGGACGTAGTTCCTGGGGGGATGATAAGCTTTGCAAGGTCCGGCGTCGATTCGGCAGACGCTGTTTGCGCACCGCGATCCCGACCCAGGCGGATTGTATAACCAGCATCCCCAGCGCGACATAAGTTCGCCTTGTTCCGAAAAGCGAAAGTAGACGGTGCAGGAAGCTCTCGCGGTTTGCGGCGACGCCCGGCGAAAGGAAGAAGAGATCGGATCCGCCAGATTGCAGCGTTTGCAGCTGCAGAATTTGAACGACGCCGCCAAACTTAACCTTCGAGTCGCTTCCCAACTTTCAGAGTATAAACTACGCAGGCTCCCCGCAACCCTTTCGATTCAGGGAGTTACCTGCGATTCGTCGGATCCTCCTGATTTTATTGCCGCCTGGCGAATCTTTATCGATCCGGTAACTTTAATTCAAGGCGGCAGCACCGCCAGACGCCCGGCGGGGCAGCAACTGGTCGCCTGTCGAATCCCCCGAAGGAGAGCCGTTTTCATGAGTATCCCGAACGCCCCTGTTGCGATTGTAACGGGCTCTTCGCGCGGCATCGGTCGAGCGATCGCCCTGGAACTGGCAGCCGCAGGCCACGCGGTTGTCGTTAACTATGTCAGCCGGCCGGGAGCCGCCGAGGAAGTCGTCCGGCAGATCCAGGCCGCAGGGGGGCAGGCGGTCGCGGTGGCGGGCAGCGTGGCCGACGCCGATGCGCGGCAACGGCTGGTCGATTCGGCCGTGGCGACTTTCGGTAGGCTGGACCTGCTGGTCAACAATGCGGGCGTGACTTCGCCTGGCCGGAAGGACCTGCTGGAAGCGACCGAAGCCAGCTGGGACGAGGTGTTCAGCATTAACCTCAAAGGCGCCTTTTTTCTCTCGCAGCTGACGGCCCAGCGGATGATTTCCCTGCGCGAAGCGGGCGTGACTTCGTCGGGCGTGATTGTGAATATCTCTTCGGTCTCGGCCTTTGCGGCCAGCCGGAACCGGGCCGACTATTGCATGGCGAAAGCCGCCATGCAGATGATGACCTGGCTGCTGGCCGACCGCCTGGCGGAATACGGCATCAGGGCGTATGAGGTTTGCCCGGGCGTGATCGCCAGCGATATGACGGCCCCCGTCCAGGAGAAGTACGACCAGCTGATCGCGGACGGTCTCAGCCCCATCAGGCGCTGGGGAGAACCCGAGGATGTCGCCAAGGCGGTCGCCGCCCTGGCCAGCGAACGTTTCAGTTTCAGTACGGGCGACCGTATTCACGTCGACGGCGGATACCATATTCGCCGTCTCTAAGCATGCATGCATGCGGCAGCAAGACGCACGGAAAACCGCAACGCAGAAAAACGCCCGACAGACAAGATTTTTCTCTTGCCCGCGACGAAAAAACCGCTACAAAGGGGGGCTCATATTGGGGTTTGTTCAAGCCCTGAAAAGTTGGCAGATTGATTGGCAGATCAACAGGATCCCCTCGGGCGGAGGTGTTTCCATGGCAGATGGCATGGCTGCAGACCGGCAAGGCTGGTCGGTGCGAATGGGGATCGGATTGTGCGCGTTGCCCGTTGCTGTTGCGATCGCACTCCCCCTGGTCAGCTGGTTTGATCGCGAAACCCGAGGCCGTTTGACTTTAGAGCGGCACGCGGAAGCGGCCAAGGGTGAACGGGATCTTTGTTACGATTCCGTCTCCCGCGTGTTTAACGAGCATCATGCGGACGACCTGCAGATTTCCATTCGTGCGGCGGTGGAAAGCTGTGCCTCGGATCGTGCGATCCCGCTGCCGGAAGTCCGCTTCAAAGAGCCCGCCCTGCCGGCAGGTGATCGGCAGGTTTTCTGGAAGGTCGAACGCTGGGGCCGCTATCGGCTGGATCCGTGGCGCATGAAATATGTGTTTGACATCCATGATCCCCTGGCCCTGGAGCGGAACTGGGCGCTATCCCAGGCAAGCACCCAGGCGGCGCATGACGCCTTTTCCTTTTACCAGCGGTAACCCACCTACCCGCGATCCTGCACGAATCCGCCCGGGCCGCCGCGCGTGATCTGTCCTGACGGGCTGCATTTTCTTTCCGCATTCTGACCAAACGTCCTGCGAAAACTGTTTCGCCAAAGGGCTGGGCATCTTACATTGAACGTAGCGGCGGATTTCCTGCCTGCGTTCAAGCAGGTGTTTCGGTCCTTCTTCAGTGGAGGTGTCGGATGGCGGGTTGTGGTCAACGTTTTCCAGGCAGTTGTTTCCAGTTTCTGCTGTTCCAGGCAGCCCTGCTGCAGATTGGCCTGATGCAGGTCGGCGGCCCTTTGGTTGCCGAGGAGCCAGCCTCTCCTGCTGAGCAGGCACTCCAGGATCTGCAGGGAACCTGGAGGATCGAAACGCTGGAGATTGGCGGCCAGATCGTGGCGGCCGAAGGCGGCCAGGAACGCACGTTGATTATCGAGGGGAACAAAATGCGCCAGGGGGAAGTTCGCCTGGCGTTCGAAATCGAAAGCACCACTTCGCCGCCGTTGATTGATGTGGAAGTGCTGAACGACGACGCGGGCGTGCGTTTTGAGGGGATCTACCAACAGGAAGGGGAACAACTGACCATCTGTTTGAACGTCACTCCTGACGCCAAAAGTCGCCCTGCCGAATTCGCCAGCCCCGCCGATTCCATGCTGGCGCTGGTGAAGCTGAAGCGGATTGCTGCACGTCCCTGATCATGCCAGGGCGGTCTCTGTAAGCCTTTTTTCAGGCGGGGTTTACGGCGATCGTTTCACGTCGGAAGCAGATCGGTTGGCGGGCGGAAGGGAGTTGACTCCTCGGATAAATGCCGACTGTTGTAACACCTGCCCCGTCTGCTTAGCATATAGATGTAAATTGCTCGCTAATTGCCTCAGGCTGCCTGATTATGTTTTCCTGTACGTTACGCCTACTGCTCATCTTCGGGGTTATGCTCCTGACTTCCCCCTTGCACGCCGAGGGTGACTGGGAGATTACGCCAGAGAGCGAAGCGGCCCTCAAGCGGGGGCTCCACTGGCTGGCGGCCAACCAGGGGCCGGAAGGAAACTGGGGTTCCAACGACCTGGGACTGGTCGGCATGGGCGCGCTGGCGTTCCTCGCCGCGGGGCATGCTCCAGGCCGCGGGGAATACGGCGAAGTCGTGCAGCGGGCGCTGGATTACATCGCCAATAACGCCCGTCCTTCGGGGCTGCTGAACATCACCTCGAACGCCCAGCGTGATATGTACAATCATGGGCTGGCGACCTTTGTCCTTGGCCAGGCCCATGGCATGACGACCGTCCGCGATCAGCGGATGAGCAAGGTGCTGGACCGAGCGCTGCAACTGATCGCCAATACCCAGGCGGAAGACGGCGGCTGGGACTATCAGGCCCGTCGCCAGCCGCACGGCCACGATCTGAGTCTGGTGGTGATGCAGGCCAAGGCGCTCCGCAGCGCCATGGATAGCGGTCTCGATGTGCATCGCGAGGTCATCGACTCGGCCATTGAAAGCGTGCGCCACCACTATTCTCCGCTCAACGGACGTCGCGATCTGGCGGATAACGAGCAGCGAAAGCTGCCAGGGCAGTTTACCTACAGCCGCGGCGGCGGCGGGGGTTCCATCGCCATGGCGGCCGCCGGCGTGGTTTGCCTGCAGGAGTTCGGCGAGAACAGCGACTGGCGGATCGCCAAAAACATGGCCGTGATCCGGGCGGCTGTGGAGAAAACCCCTAAAAACACCAGTCGAAACGGCATTATGCCGTTTGATTCTTATACGTTCTATTATGTCGCGCAGGCCCTGTACCAGGTGGGCGGCGAAGACTGGCAGGCCTGCTATCCGATCATGCGCGACCATCTGGTGGGGACGCAGGTTCTGGAAGCCAATAGTCCCAGCAAGCACGGCAGCTGGGTCGATCGCGGCGCCCAGGGCGGCGGACGGGTTGGCGGCACCGCCGGTCAGATGTACGCCACGGCTGTGTCCTGCTTTGTGCTGGCGATCCCGAACCGCTTTTTGCCCATTTTACAAGAAGGCGAAATTCAAAGCCTGAAATAGGGCGAAATGTGCTGGGCTCTCGTGTACAGTAATAGCCACAGAGAGGCCCGCACGGCCCCCTGCCCCGCCCTGCCCCACGGCTGCGATTCCCTTCCCCATTATTCGCCCGCTAACGGCTCGCTTTATCGCTGATGGTCGGCTGATTGACCGGCTGCCGCAGACTGCTTCCTCGAAGATTGCTCCATGGGTTCCTTGTTAACACTGCTGAACGGGTTTTTTGCGAACGGCGCGTTCTTCCTTGCCGGGCTGGGCGCGGCTGCCGTGCCGACGATCATTCACCTGTTAAACCGGCGACGCTACCGCACGCTTCCCTGGGCGGCGATGAATTTTCTTCGCCAGGCGATGCAGCGGAACCGCAAGATCATGGATCTGCGCGACCTGATACTGTTGATGCTGCGGACGTTCGCCATTTTGCTGTTCGGCCTGGCGCTGGCCCGCCCCATTATGACGCCGGCTTCGCTCTACTTTTGGGGCGTCGCCTTTCCGGCTTTGCTGGGTCTGGTCTTTTTTGCAGTGACCGCCGCCGTGCTCTGGTCCCGTCCGGCCGTCCGCTGGGGATCGCTGGCGGCCGTGCTGCTGCTTGGTCTGTTATGCGGCTGGGGCGTCTATCAGCAAACGCAGACCGATCCGCAGTTAGCCCAACAGTTCGACGGCTCGCAGCCGCTGCACGCGGTGCTGTTAATCGATAACAGCCTGAGCATGAGTTACGAGACGGCCCTCGAAGGCACGCTCCTGCAGCGGGCCGCCGTCGAAGCGGAAAGTTACATCAAAGCGCTGCCCAACGGCAGCCGCGTTTCCGTCGTGCCGTTGTGCGGACCGGCCAGCACGCTCAGTATCGATCCCTACACGCAAGACGACGCCGTGGCCGCCGTTCAGCGGATCGAGGTCGTCGATCGTTCTGTCTCGCTAACGGCTGGTCTGGCCGCCGCCGAACAGGCCGTGGAAGCGGCGCCGCTGATGGCCCGTCGAATCGTGCTGATCGGCGATCAGCAAAGCCGCAACTGGCTGGATATTGGCGCATCGGATCTGGAACGCCTGGGCGGCCTGCAGGTGGTGGACGTCTCGCCCGAGGACTGGGAGAACTCCTGGATCTCGGATTTTTACGCCTCCGACGGCCTGGCCGATGTGGAAACGCCGGCGAATTTTGTCGTTCAGGTGCGGCACAACGGCCCCTCTCCCCGCCGTGATGTGCAAGTCACGCTGCAGGTCGACGGCGTCGATATCGCCTCCCGCACCGTCACGCTGCAGCCCGGCGAAGGCGCCCGCGAAGTCGCCTTTTCGCATGTCTTTCACTCCTATCGCCCTGAACCCGGTCAGCCTTCTCTGGCGCCGGTAACCGCTCGCCTGACGCCCGACAATTTGCCAGGCGACGACCAGCGGCATTTGATCCTGCCGGTGGTGGCCGCCGTGCCGGTGGTCTTTGTCGATCAGTACGGCGCCCAGGGGGAAGATGAAGCAAAAGGGCAGATTGGCGAGACGCGGCCGCTGCGGCGTTTACTGGCGCCCGGCATTGAGGGCGAACGTCGTCTGGTCGAGGTCCGCCATGTGACGATCGATCAACTCAATCGCGACGTGCTGGCCGATGCCCGGCTGGTCATTGTCGCCGGCGTCGCCAGTCCGGCGGGCGCTGTCGATCTGCTCCGCGAGTATGTCGAACAAGGCGGCCCCCTGATCATCGCGGCCGGCGGAGAGTTTGATTCGGCGGCCTGGTCAAATCTTGCCTGGCGCAACGGCGACGGCATTCTGCCGGCTCCGCTGTCGTCGACCCCGATCGGCCTGTTGCCGGAAGAAGCGGGCCTGGACCTGCAGCCGTTTTACCTGAAGTACGACAGTTTGAGCGGGCATCCTTACTTTCAGCTGCCTGACATCTCGGAAGAAGACCTGCGCGACCTGTTCGCGGAGCCGTTCTTCTTCAAGGCGGCCGCCGTCGACCTGAGCGACGCCGTTATCGCCGATCAGCGGGCCCATTACGAAGCAAAATTGCGAGACAAGCTCGCCGCCCAGGGTGACGCGCCGGACGACTCGGAGCCGCTCCGTTGGCTGCTATGGGAAAGCCAGGCCGCTGCGGCCGGCCCGGTCGAAGAGGCCGACCTCGCCCGTCTGGTCGAGCAATCGAACGCCCGGGTGCTGGCCCGCTTCGCGACGGAGAACGAAGACCCGTTCATTGTGCAGCGTCGGATCGGCCAGGGGGAAGTCCTGTTTGTCGCCAGCGGCGTACAGTCCAACTGGAACACGTTGCCGGTCACCAATACCGTTCTGATCTTTGATCGCATCGCCCGCAGCCTGATCCGCACCACCCTGCCCCGCCGGACGTTGCCGCCGCAGGAGCGATTCGCCCTGGCGTTGCCGCCGCAGCGGTCGCAAGTGGGCGTGCTGCTGCAGCGTCCTTCCGAGGAGTCGCCGAGTGAACCGCTCGACGTGGGCTTCATCGGCCAGGATCGCCGCGGCGTGCAAGTGGCGGAAGCATTCCAACGCGGCGTTTATCGCCTGTATGAAAGCGAAGTCGGCGCTGATGGCGCCGAGCTCGCCGGCGAACCTCGCCTGTGGGAGCTGTTCGCCGTCAACGGCGACGCTGAAGAATCCGAGCTGACCCCGCTTACCTCCGATCAATTCGCCAGTCGCGAGCTGGGCGAAGGCGCCATGTGGGTTGGTCGCGGCCGCGAGATTAGTCTCGCGGGTGAACAACAATACGCACAAAACTTGTGGTGGTGGCTGGCCCTGGCCGTACTGGTGCTGTTGCTGGCGGAGATCGTCCTGTTGGCGACTTCTGCCTGGCCCACGCGTCCTGCCGCCAATCCTGCTGAAGCTTCCGCCGCGCCGACTTCGGCTTGAGAGTAATTTTCGTCCCGCCGCGGCGAACCGCCTGTCCCTTGCCTTACGACCTGCAGATTTTTTAACTTCATGTATCAACAAGCACTAGGCTGGCTGCTCGGGCAGGACGACGTCGCAAGGATCGACCAGACGTCGGTTTCCTTCGGCGCGGCATGGGCCCAGCAACCGCAAGGTTTGTTCTGGGTGGTGTTGTCGCTCGTCCTGCTGTTTGTAACGGCCGTCGTTTTTTACACGGTGATGCAGCATCGGGGCCCGCTGCTGGGGCGTTTGGCGCTCGGTTGCGGCCGTGGCCTGCTGCTGGGATTGCTGGTGATTACGCTGGCCGATCCGGTGCTCAATATCACCTATCAGAATGATCATTACCCGTTTGTCTACCTGCTGTTCGACGGCACCGACAGCATGGGGATCGAGGACGAATACTCGTCGGAAGAACGCTCCGCTTTGCTGGCCGCCGTGCCTGCCGGCGACCAGACCGGCCCGGCTCCTGCGTCGCGCATGGAATACATCCAGGCGTGGCTGCGGCAGAAACCCGAAGACCACCCTTTGACGAAACTGCAACGCGACAAGAAAGCTCGGCTGCGGGCCTATATCTTCGACGGGAATAGCACCAGCCAGTTGCGCCGTCTGGATGGGGGCGACGACGAAGACTCGCTCGATCTTGCCGGTCTGGCGGATCAGTTGACGACCGAAGGCCAGGTCACGGCTTTGGGCGCCGCCATGTCCGATGTGGGCCGCCAGTTCGGCGTCGCCAGTCTGGCCGGCGTCGTGGTGGTCAGCGACTTCGCACAGAACTCGGGCCAGGCGCCTTTGGGGGCCGGCATGGCGCTTGATGACTCCCCTGCCCTGCGACTGGGAGCGCCGCTGTATACGGTCGGCGTGGGAGCGACCGATGTGCTCGATCTGGCTGTCGCCCTGCAGACCAATCCGCAAATCAAACAGGGGATCGAAACGACCATCTCCGTCAAAGTCCGGCATACGGGCCTCGCCGACAAGCAGGCGATCGTCGAATGCTGGGCTGTTCGCCAGGGCGAGGACGGGCAGCGCGTTGAAGTTGGCCGGAAGGCCGTCACGATGCACTCGGCGGTGGAATCGGTCGAGTTCCCCTTTACGCCGGAAACCTCTGGCGACTTCGAATTCTTCGCCTCGGTCAAAGGCGTCGAAGGCGAGATCGTCAAAGAGAATAACCAGGACGTTCGCCAGGTCCGGGTGATCGACGATTACTTCCGCCTGCTGTTTGTCGCCTATGAACCGAACTGGGAATGGCGTTTCGTCAAGGAAGTGTTTCATCGCGACCCGCTGGTCGGCATGGACGGCTTTCGCACTTACCTGGCTTCGTCCGACCCCCGCGTCCGCGAGTCGAACGTGCTGTTTGAACCGACGCTCACCCCGAAACGCAGTGACTTCTTCGCCAACGACGTGGTCTTCCTGGGCGACATGCCGCGGAGCATTTTGAGCGATCGCTTTGGCGATCGGCTC
This sequence comes from Lignipirellula cremea, assembly GCF_007751035.1. Lineage (NCBI taxonomy): Bacteria > Pseudomonadati > Planctomycetota > Planctomycetia > Pirellulales > Pirellulaceae > Lignipirellula > Lignipirellula cremea. The sequence continues at coordinate 8,081,334 of NZ_CP036433.1, read as the reverse complement.
AAGGAGTTTGTCGGCAAGTTCGGCGGCGGTCTGGTGGTGATGTGCGGTCCGCGCTTTGGCCCGGCCGAGCTGGCCGGTTCGCCGGTCGCCGACATGCTGCCGGTCATCCCCGATCCCGACGCGCCGCTGCGTGACGCTCGTCCGTTCCGCATGCAGAGGACGCCCCACGCCAGCGCTTACCCGTTCATGCGTCTCTCCGAGAACCCCGACGAGAACGCCATGGCCTGGGACAACATGGGAGAGATTCCCTGGTACCAGCCGGTCAAGGCGCTGCACCCGGAACAATGCATCGTGCTGGCGGAACATCCCAGCGATACTTGCGCCGACGGCGTTACGCCGCAGCCGCTGATCGCCGTCCGGCAATACGGTCTGGGCGAAGTGGTCTACGTGGCCTACGACGAAATGTGGCGTCTCCGCCGCCGCTATGGCGACAAGTACTACACCCGTTTCTGGGGCCAGCTGATCAACCGTCTGGCCATCAGTCACGCCCTGGGAACCGACAAACGTTTTGAGCTGGTGGCCGATCGTACGAACTACCGGGTCGACGACAAAGCGGTCGTGTTGATTCGCGCATACGATGAAAACTACGAGCCCCTGTCGGAAGAGAAGCTGGCCGCCGGCTTCCTGACCGGCACGCTGACCATGGCCGGACCGGCCGGTTCCGCAGGCGTCAGTCGCGACGTGGAAATCCCCTTGCTCCGTTCGGGCGAGTTTGAAATTCGTTTGCCGCTGGACCTGCCCGGCGAGTACGTGTTGCGGGTGAAAGACCCGTTCACCGACGAGCCGAAAGAACTGCGGTTTGAGGTCAGCAATTCCTCGGCCGAACGCCGCAGCAGCATCCGCAACCAGCGGCTGCAGAACGATCTGGCGCAAGCCAGCAACGGCCGCGCTTATACGCTGTCGAACGTTTCGCAGCTGGCGGACGATCTGCATATTGAACCCGAAGTTGAGACCGTCTCACGCAGCCGGCCCCTGTGGGCGACTCCGCTTTGGTTTATCGCCCTGGCGATGCTGATGCTGGGTGAATGGCTCTTCCGTAAATTGATGCATCTGCGATGACCAAACTCCAGACCCTTCGCTCCCGATTGCTTCTGCTCCGCAACCTGCGGTCCAGCATGCGCTGGCTGTCCGCCCTGGCGGCCGTGGCGACCACGGTGATCGTCGCCCTGCTGGCGATCTTTGCGATTGACTATCTGTGCGAATTGTATGTGGCCCAGCGCGTGGTGCTGCTGGTCGTCGGCGTGTTGCTGTCGCTGGTCGCTTTCCGCTATCTGGCCTGGCCGCTGTTGACCGTTCGTGAATCCACAACCGACATGGCGTTGCTGGTGGAACGCAGCAACAAGATCGATAGCGATCTGGTTGCGGCCTTGCAGTTTGAAGGTCCCCAGGCGGCTCGCTGGGGCTCCACCCAGCTCAGCGGCGCCGTGGTGGATTACATGGCCCAGGTATCGCCCGGCTTGCATGTGTTTGACGGCCTGGGCGCGCAGCAACTGGTCGGCCGTTTGATGGCGCTGGTAGTCGCAGGCGCGGTGGCCTTCGGGCTGATCGCCTGGATGCCGGGGCATGCTTCGGCCTTCTGGCAGCGGATGCTGCTGGGCGACGCGCACTATCCCACGGCGACGCAGATTGCGCGTGTGCAGATTAACGGCCGGGTGCTGCTGTCCCCGGACGACGCCCGTCACCAGCCGCAGCGCATGGTCTCGCCGCAAGCGCGGCCGCTGGCCTTTGGCGTGCTCTGTACGGGCGTGCTGGAAAACCGCCGCGGTCCGGTCCCCGGCAAGATTCGCCTGCAGGCCGAGTCGGGCGCCCAGTCGGCGGCGATCGACCTGGAGCGTCTGACGGCCGAGGATCGCCTGGCCCAGCTGACCAGCGCCCGCGATCTCGTGGCGGCGGCCATCGCCGACCGCAACTTGGCTGGGGCTGCCTCGCCGGAGATCTACGATCTGCTTTCCGGCGACGCGCCGGACACCTACGAAGCACTCGCCTCGGCCGAGAATCTTCAAGCCGTACAAGCCTCGCTTGAGAAGCTGGATCGGCAGATCGCCAGCCCGCCGGACGCATGGAAAAAGAACGCCTGGTACCGGGCTCGCTGGGATCGCTTTACGGCGCCGATCGCTTACCAGATCCTGGTCGGCGACGCCTGGACCGAATGGGCCGATATCGACATGATCCCGCTGCCTTCGGTCGAGCTGCGCCTGTCCCCCGTCGCGCCCGAGTATGCCCGCCAGGCAGAGATGAAACATCCCACGGCGGCGAACGTCCGGCAGATTTCCGTGCTGGAAGGTTCGCAGGTTGGCGTGGCGGTGCTGGTGACCAACGACAAGCCGCTGGCCTCGGTCGAGCTGCTCGCCGAAACGGCCGCAGGCGAGCAGCGTTTCCCGTTGGAATCGAAAGACGACTCCGGCATGGAATGGTTCCTGCCGCCCGACAATCCGTTGTTCAGCAATGTCCGCTCCGAGGTGCGCTTCCAGATTACCGCGACCGACAGCGACGAGCTGCACCTGGAACGCCCGGTGGAAGGCTCAATCCGGTTGCGTTCGGATCGCTCCCCCAGCGGCCAGCTGGCGATGGCGAACCAGAACCGCGTGCTGCTGCCGCAGGGTCGACCGCTGCTCGCTTATTCGGCCAGCGATGATTACGGCGTGAGCCAGATCGGCCTGGAGGTTCAGATCGAACGGGCTCGTCCGCTGGATCCGGTTGACGATACGGCAACGACAGAATCGGAAACGCCTGATGCAAAACCCGCAGCCCCGGCGACCAGCGACGACGGCAGTGCGTCGGCGGCGGATGATCCCGCACAAAGCGTGCAGGTAGCGGCGCCGGAGCAGAAGTCGATCGTCCTGCTTGATAAAACAGTCATGGCGGGAGAACTGCCGTTTTCTGGGAGATTTCGCCTGGAAACTTCGGCTTGGAACCTTTCGCCGGGTGATCGCCTCAAACTATCGTTAAAGGTCGTCGATTATCGCGGCGACCGCCCCGGGGAAACCTGGCTGGGAGAGCCGATCGTGCTTGATATCACCGATCTAAGCGGGGTGCGAGCCGGTCTCACGGAATTGGACGAAGCATTCGAAAAACGCTCGAACGAACTTCTCGAAATCGAGCTTGGCATTGGAGAATCGCCATGAAACGGGTCCTGATCCTGGTCGTCCTGATTGCCGCCAGTTCGCTGGCCGCGCTGCCTCCCCTGGGAGCAGTTGAAAGCACCACGCTGCGGAGCAAGCAGCAAACGCAAGAGAAAGCACGGTTCCTGGCTCGCGAGCTGGTTACCTCGGTGCTGGATCTGCAGCTGGGCCAGCTGGAAGATAACGGCCTGCAGGAGCTGCCTGTCTATGGTGAAATCCAGGGCATGCGGAAGAACATCGACACCCTGGTCGATCGGGAAATGCAGGACGTCGTCAACCTGCTGATCAAGGCGCAAGAAGCCGATCGCGATGATCGCCGGGGCCACCTGGCGGCCGCCCAGTCGAAGACCCGCGAGGTCGTGCTGACGATCATGGCTGAACGCCAGAAAGTCCTCCGCCGGCTGCAGCTGTCGCGGATCTCGGCCCAGATTCAGCAGCTCATTACGCTGGAAACCCGCACCCGGGAATTGACCCGCGGTTTGCCCTCCACGCCCGACGCCCGCCGCGAACAGGTCGCCCTGCGAGCGATGCAGGATCAGCGGTTTGTGGCCCAGGTGTATTTGAACCTGCTGGAATCCCTGCACGATGCGGCCGACTGGGGCGGGCCGCTTGGCGCCAGCGCCAGCGAAGGACTGCGCGTACTGACCACCGCCCAGGTGAAAGAATCGCTTGAAGCGGCTTACGCGTCGCTGGAGCAGACCCGTTACAGCGAGGCCGCCGACAGCCAGACCGCCGTCATCAAAGGTTTGGAAGCCCTGCTGGAAGTCGTCGAAGAAGCCCGCGGCCTGTTGAGCGCCGACCGTGAAGCGGCCCTCAAGCTGGTCGAAGAGATGCTCAAACGTCAGGAAGAAATCAGGGCCGAAACCCGCGCCACGGCGCTGGTCGATCCGGCCACGGGCGAACCGACGGAAAAGGCCAAAGCCCTGTTCGACGCCCAGGCCGAACTGCACAAAGAACTCGGCCGCGCGGCGCCCGCCCTGGAACGCTTTGCCAACACCACGCCGCTACTGGACCAGGCCAAACAGGCCGCCTACGCCGCGACCGATGAACTCTTCCAGGGGAAGAAAGCAGCCGTCGAGCAGGAACAATCCCGCGTGATCGGCAGCCTCGCGGAGATCGCCGAGAAACTGAAAAACGAAATCGACGTCGAAAACGCCGACCGCAGCGCCGACGAACTGGCCGAGCAGGTCGAACAGCTCGAAAAACTTAAAGGCCAGCTCGAAGAAGCCGCCGCGACCCAGACCGCCGCCGCCGAGAAAGCAGCCGCCGAACCGGCCGCTGCCCAGCCCGAACAGGCCAAAGCCGTCACCCAGCTGGAAGCTGCCGACGCCAAAGAACTTCCCGGAGCCGTGCAGTCCCGCCTGGCCGACGCCCAGGAAGCAGCCAAAACGGCCGCCAAAGCGCTCGAGAATAAAGCCCCCGAAGCAGCCGAAACCCGCGAGCAGATCGTGGCCGACGCCGCCGATGCGGTCGATCGCGCCCTGGCCGAAACGCAAGCCCAGCTGGCCGACGCCAAGCGTCGCCAGAAGGCGGTCGAAGTGGGCGAACTGGCTCGCGCCGCCGAAGCCCTCGAACGGGCCGCCGCCGCCGAACGCAACATTGCCAAACAGGTCACGGCTGCCCTCCAGCCGGAACCCACTCCTCCGGCCGAAGAAATGCCCGCCGACCAACTGGCGAAAGCCGGCAACGTACCTGCTGATCCGATGAAAGCCGGCGATGCTCCGGCCGACCCGGCGAAGGCTGGCGATGCCCCGGCTGATCCGATGAAAGCTGGCGATGCTCCTGCTGACCCGATGAAGGCTGGCGACGCTCCGGCTGACCCGGCGAAAGCTGGCGATGCTCCGGCCGATCCGGCGAAAGCGGGTGACGCCCCGGCTGACCCGGCGAAAGCGGGCGACGCTCCGGCCGACCCGGCGAAGGCTGGCGATGCTCCGGCTGACCCGGCGAAAGCCGGCGATGCTCCGGCCGATCCGATGAAAGCTGGTGACGCCCCGGCCGACCCGGCAAAAGCGGGTGACGCCCCGGCTGATCCGGCGAAAGCTGGCGATGCCCCGGCCGATCCGGCGAAAGCTGGCGATACTCCGGCTGACCCGATGAAAGCGGGTGACGCTCCGGCTGACCCGATGAAAGCGGGTGACGCTCCGGCTGACCCGATGAAAGCGGGTGATGCTCCGGCCGATCCGATGAAAGCTGGCGATGCTCCGGCTGACCCGGCGAAAGCCGGCGATGCTCCGGCTGACCCGATGAAGGCGGGTGACGCTGGGGCCGACCCTGCCAAGGCGGGTGACCCGGCGAAGGAAGGTGTTGCCAAGGCGGATGCTCCGCAAGCACCTCAATTGACGCAGGCCAAGGCGGCGGAACTGGCTGCCAAACAGCAGGCCGTTGCCGATGTCGCCCAGAAGATTGCCGAAGGCGTCAAGAACACGTCGCCCGAGGTTGCCAAAAAACTCGCCGAGGCCGGCGAACCAATCGCCGAGGCTCAGAAGCAGCTCGCGCAGGCCGCCAAAGGCGAACAGCCCGAAGCGTCGGCGATGAACGCCGCCAAGGCCGCGAACGAAGCGGCCAAACAGCTTGAACAGGCCGCCGCCGAACTCCGCAAAGCGGCCGGCGAATCGGCAGCCGAACTGGCCGAACTGGCCGACGAACAACTCGGCGACGTCGCCGCGGCTCGCGAGTCGGTGGAAAACCAGATCGAGAAGAATAACGAAAACGACGCCGCTGCCAAACCGCAGGATGTCGCCGCTGCTCTCAATAAAGTCCGGGAAGCCCAGGCCGAACAGGAACGGGCCGAAGGCCGCCAGGCCGCCGCCGATGCGCAAGACCTCGCCCGCCAGGTAGCGGAAGTGGCCAAAAAGCAGGAGCAGGCGAACCAGGCCGCCAAGGACGTCGCTTCCGGCAAGGCCAACACCCCGCTCGAAGCAGCCAGGCAGCAGGCCGCCGTCGCCGACGCCGCCGACGAACTGGCAAAACAGACCAAAGGCGCCGTCGCAGAAGCCTTGAAAGAAGCCGCCGCTGCTGCCCGTGAATCGGCCAAAGAACGCGTTGTCGGCAGTCCCAAACGGGCCGAAGCCGCCCGCCAGCAAGCGGACGCCGCCCTGGCCGAAGCCAAAGCCAGCGCCCAGCAGGAGGCCGAAGAAGCCGAAGCCGCCCCCGCCGGCGAACCGAACGCCCAGGCCCAGCAACAGGTCGCCCAGAAAGCGGGCGAAGCCGACGAACTCGCCGGCGAAGCTTCTGCGGAAGCGAAAGAAGCCCTCGGCGCCGCCCAGAAACAGGCCGCCGCCGCCGCCGATCAAATCGCCGCAGGTAACAAAGAAGAAGCCAAAGCCGCCCAGAAACAGGTCGGCGAAGCTCTCGCCAAAGCGGCCGGTCAGCTGGAAAAGGCCCTCGGCGAAAAATCGGAAGAAGCGGGCGAAGCCCTGACCGAACAGGCAGCCGAAGCCGGCCAGCTTGCCAAACAGGCCGCCAAGGTCGACTCCGACGCCGCCGCCGCCCTGCAGCAAGCCAAAGCAGCGGCCCAGCAAGGAGCCGAACAGGCGGAAAACAACCCGGAAGCTGGCGAAAAAGCCCAGGCCGAAGCAGGTCGCGCCCTGGAACGGGCCGCCGCCAGCCTCGCCGCCCGGGAACAGCAAATCGAACGTGATCGCGATATCGCCAACGCCATCGCCAAACTAGCCGGCGACCAGCAGGACGCCCGCGACGAGATCGCCAAGCAGGTCGAAGCACTCGACCAGCTCGCCAAGGGCGACAAGCCCGGCGACGCAGGCGAACCCAGCAAACCAATGGGTGATGCCGGCGAACCGATGGGAGACGCCGGCGAACCGATGGGCGATGCGGGTCAGCCGATGGGCGATGCCGGCAAGCCGATGGGCGATGCCGGCAAACCGATGGGCGATGCTGGCGAACCGATGGGCGATGCCGGCAAGCCGATGGGCGATGCCGGCAAGCCGATGGGCGATGCTGGCGAACCGATGGGCGATGCTGGCGAACCGATGGGCGATGCGGGTCAGCCGATGGGCGATGCCGGCAAGCCGATGGGCGATGCGGGTCAGCCGATGGGCGATGCGGGGCAGCCGATGGGCGATGCCGGTCAGCCGGCTCAGCCGTCCCCGGAGCAGGTAGCGGCCGCCAAGGCGCTCCAGCAGGCGACCCGTCAATTCGCGGAAACGCAACGCGCTACAGGCGAAGGCGCCCAGCAGATTTCCGGCCAGCGGGAAGTGGCGAATCAGCCAATTCGCGAAGGTCTGGAAGCTGCCTCGCGTTTGACCGAACCGATGGAAGAAGCCCCAGGCCCCGCCGACGCTCCGCCGATGGGCGACGCTCCGCCGATGGGCGACGCTCCGCCGATGGGCGAAGGACAAACGCCGGGTGAAGGTCAAACCCCCGGTGAAGGTCAAACGCCGGGTGAAGGACAAACGCCGGGTGAAGGACAAACGCCGGGCCAGGGACAAACTCCGGGCCAGGGACAGACACCGGGCCAGGGACAGACACCGGGCCAGGGACAGACACCGGGCCAGGGACAAACTCCGGGCCAGGGACTGGGAACCGGTCTGGTGCCGGAAGCTCCTGAGGTGACCGCCCAGCAAATCGCCGGAGAAGATGCTCTCGCCCAGGCATCCGAAGCCCTCGGCGAAGGCCAGGGTCAGGGCGAAGGCCAGGGCCAGGGTGAAGGCCAAGGTCAGGGTGAAGGCCAAGGTCAGGGTGAAGGCCAAGGTCAGGGTGAAGGCCAAGGTCAGGGTGAAGGCCAAGGTCAGGGTGAAGGCCAAGGTCAGGGCGAAGGCCAGGGCCAGGGTGAAGGCCAAGGGGAAGGCCAGGGTCAGCCGATGGAAGGATCGACTTCGTCGCTGGCGTCTCAAGGCGGTAACTCGACCGGCGGAAGTCCCACCACTAACACCATCCCGCCCAACGAAGCGGTGCAGCTGAACAACGCCCCCGAAGGGGACAGTCGCAGCGGCTCCGGCGGCGAGGATTCCACCGCTGCCAGCCGGTCGTATGCGGAGGAGCCCTGGTTCGCCAGGTTGCCGCCTTCGCTCAAGCAGGCGATTCAGTCCAAGTCGCGTCGGCGTCCGCCCCGCGGCTACGAGGAACGATTGCGACGTTATTTTGAAAGTGACCGTTAATCACAAGAGGCGACCGCCCGGCAAGGGCCTGGTCGCCCATCCCAGGCGGGCGAAACGCCCAGCGTGACTCGCCCGCCGGCATACTCTATTTCTGAGGAATTTTGATGAGCGAACAGCCAGGGACTCCGTCGGAGCAAGACGATCTCGCCGCCGTGAAAAAGTGCGAGGCCGCCTTTAACAAGATTCGTGAACAACTGGCGAAGGTAATCGTCGGCCAGGATGAGGTCATTGAGCAGGTGCTCATTGCCATGTTCGCCCGTGGGCATGCCCTGCTCGAAGGCGTTCCCGGTCTGGCGAAAACGCTGCTCATTAGTTCGCTTGCCGAATCGTTGCATTTGACGTTCAAACGCATCCAGTTCACCCCTGACCTGATGCCCAGCGACGTCACCGGCGCCGATGTCATTCAAGAGGATCCGGAAACCCATCAAAGGGCGTACCGCTTCCTGCCGGGTCCCATTTTCGCCAACATGCTGCTGGCGGACGAAATCAACCGTACGCCCCCCAAAACCCAGGCCGCCATGCTCGAAGCCATGCAAGAGCACCAGGTCAGTGCGGGCGGCAGCATGCACAAGCTGCCGGCGCCGTTCTTCGTGCTGGCCACGCAGAACCCGCTGGAGCAGGAAGGCACCTATCCCCTGCCGGAAGCCCAGCTGGACCGCTTCCTGCTGTACGTCAAAGTCGGTTACCCGTCGGCCGCCGAAGAGTGGGAAATCGCCCGCCGCGTCACCACCAGCCAGATGGGCAAGATCGATCCTTGCATGTCGGGCGACGAAATTATCGAAATGCAGCAACTGGTCAAACGCGTGCCGGTCAGCGACCAGGTGCTGGGCTATGCGTGCGCCCTGGTGCGGTCCTCGCGACCCGATACGCCCGAAGCGTGCGAGTTTGTCAACAAGTGGATCAGCTGGGGCGCCGGCCCCCGCGGCGTGCTTACGCTTGTCTCTTGCGCCAAGGCGCGGGCCATTCTGCACGGCCGGTACCATGCCACCGTGGCCGACGTTCAGGCGGTCGCCAAGCCGGCCTTGCGACACCGCATCGCCGGAAACTACTCGGCCCAGGCGGCAGGCGTTTCCAGCGAGCAGCTGATCGATATGCTGCTGAAAGAGATCTCCGCCGACAAGCATTACCAGGCGCCGGCGATGGCCAGCTAACGTCCTGGATCCGAGTTGCGCCCGTTGCGATGGCGGCGGGCTGGTTGTTGTTCGTTGTTGTTACTCGATCGGCCGCACGGTTGTCGCCCCTCGTTGTCGCCAGTACTGGTTGTTGCGAATATGGCTCAAAGTCTTCTGAACCGCTATCTCAGCCCCGACGCCCTGAACCACCTGGCGAATCGCCCGATTCAGCCGCTGGAACTGGTCATTGGCAATCTGGCCGGCGCCCACAAGTCGCCGTTGTCGGGTTTTGCGGTGGAATTCGCCGGCCATCGAGAGTATTCGCCGGGCGACGACCCCAAGCACGTCGACTGGCGGGTGTTCTACACTCGCGACAAGTACTTCGTAAAGCAGTACGAGCTGGAAACGAACTTCATCTGCCATCTGGTGCTGGATGTCAGCGCCTCCATGCGGTACGGCGAAGGGTACGAACAAAAGCTGAACTTCGCTTCCCGCCTGGCGGTCACCCTGGGCCATGCGGTTGTCGGCCAGAGCGACAAGGTTTCGCTGACCACGTTTGACGACAAGGTGCGGGGTTACGTTTCCCCCAGCAACGCCATGAGCCAGATTGTGCGGATGGCCCATCACCTGGATGAAATTTCGCCGGTCGAAAAAACAGCGATGGGCGATTGCCTGCACGAATTCGCCACCCGCACCGGTCGTCGCGAGATCGTCATGATCTTCTCCGACTTCTTCACCGATCTGGACGAGCTGGAGTCCGTCATTCAGCGGATGCGCTACCAGCGGCACGAGGTGGTGCTGTTCCAGATTCTGCACCACGACGAGCTGGCCTTTGAGCTCGAAGGGATGGTCAAGTTCGTTGGCCTGGAAAGCGACGACGATCTGCTGGCCCAGTCAGAAGACCTGAAAGCCTCCTACCTGACCGCCATGCGGAAGTTTTCCACCGAGCTGGAAGAAGTGGCCTCGCGGAACCGGTGCGAGTTTGTGCAGGTCGACACCAGCCGCTCCATGGGCGAAATGCTGGCCGACTATCTCAACCGCCGCAGCCGGTTGAATCGCGGCCGCTAAGCCGTAAAAAGAGGGGAATTCCCGGTGTGGGATATCTCGTTAAGGGGGATTTTTTTCGCATTATATCGCTCAGGGAGTGGCTAAGGGGGTTGTATCGCCTATAATGCAGGCGGACAACCGTCTTATCGACACTCGAGGCGAATCATGCAGTACTCTTTTCGTTTAGCCGAACTCATCGGCCATGTCCCGGACCCCAGGCGGCGGCCCGGCACCATCAAGTCGATCGTCGACTACACGGGCCTGGACCGGCACCAGGTCGCCTCGTTGCTCAAGAACGAGATGAAGTATATCCCGCTCAAGGCCTTGTCGCGACTGTGCGACTTTCTGGTCGAGCATGGCTACGCGCGGGCCGATCAGTTGCCTGGCGCCCTGTTCGCAATCGAGCCGGAAAACTTCTGGGAGCTGCTGGCCCGGCGACGAAGGCTGGAGCTGTGCCTGGGGGTGCGGCGACCGGAAAAGACCGACGCCTTTGAAGGCGCCTGGGTCGCTGCCTCGGACTCGGTTCTGCTGGGCGAACTGTTAAACGGCGTATCGACCCTGGGCGGCACCGCCAAGTTGCGCTACGGCAAGCAGGAACCGGGCGCCGAAGGCGAAATCGACCCGGACAATCCGCCACGCAGCGCCATGCTGGCCGAGCAGGAACCGCCGCAGCCGGAAACGCTCAAGCAGGTGCTGGTGTGGAGTCCCGGCCAGGGCTCGCCGGAGGAAGTGTTTAACCGCGGTCGTGAGGCTTTTTCGGAGTTTGCGGATTCCGCCAGCGACAAAGCATTGATCTGCGTGGGCAGCGTCAAAAGCAACCCGGTCGCGGAGCTGTTGATTGCCAGCGCGTTCAGTTGCGATCCGTTTGAAACGCAGGTGCCCGCGACGCCGGCGGAGCGGTCGTGCCCGTTCTTTTTGCGCTATCGCGACGACGACCCGCAGCCGCCTTCCTGTTCGGCGGGCGCCCAACTGTCGCTGGAACAGCCGGGCAAAGAGCCGGGCTTTTATTATGAAAAGGCCGATGGCAGCTGGGAGTGCTGTCCCTGGGACGGCTCCCGGCATGATACGGCTTTGGTGTTCTACGTGCATCGGGAAGCGCAGGGACTGCTGGAAATGGCGCTCGGCGGATTCTCGGGCCGGGCGACCCGTCTGCTGGCCAAGGTGCTGGCGACCCAGGCCGAAAGTTTTTGGCCGCCGACTTACGACGCCCAGGGGATGGCGGTCGGGGCGTTTATCGCCCGGTTCACCTTCCCGCATCCGGTCAAACGGCACGATATTTTGCGGACCGATCTGGTGGCGGAGAGCGAGATCGTCCGCGTGCCAGTCGAAGCGCTGGAGCGGCGTCTGGCGGCGGTGGTTCCGCCGCCGGGGCGAAGCGTTGCAGAAGCCGGCGACGAATCGCTAGAATAAAAGGTAGGCTGGTTAAGGTCTTTCTTTCGCGTCCCTGTCCGACGAATCGCGGCCAGGGCGCCCAGCGAACCGCGCGGGCAGCGCGAGATAATTCGCGAGATGGTTCAGGTTCGTCGCTGGAGTTTTTCATGTCGTTTGTCGACCCGCCGCGCGGCGGCGAGGATCAACCTGCCGAGAGCGAGTATGTTCTCGCCAGTGACTACCGTCCCGATATGTTCGTCGGCAGCGACGGGAACGAAACACCGCCGGGCATAAACTGGTCCCTTAGCGGCAAGCTCTGGGCGGGCGTGTCCTGGGGCGTGATTCTGGTGATTGTCGGGTTGTTTCTGTTCTCTCCGTACCGCCGCGCTGCCAATCTGGACCCGCTGGAAGAAGCGGCCGAGGAAGCGCCGGAGTCGCCGCATTCCACGCCGGATTCAGTCGTCTTTGAGCTGCAGGCCAAATACCTGGTCGGCGCAGGCCAGTTACCGGGCATTTCCAAGGAAGAGCTCTTCCAGGAGGGGCGGCGTCTTTTCAACAGCGGCCCGATGGATCGCCGCTTCCGCTTCATCACGTTGACCGGCGAAATGGCTGGCCCGACCGCAGCGCTCGAAGAATTGTCCAGCCTGCAGGAACTCCTGAAAAAACACCAGCACCGCCTGACCGAACAGGAGCAGGAGACGTTCGACCTGCTGCGACGCGCCTACACGGACTACAGTCAACAGGAATGGACGGCCCCTTCGCTGAGCGCAACGGACAAACAGAAGCTGGAAACCCGACTCGGCTGGTTCGGCCGGCTCGCCCTGGCGCCCGACCAGTCGCTGCCGTCGGAGGAGTTGGATCCGGAACTGTCGAACGCACTGGAAGCCGCAACGGAAACGTCAGGCGGTATCGCCGGCTCGCAAGACGTTGACCGGGATTCGCCGCCGGAACCCGTTTATGACTCTCCGCCGGAACCGACTTCCGCCGGGAGTTCGGAAGTAAAAGAGGACTCGCAGCCGGAGTCGGCAGAAGAGTCTGTCCCTCCGGCCGACGTCGAAAACCCGGACGAAAACGAAGCCGCCGCCGAAGTTGATGTCACTGAAGAATTCGACGCGCCGCCCGAACCGGCGAGAACGCCTGCAGAACAATCCGAGGAATCCGCGGAAGACGCTGCCGCGGCGGCGCCGGTGGTGACGACGCCCGGCCGCAGCACGCTGCTGGGCGAAGCGATGCGCATCATGGCGTTGATTCTGAGCGTCGGGATGCTGGGGCTGGCGATCGGCTTCCTGGGGCTGATCGGCGGCGGGGTGTTCATGGCGCTGATCGTCAAGCGGCGGCTGAAGTCCCGGGTGGACGCCGGCTCTCCGCACGGCGGCGTGTATGCGGAAACGTTCGCGCTGTGGCTGGTGCTATTCCTGGTGCTGGGGATGGCGGCCAGCCTGATCGAAAGCGGCAGCTGGGGGCTAGCGCTACAGGCGCTGGTCTTTTTTGGCAGCTTGTCCGTGCTGATCTGGCCGCTGATTCGCGGCGTGTCCTGGAATACGCTGGTGCGTGATATTGGCTGGACTCGGCCCGTTTCCTACTGGGATCCGGTGCTGGGAGTCATCTGTCACATTTGTTCTGTGCCGTTATTACTGACGGGCCTGCTGGGCACGATGATCGTGTTCCAGCTGGTCGGAATGACGGCGGGAGAGGCAGCCGGCGATCCGTTTGCGCCGATCTCTTCGCCTGCGCACCCGGCCGTGCAATGGATGGCGGACGCGGGGCTGTGGGGGAAGCTGCAGATTGCCTTGCTGGCTTGTGTGGCCGCGCCGATTGTTGAAGAGACCATGTTCCGCGGGGTGCTGTATCGCCATTTACGGGACGCCACAGCCGGCTGGCGGATCACGGCGAGCGTAACGTTCGCCGCGATCCTGAATGGGCTGGTGTTCGCCGCGATTCATCCGCAAGGGATCATCGCCATTCCGATCCTGGGGGCGATCGCCGTGGGCTTTTCCTTGATGCGGGAATGGCGCGGCTCGCTCGTCACGTCAATGGCGGCGCACGCCTTTAACAACAGCATGGTGATGGGCATGCTGTTCTTCCTGCTGTAACGCCCTGCCCTGTGATTAATTCCTGTCGGCCCGCGAAGGGAACGACTGGTAGATTCGGATTCGACGTTTCGAGGAAGTACTGACGCCGGACAGTCGTCTTTCACTCCGTGAAAGAACGCGTACTTTCGCTTAGCGAAAGTCGACATTCGGCGCCTGCTTTCGCGCAATGCGACGAAAAAGTATCGTGCCGGAATTTTCCTCGCGTTTCCTAAATGGTCAGTGGGGCGGCCAGTTTGGCGGCGGCCGATTCGAGTTCCGGCAGCGATTCGCCCAGCACTTCGAGCGCGAGGTTGTTGTAATCTTCGGCGCCGTTGGAGTGCGGCGAGTACTGGAAGATCGACTGTCCGTAACTGGGAGCTTCCGCCAGGCGAATGTTGCGTCGGATGCGGGTCTGGAAGTTGACCGCATCGGCCCAGACGCAGCCGGGTTCGCTGCCGCCGGCGAAGAATTCCGACACGTCGGTGCTGACTTCGGCCGCCAGTCGCGTGCCCGATTCGTACATGCAAAACACCACGCCCGTCAGCCGCAGCGATTTATTCAAGCGCCGAGCGACCAGTTGCACCGTGCGCAGCAGTTTGCTCAGACCGTGCAGGGCCAGAAAGTGCGGCTGCAGCGGCAGGAAGACCTCTTCCACGGCCGTCAGTGCATTGAGCGTCAGCAGGCCCAGGGAGGGCGGGCAGTCAAGAATCAGAAAGTCAAACGGCTCGTGGTCGGCCGCCAGCTTGTCGCGCAGGATGATCTCGCGGCCGACTTCGCCCGCCAGTTCCATTTCGGCCGCGGCCAGATCCAGGTGGGCCGGCGCCACAAACAGGTTCTCGTCGATCTGGCGCCGGACATCGGCCACCGAGGCGTCGCCGGTCAGCAGGTCGTAGACCGAAGGTTCGCCGTCGGCCAGGGTTAAACCCAGATGCAGCGAGGCATGGGCCTGGGGGTCCAGGTCCATCAGGCAAACGCGATGGCCGCGCTGGGCCAGGGCCGCGCTCAAGTTGACAGCAGTCGTGGTTTTACCCACGCCGCCCTTTTGGTTGATGATGGCGATCGACCGCATGGCGAGAAACTCCTTTTTCATCGTTTGCCAGAACGCAAAATGCGACGCATTTTTCGCTGGAAGCAGAGTATAGCCGCATTCGCCGCTTTGCTGCCAGACGAATCGTCGGCGGTTGGTTTGGCGGGCGATTTGCATTAAAACAAGGGGCCATTTCCGCCCGTTCCTATTGCTCCACGCGATTCCGTTTATGCGCCATATTGGACAAATTCCCCAGGAAAACATGGCCGAACGCTTCGCCGCGTATCTGCTGACCCAGGGGGTCGACTCGATCGCCGAGTTGGAAGGGGACGCCTGGGGGATCTGGATTCGCGATGAGAACCAGGTCCATCGCGCCAAAGAAGAGCTGGCTAAATTTCGTGATGCGCCGGACAGCCCCCAGTATGTGGAGGCCCAGACCAAGGCCAGCCGATTGCTCCGCGAGGACGAAGAACGGCGAAAACGGGCCAAGAAGAACGTGGTCAACATGAACAGCCGCTGGCGCCGGATGCCCAACCCGGGACGTCCTGGCAGCGGGTTTTCAATGCAGTCGACGCCCGTCACACTGGTGCTGATTGCCGCCTCGGTGATTGTCACGCTGCTGGCGAATTTCGGCAACAACCCGGAAAACGCCGTGTATCGCGGCGTGATGTTCATGGACCCGGTGCATCGTGATGCCGACATAACGGTCCGGGATTTCGACCAGCCGCAATTTCGACTGACCGATATTCGCCAGGGGCAAGTTTGGCGCGTGCTGTCGCCGATCTTTTTGCACCTGGACATTCTTCATCTGCTATTCAATGTGTACTGGCTGTTCCTGCTGGGCAGTCAGATTGAGAACCGTTTTGGCTCCCTGGTGCTGGGCGCGCTGGTGTTGTCGATGGGCCTTTTTTCCACCGTGATGCAAGGGATGTTTCCCGTGGAATGGGGTGGCTGGCCATGGGGCGGCGGCATGTCGGGGGTCGTGTATGGGCTGCTGGGTTATATCTGGATTTTGTCCCGGTTCGACCCGAACAGTGGATTGTATCTGTCGCAGCTGACGCTCATTTTGATGCTGGTCTGGCTGTTCGCCTGCCTGACCGGCAAAGTGGGACCCGTCGCCAATGTGGCGCACTTCGCCGGCATCGGTTCCGGCATGTCGCTGGCCTTCCTGCGAATCCTGGTCAGCCGCAAGTAGCCCCCTTGCGAATTGCCGGGGCCTGGTGCTGCGTCAATCTTCAATCTTAGAGTGAGCGATTTCGGCCGTGCTGCTGTGCTGCCAAAAAAACCGTGGGCTAGCGCCCAATGGCACTGTTTTTACCAAATCCGTTGCCTGGGGTGGTTTTTGGCATGAATTTTGCGCCGCATGTTTTGGCATGAAATTTGCGCCCCTTCCTGACTTCTTACTCATTGATAAGGAGTCTTGCGATGGCGGCCAAACAGAAACGTAAGCAGAAAGCACAGAAATCCGAGCAGGCGCGGGCGGCGGAGTTTGACGCCGTGTTTGCCCAGTTGGAAGAGATCGTGGATCTCCGCCAGGCCGATGAGTTGCAGCCCTCCCACGCCCAAACGATTTACACGTCTGGCGTCGTCCTGTGGCTGTTGGTCTTGCAGCGATTGCGCGGCGGTTGCTCGATGGCCGAGGCGGTCAAGGCCTTGATCGAGCAGCGCCCGGACATCGTGCCCGACAATAAACGCATCGAAGAAGCGACCCTCTCTTCCAGCACCGCGGCGTACTCCCGGGGCCGGAGCCGTTTGTCGCTGGAGACCGTCATGTGGCTCTGCAACGCCGTCTGGCGGTCGCTGGTCGACAACGCTCCGCCCACCTTCGGCGGGCGACGCGTGTTCGCGCTGGACGGCACGACGATCTCGCTGAGACCGGAATGGGAACTGTACGACGTCTTCCCGCCCGCTTCCAATCAGTACGGAGAGTCGGCCTGGCCGATGGCCTATCTGGTCGTGGCTCATGAGGTCGAAAGTGGAGCGGCGTTGCCCCCGGAAATCGGTGCGATGTACGGCGACCAGGCGGTCTCGGAAACCAGCCTGATCCACGATCATTTACAACGCATCCCGGCCGATTCGGTGATTCTGGTCGACACAGCTTACGGCATTACGCGTGTCGCCTACGAGTTCCACACGGCCAATCAACGCTTCGTGGTGCGGATGAAGAAGGACCGCTTTCGCCGGCTGCAAAAGGACGCCGAGTTGATCGAACAAGGCGAGGACTGGAAAACGTATCGAGGACAATGGACGCCCAGTCGCCGCGAGCTGCGCGACAATCCTCAATTGCCGGAGGACTTCTCGCTGCCGATTCGGCTGCACGTGTTCGAAAGCGTCCACGGCGAAACAATCTATCTGGCGACCGACCTGACCGACGAATTGGACGTCATCGCCGATTTGTATAGTCAGCGGTGGCGTGTGGAAACAGATCTCTCACAGATCAAGGTGACGCTCGACATCGAGAACATCCTCGCCAAGAGTCCTGAGATGTTCCGCAAAGAACTGATGGCGTCGATCGTGGCCTATAACCTGACGATCCAGTTCCGCAAACAGGCGGCGGAACAGGCCAACGTACCGCCGCGGCGGCTCAGCTTCACCGGCGTGTGGGACGTGTTCCGCATCTTCCTGCTCCAAAAAACATTCCCCGACGCCGGCGCCTGGCGCACGGCTTACGCACGAGCGCTCAAGTACGCAGCGCGAGAGAAATTGCCGAACCGCCCCGGCCGGAGCTACTCCCGCGAAAGCTACAAACGCCGCTCCAAATCCTCGCATTTTAAAAAAAGATCTCCACCCTGGAACCAACCCGAAAACGAGCCAAAGTGAGTGCCATTGGGCTAGCGCCCGGCGGCTGATTGAGAGAAACCTGATTTTATGGTTTGACGCACCACTAGCTGCGGCCGCTTTGCGACAGCACTTCTTCAAACAATTGCCGGTGCTCCAGGCCCATCGCTTCCAGGCTGGGCGGCGCGTACGCGGGACCAAGACGCATCCCGGCAGCGAGGCCTTCTTCCAGCGCCGTTGTCAGCGCATCGATGTCGCCGGGGGGCGTGAGCTGGGCGCCAGGCCCGGCGGCCGTGCGGAAGCCAGGCAGATCCGAAGCGACGATCGGCAAGCGGCAGCCGGCGGCCTCGGCGACGATCGTGGTGCTGTGCTCTTCGAGCGCCGGAGCGACCAGCAGGTCGGCCGCCTGGAGCAGGTCGGTCAGGTCGTCGAACGAACCGGGCAGGATGATGCGGTGATCAAGCCCCGCGTTCAAAATGCGTTGCCACAATTTGGGGCCGTCGGCCCCTTCGCCAATCATCCAGAGCACGGCGGTGGGACGTGCTTTCACAACCTGTCGCCAGGCTTTGACCAGCTCGAACACTCCCTGGCTGGCCAGCAGCGGGCCGATGTAAAGGGCCAGCCCGCCCTGCGGCGGCAGCCCGAACAGATCGTGCGATTCGTGCAGCAGGCGCCGCGATCTTGCCTGCATTCCGGGCGATCGGCGGGGGTCGATCGGCGCGCCGTTTTCGATCAGGCGGATGCGGCTGGCGGGCACGCCCGCAGCCAGCAGCTCCTGGCGAACCTGTTCGCTCACGGCGATCACGGCGTCGACATTTTCTATCGAGGCCGTGATGCGTCGGGCAAACGGCGAGCGACGAGAAGCGTCCACGTCGCCCCGGTCTCCGGCCGCTTCGCACCGCACCAGGACGGGCGTCCGGCGGTCGGCGACGGCCAGTTGCACCCCATGCAGATCCCGGCTGAGCCGGGAGTGGCAGACCAGGTCGCAGTCGGCTCCATTCTCCCGCAGCCAGCGTTTCACGGCCCGCAGATAACGGGTCGCGCCCCACAAGGAATGGGCGGGCGACGGCAAGCGGAACACGGCGGCCCCGCGATAATCAAAACGGACCGGGCTGTGCGCTTCCCAGCGGGCCGTCAAGACGGTGCACTGCACGCCGCAAGCGACGAGCTGCTCGACCAGACGGCCCAGCGTACGCTCGGGCTCTTGCGCCTGGGGCCAAAACCGGCGAGATACCAGCACCACGCGCACTGGCTAGGCTCCTTCGCCCAGATCGCTCTCTTCCAGCACGGCGATATAAGGCAGGTTGCGATATTCGTCGCGATAGTCCAGCCCATAGCCAACCACAAACGCATCGGGAATGGGAAAGGCGGAAAAATCGGGCCGCACAGAGGTTTCGGCCCGCCCTTCCTTCGACAGCAGAACGGCCGAGCGCACGCTGTTTGGCCCGTGTTGCTCCAGGGCGTGTACGATTTTTTCCAGTGTGTGGCCGGTGTCAAAAATGTCGTCGACCAGCAGCACGTCGCGGCCGGCCAGATCGATCACCATACCCGTGTCGATGGAGAGCGGTCCGCGCTCGGTTCCCTGGGAATAGCTGCTGGCTTGCACGACGCCTACCCGCAGCGGCATGGAAAGCTGGCGGATCAGATCGGCGACCAGAACCAGGCTGCCCGTCATGACGCCAACCAGCGTTAAAGGCGCCTCGCCATACTGGGCCGTCACCTCGCGCGCCAGGCGCGATACGCCTTCGCGGACCTGGTTTTCGTCGAGCAGAATTTTCATAACGTCTTCACCGCACCTGGTCTCATGAATTCCTTCTCGCAGTATACGCGAGAACGGTCGCTTTACGAACGGCCCGCTGGCGTCCGAAAACGCCTGGGGCCGGAAGGGCTGGTTCGCGCGCTGCTGGCGCTGGCTCGACGGTTTTCGATCTTGACCCCAATCGCGGGGAGGTCTATCAGGGGGGCGAAATGAATCAACTCTGAAGAGGGGAGTCAAATGGCACACGACGCCGTTCTGCTGGTGCATGGGACGTTTTCTGCACATGAGTCGGATACCGTCACCACGGATTCTGGCCGCTGGTGGCAACAACCAGGAACGCCTGCGGACCCGGAAAACCCGTCGTTTGCCGAGCGGCTTGACGCCCAGATGGCGGACGCCGCTCGTTGCTGGCCGGAAGATCTGTTCCCCGGCGACCTGTCCCAGCTGCCCAAAGATCGGCCCGTTTTTGCGTGGCAGAAACGGCGTTCCCGCCCCCGCTCGGTATTCGTCTGGAGCGGCGAGAACAGCGACGTCAGCCGGCGACGCGCCGGCGTGGAGCTGTACCAGGCGCTGCAGGTGATGGAAAAGCAGAAAAAGCCTTACCACCTGGTCGGCCATAGCCACGGCGGCACCGTGATCTGGCTGGCGTTGCAAGAGTCGATTCGTCGTCGTCGACCGCTGGAACATTTGAAAAGCTGGACGACGGTCGGCACTCCTTTTCCTACCTTTCGCCCGGCCCCGTATCGTTGGCGCTGGACGGTCGTCACCCTGGTGCTGATTGCATTGAGCGTCCTGCTAACGGGCGTGTGGCCGCTGCTCGACCTGCTGCTGGGCGATCTGCTGGGTGCGGCGGTCGGCGGCGGGGCGGATGCCTGGCGTTATGGGGTCTCCCTGCTGACCGGTTTTGCGCTGGCCGGCCTGGGACTGTTTGTCGCGGCCAGTATCCTGGCGTTGATCGGGGACTTTGTCGGTTTCTGGCTGACCGAAGGCGACGCCTGGCGGGTGCGGTCTGCCTGGGCGGCCTACAAAGATCGCTGGCTGGGCCTCTTCTCTCCGCTGGACGAAGCGATCGCCGGCACGCAATTGACCGTCGGGTTGCACCTGGAACGGGCGCTGCCGCTGGCTCCGCCGCGGCTGCCCGCGCTACGCAACTGGCTGGGGATGCAACTGCTTCGCGGGGTCGGCGCCGGCGTGCTGGCGGCCGGCGCCTGGCGGGCGCTGGAGATTGCCGGCAAGGCGCCTCGCGGCTCCGACGAACATTTAATGGTCCTGGCCGGAGCCTGTGCGGTGGTCGTCTGGAATATCTCCTGGATCGGCTATGCGCTGGGCTGGGTGCAGTGGGGCGTGCGTTGTTGCGTGACGGGTCCGGCGATCGATTCCCTGGTGAGTGCGGTTCTGCGTAAACGCCTGCAGGGTTCCGACCGGCCGGGGCTGGCGCTGCACTCCATTACGCCGGATCCGGTGCCGCATTACCAGGACCGCGGTCCCCTGCCCGAGTCGGTTTCCCAGGCCGTACTGCGGCGGGCCCAGCGGGCGGCGGGCGGAACGATGGAACGGTTTCTCACCCGCGTTTCCGACGAAGCTCGCCTGGGCGAGAACCGCGATATCCTGCGGCGTCTGGCTGGCGACGTTTCGCTCAAAGGGGAGCTGATCCACAACGCCTATTTCGACACCGACGAAATCACCGCCATGATTGCCGCCTTTGTGCGGCAGAAGGCGACGAACCCCGGCGCGTCACACCCGGACCCGCAGGTTCAAGCCTGGATCGAGCAGGTTCCCGGCAAGGCGCACGATCAGTTCAAACTGACTTACGCCGCGAGCAAGCGAAACCCGATGGACAACATCCCCTGGCCCAGCCGCATCTCCAACTGGGCCCTGATCACCCTGTTGGCGGTCGGCGTTTGTCTCACGCTCCGCATGGATCTGTGCGGAAGCTACGTGGAAAACCTGGACCGCCGCATCGCCGACAGAAGTGGACCCCGCGATGCGGAATTTCGCTTCAAGCAGCTGACCGGCATCACCCCCCTGGGCTGGTCCTTCTTCACCGAAGACGAAGCACACCAATGGCGACACGCGTGCGCCAAACGCTGGCGCAAGATCGACCGCGATTTCGCCTTGAAAGTCGAAAGCGATTGGTCCCGGCGAGTCGCAGATAGCGGGACAGGATCGCACTCACGCGTCGAACAAAAGCGCCATCAACAAGAGCGAAGTGAAGAGGAACTTCGTAGTCAGCAACTTTCTGCTCTAACGCTACGCAAATTCAGCAACGATTACGGCTTCGATAACGAAAACGAATACGAAGAGGGTTACGAAAACGACTTCAGCAGCATTTACGCGAAATATAACGAATACGACAACCTAAGGGAAAGCGTTCGTGGCTTAACCATGCTGAGTATTTCTCGCCGCGAGCCTCCTGAGGAACCGGAAGAAACGCCGGCGGACGTCACGGAGCCAGTCGTGCCTGAATCGGCTGACCTGGTGCTCGCAGACGAAGAACCAGTGCACGCAGACGGAAACCCGGTTCTGCGGAGCCGTTCGACACGTCCGCCGGCGCTGACAGAAATGGGCCGGTCGGCGGTCGATCCTCAGCTCTCGCTCGACGATCGCATTGCTGCCCGAAAACTACTGCTTTATGCAGGCGCCCTGGCGACGCCGATCCTGCTGGAGCATCTGCAGAGCGAGAACCCGCCCGCCGTCTGGTCGGCTTCGTTTTCCCTGTACGAGCAGGCGCTGGATCAGGTGGTGATCGCCTGGGAAAGCGAGCCCAAAGCCGATTCTGAAACAACCTCTGCTTCGGGCGACGCAGGCAGCCTCGGCCTCCAGACTTCCCAGGTCCGGGGCCCCGTAGGTAATCGCTGGCTGGCGAAGGACAACACCGACTCTCTGGCGCTGCTGCGTGAAGCGGCGTACGTTGCCTGGTCGATTGTCGATTCCGGCAAACCGGCCGCGTGGCTGCCAAAACCTGCTGCCTGGGAAGACCCCGAGCAGGACGCTCAGCACCTGGCGAACGCCGCCCGGGCCGCCTGCTCCAGTTTTGCGACCCACGCTCCCACTGCCGACGCCACCGAGTTCCTGGCCCTGCTGGAAGATCCGCACGTGCCGATCGAGGTACGCCTGGCGTGCGCTGGCCTGCTGGGGGAGATCGTTCCCGTCGCGAATCTGAAACCGCTCCTCACGGAAGCAACGGCCGCCCTGTGGACGGCGGAGCCGCTCTTGGTGGCCCGGCTGGCGGCGAGCGAGCCGGCGGAGATCACCGATGTGTTGACTTCGGCTGATGTCCCGCAGCTGGTGCGAGCGCTGGCGGCCAATCCTCCCCGACTCGAAGGGCCTGCCCCGGATCCCGCAAGTCGTAATCCGGCGGTATCGCGCTCCTCGCAATTGTCCGACGAACTCGTCGCCAAAATGAAGGACGGATTACCCGATGAGAAGGTCCTTGAACTGTTTGACGAAATCGAAGCCACGAGCGCCGAAGAAAACGCCGTAATCATCAAAGAAATCGCCGAAACGACGAAAAAACGAACCGACGACTACCTCGCCGATTGCACGCGTCAACTTCAAGACGAACGGGCCGACTTGCTGCGTCTGTTGATGGTCTTTCGGGGCGAGACGCATCGTCTCGCGTTGATCGGCCTGGGAAAGCTGCAGTCCGGCGAACCGGCCGAGGCGGGCCTGACGGAGTTGTTCTGGCTGGATCTGCTGGGGCAGATCGGCTGCGAGCTGTCGGCCGTTCCCGTGCTGGAAGCCATCCTGAAACGGGACCGCGAAACGGGCGACTTGCGCGTGGGGCAAAGAGCGCTGCGACTGCTGGCGTCGCTTGGTCCCCAGGCGGAGGTCGCCTTGCCCGCGGTGCTCGATTACCGCTTCAGCCCGGATATTCGCGTCTCCAGCCAGGAACTGCAGGGAACCCAGCTGGAGCCGCCGCTCCTTGCGTGGTTGTGGCGCCTGGGAACGCTGGCCCGCATTGCTCCCGACAAGGGGATGGATTACTTCCGTTCCGCCATGTCTGACAGCAAGTACGCGGTGAGCCGGGAGCTGATGCAGGCGTATGGACAGTCGCCCGTATGCACGGAACAGGGGCTCCGCTTGCTGGAAGACGCCAGTCCGGAAGAGCAACGCTGGCTCCTCCGCTGGCTGACGAACGCCGAGTCGCTGACCGTTGATCAGCAGATTGCGTTGAAAGAGATGCTGCCGAACCTGACTTTAGGTCCCCGGTTCGAACTGCTGCGTCTGCTGAAGCGGCATGCGTCCGAGTGGGCGCTAGACCTGCTAAAGGCGGACGACACCTTGCAACCGGGGCTGGTGCTGGGAAGCGCCCCTGAGGCTTCGGCCCGATTGCGGGAAGCGAACGCCCTGGCGGACTGGCTGGACTCGCCCGAGCTTCGATCCGGCCTGGTCGATCTGGCGATGGACCACAAGCGACCGGTACGCCATCGCACCCAGGCGTTGCAGCTGCTTGCGCAGCGGGATCTGTCCCCGCGGGAAGCGGAGCATGCGGCGAACCTGGCCATTGCCCTGGGGGCGGCTGAATCTTCGGAACTTTTCCGCCAGCCCGTGGTCACGGCGGCTCTCTACCGCTGGCTGCGTCAAAGTCGCCGGTTACGCCAGGCTCGCCGGCTGGATGAATTCGGCCGGCTGGATGAATTTGGCCGATAAAGGAATCGCGGCCGGGTTTCGTCATCGCCTTTGGCAAAGCAAGTCGCAGTCGGTCTTCTTTTAGACCGCGAAAGCCCCCCTTTCTGCGTGACGGCATTCCTGCTGCCTGAAGAAACGGCGTCCTGTGGCGCGCGCCAGGGAGTGCGGACGCGGGGAACTGGCTCAAATTTTGCCGCGAAGGTCGAACTTGCGACGAACAGCCCGTGTCGTACCTGATGCGCGGATTTGGCCGGGGGAAGTCGCCGGCGGCCGCGCGGTTCTTCTTCGATTCTCAGTTGCTGCGAACGGAGTCCCTCTTTCCCAGGACGGGATTTCTGCGAACAATACCGAACACATTGCACTTGACGATTGAGGAGAAAGCCATGGTTGCCCCGTGGATTGATTGCCCTTCGCTGGAAATTGATCATCGTTTGCCCCCGCTTCGTCGGTTTTCCGACGCCCCGCCCGAGGCCATTCGGCGCGGTCGCGAGCTGCTGCAGTCGGTGATGACCGATGTCCCCGAGATGGCCCGCCTGGCGATTCCCCTGGTGCAGCAGCGGACAGGCGACCGCTTCCAGAAAGAGATTGAAGGCCTGGCCCGGACCTTTGACGTCGACTGGCGGGATCTGCTGATCGCCAATATTTCTTACGACCTGACCATTGGCTCCCTGGGCTGCTCCACCATTGCCCTGGCCACGGCCGAGGGACCCGTGGTCGCCCGGAACATGGACTGGTGGCCGGAGGATCTGCTGGCCCGGGCCAGCTGCCTGATACGCGTTTCCCAGGGGAACGAGCTGTTGTTCGCCAACGCCGGCTGGCCCGGTTCGATCGGGGCGGTGACAGGGCTGTCGGGGAATGGCTTCGCCGTGGTGCTGAACGCCGTGATGAGTCCCGAAGGCGCCCGGACCGATGGTTATCCGGTGATGTTGTATTTGCGCACGGTGCTGGAAGACGCCTCGGGTTTTGACGAGGCGCTGCAGATGCTGCAGAATGAAACGCTGGCCGCCTCGGCCCTGATTACCCTGGTCGGCAGCGAGAACGACCAGCGGGTGGTGATTGAGCGATCGCCGACCCAGCAGGCGTTACGCTGGGCGACCGACGGCCAGCCGTTGGCGGCGACGAACGACTACCGGAAGCTGTACCGCACCACGACGCACGCTTCGAGCGAAATTTTTGAAACGACCTGCAGCCGCTACGACGCCCTCCTTCGTTTCTTTGCGAACCAGTCGAACGATCGGCCTGTCAGTGATGAGCAGCTGCTTTACCTTTTGACCGATCCGAACGTGCTGGCCGGAATCACGGCCCAGCACATCATCATGCGGCCGGCCCAGCAATCGATTCGCCTTTTGGCGCCCCGCCGATTTTTTGGCGAGAACTGACGTCGCCTGCGGTTCCTCTTGCTGCTGGTCGCAAAATGCTTCCAGGCTTGCGTTCGTCCCGTACAATGCGGACTCTTCTCACATTCTTTCGGGACGAAACAAGGGAAGGAAAAACTGAT
Organism: Lignipirellula cremea; assembly: GCF_007751035.1. Classification (NCBI taxonomy): domain Bacteria; kingdom Pseudomonadati; phylum Planctomycetota; class Planctomycetia; order Pirellulales; family Pirellulaceae; genus Lignipirellula; species Lignipirellula cremea. Next base: position 8,055,799 of record NZ_CP036433.1, on the reverse strand, counting down.
GGCCATCCGTTTCGAGGTGCTTGGTCCTCCGGGCGGGGATAACGCCCTGTATGCGGCGGTCGATACGGGCAAGGCCATGCACCGGCTGCTGTTTGATTGCGGCGAGGGCTGTCTTGATCGCTTGCCGACAGCCGACGTGCAGTCGCTCGATGCGGTGTTCTTTTCGCACTACCATTTCGATCATATTGGCGGCTTTGATTCGCTGCTGCGCCGCAGCTTCTATCGTACGGACACGCCTTTGCATATTGTGGGGCCGCAGGATACGCTCCGCGTGATGCAGCATCGCCTGCAGGGCGTTACCTGGAATCTGGTCGACGGACATCCGGGGCGGATTCTGGTCAGCGAGTTCACCGGCGGCAGGCTGCGGACGTTTGCTTTCAAGACGGGCGAACAGTTCGCCACGTCGCACGAAATCGACGACCAGCCCTCGACCGGCCTGGTGTGGGATCGGGCCGATATCTGCGTGCAGGCCTTTCCGCTGCAGCATGGGGTGGAAAGCATGGCGTACCGCGTACAGGAGAAGCCGCGGTCCAATATCAATACCGAACAGGCCGCAGCGCTCGGCCTGCGTCCGGGTCCCTGGATGCAACAGCTCAAAGGCGACCTGCCTGACGACACGCCAGTGGCGACCGGAACAGGCGAGCGGAACCTGGGCGAGCTGAGAGCACAACTGCTGACCGAGCGGACCGGCGAGAGCCTGGCGTACCTGACCGACTTTCGCCTGGACGACGCGACCGAAGCCGCGCTGTTGGCGATGCTGGCCGGTTGCCAGACGATTGTGTGCGAAAACAATTACGCCGCGGCCGACGCCGCCCTGGCTGAGGCCAATTACCACATGACCACCACCGAGGTCGCCCGCATAGCGGTCGCGTTGCAACCGGAGCGGCTGGTGCTGTTCCATCTGTCGGATCGCTACCCGCGCAGTCACTGGCGAGAGCAACTGGCCGCCGTCGCCGCCGAGTTTCCCGCCGTCGAGTTTCCCGCGCACTGGCGCCTGGAATAACCCCCGTGGTGGAGCTTGCCACAAAAGTCCCTGTCTTCCTTACCTCCCCCTTCGCCCACTTCTCGCTATCTCACCAGGGAACCGTCATGCGTTATCTGCTGCTTGCCTTGCGGTTTCTTTGGGCTTCCCCCAATACGTTGATTGGGCTGACGATTGGCGGGCTTGGGCTTTGCCTGGGAGCGAAGGTGCGAGTGCGCGGCCGCACGCTGGAGTTTTATGAAGGCGGCGTGCAATGGATGCTGCAGCATATCTCTTATCATCAAAACATTGCGGCAATGACGCTGGGACACGTAATCCTGGGACAAACGGGCCTGGCGCTGGAATTTGTCCGCCAGCATGAAGGAGTGCATGTCGCCCAGTTCGAACGCTGGGGGCCGTTCATGTTGCCGGCCTATCTGCTTTCGTCGGTCTATGTGTGGACCCGCCGTCGGCGGTTCTATCGCGATAATCCTTTCGAGCGGGAAGCCTTCGGCGACGACGCCCCTCACGAGCATGAAGACCATGAGGAGCAAGGGCGGACGCAATGAAAACGGAACGCTCGATCCCGAGATCGAACGTTCCGCAAAAGTTGGTGTCAAAGCGTGTCAGCCGGGACGCGTCGCCCCTGCCCCGCGACTTTGACTAGCTGTGGTCGGCTTCGACGACACTCTGCACCGAGATGTGCCTGGCGTCGGCGTTCTCGAAGATTTCTTTGGCGCGGCTGACTTCGTCGCTGTTGGCTACGGAAACGGAAATCAGGGCGTTGCCTTCGCTCAGATAAGTTTCGTACTGTTTAGCTTCATACTCGGAGAAGCCCATGCCGATGAGGCCGCCCGTCACGCCGCCAGCGGCCGAGCCGATCGCCGCCCCGCCGAGCGCCGCCATGATGGGTCCCGCGGCAATGAATGGCCCCAGTCCAGGAATGGCCAGGGCGCCGATGCCGGCCATCCAGCCGAGCGCTCCGCCGACGAGCAGTCCGCTGCCGGCTCCGGTGGTGGCGCCTTCAGGGGCTTTGTTGCCGCCTTCGATGCCGATCTCGCCATCGCTATTTTCATGGGCCATCACAACGGAGATTTCCGATTCCAGAAACCCGCTGTTGCGCAGCGAATCGAGGATGGACAGGGCTTTCAAACGATTCTCGGCGATACAAAAAACAGCTTTATCATGTTCGTTATTCATCGTATTAACCTTTAACTTTCAGGGATGTTATCAGGAGATTCAAGTCAGACAGGGTTTGGGGGAAGCGTGAATTACTCCGCTTCCACTTCAAGCTGGCTGGTCACTTTGTCGGCGCCGGCGGCGTCTTTGGCGACCTGTTCAATGGCGGTGCGTTCAGCGGCCGTAGCAACCGGACCGCGAAGCACGACATTGCCATCGTTGGTGATAATTTTGACGTTCCGGCCATTGGTCGACAGATCGTCGATTTCCAGCACGTTCGCCCGGATCTTCGCAACCAGATCGATATCGGCCTGATCGTTGGACTGGTCAAATGGCGTGGCGTTATCGCCATCGGCGTCGCGTTCATTGACGGCCGTGTTGTCGCGATCCGCGGGTTTATTCGCAATCGGTTCGTTGCATCCACTGACCAGCAACATCAGCCCTAGACTTAAAAAGAGGTATCGCATCGGAGGACCTTTCGTAATGGGGGAAGCGGGCGTCCTGGCGAGGAGCTGCCGCGCTCGGTGCAGACGGAACTCCGCTCTTTTTCTGTCTTTTTCTGTAAGGACAGGGGCAAAGATTCGCGGTCTGCTTGTTCAGCAATTTGTTTCAGGACAAAGGAAGAAGAGAAGCAAAGTCTGCGCCAATCGATTCGCCCGGATCAAGAATGGCCGGTTGACCGGCAGTCGCCGTTGGCGCGCCGTGGGGCCGGCGGCAATCCTGGGAGAAGGCCGTTTCAGGCCTGCTATTGCGGGAGAAACCGCGTCGCCGTCGGTTCTGAAGAGACGCGCATGCCGAGAATCGCAGCGAGAATTTCCGTCTTTTTGACGGGAGAAAATCGGTCCGCCGCAGGGCGCCAGGCATCGACAGCATGACCCAGACGGTGAGCGAAGCGCGACCAGCGCGACGAGAAAGAAGACGCCGGCGCGGAAGAGGAACGTTCGCCAGAGGAACGTGCCCGCCCGGCGACGTTACGTCGCCGGAGCGAAAAAAGAGATGGCGCCGGAAACCGGCCTGGCGCGGGCCGTCAGGGCCTGCGTACAATCCTGCTGCGAGCCGCCGGGATCAGATGGCGGCCGCAGACCGTCGTGACCGTTACATCCACTCGGCGATCGGTTTCCCTTCGATCAGCTGGATCGGGCGGCCGTCGGGGCTGTGGGCGATCAGGTGCGGCGGGATGCCCAGCTTCATGTAGATGGTGGTGGCGATGTCGCACGAGTTGTACTCGTTTTCGATCACTGTGCCGCCGTCGGCGTCGGTCGCTCCCAGCACGGCTCCGCCCGGCACGCCGGCGCCCGCCATCACGGCGAAACCGGAGGTCGCCCAGTGGTCGCGTCCGCTGGCCGAATTGATCTTGGGCGTACGGCCAAAGTCCGTCAGCCACACGACCAGGGTCGTATCCAGCAGGCCGCGGTTCTCCAGGTCGATCAGCAGCTGCGGCAGGGCCTGGTCGATCGGCGGGATGCGCGTCTCTTTGAGGGACTTGAAGTTGTTGGCGTGTGTGTCCCAGCCGCCGTCGGTGACCGTGACAAAGCGGACGCCCGATTCCACCAGGCGCCGGGCCAGCAGGCAGCTCTGGCCAAAGCGATGGCGGCCGTACGCGTCGCGCAGCTGGTCGCTTTCGTCCTCCATGGCGAACGCTTTTTTGGTCATCGGATCGGTGATCATGTCAAACGCGGCGTGGTAATGTTCATCGAGCGCCGAGAAGGCGGCCGGCTGCACGTTCGCAGTTTGCTGCAGCGAATCGACGCGGGACAGAATCCGCTGCCGGCGTTCGACCCGATCCATGCCGACGCCTTTGGGCGGGGTGATGTCGCGGACGGTGAACTGCGCGGCGTTCGGATCGGTGTCCATTTCAAAGGGGTTATGTTCCTGCCCCAGGATGCCGGCGCTGCCCCCGCCAAAGCGACGATCCACCTGCGTGCCCAGTTGCACAAAGGGCGGCATGGCGTTCTTGAAGCCTTTGTAATGGCTGACCACGGCGCCATAGGTCGGATAGCGGACGGCCTGGTTGAATTTGCGGCCCGACATGACCCACTGGTCGGCCATGCCATGGCTGCCGTTCTGCGGATTCCAGCCGCGGAGCAGCGCGAAGCGTTTCTGCTCCTTCGCCATGTTGGGGGTGATCTCCGTGAAGTGCACGCCGGGCGTGGCGGTGGAGATGGCGTTGAACTCGCCCCGCACGCTGACCGGCGCCAGCGGCTTGGGATCAAACGTATCGTGATGGCTGGTGCCGCCGCGGGTCCAGATCAAAATGCAGTTGGTGTCGTTCGCTGCTTTACCGGAAGCCGCCGCGGCAGACCGCTGCTGCAGGGCCAGCGGCAGGGAAACGCCCAGTCCCGCCAGTGCTCCGATCTGAAGAAACGATCGACGAGAAACGCCTTCGCAGTTGCGCACGTTACGCGGCAGCAAATTCAGCATCTTCAACTCCAGAGCGAGAGGAATTCTCAAACGGCGGGAAAACAGGCAGGCAAGTCGGAAGGCAAGCGTCAATCAGGTTGGTCCATCGGCCGCGAAGGAGGCGTGAACGATGGAGTAAAAGGCCGGAGGCGCCTTTCGTGAGTGGAATCATAATATCAAAACATGCTTGCGCGAAGCAATGGATAAATCCGGCTCCCCGGAAAATTCTCCGGCCAGAGGCTCCCGTCCTGCACTCCTGTTTTCTCGCTGAATCGGCCGTATATAACGATCCTGACGGCGCCCGCGGGCTTCACCACGCCGCCCGCGTTTGCGCGGCGCCATCCGCCCTTCCAACGTTGGTTCCCGACGGCAGACCGACAACCCGCAGCGGGCGAGCCTTTTGACCGCCTTGATTAATCAAACTGATCGGGAACAGGCACTGGTGGAATTCGCTTGAGCCTGATGACCGCACGAGGACGAAAATTTGGTTTTCGCGCGACCAAAGATTATGGTAAAAATAGGTTTGACGATTGTTCCCAAAAGAGGCAGGTGCTGCCTTTCCTGTCGCAGCACGACAACAGGCGGTTATTGGCTTTTTCCAGTATCCGCGATCTGGCGCGTTTGATCCCCATGAATCACGAAGCTTTCGCAGGCCAGCATGAGGATACGCCCGTCGCAATCTTTGAGCGGTATTCCAAACGCCTGATTCGGTTCGCGGAACGCAGGCTGAGCAAGCAGCTGGCCGGCCGCGTTGACGGCGAAGATGTTGTGCAGTCGGCGTTTCGCACGTTTTTTCGACGGCGGGAAGAAGGCTCCCTCAAAATCGATGGCAACAACCAGCTTTGGCGACTGCTGGTCTGCTTGACGCTTCGCAAGGCGATGGCGAAGGGGCGTTTTCATACGGCGGCAAAACGCGACGTCGCCCTGGAGATTTCCGCCGAGCAGGCGCCCCAGGCGTTTCTAGCCCGCGAGCCCGCACCGGAAGACGGCGTCTTTTTAGCTGACCACATCGAATGCTTGCTGGCCGGTCTACCGGCGGTTCATGGAGAAATTTTGAGGCAGCGGCTGGAGGGGGCGTCGGTCAAAGAGATCTCCATGGCGTTAAATCTATCGCGACAGACGATTTATCGTGCGCTGCACCTTCTCCAGTCCCGTCTTGAGAAAGAAGCAGATTCGGATTCGGTCGACACGAGTCCCTGAAAGCGATTCTTTCCGACTTTTCCTGGAACAAATCGCCCGGGTTTCGCAATCCAGCCTTTGAGGCGAATGAACTCTCTAGCCTGCTAACTCTGATTTTCCGAACAAAACGCCATGCCTGCTGCGAATTCCCTGCTCGAGAGTCTTGGTGACCAGCATCGTCGCGAAGTCGAAACCCTGTTGGTGCAATTCGACTCGACGTGGCAGCCAGGGCGAATGGAAGAATTCAGCCAGCGAATTGCCACAGCCGATTGGCAATTGGCAGCGCTGATCGAACTCGTAAAGATTGACCTCGACCGACGCTGGAGCTGTGGCTCTCACGCGTCACTCGACGATTACCTTGCCCAGTATCCTGAGTTGGGCGGCCGCGAACAGGTCGCGCTGGATCTTGTCCAGGCGGAGTTTGAGATTCGTCTGCACTATGGGGACGCGCCTGGGATGGCCGACTATGCGGCTCGATTCCCACAGCACGCCGCCGCACTGCATGCGTGGACGCCCTCGGCGCCCAGCGTTCTGCCGGCGACAGCGCAGATTGATACCAGCCATGCGCTCAAGTCGTCGACAAACGCCATTGCAGGCGGTCTGTATTCGGCCGATCTTCCGTTGGGCGAATTCGGACGGTACCGCATTGAAAAGAAGCTGGGGCAAGGCGGGATGGGCGCCGTCTACCTGGCCCACGACTCCCGTCTGGAGCGGCAGGTCGCGCTCAAGGTTCCCCGCTTTGCCGAACACGATGATCCGCAGATACTCGAACGTTTCTTGCGCGAGGCCAAAGCCGCGGCGACCATCGATCACCCCAACCTCTGCCCGGTTTACGATGTGGGGGAAGTCGACGGCGTGCATTACCTTTCGATGGCGTACATCGAAGGGCGATCGCTAGCCGAGTGCTTGCGCGAAAGCGGACCGCTGTCGCAGACGGTCGCCGCAGACTTGACGAGAAAACTAGCGCTCGCGCTCGCCGAAGCTCATCAACATGGCGTCGTCCACCGCGATCTGAAGCCGGCAAATATCATGATCAATCGACGCGGCGAACCGGTCATTATGGATTTCGGGCTGGCCCGTCGCTCCGAATCCGAAGATGTGCGGTTGACGCAGTCAGGCGCCATCGTCGGAACCCCCGCTTACATGGCGCCCGAACAAGTCGAAGGCGATGCCCCCGCCATCGGCCCGCAGACCGATGTCTATGCGCTGGGCGTGATCCTTTATGAATTGTTATCGGGCAGCCTGCCGCATCAGGGCAATGTGGCTCAGTTGCTGGCCAGCATTCTCCGCGACGAGCCGGCGCCGCTCGCAGAAGTTCGTCGGGATGTCTCGGCGGATTTAGCCGCGATTTGCGGCCGGGCCATGGCGAAGCGTCTGACAGATCGGTTTGCGTCGGCGGAAGAACTGGCCGAATCCTTGCACTGCTTCCTCGACACCGCTGCCTTCGAACCAGATGCTGAATTCGCGACCACGTTCATCGGTCCCCCGCAGGCCGATTCGCTCACCCGGCGATCACGAGCGAACCGGATGCCCAGCATCGCGCCGACCAGGGTCCTGCCGCAGCGACGGGAGCGACGAAAGCCGCTTTTTATCGCGGCGCTGACGGTTGCCGCTATCCTGGGTCTGACGATCGCGTTGGGCGTGGTCTATATCGCTACGGATACGGGGCATCTGCGAATTGAGTTCAACGACCATCATGTGCAGGTGGTGGTGAAGAAGAACGGCAAGGTGGTGAAGGTCATTGACTCCCACTCCGGCACAAAAGTGCAACTCCGCCGCGGCACGTACGAAATCAGCCTCGCCGGCGGCGATACAGCCAGGGTGCAGCCCCAACCCACAAAAATTTCGATCGTCCGCGGCGGGAATGAAGTGTTGCGGATCGAAAGCATTCCGAAAAACGAAAAGGGGCCGCCGCCCGGCCTGGCCGAAACTCGCGTTCCGGCGACCACCGCTCCGGCGACCACCGCTCCGGCGACCACCGCTCCGGCGACCAGTGTTCCGGAAAGCGTCAAACCTGCGGAGAAATCGTTGGCAACCGCGAGCCTGGTGGAACTGAGGGCGATGGTGGAAGATGCGGATTCGCTGGACGCACGGTCGCTCGCGGAACTGCAGAACCATTTGCACATGTTAGTTCGCACCCAAGGGGAGTCGCTGCAGGGCATGACCGCGGCGGGCCTGCTCGCCGGGCTGCCCAGTCAGTTTGATCAGTGGGAAGGTTCGCCTGGCCAGCCCGCACTTCCCATGGCGGAAGCGGGCGAAGCCGCGAAAGATCCGCCTGAACTGATCGCGGTGCTGGGTGACGTAAAACTGCGGCACTTCCATCAGGTGCGCGGTCTTGCCGCGCACCCCGAGGGGAAATTTGTGGCGTCGATCTCCTCGAACCTCATCTTCTGGGATACGGAAACGGGGCATGCCACCGAACTCTTAAGTAATCTCATTTCGAGCGGCCAGCTGGCTTTCTCCCCCGACGGAAAGCATCTGGCGATGTGCACCATGGTGGGACAGATGTACTTGTGGGATGTCAAAACGCTGCAGCTGCTGAAGCGAGTCACTCCCAAGGGACGCTTTCGTTGCGATCATTGGTGCTACAGTCCCGATGGTCGTTTCCTGGCGGTTGCAAGAAACGACTCGGTGATCGACATTGTCGATGCCCAGGCCTTCACGGTTCTCAAGCAGTTGCGTGTTTCGGGCGACATCAACGGGATCGCTGTCCTCGACGACAGCAATTCGCTGGCGGTGAGCTTTGTAAAAAGCCCGGTGGAAATCTGGAGTGTTGCATCCGGTGCTCTGCAGGAGAAGCTCTCGATCGTGGGCGATCGACTGGCAGCCAGCACGGGACTGCTCGCGGTCAGCCGCGACGAGACGGTGCAGTTGATCGACGTTGCTACACGCGAGACAAAATTCGAAGTGGCAACCGGCGCTGACATTGTCCAAATGTGCTTTAACGCCGACGGCTCCGAATTAGTCACGCTATCCCGGGGAGGCTCCGCTGCGGTTTGCAGCATGGAACAGCAAGTGATGTCACGACGCATCGATTCGGGGTTACAGCAGGCAGAGCATCTCAGCGCCGCGAAAAACGGCATTTACGCTTTCGCGGGTCGCATCGACGTATCGATCTACAACGACCAGACGAAAGTGTTGCTGCGCAACGCCGGACCGCACACCCATGGAGTGCACGACGTCGACTTCGATGCCGCGGAGCAGCGATTGGCGTCGGTCGATTATGGCAGCAACGTCGTGGTGTGGAGCCTGGCCGACAAGTCGCCCATCGTCGAATTCAATACGAGTGAAAATTTTGCCCGCCTTGTTGCGTTTTTTGATGAGTCCAGTTTAGCGGTCGGCATGCTGGGCAACCAGGTCGGAATGTTCTCCGCGCACAACGGCGCCCCAGGGGCGCACTGGGACCTTGGTTTAAATCGCGTGCTCGCTGGTGGAAACTCAGATCCTGCCGACTTCGCCGCAAGCGCCGATGACAACTCCCTGGTCGCTTTGCGAGACGATGGCGAAGTATGTTTATGGAATGCCGCGAGCAACATGCATACGACCTGGTCGACATATGACAGAAACGCCATGCAAATCGACATCACCCCCCAGCTCTCCCGGTTGGTAGTGAAATCGCACAATAAATTGTATCTGATCGATGCCGCCAGCCCCCAACTTGAGTCTTTCGCTGCTGGGGAAATAGCAAGCGCAACGGCGGTCGCGATCAGTCCCGACGGGGCGATCATCGCTGTCGGCAGTTCAACGGGCGAAATCGTGCTGGTGCGCCGCTCGGACAAAACAACGCTCAAAGTGCTGCGCGGCCACCGTGAACTATTCAACAGGCTGAAATTTACCGGAGATGGCCGCTTGCTGGTCGCGTCTGGATCGCATGGCGCTCTTTCCGTATGGGATATGCAGGGGCAGAGAGTACTGTGCAGGATTCAGCACAGCGAGCCAAATTCGTCGGCCATGGATTTCACACTCACGCGCGACGGTCGCTACGTTGCTGTTGCTGTCGGCAATGGAACGATCCCCATTCTCCGCCTTTGCAAGCGAGGCATCCGCGAACCCTTTGTGCTCAAGGGCGAAAACGACGAGCAGTTTCGCGACTCTGCCCCAGCGGACTAGGCAGGGCAAACGGAGCGGGACAAACCTCTCCCCCTTTCCTGCTTGCGCGAAGCAATGGAAAAATCCCGCGCCGGAAAATACTGCGGCGCAGGGAGCCGGTCGCGGCGCCCTGCGCAGGGTTCCTTTGTCATTTTTCGACGCAAATGCCCAACTCGGACGATGTTTGCCGGTTACTTGGACGTTTCCGCCGGGGCTTTCCCCAGCAGGGTTTCCATCGCTTTCATCAGGATCGCTTCCGCCTCCGGAGCGACGCCGGTCGCCCGGGTGCTGGTTTCGTATCCGCCCTGCGGATAGGCGACCGCGGTGCCGATATAACCCGGGCCGTAGTCGCCATAGGCGGCCATCGCCACGTTCAGGTCGGGTCGCATTGCCTTGGCGGCCAGCTGGTACTCCACGAACAGCTCGCCCGGCATGTGCAGCACGCGGACGTCGCCCACGCTCAGCAAGCCAATATCTATCTGGTTCCCCGCTTCGCTGTGCAGCACCCAGGCCAGCTGATCGGCGTCCGCGATGTATCCCCGGGGCGTAGCCGTTTTGACTTTTTCCAGCAGCGCCTTCTTTTCCAGATGCGCGGCGATCGGCAGTTTCACCGGCGTCGTCCGCCAGGCAATCGCGTCGGCGGTCAACGGGCGTTTCTCCGTCGCTTCATACGCCTGCTTCATCCCGGTCGCCATGCGCAGGGCCAGCGTCATGCGGTTCTCTTTATTGCCGTCGTTATATTTGCCGGCGCCGATGTTGCCGCCGGCTCCGTTAAAGTGCACGCTCAGCGCCTCGGGTACGTCCTGGCCGCGAACAAACCGGGCCAGGCCGGGGAAGTCGGGGCTCGGCACGCCCGTGCGATAATAACTTTGCGGATGGCAGGCGTAATAGCTCAGCAGCGCCAGGGGGCGATCTTCGTTCCAGAAGGAAAGCAGCGACAACTCCCGATCGATGACCCCTTCGGGCTCCGCCCGCAGCGCCGGATCCCGGGTGGTCGTATAGCGGGTGGCCCGCACGCGGCCGTCGGTTCCCAGCAGACGCCGATTGGAGGCGACCTTTTTGACTTCGGCGACTCCCCAGCCGTAATGCGTGGCCGTCTGGGCGTGAGGAACGGCCTGGCGAATGGCGTCGGCGGTCCGTTGGATGACTTCGCGATGGAAGTCGCCCTGGAAGCGACCGAAGCCGGACAGGCCCATCTCGCGGATCAAACGTTCGGCCGTAAAGTCGCAGCCCGGCGCATCGTGCTGATGCAAGGCGTGCACGGCGACCCGGTCGGGCGTGGTCTCAGCGGCGTCGGCCAGAGCCTGGCAGAAAGCGTCGTGGCCGCCGTTGGCGATGCCGATCCAGTCGACCGCGCACAGCACGATCGGCTTGTCGGCTCCCAGCAGCACGATCCCGCGACAACGGAGCGTCATTTCATCCAGCTTTCGGACCGTGTCGTACGCCATTTCCGATCCGACCGGCGGCGTGGCGTCGACATCGAACACGGCCACGCGGACGGTCGCCGCAGCAGCCGGCGCCTCTTGGCCCGGCTGGGCGAGGATCGGCGCAGGGCGAGCGCCCAGGAATAGTCCGGCCGCCAGCAACATTACCCAGGGAAGTTTTCTCACCAGTATCGCCTCCGCAGTAAACAGCAGATGAAAAAGGAATGCCCGAAGATCAGGCGGCGTTTATCTTAACACCATTTCGCGGACGTTTCCTGGCGCCCCGCCCGGCGATCGTCGATCGGGTAAAATCGCCGGGACGTGTCGACTGCTTGACGAAAGCGGGTCGTCTGCGAAACTACAACCTTTGCGGCCGTCAGCACCTTGCCTGGCAGCGCGAGAAACTTGTCCGGCGGCGCGAGAGAACTGCCGGATGTCGCCCCGATCACGGGGTCGCGGCGGCGGAAGATTGTCTGGTTGCCTTTTCTCTACTGTGGGAGCCTTCACCGGCAATGATCGCCGTGAGGGTGCTTCTCGAACTGCATCGCCTATGCCGATTCAAGTGATATGCTCGGGTTGCCACGCTCGCTTCAAAGTCAGCGACCAGTTCGCCGGCAAGAAGGGGCCGTGCCCCAAATGTAAAGCGGTCATTCAGATTCCGGAAAAGATGGAAGAGGTCAAAGTCCATGCGCCGGAAACGTTTGGCCCCAAAGGGACGACCGGCAAGGCCGTCCTGCAGCCCATTTTCCGCGAGGACGTTTCCATTTCGATCCCGCTGCTCGTCGGCATTGGGATCGGTTCGCTGGCCGTTTTGATCGGCGCTTTCGTCCTGCGGCAAGGACTGGAGCCGGGCGTCGCTCCGCCGACCTGGTTGACGGGGCTCATGGCGATTGGCGCCGTGCTGCTGGCTCCGCCGGCCGTGTACGCCGGTTACGCCGCCCTGCGTGATCCGGAACTGGGCGCGCACTCGGGCCGTTCGTTATGGATGCGGATTGGCATCTGCTCCCTGCTGTACGCCGGGATCTGGGGCGCCTTTGCTTTGCTCAAGTGGTACCTGTTTAACAACGCGGATTTAACGACTTACCAGCTGCTGTTTGTGGCCCCGCCGTTTGTGCTGCTGGGCGGCGGCGCCGCGCTGGTGACGCTGGATTTTGACTACCTGATAGGGCTGGTCCATTTTGGCTTTTACCTGCTGATCACCGTGCTGCTGCGCGTCATTCTGCTTGGTCCGGTATTCTAAAGGCAGGCAAGGTTGATGGCAGGCGTGGAGTCGATTCCCGAAGTCAAGGCGCTCGATGACCGGCGTCGGTTGATCCGCATTCCCGATCAGATCGACGTCCCGCTCACGCCCCGGGTGCGGCGGTTGATTGATACGGCCGAGTTTCATCGGCTGGCTTCCATCAGCCAGCTCGGCCTGGTGTCGCTGGTTTATCCGGCCGCCACCCATTCCCGCTTTGAGCATTCGCTCGGCGTGTATCGCATGGCCCTGCTGTACCTGAAACAGCTGGCCCACGACGAACGTTTTGCCCAGGCTGTCTCGGCCGAACAGGGCGAGCAGCTGATCGTGGCGGCCCTGCTGCACGACCTGGGGCACTGGCCGTTCTGTCACCCGCTGGAAGACATGCGCCTGCCGGGCGTGCCGCGGCATGAACAGTTTGCGGATCGTTTCCTGCTGCACGGCGAGCCGGCCGAACTGCTCGACCAGGAGTGGTCCGTATCGCCGGCGCAGGTGGCCAGCCTGCTGCATGGCAAGCCGCAGGATCAGGCGTCGCGGATCCTGAACAGCCTGCTCTCGGGCCCGATCGATATCGACAAAATGGATTACCTGCAGCGAGACAGCCTGCACGCAGGCGTGCCTTATGGACGGAACTTCGACGAGCCGCGATTGATCGGCGCGCTCTGCCTGAACCAGCAGGGAGACGGCCTGGCCCTGAGCGAAAAAGGCCGCACCGCCGCCGAGATGATGGTCTTCGCCCGGTATGTCATGTTCAGCGAAGTCTACTGGCATCACGCCGTCCGCGGCGCCACGGCCATGCTGCAGCGGGCCTTCTATGAACTGCATACGCAGCTTGACCTGGAGTCGTTATTCCACCTGACTGAACAGCCCATGATCGCCCAGCTGCAGTCCGTGGCCGGCGACTCGCCTGCCGGTGAACTGCTGGCGGGACTCTTTGGTCCGCGTCGGCGCCTTTACAAGCGGCTGGCCCAGTACAACTTTATCCAGCAGCCGGACACGTACCAGAAACTGGCCCGCCGGCCGTACCCCTGGCTGGTCGCCTGTGCGGAGCAGTTCGCCCTGCAGTTAAGCGAACGGATCGGCCAGCCGGTCGCTCCGCATGAAGTGCTTTTTGACGCCCCGCCCGTCAAACTCGAAGTGCAGTTCAACGTGGAGATTTTCTATCCCAAGGAAGACCTCTACCGCGAGCTGGGACAGGTGTCGCCGGTGGTGCAAACGCTGGCCCAGAAGCAGTTCGACGATTATGTCAAACAGGTGCGCATCTTCCTGCATCCGCGCCTGCAGTCCCTGGTGACGCCCGACCTCGCCAACGAACTGGCCCACTCCGCCGCCGCAGCCGCCGATTAGCGGCGTTCGGGCGTATCCTCCTCTTCAAAACGACGATCTGCCGTTCTGTCGTCTTTGGTCTTGAACCTCTGCCGCTGCTTGCTGGTTTTTGCCGGCATTCTTTCCGCCGGGGAAACTTTCTGTTTCCTTCGTAACATTTCGGCCAGGCGTTCGCTTGGATTGTTAGTGAGACATGACTAACAGAGAGGCCAAAGCCGGCAGCTTGCTTCTCTTGCTAACTTTTACTGCCGCTTGCTCAGGAGTTTTACGATGGTTAAGAATTTCCTTTTCGCTGTGGTTTCGTGCATGTTGCTGGCTTCGGTCTCCTTCGCTGGCGACGATCTGCTCTCCGGCCTTGATGTGAATTCCATCCAGGACGCGGACATCTCCATCGAAGCCGCCAGCTCGGATCTGGACTTTGACTCGCTCGCCGGGGCCGCTGGCGAAGAGAAAGAAGGCGACGTCGCGATCGAAGCCTGCTTCCGCAACTTTGGATACTGCGGCTATGGCGGTTACGGCGGGTACGGCGGCTACGGCGGTTTCGGTTACGGCTGTTACAGCCACACGAGCTACTACTGCTACCGTCCCGTGGTTTACCACACGACCTGCTACGCCCCGGTTTACACGCCTTGCTACACCCCGGTCGTCCGCTACTGGGGTTGCTGGTAGACGCTTCGCGGCGAACGGCTTCCGCCCTTCGCTCGCCTCGGGAACTCCTGGCCCGTCGGCTCCGGCTGACGGGCTTTTTTTTGGGACGGGACGTCGGCTGTTGGACGCGAGGGAAACTTCCGTTCTGACGGAATTCGCCGGACAGTCGCCTTTCACTCCGTGAAAGGACGCGTACTTTCGCGGAGCGAAAGTCGACTTTCTGCCTCGGCTGACGCGGTCAAACCATGCGGACCTGATTCGGCTCTGCTCCCTGCAACTTCTACCACAAGCGAGAATTCTATGCTCAAGCGAATCCTCTTACCTACACTGTTCACTACGGGCCTGATGACGCTCGCCTGCGGAGTCAGCGCTCTGGCCCAGGGCGGCGGGAACGGCCCGAATCCGCAGTCGCTGGGCGTGCAGACGCGCGTCCAGGTGCAGCAAGGCGTCGCGCCGGTGTCACAGATTGGCATCCGCCAGGGACAGCGGTTTGACTGCCGGCATGTGATTGACCTGCTGCTCCGCAAGAACCACTGGGAGCGTTTCGGAGGCGGGGTCGTCTCCGGCGCGCCGGTCATCGTGCATGATTATTTTGGCGATCATGTGCTGCGTCCCGAACTGGGCGATCTGCAGCTGGTCAGCCTGGCGATGATCCGCGACGGCGGGCCTGATGCGGCTCCGCTGTATGCGGTGACCATCTTCAATAACAGCAAGGTCGATCTGATCGGCTTCCGCGTGTCGCTGGTGGCCGTGCTGGGGCAGATTGACGAGTTCGCCCCGACGACCACCGTTCGCGTCGACAAGCTGTGCGCCGGCGCGACGCATACGCTGGAGATCGGCCTGCCGTTCGCCTCCATGGCGATGGGCGACGCCAATGAGCGTTGCCCCTTTGATACGGTCGTGGCGGCCGTCGACGCGTTCGATGAGTATGCCGAGTGCAACGAGCTGAACAACCTGGCGATCTTCAAACGCTGCGAGATCGCCCTGGTCGAAACGACGATCGAAGCGGGCCAGTCCGTCGGCCCCGGACCGAACGGATCGCTGTCCGGCGGGACGTTCCAGAACGGGCCGATCCCGAACGGCCAGGCTCCGCCGCCAGCGTCGCCATCAGGTCCGCCGCAAGGGAACGGCGGTGTGAATCCCGGTATGCCGCCCGGCAGCGGCAGTGGACCGCCGGCGTCGCCCGGCATCGACTTCGACCGGCTGGACTCCTCGGTTCAGGATCGCGACCAGACCCTCGCCCCCGGCCAGCAGCCGCAGCAAGGACCCGCACAAGGACCACCGCAAGCCGGCCCTGCGGACCCGAACCCGCCGCAGGATAACAGCCCGCCCGGCCCGGAGTCCGACGGTGACACCGATCTGTCAGCGTTACCCTTCCAGGGCGGCCGCATCGAAGCCACCGGCCTGCTCAATCAAGGCTTCGGCTATTAAGCCGCCAATCGTCACTCAACACAACAACGGCGTCGCGCCCCTTTGCGCGACGCCGTTTTTTTGTTCGTGCATTTCTTGCATGCTTGTGCGCATGATGTGGACGGGGGTTGGCCGTGCAGTCCGGAAATGCCGCAAAATGGCCCTGATTCCCCCCCTTTCTTGAGTGGCCCGTAACTTGCGTTAGGTGGAGCTGGCGGGCTGGATCGCGTTTGTCGCGATTGGCTGGAGAGCGAGCGCCGGCGATGGGGTTCGTCGGATGTCGGTTGTTCTTTCCCGCAGTGAGACGATGGCCGCAGGGGGGGTGCATATGAGAATCTTGTTCGAGCTTTTTCCCGGATTAATCTGCCTGGCGGTCGGGGGCGGGCTGGTGTATTTGCTGGTGATGTTTGTCATCTGGTTAGGGCGGAAACTCCATCAGGACGGCAATAACCTGCGGCCCGGGATTCCGCAGTGTGTGAATTGCGGTCGCCAGTCGCAGATGCCGGGCGGTGTGTGTCCTTATTGCTCTGCGCCCGTGTCGAGGGGAGTACTGCTGTCGGATCTGCAGGCGACTGTGCGGCAACTGCAGCGGTTGCATGAGCAAGGGCGGTTGGCCGACTCCCAGCAGGAAGAACTAATGGCGATGCTGCGGGTCGAACACGCCCGACTGACATGCCAGCCCGTTCCGGAGCCCGTTCTGCAGCCGTCGACCCGGTCGGCCGAAGCGGTCGCCTCCCCTGCCCTGCCCCAACCGCCCGCACGTCCCGCGGAAGTCGTCGCGGAAGATGCGCCTGTCACGTGTCCTTTGCCAGAGCGATTGTCGTCGCCATTCAAGCCGGCGTCGCCGCCGGTAGAGCATCTGTCGCCGGTTGTGGCGTCGAACGTCCATCCGCTGGATCGCCCCGTGGAGGTGGAGTTCGTCGAGCCCTCCGTCCCGTCGCGGTCGGCCGTGGAGCAAGGGCAACTGCGGCTGGCGGAGTTGCTGCAGACGTTCATGCAAGAGAAGAACATCCGCTGGGGCGAGCTGTTGAGCGGGCTGTTGATTGTGGGCAGTGCGGTCGGGCTGGTGATCAGTTTGCGGGCGACCTTGAACGCCGCCATTCCGTACTTTCCGGCGCTGCTGTTCATGCTGGGGACGGCCGCCATTCATGGCGCTGGGATTTATACGCTGCGACGGTGGAACTTGCGTTCGACCAGCCGGGGCGTGCTGGTGATTGGTTCGCTGCTGGCGCCGCTGAACTTTTTTGCGGCCAGCGTGCTGGCGGGTTCGGGGGAGCAGATGCGGCCGCTGACGGATCCAGCTTACCTGGCGGCGGTAACGATCGGTTTACTGTCGTTCGGCGGGATGGTTTATCTGGCAAGCCGCGCTTTGATGCCGCAAGGCTGGCAGCGGTTGTGGCTGGCCATACTGGGGCCGTCGGTGGGGCAGTTGCTCATCAATCGCCTGGCGGGCGGACCCCTGACAACTCTTGGCGCCACGTTGCTGCTGGCTCCGCCGCTGACGGCGTTTCTGGTTGCGGGCGGCTGGCAGCTGGCCCGAGCGCAGAAGTGGCGGGCGATCTCGGCGGGAAGGGCGGGCGAGTTGTATCTGTTGCTGGGAACGGGGACATTTTCGTTTGCCGTGGCTTTGGGTTTGTTGCTGGTGAAGTCGCCGGAAACGACGGCCGTGATGGCCTCGCTGGCGCCGTCGCTCAGCCTGGCTTTGGCGGTGCTGCTGGCGGCGGGCCTGCTATTGCACAATCGCACGCGCGGCCCGCGACTGGCGACGCAGCGTCTGCTGGGGACCAGCACGGCAGTGCTGGCCGGCATGCTGATGGTGGGGACCGTCGCGCTGGCGTGGCCGCGCCCCGAGTTGCTCGTGGCGGTGGGTCTCGTCAACTTTCTACTGTTGTCCGCGCTGGCGGTGTTGGCCCGGTTGCCGGTGCTTCATCCGGCGGCGCTTGGCTGTTTGACTTTTGCCGTGTTGACCGGTCTGCCGGCGGCGTCGGGCCAGTTGGAACTGGCAGGGACGACCGGTGCGGGACTGGTGCAATGTTTGCTCAGCGGTCGCAGCGGCGCCGTGCTGACGGGGCTGGCATTGGCGGTCTGGGGAGCGGCGGCTGTGTGGCGGCGATGGCGGCGCACGGAGGACGCCGTGCAGTATCTGGCGACGGCAGTCGGGCTGCTGGCGATCGGCCTGGTGATGGCCGTGCAGGCGGGCTTCCGGGCCGGCGTGCAGGAAGCGGGCTGGGCTGCTCCGCTGTTGCTGCTGGATGCGGGGCTGTTGCTGGCCGGTGGCGCGGGGCTGCTCATTGACTTGCGCCGGTCGTTGCCCGGTTATGGACGCGAGTGGCGGATGGTGCTGACGTGGGGCGGCTCGGCGTTGTTGCTGGCGGCTCTGGTGCAGGGGCTGGTGTGGAACGCCTGGGTGCGGGAGGGGCTGGCCTGGGCGACGCTGCTGCCGGAGCATCCCTGGTTGCTGGCGGCGATGGCGCATGCCGGGTTGACCTTGCTGCTGGCGGGCGGCTGGCTGGTTAGCAAGCGGCTGCGCGGGCCGGCCGTGCTGGCGGATCCGTTTGTGGGGCCGTTGCTGGTTTCGGCAATGGCGATCAGCGGCCTGGCGCTGGTCGGCGTCTGTCGGTTGCCGCAGGGGCATTATGGAATGGCGGGCGGCTATACGCTGGGGATCGCCTTCGTCTGGCTGGGGGCGGCGATCGCGGCCGATCGTCGCGCGCTCTTCACTGTTTTTCAATCGCTGTTGACGCTGGGCGCCGGGCTGTTGCTGCTGGCGGTCGGTTTGCATTACGAGGCGTGGAACGGGCGACTGTTCGACCTGTACTTTGCCGCCTGGGTGCTGCTGGCGTCAGCCGGGTGGTGTGCTTTCTGGCCGTTGCTGCGTGTGGGGTTGAGACGCTGGGAGGCGACGCGACGGTTGTTGTCGGATGCGGGCGGCACGGTGGACCGCGCGCTGCTGGCGGCAAGCGTGGGGCTTCTGTTGTTTGTGGCGATAGCGTCGGCGGGACCGGCGGTGCTGGCCGAACTGGGAAGTTTGTTGCCGGTCGGAGTGCTGGGGAAGACGTTCGTCCTTGCTGCCCAGGAAGCGATTGGCGGGGTTACCGGCTGGGCGATCCTGGCGCTGGCGGCGGCGACCGTTGTGGCCTGCTGGGAAAGGGGTTCGACTTCGGTCGTGGTGTGGGGCTGTTTGCTGGGAGCAGCGGCCGCCTGGTGGGGCGCGGCGCAGGCGAGCGAAGCAGTCGCGGCGGCGTCGACGCTTCGCTGGCTGCTGGCAGGCTTTGCGGTCCTGGTCGCAGCGGCCGTGTGCGGTCGACAGTGGCTGGAGGAATGGCTGCAACGCTGCCGCTTGCTGAACGAACGGGCCGACTTCCGCGGCGCCGCGCCGACGGCGGCGACGCTCAGCCTGGTGCTGGCGGTGGGACCGATCCTGATGATTACGGGCGCGACCGTGCTGCTGCGACTGGCGGGGGAAACGCTGGGCGGGCCGCTGGCGGGGACACTGTTTGCCCGGCTGGGACCGGAGCTTTCGTTTCTGGCTCCTTTGCTGCTGCTGGCGGGCGTGTTCTGGGCGTTTGCGATTCGGGAACGCCAGCCGATCCTGGCAGTGGGGGCGACCGTCCTGGGGCAGATCGGCGCGACGCTGGGCTTCTTGCTTTACATGGCGGACAGCCCGTTGAATCCGGCGGTCAAGGAGGTGCTCTGCTGGCATACGAATGTGGTGGCGCTGGCCTGCAGCAGTTGGCTCTGGTTCGGCCTGGCGCGGTGGACGGGGGAAAGGGACGAGCGGGCGTCGCACTGGCTACGGGCGCCGTTTTTGATCCAGCGGGGACTGACGTTGCTGCTGGCCTCAGCGGCTCCGGTGCTGGCGATTGCTTCGATCTTGCTGGAACCGCAACGGGTCGATCGTTATCTGGCGACGCTTGGGCTTTGGCCGGCCTGGCTGGGGTTGCTGCTGGCGGCGGGACTGGTGCTGTGGCAGGTGCGTGTTCGCTGGCAGTGGGAACGGCTGCTGCCGACTGTCCTGGTGCTGTTCGCCGGGCTGGGAGGAGCCGCCCTGCAGGTGCGATTCCCGTCCGTTCCGTGGCTGGGTTACCATCTGCTAACGGCCTGCTGGCTGGCGGGCGGCGGCGCCAGCGTGGTCTGGGCGACGCTGGTCCGCCGGCAGGAAGATCCGGCGCGGGTGCTGGCCGCCCGTGAATGTGCGGGCGTGTTGATCGGGGCGACCGTATGCTGGGCGCTGGCGGGCTTCGGCGGCGATCCCTGGCCGGAATGGTCGGGCGGCATGCTGTTGGGGTCGGTCCTGGTGCTTTGCTGCCTGGGCTGGTCCACGCCGTGGCGCCGCCTGGAGTATGTCTCGGGGTTGCTGGCTCCGGTGGGCGTTTTTCTGCTGCTGGCTTCAAGTAGTATTCAGGAGCAGGGCTGGCTGAACCTGGCGTCGCTCATGCTGGCGGCGGCGATGATGGTCGCCCTGTGGTGGGAAGGGCTGGAAGTGCGGCGGCAACAGTCGGACGTCGCTGCGTGCCTGGGGATCGGCGCGGCGCCGTGGGCTGCGATCGGCGGCGGCTTGCTGCTGCTGGTCTGGTCGGGCGGCGGGTTGTTGCTGACGTCGGTCGTGCGGTCGCATCTTTCTTCGCCCTGGGTGTTTGATTTCAGCGGCTGGGCGACGTGGTTTGCCTGGCTGGCCTGGATCGCATTGTTGACGCTGGCGCTGTGGGATCGACGGCAGCGGTTTGCGTTGCCGTGCCTTTATATGGCAGGCCTGGTGCTGGCGGCGTTGCTGCTGGACAAGGCGGAGGACTTTTACGCGGGGCCGCTGAACCGGATGACGCCTGATCTGGCAGTGCGGGTGACGTTCGCCGCTGTGGGCGTTCTGCTGGGCGCTTATGGGGCGCTGACCGGGTGGCTATGGCGCCAGGGCGGGAAGCTGGCCCGCAGGGGAACGCGGCTGGGCGTGCCGGAAACGTCGCTGGGTTTGCAGCAGGTCGCCCAGTGGCTGCCTGGTATGAGCGTGGTGCTGGCGCTGATCGCCGCCGGGGTGAGCAGTCTGGCGGACCTGGGTTTTGCGGATCGCGAAGTGCGGGTGCTGGCGGCGTTCGGGCCGGTGCTGGCGGCGGCCGGACTGGCGTTTCAGGCGGAAGCAGAGCAACGGGACTGGCTGCAGCGACTGTCGCTGCTCTTGGCGACCTTTAGTGCGTTGCTGGTGTCGTGGGCTGACATGCCGCCGGGCTGGGAGCCGGCGATTGTGCTGAGCCGCGCCATTCGTATTCTCGTGGTGCTCAGCGCGCTGGCGGTCGCCTTTCCGCTGGGGGCCGGAAGGTGGTTTCCGGCGGCTGGCTGGCGGGACTCGCTCATGGAAGCCGCGCGGGGATGTTGCGTGGCGGCGATTGCGGCTTTGCTGGGGGTGCTGGCCTGTGAGGCGGCGTACTTCGGCCAGGTTGTCGGATACACCGGAGCTCCCATCGACGGCGTGCAAACGGCGGTGGTGGCCGTGGCGCTAAGCGGGCTGATGGGAGTGCTGCTCTGGTCCGCCTTGGCGTCAGAGAGAGCGACCGACCAGCCGGACGACGCGCCGACCGACCTGGAGGGAGCGTGGAAGCAGATGTTCACCCCGACCGGGATGCCGTGGCGGATGGCGTACGTGTATGCGGCGCAGCTGGTGGGCGGGTTGCTGTTTGCGCACTTTTATTTGGCGTCGCCGGAGTGGTTTGGCGGCGTCGTGCGGACCTTCTGGCCGTATCTCGTTTTATTGCTGGCGGGACTAGGAGTGGGGGCGGGAGAGGTGTTCCGCAGGCGAGGGCTGGTCGTGCTGGGCGAGCCCCTGCAGCGGACGGCCAGCTTGCTGCCGTTGGTTCCCTTGGCGGCGATCTGGGCTTTGCCGGCGGGGCATCCGCTGGCGTACGAATCGCTGGGGGTGAGTGGACCTTTGGTCGCGCTGCTGGCCGGCCTGGTCTATGTGGGACTGGCGGCGACCAGGCGTTCGCTGGCCAGTGCGCTGGCAGCCTGTGCGGCAGGCAACCTGGCGTTATGGCTGGTGCTGGGCGAGAGCGGATTTGACTGGCGGCAGAACCCGCAGTTGTGGCTGATTCCGCCGGCGATCTCGGTTTTGATCGCGGCCCAGGTGCAACGGGATCGTCTGGAACGAGGGCTGCTGACGGCCGTGCGATATGGTGCGATCTCGGTGATCTATTTGAGTTCGACGGCGGAGTTGATGTTGTCGGGCGAAGAGCTGCGGCTGTGGCCGCCGATGGTGCTCATGGGGCTCTCGGCGGCGGGCGTGCTGGCCGGCATTATGCTGCAGGTCAGGGCGTTTCTCTATTACGGGTCGTTCTTTGTGCTGCTGGCCATTTTGAGCATGGTGTCGCGGGCCGCCCAGGCGATTGAGCATGTGTGGCCGTGGTGGGCTTTTGGGATGGCGTTGGGGGTGTGCATCCTGGTGCTGTTCGGGCTGTTTGAGATGAAGCGCGAGCAGATTAACGCCTGGATTGGGCGGGTGCGTACCTGGGAGCCGTAGTCGACCTTTAGGGTGCGCAGCGGCGAAGCTGAGGGACGCAAAAGCTAGAGCCGCCTGAGGTTATCAGGCGGCTCTTTCTCGTTGTGGTCGGAAGTGTGGTTTTCGCGTTGGTTCCAGCGTCAGCACGGTTGCGACCCGGAAGGGTCGCATCGGCCACCAGGCTGTGGCTGTTGCCTTGTCGAAAACGCTTACTTCTTTTTCGCGGTCTTCTTTTTGGCGGCCTTTTTGACCGACTTTTTGGCGGCGACTTTCTTGACCGACTTTTTGGCGGCGGTTTTCTTGACCGCTGCTTTCTTGACGGGCGCCTTCTTCACCGACTTTTTGGCGGCGGTCTTTTTGACCGACTTTTTCACCGACTTCTTGGCGGCCGTTTTCTTGACGGCCTTCTTCGCCGGCGCCTTCTTGACCGCCTTTTTGGCAGCGGTCTTCTTCACAGCTTTTTTCTTAGCCACAGTGGGTCCTCCCTAAAAAAGCACGGTGAGTTTGGCTGGCTGTTTTCGACAGTCGAAAGCAGGCCGCCGAACTCTCCCCGAACTTAACCGAACGCTCGATCCTGTGAGCACGATCTCACAAGCGGCGTTGTTTGTTTCTTGAAAGTGTCAAGCGACAAACAACTTCAAGCGATCATTCCTGGATTGAACAATGTAGTTGTACGAATCATCGGAATTTATGCAACACGTTTTCCGCATAAATCTTGGCGAACAACGTCATCTCGTCAAGGCCGATTGGACGCGCTGCCGCGGCCTGTGCGCGGCCTTGCCGAATGCCGTTTACTGGACCGCCTGTCGGCGCGGTCGCAGACGTGGTTTTTTTGCCTGCCGGGCGAACGGTAATTGGTTCCGCCTCGCATGCCGAAGGGCTGCAGAAAGTCGCGGTTTTTATGGTGTCACATTGTGACACTTCCTGCGCCAGGCCAGCCAGGCACGGGCCGGTTTTGGCCCGTTTCAACAGGGCGCAAGGCGTTGCGGCCAGCGGTCCGCTGCGCACGCTTGCGCGTTCGCGCCCATTTTTTTTGAGGTTTACGAATGCCGTTCGCGGCAAGGGCGGCTGGCGGCGCGAAGGAGCCTGTCCGGATCGGCCCTCGGGGCCGGCGCCAGAACCTGACACCAGACGGCGTTAGTACCAGGAAAGGTCGACCCCGCTCGCCAGCCGGCCGCAAGGCTGCAGGCCCCGCTGCTCCCAGTTCCACCACTTCCGCAGGGCCGGCGAACGCGTCCGCAAGTACAGGAAGCGGCCCGGTGATCCCAGCGCCCAGCGCTGCGCTGGCGCGTCGCTTGTAAAAGAAAAAAAATTTTTCCACGCAGGCGACCAAAACGAGCGCCGAAGATGGATCGGATCCACTCCATACCAGTCGCCGCGCTGGGGAACGAACGTCGCACCCTGGTCCGCCGCCAGTTGTTTCAGCCGCTGATGCGTCGCGCGGGCCGTCTGCATTCCGTCCGCATACTCCAGCCGGGAGAACGGAAAAAACAGACGCAGGAACAGCTGGAATCGCCAGGGTCCCAGTCGCTCCAGTGAAGCCAGCGGCAGACCGACCACCGTGACCTGGGCGTCGACCTTCGCCAGGCGATCCAGGCAAGTTTCCACTCCCGCCAGGACCTCTTCCGTCGTCGCTCCAAAGATGATGTCGTTCCCCACATCCATGACCACCGCCGTCGTCGGCGCCGGCGGTCGGGCTGCCAGGTCGCTCCATAAAGAACAGCTGACGATCGCCGGCAGGCCGCGTCCCAGCACGCTGGTGTGGCGCGTATACGCCCGGCCGTGACCCATCGCCGCCAGCAGATCCAGCTGACCCGGAAAGCCTTCGCGGGCGACCGACACCGCGGTCGAAATCGACTTCGCCACGTTGCTGGCGCCCAGTAAAACGATCCGTCGCGAGGGCGTTTCCTGTTGCATAGCGTCGCCTGGTTCTGCCGGAGGTCGCCCGAGGTTAATTACGGCCAAGGGGGACGGGTGCTCAAAGACTGCCGCGAGGGGCATTGTCAAAACGATCGCGTCACCAGGGACGGCCGCCTCCGCCGCCGTTGACGGCCTGGAGCATCTGGTAATTGTTAAAGGCCAGCGAAGCGAACAGAAACATCTGGAACATGCCGTTCTCTCGCGTAAGGGCGAATATGGCCAGCGCACAGGCGACGCCCAGCGATAGCCAGAGCGAGTTCCGCAGGCCGTTCCAGGGATCGGCTCCGACGAAAAACTCCCTCGCAATCTGTCCGCCGTCCAGCGGAAAAACGGGCAGCAGGTTAAGCAGCGGCCAGAGCGTATTGATGAACATCAGCGCGCCCAGCATTTCGAGCAGATAAGGATTGGCGATGTCGACCACCACTACATAAAACGGCCGCACGTAGACCAGATTGCCATGGGCGGCCCACACAATCGCGGCCAGCGCCAGGGCGAACAGCAGCTGAATGCCGGGGCCGGCGGCTGAGATGAAGATCTTCTCCCAGTTGAACTTCGAGGAACGCCCTTGTTGACGTCCAAACGACGACGACGAGTACGACGAGCCATAGGAGCTATCGCCGGGGACAGCCAGACCGCCCATCGCGTACAGCACAATATGGGGCGACATGCCGGCCCGCCGCATCAGTACCGCATGGCCCAACTCGTGCAGCACGATCGACATGAACACGGCCGACATCCAGATCAGAACGATCAGCCCGATATTCATGTCTTCACCGGCTCCTTCGGCCGACAACGCGCCCAGAATGAGCCCCATCGCCCAGAACCAGGGATGCACCCTCACCGGAAAACCAAAGATTTCAAAGTGAAGGTCAAACTGCGTATAGCCTGGTTCTGCAAGCACAAGGACAGATCCGTCGAAAGGGAAGAAACGGCGACCGCCCGTTGAATGTGGCGTGGGGAAGGCGATCTTCTGCTGACATTGTAAGCGGATATCGGGCTGGCGAGAACCGAAGCAGCCGCCCGTCAGGGAACGACCGGCGACACGGTTCCTGCGCGCTCGGCGAAGCGGCCGCAGCACGCCGGGCGATTTCCTTTCGCGACCGAGTTGGCTATCTTCACAGGCAGGAACCCGCCGGGCGACGACTGCCGACGGGGTCGCCTGGGGATCTGTTGTCTTATTTTCATCTGTTTGCCGTCCGCCTGGGTGGCGGCCTGCCGCTGGGGAACTCGCCGTGTCTGATATTGCTCCCGTTTTGAATCCGCCGGTTCGCATTCTTATGGGGCCCGGCCCCAGCGATACCCACCCGCGCGTGCTGCAGGCGCTGGGCGCGCCGACGGTCGGGCATCTGGATCCTTATTATCTTCAGTTGATGGACGGTCTGCAGGCGATGCTGCGGCGGCTGTTCGGCACCGAGAACCGCATGACGTTCGCCGTCAGCGGCACCGGTTCCGCCGGTATGGAAGCGACGATCGTCAACCTGATTGAACCGGGCGACGTGGCCGCGATCTGCGTCAACGGCGTGTTCGGCGGACGCATGGCCGATGTGGCCGGCCGGGCGGGAGCGAATGTGCTGAAGGTCGAAAAGCCCTGGGGCGAAGTCTTCACGGTGGAAGACCTGCAGGAAGTGCTGGCCGCCAAACCGAAGCTTGTTGGCATTGTGATGGCGGAGACCTCGACCGGAGCCTGGCAGCCGATCGAAGAGATCGCCGCCGCCGTGCATGCGGCCGGAGCCTTGCTGGTGGTCGATGCGGTGACCTCCCTGGGCGGCGTGCCGGTTGAAGTCGACGCCTGGGGGATCGATGCGATCTATTCAGGCACGCAGAAATGCCTGGGCTGCCCGCCCGGTCTGGCGCCCGTTTCGTTTGGACCGAGGGCGATGGAGGTGATCCAGAACCGAAAGACCAAGGTGCAAAGCTGGTATCTCGATGTTTCGATGCTGGCCAACTACTGGGGCGACAAACGCGCGTACCACCACACGGCCCCGATCAACATGTCGTACGCCTTGTACGAGGCGCTGCGGATTGTGCTGGAAGAAGGCCTCGACGCCTGTTACGCCCGGCACATGCGGAACCACCTCGCCCTGAAAGCGGGCCTGGCCGCGCTGGGCATCGGTTACGCGGCCCAGGAAGGACGCCAGTTGCCGATGCTCAACGCCGTCCACATTCCCCAGGGGGTCGACGATGCGACGGTGCGCAAAGCTTTGCTGTCCCGCTTCGGCATTGAGATCGGCGGCGGACTCGGCGCTTTCCAGGGGAAGGTCTGGCGGATTGGCCTGATGGGCTACTCTTCCCGAACGGCGAATGTGCTGCTCTTCCTGGCCGCCCTGGAGCAGATCCTGGCGGAGCAGAACTACGTGTTCAAAGCCGGTTCCGGCGTCGCCGCCGCCAACGCGTTTTACAACGGGTAGGGCGTCGCCCCCGTTCCTCCTCTTCCTCTTCCTCTTCTTAATCTTAATCTTACTCTTAATCTTAATCCTTTCTCGAGCGACGAACCGAACGGCCTGCGCTCACTTGCGGTCCGTCAGTTGCGCGAACCGGGCTGCCTGGATCGGGCCGTCCCGCTGGGGATTAAGATTAAGAGTAAGAGTAAGATTAAGATTAAGAACGGGGGGGGAGGGACGTCCTGTTCAGGCGGCGCTGTCGTCTTACTCCAGCTCTTTAATATAGAGGTTGGCGAACTGGACCTTGTCGCCGTGGTGCTGCAGGGCGATGCGGCCGGATTCGGGGACGCCGGGGAGCTGGGCGTTTTCGATCACGCGCTGGCCGTTGATGTCGACGGTGAGTCGATCGCCGCGTAGCAGAATGCGGAAGCGATTCCACTGGCCGAGCGGTTTGTCGGCGACCATTTTCGGCGTCAGGGCGGCGCGGACTTCGGCCGGCATGGCCGGGTTGTTGCGATAGCCGTAGACCTCGCCCGATCCGATCGGCCAGCACCACAGGTTGACCTGGCTGCGGTTGTTGCCGCGCAGGTAGACGCCGCTGTCGCCGGCATCCATGACTTCGACCGTCTTCTGTTTGCCGTCGGCGTCCAGCACGTAGTCGCCGTTGGGCAGGATCACGGCGCGGGGCGTTTTGACGGGCTTGCCGGACCAGCGCCAGTCGCCGATCATTTCAAAGTCGCGATACTCTTTTTCCGTCCACAGGTGCTTCTCTTCTCCTTCGGCTTCGCTCTGGCCGTCGTAGTCGATGACCCAGTCCTTGCTGGTCCAGTGGCCTTTGCTGCCTTCCGGCAACAGCCAGCCGGTAAAGTCGACGCCGGTGTACATCGGGCGAAAGCCTTCGGCCAGCGGGGCCGTTTCTTCAAATTTGGCGCCGGTGGAGGGCAGCTCTTTGATTTTGATATTGCGGAAATGCACCTCGGAACCTTCTGATTCCAGACAGATATAACCCTTCCGCGGGCTGCAGGCGGAGCCGCCCGACACGACCTTGCCGTTGACGGCCAGTTGCACCACGCCGTTGTTGCATTCGACCCGGTAGTGGTTCCATTCGCCGGCCGGCTTGCTCCGTTCTTCGCTGGGCAGGCAGCGCATGATGCCTTTGGGGTGCGGCCGGTCAGGCGTCATCACGGCGCCGTGGATGGCGAACACGTCGCCGTGGGTCGTATACCAGTCGCCATTGGGGCCGTCGAGGATCTGCACTTCGATGGAACGGGTAAACGGCACGCCGACCGAGGTCAGCGGGTCGCTCCAGACAAACAGCCCGGCGTTTCCGCCTTTGTGCAAGTGCTTCCATTCCATTTCCAGGACGAAGTTCTCGTACTGTTTGTCGGTGCGCAGCACGCCGGTCGGCTTGCCGGTGCAAACGATCATCTCGTCACGCACGCTCCAGGTGCCCGGGGCGCAGTTGACGTTCTGCCAGCCGGTCAGATCGCGGCCATTAAACAGGGAGACAAAACCATCCTCCGCGATCGCGGCGCCAGGAAGGAAAAGCAGTAGCCAGCAGGCAAGCGTACGAAGCATAGAACCAACTCTCAGGCGGGAAACAAACAGAGGGAGCAGGACAGAGAGCCGTCCCGGAGGAGCGACGGCCCGCATTGTAGCTGCTGTCTGGCCCGCATTCGACAAAGAAAACGCCCAATCCTGCGAGGGATCATCATGCCTCGCATCGTGCAACGACGGCAGGCCAGGTTTGCAACCTGCCATCGTTCCCAGGAATTCCGTCCTTGATGCGATAATTAAAAAACAGGTTAAAAACCTGTTCCACGAAAAGAGAAATTAACGGCGATCGCTGCGCGATCTCGACATCGGCGGGGGCGAATTCTATAATACATGCCCACCTTCTTCTCCTTGAGCCTGCCATGCCTGCCTTCCTGCTGAATCAAACGTGCCTTGTAATGCGCCATGATGTCCGTCCGGCGCTACGTCTGCTGGCGCGCACCCTGGCGTTCCTGCTCGCCGGTCTGGGCGGGACGGCCGTTGCGCGTGCGGAGCTGCACGTTTCGCCAACCGAGATCCGTCTGGACGATGCTTTTTCCCGGCGCCAGATCCAGGTGGAAGCGGGCGACCGCGATGCAACCCGCCAGGCGACGTATCGCAGCACCGACGCCAACGTGGCGATTGTCGATGCGGCCGGTTATGTCACGCCGCTGGCGGACGGCTCTACGCAGATCCTGGTCGAGCACGCGGGAGAAACGGCAACGATCGCGGTGCAGGTCGCCGGCATGCAGAGCGGCCGGGCGGTCGATTTCGGCAGCGATATTGAGCCGCTGCTGAGTCGGTTCGGCTGCAACTCGGGCGGTTGCCATGGCAAAGCCAGCGGGCAGAACGGCTTCAAGCTGTCGCTGTTCGGCTTCGACCAGGAGTTCGATCATGAGTCGATCGCCAGGCAGGCCAAAGGACGACGGATCTTTCCCGCCTCGCCCGATGAGAGCCTGCTTCTGCGCAAAGCGGCCAACCTGACGCCGCATGGCGGCGGAGCCCGGTTCAGTCCTGACAGCGAAGCGTATCAAATGGTCCGCACCTGGATTGCACGCGGCGCCCCGCCCGCCCTGCCGGAAGCGCCCCGGGTGGTTGGTCTCTCGGTCTCTCCCGGCGACCGCATCATGCAGGCCCAGGGAACGCAGCAGCTGGCGATTCTGGCCGAGTACAGCGACGGCTCTGTCCGCGATGTGACCCGCCAGGCGGAGTATTCCAGCAACATGGATACGGTCGCCGCCGTGAATGTCCAGGGCCTTGTCTCGGCCACCGGCCACAGCGGCGAAGCGGCCGTGATGGCGCGTTATATGGGAAGCATCGCCGTGTTCCGTGCGATTGTGCCGCATGGCGAACCGCTGGCGAAGATTCCTGGTTTTACGCCAAACAATTATCTGGATGAACTGGTCGCGCAGAAGTGGGGCCGGCTGGGGCTCACGCCGTCTCCGGTGTGCGACGACTCCACTTTCCTGCGGCGCCTGACCGTCGACCTGTGCGGTCGCCTGCCGACGGTGGATGAGGCCACAGCGTTCCTCGACGACGAATCGCCGAACAAGCGTCTGGCGGCCATCGATCGTCTGCTGGAATCGCCCGACTATCCGGCTTTCTTCGCGCTTCGCTGGAGCGTGATCCTGCGCAACTCCAAGCTGGCCGGAGCCGAACAGACGTCGTACGCGTTCCATAACTGGATCAAAGATCTGATCGCCCGGAATCGGCCTTACGACGAACTGGTCCGCGGCGTGGTGGCGGCGGCCGGCGAGTGGTCGGATGCGCCGGCCATCAACTGGTACTGGCAAATGCGCGACGACCAGTTGCACCAGGTGACCGCCGATACGGCGCAGGTCTTCCTGGGCGTGCGGCTGCAGTGCGCCCGTTGCCACCATCATCCTTATGAACAGTGGAGCCAGGAAGATTATTACGGACTGTCCGGCTTCTTCACTCGGCTGGGCCGCAAGAGCTTTGGCCAGCCGCCGCCGTATTACAACGCCTCCAAGCCGACGACCAGCGAGAAGAATCCACTCACCGTGAAAACGCCCGAGCCGAAGTTCCTTAATGGCGAGTACGCCCAGTTCACGCCCGAAGAAGACCCCCGGCATGCCCTGGTCGACTGGATGGTGCAGCCCGACAACCCGTACTTTTCCACCGTCCTGGTGAACCGGTTATGGGGGCATTTCCTGGGTCGTGGTCTGGTGCATCAGGTCGACGACTTGAGGGCGTCCAACCCGCCGTCGAACCCGGAGCTGCTGGACGCTTTGGCGCGGGATTTCGTCGAACACAAGTTCGATATGAAGCATATCATCCGCACGATTGTCAGCAGCCGCGTATATCAGCTGTCGTCGGATCCGACGCCGGCCAACGCGCTGGACCGCCAGAACTATGCTCGCTTTTACGCCCGGCGAATGATCGCGGAAGTATTCCACGATGCGGTCGATCAGACGTGCGGCGTGAAGACCCGGTTTGGCAACATCAGCGACGACGCCCGGGCGGTCGACCTGCCGCACGAAGGGTTTGGCTCCTACTTCCTGGATACGTTTGATCGGCCCAACCGCGTGAGCGGTTGCGAGTGTGAGCGATCGGCCGGCGCCACGCTGGCGCAGGTGCTGTTGCTGGCGAACTCCGGCGAGATCGAGAACAAACTGACCGCTCGCGAAAGTCGGCTGAGCACGTTGCTGGCCGCCAAGAAGACGCCGCAGGAGATTGTGGAAGAGATCTACCTGGCCGCCTACAGCCGCCGTCCGACCGACGCCGAAGCGAAGGCGATCGACGCCTACCTGGCCAGCGAAGAGAACCCGCAACGCGGCCTGGAAGACGTGCTGTGGACGGTGCTGAATTCCAAAGAGTTTATGTTCAACCATTAAGGTGCGTCCCTCAGCGGAATTGCTCCTTCCGTACTCCCCTGCCCTGCCCTTTGCCCTCCTGTTTCCTGTGACAAGGCTTTGCCGCCATGCTTGATATTTTTGGTCGATCGGAACGCACTTGCGACGGCGTGTCGCGTCGCAGCTTCCTCAAGGTGGGCGGTCTGGCGGTGGGCGGCATGAGCCTGCCGGGACTGTTGCGGCATAACGCCGCCGCGGCGGCTGAGGGGAAAACGCCGTCGAAGAAGTCCGTCATTCTGATCTGGCAGGCGGGCGGTCCCAGCCATCTGGATATGTACGATCTCAAGCCCCAGGCTCCGGCCGAAATTCGCGGCGAGTTTCGTCCCATCCGCACGAACGTACCCGGCATTGAGATCAGCGAGCATCTGCCGCTGCAGTCGAAAATTATGGACAAGCTGGCGATTGTCCGCTCGGCCTACCACACCAACGCGGGCCACGGCATGGGCTCGCAATGGATGCTGACCGGCTATGAACCGGCGATTGAGATCAACACCAACATCTTCCCTTCCTGCGGCAGCGTGGTCGCCAAAATGCTGGGGGCGAACGACGCCGCCCTGCCGGCTTACGTGAATCTGCCGCGGCCGATCAACATGGGGAAAGCGGCCTACCTGGGGGCCTCGTACAATCCGTTCTCGCCGGAAAGCGATCCCAACTCCGACGGCTTCCAGGTGCGGAACCTGAAGCTGCCCGGCCAGGTCGATCTGCCGCGACTGGGCCGCCGCAGGAACCTGCTTTCGCAGCTGGACACCATTCGCCGGGATATCGATCTGGCGGGCGACATGGAAGGGCTGGATACCTTCTACAAGGACGCCATGCATATGGTCACCAGCGACAAGGCGGTCAAGGCGTTCGACATCAATCAGGAAGCAGACGACCTGCGCGAACAGTACGGACGGAACGACCTGGGCCAAAGCTGCCTGCTTGCCCGGCGACTGGTCGAGGCGGGCGTCACCTATGTGACGGTCCAGGCCGGCGGCGGCTGGGATACGCATGGCGATAACTTCAAGCAGCTGAAAACCCGCTTGCTGCCGCAGTTCGATAGCGCCTTGACCGCCCTGGTCAACGACCTGCACGACCGGGGCCTGCAGGACGACGTGCTGGTGATGGCGATGGGCGAATTCGGCCGCACGCCGCGCATCAACGGCAACGCCGGTCGCGACCACTGGCCCGGCGCCATGAGCGTGGTGTACGCCGGCGGCGGTCTGAAAATGGGTCAGGTGATCGGCTCGACCAACGACAACGGCGAGTTCCCCGCCACCGCGGCCGCGACGCCCGGTTGCGTGCTGTCGACCATGTATCATGCCCTGGGTATCGACTACAAACACGCCTTCTACGATCAGGCCCAGCGACCCTTGTCGATCCTGGCCGAAGGCAAGCCGATCGCCGAACTGCTGTAATACTGCGTCCGCTGGCCTTGCCGCCCATCCTTCTGTTGTCCTTCACCTTGCCGTCTCTTGTCAGGCTGGTTTGATGTTTCATCTTTTACGTCTGCTCTCCGCTGGTTGCCTGGTCCTGCTGCTGGCTGCGGTCGCCTTGGCCGAGTTGCCTGCGCTGCGGTTTGATCGCTTGACGCCTTTGAGCGGTGCGGCCGGAGGGACCGTGCTGGCCGAGATCGCCGGCGCTGATCTGGAAGGGGTCGACACTTTGCTGTTCGATCACCCCGGCCTGACGGCGACGCCGGTTGCCGGCAAGGAGAAAGAATTTACGATCGCCATCGCCGCCGACACCCCGCCGGGCGTTTACGACGTGCGACTGGTCGGCCGCTGGGGCGTGAGCAATCCGCGGCTGTTCGCCGTCTCGCACGGCCTGGTGGAAACGGAAGAGATAGAGAAGAACAACGACCTCGCCACGGCCCAGCCGATCGCCGTGAATACGGCCGTCGCCTGCCGCTCGGATTCCAACAACCAGGACGTGTTCCGCTTCCCGCTGACCCAGGGCCAGCGGGTCGTCATCGACTGCCAGGCCGGCAAGCTCGACTCCATCATGGACGCCGTGCTGACCCTCACCAGCGCCGACGGCCGCCAGCTGGCCAGCAGCAGCGACTATAACGGGCGCGATCCGCTGATCGACTTTGCGGCCCCGATCGCGGGCGACTACTACGCCGAAGTCCACGACCTGTCGTTCCGCGGCGGCTTTCCTTACCGGCTGGTCGTGACCGATCATCCGTCGGTTGACCAGGTTTCTCCGCGCGTCGTCCAGGCGGGCCAGTCGGTCGAAATGACCGCCATCGGCCGCAACCTGGGGCCGCAGTCCCGTCCGGCTGCTTTTGCGGTCGATGACAGTGCGTCGGCCGAACTGCCGTGGGAGGCACGCACGTACCTGCTGCAGGTTCCGTCCGACCTGCAGGGCGACTACCGTTTTATCGAACATCCGACCGACCACACCGTCCTGCCGACGGCGGCCACCTGTACGCTGACTGGCATGCAGACCCGGCTGGACGATCCGACCGCAATCGGGGCGCACCCAGTGCTGGTCGTGGACATGCCGACGGCGGTTGAAGCGGAGCCGAACGATACGGCCGGGGAAGCGCAACCGCTGACGATCCCGGCGGCGGTCAGCGGCCGCTTTGACCAGCCGCGCGACGCCGACTGGTTTGAGTTTGAGGTGGAAGAAAAGGGCGACTACGCCGTCGATGTGTACTGCGAGCGGATCAACGGCCGCGGCGATCCGTATTGCGTGATCGTCGACGACAAAGAGAACCGCGTGCTGGATATCGACGACTTTGGCATTCGCTTGAACGACTTCGACGGGCATCTGCGCGATCCGGTCGGGATGATCAGCCTGCAGCCGAAGCGGAAGTACAAGGTGCTGGTGCAGGATCGTTACCAGCGGGGCGGCCCGCGCTACCAGTACGTGCTGACGCTGAAAAAGCCGGAGCCCGATTTCTTTGTGGCTGTTACGCCGCATGCGAACCCGCAGCCGCATGGAGTGGTCCTGTGGCGCGGCGGAGCGGTGCGGCTGGATGTGGTGGTCCATCAGCGCGACGGGTACAACGGCCCCATCACCATTACGGCCGAGGACTTGCCGCCGGGCGTGCATGCGGCGCCGACACATCTGGTCAACAACTCCCGCGGGGCGATGGTGCTCTGGTCCGACGACGACGCGGCCGATTTTACCGGCCCCATTCGCCTGGTCGCCGTCGGGCAGCACGAGGAGCAGTCGTTCACGCGGAACGCCCGCAGCTATGCCAAGATCTGGGGCAGCACGCTGAACTCCAGCCGCCCCACGCGTGAGCTGGTGATGGCCGTCCGCGATTCGGCCCCGTTCGCCGTGGCGTTTGAACCGGAAATGATCGAAGTCACGGCTGGCGAGTCCCTGGAAGCGAACCTGGTTCTGAATCGTCGGTGGTCGGACTTCACCGCCGACGTCACCGTGCTGCCGCTCTCCTTTCCCGGACAGTTCAAAATGGCGAACGGCAAGTTCTCCGGCAGCGACCGGCAAATCAAGGCGACGATTAGCGTCCAGGCCAATACGACTCCCGGCGATTACACGCTGCATGTCGAAGGCCAGGCACAGGTTCCCTTCTCTAAAGAGGCCGACAGCAAAGAGCGGCCCAATACGCTCGTTACGCTTCCCAGTCGACCGCTGACCGTGCGTGTGATGGCGCCCAAGAAAGAGTGATCGCCCGCCGCCAGGCCACTGACTGGCGGCGGACTGGCGAACCGGTTTTGCGGCCGGAGCGTAGAGAGTTCGCCGAGAAAATCGCCTCCCCAGCGGCCTTCTTGGCCGAAGCAGGCTATCCTGCTGAAAGACGCGCAAGCCAGACGGCGACGCGGAAACTGCCAGGGGCGCCAGAATTTCCCTCTTGTGCGGAGTTTCAGCGAAAATTATAAACCCATGTATGGCAACTGGTTGCATGCATGTGGCAAGTGGCGTCTGGCCGCCGGGTCGAGAGTTCAGGTATAGTTGAGATAGCTGGCGTTGTTGGCCAGCTGCCCTGGCGGCGAACCGTCGGCGCAGGCCGAACCTCTTCGAACCCAATGTGGTCATTCACTCCAGGGCGGTTGCTTAAAACTGACGCGGTGCTTCAACGGCGCCGAATTGAATGTCCGAAACTACAATTTCTCTCGAACAGCCTCAGCTGGCCTTACCGCTGTTTGGTCCTCGCGACCAGCATCTGCGGGTGATCCGCGAAACTCTCGGCGTAAACATTACGCATCGAGACGGCGCGATCAGAGTCGCCGGCGACGACGCCAAAGTGGCGCAGGCCGTGCAAGTCCTTGAACAACTCAAAGGGCTGGTGCTGCGGCGTGGACTGGTGGCTCCCGACGATGTGGCTCTCGCTCTGGCGATGGCGACCGGCGACGAAAGTCTGCGCCCGCTCACCCCGATCGACATTGTCAATTCGATCAAACAGATTCGTCCCCGCACTCCCGGCCAGGCGGCCTATGCCGAGGCGATCCGCAAGCACGACGTGATCGTCGCCGTGGGACCGGCCGGAACGGGCAAAACCTATCTGGCGGTGGCCCTGGCGGTCGAAGCGCTCAAGCATCATCAGATTCGCAAGATTGTGCTCGTGCGGCCCGCGGTCGAAGCGGGCGAAAGTTTAGGGTTCCTGCCCGGCGACCTGCAGGCGAAGATCAATCCGTACCTGCGGCCCCTGCTGGACGCCCTGCATGAGATGGTCGATTACGACGAGATCAAGCTGTGTATGGAGCAGCAAGTGATCGAGGTGGCGCCGCTGGCCTACATGCGCGGCCGTACGTTAAACGATGCGTTTGTGATTCTCGACGAGGCGCAAAACACGACCGTCGCCCAGATGAAAATGTTCCTCACCCGGATGGGGGAAGGCTCCAAAATGGTCGTCTCGGGCGATCCGACGCAGATCGACCTGCCGCCCAATTCGCGTTCCGGCCTGATCGATGCCTTGACCCGCCTGGCGCCCATCCAAGGCGTCGCGGTCGTGCGGCTGACCACGTCGGATATTGTCCGGCATCGGCTGGTCCAGGAGATCGTTAACGCTTACGAGACCCCTTCTAACCCTCCCGCGAGCCAATAACGGCCCCCATGTCTACCACGGGTAGCTATAAACGTGCTCGCTCGGCCCTGGAGCTTCCTCCGGGCCAGATCGCCCGGGCTTTTCGAAGCGTGCGGCGTCCCGATGTGTTGTTGCGCGCGGCCATCTGCCTGGGGGCTGCGGTCTGCATGTTTGCGGCGACAGGAGGCTGGCAGCCGGCGTTTTCTTATCGCACGCGGTATGTACCGGACCGCAAGCTCACGGCCAGCACTTCCTTTGAAGTGAAGGATGTGACCGCCACCGATCGCGCCCGGGAAAAGGCGATCGCCGAGGTTATCACTTATTACACGAATGATCCCAGCCAGCTGGTGCAGCTGCAGAACGCCCTGATTGATCGGGTGCTGCAGGTGACCAAGGTCGAGGACTTTGGCAGCGTGGACCAGGCGGTCTGGCGCGAGTTTTTCGCGCCGGGGCCGAACGGTCCGGTCAGCGAGGAAGTCAGCCAGGCGGCCTTCGCTGAGATGCAGGCCGTGTTCGCCAGCAAGGAAGGCGGCGAAAGCGCGAATATCGCCGTGCTGCGAAAGGCGCTCGCAAACGCCCTGCAGGATCACGAAGATAAAGGTCTCCTTACCAACCTGACGCACAACATGGCGGACGGGAACCAGACGCTGATCATGACGCACCCGGTCGGCGACGTGGCGGCGGCCCGGCTGACGCCCGTTTCTGAAGTGCGCATCGGCGAAGTCGGCGGCCGGTTGGAAGCCAAACTGGCGGCCGAGTTATCCTCGCTCACCATGACGGACCATGAACGGGACTCCATCGCCAAACGCCTTTATGTCTGGCTGCACCAGCGACTCAAGCCGACGCTCGTTTACGACCAGACGACCACGGCGGAAAAGCAGGCGGAAGCCGCCGCCGAAGTGAAAGATGTCATGGTCAGTTATGCGGTCGGCGACGCCCTGGCCGGTATCGAAGCGCACCGGCCTTTAACGGCCGCCAACCTGCTGTTGCTGCGGAAAGAACACGAGGCCGTCGTCGCCCATCAGTCATGGACCGATATTGTGGCCCGCACGCTGGCGGAGTTTGGCATGTACGCCGCGCTCTATCTGCTGTGCGGCGTGTATCTGTTCTATCGGGACCGACGCCTGCTCACCGACTTGTGGCGGTTTTTGACCTTGCTGGCCTATGTGGTGCTGACGGTGGCCTTCGCCTGGCAGGCGGCCCGCGACCAGTGGCGGGTGGAGCTGATTCCCATTCTGCTGTTCGGGATGACGATCGCCATCGCCTACCGGCAGGATCTGGCGCTGCTGCTGGCCTCGGCCGTGTCTTTGGTGGTGGTCCTTTCGCTGGGAGCCGGGCTGGGCGAGTTTGTGATTTTTGTCTCCGCCGTGGCGGCTTCGATTGTCGTCGCGCAGCGGATCCGCACCCGCACCCGTTTGATTTTTGCCGGACTCTGGTCCGCGCTGGTGGCGTTCGCTACGGCCGTGGGCGTAGAGATTCTGGTCGGCCAGCCGTTTACGCAGTCGCTGCTGCTGAACGCCGCCTGGTATGCTTTTTCGGCGCTGGTGGCGAGCGTGCTGATGGCGGGTCTGCTGCCGTTCTTTGAGAAACTGCTGGATTTCCAGACCGACCTCAGCCTGCTTGAGCTGGGGGACCAGTCGCACCCCCTGCTGCAGGAACTGGTCCGCCGGGCGCCGGGCACCTATAACCATTCCATCAACGTGGCTTCGATCGGCGAAGCAGCGGCCGAGTCGATCGGCGCCAACGGTTTGCTGGTGCGCGTGGGCGCTTACTTCCACGATATTGGCAAAATGCTCAAGCCTGGTTACTTTGTCGAAAATCAATCCGACGGGGCCAACCGCCACGATACGCTCGCCCCGGCCATGAGCACCCTGGTGATCATCGCCCATGTCAAAGACGGCGCCGAACTGGCCCGCCAGAACGGCCTGCCCGAGTGCATTATTGACTTTATCGAACAGCATCATGGCACCACGCTGGTGGAGTATTTTTACGTCCAGGCGGCCCGCAAGGTCGAGGCTGATCCCGACGCCAAGACGCTCGACGAATCCTCGTTCCGCTATCCGGGTCCCAAACCGCAGACCCGTGAAGCGGCCGTGATGATGCTGACCGACGCGGTCGAAAGCGCCTGTCGCACGCTGGTCGATCCGGGCCCGGCCCGCATTGAAAGCCTGGTCAACGATATCGCTATGAAACGCCTGCTCGATGGGCAGTTCGATGAAAGCGCTCTCACGCTGAAAGAGCTTCACACCGTCCAGCAAAGCCTGATAAAATCATTGACGGCCGTCTATCATGGTCGCGTGAAGTACCCGGCAAAACCGCAATCGGCATGAACGCAAGCTCGTCTCCCCCCTTGGAACTCGACTGTACAAACCGGCAAACCCGGCTCCCGGTCGAGGAACGCCCGCTCCTCGAAGGGCTGCGACTGGTGCTGCACGAAGCGGGCGTCAGGACAGGCGCCGTGAGTCTGGCGATTGTCGACGATCCCGCCATGCATGTGCTGAACCGGGAACACCTTGAGCACGACTACCCGACCGACGTGCTGAGCTTCCTGTTCGACCGGCAAGGGGAACACCTGGAAGGGGAGATTATCGTCAGCGTCGATACGGCCCAGTCCAGCGCGGCCGACCTGCAGATCCCCTGGGCCCATGAACTGCTGCTTTACGTGGTGCACGGGGCGTTGCATCTGGTCGGACACGATGACCATTCTCCGGCGGAACGGCAAGCGATGCGCGCCGCCGAATCGCACTATTTAGCCGCGCTGGGAGTTTGTCTCCCGTCGCTTCCTGAACCGCAAGAATAAGTTGACCATGACCAGGAGAATGTTAGCGGCCCCCAGCCGCTCCCGACCGATACGCCGATCCCGGCCGAAGCGGCGTTTCCCGTCCACCGACCTTGAACCGCCGGGCGCTCTGCCCGCCGGGGAGAGTCAGCCGTGACGTTCGCCCCTGATACGTTGCTGGCGATCTGGATCGCCGCCCTGGTGATCGCCGCCTGGTCCGCCCTGGGCGCCAAGGTGCTGCGGGAATTCTCCGCCGGCGAACTGGAAGAGTACTGCCTGCGGCGGAAACGCCTGGACTTTTTCGGGGACGTGCTCGACCACTACGAGCGTCTGGCCGAAGGCGCCGAGAGCCTGCAGCTGGCGGCGACCACCGCCGCGATTATCGGCGGCGTGTTCTGGTCGCAGGCGACCGGCCGCCTGCCGGATCCGCTGGACTGGACATCGGTCGGGCTGTTGTTTGGTGCGGCCACGGTCGGCCTGCTGGCGGTGACCCACTGGATTCCGCTGGCGGTCGTCAAGTTCTGGTCGGCTCCGTTTCTGTACCACACCTGGCGGATCTGGCTGGTGATCGGCTTTTTTGTGTGGCCGTTTTCCATCGGCGTGAACTTCGTCGGCCAGTTAAGCCGTCGGCTGGCGGGGCGCCATGCCGAAGAAGACGACGAAGAAGAAGCTTTTGAAGACGAGATCCTCAGTATGGTCAGCGCTGGCGAACGGGAAGGCCTGCTAGAGGCCGACGCCCGCGACATGATCGAAGGGGTGATGGAGCTCAGCGACGACGATGTGTCGGATATCATGACCTCGCGGACCGATATCGACGCCATTCAAGTGGATATGCCGTGGGATGAAATGGTCGCCTTTGTGACCGAGGTTGGCCGCACGCGGATCCCCGTTTACGAAGAAACGCTGGATAACATTGTCGGCATTCTTTACGCCAAAGACTTGCTGCCCGTACTGGCCGATCCCGATCATTCGGCCCGCAGCCTGCCCGCCATTTTGCGCGAAGCGTGGAAGATTCCGGCGACCAAACATCTCGACGAATTGCTGCAGGAGTTCCGTAACACGCGCGTGCACATGGCGATCGTGATTGATGAATACGGCAGCACGGCCGGCGTGGTGACCATTGAAGACGTCCTGGAGGAAATCGTCGGCGATATCATCGACGAAACCGATGATGAAGAAGATGACGAGATCCAGGTGGTCGACGAGCGGACCAGCGTCGTCGACGGCCGCACCCATCTCGACGACATCAACGAACGGCTGGGGCTGAACCTGGCCGAGACCAACGACTTTGACACCATCGCCGGTCTGGTCATGGAGCAGCTCGGCCGCATTCCCATGGTGGGCGAGTCGATCACCATTGAACAGGTCCGCGTCACCGTGCTGGAAGCCAGCCGCCGCCGTGTGGAAAAAGTCCGCCTGGAACTGATCGACGAAATGCAGCGGGAGCAGGTTTAACGGAAGCTCTGCTGCCGGATGAAAGGAAAAAGGGATTCACCGCGGAGGTAGATCGAGGAACGAGGGAGAAACAACCTCGTTTTTTCACCATGGAAAATGCATCGCTGAACCGGGTTTGACGGGCGCTCTTCTTCTTCTTCTTCTTCTTCTTGGCAGCTGGCGCCATCCGGATAACCGGCGCCATCGTCATCTTTGCCTGCTGCTGCGGCTGTTCGTCGGTCCCCTGCTCTGCTGTTCTTGCTCTCAAGGGGCGTGGATTTCTTGTCGCATTGCGGGGAATCGCAAACGCAGCCGCTGGCGTGTCCTATGTTTGAGACAGGCATGAGAGTCTTTTTCAGCTGCTGTGGGAACGGTGCAGGTATGACGAGCGGATTGCGACGGATTCACCAACACTGGTCGCCGATGGAGACCGTTTATCGGATCGTCGACGCGGCGTGTATTATCGCCGGGTTGGCGCTGGTGGTTCCGCTGGCGACGGCCATGACGGGCGAGCGCTATCTGCTGATCGGCTCCGCCTCGATAGTGATGTTCTTTGTGTCGGCCGGTTTCAGTGGTTTGTATCGCAACTGGCGGGGCGTGCCGCTGGAACGCGAGCTGGTCTGCTCGCTGGCGACCTGGGGCGCGACGCTGCTGGCCCTGATGACGGCCGCCTTTGCAGTGCGGATTGTCGATCACACGCCGCGAAGCGTGATTCTGTGCTGGTTCGCCGTGACACCGGTGCTGTTCGCTTCCAGCCGGATTTTTCTCCGCAATCTGCTCCAGACGCTACGCGCCCGGGGGCTCAATACGCACACCTTTGCGATTGTCGGCGTGAATGATCTGGGCATCCAGTTGGCGAAGAATATCGAAGCGGCGCCGGAAATGGGGCTGAAACTGTCGGGCTTCTACGATGATCGTCCTGACAGCCGGCTGTTGGATCTGCCGCCAAGCGTAGGCGAAAAAGTGGGCGACCTGGAAGTGCTGGTGCAGCAGGCCCGGCGCGGGGAGGTCGATCGGATTTACATCGCCTTCCCGATGCGGGCCGAGCAGCGCATTCGCGAGGTGCTGGCCCGGCTGAGCGATTCGACTGCGTCGGTTTATATTGTGCCCGACTTTTTTGTATTTGAGCTGTTGCACTCGCGGTGGACCAATATCAGCGGTTTGCCGGTGGTCAGCGTGTTTGAGAATCCTTTCTATGGCGTCGACGGAGTGATCAAGCGGATCAGCGATCTGGTGCTGGCTTCGATCGCCCTGGCGATGTTGAGCCTGCCGATGCTGGCGATCGCCGTCGCGATCAAAGTCACGTCGCCCGGTCCGGTGTTCTTTCGCCAGAAACGGTACGGACTGGACGGACGGGAGATCCTGGTCTGGAAATTTCGCAGCATGCGGGTGATGGACAACGGACCGCAGGTGAAACAGGCGACACGGAACGATCCCCGCATTACTCCTTTGGGCGGACTGCTGCGGCGGACGTCGCTTGATGAACTGCCCCAACTGTTCAACGTGCTCGATGGCTCCATGTCGCTGGTCGGACCGCGGCCCCATGCCTCGGCGCATAACGAAGCGTATCGCAACCAGATCCAGGGCTACATGCTGCGGCACAAGGTCAAGCCGGGAATCACGGGACTCGCGCAGGTCAACGGCTGGCGCGGAGAGACCGACACGCTGGAGAAAATGGCCAGGCGGGTCGAGTGCGACCACCAGTACATTCGCGAATGGTCGATCTGGATGGATATCCGCATCCTGTTCCGTACCGTGCTGGTCGTTTTCAAAGGCGAGAATGCCTACTAGTGGT
Source organism: Lignipirellula cremea (assembly GCF_007751035.1). Classification (NCBI taxonomy): domain Bacteria; kingdom Pseudomonadati; phylum Planctomycetota; class Planctomycetia; order Pirellulales; family Pirellulaceae; genus Lignipirellula; species Lignipirellula cremea. The sequence continues at coordinate 8,013,769 of NZ_CP036433.1, read as the reverse complement.
GCGTCAAGTTTCAATTTTAGAGTGAGCGATTTCGGCCGTGCTGCTGTGCTGCCAAAATAAACCGGGGGCTAGCGCCCGGCGGCTGATTGAGAGAAACCTGATTCTATGGTTTGACGCAGCACTCGTGTCGGCGCGGAGACAGTCCCAGGTTTGATAACTCCTTTTTTGACCGGGCGATAACGATAAATGAACACCGGCGTCTATGAAATTAACCAGTTCGAAGACCTGTTGAAGCTGCGCGGGGCGTGGGATCGATTATTAGGCGAAACGCCCGGCGCCGATTTCTTCCGCACCTTTGCCTGGCTGGAAACCTACTGGCGCCATTTCCAGGCGGGACAACGGTTGCGCGTGATGGTGGTGGGCCGGCCGAGCCATCCCCGCGGGATTGTGCCGCTGGTCGTACGCTCCGAAGCCACGCGGCTGGGGAAAGTGCGCGTGTTGACCTGGCCGCTTGACGGCTGGGGAGCCTTTTATGGGCCGGTCGGAGCGGATCCGGCCGAGTTGCTGGAAGCGGCGCTCGTCCACGTACGGGCCGAGCGGCGGGACTGGGACCTGCTGGAGCTGCGCTGGTCGCCGGCCGATCCCGTGCTGCGGCAGCAAACCACCGAAGCCATGACGTACGCCGGCGTTCCCGCCACGGTCTGGGAATGGGGCTCGTCGGCCACGGCCAACCTTGCCGAGGGCTGGGACGCTTACTGGAACACGCGGAATGCCAAACGTCGCAGCAACGTGCGGCGGAACGAGAAGAAACTGAACGCTCTAGGCCGCCTGCGCTATGAACGCTACCGGCCGCGCGGCGCCCGTTATGGTGACAACGATCCCCGCTGGGATCTGTATGAAGCCTGTCTGCAGGCCGCCAGCAGCAGCTGGCAGGCGAATTCATCCAGCGGCACGACGCTGTCGCACGTTCAGGTTCGCGACTTTCTGCACGACGCCCATCAAACGGCCGTCGACAGCGGAGCGCTCGACCTGAACCTGATCTGGCTGGACGAGCGGCCGATCGCCTTTGCGTATAACTACATCTGGGAGAATCGCGTCTTTGGCCTGCGTCAGGGGTTCAACGGCGAGTTCGCCGCGCAAGGGGCCGGCACCGTGCTGATGAAACGGATGCTCGAAGACAGCGCCCACCGCGGCGACACCGAATTTGATCTGGGCGTCGATTACCTGCAGGGCAAACGGAACTGGCTGTCGCAAGTGAATCCGTTACTCTGCTATTCCCACTACGCCGCCAGCCCCAGGGCGCAAGGCCTGCGATTCAAACGCTGGCTGGAAAAGTCCGATCCCTGGGCCCGCTTGCTGAACCCCCGCTGCGGAGCCGCACCAGCGAACGACCCGGCCCGGGAAACGAGCCCGTCGTAGAGGTTCGTCATCACAAAAATTCTGGGTTTGAGATAGCGGCCAGGTCCACTACCCTGAAATCAACCGGTGACCGAGCATCAGACGCCAGGCTTCGCCGGGTTAGAACTTGAGGTCTAACTGTTTCAGTCGGGCTTCGGTCTCGGCCATCAGTTCGTCCTCGGCCGCTTCGTCGGCTGCTTCATAGGTGACCGAGAAACGCAGGAAGGAGCCGGCGTCGTCCCACGGGACGGTGACGATCGACTGCTGCGTGATCAGGTGCTCGCCCGCCGCCTGGGCGTTAGCGAACGTCACGCCGCCTGCCGAAACGGGGCTTTTGGTGTACAGGAAGTACGTGCCGCCCGGCATCGAGCAGACAAAGCCGCAGCGTTTGAGCACGGCCACCAGCTTCTCCAGCCGACGCTGGTACTTGGTGCGTGTTTGCACCGGCAACGAGGCGTCGTCCAGAGCGCCGGCGGCTGCCTTCTGGATGGCGATGAACTGGCCCGAGTCGCAGTTGTCCTTCGCATCGGCAAACGCCTGGACCAGCAGCGGGTGGCCGCAGACCCAGCCGATCCGCCAGCCGATCATGTCGAAGCCTTTGGACAGCGAGTGCACTTCGACGCCGACCTCTTTGGCTCCCGGTGTCTGCAGGAAGCTGCGCGGCGGGCCTTCGTACGTCAGCATGGTATGGGCCGCATCCTGCACGACCACGATCGAATGCTTCTTGGCGAAGGCGACGACCTGCTCAAAGAACTCAGCCGGAGCCACCTTGCCGGTGGGGCTGTTCGGATAGTTAATGACCAGCAGTTTGGTGCGGCTCAGGATGTCGGCCGGGATCGCGTCAAAGTCGGGGAGGAAATCGTTCTCCGCCAGCAGCGGCAGCTTGAACACGGAACCGCCGTAATAGGTGGTGTGCGTGCCGGCGACGGGATAGCCGGGGACCGTCATCAGGGTGACGTCGCCCGGGTTGATGAAGCAGGCGGGCAAAATGGCGAGCGCGGTTTTCGAGCCGATGCAGTGGTTGATCTCGGTCTTCGGGTCCAGCTCCACGCCGTACTCGCGCTGCATGAAGCGGGCGACCGCTTCCTTGAAGGCCAGGACGCCGTTGTCGGCATAGCCGCGGTTCTCGGGCTGGTTGATTTCGCGGGCCATCTGCTCGCGGACCGGCGCCGGCGCCATGCCGTCGTTTTCGCCAATGCCGAAGTCGAGCAAACGGCGATCGGGAAAGTCGGCCAGCGCCTTCCGTTTGGCCCGTTTGATCTTTTCAAACTTGTAGATCTCGGTGCCTTTGCCGTAGTTGGCCCCGCCGATCCGATCGGCGAACAGCTGCTGAAAATAAGGGTCGCTCATAGGTCTTTAAAAGCTAGTTAGAAAGCGTGGCGAAATGCGACCTGACAGCCTACCCCAGTCGCCAGCGGCCGGCAACGGGCGGGATTAGCGGTTCATGGCGCCTGGTTCATGGCGCCTGGTTCCTGGTTGGGGATTGGTGCTGGTGGGTTGCTAGCAGATGGGGGGATGTTGATCTGTCTGTCCTGCCCCAAGTGTGTGGATTGCGCAGTCTTCCTGTTTGTTTCTTTTATCTCCCGCCGGGGCGGGGAGCCGCACGACGGTGTTAAAGTCGGTCGACAAATCGCCCGATGGAACTTTCTGGAACGAAGACGTCTCCAGCCCGCGAGAACTGCATGAGTGCTAGCTCCAAGACTTTGCCCTGCGTTGGATTTATGACGGTCGTCGATCGCGGCGACCAGGGGCTTTTTGGCGGCTATTTAGTGGTCAATGTGAGCGGCCGCCCGCTCGAGTTTCATTGTACTGCCCCGGTGAAAGCGAACCGTGCCCAGCAAATCCTGTATGGCCCGACCCTGGCTCCCTATTTATACGGCGAACAGATCGGCCGCACCCTGATCTCCACGGCGAAGGTCAAGCCGCTGTTTGTCTGCGTGGATCAGACCGCGTCGCTGACGGCGGCGACGGAGATTGAGCATCCAGTCGTCTGGATCCAGCTCCGCACCGACTGCCTGCCGGATCCCCAATTGACGGAGTTTGAACTGGACGGCTACGCGGCCGGCATTGCGACGCCTGCGTTGCAGCAGGAAGTGACGTCGTTGTGGCAGCCGCACCAGGGACGACTCGACTTCCGCGAGCCGTTCAGCCGGATCAAAGAAGCGCTCGAGGAGGCCCATTCCGGCGGCAAGGCCGCCTAGGCAGAAACTCCGAATCACCGTCGGAAATCGCCGGTCAGTCGTCTTTTGCTCGGAACGCGAAGGTAATTGCTGTTGATTTTGGTTTGGTTCTTTTGCGAACTAGCTGGCGCAGAAAGTCGACTGTCCGGCGTCTGTACTTCCTGAAAAGGTCGAATCAATATCTGGCAGTTATGCTTTTCACGGTCTGAGTGAAAGTCGTCTTTCTGCGACTGTAATTATGCTCTTCAAATTCGCCTGGGCCGTGATTGCGGCCTGGGTCTCTCTTCCAGGGTCAGGTTGGTTCGCTTGCACAACGATATCGATATTCCGGTTACGATTTTCCCCACCGGCTGGCTGATGGCGCTGCGGCGGGAGCCGAAGCTGACGATCGAAAGCCTGCCGCTGGCGACGGACAAACCGCGCTGCGTCTCGCTGGCGCTTGGGAAAACGAAGCTGAAAACCCACAGCTTTACCTTTCCCGAATCGCCTGGCTGGAACTTTGGCAAAAAGAAGGAGTCGGAAGGAGCGGCGACAAAGAAGAAGCCGACCCCGCCGCCCGGTCCCGAGGACCTGAACGATCCGGCCGCAAAACCCAAAAAGATCACCCGCATCCGTCCGCCGGGCGACGTGATCAAACTGCAGGACCGCTTGTACTATCTGCTGCAGCCGCCGATGGAGAATCTGGCGGCGTCGGGCGAGCTGGAATTCCCCTTCGAGCCGTTCCCCTACCAGTTTGAAGGCGTCGCCTTTTTGTACCCGCGGTTCGCAGCCGTACTGGCCGATGAGATGGGCCTGGGGAAAACGATGCAGGCGATCACCACCATCCGCTTTCTGCTCTGCTCGGCGGAAGTGCGGAACGTGCTGCTGGTCTGCCCCAAGCCGCTGGTGACCAACTGGCAGCGCGAGTTCGCCCTCTGGGCGCCCGAGATCCCGCTGACGATCATCGAAGGGGATCAGGCCAAGCGCACCTGGCAGTGGCAGCAGAAGAACTCGCCGGTCAAGATCGCCAACTACGAACTGCTGATGCGCGATCGCGATATTGTGCTGGACCCTGACAACCATTACGACCTGGTGGTGCTGGATGAAGCCCAGCGGATCAAAAACCGTTCCGGCACGACCAGCCAGATCGTGCGGGCCATTTCGCGCACGCGCAGTTGGGCGCTAACCGGCACGCCGGTTGAGAACAGCCCCGAGGATCTGGTCGGCATCTTTGAGTTCCTGGCGCCCGGCTTCCTCAACGACTCCATGGATCCTCGCCGGATGGGCAAGTCGGCTGGCGAGTACATCCTGCGTCGCACCAAGGATCTGGTGCTGACCGACATGCCGCCCAAGCTGTACCGCGAGGCGGAAATCGCCCTGTCGCCCGAACAGTACTGCAGTTATCGCTCCGCCGAAGACGACGGCGTGATGCAGCTCAATGACCTGGGCGACTCGATCACCATCACCCATGTGTTCGAGCTGGTCCTGCGACTCAAGCAGATCTGTAACTTTGATCCGCTGACCGGCGCCAGCTCCAAACTGGAACGGCTGCAGGCCGACCTGGAAGAGGTCGCCGCCAGCGGACAAAAGGCGATCGTCTTTAGCCAGTGGGTCAAAACGATCGAGCATATCGACGGCGCCCTGCAGCCGTACAATCCCCTGCAGTACCACGGCAAGATTCCGTCGAAGAAACGGGATCCAATCCTGAAGGAGTTCAAAGAGAACCCCAAGCGGCATGTGTTGCTGATGAGCTACGGGGCGGGAAGCGTGGGACTGAACCTGCAGTTCTGCCGGTACGTGTTCCTGTTTGATCGCTGGTGGAATCCGGCCATCGAAGACCAGGCGATCAACCGGGCCCATCGCATCGGGGCGGCCGGCAGCGTGACGGTCACCCGGATGATTTCCGTCGACACGATCGAAGAGCGGATCAACCAGGTGCTGGAAGAAAAGCGGCAGCTGTTCGACGCCATCTTCAGTGAAACGGGCCTGCCCAAATCGGCCAGCCTGTCGCAGGACGATATCTTCGGCCTGTTCCAGCTGCGCACGCCGAAAGGGCTGATGAAAAAGAAAGCAGCCTGACGCGGCGTTTTCTTTGCTGGCCGGTAATGAAATGCGTGACGGAAGTCGATGGTCAGTCGACTTTCCGGCCCCGGCTTTTCCTCAAAACGACAAATCGATATCTGGATCTGGCAGCGATTCTGTGGGCCATCGCCGGGCGACGGCAACTGTAGTCCCCTGCCCTCCTGGCGATTTTCTGTTTCCTCTGAAACTCGGACCCGCGGCGCGGGGTATTTCCTCCGGGGAAGGTGCACGCTTCTGGCGGAATCCGGTTCGTGCGCCACTGCTTCCCGGGGTAAGATAAGGCGAATTGTGACTGGGCGAATCCTGCTGCTGCGAAGGAGTTACACGTGCGTCGTGCCGGGCTGTTGATCGTTTTCGGACTGTTGGGCCTGTTTCTCGCCGGCGGTCGCCTGCAGGCGGAGCGACCCGCGGCGCCCTTGCTGCTGCCGTCCCAGACCCTGCTGATGGTGCGGGTGACCGACGCGCAAGTGTTGCGTTCCCGCTTTGCGCAAACGGCGCTCGGGCGGATGGCGGCCGACGAGCAGCTGCGTCCGCTGCTTTTGCATCTGTACGGATCGGCGGCCGAGGCGTTTGAGCAGGTCGAAAAAGAGATCGGCCTGTCGCTGACGGAACTGCTGGCCTTGCCGCAGGGCGAGGTCTGCCTGGCAATGATCAAATCCGACGGCGGTCGTCCGGCCCCGTTGCTGCTGGTGGAACTGGGCGACCAGCTGCCCGCCGCCGAGAAACTGCTGGAACGCGGCCGCGAGCTGCTGGCCCAGCAAGGCGTCGATCGAGAGACGGAAAAAGCCGGCGACACCACCCTGAATATCTACTCCAATGTGGGCCCCCGCGGTCGCACGCTGGTGCAGTTCCTGCGCGACGGCGTGCTGGTGATCACGCCCGACCGGGAGTCGGCCCGCGAACTGCTTGCCCGCTGGGACGGCGACGGCGACGACGAAGTGCTGGCGAATAAAGACCATTACAAAACCCTCATGAGCCGCTGCCAGGGCGCCAAAGAGGAACGTCCCCAGGCGACCTTCTACGTCGATCCGATCGGGCTGGCTTCGGCCGGCGGCGGGCTGGGCGCGGGAGCGGCTTTTATCCCGGTGCTCGGCCTCGACGGCCTGCTGGGAGTGGGCGGCGGCCTGAGCATGCCGGAGGAAGATTTTGATACCGTCTTTCATCTGCATGTGCTGCTCGATAACCCCCGCGCCGGCGTGCTGGAACTGGCCGCCCTGGGCGCCGGTCCGATGGAGCCGGAACCCTGGACCCCGGCCGACGCGCGCAGCTACCTGACGCTGCACTGGAAGGTCGACGAAACCTACGAGGCGCTGGAGCGGCTGTATGACAGCATCCTGGGGGACGACGCGCTGGCGGGGGAAATCGACAGGCGTCTGTCGCAGCCGCTGTCGGTCGATGTCAAAAAAGAGGTCATCGACGCGCTCGAAGGTCGGCTGATCCATGTCAGCTGGCTGGAGCCGCCCTACCGATTGAATAGCGCGGCCAACCTGGTCGCGGTCCAGCTGAACGACGCCAAAGCCTTCCGCCCCGTGCTGGAAAAGCTGATGGAGAACGTGCCGCAGGATCGGGTCGAGAACCGCACGTTTTCCGGCGTCGATTATTACCATATCGAACTGCCCCAGCCGGGCCGCCGGCGGCGGGCCGAGCGTGAACGCGAAGAAAACGCTGGCGACGCCCCGGAAAGGGTGCGTCTGGAGATGCGGCGTCCGGTCGGCTGCGTTTGTATCCTGGGCGATTATCTGCTCTGGTGCGACAGCGAGAAACTGCTGGAAGTGGCCATCACCAGCAAAAGCGATCCCCAGCGCTCGCTGGCCCAGGAACTCGACTTCAAAGTGATTCTGGCCAAAATCAAGCGGCAGCCGGGCGGCGCCGTGCCAGGAATGATCTGGTTTAATCGTCCTGAAAAAAGCATGCGGTTGTGGTACGAACTGGCTCAGGCCGCCAACACCCGGACCGTGCTGCAGCAAGGTTCCGAGAACAATGGTTTCTTCCGCGCGCTGGATTCCGCGCTCCAGGATCATCCCCTGCCGCCCTTTGCTGTGTTAGAACAGTATCTGGCTCCGACGGGCAGCCTGCTCGTGAATGAAGAAACGGGCATCCACTACAGCGGCTTCTCACTCAAACGGAAGGCGCCGTAACGTCGTACCTGTAAAATTCGGTCGAGGCCGGCAACGATGGAAGAAACCCACGGCGAACCTCCCCGCCAACCGCCGCACTCCGATGAGGCCGCCGCGCCGGAGGACTCGTTGCCCTTGACCGACGGCGTCCTCCCGGGAGAGCCGACTTCTTCCGGCGAGGAAGAAGAGATCGTTAACGCCATCGAGGTTGAGCCGGTTCCCGCCAGCCTTGCCGATACGGCGCCCGTCAGCCCGCCGGCGACACCCGCCGCGGCGACTCCCGGAACGGCGACTCCTGGGAAAACGCCAGTGACGGTGCAAGCGACGCCTGGCCATGGGGCCAGTGCGGCCGATTCGCCTCGCACCTGGCTGCTGCTGGGAGCTGTCGTGCTGATGCCGCTGTTCACGCTGATGGGGCTGTGCGTGTTGAGCATGCTCGCTTCCCTGTTGGGATTCGATGAAGGGAATACCACGGTCGCTACTCCGTCGCCTTTGCCGCAATCTGGGCGGAAAGCCATGACCTCCTTTGTGGCCCCGCCCCGCGTGAAGACGCTGGAAATCCGGGTCGACGGAGCTGACTCGATGAAAGTGGCAGGGAAAGCGGTCGAACAGGAAAACCTGCAGCAGGCCATCGCCGATGCGATCAAGCCGGGGCGGATGTTCTCGGCCGTCGTCCCCAGCCAGGCGATCATCACGGTAGGGCCGGATTGCCCTTATCCGGTGCTGGCCCAGGTGACTTCCGTCGTGCTCGATGCGGGCCTCAAGGGCTACGAGATTGTCGACGCTGCTTCCCTGGAAGCGTCGTCCGACTAACGCGTCGCGACGGGACGCCTGGCGGCCGGTTTCTGGGGCAGGAGCGTTCCCTCCGGGCTTGAACCTGGTATCATAAAAGCCCGTTGCGTCTGCCGAAGGAATGCTATGAACCAGCCGGAATACGAACCCCGTTATGTGGAAGGGGTGGCTTTTTTTAATGAGTGCGATTTTTTCGAGGCCCATGAAGCCTGGGAAGATGTCTGGACCGAGTACCAGGGGCCCTCGCGTAAATTCTACCAGGGGCTGATTCAGGTGGCCGTCTGCCTGCATCACTTTGGTAATGGCAACATTCGCGGCGCGCGGAAACTGTATCGGAGCAGCCGGGCTTATCTGGAACCGTTCCGTCCGTTCCACCTGGGCGTGGACCTGGAGAAGCTGTTCGCCGAATTCGAGGCCTGCTGTGCGGAAATTATGGCGAGCACCGAAGACTATCCCGAGATTGAAATCGTCCCCGATTTAATCCCCGAGATTCATCTCCAGCCGCCGCAGGAATAGCCAATGTCCGATGATGTGAACCTGCTGGAGCTGCCGGAAGATTTCGACGGGGTCGCCCGGCTGTTTCCTTTGCCCAACCTGGTGATGTTTCCCGGGGTGATGCAGCCGCTGCACATTTTTGAATCGCGCTACTGCGAAATGCTGGAAGACGCCCTGATGAGCGACCAGCTGATCGGCATGGGGCTGCTGCAGCCGGGCTGGGAGTCCGACTACGAATCGCGGCCGCCGGTCTGGGAAACACTGTGCGTGGGGCGGATTGTTTCCCACTCCCGCGACGAGAACGGCCGCTTTAACATTCTGCTGCTGGGTCTGACCCGTGCTCGCATGGTGCGGGAACTGCCGCCGCAACGGGCCTTTCGGGAAGCCGAAGTCCAGCCGGTCTCGGATCTGTATCCCCAGGCGGCGACCGCCACCCGCGGGCTGCTGCAGCGGGAACTGCTGGAGGTGTTCCGTCGCCAGGCGTCGCCCCTGCTGGCGGGCGAACAGATCGACCAGATGCTGGCCAGCGAGGCTCCGCTGGGGATTCTGACCGACATCATCGCCTACACGGCGGGACTCACGCTGGACGACAAGCAGTTGCTGCTGTCCGAGCCGAACGTGGATAACCGCGCACGGAAACTGATCGAGCTGGTCGGCTCCTGGGACGAGCCGCCGCGCCGCCCCTTCCCACCCGATGTCAGCGATAACTGAGAAAGTCGCTTTGTCGCTCTGCTTTGCTTCGCGTTCCTGAACCCCTTTTTCCGCCTTGCACCCTGGGAAAGCCAGGCCTCACGGTCTGGGATCAAAGATGCCGACGGGCCGCCGGTCCGTTTTTCAAGGAGGGCTCGCCATGCCGCTGAATCTGCAGAATTTGTTACGGACCAAACGTCTGACGCAGGCCGAGATTGAAGCCAATCGTCAGCGGTTCTATCGCACGGCTCTGGAAGATTCGAGTTATCTCGACGCCGGCAACTTCAGTAAGATCCACGTGAGCGACATTGAAAGGTTGTTCCACCAGTACGACCAGGGCGTGCTGGCTGGCCTGTGTCGCCAGTCGCTGGGCGACACCCCTTTGACGTTCCGGCTGTCCTCGCGCATGACGAGCGCCGGCGGCACCACCACGCACCAGTTCAAGCGGCAAGGGAATAAAAAGAAAACGATCAGCTATGAGATCGCCATTTCCACCACGCTGCTGTTCCAGACCTTTCGCGATGTCGAACGGCCGATCCAGGTTTCCGGCGTCACCTGCCGGGACCGACTGGAAGCCTTGCAGCGGGTGATGGAGCATGAAATCACCCACCTGTGCGAAATGCTCGCCTGGGGCGATTCGCAATGCAGCCAGGCCCGCTTCCAGACGATCGCCCGCACGCTCTACGGTCATCGCGATCATCGGCACGGCCTGATTACGCAACATGAAAGGGCCGCGACCCGCTTCAACATCCGCTCCGGCGACCGCGTGACCTTCCAGGTCGAAGGCCGCGTCCTGCAGGGCTTCGTCAATCGCATCACCCGCCGGGCCACGGTCCTGGTCGAAGATCCCAAAGGCTCGCCCTACCAGGACGGCAAGCGGTACTCCAAGTACTACGTCCCCCTGCCGCTACTGAAACGAGCCCAGTAACGGGCCGGCTGTTGAAAATCTTAATGTTAATCCTAATCTTACTCTTAATCTTACTCTTAATCTTACTCTTAATCCCTCCTCGAGCGACGACCGGCAGCTCGCCCGCACTCCGACTCGCTAGCTCTCGCTCTCTCCTGCCGCGCCCCTTGACCGGACCCGCCGTGTGGAGATTAAGAGTATGAGTAAAATTAAGATCAGGAAAAGTGTGAGAGGGGGGCTGTTCGCCCTGTTGCGGTGGTGATGAGCTCGGTGACAGGCCGGCGCCGGACTCCTGGACGACTTCTCGCAGGGCCGTCATAATCAACCGCATGCGGGAATATCATCTCGAAAATTTATCTCACGACCCCATCCATGGGTACATTCCCTTCACTTCGTGCGAGGGGACGGCGCAGGGCGAGGTCGCGGAACGCGATCTGATCGATCACCCCTGGGTGCAGCGTTTGCGGTTCATCCACCAGCTGCAGACCGCCTGGTGGGTGTATCCGACAGCCGAGCATACGCGCTTCCAGCATGTCATCGGCGTCATGCACCTGGCCAGCAGGGCGACGGCCGCCCTGTACGACAGCCTGCGGGAACAGTGCCCCGATTGCCCCAGCCGGCCGTATGTCGAATCGCTGCTGCGGATCGCCGGCCTGCTGCACGATGTGGGCCATGGACCGTTTGGCCACTTCTTTGACGCGAAGTTCCTCAGCACGTACCGCGTGACCCATGAGACACTCGGCGCCCGGATCATCACCGACCGGTTGGGCGACCTGATCCGCAGGATCCGTCGTAACCCCAACGGCCGCCTGGCCGAAGGTGAAACGCTCGACCCGGAGCAGATCGCCTGGCTGATCCAGCGCCCCAGCGGTAAAGAGGACGAAGCCTCGCGGCCGACCTGGCTGCGGTTCTTGCGCAGCCTGCTTAGCGGCGTGTATACGATCGACAACATGGACTTCGTCCTGCGGGACGCCTACATGACGGGTTACAGCCAGCGCTCGTTCGATCTGGACCGACTGTTGCATTACTCGTTTTTTACCCCGTCGGGCCTCACGATCCACGACCGCGGTTTTGGGGCGCTCTTGCGGTTCATGACGATGCGTTCCGAGCTGTTCCAGTCCGTCTATTACCATCGTTCCGTCCGCGGCATCGACCTGTCGCTGGCCGATCTGTTTGATGAGGGGAAGCAGTACCTGTTTCCCGGCAACCCGCTGGACCATCTCGACGAGTACCTGGAATTTACGGAAGCCTCGCTGCTGGTCGATGTGGTCCGCTGGCGCACCGCCGCCGATCCGCACCAGCGGGCCCTGGGCGAGCGCTGGACGGACCTGATCCGCTATCGTCGCGTCCCCTGGGTCATGGTCTGCCAGCGGACTCTCGTCTTTTCCGAGCACGACTCGGAAACGGCCAGTATCTTCAGCGCGCCGGATTACATTGAGCAGAAGCTGCGCGAGCACTTGCCGCCCGACGCCCGTTCGGCGCCGTTGCGGGTGGATATCGCCCGGCACATTCATCGTCCGCATACGCATGGCCCGGCGGCGGGACAGAACTTTTTATATGACGCGGGCCGCGGGCAGGTGCGAGAGCTTTCGGCCAGCCTGTTGTATCGCCAGCTGCCGGTCAGCCACCGCATTTGTCGCGTGTACGCCAACAACGGCGAACACCAGGCCGCCCTGGCCGCGGCGCTGGATCGGTTGATCGGCGGCCATAGCGAAGACGACGTCACCAATATGTAACGCCCTGCTGCGATCAGGGCGTCCTTGGGCTTGCTGTGTCTGGCGGCCTTTCCTTTACCTCTTCCTTTGATTTGTGGATTCCATGTCGTCAGATTCTGCTTCGTTCGACCAATACGATAATCCCCTGATCGTGCGCTATGCGTCGGCGGAAATGAGCCGCCTGTTCAGCCCGCAGAAAAAGTTCAGCACCTGGCGCCGGTTGTGGATTGCTCTGGCGGAAGCGGAGCAGACCCTCGGCCTGCCGATCACCGACGAGCAGCTGGCCGAAATGCGGTCCCAGGTCGATAACATCGACTTCGCCAGGGCGGCCCACCACGAGCGCCTGCTGCGGCACGACGTGATGGCCCATGTGCATGCCTTTGGCGACGCCTGCCCTTCTGCCCGCGGTAACATCCACCTGGGCGCGACCAGCTGCTTCGTCACCGACAACACCGACCTGCTGCTGCTCCGCGAAGGGCTGCAGATGGTCGCCCGGCGCCTGGCGGCGGTGATCGTCGCCCTGGGCGATTTCGCCGCCAAATATAAAGCCCTGCCCTGCCTGGGCTATACGCATCTGCAGCCGGCCCAGCCCACGACCGTCGGCAAACGGGCCAGCTTGTGGACGTACGACCTGGCGCTGGATCTGGTCGAGATCGAACATCGGCTGTCGCAACTGAAAGCCCGCAGCATCAAAGGCGCCACCGGCACCCAGGCCTCGTTCATGGAGCTGTTCCACGGCGACGAAGCAAAGGTCCGTCAGCTGGAGCAGCTGGTCGCCGAGAAAATGGGCTTTGAACAGGTCTATGCGGTCACCGGCCAGACGTACTCGCGCAAGATCGACGCGCAGACGCTCGACGCGCTGTCCGGCCTGGCGCAGAGCGCCCATAAAATGACGACCGACCTGCGGATTCTGTCCTCGCGGAAAGAGCTCGAAGAGCCGTTTGAAGAGAACCAGATCGGGTCTTCAGCCATGCCGTACAAGCGGAACCCGATGCGGAGCGAACGCGTCTGCTCGCTGGCCCGGTTTGTGATCAGCATGCAGTCGAGCGCCGCCAATACCGTGGCGACGCAGTGGATGGAGCGCACGCTCGACGACAGCGCCAATCGCCGGCTGGTGCTGCCGCAATCGTTCCTGGCGATCGACGCCATTTTGATCCTGCTGCAGAACGTGTCGTCGGGGCTGGTCGTGTACCCCAAGGTCGTCGCGAAAAACCTGAACGAAGAGCTGCCCTTCATGGCGTCGGAAAATCTCCTCATGGCGGCGACGGCCCTGGGCGGCGATCGGCAGGACCTGCATGAACGCATTCGCCAGCACAGCCGGGCCGCCGGGTTTGCGGTCAAGCAGGAAGGGACGGAGAACGACCTGCTGGCCCGACTGGCGGCGGACGAAGCGTTTGCCGGCGTGGACTTTGCGCCGGCACTCGACGCTTCCAATTTTATCGGCCGCGCTCCGAGCCAGGTCGACGAGTTTATCGCTGCGGTGGTGGATCCGATCCGCGACCGCTATCGGGACCAGCAGCCGGACGACGCGGAACTCCGCGTGTAATTAATCGGCCGAACGACCTGCGAGCCGGTGCCGGGTTTCGCAGGTCGGCCTGGTTTGCGTAAGATGGCGAAGGAATCCGTGTGCTGGCGTCAGCATGCGGTATGGCGACGAAGAGGGAGGGAGCCTTGTGGCGAGAACCATCGCAATTGGAGATATTCACGGTTGTTCCTTGGCGCTGGAGACGCTGCTGAACACGATCCAGCCCGAAAAGTCGGATCGGATCATCACCCTGGGCGATTACATTGATCGCGGCCCCGATAGCTGCGCGGTGCTGGATCGACTGTTGGCGTTGTCCAACGAATGCGAAACGGTGTTCCTGCTGGGCAATCACGAAGCGATGCTGCTGGACGCCTACCAGACGGAGTTTAACTACTCGCACTGGCTCTATTGCGGCGGCGACGCCACCCTGCAGAGCTACGGTGGTTCGCTCGACGGCATCCCGCCTGAGCATTTGCACTTTGTACGAAAATGCCAGTTTTCGTACGAAACAGACAAACACTTTTTTGTGCATGCGAACTACGTCTACGACGAACCGCTGCACAACCAGCCGAACGATGTCCTGTTATGGGAGCATCTGTCAGCCGACCCGCCGCCGCCGCACCAGTCGGGGAAAACGGCCATCGTGGGGCATACGCCGCAGGGTTCCGGCGCCATCCTGGATGCGGGCCATCTGGTTTGTATTGATACCTGCTGCTTCGGCGGCGGTTATCTTACGGCCTACGACATCGATACCCAGCAGATCTGGCAAGCCGATATCCAGGGAACGCTGCGCAAGGCGTAAACCGGGAAGAAAGCCGACGGTCCTTCAAATTCCTTTTCCCTGCGTTCTGCTTTTAACCGACCGCGACCCGTACGGAGTAATGACTCGCCATGTTCGATCTGACCGCCGTCCAGTCGGCCCTGCAGGAATTCGGCCTTGATGGCTGGCTGTTGTACGACTTTCGTGGAGCGAATGTCCTGGCGCAGCGCGTGCTGGGCCTGACCGAACCGTTCTCGCGCCGCTTCTTCTACTGTATCCCCGCCCAGGGAGAACCGCGGCGCCTGGTGCACCGCATTGAGCCGGGGGCGCTCGACCATCTGCCCGGTTCCAAAACGGTCTACCTGCGCTGGCAGGAACTGGAAGAAGGCGTCGCCCAGTTGACGGCCGGGCTGGGGAAAGTGGCGATGGAGTACTCCCCCCAGGGCGGCAACCCGTACGTGTCGCGGGTCGACGCCGGCACCATCGAAATGGTCCGCAACACAGGCGTGGAGATCGTGTCGTCGGGCGATCTGGTGCAACTGTTTGAAGCGGTCTGGACCGAAGAACAATGGCAGCTGCATCTGGAAGCCGACAAGCACACGCAGGCTGCGTTCGACCTGGCCTGGTCCTACATCGCCGAAAAAACCCGGTCCGATCGACCGGTGGGCGAAGTGGAAGTGCAGGACCTGATCATGCAGCACTTCCATAATAACAACATGACGACCTACCACCCGCCGATCGTCGGCGTGGGGCCGCACAGCGGCGATCCGCACTACGCTCCCCAGGTCGGCTCCGACTCCCGGATGCACCAGGGCGACTTTGTGCTGATAGATCTGTGGGCCAAGATCGACCATCCCAACGGCGTGTACAGCGATCTGACCAAGGTCGGCTTCATTGGCGAAGAAGTCCCGGAAACGTACGAAAAGATCTTTCAGATCGTGGCGGCCGCCCGGGACGCCGCCATTGATCGCGTTAAAAATGCGTTCGCCGCCGGCGAAGAACTGCGCGGCTGGCAGGTCGACGATGCGGCCCGTCAGGTGATTACCGACGCCGGCTATGGCGAGTACTTCCGCCATCGCACGGGGCATAACATCGGACGAGAAACGCACGGCAACGGGGCCAATATCGACAACCTGGAAACCCGCGACGATCGCCGTTTGTTGCCCCGCACCTGCTTCTCTATCGAGCCCGGCATTTACCTGCCCGAGTTCGGCGTCCGCAGCGAGGTCGACGTGTTCATCGACGCCGCCGGGACCGTCCATGTCACCGGCGGCCAGCCCCAGCGGAGCGTGCTGCCGATCCTGGCGGCGTATTAGCGGATAGCGAATAGCAAATAGCGTGTACGCACCGTCTCATTTTTTGCAGGAAATCCTCGCATGGCGTCGTTGCCGGTGCTCTTTGAAGACAATCACTTGCTGGTGATTAACAAGCCGGCCATGCTGCCAACCATGGGCGTGGCCGAAGACCGCGAGAGCGTGCTGACCGTCGCCAAGGCGTATCTCAAAGAGAAGTACAACAAGCCCGGCAACGTTTACCTGGGCGTCGTCAGTCGACTCGATGCGCCGGTCACAGGCGTGCTGGTGATTGCCCGCACCTCCAAGGCAGCCAGTCGTTTGACGGAGCAGTTCCGCGAAACCGAAGTGCAGAAGATCTACTGGGCCGTCGTTGCGGGCGCGATCAACCCGCCGGCCGGTCGCCTGGTGAACTTTGTGCGGAAGGACGAACGGAATCGCAAAATGCATGTCTGCACCGCGGGCTCGCCCGAGGCCAAGGAAGCCCGGCTGACGTACCGCACTTTGTCTCCGCAGGGACATCATTGCCTGCTGGAGGTCATCCTGGAGACAGGCCGCAAGCATCAGATCCGGCTGCAGCTGTCCGAGGCGGGACATCCCGTTATTGGCGATCGCAAATACGGCGGGACGACCGATTTTTCCCGCGGCATCGCTTTGCATTCGCGCAGCGTGAGCTTCCGTCATCCGGTGCTGAAAACCGAGCTGACCTTCACCGCCGAGCCGCCCGCCTCCTGGTCCCGGTTTCGCCTGCCGACCTGACACGTCGGTTGTATGGGACCTGGCCACAATTCCCTCCCCTGCCTTCCCATTGCTTCCCTTCTCGATTCCGAAAGGGACCCGTGGCCAGGTCCCCTGCGCTGAAATCAAGCGGTGGCGCACCACGCGATCTGTCTGCGGGGCGAACCGTGCTGGCCGGATGTGCGTATCGACGGGAGTAAAGCCGCTTTCCGGCCTGCGGCGGGGAACGGGTGGTGGCGACAAAAGGGGAAATCCCCCATGGCGAAGGCCCTCGCTTTGGTTCTGACCGGGGGAGGGGAATATTCTGCTTCCACCCCTAAAGAGGGTTTGACAAGCATTTCCAGCCTCACTAGGCTAAACCTACCTTATACATCAACGATCACGTGGAGTACGTATTGGCGACTCCGCGTCCCCCATTAGAATGTCCTTCCCTTTACGCAAATTAGCCTGCCTGATTTTGAGTTGGTTTTTGATCGACTTTTCTTTTCATGCTTCTTCTGACGGCGACTTGCCTGCAGTTTTGCAAGCGGAGTTTCCGGTAAACCGGTGTTTCCGGTAAAAAAAGCATAGCGCAGTTTTTGCGTGTCCTATCAAAGTCCGCATTGCGGGAGGCGGGTTGCGCCTGCCCGTCTTTAACCTTCCAACGGAGAGCCAGCGATGAAGTGCAGCGGTAACAGTTTGAGTCGGCGCAACTTTTTGACGGTCGGAGCCGTTGGCGGTTTGGGTCTGACCCTCGCCGACTTCCTGCAGATGCGTGAAGCTCGTGCAGAGCAGAAGCATTACGACTTCATTGAGCCGAAGGCCCAGAGCATTATTCATATTTACCTGCCGGGCGGCGCCGCCCATCAGGAACTGTTTGATCCCAAGCCGTTCTCGCCGCTGGAATACCGCGGCGAAATGAAAACGATCAAAACCAACACGGGCGAGGAATTCTGCGAAACCCTGCCGAACATGGCGAAAATCGCCGACAAGTTCGCCGTGATTCGCTCCATGACCCACAGCGAAGCGGCCCACGAACGCGGCACGCACAACATGTTCACTGGCTATCGCCCCAGCCCGGCCCTCAAGTTTCCCAGCATGGGCAGCGTGGTCAGCCACGAATACGGCCCGCGCAACAATGTGCCGCCCTACGTGTGCATCCCGAATCAGCCGAATGAATTCGCCGGCGTGGGCTTTTTGAGCTCGTCGTTTGCCCCGTTCAGCCTGGGCTCCGATCCGGCCTCGTCCAGCTTCAAGGTCCGCGACCTGTCGCTGCCCGCCGGCGTCGACGAAACCCGTTCGAGCCGTCGCCGCTCGGCCCTCGACTCGGTGAACCAGTACTTCGCCGCCCGCGACAAGTCCGACAAAGTCGGCGCCATGAACACCTTTTACGAACGGGCTTACGGCCTGATCAGCGCCAAAGAGGCGCGTGAAGCGTTCGATATTGAAGCCGAACCGGCCGCCCTGCGTGAGAAGTACGGCCAGAACCAGGCCGGCCAGCGGATGCTGATGGCCCGTCGTCTGGTCGAAGCGGGCGTCCGTTTCGTCACGCTGACCTACGGCGGCTGGGACATGCACAGCGGTATTACCAAGTCGATGAAGAGCCAGGCTCCCGCCCTGGATCAGGGCCTGGCGATGCTGATCAACGATCTCGACGAGCGCGGTCTGCTCGATACGACCCTGATCATGCTTTCCAGCGAATTCGGCCGTACCCCGAAGATCAACAAAGACGCTGGTCGCGACCATTGGTCCAAAGTCTTCAGCGTGATGCTGGCTGGCGGCGGTATCAAAGGCGGCACGATCTACGGTTCGTCGAACGCCATCGCTTCCGAGCCGGAAAATGATCCGGTCGGCCCTGGCGACCTGGCGACCACCGTTTACAACCAGCTGGGTATTGTCGCCGACAAAGAGCTGATGGCGCCGGGCAACCGTCCCATCGAAATCATCGACGGCGGCAAACTGATCCGCCCGCTGATCAGCTAAGGCCCCTGGGGTCTGAGTGTCCTTCGCGCAGGGCGATTCTTGCATCGCCCTGCCCTGTTGCCTGCCCGGATCGGGTCGTCGATCCGCCCCGGGCTTCCCGCCTTCTTTCTTATCCGCTCGGTCTCGGGTCGATGCTGACTCCCGGTCGACCTGTTTGTGGGGATTGTTATGAACCGTTCCTGTCTCGCCTTCACGCACGCATTGGCGATCTGGATTGCTTCCTGTTCTGCTGCCTGGGCTGCCAGCCCGCAACTGTCGGCCACCACGCCGTACGGTTTCCAGCGTGGCACTGAAGTGGAAGTGCTGTTTACCGGCGCACGACTGGGCGACGCCCAGGGGGTGTTGCTGTACGACACGGGTTTAACCTTCAGCGATTTTACCGCCGAAGCGGATAACAAAGTCAAAGCCAAAGTCACCGTGGCTCCCGACTGCCGGATGGGCCTGCACGCCTTCCGCCTGCGGACCGCCACCGGGCTGAGCAATCTCCGCACCGTTTCGGTGGGCGCCTTGCCCGAAGTGAGTGAAACAGAGCCGAACAGCGAATTCACCGAGCCGCAGCCGATGGAACTGGGCTGTGTTATCAACGGGGTGATTACGACCGAAGACGTCGATTACTTTGTGGTCGAAGTCAAACAGGGTCAGCGCATCACGGCCGAACTGGAAGGCCTGCGGCTGGGCAATTCCGAGTTTGACCCCTATTTGGCGATCCTGAATACGGACCGCTTTGAACTGGCCCGCAGCGACGACACGGCCCTGCTGCAGCAGGACTGCTTGTGCTCGCTGATCGCGCCGGCCGACGGCAAATACATTATCCAGATTCGCGAAACGGCCTACGGCGGCAGCGGTACCTGCCGTTACCGCCTGCATCTGGGGTCGTTCCCGCGTCCTCGCGGCGTGACTCCCACCGGCGGCAAGCCGGGCGAAACCCTGACCTTTACCTGGCATGGCGACGCTGCTGGCGAGTTCTCTACGAAAATCACCCTGCCGAAGACGCTGGGCGAGTTCGGACTTTACGCCGAAAACCAGGACGGCGTTGCCCCGTCCCCGAACGTGATCCGGATCGTCGACGCCGACCACTTCCAGGAAGTCGAACCCAATAACAACTTCAGGGAAGCCTCGCCGGGCTCCGCACCTGGTGTCATGGAAGGTGTTATCGGCGAGGACGGTGACGCCGATTACTTCTCTTTCACGGCCAAAAAAGGGGAGAAGTTTGATATCCGCGTGTTTGCCCGCGGCGCCCTGCGGTCGCCGCTGGACGCCGTGATGAGCGTGCGGAACTCCAAAGGCGCCTCCCTGGGCGGAGCCGACGATGTGGCCAGTCGGCCCGATCCCGAGTACAAATTCACCGCCCCCGCCGACGACGAATATTTTGTCGAAGTTCACGATCACTTGCGCGGCGGCGGCCCGTTGTATTTCTACCGGATTGAAATCAGCCAGCTGGAACCCTCGGTGACCGTTTCCACGCCGGAGAAACAGCGTTACGTTTCCACCACGCTCGAAGTGCCCGCCGGCAACCGCATGGCGATCATGTTCAACGCCGCCCGGGCCAATTTTGGCGGCGACCTGCAGGTGCAGTTCGGCGGTTTGCCCCAAGGGGTAAGCTACGAAGCGCCCGTCATGCCGGCGAACCGCTCGGAAGTGCCGGTGCTGTTCACAGCCGGAGCGATGCCGGGAACCGCTTTCCTGGCGGACGCCACGGCCGTTTCGACCGATGAGAAAGTCCAATGCGTTTCGGGTTTTGAACAGCGGACCATGCTGGTTCGCGGCCAGGGCAACAACGACGTCTGGGGGCACGACGCCAAGGCGATGCCGATTGCTGTGACCGATAAGGCTCCGTACTCGATCAAAATCATCCAGCCCACGGCTCCCATCACTCGCAGCGGGGCCTTGGATCTGAAAGTCGTCGCCGAACGGGCCGAAGGCTTCGACGGCGCCATCAGCATTCGCATGCTTTACAACCCGCCCGGCATTGGGTCGTCGGTTTCGATCAGCATTCCCGCCAAAGAGAACGAAGTGGTGTTGCCGCTGACCGCCAACGACGGCGCCTCGATCGGCGCCTGGCCGATTGTGGTCACCGGATCGGCCACGATCGACGGCGGCAAGATTGAAGCCTCGACGCAGATGGCCCAGCTGGAAATTGTCGATCGCTTCTTTAACTTCTCCTTTGAGAAAGCCGCCGGCGAACTGGGGCAAGAGACCGACCTGATTGTGAATGTCGAGAAACGGACGGACTGGGAAGGAACGGCTACGGTCAAACTGCTCGGCCTGCCCGCCAACACGACCTGCCTGACCGACGAAGTGACAATCACGCAGGATTCGACCCAGATGGTGTTCCGGATTAACATTGATGAAAAGGCGCGACCCGGCAAGAACACCTCGCTGGTCTGCCGTGCCTTTATCGATCAGAACGGCGAGTCGATCACCACCACGCTGGGCTCGGGCGAACTGCGCATCGACAAGCCGTTACCGGCTCCTGTCGCGGCGCCCGTTGTGGCCGCGGCTCCCAAGACCGATGCTCCGAAACCGGCCGCCCCGGCGGCGGCTCCCGTCAAACGGCTCAGCCGACTGGAGCAGTTGCGTTTGGAACGCGAGAAAAAATTAGAAGCGGCCGGCCAGTAGTCGCCCTGGTCGCCTGTGGTCCCGGCCGTCTGCCTTACCCTGGCCGGCGGCGGACCGCCCTGCCCCGCCCTGTTTCGATACCTCGAAATTCCCACCGAAACCAATCGAACGTTCGTCCTGTAAGGAGAGCTCCTGGTGTATTCGCTCATTCGTCCCGCCGCCTTTTCCCTGTTGTTGAGCGTCGCCTTGACCTCCTGGGCGACTGCGGAACCGGTGGTGACCGGCATTGCCGTTTATCCGCCCGATGTCAATCTGACCTCGAGCAGCGATCGCCAGACCTGGATCGTTGTCGCCACCCGTGCTGATGGCGTTACGCTCGATGTCACCAAAGAAACCAAAGCCAGCCTGGCCGACCCGGCGCTGGCGAAGCTGGAAGGGAACACGCTGCATCCGCTGGCCGATGGAACCACCCAGCTGGATCTGGAATGGAACGGCCACAAGGCGTCGCTGCCGGTCGTCGTCGCCAACTCGGCCGTCACCCCGCCGATCAGCTTCCACCTCGATGTCATGCCGATCTTCCTGCGATCCGGCTGTAACACGGGCAGCTGCCACGGCGCCGCCCGCGGCAAGGACGGGTTCCGCCTGTCGCTGTTCGGTTTTGATCCGCAGGGCGATTACTTTCGCATCACCCGCGAGCAGTACCTCCGCCGCGTGAATCTGGCCGTGCCCGCCGACAGCCTGCTGGTCGAGAAGTCGATCGGCGCCGTGCCCCACACCGGCGGCAAACGCTTTGGCGAAGACAGCGAGTACTACCGGACCATGGTCCAGTGGCTGGAAGACGGCGCGCTCAACGACGAAGGCGAACCGCCCGTCGTCAGCAAACTCGAAGTCTATCCGCCCAAAGCCGTCCTCGAAGGCGAAGGCGCCACCCAGCAGTTCATTGCCCGGGCGACCTACTCCGACGGCACCGATCGCGACGTTTCCAGCCTGGCCCTGTTCCAGTCCAACAACGATAACTCCGGTCCCGTCGACGCCGACGGCCTGGTCACCGCCTCCAACCGCGGCGAAGCGTTTGTCATGTGCCGCTTTGAAACGCACACCGTCGGCAGCCAGGTGCTGGTGCTGCCGGCCGACATGGATTACGTCGCCCCGCCCGTCGGCGGCAACTACATCGACCAGCTGGTCGGCGCCAAACTGCAGCGTTTGCGGATGCTGCCGAGCGAAATCTGCACCGACGAGGAATTCCTCCGCCGGGTCACGATCGACGTCACCGGCTCGCTGCCGACCGAAGAAGAGTACTGGCAGTTCGTCAACGACGGCGATCCCAACAAACGGGCCGCCCTGGTCGATCGTCTGCTGGAACGGAAAGAGTTCTCGGAAATCTGGGCGATGAAATGGGCCGAGCTGCTCATGATCAAATCGTCGAACCAGGTCAGCTACAAGTCGATGTTCCTGTACCACAGCTGGCTGACCGATAAGGTCGCCAATAACGTGCCTCTCGATCAAATGGTTCGCGAACTGCTCGGCGCCACCGGCGGCACCTTCACCGAACCGGCGACTAACTACTATCAGATCGAAACCGACACGCTGAAAACGGCTGAAAACGTCGCCCAGGTGTTCATGGGCATCCGCACGCAGTGTGCGCAGTGCCACAACCATCCGTTCGATCGCTGGACGATGGACGACTATTACAGCTTTGCCGCGTTCTTCTCGGCCGTTGGCCGCAAACGGGGTGAAGACTATCGCGAGAACATCATCTACAACCGCGGCGGCGGCGATGTGAAGCACCCGCTGGATAACCGCGTGATGGAGCCGAAGTTCCTCGGCGGCGAAACGCCCGATGTCAAAGGGAAAGACCGCCGCGTGGTGATGGCCGAATGGCTCACCTCGAAAGAAAACCCGTACTTCTCCACCAGCGTGGCGAACCGGGTCTGGGCCCACTTTATGGGCGTCGGCATCGTTGACCAGGTCGACGATATCCGCGTCAGCAACCCGGCCAGCAACCCCGAGCTGTTCGCCGAGCTGGGCTCGAAACTGGTCGAATACAACTACGACTTCCGCCAGCTGGTTCGCGATATCTGCAACTCGCAGGCCTACCAGCGCAGCTGCGTGCGGAACGAAAGCAACCGCGAAGATGAGAACAACTTCGCCCACGCCATCGTTCGCCGCGTGCCTGCCGAAATGATGCTGGACTGTATCAATCAGGTCACCAACACCAAAGAGAAGTTCAAAGGCTTGCCGCTGGGCTCCCGTGCGGTGCAGATCGCCGACGGCAACACGTCGACCTACTTCCTGGATACGTTTGGCCGGGCCAAGCGGGAAACCGTCTGCTCGTGCGAAGCCACGACCGACCCTACCCTTTCGCAAGCCCTGCACATGATCAACGGATCAACCGTGCAAGGGAAAATCAGCCAGGGGAAACTGGTCAAGGAAATGCTCGCCGCCGGGAAAACGCCTGAGGAAGTGATCGAGTCGATCTACATTCGCGCCCTGTGTCGACGCCCGACCACGTCCGAAGTGGACGCCTTGAAATTGGTCGTCGCCGCGGCCGAGACTCCCGAGGTCGGCCTGGAAGACGTCTTCTGGGCGGTCCTCAATTCGCGAGAGTTCGTCTTCTCGCATTAGTCGTTCCCGGAAACAGAGTCCGTCTCCGTTTCCCTCCGATGCGTCGCCTGGCGGCAGGCGACGCGCTGTGCCCGCGAACCGCATCACGCATGCGGCTGGGCGGAATCGGGTTTTTACAGTTTTTGCCGCCATCGCGCCCGCATGGCAGCAACGGCGCATCCTTGGCGCCGGCAGGCTTCCTGCCGCCTTGGCGCCCATCCGGCTGGATTGCCGTGAATCTTTTTGAAAAAGAAAAACGTGCGATCCGCGATCGCGCGACCATAATAAGAACAAAAGAACCGCAGTCTGTTCGCTCCGCTCCCGCCGAAACTGCTTCTCCCGCCTTCGGTTCGACGTCCCGCCCCCTTCTTACTTTTCCTGATCAGGTCGAAAGTCATGCAACGTACTTCCTTGTTGGCCGCGTCGCTTCTGCTCTTGGCTGGAAACGCCGTCGCGGAAGACGCCAAAGTCACCTACGACGACCACGTGCGGCCCGTATTTCGCGAACACTGCTTTACCTGCCACAACCAGGACCGCGACAAAGGCGGGCTGGCCCTGGACTCCTTCGCCCGGGTGATGGAAGGCGGCAGCAGCGGCGAAGTCGTGTTCGCCAGCGAGCTGGATAGCTCCCGTCTGTGGGACCTGATTAACCATACCGACACGCCGAAAATGCCGCCCGAGCAGGAGAAGCTGCCGGAAGCCACGCTGGCGATTGTGCGCAACTGGATCGAAGGCGGCGCCCTGGAAAATTCGGGCTCGGTCGCGCAGCCCAAAAAGAAATCGAACCTCGCCCTGACCACGCCCACCTCGACCGGCAAGCCGGAAGGCCCCGCCGCGTTGCCGGAGCGGGACAAAGTCTGGCGTCAGCCGGCCCTGTTCACCGAACGGGCAGGCGGCGTTTCCGCCATGGCGGCCAGTCCCTGGGCCCCACTCGCGGCGATCGCCGGGCAGCGTCAGATTGTGCTCTACAACACCGACACCGCCGAGCTTGCGGCCGTGTTCCCCTTCCCCGAAGGTCTAGCGTATTCGTTGCGGTTCAGCCGAAACGGCGAGATCCTGCTGGCCGGCGGCGGGCGCGGCGGCCACTCCGGTTTTGTCGCCCTGTACGATGTCCGCACCGGACGACGTCTGGCCAAAATCGGCGAAGAACTCGATATCGTGCTGTCGGCCGACATCAACAACACCCATACACAGGTCGCCCTGGGCGGACCGCAGCGTCTGGTGCGGATCTACTCCGTCGAAACGGGCGAGTTGCTGCATCAGATCAAAAAGCATACCGACTGGGTCACCGCTGTCGAATACAGCCCCGATGGCGTGCTGCTCGCCACGGGCGACCGCAGCAACGGTCTGTTCGTGTGGGAAGCCGGCACTGCTCGCGAATACCTGAACCTGACCGGCCACAAGGCCGAAGTCACTTCGCTGTCGTGGCGTCCTGACTCGAACGTGCTGGCCAGCTCCAGCGAAGACGGGACCGTCAAACTGTGGGAAATGAACGAAGGCAAAGAGATCAAAAGCTGGGCCGCCCATAGCGGCGGCGTGGCCTCGGTTCGCTACGCCCAGAACGGCCAGCTGGCGACAGCCGGTCGCGACAAGACGATCAAAGTCTGGAATGGCGACGGCGCGGCGGTGAAGACCTTCCCCGGCCTGAAAGAGCCAGCCCTGCAGGCCGTGCTGACCTACGACGCCAAACGCGCCATCGGCGGCGACTGGTCGGGCGAAGTGCAGATGTGGAAGGTCGAAGACGCCGCTGTTGTTGCCGCCCTGCCGCCGAACCCGCCCACCCTGACGATGCAAATCGCGGCCGCCCAGACGGCCGCCGTCGCCGCTAAAACGGCCGCGGATCAGGCCACGGCCGCCCTCCAGGCCGTGGAAGCGAAGGCCGCCGCTGCAGCCGCAGCCGTGAAAGCCTCCGAAACCACGCTGGCCGCCGGCGTGGATGCCTCCAAAACGGCAGCCGCCGAAGTCACGACGGCAACCAAGGCCGTCGCCGATGCGGTCGCCGCCCTGAAAAAGGCGAACGACGCCCTGGCCGCCGCCAAAACGGCCGACACGGCGGTCCAAGCTGACAAAGTCAAAGCAGCCCAGGATCTGACCGGGAAAACGGCCGCCGCCAAGGCAGCCGCCGACGCCCTTACGGCCCAGCAGGCCGCCGTGGCCAAAGCGGTCGCCGCCGAGCAGCAGGCCAAGGGGAAGCTGACCGAATCTCAGAAAACGCAGACAGCTGCGGCAGCCGCCAAAACGGCCGCCGACGCCGAAGTCGCCAAAGCGGCCGCCGCCCTGAAAACGGAAGAAGCCAAAGAGGGCGACGACAAAGCGACGGACGAAACCCTCAATCCTCTGAAAGCTGCCGTCGCTGCTGCCGAGGCCAAGCTCAAAGCAGCCGTCGCCGCCGCCGAGAAAGCCTTCGCTGACGGGAAAGCGGCTGAACAGGCCGTCGCCGCCCAGACCAAAGTGGTCGCCGCCGAGCAGGCCAAAATGGCGACGCTGACGACCGCTTCGCAACAGGCGGAAGCCGCCCGCGTCGCCAGCCAGCAGGCGTCGACCGCGAAAAACCAGGCTGCCGAGAAATCGACGGCCGCCGTCGCCGCCGCCGTGACTGCCGCCCAGCAGGGGCAGGTCGCACAAAGCCAGGCCGAAGCCGCTCTGGCCGCCAAGACGACCGCCGCCAAAGCAGCCAGCGATAAAATCGCCCTGCTCCAGGCCGAAGTCGAAAAGCAGAAGGTCGCCGCCGCCGCCATCGGGCCGCAAGTGGCCGAAGCCAAGGCCGCCGTCGCCCCCGCCGCTGCGGCTTCCGCCGCCGCCGCCCAACTGGTGACCGATCTGGGCGCCGAGAAGCAGGCGTTTGAGAAAGCGGCCGCCAGTTTCGACGAAACGGCCGTTGCCGCCCAGCAGCAGATCGCCGCGGCCCAGGGCGAAGCAGCCAAACTGCAGACCGAAGTGGCGGAAGCGTCCGCCGCCTTCGAAGCTGCCAAACAGCAGGCCGAGCAAATGGCCAAACAGCTGGCTGAGCTGCAGGCCGCCCAGGCGAAACTCCTGGCCCAGCAGCAGGCGGCCCAGGCCGCCCTGGAAGCTCGGTCGACGGAGAGCGACAAAGTCCAGGCTCTGATCGAAGAAGCCGAAGCCAAAGCGGCCCAGGCCGCCGCCGACAAGGCGTTCTTCGAAGAAGCCTATAAGAAGTAGCAGATCAAGAGAATCAATGCAGAGCGGATCTGCTCCGGAAAAGGGCTCGTAACTACGGGCCCGTTTCTATTTCTTGCCGCCGGTCAGTAGTCAAAGTCGCCAGATTTTGGAGGAGTCTTCCGGGGACCGCGGCCAAACTCTGACAAGTTCAGCTACGACGGGCGAATGGCTTTGGCAATCCGGGAGAATTCGATTGATTCGGTCAGGCCAGGCTCCTACCTTTCTTGAGGGCATCGCAGCTCGTTTCAAATTCCCTCAGGGGCTTGATCACAATCCCGCGCCAGCCAGCGTGGAGGAATCCTCCCGTGTCCATTCCGGCCGACGGTCTCCGCGAGGCGAAGCTACGCGATTTAAGGAAAATCGGCGTAACTGCTTTTAGATTAATTGGATGCGTCAGAAGAGGAGATGACCCAGGAATCAGCGCCGGTTGATGTAAGGGAGAAGAGCGTCGCGCAAAGCGAAGAAATTGCGATTTGATACCACACATTGCCACCCCCTTGTCGGTGGATGGGCGGCAGTCGCAGCCAGCCTGACGCAACCGGGCAGGAACGCGTTTTCGAAACTGTCGACTTGTAGCGGAACGGGAGTCGCAGGAAAATGCGAGGCCCCTTCCAGTCGTCGTCCTGTTACCGCACTACTTCCGTCCAACGCACTGCTTCCGTCCAACGCGGCGGGTGGGAACGCCCATCGTACGGCGGCAGGCAGGCCGTCAGCCGCTCGCTACGCGGGACCCAGGCGATCCCACAGCTTCTTGGCGGCGGGAGGCGGGGCGATTGGCCCGACGTCGTCGCCGAAGACGGTCCGGCGGGGATTGTCGGTGCGGGAGCCGTTGTTTCGGGGAGTCGGTGCGGGCTCAACGTTCGGGTTCGGCTGCGTATCGTACAAGGGATACGATTCCCAGCGGTTCGGCCCCGTCTGTACCTGCCGCTGGCCCGTGGATTGCGGGACGGGGCGATTGTACGGATAGCCCCAGATATCGCCCGGCACAAACGCCTGCGGGGCCAGCACGCCGTAGGGGTAACCGGAGCGATACCCGGTCCCATAGCCATAGCCGTACGGATCGGCGTAAGCGGCTTCCAGGCGGGACCAACTAGTCCAGGGCCAAGCGGCCTGGTAGCGGAGTTGTTCATTCAGCCCCAGTTGCCGAGAGAAGTCGCTGCGGCGCAGGGCCTCGTGGTACTGGTAGGCGTCACGACCCGCGTCGAGCGCATCGTAGCCGTCGTTGCCAATATCGGGATTGCGCACTTCCTGGCCTGTAGCTTCCGCATTGGTCCCCAGCCAGGCGGATGCGAGGACGCTGCCGGCCAGCACGGCGATGCGCAGCGCGGGTTCAAGATTGATCGTTCGGTTCATGGGTCGGATCCTCCGTCCGCTTCACCCCCGCCGGAGTGCAAACGTAGCAAGGCCCCTGTGGAAGCACCGGGGCGACGCTTTCAGTCTGACGGTTTCCGCCGAAAAACGCAACAAGATGCCGCGGGGCGCAGAAGAAGATACCCCACTGCAGGGCCGCCAAAAGAACGGCCGCCGCAGGGAATGGGTTTCCATGTTCCCAGGGCGGTATGGCCAGACGCCAGCAAGGAGAACCGCCGGGGAGAATGCTGTCCGGGCCTGTAACGGCAGGGAACGAGCGGACCAGGACTTGACTAGGACTTGACCAGGGCGCGCATGCCCGAGGCTTGGCCGGCCTGACCGAAGGCCGTCATGCGGGCGACGCAGACTTCCTTCATGGCGGTGCGGGCCGGTTTCAGGTAGTCGCGGGGATCAAACTTCGAGGGATCTTCGGCGAGAACCTTGCGGATGGCTCCGGTGATGGCCATGCGGTTGTCGGTGTCGACGTTGATCTTGCGTACGCCGTGCTTGATGCCGCGCTGGATCTCTTCGACCGGCACGCCGTAGGTCTGCTTCATCTGGCCGCCGAACTTGTTGATGATGTCCTGCAGTTCCTGGGGGACGGAGCTGCTGCCGTGCATCACCAGGTGGCAGTTGGGCAGGCGGCGGTGGATCTCTTCGATCCGGTCCATCGCCAGCACATCGCCGGTCGGTTTGCGGGTGAACTTGTAGGCGCCGTGGCTGGTGCCGATGGCGACGGCCAGGGCGTCGACGTTGGTTTCGGCGACAAAACGTTCGGCTTCTTCGGGGTCGGTCAGCAGCTGATCGTGGGTCAGCTGGCCAACGGCGCCGTGGCCGTCTTCCTGTTCGCCTTCGCCCGATTCGAGCGATCCCAGGCAGCCGAGTTCGCCTTCGACGGAAACGCCTTTGCTGTGGGCCATTTCGACAACGCGCTTGGTGACGCCGACGTTATAGTCGTAGTCGGCCGGCGTTTTGCCGTCTTCTTTCAAAGAGCCGTCCATCATGACCGAGGTAAAGCCGTTCTCGATCGCGCTCATGCAGGTGTCGACGCTGTTGCCGTGGTCCTGGTGCATGACGACCGGAATGTGCGGATACAGCTCGACGGCCGCCAGCATCAGGTGGCGCAGATAATTGTCTTGGGAGTAAGAGCGGGCGCCGCGGGACGCCTGGACAATCACGGGCGAGTCGGTCTCATGGGCCGCCTCCATGATGGACTGAATCTGCTCCATGTTGTTGACATTGAACGCGGCAACGCCATAGCCGTTTTCGGCGGCGTGATCGAGCACCACTCGTAAGGGGACAAGAGCCATTGCAATTTCCTCGGTGGTCGGGGCAAGGTTTCAACTTGCCGGAATAGATGCCTCAATTGGGTAACGGCAGGGCGACACCTGCTCCGATGTTCAAATTAGAAAGGCGCGGCGATTCTCGCAATCCCGCAGCCACCCAAAGGAGGGGTCTATCCTTGCCCAGATGGGAAATTCCCTCGGCTTTTTTGCCAGCCTGGCTAATCTGCCGGCGTTTCCAGCGGCTGGAAGTCGGTTTCCGGGGCAAACAGATCGGCGTGCTGGGTATGCACCAGCCGCACCAGCAGCAGCCGGCGCTCGTGCGGATTCTCCCCTTTGCCGCTGAAGAACAGGCGACCGAGTCCTTTATCCTTGCCGCTGAGAATCAGCGTATGCCCGGGAGAAAGCTGGGCTTCGACGCGCAATTTCAGGAACGATTCGCGTTCGCGGCCTGTATCGAGTTTCCAGGCGCCGTCGAAACCGGTCCAGCGCATTTTGGCCATGCCGTACTGCACTTCGGGGACAAGCTCGACTTTGACGCTGCCGTCGGCCTGGGGGAAGGTGCGCAAGGCGAACATGCACTGGGCGTCGGGGTAATGATCGCCGCGGATCTCGCCTTCGTCGTTCATCAGCACGACGGCGTCTTTTTTGTCGCCAGCGGCGATTTCGGCCCGGTGCCCTGCCCGGCACTGGATGCGTTGCTGGTCCGAGGTTTGAATGGTCGGGTCGTCTTCGCCGCTGTCGCGCTGGCGCTGGGCGGCGGCCAGTTGCTGGTCGAGAATTTCCTGCACTTTGGTGGGCAGCTGGGAGCCGACCAGGCCACAGCGGAGACCGTTCAGTTCTAGCTGGCGTCGGAGTTCCGGGTCCAGATGCTGCTCGTCGACCTCGCTCCAGATGCTGCTTTCCAGATCGGACGCATCGGCCGGATAGTAGACAAACGCCGTTTCAAGCACCACCGCATCAGGGCCCACGCGTGGGAGCGGCAGCGGATTGGACGTATGGGAAGGCGTCGTCGTCCAGGGCGCGCAGCCGCCGCAGATCAGCAGGATGCTGTACAGGAGCAGACGGTTTGGCGATTGCGGCGACATCCGTGTCGTCCGAACATAAAGTCCGCGGACCATGCCGCCGACAGACAAGGCAGCCGACGATCAATACCGCCGGCAGGTAAAGCCGTTCCTACGCAAACAATCAAACGGCGGGGAACAATAGTCGCTCAGGCGGGGCGGCGTCAATGCCGATTCTGCAGCGATTCCGCGGCCGCCTGCAGGGCCATGCCGGCCTGCTCCGCCTGCTCGGGGGAAATTTCCAGGTGTGTCACCGCGCGGACCTGCCGCTGGCTGAATGCCAGCACCCGCACACCGGCCTCTGCCAGGGCGGCGGTCAACTCGGCCGCCGTGCCCAGCTGGGGATCGACCTCGAAAATCACAATGTTCGTATCGACCTGTTCCGGCGTGAGTTTCAACCCCGGGATCCGGGCGACCGCTTCCGCGAGGATCCGGGCCGTGGCATGGTCTTCGGTCAGGCGGTCCAGGTGGTTCTCGATGGCGTAGAGGGCGCCGGCCGCGATGATGCCGGCCTGTCGCATTCCGCCGCCAAACAGCTTGCGATGACGGCGGGCCAGAGCCATCTGTTCCCGGCTGCCGGCCAGGGCGGAGCCGACCGGGGCCCCCAGCCCTTTGCTGTAACAGACGCTGACCGTGTCGAAGTGCTGCGACCAGTCCGCCAGAGAGACGCCGGTCGCCACGGCCGCGTTCCACAGGCGGGCTCCGTCAAGATGCGTCGCCAGGCCGTGCGAGCGGGCCCAGGCGCAAATCTCCAGGACCGATTCATACGACGGGATCCGCCCTGCCCCACGGTTATGGGTGATCTCCAGGCAGATCATCCGGGTGCGGGCCAGGTGCTCGTTCTCGGGACGAATCAACTCCCGCACCTGGTCCAGTTCCAGCAGCGCCTCAACGCCGCGAACAGGACGGGCGGCCACGCCGGAAAGCTGGGCGAAACCGGCCTGCTCATAGTTATAAATGTGGCAGCCTTCCTCGCAGAGAAACTCGTCGCCCGGCTGGCAATGAATGCGCACGGCGATCTGGTTCGTCATGGTGCCCGACGGCATGAACAGGGCGGCTTCTTTCCCCAGCATGCGGGCCGTCTTTTCCTGCAGCTCGGCCACCGTCGGGTCCACGTCAATCACATCGTCGTCGACGACGGCCTCGGCCATCGCTTTACGCATGGCGGGCGTGGGCTTTGTTACCGTATCACTACGCAAATCAATCACGGACATAGTCGACTCGCTTCCAAACACAAACGCGTCCCGGTGGATCGCAGGGAACCAGAAATGGCCGCCCGCAGGATGGCGCCCCGCATGCCGGCTGTCAATTACGCCGGCGGCGAAGCTTCATCAGTCGCTGCAGAAATGCGAGGAAAACGACCTCTCGATTGTGGGTTCGTCGTTTTGCGAAAAAGCAGGCGCAGAAAGTCGTCTTTTGCTCCGCAATAGAACGCGTTCTTTCACGGAATGAAAGACGACTATCCGGCGATTTCCGTTAGTCATTTGTCACTCGCTTTACCAGCCGTTTGTTCGGCCGTCGGGATCGGAAAGTCGCACGCGGTGACGTCGGCCGGCTGCGGCAGAAGCGGCGGCATGCCGTCGACGCCCGTGATCAGTCGGGCGGACCGGTTCCGGGTGAAGTAATTCCAGCCCCACTGAAAGAGCACCAGCATGCGATTCTGAAAGTCGATCAGAAAGTACACGTGGATGAACAGCCACGCCAGCCAGGCGAGAAAGCCGCTGAAATGAAGCTTGCCCGTTTGCGCCACGGCGGACGCCCTGCCGATCGTCGCCATGCTGCCGCGGTCGACGTAGCGAAAAGGCGGAGTCTCCTTGCCGTGCAGACGTCGCTGCAGCAGTCGGGCCAGGTACTGGCCCTGCTGGGTCGCCACCGGGGCCAGGCCTGGCAGCGGCTGGCCGTGTTCATCGTTCAGGGCGGCGAGGTCGCCGATTACAAAGATATGCGGATGCCCAGCGATGCTGCAGTCAGGCTGCACCTGCACCCGTCCGGAGCGGTCGAGCTTGGCCCCGGTGGCGGCGGCGACGGCGGCCCCCAGCGGCGATGCTTGGACGCCTGCCGCCCAGAACACGTTTGGCGTGGCGATCTGGTCGCTGCCCGCGTTGTGGGACAGATGCACCCGGTCCGCTTCAATGCTCGTGACCCGCACGCCGCAGCGGACTTCGACGCCCAGCCGTTCCAGCGATTGCTGGGCCTTTTGGGAAAGTTTCGGCGGGAACGGCGGCAGCACGCGGTCGTTGCCTTCGATCAGCACCACATGGGCGGACGCCGGATCGATGCTACGGAAGTTGCCCCGCAGCGTATGCCGGGACAGTTCGGCAATGGCGCCCGACAGTTCGACGCCGGTCGGTCCCCCGCCGATCACCACAAAGGTCAGCCAGCGGCGGACGGCTGCGGGATCGGTTTCCCGTTCGGCTTGTTCAAAGGCCGACAGCACGCGGCGACGGATCTCGGTCGCTTCTTCGATCGTCTTTAGTCCTGGCGCCAGTCGGGCCCAATCGTCGTGGCCAAAGTAATGATGCCGCATCCCGGCGGCGACGATCAACGTATCAAAGGGAAGCACGCCCTGCTCCAGCTGCACCTGACCAGCGGCCGTGTCGATCCCCACGACCTTCGCCAGCAGCACCTGTACGTTCTTTTGGCGCCGGAGCACCGACCGCAACGGGGCCGAGATATTCGCCGGGGACAGCCCGCCGGTCGCCACCTGGTACAGCAACGGCTGGAACAGATGAAAGTTACGCCTGTCGATCAGCGTCCCCGCAATCGCCGGGTCGCGCAACCCTTTGGCGACCGCCAGACCGCCAAAGCCCCCGCCGATAATCACGACTCGATGTTGTTCCACAATGTCACCCGGTCAAGGAGCAGGCGAATCGGCGACGTCGACCGATCGCGCCTTGGAGCCGGATTACGGAGTAAGGCGCAACTCGGGCAACCATTCCTTCACGGCCGACAGGCGTTCGGTTGCATCTACGGAAAACAGGGCTTCTGCCTTTTGTTCGCCAACAATCTCGGTGCAGGCCGCCTGGGCTTCTACTTTGCCGATTAACCCTCGTGCGAGATAAAAACGGATTTCCGCGAGGGCTGGCAGCGGGTTGTTGACCCGTGCGCCAGCCAGAGTGGCAATTCTACCGCGAACGTGCTCTGGCAACAGCGTCGCAGGCAGGGCGACGCCGCTGAATTCTCCCACCACGCGCGACTGGACCTGCTCCATGACGACCTTCAGCGGGTCTTCTTTCAAGGGGTTCTGGCGGATGAGGGCGACCTGGCGGTTGTTCAGCTGGCGGGTTTCCAGGATACGTTCGCGCGTCCACATGTCGATGATCTCGGCCGAGGTGGTGTTGGACACGCCCGTTTTGGTCACTTTGATTTCCACCTTGAAGACGATCGCTATATCGATCCCTTCCCGTTCCGCCAGCTGCAGCATCGGGTTGCGATCGAGCGTGCCCAGATAGAACACGCCCGGCGCCAGGCGGCGGATCGGGTCGGCCGGGTGCCGCTCGTCGAGCGGTTGGGGTTCTACTGCAGACACCGCCCGAGGCAATGGCAGCCGCCGGCCTGCCATTTGATAGGAGTCGGCCCGCGGCAGCATGGAATACGCCCAGCCGCCGAACTCGCCCACGTATTTGGTCAGGTTCTCGCCTTCGGCGGGCGTGGGGTAGCGATTGACAAATTGCGCGATCGGATCCAGCGAAGTCTTGTTGTCGGGAACGCCGGAGACCTCGATGCCCAGTCCCCATCGCAGCAGCGGAGCCGGACGACGCGCTCCGGCGAACCAGCGCCAGTCGCCGTTCCAGGGCTCCGCCCCGGGACTGGTCGCTACGCCGGCAAAGTAGTAGGCCATGGCCTCTTTTTCAAACCCCTGGGCGAACAGCGATTCGGCCGTTTCAAACAGGGGGCCGCTGCTTGCGGCGGAAGAGGGCAATTCCGAAGGCAATTCACTGGCGACTTCAAACTCCGCCAATGGGGAGCGGGACGCGACCGTTTCACGCGTTCCTGGAACTTCCGCGACCGCAGGCTGGGAGACGTGCGCGGCGGTGATGCCTTCGCTGCCACCCGCCGTGAACACGGCGAACAGACGCTGGGAGGCGATGTCGTTGGGGATGTGGCACAGGCTGCCGTCGCCCCAGGCGGCGAAGAACCCGTCGCGTCGCAGCTTGCCCAGGCCGGTGAGGGCTTCATTTTCTGTTACCAGGTGATCGGTCGGACGAGACCACGGGGTGGAGTAATCCGCGTCAACTTCCAGCAGCATCAGTGTGTGGGCCAGGCCGTCGCTGACCTGCCCTTCGGGCAGGCCGCCGGGAGCCTCGAACAGGCCGCCCTGGGCTTTGGGGATTTGAAACAGGGTGCGTCCTGGCTCTGCTTCCGCCGAGCGATAAACATCGGGCATTCTGGCCAGCAGCGGCTGGTTATGTTCGCTGTCCCAGGATTCGTCGAGATGGAATTGTTCGTAGAGTTCCTGTTCGCCCAGATACGGCAGCAGCAGCACCCGCCAGCTGAGCAGCGGTCGCGGCGGGTCGCCTCCGGTGATGGCGGCCGGCGGCAGACGTCCCGTCTGTTCCCGATATGCGATCATCGCCTTGGAGATGCGGGCCAGTCGTTCCAGGCCGGCCTGGCGGCGGTTCGAGGGGGAGGCGTCGGCGGCGGCGGAAGACAGCGCCGGAAAGCTCGGCAGCGTGGCGGGCGTGGGGTACTTGGGCCGCGGCGGCGCGGGGGCCGCGGCGGGCGTTTCCTGGACGGGCTCGGGCGTTTTGGCGGGGGCCTCTGCGGCCGGCGGCTTCTTTGCCGGCGCCGGCGCTGGGGCGGACGGCGCTGCGCTTTCCTGGTCGCCGCGTTTGCGCATGGCCGCCAATTCCAGGCGGGATTTTTGTTCGCTGCAGCTGCAGCCGGGCAGCAGGATCGCCATACAACTGGCCAGGACCAGCAAGGTAAAGTTACGCATGTTCTCGTTCCTCTTGTAGGATTCGCGTTGCGGTCAGGCGATCGGAGCCTGGGAGGTGGTGGTAACGGTTCCGTGATGCAGGCACCGCAACATTCCGTGGATCTGGAACGAGCCGCCCAGCCCGCGGATGCGGGTCAGCGGCTGATCCGGGTGCGCCTTTTCATATCCCAGCAGGCACAGACGAACCTCTTCAGTCAGCTGCTGAAAGACGGGCGACAAGGCCCCGTACATGCGGCTGAGAGAGCGAGCCTGCGCCGGCTGGCATTTGACCTGTTCCGCCTGGGGATGGGTCAATTGGAAATGGGATACGAGCGCTTTGGAAAAACTGTCGCCCCCGGTGCGAAAACTGCGGAACCAGACCACGCCTGGCCCCATCACCAGAAAGTTGGACCAGCGTGCGCCCAGGTCCAGGTACGCTTCGACCGCAGCCGGTGCGCCCGTCTCCTGCTGCTTTGCCTGGGCGAAATAATCCAGGCAGTTGTAAAGCGCCAGTCCGTCGCTCTGCAGCACGGAAAGCTGCAGCTCCTTCTCTTTGAAAGGCCGCAGAATTGGCTCCAGATTGACATTCTTGGCCGCCATCAACATGACCCGCCGGGCCACGGGTTCCTCCTTTTTCTTCTTCTTTTTGAGGAGCTTCTTTTTCTCAGCTTGCGGTTGGCTGTCGCCCGCCGGATCATCGGCGGCGGACGTTTCCTTGTCGCTGTCGGCAGAGGCCGGCAAGTCCGGGTCGTCGCTGCTGCTGAGCGTCTGGTAGTCCCAGCTGAGTTCGGTGATCGGGAAGGGGATCTGCGTGGCGACTTCGGTTTTGACCGTCTCCGCGACTTTGGAAGTTTCCAGCGGCGGCAAGTTGGAGTAGCGGCATAGCACGTTCACGCCGGGGACGGAGACGCAGAGGATTTCCTCTCCAATCCCTTCTGCCGTGATCAGTTTCTCCAGGCTGTCGCTGATCAATCGCACCTGGGTGAGATCGTCCCCCTGGAAGCGTTCGGTCAGGGGGATCTCAATCTGCAGGCCGCGTTCGACGGTGGGATGCTCTTCGCCTTCTCCCAGGGAAAGCCGCACCGCTTTGATGCGGGAGCCGCCGACATCGATCCCCCAGGCGACCCGGCGTTTGGGCGCGCGTCGGCTCAGCGACAGAGAGAAAAAGCTCTGCTTTTTCTGGGCTTCCGCCAGCTGCAGCCCCAACCGGGCTTTGCCCAGGCCTTGCAGGGCCAGGCCGACAGCCACAAAGTAATCCGACGCCGGACTGAGTGTTTTGCGGACGGCGTCGTCGATTTCCAGCCCGCGCCACTGCGCAGGGGCCGCATCGAACAAAACGCCCAGGTGAGGCCGCTCGGGCGGCGCTTTCAGGGCGATGGCGGCGCCAGGCTTGTTGGCCGTTTGCGCCTGGATCTGCCCCTTTAGTCGCGCGGCCGCCGGATGGCCTGGCGCCAGTTCCAGCAGGCGGTCCAGCAGGGCGGAAACCGTGGGCGTGAGCTTGCCCGTCGAGCAGATGTCGTCCCACAGCCAGGCCAGCTCTTCGACCTTGCGTCCCAGGGCGGTGATTTTCTCGGTCTGGAACGACTCTGGGATCTGGCAGAAAATATCGAGCGCTTCCTGGTACTGGTGCTTCTCGCAACGTTTGGCCGCCACCTGGGCCAGGTACAGGGCCACCTTGGCGCCGATCGCTTTGGCTTTTTCATGGGCCGGCTGCAGGCGGAGCATGCGATCGACCAGCGGCATCAGGCTGTCGTACTGCTTGTTATCGACCGCTTCCCTGATGGCGCCAGAGAGCGTCAGCACCTCGCGGTTTCGATCATACGCCTGGCGGAAGAGATTCTTTGCCTCGGGAGTCCGCAGCGACTTGGGAATCTTGTCGAGCACGATATACGCCGACTCGTAGGCGTGATTGTCGTACAGCTGCTGGGCCTTTTCGACAAGCCCGACGGCATCGGCAATGCGCTGGTCGCGTTCGTCGCGGAGTTCTCTCAGCAGCTTCTGGGCCTTGGCCGCATCGGTCGCCAGGCGGGCATGGGTGGATTTGGCGATCTTGGCGGTGAAGCCCATGGCGTCGTCGTAACGCCCTTCGTCGCGGGCTTCCTGGATAGACCGCCACCAGGCGTCGGTCGCTTCGCGTTTCTCTTTGAAGTTGTCGGCCAGGTTGACTCCGCAACCGCCACAGAAGACTTCGCCCGAGGAGTACCTGGCACTGCACTGTTCACATTCGGCCCACAGACTATGGCCGCAGTGTCCACAGAAATTACGGTCAGGACTGTTGCTTTTGTCGCATTGAAAACATGCGATGGTTTGGAGTTGAGACGCCACGATAAATCTCATTCATAAATGTAGATAGGATGAACCTGCACCATTACTCAAAGACGATCGGTTTGCGCACATGCATCTGCACTTTGAGTTTGACATCGGGCGCGATCGGATGATTGGTATGAATGCGGACCGATCCCCATTCTCCCTGGTCATAGCGACAGGTCGGCGCGGTGTCGGGGATGGTGACATCGAGATGGAACGTACGCTCGGCGCCTTCGCCGGAAAACGGCCGCACCTGAACATCGAGAAACTCCGGCTCGACTTCCACTTTGAGAATTTTCAGTTCGCCGTCAAAGGACCGTGAACGAATGTAAAGATGCGAAGTCGCCGATTCTCCTTCGTCGACCACGCCCAGATCAATCACGCCGCCTTCCAGCAGGTTATGTCCATAAACCGACAGGCATCGCAGCACGCGGCCGTGCACCATGATCTGGCCCGGACGGGGCGACTGGGAAGCATCGTCGGGAATCGCTTCGTAACGCAGCCAATGGGTAAACTGGTTCTCCTCAAAAGTCGAAGGAGTGGTCAAAGTGACTTCGTAACCGCATTTGGCGTTCAGCGTCTGCAGCTTCTCCACGGGCGCCGGTTTCACTTCCCAGGTCAACCCGGACCAGGAGCTGACAAAGTCTCCCAGCTGGAACGATTCCAATTCCTGCGAATAAATGACGAAAGAATCCGTTGCCGTCTCGCCGCGGATCAGCCGGGAGAACCATTGTTCCGGCGGATCCTGTCCCAGCACGACGCGTACGCGGCCGTGGATTTCCAGTTTGACTTCCGGCTGGTCGGGATCGTTGGTTTTGACATACGAATACTGCCGGAACGAAGGACGGCTGATATCGGAATTCCATTCCATGATCACTTCGCCGACGCCGCCGGGAGCGATCGGTGTTTTGTCGACAATCAGATCCGTGCATTTGCAACTGGTGCCGCCAGGAGTAAGACGCAGGTAGCCGTCGCCCGTGTTGCGCACCTGGAACGTATGGCGAGAGGTCGACTGGGGCGCCATCAGGCCAAAGTCGTGATTCACCTCCGTAAACTCTGCTTTCGGCGTGCCGGTATCGGGGACCTGGGGCTCCAGCGCAGCCAGTCGGGCGGCCCGCGCTTCTGCCTTGGCCTTCTGGGCCAGCTGGTAGTCCATTTTGGGATGATGGAATTTCTGGACGTACGGTTTGGAGCCCTGGATAACAACCCCAAAGACAACAGGCGTGCAGAGCACGACAAAGAGCCCCAGTACGATCAACAACATTTTCTTCATAACAGACACACCGAAAAAAGCGGACAGGAGCAGGTCGGATTCTGTATTTCCCCGGGAAGGAAGGCTCGCAAGAAATCCAGGTGCAAGTTCGAGGGCGACAGCAGCAATTGCTGGCGACGAGCCTTCTTTCGCGAAGAAAATAAGGGGCTTGGAGAGCCGAAAAGCCACGGCCCCGGCGGGCTGCAGGCGGGAAACGAAAAAGCGTCGGTGGACCAAAGGGTCCACCGACGATTCCATATTTCCGTTTTTTGTTCTATAGAATACACTTGATACTTAACAGCTTGCGAAAGCCTCTGTCTTGAATTCATGGAAACGGCGTTCTTCTCTGCTTGCCCAAGCCGAAGGACGCCGCCTTCTCGGCCCGCGGATCTGTCAGGATCCGCGGGCTGTTTTTCCTGCAGGCCAAAGCCTGGCAAACGCAGGAACTAGTCTTCCAGCGGAATACGCTTGGTCAGGTCGATTAACAGGATGCCGTTGAAGATGTCCGAGGAGGGCAGTTCAACTTTGTCGTCGCGGTAACCAATCGAGGCCAGTTCGGTGGGGTCGGTAACGGTTGCCGGAACCGGGAAGCCCGGGTTCAGGAACGAGTCGCCGTTCGAATCGGTGAACTGCTTGATAGAACCGTCAGCCATCAGAATGTTGACCGACGAGGAACGTCCGCCGCCATGGACGGCGAACCAGTCACGCGTGTCCTGCAGGTACATGTTGTTGGAATTGGTCGGGGCAATGCAGGTGCCCTGCGCTTCGCAGTCGATGAGGTCCGAAATTTCCGCACCCTTGGCAGCCAGTTTGACGGCTTTGTTGGTCACGTCATAGTAAGCCGGACCGTCGTTAAAGGCTTCGCCCAGCATTTCACCGCCAGACAGCCAGACGCGTTCCGTGGTGTTATTGGTCTGGGTCGAGATAAAGTCGCTGGGGGTTTGGCTGATATCCAGTCCCAGGATCGCTTCGTCGACGTCGCCGGGGCCCGCATCGCCCAGGAGGGCGACGTTCGAGGTGACAACCGGCGAACCTTCGAGGATGCGTGTGGTCAACGGACCCAGCGAACCGTCCAGACCTTTCAGGCTTCCCGTGAGGCCGAACGTCAGCGTGTCGGTGGCGGACAGCGAGACCCGCGGGGCGCTACGGACAAAGTGCCAGCTGGCGGCGTAGTTCGTGTTGTAACCCTTGGCCAAAAAGGCGTGGGCGACAACCGCGGCTCGTTCTGCCGTGTTTACAGCGGTCGAGGCGAACGTCCCACCCCCACCGGTGCCGGTGGCGCCGGCAAAGGTCGCGTCGCCGCACACGCCGTCCGTAAGACGCGAGGCCGGGGCGCCTTCACGGCCGTCGGTCGTGTCTTTACCCAGCAAGTCGTTGAGCTTTTCTGGGCCGCGGATCGTATTCGACGGGCACAGCATTTCGCCCGGGCGAGCCGACTGGTTGTTGGTCACGTCGGCAACCCAGCCCCAAGTGTCCATGCATCCATCGCGACGGAAGTCGCTGGCGCCCGTGCACAGGCGGCGGGCCGGATCGCTGTCTTGGAAGATCGCGAAGCCAAGGCCGAGCTGACGAAGATTGTTTTTACAGGCCGAGTTCCGGGCTGCTTCACGAGCACGCGAGATGGCCGGCAGCAACAGGGCCACCAGCAGGGCGATGATCGCGATCACGACGAGCAGTTCCACAATCGTGAAACCTTTGCTCTTGTTAGGGGTCCGCATCTCTAAACTCTCCAGGGTAGTAGGCGGGAACACATCGGAACAAAAAACGGGATGGAAACGGAAGCAATACGAAAGTGTCAAAAACTCAGTGCGGAAAACTCTTGGCGTCAGAAAACTCTCAGTGCTGAAAACTCTCCGTACAGATTCACTCTTGAAGCAAACTCAGTGCAAAAATCTCTCAGGACTTTCAATCTCGGTGTCGAAAACTCATGGCGTCAACTTTCCTGTGGCGTTGGATCAGGGCGCCATTTCGTGGGCCGGACGATCCGCCAGGGAGTAAATGCTTTCCAGCTCGGCGTTGACGAACTCCAGTTCGGAACTGGTGTAGCCATTGGCCGCGGTGGCGGTGAAGCCGTTGTTCAGCAGGCCGTCGTCGTTGGCGTCGACCAGGGCTCGCACGGAACCGTCGGCGAACAGCACGTTACAGGAGCCGCGATGCACCGGGGCAAAGCCGCGATAATCCTGGAGCGTTCCTTTGGCCCAGGTCGCCCACCACACGCTCTTGGCCGTGCCGCTGGCGAAAGCGGCCGGGTAAGCCATCGAAGGGTTCAGGACCGGGCCGCGAGTGAAGGACTGGGCCAGTTGTTCGCCCGTGGTGAACTTGCCCAGATTGGCCGTCAGCGTGCGGTCGGCCGACATCGGAGCGGCGTCGCCCAGTAGCGGAATAAAGGACCGGGAGGCGATGGCGTTTTCCAGGTGGGAAAGCCGAAGCGGCCCCAGCGTGGAGTTCAGACCGATCGGAGTGTTGTCAGCGCAACTGGGGTTTTTCTGCCGCAAGTTGCCGTCCGCGTCCAGGCTCAGGCCGCCCCGCACCAGGTACCAGGATGCGATATAATTCGTGTTATAGTGCCGGTTCAAAATGCGTTCCGTAATGACCTGGGCGCGGGCCTCACTGTTGACCGCCAGCGGGGCGCCGAAGCCTCCCATGCCGTCATCGGGAGTCAAAATGGCGCGGCACGCATTGAAGATCCGCGAACCGTCAGGAGCCAGCTTGACGTCGCTGCCGAGCAGATCGGTGCAGGTGCTGGCGGCCGACGCCACATTGAGCAACTGAAAGTAAACGTCCGACACTTGCGACGGGTTCGACGCGCACAGCATTTCGCCGATTGGCACCCCTTCGTTCACCGAGTCCGCAACCCAGCCGACTTCGGTCACACAGCCGTCGCGTTGCCAGTCAAAGGCTCCGCTGCACAGTTCGCCGTTGCCATTGGTCGCATGGACCATCATTGAGCGGCCAATCTCTTTCAGCTGGCTCAAACACTGGGCCTGGCGGGCTCGCTCGCGGGCAATGTGCAAGGCGGGCGTCAGGATGCTGGCGAGCAAGGCAATGATGGCGACCACCACCAGTAACTCCACCAGTGTCACGCCGCGTTCTTTACGCAACATGCGAGTGTGGGGAAACACACCCTCATTAAGAGATTGACGATTCATCGACACGGCTCCAGCACTGCGGTAAGGGAAAGAAATCGAGCGTCAGCGTACGATTCATAAATGAAGGAGCCGTATGCCGCAGGATGAAGTCTTTGTGAAGTTCATGCCGTTCGCTGTTGGGGCGGGCGTGTCGCCGACCCCTTACACGATTCCAAGGAAGGTCCAGGTTTTTGTTCAGCAAGGATTGGTTGGGAACCGCCTTTGCCGACTTCGATTGAGTGATAGTTGAGCAGGCCGATATCAAGGTTCGGTTAAGGATTGGCGACGACTCGTTCATGTTTTCTGGAAGACTTCGTTAGCAATGCCCCGTTCCGGCAGGGGGACATTTCGTCAGGCGGGGGGAAGGTTATAATCCCAAGGTCGTCTGACCAGCCGACAGGCCCTGGTTGCGGGCCGCTTGCGGCCCCTTCGCCATCGTTGCGTTCGGTTTCTGCTTGTTCGCCTTCCTGGTTTTTGCTTTTAAGGATGGGTTGTATGCCTTTGGTTCCCGTCGCCGCCGTCGTTTTTGACCTCGACGGCCTGATGTTCAACACCGAGGATCTTTACGACCATGTCGGCGAAGCCCTGTTGCAACGCCGGGGGCTAAGTTTCACGCCCGAACTGAAACAGGCGATGATCGGCCTGCCCGGCAAAAAGGCTTACCAGGTGATGATTGACTGGCATCAGCTCGACGCCACGATCGATCAGCTGGAGCAGGAGAACGACGAGGTCTTTGCCGGTTTGCTGACCGATCATCTGCAGCCGATGCCCGGTTTGTTCGACCTGCTGGAACTGATTGAAAAGCGGCCCCTGCCCAAGGCGATCGCCACCAGTGCGAAACGCGGCTTTGCCCAGCATGTGCTGTCGTTCTTTCAGCTGGAGCCGCGGTTCGAGTTCATTCTGGGAGCCGAGGACGTGGTCGATGGCAAGCCGAATCCCGAAATCTACCTCTCCGCCGCCCGCCGACTGCAGGTCGATCCGGCCCAGATGCTGGTCTTTGAAGACAGCCGCACCGGCGCCCTGGCCGCAATGGCTTCCGGCGCGCAAGTCGTCGCCGTGCCGAACCAGCATACGCGCACCCACGCGTTCGACGGCGTCTCGCTGGTCGCCGACACGCTGGCCGATCCGCGAATTCGCAGCGAGTTCCTTTCCGACCAGCTTCCCTGATCGCGTGTCCCCGTACTTGCTCCACGCCCAGCCTCCTGGCATTGGTTCGAAACGCGGGGGTTCGAAAAATGCTGCCGCGACTGGTGAAGTGGTCTGCGACCGTTAATAATGGCCCGTTCACCCCTGCGCGGGTTTGCTAAACCTCGCCCAGCGCGGTGCGTCTGGTTGTCCCCCTTTGACCCGAGGAAATCACCATGTCCTGCATCCGTCCCCTGGCGGCCTTGTTGCTGCTGCTCGCTATTGTTCCCGCCGCCTGGAGCGAAGAAAAACCCGCCAACGACGCCGTCAAACCGGTCCCCCGCGAAGGTCGCTGGATGGAACGCCACAACGCGTTCAATGAACGGGTCAAACAGGGGAACGCCGACCTGCTCTTCATTGGCGATTCCATTACCCAGGGCTGGGAAGGCTCTGGCAAGGCAGTCTGGGCCGAATACTACGGCAAGCGGAACGCCGTGAACCTCGGCATCGGCGGCGATCGCACCCAGCACGTCATCTGGCGACTGGATAACGGCAATCTGGAAGGCATCCAGCCCAAAGCGGCCGTGATCATGATCGGCACCAACAACTCCGGCTCCAACACGCCTGAGCAGATCGCCGCGGGCACCACGAAAATCGTCCATCAGTTGCGCGAGAAACTGCCCGAACTGAAGATCCTGATCCTGGGTGTCTTCCCCCGCGGTCCGGACAGCAACGATCCCCGCCGCCAGGTGAACGAAAAAACCAACGCCATCGTGGCCAAGCTGGCCGACGACAAACACGTGTTCTACCTGGACATCGGCCCGAAATTTGTCGCCGAAGACGGCACGCTGTCGAAAGAAATCATGCCCGACCTGCTGCACCTGAGCAACAAAGGCTACACCATCTGGGCCGAGTCGATCGAACCGAAAGTCTCGGAGCTGCTGGGCGAAAAGAAGTAGCCAAGAGTCGTCGAGGAACCGCGTCGCCCGGCCGCAATCGGCGGGGCGGCCCTGGAACCTTCGTCCTCGGGACGCCGCGGCTTGTGGCGGCGTCTTTCTTCCAGCAGCAGCGGCTTCCGCCGTTTGTGCAAACCCGGCCCGTGACGCTGCTTCCTGCCGGAGCAGCGCCCCCTTTGTGAGGACAGGCCGCCTGGCCGATGCTCTGATGGCAATCCGCTTCACGCTGTTCCTGCCGCTCTTGCTGGCGTGCGGGACTCTGCTCCCGGCTGCTGACACGCTGGAGACCCTGACGGGCGAAACGCTCCAGGCAGAGATCGCCGGGATCGTCGACGGGAAACTTCAGGCGACCGGCATGGCCGACGGGCTGCCTTTGGCCCGTCTCCTTTCCCTTGAACGGGC
The DNA here is from genome assembly GCF_007751035.1 of Lignipirellula cremea. Classification (NCBI taxonomy): domain Bacteria; kingdom Pseudomonadati; phylum Planctomycetota; class Planctomycetia; order Pirellulales; family Pirellulaceae; genus Lignipirellula; species Lignipirellula cremea. The sequence goes on along the minus strand of NZ_CP036433.1, from coordinate 7,969,069 downwards.
CTCGCTCTCTGTGCCGCCGGATCCAGCGGGGCTCCCGCCGGCGCCTGGCTCTGAGATTGCCGCCCTGCCCTGCCGCGTTGATCTGCTGGGCGGAGGACGGCTGCTGGCGGCTCAGGCGATCTATGCCGAGGAGCAGTTTACCTTCGACCTGGGCGACGACCTGAAGCTAAGCCTGCCGATCGATTGCGTTCGCGCCGTGCGGTTCCGGGCCGACTTCACCAGCCCTGCCTTTGAGCAAGCGCTGGCCGAGCCCTCCGGCGCTGAAGACCGCCTGTTTGTGGAATTCGCCGAGCAGGAGTTCCAGTCCCTCAGCGGCCTGCTGGAACAGATTACGGGCGAACAGGTGCAGTTCCAGTGGCAGGGAGAAACCCGTCGACTGGCGCGCGCGAAAGTCGCCGGCCTGGTCGCCGCCCAGGTGCTGGAGCGGCAACCAAAAACGTCGCAGGTCTACCTCAGGCAGGGCTCCGTCCTGGCGGGGACAATCCTCTCTCTCGTCGACGGGCAACTGACGCTGGACCTGACCGGCGGCGGCCAGGCAACGCTGCCCTGGCAGGCGGTCGAGCGACTGGAACTGCAGAGCGATCGGCTGGCTTACCTGTCGGATTTTGAAACGATCGGCGAAGAGCGGAAAACGCTGGCGACGCTGGATCGTCCGGCCCAGCGGGACCGCAGCGTGGCCGGCAATCGGCTGACCCTGGCAAAGCAGACGTACGGGAAAGGGCTCGGCGTGCAATCGGCCAGCCAGCTGACCTTTGAACTGGCGGGCCAGTACGACCTGTTCCTGGCGACGCTGGGAGTCGACGACGAAACGGCCGGCAAAGGCGACTGCGAAGTGCAGGTGCTGCTCGACGGCAAAGCGATCTTCACCCAGCGGGTCAAGGCGGCCGATCCGCCCCACGCGTTGCGACTGCCGGTCGCCGGCGGCCGGCAACTGCAGCTGGTGGTCGAGCCCGGCGCCGATCTCGACCTGGCGGACCATGTCGACTGGGCCGGCGCGCGGGTGGTCCGTACACGCGATTAAACCGGTCGGAACTGCTTGCATCAATTGGCCCGACGCAGACGCGGACGGCCTGTTACCGGGGGCAATCATGAAACGCTGCATGGAATCGCCCGTTCGTTCGCTTGGGGCGTCCGTCCGGGCCTGGGTGACGCTTTTCGGCTGGAGTGTCGTCTTCTGTCAGACTGGCATCTTTTGTCAGCGTGATGCGTTCTGTCAGGAACCAGGCATCCGTCCCGACGAGCTGGCGCTGGTCAAGAAAGCGGAAGCGGCCCGCGTGGCGGCGATTGAAAAAGTCTACGGCGCCGTGGTCGCCGTTTATGGAGCCGACCAGAGCGAAGGCGGCGGCTCTGGCGTGATCTATGACCCGGCCGGTTTTGCGCTGACCAACTACCACGTGGTGGCGGGCGCCGGCAACCAGGGCGTGGCCGGACTGGCCGATGGCAAGCTGTATCCCTGGAAGCTGATCGGCGTGGATCCGGGCGGCGACGTCGCGCTCATTCGCTTGTCGGGACGCGATGCCTTCCCGTACGCCCCGCTGGGAGATTCGCGCACGGTCCGCGTCGGCGACTGGGCCCTGGCGATGGGGAATCCGTTCCTGCTGGCGGAAGATCAAAAGCCGACCGTGACTTTGGGCGTGGTCTCCGGCGTGCAGCGTTACCAGCCGGGCGTCGGCGTGAATGAACTGGTGTATGGCGATTGCCTGCAGGTCGACAGCTCCATCAACCCGGGGAACTCGGGCGGGCCGCTGTTCAACCTGCAAAGCCAGGTGGTGGGGGTGAACGGCCGGGCCAGCTTCCAGGACCGCGGCCGGGTGAACGTCGGCCTGGGGTACGCCATTTCGATCAACCAGGTGAAGCGTTTCCTGCCCGATCTGCTGGCCACGCGGACCGCGCAGCACGGTACGCTCGACGCCGTTTTTGGCCAGCGGGACGGCAAGGTCATTTGTCACACGCTCAATCTCGATTCGCCCGCCGCCCTGGCGGGACTGCAGCTGGGGGACGAAATGCTGGAATTTGAAGGGCAGGCCATCACCCAGGCCAACCAGCTGACCAACCTGCTCAGTACGCTCCCCGCGCACTGGCCGGTCGAGTTCCAGGTGGCCCGGGGAGAAACCCGGCAGACGATCGCCGTTCGCCTGTTGCCGCTCCCCTACGGCGACGCGTTCGCCCCGCCGGTCGAAGGGCCCGAGGACGGCCAGGAGGAAGAGAAAGAAGACGGCAAGCCAGATCGCGAAACGCCGCGCCTGCTGCGGGGCGAGGACGGGTTCCGTCCGGCCGAACCGGGAGAGATAGGCGACGTGGAGATCAATCGCGGCGTGTGCGAGCTGTTGCTGGCCCGCACCCGACAGTCGCTGCTGGCTCCGCCCGGTGAGGCGTTCGCCGTGGAACTGCACGATACGCTGCTGAAAGATGATCGTCCTGTCGGGGAGCAGACGCTCACCCTGGCGCGCGACGGCCGGCTCCTGGTCGAAGTTCGCGAAGGCGAAGCTCGCACCCGCTACGGTTTCGACGGTCAGACGTACTGGTCGCAGCGCGGCGTCGCTCCGGCCGTCAGGCTTTCCCCGGCGGAGGCGCTGGCCCAGCCGCTGCTGGCCCAGGCGGCCGTGCTGTCGCGGCTGCTGCAGCCGCCGGCGCGGGAGAAAGGGAAAGGCTCGCTGCTGGAAGGGGGCGACAAGGTGAACGGGGCCGCCGCGTTCCGATTGGACTGGACGGAGGCGGCGGGACGCCCGGCGTTCTTGTGGCTGTCGTCGTTGCCGGACGCGGCCGAGGCCGACCCTGTCCGGACGCTGCCCGTAAAATTCTGCGTCGATCGCGAAGGCGTCGCGCCAGCCGTTATGCTGGAAGACTGGCGCAAGGCGCCTGGCATGCTGCTGCCCTGGCGCCGACGGATCGTCCGCGGTCTATCCGAAACGCCATTGTTCGTTCTGCAGACGCAGGAGTGCCTGGTTCTCAAGGAGGTCAACGATGCGACATTCGCCGCGCCCCAAGAATAGTACGCACCTCAACCCGCAACACCTGCGGCTGGGACGGGAAACATGGGCCGTACTGATCTCCGTTTGCCTGGCCGCTCCGTTATCTGCGGTCGCGGAGGACGGGCCGTTCCACAAAGCGGCCGTGCTGGCGCAGCAGCGAACGGTGAAGATTTATGGCGCCGGCATCGGTAATATCGCCGGTTACGCCAGCGGGATTGTCGTGTCGCACGACGGTCAGATCCTGGCGCCGCAGGGCGTGTATCTGTCGGGGCAGCGGATTCGTGTCGTCCTGCCCGACGGCGCCCAGCACGAGGCGGAAGTCCTTCGTCGCAGTCGCGAACAGCAACTGGCCCTGCTCAAAATTCCGGCCGATACGCCGCGGTTCTTTACGCTGTCTCCCGAGCCCGTTGGCGAACAGGGGGACTGGGTGCTGGCCGTCAGCAACGCATTCAAAGTGGCCGAAGGAGACGAGCCGCTGGGCGTGAACCTGGGGGTGATCAGCCTGCGGACGACGCTCGAAGCCCAGCAAGGCGACGGAACGTTCGCCGGCGAGGTGCTGCTGATCGATGCGGTCACCAGCAACCCCGGCGCGGCAGGCGGCGCGGTCGTGACGATTGAAGGCCGCCTGGCCGGCATGATCGGCAAGGTGGTGGAGAGCAAAACGACCGGCGTGCGGCTGAACTACGCGGTGCCGGTCGAGCAGTTACAGCGCTTTGTCGAAGAGAAGCCCGCGGTCGCCGCCCGTCCTGCGTCGATGGCGGAGCCGGACCTGGGCCTGCGGTTGTTCACGCTGTCAGGACGCAGTGCGCCGGCCTATATCGATCGCTTGTCGCCGGACGGACCGGCCGCCCGGGCCGGTTTGAAACCGGACGACCTGGTCGTTTCGGTGGCCGGAAAAACCGTGCGCAGCGTGAGTGATTTCCAAAAGGCGGCCGCCCAGCTGAAGCCGGGCGAGTCGATCGAACTGCTCGTCAAGCGGAAGCAGGAACTGGTCCGTGTGCAACTCACCCCCGTCGCCAGGGAGTAACCATGTCGTCTGTCCTTACTCCCCTGCCCTGCCTGCGGCGTGGAATGTTTGTTCCGCATCCCGCAAAGCTGATTTCTCTGGCGGCGGTCTGCATGCTGGCGTTCGCGTGCGGGTTCAGCCAGAAGCCGGAAAACCTGGCGGCGGACGAAAACAGCGAGCAAATCAGCGACGGCGTGCGGCTTACTCCCAAAGCGGCCCGCGCCGCGGTGGCTCGCACGCGGAACCTGCTGGTGCGGGTGGAATCGTTTGGCGGCGACCCGCCGGTTCGCGCCGCCACCACCGGCGTGCTGGTGTCGTCGACGGGACATATTCTCACCAGCAGTTATCAGCTGCCGGCCAAACCGTTGGCGGTCACCTGTACGCTCTCCGACGGCAAGCGACGCATCGCCAAAGTACTGGGCCGGGACAATACGCGGCAGCTGTGCCTGCTCAAGGTGGAAGGAGCCGATCTGCCCACGCCGACGATTGTCCGCCGGGATTCGCTCCAGGTGGGACAGTATGCGATTGCCGTCGGCGCCGCCCTGGGAGTGGAGCGGCCGACGCTGAGCCTGGGGATTATCAGCGCGACCAGCCGCATTTCCGGACGGGCCGTCCAGGTGGATTGCAACACGGGCCCCGGGAACTACGGCGGTCTGGTGCTGGATATCGAAGGCGGCGTGATCGGCGTCTGCAGTCCGCTGCATCCGCAAGCGAACGAAGGAGCCTCTGGCGTGGCGTGGTGCGACAGCGGCATCGGGTTCGCCGTACCGCTCGATGGCCTGGCGCCTGTGATCGCAGCGATGGAACGCGGCGAGGTGCTTGAGCAGGGCTGGCTGGGCATCGATCTTGACGACACGCCCGGCGGGCCTGTCGTGAAAGCGGTGGCGCCCAACTCGCCGGCGGCAGGGGCGAAGCTCGCGGCCGGCGATCGGATCACGCACTGCGGCGGCGCGGAAGTCCAATCGCGGGCCGATCTGAAACGACTGCTGGGAACGCATCTGGCCGGCGAGGATCTGGAAATCGCCTGGCAGCGGGACGGCAACCCCCAGCAGGCCATCGTCCGCCTGACGCCGCTGCCGTGAGACGACTTTCAACTTCTGGCGTGGGACTGAAGACTGGGCAAAACGGCGGGCGGTCCGATAATGACATAGGGACGCCGCTGGCTGGCGGCGTCGCTACTTTCTCCGTTCTAACCTGTGACCCGGGAGTGATCATGCCTCAAGCAACCTGGAACGGCGCCGTTATCGCCGATAGCGACCAGACGATCGTGGTGGAAGGGAACCACTACTTCCCCGTCGCCGCCCTGCGGCAAGAATACGTGCAGCCGAGCGAAAAGCATACCGTGTGCGGCTGGAAAGGAACGGCCAGCTACTACGACCTGGTCGTCGACGGCCAGACCAACGCGGCCGCCGTCTGGTACTATCCCGACCCCAAGCCGGAAGCCCAGGAAATCAGGGACCATGTGGCTTTCTGGAAAGGCGTGCAGGTCGAAGAGTGAACTACGTTATAATCCTGTGAGCCACGGCAAACGCGCACTCTGCGGGACCTGGGCTGTTTGGGGGACGGGGCGCGCTGACCGGGGTTTTCTGCACAATTGACTGCTTGGGAGAATGGCGTTTCAGCACCTTCAACTGGCGATCATGATGACAGAAATTCAGTTCGATAATGTCGACTCGATCCTGACAAGTTTCGGCGAACTCACCGACCCCCGTTCGCATATCAACAGGCTCCATCTCTTCGGCGATCTGCTGGTCATTTCGATCATGGCAGTCATCGCTGGCGCGGATGGGCCGCAGGCGATCGGAATCTGGGCGAAGCACCATCAAACCTGGTTGAAAAAACACCTGGTGTTGCCCCATGGCGTCCCCTCGCACGACACGTTCGGACGCCTGCTTGGCCTGCTGAAACCGGCGGCCTTTCAGAAGTGTTTTGAAGCCTGGATTCGGTCGATCGCGCCGCTTGATAAAGAGACCGACTTGAATCAAATTGCGATCGACGGCAAGGTCCTCAAGCGTAGCCACGATCGCAAACGCAAGCTGGGGCCGTTGTGGCTTGTCAGCGCCTGGTCGGTCGATCGTTCGCTCAGTCTGGGACAGCTGGCCACGGACGAAAAATCGAACGAAATCACGGCGATTCCCGAGCTTTTGGAGAATATCGAGGTCCAGGGAGCTGTGGTCACCATCGACGCCGCCGGCTGTCAACGCGAGATCGCCAGGAAGATCATCGACGGCCACGGCGACTACCTTCTGGCGCTCAAGGGGAATCAAGGAAAACTTTACGAAGCGGTGACAGACTACATCCTCCTGCACATGGAAAACGACTTCGCAGATATCCCGGCAAGACGCTTCACGGAAACGCTCCACGGCCACGGACGCGTCGACGAAATCACCTACTATCAGATGCCTGTTCCGAAGGATCTGGTGAACCGGGAAAAGTGGCCGGGATTGAAAACGATTGGCGTCGCGATTCGGCAAAGCGAGAGCGGTTCGAAGACTTCGAGTGATGCTCGCTTCTACATCGGCTCGATCGCCCTGGGGGTCAAGAAATTCGCCCGTTATGTGCGTGGCCATTGGGCGATCGAGAATACGCTTCACTGGTGCCTGGATGTGACGTTTCGTGAGGACGAAAATCGGGTGCGTGAGCGGACGACCGCGGACAATCTGGCGTGGCTGAAACGCTTCGCCCTGAGCATGCTCAAGCAGCAAGATGACAAGTACAGCATCGCCATGCGTCGCCGCGTCGCCGGCTGGGACCTCGACTACCTCGCCAAAATCCTCGGAATTCCCGTACTATAGTGTGCGTTTGCCGTGTCCTGTGAGCCGAACGCGTTAGCGTCGGGCGGTTCTTGCGTCCCCTCCTGCTGCATGCTTAGTAAAGCACAGCACACCCTGGAATGGCCTTCTCAATTTCCTTTATTTGCTCTGCGTCTACGTGCGTTGCCCGAAGATCAAGTCTCTCAAGAGAACGTAATTTCCGAAGTGGCGTAACATCGCAAATGTTAGTGCATGAGAGATTGAGATGCTCTAAGTCTGGCAACTCACTCAAAGGAGATACGTCGACAATGTTCGTTCCTTTCAGATTAATGTATTTAAGGCGCGTAAGATGACTCAAGCAGGAGTAGTCGGAAGCGTTCGAGTACGCAGCTTCCAGAAACTCGATGCGAGGGAAATTCAGTAGCAGGCATAAGTTTTTGCATTGCCAGTCGCAACTGACAAGATTGACGCGAGAGCAGTGGTATACGTCACAGGAAGAGGGCAGAAACGTAGACTCCGTGATGCCAACATGCATTCCAAGACGCTCCACCATGACAACCACCTCTTGTTGCCTGGTAGCTTCGAGGCACATCTGCTTCCAGATCCCAAGACCGACAGTGCAAAAAAACATTCCCAGAAACAAGTGAGATAAACGGAACTGGATCGGCGAATTTTTGGCTATCATATCAAGTCCGGAAATCGGCAACACTTGCGCCGCATTCATTTGTATTCGATAGAAGGCGGCAGCAGGTTGTCTGGGGCCACCCAGACAGGTTGAACAGGGCCACCCAAATGTTAGCAGTGTCCGCGGGCTCGCGTCAATGAAATCTGGGTCTACTTCCTCCAAAGTGGTCATTCGTCGGCCGTTTTCGATGGCAGTGACGGCGACTTGCGCAGCGTGCAGGCCAGTCGCTGGGAAGTGTGGCGCGAAATCGCGAGGGAGGCTGGCGACACGACAGGATCGCCTTGGATGCGAAAGCAGTCGCGACTGCTCTGTGTGCCGGCCAGGCCGCTTTGGGTGCGGCGGGTTAGAGTGGCCTGTGCGTCGGTCAAAATTTCCGCATGTTTTTAGCACGGGACGGCGGGCCAGGCCGGAATGGGGTAAAAACGAGGCTGGCCGGATCGCTTTTTCGGCCGCCGGGCACACCACTGCAGGAGCGGGTATGAGTGAGAATCGGATTGTCATTTACTCGAATGGAATCGCCGACTATCAACGGAGTTATACGATTGCGGCCGATACGTCGCAGCCGATCACGATCCCCGTGCGGCAGGATCATCTGGCCGATCTGCTCGCTTCGTTTAATGTGTATGGGGACGTCCGGCTGAAAACACCGCCGACTTTTCGGCCGGCGAACGAGCTGGAAGGGAACCTGCGCCTGAACCCAGCGTCGGTCTATGAAGATCTGGCGACCCGGCTCAGCGGAGCGCGTGTGTACGTGGAGAAAGCGGGCAAGGACCTGGAAGGGGTGCTGCTGGGATTACACGAAGAATCCGAAGCGGGCCCCGGCGAGCCGATCCAGACGAAGTCGCTGGTGGTGCTGACCGATGACGGCTTGCGGCGTTGCCCGTTGCGCGAGATTCGCAGCTGGCGGTTCCTTGATGAGGAAGTGCAAAAAGAGATCGACAAGGCGCTGCAGCGCAACTACCAGCGCATCAAACCGAAAAGCAGCTTTGTCGAGTTCGTGCTGCAGGCCGGCGCTGCCGCCGCCGAGGCCGTGGTGCAGTACGCCTTGCCGGCCGCCGCGTGGAAGATCTCGTATCGCTTGCGGATGGCCGAGGGCCAGCCGACGGAGCTGCAAGGTTTTGCGATCGTCGACAACAATACCGAAGAGGACTGGATCGACTTCCGCGTAGGGGTGGTGACGGGCGAGCCGATTACTTTTTCGACCGACCTCGCCGACTCCAAAACGCCGGGCCGGACGCATGTGGATCTGGTGCAGGAGACCGCTTTGGGGGCGGTCGAAGTGGAAATGTCCGTCATGATGTCGGCGCCGGCCGATGGCGACGCAATGCTGGCGGCCAGCACTCAGCGCAGGAAGAGCGCTCCCGCCCTGGCCAGGGCTCCCCAGGCGGCCATGAAGTCGGCGGAGACCGCTGCCGCCGAAGTGTACGAGGCAGGCGACTTCAGCGTGTTCGAATCCAAGGACCTGGTCACCCTGCCGGCCCGGCGGTCGGCCGCGATCCCCGTGTTCCAGATTGAAGTCGCCGAGGCCCGATCGGTCCTGCACTACAAGCAGGCCAATCACGCCAGCCGGCCTTACCGCTCGATTGAATTCACGCACCAGGCCGCGTTCAGCCTCAGCCGCGGCGTGTGCACGGTGTTTGAAAAAACGGCCTACGCCGGCAACTGCATAATTCCGTCCCTGAAGCCGGGCGAAACAAGGCTCTTGCCCCATGCCCTGGAAACGGGCGTCCTGGTGCAGTGCGATCCCCGGCGCCAGCGCAGTACGGTCGTGGCGATTCGCCTGGCCGACGGCGTCTGCTACACCAGCACCCGGCTGGAACAAGAGAAGCACTACCATGTGCAGAACGCCCGCGACCAGCGTTTTCAACTGACGCTGGATCATACGCTCCAGCTGACAGAACCTGACATCACGTGCCAGCGCATTGAAAACGGCGCCGCGGAACCGCTGGCGATCGCCAGCAAACTGGAGGGCGGCGTGCGGCTGGAACTGGCGGTGGAGCCGCTGGCGAAGCTTTCGGCGGCGATCGTCGAGACGCAGATCAGGCAGTCTTCGGTCCAGCTGATCTCGGAACGTTTGTCCGAGGAAACGCGGCAAATGGCCTGGATCTGGGAGAACCTGATCGCGACGAACGGCCCGCTGGCTGAGCACCAGGGCGTGCTCGCGTGTCTGGAAACCTATCGCGAGCTCGACGCCCACCGGGAGCAGATGCAGGTCGTCCAGGCGGATCGCGAACGGCTGGCAACGCGGCAGGAGCGGATCCGGGAGAACCTGAAGACCGCCGGGCAGGACGAATTAACCAGCCGCTGGCGGAACGAACTCGACGAAGCAGAGCGGGCCATCAACCAGATCGAAGACGAAAAGCTGCCGGCCCTGCAGGCCGCCGAAACCGCCTTGCGGAAGAAGCTGACCGACGGATTGCGTGCCCTGTCGGTCGAGTGGTCCAAGCCCTGACGCGGCCGTCACGTAGCTAAAGTCGCCAGACTTTCGTGGGCGTCTGCCAGGAGCAGCGGCCGAACTCTGGCGATTGTGTCTTACGCAAGTCGTCGCACGTTCTTACTTTTTCGACTTGCCGTTGGAACCGGAGGCAACCTGGCTGCCGCCTGCTTCTGCGTCGTCAGCCGTTGCGATTTGCGCCACGTTCGGATCCAGGCCGGCCGTGCCGACCAGGCTGTCCAGGTAGGCGGGCGACTCCACGCGGGCCAGTTCGGTCTGGGCCGCCTCCAGGCGGGAGGGGATCTCCAGCCGGGCCAGTTCTGCGGAATCGTCGATCTGGTCGGTAAAGGCTATGAGGTAATCGCAATGCCGGCGCCACAGGGCGATGTCGGCTTGCTGCTTGGCCTGCAGACGCTCCCGGTACCAGTCGCTCTGAAGCAGGTACTCGCGGGTGAACATGCGGCGGGTTTCGTCGTCGATCAGGCCGCCGTCGCCATAGGGGTCCTCGGCCATGATCGCGATCAACGCTTTCAGGGGCGGGCAGGCCAGTTCGATCGAGTTGTCGTCGAAGTACTGCTGGGCCACCTGCTGCTGGGCTTCGCAAATGTATTGCACCCCTTCGGCGAAAGCCTCGGGATCCTGTGTTTCCGGCTTGAGCAGGGACTCGTCAAAAACGATCGCCGGGTTATCAAAGATACGGCCGAAGAAGCGTCGCAGGAAACGGCCCGTGATGCGATAGCCCAGGCGGCTGGCGCGGATCGGCTTGCCGTCGACCTGGCGGTCTTTGAGCCTTTCCAGCAGGCCTTCCTCGATCATGAACGCCGGGTCCCGTTCGTTGGGAGAAAGGCGGCACCAGATCTCCGGAACCAGCAGGCTGATATCGTGGTCGACCCGCACATTGGGACCGACATGGCCGGCCGCGGTCGAAAAACCGGGCAGTCCCGTCAGCAGGAAACTGACGAGCGCGTTGTTCAGGTCAATGATCGGCAGCAAAGCGTTGAACGGGCCTTTGGTCAGGGCGCCTTCAAAACCAAAGCCGGTCGTCGACGGGCTTTTGCCAGTCAGCGAGCAGACCAGGTCCATGAACAGTTCGGGCAGTTCCTGGTAGTGGATCGGATTGTAAACGGCCAGCGCGCGGATGCCTCGCTCTTTTTCCGGCGGGTTGTTGCGGCGCCCGATCAGCACGGCGTCGACCGGATTCAGGACCGGCTGGTCGGCCGGCAGGGCGCGGAACAAGCGGGTGCCCATCTCGGCGACGTACCATTTCCAGGGGTCGACCACATCGGGCCGATCCTGCAGGTAACGGGGGTTCTTCGTCGGCGAACCGTCGACCATGCGCGGCTTGGCGGAACAGACCAGATAGCCGCTGCGGGCTTTGGCTGTTTTCCGCAACAGGCGTTTCATGGGCAGCGTGAATTGATTCAGGTCAATCACGTGCTTTACCATGTCGCACACTTCTTTGTGCGTCAAAGGCTCAAAGTTGGAGACAAAGTTGTTGTCGCGGGCAAGGTCGGCCTCGGTCTGTTTGTCGAGCCCGCGGTGGATCGCTTCGTCGGGACGCTGGAACAGGCGGTATTCGCAGTTGGCGGCGAACTTGTAGCTCATGTGGGGATCGGCGTAAGGCAGCGCTTTCAGCAGTTCCCCAGGGGCCACGATCGAGGCGGAAATGTCGTCCTGTGTCTGCAGTTTCTCCGCCGGGGCAAAGTCCTGCCGCAACTTGTAGGTCCGCCAGCCGTTGGGCTCCTGCAGGCCGATCCGCAAGTACGATCCGCGCAGCTTCCGATCCAGGAACTTCAGCTCGTGACCGGGAGTGCCGTTGACGATGTCGACGCTGAAGTATTTGCGCCAGTCGGCTCCCCAGGACGGTTGCTGGAACCGCTTGATGATGAACACGATGGCGTAGATATAGGTCGGAATGGAGTTCAGCCAGGCGTTATGCTCGTCGGTGTAGTCCTGTGACGGCGTGAGAAGTTTGATCACGCTGCCGACCGAACGGCTGGGGTCGAGCACGCTGCGACTACCCTGGCCGGGCGCGTAAACGGGCTTGTCGGGCATGTCTTCGCGCCAGCGGGTGGAGTACTCCCGGGCAAAGATTTCCTCGACCTTGTCCAGGTCTTTTTCCAGGTTGGAGACAAAGATCGGGCCGTACAGGATAAAGTCGGCCAGCGATTTGCTGATTTCGCTTTTGCCGCCGCCGCTGACCGTGCACGGCTTGTGGCACGAGGTTCCCTCGGCCGTGGTGCCAATCAGGCGCCAGGAAGGAGCGCTAGGATGTTTCTCTACACGGATCTTGTAGCCCGAAGGGGCCATGTAAATTTTGCCGGGAAGCAGCGGGATCGAATGGTCTTTGCCGTTCTTGCTCCAGCTGACTTTCTGATCGAGCAGCGACAGCCGGGCGTCTTCGGCGATGTAGTACAGGTTGGGAAACTTTTTGTCGGTGCCATAGCCCTCGGGATGGACGTTGATGGCGTCGGAATAGTCGCGAGCCACATCGTCGAAGGTGCGGTTGTTATAGCGACGGCTGTTGGCGATGAACTCCTCGCCCAGGTTGTGGCTGGGGAACGCCAGGGCGCCGCCGGCATGCTCTTCTTCCACGCCGCCGAACAGGTTGGCCGCGTAGCTGATTTGCGTTTTGACTTCTTTTTTGCAGTAACCGAAGTAGTTGTCGGCGATGAGGGTCACGATGACGCCCGAGGCGTCCCGGCAGGTCAGCTTGAAGGCTTCGCCGCCGTTATAGAGTTCGTCTTCGGTTTCCCAGCACATGCCGTCGCGCTGCTGACGGGCGGTGGCGTCGGCGCGGCGGGGCAGGCCGAGCTCTTTCTTGGTGACGGCCGTCAAATGGGGCGCCAGGATGACGACGCCGGTCTGGCCGGTCCAGTGCTCGACATCCAGGGCTGCGTCGTTCTCTGGCAGGAAGGGATCGCCCGCGTTGCCGAAAATGGATTCCACAAAGTCGAGATTGCTGATCAGGCTGCCCGGCGCAAAAAAGCGGACTTCAAGCGACTTCTGCGGCGTGACGCCAGGGACTTCGGGGCAAACCATCGGCCGCAACAGCAGCGACACCAGCGTGCGCGTCGGCTTGGGCAGTTCGCTGGAGATGGGCAGAGCGTTCGACTCCCGCGGCGGCTTGAGCGCGCGCTGGAACATATCGGCGAACACGGCCTTGGGGACGGCGATCTTGTCGGCCGGAATGGGGAGCCCGCCTTCGGTCACGTGGAACGTGCCCTTGGTGGTGCGGCGATCACTGCGGGGATTGTGCAGCACGCCGTTCTTGACCCGGTAGGAACTGACCAGGTCATTCACATACTTGTCGCCGTGCAGGGGAAGCGACATTTCCCGGGCCAGGCCATGCCGATCCAGAATGACGCTGCGGGTGGGCAGCCGCAGCGGCTTGGGCAGATTCAAGTCGGCGAAGTGGCTTTCCAGGAACGCTTCGATGCGGGCGTCGACCGGACAGCGAATGTCGTCGATCTGTTTCAGGCGCTGATGATACGTGGTGAGCAGTTGCTGGGCGTCGATCGCTTCGCCCGAGGCGTTCTCGATCGGGATTCCTGGCAGGCCGTTGGCCAGTAGTTTCAAATGGATGTAGTAGAGCAGCCTTTTGCGAGTCTCGGCTGCGTCTGTTTTCTTGTCTTCCAGTTCGAATCCAAACGCCCTGCGGTAATCCATGTCGATTCGCCGTTGCTAAAAGGCCGGGAGCGTACAGGCAGGGATTTTCCACTGCCAACTTCTGTCAGCGTTGCAAGTAAACGTGTTTTCGTCAATTGGTGATGTACGATCCGCCCGCTGCCTGCGGGGCCGCTTGCCCCTTTTTTTATCGTACGTCCGCCGAGCTTCTTTGTGGGAAAAGGGGGCTTCCTTGCCCGGTAGGGCCATCCGTGTGGGTGAGTTCTCGCCGTAACGATGCCGGCCGGATCGGTTGGCCTGGCGTCCGCGCCCCGTTCCCTGGGACCGCCGAAGATCGTTCGATTGGCGGTTCCTTTGGCGCGGTAAGCCGTTTTGCAGTCGTTGCTTCCCCTGGTAAACGCAATTCCGGTTGTTAGACGCGCGTCAGGTAGTCGCTCATGGTGATGACCAGCAGGATGGCCAGCCAGAAAAAGCCGGCCGCCGCCGCCAGCCGGATCACGGCCGAGTTGTATCGCAGGTGCATAAAGAACAACGCGATCAACGTCGCTTTGACGACAGCGATGGAGATCGCCACCGTCAGGTTCAACACACCGTGTTCAATCTGCGCCGCCGCCACCGTAAGCACGAGCAGCACCAGCAAGACTGCAAAGACGATCAGATAGGTTTTTACCGAGACCACATGGTGCGACATGCTCACCCTATCAAATAAAGCAGTGGGAACAGGAACACCCAGACGATATCCACAAAGTGCCAGTACAGGCCCGTCATTTCCAAAGGCGTGTAGTACTCCGCCGAGTAGCTCCCTTGCCAGGCTTTCACGGCGACAATGGAGACCATCACAATGCCAATGATCATGTGCAAGGCGTGGCAGCCGGTCATCGCAAAGTAAAAGGAATAGAACAGCTCGACATGCCCGGGAACAACATCGGGGTTATGCGTTTCTCCCAGCACAAAGTACTTGCCAGGCACATGGTGGGCGGCGAACTTTTCCGAGTACTCGTACGCCTTGATCCCCAGGAAGACCACGCCGAACAGCAGCGTCGCCAGCAGCAGGCGGACCGTCCCTTGCGGCTGGTTCACCTGGGCGGAGCGTACGGCCAGCGCCAGCGTCAGACTGCTGAGCAGCAGCACGGCCGTGTTGACCGTCCCCAGCACCAGGTGCAGATGGGAGCTGCCTTCGACAAAGGCCGCCGGGTACAGGAAACGATAGACCGTATAGCCGGCGAACATCCCGCCGAAGAACATGATCTCGGTCGCCAGGAACAACCACATGCCAAGCCGGGCCGCGTCGAACTGCTGCTCAGCGCTATCGAAATGATGGGCGACGTGATCACTCATGAGGGCGTACTCGCAGTAGGATCCGACGTTTCGTGCGGCAGGGAAGAATCGTCCAGCGGCGGGTAGTTGTAAGCCGGTTCGGTCACCACCGGCGGTTCGTCAAAATTGAAGGTCGAAGGCGGCGACGGCGTGGTCCACTCCAGGCCGGTCGCCTTCCACGGATTCGGCCCCGCCACCTTGCCGTATTTGAGCGACCAGATCAGGTAACACAGCGGCAGCAGGTAACCCAGTCCCAGGATCGACGCGCCGGCGCTCGACATGACATTCAGCACCTGGAACTCCTCCGGGTAAATGTGATACCGCCGCGGCATGCCCAGGTAACCCAGCACAAACTGCGGGAAGAACGTCAGGTTGAAGCCGACAAAAACAATCACGGCCGAGATGCGTCCCCACCATTCAGGATACATCCGTCCGGTCATTTTGGGCCACCAGAAATGAATCCCGCCCAGGTAACCCATCACGGCGCCGCCGACCATGATGTAGTGGAAGTGGGCGACAATAAAGTACGTGTCATGCACATGCACGTCGACCGCCAGCGTCGCCAGGAACAGGCCCGTCAGACCGCCCAGAGTGAACAGGCCGATAAAGCCGAGCGCGTAAAGCATCGGCGTTTCCAGCGAGATCGAACCTTTATACAAGGTGGCCGTCCAGTTAAACACCTTCACGGCCGAAGGGATCGCCACCAGCATGCTCAGGAACGAGAAGATCAGCCCCGCAAAAACCGACTGCCCGCTGACAAACATATGATGCCCCCAGACCAGGAATCCCAGCACGGCGATGGCGACGCTGGAGAGGGCGATCATTTTGTAGCCGAAGATCGGCTTCCGCGAAAAGCAGGGGATGATCTCGCTGACCACCGCCATGCTCGGCAGAATCATGATGTACACGGCCGGATGGGAATAGAACCAGAACAAGTGCTGGAACAGCAGCGGATCGCCGCCCAGCTTGGGATCAAACACCCCAATCCCCAGTCCCCGTTCCAGGGCGATCAGCACCAGCGAAATCGCCAGCACGGGCGTGCCCAGCACCATGATGATGCTGGTTGCATAATGGGCCCAGACAAACAGCGGCAGGCGGAACCAGGTCATCCCCTGGGTGCGCATGGTGTGGGTGGTGACGATGATATTCAAGCCGGTCAGGATCGACGAAAAGCCGGCGACAAACACGCCGACGGCCATCGCCATCACCTGCGAGTTGGATTCGGTCGTGCTGTACGGCGTGTAGAAGGTCCAGCCCGTATCGACGCCCCCGCGGACAATGGCCCAGATCGCCAGCAGGCCGCCGGCCATAAACAGGTACCAGCTGAGCAGGTTCAAACGCGGGAACGCCAGGTCCCGGGCGCCGATCATCATGGGGATTAAAAAGTTCCCCAGCACGGCCGGGATGGACGGCACCAGGAAGAAAAACACCATCACCACGCCATGCAGCGTGAACAGACGGTTGTAAGTCGGCGACACCACCAGATCGGCTTCCGGCGTGAGCAGCTCCACACGAAATAAAATGGCGGCCGCTCCTCCCACAAAGAAGAAGAGCGTCAGCGAAATCATATACAAGATCCCGATCCGCTTGTGATCGGTCGTTAACAGCCAGGACCAGATGTTGTAATCGGCGTTCAGGTAATGGCGTTTCGGCAGTTCGGCCGTGCTCATGATGCGGGATTCTCTTTCGAGGGCGGCTCCGGCGGCGAGGGATCGCGGGGAGGATCAAGGGACGGTGCTGCAGGCAGTCGCGGTTCGTCGTCGCGGGACGGCGCGGGTTCCGGCCCGGCTTCTTTCGAGTCGGCTTCTTTCGAGTCGGTATCGCTCGGCGGGGTATCGCCGATGGCGGCTTCGCCCGCCTGTCCGGCGCCGGGCGTGGGCGCTTCCAGGGTCTTCAGGTAGGCGGTGAGGGCGAAGATGCTCTCCTCGCCCAGCTGGCCTTTGAAGGTGGGCATGATCGGCTGGAAACCGGCGACGACTTCGGCGGCCGGATCAACGATCGACCGTCGCAGGTAGTCGTCGTCGGCGATTACGGTGCGGCCGTCGGTCAGCTTCACGGTGCGACCATACAGGCCCTCCAGCGGCGGACAACGCGGGTTGACCGGGCTGGTATGGCACGAGGCGCAGCGGTACTCCTCGAACAGCTTTTTGCCGGCGACTTCGGGCGCTTCGCTGGGGCCGCCCTGCAGCCATTCGGCGTATTCGGCCGGCTCCATCACAATGATCTGGCCCTTCATGCCGGAGTGGTTGTCGCCGCAGTACTCAGCGCAAAACAGGTGGAAAGTTCCGACCTTGTTCGGCTCGAACCCGAGGGTCGTGTAGCGTCCTGGCAGGACGTCCTGTTTCACGCGGAAGGCGGGCACGTAGAAGCTGTGGATGACATCTTCAGAGATCATCCGCAACTTGACCGGCTGGCCGACGGGGATGTGCAGGGCTTGATCTTCACGCTTGCCGTTGGAGTGCTGCATGCGCCAGAACCACCGGCGGGCCAGCACGTTGATTTCAATCGGATCCGGCGGCGAATCGTGCAGCTTGAGAAACAGGTTGGCGCCCCAGCCGAACATGATCATGGTGAGGCCCAGCGGGATGAGCGACCAGGTGAGTTCCAAAGCCAGCACGCTCTTGCCTGGCGTCAAATACCGATTGACCTTCGCCCCGCGACGGTATTTCAGCACAAAGAACACGATCAGGACAAAAATCAGCAGCGTAAAAAACGACGACACCGCGAGCAGAAAAAAGTACAGCCGATCGACCTGGTCGGCCATGTCGGAGGCTGCATCGGGAAATAGGCGAAAACTGGTATCCATAGCGGTCGCGTTCGCTTGTTAAACGTGGGAAGGGGGGGTCGATTGTCGCTGCCGGTCCCGGCGGATCATGGCGAAGATCGCCGCCCCCATCCCCAGCACGGTGGCCAGTCCAGAGAGACGCAGCATGTTCACAATCGCCAGGCCGTACTTGCCGTTGATCGGGTCGTAGTGGTAGCAAAGCAGCAGCACCTGATCGACCGCCGTGCCGACCTGGCCGCCCGACGCTTCCACCAGCGCCAGTCGCAGGTCCCGCGGGTCATACGCCACGCCGTACAGATACCGGCTGACCACCCCTTCGGGCGTCAGCACGATCACGCCTGCCGCATGGGCGTACTGGTCGGTCGTCGGTTCGTACTGGTAGCGGAAGCCCACGGCGTCGGTTAGCCGGCGGACTTGGCTTTCTTCGCCGGTTAAAAATCGCCAGCCTTGCTCGCCTCCCTGGCGCCCATAACGGGACAGGGCGGAGCGTTTGGCGGCGGCCGCCTGGGGGTAGTTTTCGCGCGGGTCAAAGCTGACGGTAATTGCCAGATAATCGGTTCCGGCATTGAGCGACATTTCATTCATGCTGCGGGCCTGACCGTCCCGGGTCATGTTGCAGAGCATGGGGCATTCAAAGTAGACGGGGGCCAGCAGGATCGGCCGGCCGTTGGCCAGATCGCCCAGCCGGACCTCGACCCCTTTTTCGTCGCGCAAGATAATATCGAGCGGGACCTGGGCGTGAAGTTTCTGTTCGATGCCGACCTCGCCCGGCAGTTCGGTCGGGGTCGACCGGGCCTGGTCCTGCAGGTCCAGGCTGGCGTAAATCACGAGCGCACTGGTCGCAGCCGCCAGGAGCAGTCCCGTGGCCAGCAACAGCCCGGCCGACCAGCGACCTCGTCTGACGGCGGCGGCGTCGAGAGCCGGTTGTGCGGTTGAGGTTGCGACAGGCGATCTGTTTTCAGGCGACGTGCTTTCAGCCGCGGCGTCCGCGCGCGGGCCGTCAGGGGAGCTGGTCATCGGTCGTCTCCTCGGCTGGCGGTTTCGCGGGCGGGACGGGGTTCTCGGCCAGGATCTGCATGGCCCGTTCGATCGGGATACGGGCGACGCCGGCCGCCTGGTCGATCCATTCGTACTGGTGGAGCTGCAGCGTTTCTGCTTCGCGCAATTCCTGCAGTTGCTGGACCTGGTTGGTGGTCACCAGCGGGCCGCGGAGGCTGTCGGTTTGCCGCGGCAGGCGGGCCGGCTGGGGGGATGCATTCTCCTCCAGGGACGGCAACTGGTAGACCACGAGGTACATCCCCGTCAGCACCAGCGTCAGCAGCAGGGCGAGCCCGCCGCTGGCGATCAGGATGACGCGCGTGTTGACGACATCGGGTTCATGCTGGCCAGGGGCCGCGTGTTCGGCGTGCGAGGATTCGGTCATGATTGCTCCGTCGCAGAAAGTTGAGACAGTCGCCGGCGCACCTGCCACAGGTACGCACTGACCCAGACCGCTCCCACCGCCGCCGGAGCCGCCAGGTCAGCCCAGTGCACGTACAGGCGTCCCGGAGAAAACGAAGGAGCAATCGCGTAGAAAAAGTAAACCTGTTGCATCACCAGCAGCAGCCCCGCAATCTGCGCCAGCCGCACCGGGCTCTGTTTCCAGTCACGCGACAGCAGCAGGAAAAACGGCAGGAAGAAATGCAGCAGCACCAGCGCCAGTCCCACCCACTGCCAGCCGCCGTTCAGGCGATCTACGTACCAGAAGTTTTCCTCCGGCAGGTTGCCCGAATAAATGATCAGGAACTGCGAAAAGGAGAAGTACGCCCAGAGCATTAAAAACGCCAGCAGCAGCGATCCCAGATCGCCGTAGGTCGGCGGCGGCGTTTCCGTGCGGGTGCGATTCATTTCCAGCAGGGCAACCGTCAGCGTCGTCAGCGCGAGCGCGGCCAGAGCCCCGCCGATCGCCGCCAGCGCTCCGTAGATCGAGGAGAACCATGCCGGATCAATCGACATGCCCCAGTCGATCGATGCGAACGTGACGGTCAGGATCAGCAGCGCCAAGCCTCCTGCACTGCGCAGCCCGCGCGTCGACGCCTGTTCCGTCGTCAGCGGTTTTCGCGGCGGACGTACGATCCAGGCCAGCAGCAGCCAGCTCACAAAGTAACCGGCCGCCCTGGCGTAGAAGAACGTCGGGTTCAGGTACATCGCTTTCTGTTCCGTCACCACGCCCGGTTCGGTCCAGGGGTACACGTAATGCAGACCAAACGCCAGCGGCAGGAAGAGTACGGCCGTCAGCGGAACCAGGGCGCGGCCGCTTTCCAGCATTGGCCTGATCGCCTCGCCCCAGCGGCCTCCCACCAGGTAGTAAAGCATCAGCAGGCCCAGGCAGCCGACATTCACGGCCCACCAGAACAGAAAACCGACCAGGTAGGAACGCAGGAACTGCTCCAGGTCAAGCAGCGCGGCCAGACCGCACAGCGCTCCGCCCACCGCGGCCGCAACCAGGGCGATCCGCAGCCAGCGAGCCAGAAGGTCGGAGGAATTGGGAACAGCGGTCATGGAGCAGGCGCCTCGGCTTGCAGGGCCTTGCGGTCAGCGGGGGAAAGCTCGCTGGCAGCGGCGTGTTGGCTAAGTTGTAAAGCCCTGATGTAACTCACAATGGCCCAGCGGTCGGCCGGCGGGATCTGGTCGGCGTAGTCCGACATCCGTCCAAAGCCGCGGGTGATGACATCGTAAAAATGACCGTCGGGCGCGGCTCGCAAGCGGTCGCTGTGATAGGTAGGCGGCGCCGGGAAGCCGCGCTGTACGACCATCCCCTGGCCGCTGCCTGTCTGGTCATGGCAGGCCGAGCAGAAAATATTGAAGCGCTCGCGGCCCCGTTCCAGTACGTGCGCCCGCGTCTGTTCCGGCGAGCCGTCCAGATGCAGGGCCGTCGCCACTTTTTCCCAGGGCAATTGCTCGACCGGTTTCCCGTCAACCTGCCCTTCGAAGTACGCCTTATCGATCCGCAAGTGTCCCCGGGCGACCGTTCCTTCCACCAGCGGCCGGGAGGCCATGCCGTTGGGGAAAAAGTCGCTGGCTTCCAGCGGTTCCAGGTGCGGCTGATCGGCCATGTCCTGCCGGCAACCCACTGCGAGCAGGCACAGCAGCAGCAGTAGAGCAGACGTCGGAAAGTCGACTTTCGCTCCGCGAAAGTACGCGTTCTTTTGCGGAGCAATAGACGACTGACCTGCGCGTTCTCTTGTGACGCTAACCAAAGGATCGCGGGCTTCTAAACCCCGTACGATGGGCCCTCCTGCCCGTCGAGTTAGACGGAAGCAGTGGGAAAGAGCCGGCCGTGGCGATTGCGTCTCTTGTTTGCGTGCGACGTCGGTTCTGCTGCAGTCCGGAAATCGTGAACGGGCAGGAACGCCCATTCTGCAGGTCACGGTGCGCGTCTTGTTACTGGGGGACATCAAACACCTCCAGCGCTCCGGTCTGCTGCAGCAGTTCGCGTGTTTCGGGAAGCGAGAACAGCGGATCGCGGGCTTCCACGCAGAGGAAGAACCGGTCGCGGGTCGCCCGGGAAAACTCGGCCACGTTGAACAGCGGATGATGCGGCCGCGGCAGGCGATTAAGGGCCAGCATGCCCAGCACGCCAGCGAGCGAGCCGCACAAAATGGTCGTTTCAAAGGTGATGGGAATAAAGGCCGGCCATGTGTGCAGGGGACGTCCTCCGACGTTAATGGGATAAGCGATCACGGCCACCCAGTACTGCAGGGCATAGCCGGCGATGGCGCCGAAAATCGCGCCCAGCAGAATGACCAGCGGCATGCGAGTGCGGCGAAACTCCATCGCCTCGGGCAGGCCTTCGACCGGCATGGGGGTGTAGCCCTCGATCCGGCGGTATCCTGCCTGGTAAGTGCTACGGGCGGCCTCGACCAGCTGGTCGGGGTTGTCGTACTCGGCCAGCAGTCCATAGAGTTGGGGGGGGGCCGTCATTCGGACTCTCCTTTGGTCTCTTCCAGCAGCTCACGCATCTCAAAGATCGAGATCACGGGCAGCAACCGAATGAAGAGGAACAATAGCGCCACAAACAGACCGAGCGTGCCAAAGAACGTCGCCCAGTCCGAGAACGTCGGCGTGTATTGATCCCACGACGAGGGCAGGTAATCGCGGGACAGGCTCACGACCACAATCACAAACCGCTCCAGCCACATCCCCACATTGACCACCAGCGCCAGCACAAACAGCAGCGGGGCGCAGTAACGGATCCGGCGGAACCACAACAGTTGCGGGATGGCGATATTGCAAGCGATCAGCATCCAGTACGTCCAGCCGTACGGGCCGAACATGCGATTCAGCAGCATGTACTGTTCAAACTGGTTGCCGCTGTACCAGCCGATAAAGGTCTCCATGATGTAGCCGTAAGCCACCACCATGCCGGCGGCCAGCATCACCTTGGCCATATTGTCCAGGTGGCGATCCGTCACCAGATCGTGCAGCCCATAAACGGCCCGCAGCGGAATGGAGATTGTCAGCACCATAGCGAAGCCCGAGTAAATGGCGCCGGCCACAAAGTACGGCGGGAAGATCGTGGAGTGCCAGCCCGGCACAATCGCGACGGAAAAGTCAAACGCCACGATCGTATGCACGGAGACGACAAGCGGCGTCGCCAGGCCGGCCAGGATCAGGTACGCCTTCTGGTAACGGGCCCAGTGCCGGGCCGAACCCCGCCAGCCCATCGACAGGAAGCCGTAGATAATACGCGGAAACTTGCCGGTCGCCCGGTCGCGAAGCGTCGCCAGGTCGGGGATCAGCCCCACGTACCAGAACAGCAGCGAAACCGTGGCGTACGTGCTGACGGCAAAAAAGTCCCACATGAGCGGGCTGCGAAACTGCGGCCACACGCCCGTCGTCGCCGGATACGGGGCGAGATAATAAAAGTACTCAGGACGCCCCAGGTGCAGCAGCGGGAACAGCCCGGCGCAGGCGACGGCGAACAGCGTCATCGCTTCCGCAAAACGGTTGATCGAGGTCCGCCAGTGCTGCCGCAACAGCAACAGAATGGCCGAGATCAGCGTGCCCGCGTGCCCGATGCCGACCCACCAGACAAAGTTGACGATGGCAAAACCCCAGCCCACCGGGATATTGATCCCCCAGATCCCGATCCCTTTGACGAACAGCCAGGTCACGGCCCAGAGCAGCAGCATCACCAAAGCAAACGCGATCGCAAAACCCACATACCAGCTGCGGGGCGATTCCTGCGTCAGCACGACCGCGCTGATTTTGTCGGTGACCGACCCATAGTTATAGTCCCCGGTCAGGAACTTTCCCGCATGCGCCCCGGAACCGTGCGCCCCCGCGCCATGCGGCGGCGAACCAGGCGACGCGGCGTCGTGCGGGGAAGAGCCTTCGGGCGGGGAGCCGGGCGCGTTGTCTTTGGATTTGGACATCTACGGAGCGGCTTTCTGAACGTCCGACACCAGGGCCGGATTCGGGTTCCGCAAGGCGGCCAGATACGTGGTGCGGGGCCGCGTATTCAGCTCGCCAAGTAAGGCATAATTGAGAGGACTTTCCGTCTTTTTGGTGACGCGGCTGCTCTTGTCGTTGAGGTTGCCAAAGGTAATCGCCTGGGCCGGACAGGCGGCCTGGCAGGCGGTCGCCAGTTCGCCGTCAAAGATCGAGCGGCCCAGTTTCTCCGCAGAAATTCGCGAGCTGCTGATCCGCTGCACGCAGTAGGTGCACTTCTCCATGACGCCCCGGTTGCGCACCGTGACCTCGGGATTGTTCAGCAGTTTCAGGCTGGGCGTTTCCAGGTCGGCATACTGCAGGAAGTTGAATCGCCGCACTTTATAGGGGCAGTTGTTCGAGCAGTAACGCGTGCCGACGCAGCGGTTGTAGACCATGTCGTTGAGGCCTTCGTCGCTGTGGACGGTCGCCCCCACGGGACACACCAGCTCGCAGGGGGCGTTCTCGCAATGCATGCAGGGGACCGGCTGATGCACTGTGCGGGGGTTTTCCGGCTCGCCTTCGTAATACGAGTCGACGCGGATCCAGTGCATCTCCCGGCCGCGGGCGACCTGGTCCTTGCCGACGACGGGAATGTTATTCTCGGCCTGGCAGGCGACCACGCACGCATTGCAGCCGGTGCAGCCGTTGAGGTCGATCGTCATGGCCCATTTGTATTTTTCGTCGTCGTAGGAATGGGCGTCGGCCGGAAAGAGCGAGGTTGCCTCGGGGTGTTCGTGCACATGCATGAACGGGAGATGGTCCGGGTCGTGATGCAATTCTTCCAGCTCGCCGGTGCGGACGATATCGCGGCCTTCCATCAGGTGATGATGCTGCGTCGCCGACAGCGGGAACTGCTCGCCGGTCGCCCTGATGGTGACGCCTGCCTGGCGCCAGGGCGACAGGCTGTTCTGCAGAGCGTACGCATTGAAGCCGGCGCCGTTGCCGACCCGCCCTGCCCTGCTGCGGCCGTAGCCCCAGTGCAGCGTGACCGAATGGTCGGGATGGCCCGGCAGGACCCAGACCGGAGCCTTGAGTTTTTTGCCGTCGTGCGACAGTTCGACCAGGTCGCGACTTTTCAGCTGCAGTCGCTCTGCCATCGCCGGGCTGAGATAGGCCGCGTTGTCCCAGGTCAGTTTGGAGAACGGCTTGGGGCACTCCTGCAGCCAGCCGTTGTTTGCGTAGCGTCCGTCGTAGACCGTCGGATCCGGACGGAAAACGACCGTCACCTGGTTGGCACGTCCGTCTGTGTTCTCACTGCCCTGCCCTGTGCCGGCCGCTTCCTGGTAATGGGCGGCCAGGTCGAGGGCGACGGTCTTCTCCGGCAAGGCCGTATCGGGAATGACGCCTTCATGCAAAGCGGTCTGCCAGAAATCTTCGAAAGAAATTCCCAGGCCCGGATTTTCTTCAAACTGGCTCTTCCAGTATGCCTTCACATGATCGTACGACGACCGGCCCGGTTGCTCGGTGAGCGTGCCCAGCAACTCATGCACGGAACGTCCGCGGTACAGCGGGGCAATCAGCGGCTGCACGATCGACGCCGTGCCGTCGGCGCCGCGGGCGTCGCTCCAGGTTTCCAGGAAGTGCGCCTCGGGCAGATGCCAGTGGCAGCGAACCGACGTTTCATCTTCGTAAACGCCCAGCCGCACGCGGAAGGGAGCCTGCTCCATCGCGGCCGCAAAATCCAGATCGGCAGGAGATGAGTAAACCGGGTTGCCGCCCAGGATACAAAGCAGCTTGACCTGGCCGGCCTGCAGATCGGCGACCAGCTCGCGCAGTGATTCCTGTTGCGGCGCCGCGTTGGGCAGCAGCGGTTCCGTATAGCGGACCGTTTTACCGACATTCCCCAGCTGGGCGTTCATTGCATGGATGAGCGCGTGTGACTGCGGGGAAACGCTCGGCCCGGCCAGAATCAGGCTGGCCCGGCCGGCCGGTCGCTGCCCGTTCTGCAGGTCGGCGGCGATCGCTTCCAGCCATTTCTGCGCCGTCTCCGGCAAGGCGCCGGCATTGGGCGGGCTGGCCAGTTCCGGCAGCTTCACGCCCAGTCGCTCGGCCAGGGCGAGGGTGAACTGCTCGATCTGTTCCGGCAGCAGCGGCAGACGATGATCGGCTTTGGCGCCGGTCAGCGTGGGCGTACTTTCCAGCGCATACAGCCGATTCATGGTCGTCGATGCGACCGACTCGGTGTTCACATCGCGGCGACGGGCGAACGCCTGGGCATGGCGCAGATGATCGGGACCGGTGATTAAAAAGTCGGCGTCGAGAGCCAGGATGACGTCGGCCGGTTCCAGGTCGTAATGGACGGCCGCATCGGAACCAAAGGCCAGCATCGCCCCGGCCTGTTCCTGGTCGCGATTGACGGGTTCGTACTGGCGCCACTTCGCTTCCGGGAAAAGTTCCAGCAGCGCTTCCTTCTGGGCCAGCAGCGTGGGGGACGAGATCGTTTCGCTGAGGATCTGCAGCCCTTTGCCGCCGGAAGACTGTTGCGATTCCAGCGCCGGCCGCAACGCCGTCAGGAACGCGTCCCAGGTGCTGATTTCGCCGGCGTTGATGACCGTTTGCGAGCGATCGGGATCGTACAGCGTGAGCAGCGACGCCTGGGCGAACGTATCGCTGACGCCGGGCGCCGTCTGGTCGTCCCCTTTCCAGTAAATGGCCGGCACGCTCGGGTGTCGCGGATTCCCTTCGATCTTGGTGGGACGACCCATCTGGCTTTCGACCAGCAGGCCGGTGGCGACGCCGCCCTGGGTCATGGCGGTGGCGAAGTACAGTGATTTGCCGGGTACGATCAGCTCGGGCTGGCGCACATACGGGACGATCTTTTCCGGCGGCTGGCGGCTGCAGCCGGTCAGCCCCGCCAGGGCCAGCGAGGCTCCAATCAGGGAGAGGAACTCCCGGCGACTGGTTCCGTCTAACGGCGGCGGACTCGGCGGGAAGTTCTCACGCAGGTACTGCTGGAAGTCGTCGCTGCCGGCCAGCTCTTCCAAGCTCCGCCAGTAACTGCGGCCGGGTTGCGACGACATGCGGTCGCGCAAGGCTTGCAGGGCGGAGGCGTCTTTCCTGGGCATAGTTTCACCGGTGGCAGGTAGAACAACTGGTTTTGCTTTTGATCATGTACGTCTCGAGTAAATCGTGGGCCGCGTCGATATCGCCTGTGCGGACCGCCAGCGGTTCGGCCAGCGGACTGAAGACCTCTTCTCGCAGGCCGACAAAATCTTCAGGGTGGCGATGGCAGTCCAGGCACCACTGCATGTGGAGCGTGTTCTCCCGCCACATCAGGGGCATTTCATTCACGGGGCCATGGCACGTAACGCAGGCGACGCCTTTGTGCAGATGGATGCTGTGATCAAAGTAGGCGAAGTCGGGCAGGTCGTGCACGCGGGTCCAGGCCAGCGGCTCGCCGGTGCGAAAGCTCTCGCGGACCGGCTCCAGCAGGACGCTGTCGGTGAACAACTGCGAGTGGCAGTTCATGCACGTTTTGGTCGGCGGCACCCCGGCAAAGGAAGAGTCCTCGGCGGCCGTGTGGCAGTATCGGCAATCCAGGCCGATGTCGCCTACATGGTGCTTGTGACTGAAAGGAGCCGGCTGATCGCGCACGACGCCGACTTCGGTCACATAGGGGGAGCGCACAATCAGCATCAACAAGCCGAGCGCCCCGGCGACGACGAACGCCGCGCCAAAGATGCTCACACGAGCCACCGTGTTCATGCTGGGATGGAAAATCTGCGGCATGCGGGCCTTCCAAACGGGTCGATCGAACAGCCGGGAGGCAGGAGCCTCACCGTTGTCGACGAGAAAATCGCTTTCAAGCGTTCGTTTTCAAGCAACTCCTGAAGCAAGTTACATACCGGACGAAAAAAGATCACCACCCCGCGACAATCAACCGCAGGTTAGGGCCAGATAACGCCTTGGCGGGGGGAAAGTGCCGTCCTGGCAGGCGCCCCTGCCTGATTTCCTCGCATAACAGGCCGCCGTTGTCAAACGTTCGAGACGCGACAACATTGTCAGTGTGGGCAAAATGTAGCCGAAGTCGCCAGACTTTGGAGGGAAGATTCTGGCCGAGAGAAGAGCCGTCGAGACTCTGGCGAGTTCGGTCGCGGGGGACTGAAGGGGCTGGCCCGAATGACGCGGAAGGAGAAGTGGGGCCACCCAGACTTTACGAGTGCGGACCAACCAATGGAAGGCGCCCTTCTCTCGTGTTCGATTCCTGTCTCTCGCGTTTCACTTCGAGCGAACGACCTGCAGCAAATCGGCGCAGGTCGTTTTTCGTTTTCGCCCAGCCGATTCTCCCAGGCGACGCCATCCGCCGCGCCGCAAGCCTGCGGATTTCCCAGCTAACGCCTGCCCTTTCTGGTCTTTCCGCCGAGGAATGCTGCGATAAGCCCTGCTCCTCCCGGCCGAGCGAAGACCGCCTTCTATCGCGGCAAGATTTGCATGGCCCGCCGCCACCCGCCCTGCTAAAGTATGGGTGGCCCCATTTGCCCTGTTGACTCTATGGAAATGCAAATGGAAGGAAGGAGATTTTGCCGAGTTTCGAGGGCACTTGAAACTGACACGTCTTGTCATTCGCCAAACTTCACTTACTCGGGAAGAGTTCGACGTAATCTCAAATTTGGGGCAGCTTCGCATGATTTCCCTGGCGGATATCCAATGCAGCGAAGAGATTTCATGCACGTTTGACAAGTTCGATAGTTTGCAATGGCTAAGATTGGAAGGGAGCCTCTTTGCCGACAAACAGGCAATGGCATTTTTAAAAAACACTTCGCTAAAAGTCGTGAAACTCCCCAGGACTAGCATTACGGATTTGACACTGTCTGCGTGTGCAACGCTTTCCAGAATGAAAGAGCTGGATCTCTCAGACACCGCCATAAACGGAAGTGGATTTGCGGACTGGAAAAATGAAAAATCGCCGATACTGGAGCATCTTGAGATGAGAAACACGAATCTAGATAGTGCGGGGCTGATGTCCTTGGCGGTTACTGTTTCTGTGGAATGGCTAGATATTTCGCACACCAAGGTGACAGATGCAGCACTGCAGAAGTGCCCTCAAATCAAATCTCTCGAAATTCTCTCACTTCGTGGATTGACTCTTTCTGCTGCCGTGAAGAAGCACTTGCAAGACAGATACTATTATGTTTCCCCATAGTCCATAGTGGGTGCAATCGGGCTGGTATTGGAAACAAGGGTCAAATGGGGCCACCCAAAATCTTCCGGGATTGGCGGGTTTTGCTAAAGCAAATCGTATTGCCCTGTCAATCGTTAATGGCTGGCCCCATTCTGGCCCCGGGTTGAAGTCTGGATGGCACTTTTTAACGTTTCGCCGATCCGTGAAAGATTACCCTTTTTAACGCCCTTTATTTGCTGTCCCGCTTCAAATCGCGGTATGCCAAGAGGATATCCACAATCTGGGTTCCTTGGACAGGGTCGTCTACGGTCAGCTCATACCCGCAACATTCAACAGAATACGAACCGCTTTGAACTTTATAACCTAGAGACCTGGCTAAGGCAGCAACATCTACAGTCTGCATAGGTTCTCCGCAAATATGGCATATCGCAATTTCAGGGATGTCTTCTTTGCGAATCATGTGTTACCTCAATACGTCTGGGTGGTAGATCGTACTATCGAACGGACCTTCACCCCAAATTGCACGACGGTGCGGCAGTACCGTCAAATGGAGCCACCCAAAATCTTCCGGGATTGGCGGGTTTTGCCAAAGCAAATCGTATTGCCCTGTCAATGGTTAATGGGTGGCCCCATTCTGGCCCGCGTTACAATACCATTGCGGAGCGTTTTAACGCTAAACAAAAAGGATTGTATTACGTCATCACAGCGCCGGATGGGAATGCCCAGATGGGAGGAGCACGGCAAACGCACACTATAGTACGGGAATTCCGAGGATTTTGGCGAGGTAGTCGAGGTCCCAGCCGGCGACGCGGCGACGCATGGCGATGCTGTACTTGTCATCTTGCTGCTTGAGCATGCTCAGGGCGAAGCGTTTCAGCCACGCCAGATTGTCCGCGGTCGTCCGCTCACGCACCCGATTTTCGTCCTCACGAAACGTCACATCCAAGCACCAGTGAAGCGTATTCTCGATCGCCCAATGGCCACGCACATAACGGGCGAATTTCTTGACCCCCAGGGCGATCGAGCCGATGTAGAAGCGAGCATCACTCGAAGTCTTCGAACCGCTCTCGCTTTGCCGAATCGCGACGCCAATCGTTTTCAATCCCGGCCACTTTTCCCGGTTCACCAGATCCTTCGGAACAGGCATCTGATAGTAGGTGATTTCGTCGACGCGTCCGTGGCCGTGGAGCGTTTCCGTGAAGCGTCTTGCCCGGATATCTGCGAAGTCGTTTTCCATGTGCAGGAGGATGTAGTCTGTCACCGCTTCGTAAAGTTTTCCTTGATTCCTCTTGAGCGCCAGAAGGTAGTCGCCGTGGCCGTCGATGATCTTCCTGGCGATCTCGCGTTGACACCCGGCGGCGTCGATGGTGACCACGGCTCCCTGGACCTCGATACTCTCCAAAAGCTCGGGAATCGCCGTGATTTCGTTCGATTTTTCGTCCGTCGCCAGCTGTCCCAGACTGAGCGAACGGTCGACCGACCAGGCGCTGACCAGCCACAGCGGTCCGAGTTTGCGCTTACGATCATGGCTTCGCCTGAGAACCTTTCCGTCGATCGCAATTTGATTCAAGTCGGTCTCTTTATCCAGCGGCGCGATCGACCGAATCCAGGCTTCAAAACACTTCTGAAAGGCAGCCGGTTTGAGCGCGCCCAGCAAGCGTCCGAGCGTGTCGTGCGAGGGGACGCCATGGGGCAACACCAGGTGTTTTTTCAACCAGGTTTGATGGTGCTCCGCCCAGATTCCGATCGCCTGCGGTCCATCGGCTCCGGCGATGACTGCCATGATAGAAATGACCAGCAGATCGCCGAAGAGATGGAGCCTGTTGATATGCGAACGGGGGTCGGTGAGTTCGCCGAAACTTGTCAGGATCGAGTCGACATTATCGAACTGAATTTCTGTCATCATGATCGCCAGTTGAAGATGCTGAAACGCCATTCTCCCAAGCAGTCAATTGTGCAGAAAACCCCGGTCAGCGCGCCCCGTCCCCCAAACAGCCCAGGTCCCGCAGAGTGCGCGTTTGCCGTGATGGGAGGAGTGAGTGCGTTACCGGATTCCAACTAGGATTTCAGTGCGTGGTCTATTGTTAGTGTGTACTGCTGCATGTGTTTCACTTGGATTATTCCAGACGCGATATGTTGCCCCCAGGTTACAGTCGAAACGGCTAGAGTCGCGACTCCGGGATCTAGGCGGCTACAGTGCGAACCACCTTCTCGGAAGTGATGTGTCACCCGAGGCGATGGACTGGCAAGTGCGGGTTATTGATTTATCTGATTGCGATGAAGTCTCCTCATATATGCCAATATTTGAGGACGCGACGGAAGTGAAAGTACTTGCCGTGGGCGGCGAATCTTTCACTGACAAACAATTACTTCAATTGACGGCGTTGAAAAATCTTCAGTTGCTCATCCTCGACTGCACCAATGTTAGCGAAGAGGGACTATGGGAGTTTTCTTGGAAGTCGCCTCATGTTTTAATTCGACTCAGTCAACGTCGTTTGCTGGACCGCTGCGACTGGAGTGAGACGTGCCCGGGCTATTTCGGCAATCACAGACCCTTCTCGCTGCTTCCAAGGGAATTGTCATATTTGGAAGATGACGGAATTTATGGCGACAAGCTTATGTTTTTTCTTTTGCCGCACCAACAGTCGCACTTTGTTGACGCCGTCGCCGCGAACTTCTCCTCGGATGCCGATATAATTTCAGCAGCGAAGCACCTAACACCATCAATTCGCCGCATCCGACTTCAAGGTAGTTCTGTTACAGACAATAGTTTCCCAGCCCTCTATGATATAGCTAGGTCTGCGGGACCCTTGCAAATAGAATTGGATAATGTATCAATGTCGAAGGAGAGCAAGTGTTTGTTATCGATCCTTCCCCATGTCTTGGTTCGAGATTGGTCAAGTTCGGAGTCTGCGCAAACTTGGGGGTGTGATTAAACGAGGGGTCAAGTGGGGGGCAAATGGGGGGTCAAATGGGGCCACCCAGAATCTTCCGGGATTGCCGGGTTTTGCTAAAGCAAATCGTATTGCCCTGTCAATCGTTAATGGCTGGCCCCATTCTCGGGCCGGGCCCTATTCTCGGCCCGAAAAACGAATGTGCCGTTCGGGGTGGACTCTTCTTCCGTCGCCGACCTTACTCAGCAGGCCGGATGAGCGATTCTTTCTGGCGCCGGGTGAGCGCTTTGATGCGCAGTTCCCGCTTTAGCGCCGCGCTGCGGTCGGCCTGCTCTTCCTGGTAGACCAGCACCACCGGCAGTCGGCTGCGGGTGTATCGCGACGCAGAGCCCTTGTTGTGCTGCCCGCAGCGACGCTCCAGGTCGGTAGTGACGCCCGTGTACAGAGAATCATCGTCGCAGCGCAGCATGTACACAAACCAGGGGCTGGCCGGCGGGTCGTCGCCCGGGGGATCGGGCGACGGAGGATTGGAAGACGAAGAATCGGCGGCGATCGTCAAAACGGGGCTCCGCGGCAGGCGATTCAGGCGGCGGCCGGTCGGCGGACGAGTCGCTGCAGCTCGCGAGAAATGTTCCGCGACGGCGGCGTGGGCCGGATCTGCAACGCTCGCACCAGCTGGTCCAGCTGTTCGCGATGGCTCAAGGCCGGGTCGAGAAAGATCCACTGTTTGCCGCCAAACTCGCAGATCCCCCCTTCTACCCCATCGAGCCATTCTTTGCGAACCTGAAAGCCGGCCGCCCGTGCGGCCGACAGAGCTTCTTCCAACAAGTCGACTGTATGCATCCTGGTTTCCCCAATCCGTTGGGTCGTAGGTCATGCCGCCCTGGGCGGCGGGAATTGTAGCCGGATGGAGTGCAGAGGCCCAGGTCGAATCGACGATATCACACAGGAAGCTAAATCCTTGTCAGATCGGTAGTTAAGAAGTGACTTCCAGGTAAGACACGAAAGCGGCGCCCAAAGCGGGAAGCAGCGAAGGCTGCCGATCCTGCGTTGACTTTAACGACCAGCGGCGGCCGCTCCCACCTTTTTGATCCACAGGCATCTCCATGAGCAGTAATCCCACCCCCTCCCTGGAGCAGCAGGTCCGTATTCTTCAGGAGCAGCTGGCCCAGGCCCAGAAAATGTCGGCCCTGGGCGAGTTGTTGAGCACCACCACGCACGAATTCAACAACGTGCTGACCACGATCATCAACTACGCCAAGATGGGCATGCGCCACAAAGACGACGCCACCCGCGACAAGGCCCTGGCCAAGATCCTGGGCGCCGGCGAACGTGCGGCCAAGATTACCCATTCGGTGCTGGGGATGGCCCGCAACCGGAGCAACCGGATGGAGCCGACGGACCTGGCGGTGATCATCGAGGAAAGCCTGGTGCTGCTGGAACGGGAGATGAGCAAGTACCGCATCTCTCTGGAGAAGTACTTTGATAACGTCCCCCCTGCCCTGGCCAACGGCAACCAGATCCAGCAGGTGCTGCTGAACCTGTTGATCAACGCCCGCCAGGCGATGGAAAACGGCGGCCGGGTGATCATCAAAGTCAGCCATGATCAGGAGTCGGATACGGTCGACCTGGAAGTCCGCGACACGGGCCCGGGTATTCCGCCGGACAAGCTGCGTCGTATTTTTGAGCCGTTCTATTCGACCAAAAGCGGCCCCGACGAAACAGGCAAAGGCGGCTCCGGCGTGGGGCTTTCCAGCTGTCGGGATATTATCGAAGCCCACAAAGGCCGGATCAGGGTGGAAAGCTCGGTCGGGGTCGGCACTTCGTTCACGATCAAGCTGCCGGTCGCCAAGGCGGCCGCTCCGGTAGTCGCCGTGACGGGCGCGGTGATCGAGAACCAGCAGTCGACGACCTGATCAGGAATCGGCCGTCAAGGAAAGCGGCGCCAGAAGGGGCGTCGCTAGCGGCGGCGTTTTACTCCCGGAACATGGGGTGTTCCCAGGTGTCGTCGGCAATTTCCAGGACGTTGTCGGTCAGGAATTTCGACCAGTTGATCTTCCCAATGGTGTCGCCGCTGTAGGTGGCCTTGATGACGAGGTCTTTGGTCGCATTGCCAAGTTTATCCTCGACGGCGAACGAACCGAACGCGGTGACTTCCGCGCAGGAGATGCCCGAGTCGCTGGCGGCTTTCAGGATCTGCTCCAGGTCCATCATGGCTCCGCGGCGAATGAGCGAGTTCGTTAGATTGTCGTCGACATCCCAGCGGATCTGAATCACCTTTTGGGCAGGGTCGTCGGCCGAGTCGTTAATCATGAACGACAGGCCTTCGGCGCCGATGGCGCTGGCGACCAGGCCGCGGAACTGGCGGCTGTCGTCCTCAGGCGTATCGCCGCTTAAGGGAGCTTCCGTGGTGGCCGCGTTGTCGCGTTCCACCACGACGGCCGCTCTGGCCTGCTCTTTGGCTTCTTCTCCTTTGCGCAGGTAGACCGTTTTGGCTTCTGCGTAGAGGTCGCGCAGCGCTTGCGGATCCAGGGAGACTTTCACGTTTTTCTCGACGGCCAGGTCGATGAAATGCGTGGCCCGTTCCTGATCGTCATTTTCAAAGTGGTATTCGATCGCACGTTTGAGGGCCAGAGCATCGGGGCGCGTGGAGCTTTCGAGGACGGTCGCGTAGACTTCCACGGCCTCCTGCTTCTTCCCTTCTTCCCACAGCTGGTGGGCCCGTTTGAGGTCGGTTTCCACAAACATTGACAGGATCGGAGCGCACACGCAGCAGCCTCCGCAGATCAGCACGGCGACGCCAAACAGGCCCCCCAGAATAAAGAGCATGCTGCCTGAGGACTTTGCAGGCGGGGCCGGGTCGTACGGATTGCTCATACTGCGGCCGCTTGGAAGAGGGAAAGGTTGACGGTGTCTGGAAACGGCCGCCCCGTTCCCGGAAAGCGGGTGCTTTGCGGGGTGACGTCCCTTCCGCCTGGTTACGCTCCGATAATCTTGACCAGCACCCGCTTCCGGCGCCGGCCGTCGAACTCGTAATAGAAGATATGTTCCCAGGGGCCCAGGTGAAGCTTGCCGGCGGTGTTGGCGACGACCACCTCGCGGCCCATGATCTGGCGTTTGTGATGGGCGTCGGCGTTGTCCTCGCCGGTGCGGTTGTGCAGATAGCCGCCCGTCGCCGGATCGCCGCCTGGGTTAAAGGGGACCAGCTCTTCGAGCCAGCGTTCGTAGTCGGCGTGCAGGCCTTCTTCGTTATCGTTGATGAACACGCTGGCGGTGATGTGCATGGCGTTGACCAGCACCAGTCCGTCGGTGACTCCGCTGTCAACGACGAGCTGTTCCACCTGGCGGTGCAGCGAGACGATCGCCCTGCGTTCGGGCGTTTCGATCCAGATTTCTTGCGTGAGTGTTTTCATAAGGCGGCTGGCCAGGGTGCGGATTCAAGTGGGTTGGCGCGGGGTCGACGATTGCCGTTCCTGCGGGGCGGGCTGTCCGGGTTCCTTCCCTTCGATTTTGGCGTCCAGTCCGCGGGGTTTGGGCCTGGGTCGCGCCGCGTCGGCGGCGTCCTGTGCGTCGAGCAGTTTCTGCCAGGCGGCCACATCAAACGGCGGCCGGATCGCGGCTGGTTTGGATTCGGTAATCGTATCATCTAATTTGTCGCCCCGCCGGGTCACCCGCAGCACGCGGCTGCGGGAGCCGTCGAGGTTGAGGATCGCAAAGGTATAATTGACGACGGCCTGGGGATTTTTGGGCGGCGGCAGAAAAAGGGTGATGCGGTGCCGTTCCCGCTCCTTTTCGACAGGGGCGGTGAACCCGCGGGGCGGCACGTCTTCGACGGGGACCGAGAACCGGGGTTCGCCGGCGTCGGCCGGATCACTGGCGTCGCCTTTGGCGAGCAGCTGGAATCCGGGCAGGAGACCTTCCAGGAGGATCAGCACGGGGACTTCCCCCGGGCGGCCGCCTTCGCCTTTGTCGACGGCGACGATTTTCAGCGGCGGCAGGTCCAGCTGGAAGGCGGCGTCTTGCGGCGTGGGACCAAACAGCAGGGTGCGCGTGCCAGGCAGCAGGGCGGCGGCCAGATCGACGCTGTCGGCTTCAAACTCGACCTGGTTTTTCTGGATGCGGATGGCGACCTTGTCGGCGGCTTCCTCGTTGCGGCGCCAGTCCATTAAATGCAGCGGGCCCGGTGGTTCGTCCGGCAGGTTGGCAATCAGGGTCAGGTGCTGCTCTTTCCACTGGGGCTTCATCTGGAACAGGCTGATGTCCTGCAGCGAGAGCTCCCGGCGAGGCGGCGGCGGAACGCTGACGGGCGCATTGGCGGCCAGCTGCTTCTTCCCGTCGAAATCCTTCACGGCGTCCCGTTCCGCGGCGGCAGCGGCAGCGGCTGCCGCCAGGGCCCGCTGGGCTTCCCGCTGCAGATTCAGATCGTCGAGCAGCGCCCGCATCGCCAGCCGCGGCCGGATTTCATAGGCCGCTTCCAGATCCGCCAGTGCCCGGTCGATCTGGTTAAGCTGAACCCATGCCTGGCCGCGCTGGTAGAGCGCGTCGGCGCGGTGTTCGCTGGGATCCGGCAGTGACAGGTATCGCGTGTGGTCGCTGATCACCGCTTCCCACTGGGCGGTGGTTTGCGCAGTGAGAAACCGGGCCGCTCCCTGGAAGTAGTCGATCGCCGGGTACTGTGGGACAATGGCGATCACCCTGGCGAACTGCTGCAGCGCTAGTTCACCGTTCCCTTGCTGCAGGGCCGCTTTCCCCTGTTCAAAGTAGTAGTCCTGGTCCGTCTGCAGCTTCACCAGGAAATCGCTTCCCGCCAGCACGCCGTCATCACAGGCGTTCACTTCCCAGGGCTGGTAGCCCTTGGCCGCGATCGCCAGCGGATAGGAAACACCGGCGTCGGGCAGCAGATAGCGACCCTTTTCGTCGGCCGTCAAAGCCTCTCCCCGCACCTGCACCTGTGCGGTCGCCGGCTCCACCTGCAGATACGGCCGCAGGGCGAACTGGTGAGGCTCATCGGGCGTGGCGTTGTCGCCTGCGATCCAGTCGGCCTCGAGCGTTTCGTAGTGCGGATGTCGGATCGCCACGCGGAACGTTTTGCCCCGTTCCGATCCGGCGAACGGGATCTGCAGCTTGCCATCGACCGGAGGGGGGATTTCCGCCTTGCCGGATAGCAGCTCCACCTGGGCGTCGACTGGCTTGATCACGCCGTACATGTGACCGTCGGCGGGGGGAATGGGCTGCGGTTCCACGACCGGATCCGG
Source organism: Lignipirellula cremea (assembly GCF_007751035.1). Classification (NCBI taxonomy): domain Bacteria; kingdom Pseudomonadati; phylum Planctomycetota; class Planctomycetia; order Pirellulales; family Pirellulaceae; genus Lignipirellula; species Lignipirellula cremea. The sequence continues at coordinate 7,932,744 of NZ_CP036433.1, read as the reverse complement.
TTGCACCAGAGTCTGGACGACCGGCGGCGTCGGCAACTGGATCGTAATCTCACGACTGCTGGAGGTCACTTCGACCTGATGCCCCACCTTCTGCTCGCCGGCCTGGAAGGTCAACTTGTGGGAGCCCTGCTGCAGGACGTACGCCCCAGCGGCGTCGGCCTTGAGCCGCTTGCCGTCTTCGTAAACTTCCACGGCTGGCGTTGGCGGATTGTACGTGAACGCGACCGTCTGCATCGGCCGGGACGGGGGGCCCAGCTGCAGCAGTCCCAGCCCGAACGCTCCGGCCAGGCCGCCCGCCAGTAACAACATGGCCGCCACCGCCAGGCCGGCGATCCACAGCAGCGGCGAGGAGCGGCGCGGCGGCCGATCGGGCTGCGGCGAGGCATGCTTGTCGGCGGGAACCGCGAAGGGGTTCGATGTCGGCGGGACGGGCGGCTTTACCGAAGGTTTTGGCGCCGGGATGGGATCGCTGGCGATCGGCGGCATCGGCCTGGCCGGCTGGACCGGCGGCAGATCCAGATCGACATGGGTATCGTGTTCCGGGCCCGTCAGGGGCTTGCCCGGGGAGACCTTGTCGGATGGCGGTTTGCCCGTCAGGACATGTGCGGGTTCGTTCGAGGCGAGTAGGGGGGCGGGCGGCTCCTGGCTGCCGTTCTGCATGGTCGCTTCGCCCGTGATGAGGGAAATCGCCGGGCCGGGGGCGAGCATCGACAGGGCTGCGTGGGCGTCGCGAGGACGGCCGGAAACCTGCTTGGTCACCATCGCATCGATCACACGGACCAGGTCGGCCGGCGCCTGGGGGATGAACTGCTGCACCGACTTGCACGCCGCCGAGGAAACGTGCCAGCGCAGCCAGCCGGTGCTGGCCAGCCGGTCGTTGTCGGCGACAATCGAAAACTGACGATCAAAGCCAGGACCGACCAGTGCTTCCAAGGCGGTAAAGCCCAGGCAGTACAGGTCAAGTTGCGGGCCGATCGGGCCGAACTTTTTATCGACCGATTCGGGGGCCGTGTATTTGGGATCTTCGGGAACTTGCGCCGTGTCGATCGCATCGAGCGACAGGCCGCCGAACAGGCCCAGTTTGATCTGGCCGCGGGTATTGTAGAGCAGCTTCGAGGGGCGAATCTCGCCGTACAGATACCGTGGATGCGTGTGCAGCCAGTGCAAGGCGTGCAGCGTTTGCCGCAACAGCGAGCGGACCCGGTCCGACAGGATCGGCCCCTCCTGGATCAGTCGGGCCACGCTGCCTGGCATGTAATCGGTGATCACCCGGTGCTGGGCCAGGTCGAGTTCGAACACATTCAAGAAACCGTCGTACGGCAGGTTGCCGAGAAAACGGGCCTCTTCGATCAGCTGGTTCTGGAGCTGCGGGTGGTTCTGGTACTCTTCGCGGAGCGTGATGATAGAGACGCTGCGATTCATGGTCCAGTCTTGCCCGGAATAGACGACCCGGTGGCGCCCCTGGGCGAGCGTTTCCATCGTTTCAATCTCGTTGGGCATAATGGCTCCTCCATGCGATCCGCCAGTAAGGATTCGCGATCTGGTCGATAGGGGAAGACTGGCTCGAAATTTCTCATTACCAATCGTAGCCACCGCGGGGGGCATCGGAAAGGTTGAACCGCTGGAGGCGGCGTCTCCCCGGGCCTGTGCAGGGCGAAATTATGTGGGCAGGTCGGGCGAAGCGGGCGGAAGCGAGCTGGGTTCGGCGGGCTGAAACAGATACAACCGCGAACCGATCTCGGCGTCGAGTCCCATGTCGAAGATCTGCTGCGAGAACGTGGGGCATTGGCCGGTCCAGCGCAGTTCGCCCAGGATTTTTCCCTCGGCGCTGCGGCCTTCTCCCTGGAAGCGGAACAGGTCGCGGAACAGGTAGTTATTCTGCGCGTCGACCCCTTCGCACTCGGCGATGGCGGTGACATGGCGGGAGCCGTCGCTGAAGCGAGCGATCTGCACGACCAGCTGGATGGCGGACGCCACCTGCATCCGGGCGACATGCACCGGCAAGCTGATATCGCTCATCATGCTGAGCGTTTCCAGGCGAATGGCGGCGTCCCGCGGGGTCGTGGCGTGCACGGTGGTCAGGGCGCCGTCATGGCCCGAGATCATCGACTGGATCAGGTCAAGCGCCTCGCCGCGACGGACTTCGCCGACCACAATCCGATCGGGCCGCATGCGGAGCGAGTCGACAAACAGGTCGCGGATGGTGACCTTCTCAAAGCCTTCGCCGCCGGGCTGGGCTTCCAGATACAGGGTATGCGGCTGTGAGAGCTGCAGCTCGCTGCTGTCTTCGATCACGATGATCCGCTCATGGTCGGGCATGCAGGCCGACAGCGCGTTCAGCAGCGACGTTTTGCCGGATCCGGTGCCGCCGGAAATGATCGTGTTTTTGTGGCACAGCACGGCCAGCCGCAGGAAATCGGACGCCTCTTCGGTGAGCGTATTCCACTGCACCAGGGCGGACAGATCGAACGAGGCCTTGCGGAACTTGCGAATGGTGATGCAGACGCCCTGCCGGCTGGCAGGCGGCACAATCACATGCACGCGGGAGCCATCGGGCAGGCGGGCGTCCATGCTGTGGTCTTGCGGGCCGACCTCGCGATTGACGTACTCCGCGATATTGGTGGCCGCGGCGGTCAGGAACGCTGGATTGGGAAAACGCAAATCGGCCTTCTCAATACGGCCTGCCTTTTCAAAGAAGATCGTCTCATGGCCGTTGATCATCACTTCGGAAACGTCAGGGTCGTTCAGCAACGATTCGACCGGCCCCAGAAAAAACTTGAGCGTCTCCTGATAGAGATCTTTACGTTCCACCGCGTGTTACTTTCAAAGACGACCCTGATCACAACCAGCCCCTCTTTTTGAGTATAACGACGGGGGGAAACCAGGAGAAGAGAAAGGAAGAAAAGGATTCACCGCAGAGGCGGCGGTGCGACCCTTCGCTTTCTTCTTTTTCCGCCGCCGTGAATCTCCTTTAGTTTCCGGGTAAAATTGACAAGGCGTTCTTTCTGCTTTCCTTCCTTTTCTGACGATTGCACGCGGATGTCAGCATTAATTCATGTGGAGTCGACGGCCGCTGACCCGGTGGATTTTTGGATTGAAGACGCCGTCATGCGGATCGGCTCCAGTCATGCCTGTAATCTGACCATCGCTTCCGCCGACCTGGATGAGCAGGCGCTGACCCTGCGATTCAAAGATGGCCTGTACTCGGTTATCAACCGGAACCGGGCGGTTGTCCGGCTGGGCGAAGCGCACCTGGAGCCGCATGCAACGGCCCCCTGGCAGCCGGGGGCGTCGCTGTGTGTCGGGTCGGTGACCCTGACGCTGCTGGTCGAAGGCGACCCGTCGCCGTCGCCGCGTCCTTCCGACAAGGCCGTGATCGAAATGTATCAGCGGCGGGCGAAGGAGGAACGGGTTCGCCTGAAAGAAGCCGCAGAAGAGGAACAGCGGGAACACCCCGTCGCGGGCGGAGACGAGTCCGCCCCGCAAGTCGCGCCGCGGATGCAGCTGCTGCTGGGAGTCGGCATGATGGCGGCGGCAGCGGCGCTGCTGGTCGGCGTGGTGCTGGTGTTGCTGATGCCTGACGGCGGCGCGGAACGGCTTTCCTGGAACCATCCGAAGAATCTCGGCACGTTTTTGCTGCAGTACTCCAATCAGCTGCCGCGCGACCTGGCGAGCGAACTGCAGGCGGCCAACCAGGCGATCGAGCTGGATAACCGCGACCTTGCCCGTCATCGCTTGGATCGTCTGTCGCTGACACTTTCGCGGCTGGACCACGATGCCCCGCTGGAGATCGTCGTCGGCGAAAAAAGAGTGGGCTACGCCGTCGACCTGTGGCGGTACATCAACTACTTCCAGACAAAGTACGCCGCCAAACGGTAGCAGCGCCTTCCGTAGTGGCCGATCTCCTATTGGACTTCGCCAGAAGTCCCTGTTTTTCCGCGAAGTCTTGCCAGGACTTCTGGCGAAGTCCACTACAGGCATCTGTGGCCAGGTCCCCTGCAGGGACCTCAATCGTTGATGCGGCCGTGGCCAGAGATTTATGCGGCTGGCGGTTCGGTGGCTGGCGGGGGTGTTTCGCTGCGGGTCAGGGAATGGCGATCGACCAGGCCGGCGATCAGGTGCTGCATCATGGCGAACAGCACAATCGGCGCGTAAATCAGCACGTCGTTGTCGACGATGCTGGCGCCCAGCGTCAGGGCGATGCTGTTGTTGAACATCCCTACGCCAAAGTGGATCGCGACCCGTTCCTCTGAGTTTTCCGTCGCCAGACGTCCTGCAATCCGGGCCCAGCTGAACGAGGCGAGGCACAAGAAAAGCGCCCCGGCGACAGAAACCCCCAGCCCCAGGCCGTTGCCGGCTCCGCTTAAGCGCGAGGCGGCCGTCGCTCCAAACGCATAAATCAACGCCAACAGACAGAACGTGTTGACCAGCCGTATCAACGGCTTCAGGCTCTCGATCCGTTGCGGGCCCGCCGCCAGACTGGCGAGCAATCCGCACAGGGAAGGGACCGTGACACAGGCCAGAAACCAGAGGAATTCTCCCAGCGTATCGAGCAGGCTGGAACTGGCGACGCCAGCGTGCGTTACCTGGTAAATCAGCACCGCCAGGGCGGGACTGGCCAGCGTGGTCAGCACCACAATGCCCCACGAGAGCGGAATCGAACCGCCAGCCGATTGCGACCAGGCGGGCGAAGAATTAGCGGCCGGCATGGAGCTGACGATCACCAGTCCCAACGCAATCGGCCCCCACGGATCCTGCGCCAGCCAGGGAGTCAACGCCATGGCCAGCCCATAAACGCCCAGCAGCAGGAAGAAAAAAGCCAGCTTGGCGGAGCAGGCGATCAGCAGCACGCCAGGCCGACTTCCGAGCGTTTGCAGCTGTTTCCCTTGCATGCCCAGACCGGCGTTAAACAGCAGCATCGCCAGCAGCAGTTGCGTGATCCGCAGCTGGAACCCGTCGCCCAGCGGCACGGCGGCCTGACACAAGGCGGTTCCCGGATCGGGCGCTAGCCACGCCAGCAGGTACACGCTTCCCAGGAGCCAGAGGAATCTCCGCCGAACCAGTTCCGCTGTATAGTCGAGGAAATTCATGCCGGGCGCCGGGTCAACCTTGCCAATCGAATACGCATTTTTAGGACGCCGGGCCCAGACGGCGGCGATTGCTGCGGTTTCTGTTTATGGGAAGGGGCAAGCCGGAAACCAAGGTCGCCCAGGCCGAGACCCGCCACGCCGGTCGTGGGGTGCTGTTGAGCCCAAGACGAACTTCCGGGAGCAAATCGCCTCATACCCGTTCCTTGTGAATTGCTTGTCTCGAGTCCCGTCTTTTGCCAATGGTAGAACAATCAATCCCTTTCCAAAACGGGTGCAACTCCAGACAGGTTACTCTGGATGCGGAAATGGTCGCCGCCTACAATCAAGCACGCACCGTCCGTCAGCCGTCGGATCGCCTTGCAAATAAGGCTTCGCCAGCCGACGGGACGCCGGGCAGCAGCAAGCCAGGGCAACCTGCGGCAGGGCGACGCCCACACCCGGAATGCTCCAGGAGAAACCTACTGGTGGGATCATCGCAACCGGAAACCGGCAACGCAAGCGGCTCGCTGCAGGCGACGGAACTGTTTGATATCTGGCGGGACCGGACCCAGGCCGGCGAGACCGTCGATCTGCAGACGCTGTGTGCTCCCGCGCCCCATCTTGCGGACGAAGTGCGCCGCCTGATCGATGCCTGGCAGGAGCTGTTTCGCGGCCTCGATTTTCTGCCCCAGGCCGGCAGCTTTGGCGATTTTACCACCTCGCGGCCGGAACGCGCCTTGCCCGAAGTGGCCTTGGAGACCCGCCTGGTTCGCCTGGAGCACCTGGCCGACGGCGGGCTCGGCATGATCTACCGCGCAGAAGACGCCCATCTGCGGCGGCATGTGGCGGTCAAGTTCATGCAGGCGAAATGCGTCGACGACCCGGCCGCCAGAAGCCAGTTCCTGGCCGAAGCCGAAGTGACGGGCCGGCTGGAGCATCCGGGCGTGGTCCCCGTGTACGGCGTGAGCGAACATCCCGAGCATGGCCCCTTTTACGCCATGCGGCTGATTCGCGGGCCGACTCTGGAAGAAGCGATCCAGCGGTTCCATCATCCGCAATCGCAGCGTGCGGCGGGCGACCATGCGATCGCCCTGCGCGAGCTGCTGACGCACTTTATCGCCGTCTGCAAAACGATCGCATACGCGCACAATCGGGGCGTGCTGCACTGTGATATCAAACCGCAGAACATCATCCTGGGGCGATACGGCGAAACGTTCGTCGCCGACTGGGGCTCGGCCCGCATGATCGCCCGCGGCGAAGAAGAGCGTTCCAGCGGCGAACTGACCCTGGCCTTTGGCTCCCTGGAATCGCCCGTCGGCGGGTCCAGCCAGAACACCGGCACCCTGCCCTACATGAGCCCGGAGCAGGCCGCAGGCGACGCTGTGATCACCCGCAGCTCCGACCTGTTCAGTCTGGGAGCAACCCTTTATGTGTTGCTGACCGGCCAAACGCCGTATGACACGACGGTCGCAACGTTGTTGCGGCGTCAGGTGATTCATGGCGACTATCCGTCCGTCCGCAAGCGGAAGCCAGATGTCTCGCACGCATTGGCAAAGATCTGCCAGAAGGCGATGGCCCTTAATCCGGCCGAGCGATATGCGTCGGCCCTGGCGCTGGCGGACGATCTGAACCGCTTCCTGGCCGACGAACCTGTCAGCTGCTATCGCGAGCCGTTCTCCCGGGCGGCGGGTCGCTTTGTGCGACGCCATCATCGGGCGGCGCAAGTAGCGCTGGCGTCCCTGCTGGCGATCGGTCTGCTGACTGCCGTTTTTGTCGGCCTGCAGTCGCGACTGGCCCGGCGGGAAAGCCAGGCCCGACGGGCCGGCATGATTGCCCGCGTGGAGTTGGCTGCCGATTCCCTGGCGTATGAAATGGATCGCCGGTTATGGGCTCTCGATGCGGCCGCCCGAGATCCGCGTCTGGCCGCCTGGCTGGAGCCGCCTGAGGCAGGCGAGGAAAAGCAGGACGAGGCGGCGGACAAGCATCTGTCACTGCAGGCGGACTCGCCCCTCAACGCCTGGTTGAAGACGACGGCGGAGCGTTATGAGGAGGAGTTGCCGGCCTATTGCTGGTTCGTCAATGCGGCCGATGGTGTCGGCACACAGGTCGCACGCTATCCGTTCCTGGACGATCAGGGGAATCGCTTCAGCAGCCTGGGCCAGCACTACAGCTCTCGCGAGTACTTTCATGGGCAAGGGGCCAACTACGCCCCGCAGGCAGGAGCGGCTCCGGCCCCGCTCACGGCTCCCTCGATCACGCGTCCGTTCCGCGGCACGCATCGCGAGTACGTGGTGGCATTTTCGGTTCCCATCCGCGAGGGATCCAGCGGCAAGGTGCTGGGAGTCATCGGCATGGCGGTGGAACTGGGGCAGATGACGGCGGTCGGCAGGTCGTTTGAAGAAGGAACGGCCCTGGCGATCGTGTACGCCGATCGGCTGGCCGGCACGCCGGACGATACCTCGGCCGTGAACCAGCAAGGGCTGATCCTGCATCACCCGGCCCTGCAAAAGGCGATCGAGCAGCACGAGGACCCCCAGACCAGCAGCCTGCTCACGCCGCACCTTTCGCCGGAGGAGTACGAGAAGATCACTCGCATGGCCCCTGCGACCGCCGGCGAGCGTCTCCTCGACGGCTACCACGACGTCATGGGCGAATACGATCCGCAGTACCAGGGCGACTGGACCGTCGCCGCCGCCCAGGTCGTCGCCCCCATGCAAACCCGCTCCCGCGGCCCCAGCGGCTGGACCGTCCTCCTCCAGGAACGGCCCTAGCACAGCCCTAATGGACCCAGCCACAACCTGCTTCTCGTCTCCCCTGCAGGAAGGGAGGCCAGCTCTACTACGGGGGATGGGAGCGAGCCGGTGGGAGTGGTTTGCGGGCGAGCAGCCAGTCGTAGCGACGCCGCCAGGGGTGACGCTGGATTTCGACGAAGCCGATCTCGGCGAGCCAGTCGGAGAACTCGGCCCGGGCCTGGCGTCGTCCGGGGAACAGCCAGCCGAAGCCGTTGCCGACGACTGTCGTCAGCAGCAGGCCGCCGGGCTGCAGCCCGACAAAGATCGCTTCCAGCGTCGGGCCCAGCGGATGAATAATCTCGGCCGCTTCCAGTAACGCGACCGCCTGCAGCGATTCGGCGGCAGGGCGCCACTGGCGAACGTCCTGCTCCTGGATCTCCACTCGCGACTGTGCGGCGGGCGGCATCTCCTGCAGGACACGGCGCAGCTCTCGCAGCATGCCGGGGGCGAAATCGACCGCGATGATCTTCCCCCGGAATTCTTCTTCAGCCAGCATCAGTCGGGTAAAGCGGCCCGTGCCGCAGGCCAGATCCACGACCACCGCGGCCGGGTCGCCGCCGGCCTGCTCCAGTAACGGGGCCAGCAGCTGTCGGGTCTGGGCCGCGTTCTGATAGCTGGGGGATCGCCATTTGCCGTCATAACAACGAGCTCCCCAGGAGTAGCTGTGGCGTACGCCCGCTCCCCCCAGGTAGGAAAAATCGTTGAGCGCATGCCACGTCAGAACGCCGAACAGGACCAGCAGAACCAGGGACGCCAGGATCAGGGCGATCGTCATGCGGGGCGATCCTTGACGGGGGGGACTGCCGAACGGAGGCAGGCTGGGGAAGAGTCCAGGAAGATGAAGATTACTTTTAGCAGGTCCCGCGGGAGTTGAAAAACCGTTAAAACAGGCGTTGCCAGGGCTTTGACAGGCAGGGGAAGAGCCGCATTGGGTTTTGCCCAATTGAAGAAACGCCCATTTCTTTCTAAACTCGATAATTGGCCGGGTTTTTCGATTATCAGAGCAAACCCGATTTTGACTCGCTGGTACTTAGTTCGCGAACGAGGATTTTTTCTGTGGCTACCACGAACCAATCGACCCATTCGACCGTGATGATTGGCGCCGACATCTTGGTAAAATCGTTGGTAAACCACGGGGTAAAGCTGCTGTTCGCCTATCCCGGCGGCGCCAGCATGCCGTTGCACCAGGCGCTGACGCGTTTTTCCGACCAGATTCGTACGATCCTGCCCCGCCATGAACAGGGCGGCGGTTTCGCCGCGCAAGGTATTGCCCGCACCACCGGCAAGGTGGGCGTCTGCATGGCGACCAGCGGTCCCGGCGCCACGAATCTGGTGACGGCGATTGCCGACGCCAAGCTCGACAGTATCCCGTTGATCGCCATTACCGGCCAGGTGAAAACGCCCGTCATTGGTTCCGATGCGTTCCAGGAGACGCCGATTGTCGAGGTCTGCCGCGGCATTACCAAGCATCATTACCTGGTGACCGACGTTCGCGATCTGGCTCGCGTCATGCGTGAGGCGTTTCATATTGCCACGACGGGCCGCCCGGGTCCGGTGCTGGTCGACATTCCCAAAGACGTGCAGGAAGATTCGTGCGAAGTCGACTGGGACGCGCCGATGAACCTGCCCGGCTACAAAATGGAAGAACGCCTGGCCCAGCCGGAGCAGATTCGCCAGGTGGCGGCCGCGATCAAGCTGGCCAAACGCCCCGTGATCTACGCCGGCGGCGGCGTGATCGCCAGCGAAGCCAGCGAAGATTTGCGGGCCTTTATCCGTAAAACGGGCATTCCCGTGGCGATGACTGTCATGGGGCTGGGAGTCTTCCCCAACGCCGACCCGCTCTCACTCGACATGCTGGGCATGCACGGCAGCGTGTACTCCAACTATGCGGTCCGCGATTGCGACCTGCTGATCGCCCTGGGCGTGCGGTTCGATGACCGCGTGACGGGCAAACTGGCGGAATTCGCCAAGAAGGCGAAGATCATTCATATCGATATTGATCCGTCGGAGCTCAACAAGAACAAGCCGGCCCATTTTCCGATTGTCAGCGATGTGAAGTTCGCCCTGGCAGAACTGAACAAACAGGTCGAAAAGTGCGAAAATATCGAGCCCTGGGTCAAACAGTGCGCCGAATGGAAGAAAGCCCACCCCTTCAAGTACGATGAAAAGTTCGACGGCATCCTGCAGCAGCACGCCATCCGCACGCTGTCCCAGAAAACGGCCGATCGGAACACCATCGTCGGCGTGGGCGTCGGTCAGCATCAAATGTGGGCCGCCCAGTTTTTTCAGTTCACCTCGCCCCGCACCTGGATGTCGAGCTCCGGCCTGGGAACCATGGGCTTTGGTCTGCCTTCAGCGATGGGCGCCCAGGCGGCCAACCCCGACGCCCTGGTGATCGATATCGACGGCGACGGCAGCTTCCAGATGAACATCCAGGAACTGGCGACCTGCTATTGCGAAAACCTGCCGGTGAAAGTGCTGCTGCTCAACAACCAGCACCTGGGCATGGTGGTGCAGTGGGAAGATCGCTTCATGAAGGGGAACCGGGCCCATACCTACCTGGGACCGATTCACCATGAACTGGCCAGCGGCATCCAGGACGCCGACGACCACGCCTACGCGAAGGAACGTTACCCGGACTTTGTGCAGATCGCCAAAGGTTACGGGTGTGGCGCGGCCACCGTCAGCAAAAAGAGCGAGCTGGACGCGGCGATCGAAGAGATGATCAACTACGACGGACCGTACGTTCTGGACGTGCAAGTGCCCTACCAGGAGCACGTGCTGCCGATGATTCCGTCGGGCGGCACCGTCGATGAGATCATCGTCGAATAAAGCACTGCATAAAGACGCGTGGTGAAGAAGCGACGTCAAGAAACGTGGGACGATATTGCCGTCGGAAATCGACGGTTAGTCGACTTTCTACGTCTGCTTTTTCGCAAAACGATGAAACCAAAATCGCCAGGTAATTTCCCTCGCGATTCCAAGTCGACCGTTTCCTCGAGAACGAACCTGAAGCTGTGGCGACTGTTCCCCCCCCTGCTCTTGCTCCGCTCTCGATTGGCCCTGTGTACGTCGGGTTTCCCGTCGTTCAGGCGGCTTTGTCGGGTTACAGCGATTGCCCCATGCGGGTCATCGCCCGGCGGCTGGGCGCTTCGTACACGCTGTGCGAAGTGATGCTCGATCAGTTCCTGCTGTCGCTTAAAGGGCGTCAGCGGACGAGTCATTTCTTGTACCTGACCGACGAAGAACATCCGGTCGCCGGCCAGTTGATGGGGGCCGAGCCGGAGCAGTTCGCCGCCGCATCGACAAAGCTGGTGGAAGCCGGCTTTGATGTGATCGATATCAACTTTGGCTGCCCGGTCAAAAAGGTGCTGGGACGCTGCCGCGGCGGCTTCCATTTGGGACAGCCCGATGTCGCCCTGGAAGTCATCCAGCGCACCCGCGACGCCACGCCGGCGCATATCCCGGTCACGGTCAAAATGCGCCGCGGCATTGATGACTCCGCCGAGGCCCGCGATAACTTTTTCACCATCCTGGAAGGCGCCTTTGCCCGCGGAGTGGCCGCCGTGACGGTCCATGGGCGAACCGTCAAACAGCGCTACATTGGCCCCAGCAACTGGAATTTCCTGCGCGAAGTCAAGCAGTTCCTGGGGGATCGCATTGTGCTGGGCAGCGGCGACCTGTTCTCGGCCGCGGATTGCCTGGAAATGATGCGCCAGACAGGCGTCGACGGCGTGACCGTGGCGCGGGGGGCGATTGGCAACCCCTGGATTTTCTCGCAGGCCCGGGCGCTGGCCGCGGGTTTGCCGTTGCCGGATCCGCCGAGCCTGTTTGAGCAGCGGGAGATTATCGCCGAGCACTACTCGCTGGCGGAAGAACTGTATGGCGTGGATCGCTGCGCGGTTGGCATGCGAAAGTTCGGCATCAAGTACTCGGCCCTGCACCCGGATTTTGAACAGGTGCGTCCGGACTGGGGAAAGATGCACGGTCGCGAAGACCTGCAGGCGGTGTTTGCAAAGTGGTACTCGGAAGATCGTCCCGGCCAGCACCCGGATCCGGCGATTCACCGCGGTCAGGGGGAGTGTGGCGCTTAATCTGGCTGGCTCGCTCTTTTCCACCGCTTCACGGCCATGCCGAGGCCGACGAAACATTGATTGGAAACGATCCGTAAGTTATCGTCGAACTACGACCGCCGTGGTGCGTATCGCGGCGAAAATGACGTGGAGAGGCAATCACTGTGCTGGAATTTGTCGCTATCGGACCCGAAGCGGGCCAACGCTGGCGCCGCCATATCCCCGAGGGCGAATGGATCCGCCTGGGCCGTGCGCCCCAGAATGGCTGGGCCGTCCCCTGGGATTTGCGCGTCTCGCGCGAGCACGCCGACCTGAAGCTTGACGGCGACCGGATGCTGGTGCGCTGCCTGGATTCGGCCCGTAACCCGGCGATCCGGCTGGGAGAGGCCACGCACGAATTCACCATTGTCGCCGGCGAAGATTTCCGGATTGGCGCCACGACCTTTCGTATGGATCACCTGCAGGAGTCGCCTGCCCCTTCGTTCTCCCAGGCTGCCCCGGCCTCGTCCGCTCGGAACGGCCTTCATGAAGCCGAACTGGCCGCCCTGCAGGCGCAGATTAACGTCCTGGAGAAACGCCTCGACGCCGCCCACGAACAGCTGCGGGCCTCGGAGAAAAAGGCGAACGAAATCCTCGTTCGTCGCGACTACGACGCCCAGACCGCCGGCCAGCGACTGGCCGACGCCGTGGATCGGATCGACGAGCTCGAAGGCGAATTGCTGCAGGCCGACAGCGCCCGGCAAACGGCCCAGCAGCAGGTGGAATCGCTCACCCGATCGCTGGAGGAACTGGGCGCTTCGGTCGTCCAGATTGAACAACAGGCCCAAAGCTCCCAGGCCGATCGCGAGCAGCGGGAAACGCAAATCGCCCAGCTGCAGGAGCAAATCGCCCAGCTGCAGGATCGCCTGCAGGCCAGCCAGCAAACGCACGCGGATGAACTGGCCCAGGCGGTTGACGCAGCGAAAGCCTCGCTCGAAGCGGAGTTTCTGCAGCGGCTGGAAACGGAACGCACCCAGCTCGTCCGGTCGCACGAACAGACCCTGGCCGAAACCGTCGCCGAAAACCTCGCCGAGCGGGACCGCCTGAGTCGGCTGGCCGATACGGCGGCCGGCCACGAACAGCAAGCCGGCGATCTGCGCGAACAGGTCCGCGAGCTGACGACCCGTCTGCAGGAACAGGCGGAAGCGTTCCAGCAGCAACGCCAGCGTCTGGAAGAGGATCTGGCCGAAGCGCACAGTCAGCACGAGCAGACCTCGCAACAAGCGGCCGACCAGGTTCGCAACCAGCAACGCATCGCAGAACTGGAGCAAATGCTGGCCGCGGCCGCCGCCGAACGCCGCCAGCAGGTCGAACAGCTGGAACAGCAACTCGCACAGCATCAGCAGCAGCTGGCCCAGCGGGACACGGCGCTGCAATCAGGAGCAGCCGAGCTGCAGCAACTGCGCGACGCGGCCGAAACGCGCGAGGCCGATCGTCTCCGCGAACAAGAACAGCAGGTCGCCGCAGGGGACGAGCAGCAGGCGCGTATCGCGCAGCTTGAGCAACAGCTCCGGGCCGCCTCCGGCGAGGCTGAAAGCAGCGCCAGCGATGTCGCCAGGCTGCGGGACGAAGTGGAACAGCTGCAGAAAACCCGCCAGACCGATCAAAGCCAGCAGGCTGCGTTGCAACAGCAAACGGCCCAGCTGTCCACTCAGCTCGACCAGTGGCGACAGCAGGCCGAAGAGCACCAGGCGGCCCGTGTCGAGGCCGAAAAACAGATCTCCAGCCTTCAGGCAGAAGTCGAGCATCAAGCCGCACGTCAAGCCGAACAACAGACGGCCCAGCAGGCCCAGCTCGCATCCCTGCAGCAGGATCTGAAAGCAGCCAAGGAGCAGGCCGCCGCTGCCCAGGCCGAGTCCGAGCAACTGCTCCAGCTGCAGGCCGACGAATACGAGCAGGCTCTCGTCCCGCTGCGGGAAGCGGCCGCCGCTGCGACCGCTGACGCCGAAAAAGTCGCCGCCGAACTGGCTTCCCAGCGCAACCAGGCCGCGGCAGAAGAGCAGTCCTTCCGCGAGCAGGAACAGGAACTCAAAAAGCAGCTGGCCGTCCAGGCCGCCGACATCAAAAAGCAGGAAGAGGCCCTGGCCGCTACCGCCGCCGCCCAGGAGCAAAGCGAAGCACGCTGTACGTCGGCCCTGTTGGAGGTCGAACAGCTGCAGGCCGCGCTGTCGCAGCAGGAACAGAAACAGCAAGGCTTCCTGTCGCGACTGGCCGATCTGGAACCGCAAGCCGCCCAGGCCGTCGCCCTGCAGGAACAGCACGATAACTGGCAAGCCGAACAAACGCAGGCCGCCGCCCAGCTGGCCCAGGCGGAACAGGAGCAGCTGTCGCTGCAGCAGGAACTGGCAACCCTGCAGCAGGAACAGCAGGAGCTGAAACAGCAGCACGCGGCCCTGCTGCAGCAACAGGCCGACCAGGCGACCGAACAAGCCGACCTCGCCCAGCGCTGGACGCACCGGGAACAAACCTGGGCGACGCAGGAAGAAGAGCATCGGCAAGCGGCCGCCGCCTGGCAGGCGGAGCGGGAACGTCTGACGCGCGAGCTCACGGCCTCAAGCCAGCTGCTCGAGGAAGCGGCCGGCAGCCAGGAGCAGTTCGCCACCGACCAGCACCGTCGCCAGCAGCAAGAGATCACCTCGCAACAGCAAGAGATCCAGTCGCTCCAGCAGCAGCTTGCGACCCAGCAACAAGAGCGCGAATCGCAACAGCAAGCGCAGGTGTCGCAACAGCAGGAGCTGGTCGCCCTGCAGCAGGAACTGGCTGCGTTAAACGAGCGGCAGCAGGCGACCGAAGCCTCCCGTCAGGCGGCCGAAACGGCCCAGCGTACGGCCGAAACGGCTCGTGAGGAGCATCAGCAAAACCTGGCGACGGCCCGGCAGTCCTGGGAGGAAGCGACCGCGGCCAGCCAGCAACAACGGCAATCGCTGGAACAGCAGAACAAAGAGCTGACGGCCGCCCAGGCCCGCCTGCAGCAGGAACTTTCGGAGCAGTCGGCGGCTTACGCCGCGCTCGACGCTCGCCTGCAGACGAAGGAAGGCAAACTGGCCGCAGCGGAGACGACCCGGCTGGCGGAACAGGAGGCGGCCCAGACCCAGCTCGACCAGGTTCGCCAGGAGGCGGCCGCAGCCCAGGCGGAAAACGACCGTCTGCAGTCCCGCCAGATTCAGCTGGAGTCGCTGTTGTCCCAGGCGGAATCGCAGCTGTCTGAGGCCAGCGCGCGGGAAGCGAGTCGCGCGGCGGCGCCGGTCGAGGGCGTGCTGGTGCGTCAAACGGCGCCCGACGACGTTGCTCCTCCGCTGCCGGTCGTTGCTTCTCCGGAAATCCCGCTGTCGGCCCAGGTGCAATCCCGTCTATCGGAAGAGGAAGAGGCCCGTCGCGCGCAGAAAGCGTCGCTCGAAGAAGAGTTTGATGCGCCGCCGCGGATCGCCTCGTTGCTCAGCAGTCCCCCGCCGGACAACGATACGCATTATGAATCGGCGCCGGAGATTGTCCCTGCCGCCGACCCGCAGCCGGCCGTCGCCAAAGCAGTCAGCGGAAATGGTCCTGCCGCTGGCGCCCCGCCCTCCCACGTTGTCGGCCGGACCACGCAATTGTCCTTGCCGCCGCGATCCGAAACGCCGCCTGCCGGTCCGCCGTTACCGGCGGAAGACAGTCCGCGGTCGACGATGCCTGACGACAAACTGCCGCCCGTGAATCCGGCCACCGAGCGTCTGGCGCGGCGGTTCACCACGCTCGCCAAGGCGACGCGGTTCGCCAACTTTACGCTGATCGAGCGGATGTCGGGCGGCGGCAAGAACCATCTGTTCAAGGCCCGTACCGCGGCAGGCGAAACGGTCACGGTGCAGATCCTGTCGCCGGAAACGGTGCGGGTGCTGGAGCCCATGCCCAAGTTCCAGCGAAAGATTGAAATCCTGTCGAACTTCAGCCATCCCAACTGGGTCCGCATGCTGGGCTGCGGCGAAGACGACGGCATCCGTTATATGGTCATGGAGCACGCCCCGGGCTTTGACCTGATGACGCTGCTCAAGCAGTTTCATCCGATCCCCATAACGCATGTGGTCGGTTATGTGATGCACGCAGCGGTTGGGCTGTCGTACCTGCACGCCAAAGGGATCTACCATCGGAACGTGAAGCCGGCCAACCTGCTGATCGACAACGCCGGACTGACCCGGGTGATCGGCCTGGAAATCGCCCTGCTGGCCGGCGACACGGCCTACCCGCAGGCCGAATCGCCCCGGCGCCAGATCGTCGGCTCGCTCAATTACATGGCGCCGGAGCAAGGGCAGGACAGCGAAAGCATCGACCATCGAGCCGACATCTATGGGCTAGGCTGTTCGCTCTTTACGCTGCTGACCGGACGTCCGCTGTTCCCGATGCAGAACTCCCGCGAAAAGCTCCAGGCCCATCGCACCTCGCCGGTCGCCAGTCTCCGCAGCATCCGGCCGAACATTCCCGATCGCCTCGACACGATCTGCCGCAAAATGCTCGCCAAGCGCCCCGCCGACCGCTTCCAGTCCATGGACGAAGTCGTCCTGGCGTTACAGCGGGTATAGCTTGCGAAGCGCTCCCTCTTCTGTAGGATCGGGCGCTCCTGCCCGTCCGGGATTCCCGGTCGCGCGGCCAAAGGCGTCACAGCTGGCAGCAAGTTCAGAGCGGCCGTTTATCCGGATTCGCGGCAGTGCTGGCGGGACGTCGTCGAACAGGAACGGGCAGGAGCGCCCATGCGACAGAAGAGGGGGCGCCGCCGATTGTTCCTTCTGATCGGCCGCTTTTTCCCACCGTTTTGTCCAAAAACTTGCCGTGGGGCGGTGCTTGAATTATAGGGGAGTCTGCACCTTGACGCACACTTCTTTTGCCCTGGCGACGCATGGACCTTTATCCTGACAAAGTGACCGACGCGGAGGGCGCGGAACGGTTCGTGCTGGTCGACGCGAAAACGCAGAAGGTCGTAACGGCGAAAGACGTTTCGGAAGCAACCGTGCGCAAGTTCTTCCAGAAGCACGGCGCCAGTGAAACGGCCATTAACGAAGCGCTGCGCCGGGCGCGCAAGCGGTTCGATCAGAAGCAGGAAGCGGCCGCTACCGAAGCCAGCAACGACGACTTCTTTGACGACCTGATGGACGACTTCTCCTCCGACGAGTGATCTGGCCGGCCCGCGGTCCCGACTTCTGGCGGCGTGAATCCCGACTTCTGGCGGCGTGAAAAAGGTCTCCGGCGGCAGGCAACCGGGCGTTCTCTTCGGTACAATGCCCGTTTTGGTTCTTGCTGCTTCCTTTCGCCCTGGGCGGAAGCGATCTGATCGGCGATCGGATCCCTGGCCAGTCGCGGTCCTCTTGCCGGTGGCAGCTGTTCGAGCGTTGGTTTACCACAGGAGCGTTGGCGTGATGCGAACGACGGCGATTTTATTACTGCTTGCCCTGGCAGCCCCGGCGGCGGCCGAAGATGGCTTCGTCCGTCTGTTTAACGGCCGCGATCTAGCCGGCTGGAAAGGGAACCCCGAACTCTGGTCCGTTGAAGACGGCGCCATCACTGGGAAGACCAACGGCCCCGATCATCTGTCCTACAACCAGTTCCTCGTCTGGGACGGGGAAGCGGCTGACTTTGAACTGCGGCTGGAGTTCCGCCTCGAAGGAGCCAATAACTCCGGCGTGCAGTATCGCAGCGCCCTGATGAAAGAAGTCGGCGAGCACTCGCTGGGCGGTTACCAGGCCGATATCCACGGCAAGCCCGAATACACCGGCATGCTCTACGATGAACGCGGCCGCGGCATCCTGGCCCAGCGCGGCCACAAGGTGATCGTCACGCCCGACGGCAAAACCAAAGTCGCCCCGCTGTCGAAAGAGAAAGTCGAGCCGATCGATGTCACCCAGTGGCATACCCTCACGGTCATCGCCCGCGGCAATCGCCTGGTGCACAAGATCGACGACGAAACCACCATCGAACTGGTCGACGAGCAGGAATCGGCCCGCGACCTGAACGGTCTGATCGGCCTGCAGGTGCATCGCGGCCCGGCCATGAAAGCCCAGTTCAAGAACATCCGTCTCAAAAAATTCGACGCCGCCGACAAGCAGTCCAAGGCGCCGGTAAAGCCCAAAGGAAAGCCGGCCGTCCGTCCGGAACACGCCCAGCCGGTCTGGGTCTGGCTGCCGGACGGAGCCGACAAGGTCTACCTGCGGAAAGAGTTCCCGCTGACGGGGATCAGCTCTATCCACATCTACGCGGCGACCAGCCAGGCGGTCAAAGTCTGGGTCAACGGCGAGCAGGTGCTGACGCATGTCGACCCAAAAAAACCGGCCTTTATCAACCTGACTTCCCAGAACGACAAGATCCGCGAAGAGCCGAAAATGGCGGTCGCCGTGGAAGCCGAAAAAGGGAAGAAAGGCCCCGGCGGCGTGCTGCTGCGGATCGACCTGGACTCCGGCTGGCGCGAGTCGCGGACTGAAGTCACTGACCGCACCTGGCGGGCCTCGACCACTCCGGCCGACGGCTGGCAGCAGGTCGGCTTTGACGATTCCGGCTGGGCCCGTCCCCAGGAAATCGCCCAGCTGGGCGACGCTCCCTGGAAAAAGATCGACGCCGTGGCCCTGGCCGCCGTCGCTCCGCTGCGGGAGCCGACCGCCACTGCCGCCGACTCGCTCAAGCTGCCCGCAGGCTTTCACGCCGAGCTGCTGTACTCGGTCCCCAAAGCAGAGCAAGGCTCCTGGGTCAACATGTGCGTCGACCCCAAAGGTCGGCTGATTGTTTCCGACCAGTACGGCTCGTTGTATCGCGTAACGCCGCCGCCCATTGGCGTGCAGCAGGAACCAAAGATTGAGAAGATCGACGTACCGATCGGCGACGCGCAAGGTCTGCTCTGGGCGTTCGATAGCCTGTACGTCGTCGTCAACACGGGCGGCAACTACGACTCCGGCGTCTATCGGGTGCGCGACACCGACGGCGACGACGTCCTTGATCAGGTGGAAACGCTCCGCAAGCTGACGGGCGGCGCCGCCGAACACGGCCCGCACGCCGTGCTGCTTGCTCCCGACGGCAAAGGGCTGTACATCGTCTGCGGTAACAAGACCGACCTGACCAAAGTCGATGCTTCGCGCGTGCCGCAGGTGTGGGACGAAGACCTGCTGCTTCCCCGTCCTTATGGACGCGGCTTTATGATCGGCACCCGGGCGCCAGGCGGTTATATCGCCCGGATGGATCCCGACGGGAAGAACTGGGAGCTGGCGGCCGTCGGCTTCCGCAACGAATTTGACGCGGCCTTTAACGCCGACGGCGAGCTGTTCGCCTACGACGCCGACATGGAATGGGACTGGAATACGCCCTGGTACCGGCCAACGCGGGTGTGTCACGTGGTCAGCGGAGCTGAGTTTGGCTGGCGTAACGGCGGCGGCAAATGGCCCGTCACGTATGCCGACAGCGTGCCGCCGATGATCAATATCGGCCCCGGTTCGCCGACAGGCGTCACATTCGGCTATGGCGCCAAATTCCCCGCCGCGTATCAGAACGCGCTGTTCATTTGCGACTGGACCTACGGCAAAATGTATGCGGTGCGGCCCCAGCCTTTGGGAGCCTCGTACCTGGCCGCGGCGGAAGATTTCGTCACCGGCGTGCCGTTGCCTCTGACCGATGTCGTCATCAATCCGCACGACGGCGCCATGTACTTCGCCATTGGCGGACGACGGGTGCAGTCCGGCCTGTACCGGGTGACCTACCAGGGAACCGAGTCGACCGCCCCGGTCGACGCCCATCAGCCAGAAGAAGCGGAAGCCCGGGCCTTGCGTCGGCAGCTGGAAGCGCTCCATGTGGGCGATCACCCCGATGCGGTGAAGATCGCCTGGCCGCACCTGGGATCGTCGGACCGCTTCCTGCGGTTTGCCGCCCGCACGGCGATCGAGCATCGCCCGCTGGCCGAATGGCGGAGCCTGGCGGTGGAAGAAGCCGAGCCGCAGATCCTGCTGGCCGCCCTGATGGCGATGGCCCGCATGTACGAACGACAGGACAAAGGGACCGGCAACGATATCGACACGCCGCCGCCCGTGTGGGACGAGCTGCAGGTGGAAGCCAAGGGGGACCGGGCACTGGCGCGGGCCTCGATTCTGGCCGCCCTGGATCGGCTGGACTGGGACAAACTTTCGCCCCAGCAACAGCTGGAGCACTTGCGCGTGCTGACGCTGACCTTTTTGCGGATCGGCCCGCCGACCCCGGCGCAGCGGGCCCATTTGATCGAGCAGTTCGACGCGCGGTTTCCCGCGACTTCCAGCGACTTGAACTTTGCCCTGTCCGAGCTGCTGGTGTATCTGCAGGCTCCGCAGACGGCGGCGAAAGCGGTCGCCCTGATGCAGCAGGCTCCGACGCAGGAGGAGCAGATTTACTATGCCAAAACGCTGCGTCACTTGCGGCAGGGCTGGACGCCGTCGCTCCAGAAAACGTACTTCCAGTGGTTCGTCAAAGCGGCCAGTTACCGCGGCGGCAACAGCTTCACGCTGTTCGTCGACAACATCAAAAAGGACGCAGTCGCGCATCTGTCGCCTGCCGAACTGGCTGAACTGCAGCCGATTCTCGACGCCAAACCGGCGAACGATGAACCGTTTTCCAGCGAGCCGCGGCCGTTTGTCCACAAGTACACGATGCAGGAACTGGCCCCGCTGGTGGAAGCCGGTCTGCAGGATCGCAACTTTGAGCACGGCCGGCAGATGTTTGCGGCGGCCAAGTGTTTCGCCTGCCATCGCTTTGACAATCGCGGCGGGGCCGTCGGCCCCGATTTGACGGCTTTATCGGGACGTTTCAGCCCGCGCGACATTCTGGAATCCGTGCTGGAGCCGAACAAAGCGATCAGCGACCAGTACCAGGCGGTGAACATCATCACACTGGACGGGCGGGTGGTGACAGGCCGTATCGTCAACTTTGCCGGCGACTCGATCCGCCTCAGCCCTAACATGCTGGACCCCAATAATCAGATCTCTCTGGACCGGAAACAGATCGACGAGATTCTGCCTTCCAAGGTGTCGCTGATGCCTGAGGGGTTGCTTGATACGCTCGAGCGGGAAGAATTACTGGATCTGATGGCGTATCTGCTGTCGCGCGGCGATCCGCAGAACCCGATGTTCCAGAAAAAGTAGCATGCGAATCGGGCGCCGCTTGCCGTTTGTCGCGGGGGCCGTCTGCTTCCCTTTGTATCTTCACCAGCCGGAGCGAGGCCAGGCTTTGCTCCGGCGTACAGGAATTTGTTGAATAACCATGTCTGAGAATGCTTCCCAATGGGTTGTGGATACGCGCCAGGAAACGTTTGAAGCCGACGTGATCGAGCGTTCCAAAAGCGTGCCAGTGGTGGTCGACTTTTGGGCGTCCTGGTGCGGTCCTTGCCGTTTGCTGTCGCCCATTCTGGAAGGTCTGGCCGAGGAGCTGGCCGGCAAGTTCGTGCTGGTCAAAGCGGAAACCGACTACAACCAGCAGGCGGCGATGGACTTCAACGTCGAAGGCATCCCGGCCGTTTACGGCCTGGTCGGCGGCGAAGTGGTCGACTTCTTCGCCGGCGCCATGCCCGAGGGGCAGGTTCGCCAGTGGATTGAACGGCTGATCGGCTTCGGCGATAACCAGGCGATCGTCGGCCTGGAAGAGACGGATCCGGCCCAGGCGGAAACGCAATACCGGGAGCTGCTGGCCGCCGAGCCGGAAAGCGAATTCGCCCAGCTCGGCCTGCTGCGTAGTTTGTTCGCCCAGAACAAGCGGGACGAAACGACCGCCATGCTGGAAGAGCTGGAGAAACGCGGCTTCCTCGAACCCGACGCCGAACGGATCAAAGCCGAGCTTGACCTGCAGGCTTCGTCGGGCGACCTGGAAACGGTCAAGCGTGCGGCCGAACAGGATCCCAGCGATCTGGCGGCCCAGCTGGACTACGCCCGGGCGCTAGCGGGGCAGAAGCAGTACCAGGCCGCCCTGGACATCTGCCTGTCCCTGGTGGAGCAGGATCGCTCCGGCGTAGGCGAACAGGCCCGCGCGGCGATGCTGGAGATGTTCCTGGTGATCGACGATCCGCAGCAGGTCGTCGCCTATCGCCGGAAGCTCTCGATGGTGCTGTAGGCGAAGCAGCCAGGGAGAAAAGAAGAGATTCACCGCAGGGGACGCGGAGGATCGCAGAGGAAACCCAGAGGAGGAAGAGAGAGTTTCGGTTGGCGGGATGGTCGTTGCGGGCCGTCCGTTTCACGACCTCTTTCCTTCTTTTTTGTCACGACATCATTCTTTGCCGCGATCTACTCTGCTTCCGCTGGTTTCTTCTCCTCTTCCTGTGCGAACCTTAGTGAACTTACTTCGTAAAGGCGTTGGCCGCGGTGAAGGGGCGTTAGAGATTGAAATGCACGCCGCGGCTGCGGAGGTCGTCGCGGAGGGCGACGGCGGTCGTGTACTGCACGGCCTGGAAGCCGGCGACGATGGCGGCGGCGACGTTTTCGGGGCGATCGTCAACAAAGAAAATCTCCTCCGGGGCGCAGCCGGCCAGGGAAGCGGCGGCGGCGTAGGCGGCCGGTTCCGGCTTCATGGCGCCGATCTCAAAGCTCAAGGCGGCGCCGGCGAAAAAGGAGAAGAACGAGAACCGATGCCGCATATAGGCCCAGTGCCAGCTGGAGGTGTTAGAGAATACGCCCAGCCGATGATTGGAACAGCGGAGGCTGGTCACCAGCGGCAGAATGTCGGTGTTAAGGCGAAAAATCTCGTTGTTCGCCTTGCGGATGGCGGCCGGGTCCAGTTCGCAGCCAGCGGCCTGGTTCAGCGCCGCCAGGAAAGCCGGCTCGTCGAGGTCGCCCCGTTCGAACTTCCATTCCAGGCCGCTGTCGCTGAACACCAGCTGACGCATCGTTTCCGGCGCCATGCCCGCGACGTCGGCCATTGCCTGGTTGGCCTGCTCGTGCGAGACGTGCAGCAACACATTGCCGATATCGAAATACAAATAACAAGGAGTCGTCATGCGTGGCGGATTCTCTTCCGGTGGCGAAAAAGTGGCGGGAGGGCAAGCGAAAGATCGCGAGGATCAATACCTTGAAACCTCAAAATTCGGTTTTTGTCGTCTTGCAAAAAAGTTAGACGCAGAAAGTCGTCTCTTGCTCGGAACGTGAAACTTTTAACTGACGGAAGTCGACGGTCAGTCGTCTTTTGCTCCGCAAAAGAACGCGATTTTTCACGGAGTGAAAGTCGACAATCCTGTCGAACTCCATCGGAAATTTCGCGAGCGCGGCTACCGATCCAGCCGTTTCAGGCGAATATCTTTGTACCAGGCCTCGGCGGGCAGGCCGCCGTGGATCTGCAGGGCGATCAGCCCGTTCTGTTCAATCTGTGCGTCGGATTCCGTATAGTCGACCGTCTGCAGGCCGTTGACCCAGATCTGGATATGGGGCCCCTCGCAGCGGACGACCAGTTCGTTCCATTCCCCCTGTTTGACGATTTCGGCCAGCTTCTCTTTATCGCCGTCGGCCAGGAATTTGCGGCGGCGGGATTCGTCGTACAAGGAGCCCCAGATCGAGCGGTCGGGCGTACTGCCGATATCGCACTGGTAGCCAATCACCTCAAAATGGTCCGGCATGCGACGGCTGCGGAACTGTACGCCGGCGTTGGTCCCCTGCCCGATCAGCTTCGCCTGCAGTCGCAGTTCAAAGTCGCCGTATTCGGCGGTCGTGCAGAGAAATTCGTTATGGGCGATCTTCTCTTTGAGCGAGCCGGCGACGACGGCCCCCTGCTCTACCCGGAAAATTTCTTTGTTTCCTTCCCATCCCGCCAGGGTTTTTCCATCGAACAACGGGGCGAAATCATCGGCTGCGGCGGCGGCCTGGGCCAGCATCAGGCAGACGGACAAACATAGAAGCAAACGCACGCAACACCTCATTTCAACGCAAGGGACAGCAGAAAACCGGTTCCGCAAAGGTCTTTTATCATCGAATCGACCGGGCCTGGCAAGTAGCGCAGCCTGGCGGATTCTCTTGGCGGGTTACCACTCCCGGGGATTTCGCTCCAGCCGTACAATACACGTTTGGCCAAGGACTGATTTTACTACCCCCCAAGGCGAATGTGTTTTCGCGGAGGATTGAGCCCGATGACGGACAACCTGAACAAGTACAGCCAGCGTATCACGCAACCCAAAAGCCAGGGAGCTTCCCAGGCGATGCTGTACGGCACGGGCATGTCAGAAGAGGATATGAACAAAGCCCAGGTGGGCATTGCCAGCGTCTGGTACGAAGGCAACACCTGCAACATGCATCTGCTCGATCTGGCGGAAAAGGTCAAACAGGGGGTCGTGGAGGCCGATCTGGTTGGCATGCGGTTCAACACCATCGGCGTCAGCGACGGCATCTCCATGGGCACCGAAGGGATGAGCTTCTCCCTGCAGTCCCGCGACCTGATTGCCGACTCCATTGAAACCATCATGGGCGGCCAGTGGTACGACGCCCTGATCGCCCTGCCCGGCTGTGACAAGAACATGCCGGGCTGCGTGATGGCGATGGGACGCCTGAATCGCCCCTCCCTGATGGTCTACGGCGGCACGATCAAGCCGGGCACGCTCAACGGCGAACCGCTCGACATTGTCTCGGCCTTCCAGTGCTATGGGCAGTTCCTGGCCGGCTCCATCGACGAATCCACCCGTAAAGAAATCGTCAAACGCTCCTGCCCCGGCGCCGGCGCCTGTGGCGGCATGTATACGGCCAACACCATGTCCAGCGCGATCGAAGCGCTGGGCATGTCGCTGCCTTACAGTTCTTCCACGCCGGCCGTCGATCCGCTGAAGAGCGAAGAGTGCCACCGGGCGGGCGCCGCCATTCGCCTGCTCATGGAACGCGATATCAAACCGCGGGACATTATGACCCGGGCCGCCTTTGAGAACGCCATGATCGTGGTCATGGCCCTGGGCGGTTCGACCAACGCCGTGCTGCATTTGATCGCCATGGCCCGCAGCGTCGATGTGCCGCTGACGATCGACGACTTCCAGGCGGTCAGCGATCGCGTCCCCTACATCGGCGACCTGAAGCCCAGCGGCCGCTATGTGGAAGAAGACCTGCACAATGTGGGCGGCACGCCGGCGGTGATGAAGTACCTGCTGGAAGAAGGCTATCTCAACGGCGAAACGCTCACCTGCACCGGCTTTACCCTGGCCGAGAATCTGGAATCGGCCGCCCCGCTGTCGGTCGGGCAGAAGGTCGTGCATACCGTGCAGCAGCCGATCAAGCCAAAGGGCCACATCACCATTCTCAAAGGGAACCTGGCGCCCGAAGGGGCCGTCGCCAAAATCACCGGCAAGGAAGGTCTGTTCTTCAGCGGTCCCGCCAAAGTGTTTGACTCCGAAGAGGACATGCTGCACGCCCTGGAAGAAAAGCAGATCGAAAAAGGCGATGTGATCATCATCCGTTACGAAGGACCCAAAGGCGGGCCCGGCATGCCGGAGATGCTCACGCCGACTTCCGCCATCATGGGCGCCGGCCTGGGCGCCGATGTGGCCCTGCTCACCGACGGTCGGTTCTCTGGCGGGTCGCACGGCTTCATCGTGGGACACATTACCCCCGAGGCGCAAGAAGGCGGCCCGCTGGCCCTGGTTCAAACGGGCGACAAGATCACCATCGACGCCGACAACCGCCGGCTGGATGTCGATCTGACCGATGAAGAGCTGGCCGACCGGAAAAAGTCCTGGCTGGCGCCGCCGTACAAGGCGATCCGGGGTACGCTGTACAAGTACATCAAAACGGTCAAATCGGCCTCCGAAGGTTGCGTGACCGACGAGTAACAACAACCGCATGCCGGCCGCCGTTTCCCTCGCCGCAGGGACGGCGGCCCGGCGGTTTGCGGGGCCCTTCATGAAAATCGCCCAGATTCTTCATTTGCAACTCACTTGCATTTGGAGGCAGGTTTGTGATAGAGTGTAACGCAAGGATTGTTTCTTCCTTTCGTGTTGCCTGTCGCATGCAGCGAATCTGCTATCGTATCGCCGCTGTCGCCCTGGCCGTCGTGTATCTGCTCGACGGTGCTGTGGTGCAACTTGCGCATCGCCATGGGGCGAGCTGCTGCACCGGCGCATCCTGCCCGGCGCCTGGCAACCGTTCGACGGACGCTGCCCCTGATCATGCAAATCATGCGCATGCCGGTCATTCCCATGCTGGTCATTCCCATGTGGGCCATGACCATTCCGGGCATAACCACTCAGCGCACGGCGATGCCGGTCAAACGGCTTCGACCGCCCCGCCCTGCCCTGGCGATGGGCCGGCTCCTTGCGACGATTCTTGCGTGGCGTGCCGGTATGCGGCGCTGGCCTGGATTCGGGTCGTTCCGTTCACCCTTCCGCCTCGCGTCGACCCGGTCGAACCGCTGCAGGTGGCGGATATTGTCGCCGTCGATGGCGATCGTCTGGATCGGCCTCGCTGCCGTGCTCCGCCGGCTGACTGTCGCAGCTAACGCGTTTCTGATGTTTGCCGCCGGTTCGTTAGCGCTCCCTTTGCGCAAGCGATTCGCTGACGGCATTCGCGGGACAGTCGTCTGTTGCTCGGAACGAGAATCTTTTAACTAAGGGAAATCGAAGGTCAGTCGTCTTTTGCTCCGCAAAATAACGCGTACTTTCACGGAGTGAAAGTCGACTTTCCGGCGTCCGTCGTTCCTGGAAACGACGAATTCCTATCCGGCAGTTATTCTTTTCGCGGTCCGAGTGAAAGTTGACTTTCGGCGTCTGCCTGGCGTTCCGGCCAACCTCGGTATCCGCATCGCCATGCGCTGGCTGTTTCCGCCGACATCTGTTTGCGTAATCTCTTTTTTCGACAGTCAACCAGGGCGTCGCCGTGCTGGCGTGCGCACCTGTTTTTGGGAGTGATGCAATGTCCCTTCGTAAGGGTTTTACTTTGGTGGAGTTGCTGGTGGTGATTGCCGTGATCGGCGTGCTGCTGGCTTTGTTGTTGCCGGCCGTGCAGATGGCGCGGGAGGCGGCTCGTCGTAGCGAGTGCGAGAATCATCTCAAACAGATCGGCATCGCGCTGCACAATCACCACGACACGTTCGGCCATCTGCCTTCGGGCTGGACGGGCGTATCGCCCAGCGGTTCGCCCGGCTGGGGCTGGGGGGCGCATTCGCTCAAGTACATGGAGCAGAACAATATTGAAGATCTGATCAACTTCAAGCTGTCGGTGGCCGATCCGGTCAACGTGGCGGCGCTCGCTTCCAGCGTGCATACGTTCCATTGTCCTTCTGCGACCGGCGACGAGTCGTTTGTGCTGGGCGGGCTGACCGTCGGCAAGTCGAACTACGTCGGCGTGTTCGGCACGGAGGAGATCGAAGACGCCCCCAGCCATGGCGACGGCGTGATGTACCACAACAGCGCCACCCGCTTTCTGGATATCTCCGACGGGCTCAGCACCACGTTTATGATCGGCGAGCGGTCGGCCAAACTGGACAACAGCACCTGGGTCGGCGTGATCCCGGGAGCCGGGGAAGCAATGGCCCGGATCGTCGGTTCGGTCGACCACGCCCCCAACCATCCGGCCGCCCACTTCGACGACTTCAGCAGCATGCACCCCGGCGGAGCGCAGTTCGTTCGCTGTGACGGCTCTGTGCACTTTGTTTCCGAATCGATCGACGAGGTCGTCTATTCCGCCTACGCCACCCGCGAAGGAGAAGAGAATATTCCCGGCCTGGAATAAACAGGCGATGCGTCGCCGTGTATCGTTCTTTCCCGCCCGCCCTCTGTTGAAGGGCGGCCCCAGGGTGCAAAATGGCCAGTCGCTGCAGGGCGGTCCGCGCGGTCCGCCGCAGCCGTTTTGATTCGTCCGGGGGACTCCCGGTTCGCCCTGGAAGGGAAAGTTTTGAACGAGCATCCTCCGTTATTGTTAGTGACCGGCGCCGCCGGGAAGGTCGGCCAGCACTTCCTGCGTACGTTTCTCGACGACGACCTGTACCGCGACTGGCAGGTGCGGGTGTTATGCCACCAGCGTTTGCTGGAGGCGACCGACCGGGTCGACGTCGTCCAGGGCGATATCTCCGACCAGGCGGTGGTGAAAAAGTTGCTGGTCGGCGTCACGCACGTATTGCATCTGGCGACCTGTAAGGAATCGCCCGACACCATCATCGATGTCGCCGTGAAGGGGATGTTCTGGGTGCTGGAAGAATGCCGCCAGAGTCCCACCTTTCAGCAGTTCATTCTGCTGGGGGGCGACGCCAGCATGGGCCACTTCGTATATCCGCACCCGGTTCCGGTGACAGAGACCCAGCCGCACTCAGCTTACCCGGGCTGTTACGCGCTGTCGAAAGTGCTGGAGGAAGTGCTGCTGGAACAGTATATCGTCCAGTATGAACTCAACGGCTGCTGCCTCAGGGCGCCATGGATCATGGAGAAGGACGACTTCAAATACCAGCTCTCCTTTGGCGACGACGTGTTCGGCGGTCCGCGCTGGCGGGATCTGGTGGGGGCCGAAGAGGCCGATCGCCTGCAGGCCGAAGGGGCGGCGCCGATCATGCTCGACAGCGACTCCGTGCCGGTCCAGCGGAACTTTGTGCACGTACACGATCTGGTCGAGGCCGTGCTGTGCGCCCTGGATCATCCCGAGGCGTTCGGGCAGACGTTCAACATTTGCATGGACGAACCGGTCGACTACGGCAAGATGGCGGCCTGGCTGAACGAGACCCGGGGCCTGCCGTCGGTCGGGATCATCACGCCGTATCATTCCACCTGGCTGGACAACGCCAAAGCAAAGTTCCTGCTCGGCTGGCGGCCGGAGTACGACATGCACCGCCTGGTCGACGAAGCGTTCGACTACGAACGCGCGCCGGACGACCCACGCAAGATCTGGTATCCGGGATAGCCAGCATCGCACGTTTTTGATGAAGGGGGCCGTCGAGAAGGTCAGTCGTCTTTTGCTCCGCAAAAGAACGCGATCTTTCACGGAGTGAAAGTCGACTGTCCGGCGTCTTCGCTTGCTCCAAAAGACGAACCCGAATCCGGCGGTTATTCTTTTCGCGGTCCGAGCAAAAAACGACTTTCTGCGCCTGTCAGCTCTCAGGAAGTCGGTTTCAAATCGGCCGACGATTCCCGTCGCTTTGGCAGGGAAACTCCCTTTGCCCGGCCTACTCTTCGCCTGGGTCGTAGTTGCTGTCGGTGACGTGGAACTGGAGTTTCCAGCGTTCGGCCGCGTCGTTGGGCGGTTCGATGCGGAACGTGTCGCCGGGCTTTTTCCCCTGCAGCTTCTTGCGGATGGCGGCGGCCAGCTCGCGGTGCCGATGCGGTGGGCCGGCGAAGGAGCCGCTGCCCTGCCAGGTGAAGTCCTCGACCTGGATCGTCAGCGGCATGGCGGCTCCGCCCAGTTCCAGGCGGGGCGGACGTTCGCCCATTTCCGCTGGCTTGAGCGTGGCGGCCGCTTCGTCCAGTCCGTCGCAGATGCGGCCGAGCGCGTCGGCGGTCCCTTTGAAAATCCAGGTCTGCTGGACGTCGTCACAATGGGTGAAAAAGCCAGCCGCCTGGGCGTCGGACCGCATCGCCTGCTGGTGGCGATGGGTCAGTTCCTCATCAATCCGGCCGCGCATTTCGCGGAACTCGTGCGGGTCCTCGGGCAGGCAATGCTCCGCGACATAATCGGCCGCGTCGTCCAGCACGGGCAAGGCGACGGGCTCGCCGTGTTCGGGCTCCAGCACAAACTGCAGGGAGTGCGGCAGAAAGTCGATCGCTCCCAGTTCCCTCACACGGAACACCCGCCAGGCGCCATTTGGCTGGCGGACCGGGTCAATCAATGACAGTCGCAGCAGTTCAGCCTCAAGAGATTCGCCCCGCCAGGACAGGCCCGCATCGAGTGCGATCTTTAGTCGCTGGCGAAAGGCGTCCTCCGCCAGCGGTTGTTCGGGCAGTTCCAGCTGCTCTTCCAGATACTGCCGCACCCGCTCGGGCGAAGCAGGCGACGCCAGCGGAATGGGCTGGCTTTCCAGACCGCTGACCAGCCGGAACGACAGGGCCGGCAGACCCCGCATCGCTTCCGGATCCAGACCCAGAAAATACGATTGCATCGTCTCCCGGGAAAGCTCGCCGTGTCCGCCGTGTTCATTCTTCCAGCGCAGGCCGGCCGGGGTGAGCCAGACATTCTCTTCCGGAGGGCCTGGGGTCGGCGTGCGCAGATACAGCCAGACCAGCGTGCCCGTCGCCGCCAGGCCGACCGCGACCAGACCATAGACCCGCAACGTATCGTCCCCAAAGAACCAGAGTACGCACAGGCTTGCGACGCTGGCGAGCAGCACCCGGAGAAACGCACGCCGAAAGCCGGGCGGTCGTTCCTCAATCGGGATACGCCAGCCCAGTTCCGGCGCGGCGGGCGAGGACGTGTCGGCGGCGTACGAACGATCGATCACGAGGCTCCTTGCAAGGCGAGTTTCGCAGAACGTCGCCAGCGGCCTGCGCCGCGACCAGAAGAGAGGGAGGATATGGCTACACCAGCAGGTAAACCGCCAGCATCAGGACGATCACGCAGAACGAGAACACCACCACATTGCGGATCAGCCGGCGTCGGGCTTTTTCTTCAGGCGTGAGCGTATGCAGCTCGCGCTCCTCGCCGCCGGCCGATACGACCTTGCGGACCGGTTCCTTCAGCGAGATCTGGTCGCCGTCGTTGGTGGTGATGATCACCGTGCCGTCGGCCAGCACTTGCGGTTTCTCGGTCACCGCGACCCGTTCGCCCGGCGCGGACGCATCGGCGCCCGGCGGCAACAGATCGTCGATATTATCATCCGCTCCCGGCGGCAGGAGATCGTCTGCTTCAGCTCCCGGCGGCAACAGGTCGTCTGCTGCCGATTTGGCGCGGGGAGAACTGCTCTTCGCCGGAGAGCTCGGTTTGGACGGACCCGAACCGACCGGAATTTTGGGACTGGTCGGCGCGGGACTACCAGCGGAGGCGCCCGGCGGCGACATGTCGCGGGCGGGATTGCCCGACTTGGGGGCGGACGCCGGCGTCTTGGGTGGAGCGGCGCCAGGCGGCAGCATCGAGTCGACATCGGCAGGCGAACGCGGCGGCGAGACGGGCTTCTCGGGCGAACGACCCGGAGCCGTTTTCGGCGGCGATACGGAACGTTCGGCTGACGGCGATTTGACCGGCGGCGCAGGGGGAACAGCCGGCGGCTTGGGACTCGCTGGCGGCTTAGGGCTCGCCGGCTTGCTGCTGACGGGCGGACTCGCGGGCGGTTTGCGGCTACCCGGCGGGAACATCATTGGTTCCGGAGCACTGGGCGGACCCAGCGGCCGTTCCTGGCGCGGCGGAGCACTCCCGCCCGGCGGACCGATCGGTCGCTCTGGCGCAGGCGATTTCCCCCCCGGCGGCGTGAGCGGTTGCTCGGGGCCTGAGGGTGGCGAAACGGGCGAGAAGTTGAACGTCGATGCGGGCGGACCAGGATCCGGCGGCTGCACAGCAGGAGGCGACGGCGGCTGGTGCGCAGGCGGCGAAGCGGGCGTCGGTTCGTCCGGCGGAGCGATCACCATCGTGTTACAGTGAGGGCATGCAACCTGCTGCCCGCCGTATCCGGGCGGGATCTCGAAAATACCTGTACAAACCGGACAGCCGAGCTGTACCCCTGGGGCGCCAAGATCATCGGGCAGTCCGATCATCTGCTGGCAAAAAGGGCAACCTACCTGCTGGCCGGCGTACATGGAATCGATTTGAAACAGGCCCGCACAAAGCGGACAATTCAGTTGCACGTCGCTCATGGGTGTATCGTAACTGGGCGTTTGGCGATTGCCAACTGCTGCGAGCCACTTCTGAGGGACGACATTTTCTTGAGGGGAAGAGAGTCGCATGCCCGCTCCATTACCACCCCGCCAGCAACTGGCGGCTCCGCACAAATGGCCGGTCGTCGATCACGACGCTCCCTTGCCGACCGTCGGACCCTGGACGCTCGAAATCCATTGGCCCGACAGGCTGCTGGCCCGCCTGACGCTGGACGAACTGCAGCAACTGCCGCAGGGGGAGCATACGATCGACGTCCACTGCGTTACCCGCTGGTCGAAGCCAGGCATGCGGTTCCGCGGCGTGCTGCTGGCGACGCTGCTGGACCATGTTTTGCCGCAGGAAACGCTCGGCCAGGATGTCCGCTTTTTGTCGTTTGTCGCCCATAGTCAAGATCCGAAATGCTCGGATCCGCATAGCACGTCGCTGCCGTTGCCTGTGGCGCGGGAGCTGGGGGTATTGCTGGCCTGGGAGGCCGCCGGCGAGCCGTTGCCGGTCGAGCATGGCGGGCCGTTGAGGGTGATCACGCCCGGCCGGTACTTCTATAAAAGTCTGAAGTGGCTGGCGCGGATCGACCTGCTGGCAGCGGATCGGCTGGGTCACTGGGAGGCAAAGTCCGGCTACCACAACACGGCCGACCCCTGGAAGGAACAGCGCTACGCGGCGGCCGGGTTTAGCCGCCAGCAGATGGCCGACCTGCTGCAGCAGCGGGACGTATCGGGCCAGAACCTGGTCAGCCTGGATCTGTCGCAGCATGGATTAAGCGGCTTCCAGGCGCAGGGCGCCTTGTTGCGGGATGCGAACTTTTCCGGCGCCGATTTGACCGACGCCGATTTCACCGGCGCTAATTTAAGCAACGCCCGGTTGATCGGGGCCAATCTGCAGCGGGCCGATTTCCAGAACGCCGACCTGGAAGGGGCCGATTTTACCGGCGCCGATCTGCGCGGGGCCAACCTGTGCGGGGCTTTGCTGACGGCCGTGACGTTTGGGGACGGGGCGACCGGAACGATCGCCCGGTTCGACGCCGGCACGCGAGTGGAAGCGACCGCCCTGGAGGCCCTGACGCCCGACCAGGAGGCGCTTCTTAGGGCGGCCGTCGCCTGTGAGGACGGTCCGGTGCTGGAGTGACAGACATGCGTCACTTGTGCAGGACCGGCGAGGCTTCTACATTCACGTTAATTGCGGAAGCTGGCGGAGAAATTTCGTCCTGGGAGACGGTGCTCTCCCCGCAACTTGCCTGGTCGGAGGTTGTCGCTTCCGCCGGCGTCCTTCCTGGATTTCAAAACGGGCGAATGCCGCAGGGGGAGAACGGGCCGATAGCAATCGGGCCGATCGAACCGTGGGGAAGTTCGTCTGACCTTTTTTCGAGTGCAGCTCAGGAGTTTCAAAACGATGGAAAAGTGGCCCATTGGCGTATTCGCCAGCATCGATGCAGGTTTAGGCGTCAAACTTGAGGTGGCCCAGGAACTGGGAGTGCCGACGATTCAATTGCATGCACCCGCCAAGGCCAGCCGCAGCGACGCCAAAGCGGCCGAGTTTCTGAAGAAAATCGCCGACATGGGGCTCACGCTGACCTGTGTTTTTGGCGGCTTTGAAGGAGAAACTTACGGCGAAATGTCGCTGGTTGAAAAGACCGTCGGCCTGGTTCCGCCCGAGTTCCGCTACGCCCGCACCCAGGAAATGATGGAGATCGCCGACTTCGCCAAAAAGCTGCAGTGCGACGCGGTCGCCTTGCACCTGGGCTACATTCCCGAGGACGGCGACAACGGCCTGTACGACGAAGTCATCGCCGTCACGCGCGAAGTGTGCGACCACTGCAAAACAAACGGCCAGACCCTGCACCTGGAAACGGGCCAGGAAACGGCCGACGGGTTGCTCAAGTTCATTCACGATTCCGGCTGCGACAACCTGTTTGTCAACTTCGACCCGGCCAACATGATCATTTACGGCACCGGCGAACCGATCGAAGCGCTCGGCAAAGTCGGCCAGTACGTGCGCAGCGTGCATTGCAAGGATGGCGTCTGGTCGGATGCTCCCGGCAAGACGTTCGGCCGTGAAGTGCCGCTGGGCGAAGGCGACGTTGGGATGGAGAACTACCTCCGCAAGCTGGAAGAGATCGGCTACACCGGACCGCTCACCATCGAACGGGAAATTCCCCAGGAACCGGCCCGCCAGAAAGCAGAGATCGGCCACGCCGTGAACCTGCTGAACGACCTGAAAGCCAAAATCGGTTAAGCCGAACGGTTTTCAAAGAGAGACAATCTCAAAGACAGACAAGCAGCACGCTCCGTCGCGGGCGTGCTGCTGTGCGCGCCTCTCAAGAAAGGATGCACCGCCGAGGTTCGCAAAGAAGAAGAATGTCGCCGTCCTCAAATCTTAATCTTAATCTTAATCTCCAGCGGGACGGCCGAATCAGGCAACCCCGGTCCGCCCAACGGACTGATCGCGATCGAGCGCAGGCCATTCCGTTCGTCGCTCCAAAAAGGATTAAGATTAAGATTAGGAGTAAGATTAAGATTAAGAACGGGATGGGATGGGAGCGGCAAAGGCCCATGCAGCCGTCTTCCATTAAAATAAAAAGCCCCCTCTCCTCGGCGGCTTCCGTGGAAAATCCTTCTTCTTGCCGGCTCTTCTCTTCCATGCGGAACCATCAGGTTTCTTCGTCGAAGCGGAAATAGGCTTTGGACTGGGGGCTGCTGACATCGATCCAGATGGTGCGGCCAAAGGCGTGCAGCTTGTGGGCGTCGTTGTCCCAGAGCGCGTGCTGAGCCAGCTGTTCTGTATCGACTTCGCGCGGGGAAAGCACAATCAGCCGGGCGCCGCGGGAGGCCGTTTCAAACACACTGTCGAGGGCTTGCGGCAGCAACTCGTCGGATCCGCCGTGGACGACCGCAAGGCGGTCAAACAGATCCTGTCGGAACATGGGCGAAGCGGCGGCCGAGAACGTCTGGGTCTGCTGGCCGGCGATGGCGACCGTAAAAGAGCCGCCGCCCTGGCGACAGCGTTCCGCGACGACGGTGGCGGCAAAGCTGATCACGCGCTCCAGATGGTCCTCCTGTTCGGCCGAGGGATCTGCGGGCAGCCAGAGATCCAGCACAATCGCCAGGTCGAGGTTGCGTTGCTGTTCAAACTGACGCACGATCAGCTCATTCAGCTTGGCCGAGGTTCGCCAGTGGATCCAGCGGCGACTGTCGCCACGGCGCCATTCCCGCAGGCCGTAGAGCTCGCCTTCGGCCACGCCCTGGCGGTTCTGGGTGCGCTGGGAACCGGCCTGGTCGTCGTTGGCCAGGCGACGCCACTGGGGCGACAACAGGCCCAGCCGCGGGGCGACCAGCAGTTCGTCGACGGAGCTGGACCGCACGATTGCTTCGACCAGCCCCAGCGGGAAGCGGGTCGAGGCGTGCAGCGGTCCAAACTGGTACTTGCCGCGGCGGGGCAGTTCGCAGCGATAGCTGGCGTTGGCCTGGTCGCCTGGATTGACGCGGGGAACCATCACGGCGCCCAGGCTGCGATCGATGGAATCGTGCGAGCCGACGCGTTGGATGGGGTCCTCCAGCACGATCGCCCAGCCGGCCATGGTGCGGCGTTCGTTGGCGACGTTCAGATTCACCCGCACCGAATCGCCTGCCCTGGCGCGGCGCGGCAGGGTCCGGCGGAAGCGCAACCGGCGAATGGAGACCGTGGCGACCCGCCAGTTCAGCAGCAACGGGCCGACCATCAGCCCGGCCAGCAACTGCAGCAGGTTGACCTGCCGCAGAATGGCTCCGCTCATGACGAAGAGCAGCACCAGCAGGTAGTACCAGCCTTCGCGGCGTAAATGGACCCGGCGTTGCATCGCCATCGTTCGGTTACTCCGGAACGGGGAGCTCTTCCAGCAGACGAACGATCACGGCCTGCGAAGCTTCACGCTGCCCGCCGTGGAGATACCCTTTGCTGATGACCCGATGCGACAGGGCCCCGGCCGCCAGATTTTTGACATCGTCGGGCGTGACAAAATCGCGGCCGTCGACCAGGGCGGCGGCTTGCGACGCGCGATACAGGGCCAGGGCGCCGCGGGTGCTGACGCCCACATGCAGCTCGTCGCACTCGCGCGTGGCGTGCACAATATCCAGCAGGTAGTCGCTGACGGAGACTTCGACATTCACATCCCGCACGGCGGCCTGCAGTTGCAGCACCTGCTCTCCCGTCAGTACGGAATGCAGTTCGTCGACCGGTTCCCCTTTGCGATGGCTGAGCAGGACTTCGCGTTCCTGGGCGCGTTCGGGGTAGCCCATGGAGATGCGCAGCAGGAACCGGTCCAGCTGGCTTTCCGGCAACGGGTAGGTGCCTTCAAACTCGAACGGGTTTTGCGTGGCGATGACCATGAACGGCTTGGGCAGCGGATAGGTTTTGCCGTCGACGCTGACCTGGTTATCGCTCATCGCTTCCAGCAGGGCGCTCTGGGTCCGCGGGGGAGCGCGGTTGATTTCGTCCGCCAGCACAATGTTGGAAAAGATCGGTCCCTGCGTGTACACAAATTCATTCGTCTGGGAGTTGAACACGCTGCTGCCGACGATGTCGCTGGGCAGCAGGTCGGGGGTGAACTGCAGACGACAGAAGTCGCCGTCGACGCTCTTGGCCAGCGATTTGGCGACCAGCGTTTTGCCGACGCCTGGCACGTCTTCCAGCAGAATATGCTCGCCCGCCAGCAAGGCAATCGCGCACGATCGCACAACGTCGGGCTTGCCCAGCACCACCTGGCTCATGTTGTTCGTCAACTGCAGCACCAGGCTGTGGAGCTCAGAATCCATGCATTCCATCCTCTATGGCGACGCCTAATCGAACGGCCAGGGCTGCTTCCGGTTTCTCGTGGGGAGATCCCGCGCACCAGATTCCGCGAGCCCCCGCTTTCGCCCTGTCGGGTGCGGGTCGCGTCGTTTTGTTGCGAAGAGCAGGATCTGCCTGGCCGATGAGTCTGAGGAGTATCTTAACTTTCGTCCTGCCAGGGAACTACCCGGGTAGGTGCGACGGCTGAAGTCGACGCCAGAAGTCGACGAAAGAGGGGCCGTTTTCCGCGAGCGCCCCGAAGACAGGGTTTGAATTGCCACGTCGGGCGCCGTAATCTAGTATCGCCCGAGGAGGCGTCTGCCTGTTTATCCGGTATCCGCTGGCGTCCCGCGGTTTTATTGATCTGATCTGCTGTGATTGCCTTTATTTGCAACCCCTTGAAAACGAGCCTTCTATGAAGCTGCAACTTTGCCATTTTGCCTGGGCAAGCGTCGGCGCTTGTCTGGTTTCGGCCGGTCTGGCGTGGGCGATGCCCGCCACGGTCGCCGCCGAGGACGCCACCGGTTTGGCGGTGGAATCCGTCCGTATGTTCCCCAACCTGCGCATCCGCCGCCCGGTCGTGATTGGCAACGCGGGCGACGGCACCAACCGGATTTTCGTCTGTGAAGAACAGGGCGTGATCCGCGTGTTCCCGAACGACCAGACGGTGGAAGACACCCAGGTGTTTCTCGACATGGAATCCCGGGTGCAGTACGCCGACAAAATGAACGAAGAAGGCATGCTCGGCATGGCCTTCCATCCCCAGTACAAAGAGAACGGCCAGTTCTTTCTGTATTACACGGCCCGCGATCCGGAGCGGACGTCGATCATTTCCCGCTTCCGCGTCTCCAAAGACGACCCCAACAAGGCCGATCCGGAATCGGAAGAAGTGCTGATGCGGATCAAGCAGCCGTTCTGGAACCATAACGGCGGGACGCTCGCATTCGGTCCCGACGGTTATCTGTACATCGCCCTCGGCGACGGCGGCGCTCGCGATGACCCGCTGAAATCGGCCCAGGATCTGAAGCAGCTGCTCGGTTCTATTTTGCGGATCGATGTCGACAAAGCGACCGCCACGCAAAGGTATTCGATCCCGACGGATAACCCGTTTGTCGACGTCAAAGGCGCCAAACCCGAGATTTACGCCTATGGCTTCCGCAACATCTGGCGGATGAGCTTCGACCGGAAAACGGGCCAGTTGTGGGCCGGCGACGTCGGTCAGGATCTCTGGGAAGAGATCGACATTGTCGTCAAAGGCGGCAACTACGGCTGGAGCGTCCGCGAAGCGATGCACCCGGCGACCCCCAAGCAGGGTCCGGCCGGCACGCCCAGCCCGCTTGGCGACAAGCTGATCGAGCCAGTTTTTGAATACAACCACGAAGTCGGCAAGTCGATCACCGGCGGGTATGTGTACCGCGGCAAGAAAGTGCCCGCCCTGGCTGGCAAATACCTGTACGCCGATTATGTAGGCGGCCAGATCTGGGCCCTGGATTACGACATGGCCAAAAAGAAGGTCGTCGCCAACTATCTGATCGACGACAACGATCGCCCCGTGATCACCTTCGGCGAAGACGAGCAAGGCGAAGTCTATTATAGCGACGCCTTTGGCATGATCTACGGTTTCCAGCCGAAGAAGTAACGCGCCGCCCGGCCGGTTTCCTGCCGGCAACCTTTGCCGCCTGGCCATTCCGCAGGCGGCGAACTTGCTGATTGACACGCCCCCTGTCGGCGACCGATAATAAACGCGCGGTCGCCGACGCGGCTTTGCAAACAGGGGCATGTTTGTCAGAGAGGAAAGCGAGCGATGCGTTTACAGCATCCCATGCTGCGGGCGGCTGCGCCCGGGGCAACCGGAACTGCATCAAGCAGAACCATCAGGCCGCCAGCATGTAGCCGAAGTCGCCAGACTTGGGAGGGAGTATTCTCGGCCCGGGAAACGGCGGCCAAACTCTCTCGCGTTCGGCTACGGGCGACCACCAGGCCGCGGGCTTTTGGCGGCGTCCGACTGCTGTGGCTTTCCGTCGTCGCCCTGGTTCTTGGCGGTCATCTCTTTCACGCTCCTGCGGCGTGGGCCGATCCGTGTGGGATGGTGCCCCCGTTGCTCGCCCGGGACGACTCGATTCGTCGCCAGGGTCTGCAGACGACGTACGTGTTTTATCACCGCGGCATGGAAACGATCGTGCTGCGCCCTGCCTTTAACGGGGACGTCGACGAGTTCGGCATGCTGATCCCCTTCCCTGCCCCGCCCGCCATTCGCAAGACACCGGAAGATCTGTTCGACCAGATCGCCGCGGCGGTGGATCCGCCCGAGGTGGTGCTCGACCTGCGAAAGCCACGGTTCTTTGGCGGTTTCGGCGGAGGCGGTTTCGGCGGCGGCATGGGCGGTGG
This sequence comes from Lignipirellula cremea, assembly GCF_007751035.1. Taxonomy (NCBI): domain Bacteria; kingdom Pseudomonadati; phylum Planctomycetota; class Planctomycetia; order Pirellulales; family Pirellulaceae; genus Lignipirellula; species Lignipirellula cremea. Next base: position 7,893,874 of record NZ_CP036433.1, on the reverse strand, counting down.
AGGCGGCTTTTTTGGCGGAGGACTGTCGATCGACACCGTACGCGTGGTCCGCCAGGAAGCGGTCGGCATGTACGAAGTGGCCGTGCTGCAGGCCGGCAGCGCCGCCGCGCTCAAACGCTGGGTCGACGACCATGCGTATCGTTTCCCGCAGGGGATGGAGCCGGTCTGCCAGGAATATGTCACCGCCGGCTGGTGCTTTGTCGCCGTGAAAACCAAAGTCGCCGTCAAGGAGAAGTCCGACCCCCAGCCCGGCCAGCGGGAAATCAAAAACGACATGCCAAAAGACGCCCGGTTCCAGGGCGCGGTGCAGGCGATGGGGTTCCGCTTTCCCAGCGAGAAGCTGGTCGTGCCCATGCGGCTGTCGGTGTTCAATTCGACCGATCTGCGCAACCAGGTTTTCCTGCTGACCGACAAACCCATGCGGATTGAGAACATGCCCGAGGCCTTTGTCATGCGGCAGATTTCCGGCGCAAAACTGGTTGAGAATTTAACAGGCCCCTTGCCGGTGCGCGTGATTGGCGGCAAGCCGACGCGTCGCGACCTGGCGCGCCGAGTGGGGAGTCGCGATCCGCGGCCCCACTCTCGCCAGGCGGCCGACCTGTTCGCCAGCGATGTGGCTTCGGCCATCACGGGCAATCTCCTCAGCCCGCGCGAGGAAGATGAAAAGCAGTTGCTCAACATTTCCGAAAGCCTGGGCATGCGCGGTGATGCCATCGACCGGGCGATCCGCCGGACGGAGCCCAGCATCCACGAAAGCGCCGTCCGCGAGGCGCTGAATGCCATCCGTTCGATGACGCTGACCGTGATCGATGGCGACTTTCCTCGCGAGGTGTTGCGGGACCAGAACGTGACCTTCGTTCCTTATCAGTTGCCGGACGAGCTCAACACGGCCGCCCGGTACGACGCCAAAGTCGCCGGCCCGGCGCCTTTGAAAGAGGGCGTCATTTATCTGGGAGCGTTGCCTGACGACACGGCAATCGAGTCGATCGCCAGCACGCGCGCCAAAAGCATGCGGGAGGCCGGCAGTTCGGCAGCTGAGTCGGCGGAGAACGCTCCAACGGTTGCTCCGCCCGCTCCGCGAATGCCGTTGTTACTGCTGGCGTTCGCCGCCATTGTTCTCGCCGGCGCCGGCTACTACCGCTGGCGCAAGCCTTGAAGCCTGTCGGTTGCGAGGTCAGGAAACGGCGGCCAGGCGGGTGACAAGTTCTGACACCCGGCCTTCACAGACGGCGCTATCCCGCGCGCCGTCGCAGGCGGCTCCGCGGACGGCGACCAGTTGCGCGCCGGCCGCAACGGCGTCAGCCAGGCGGTCGGCGGTGAGCGAACCGCCCAGTACAGCCCGCATCCCGGCGGCGGAGGCGGCCCCCAGCAGCGCGGCGATCGTGGCGGCAGGCAGCACTTCGAACACGTGACGCCCGTCCTTGCACCAGGTGTCAATCAGAAGCGCAGCGCACCTCTGCGACAAGGCGGCGGCCAGCACCTCGGCCGGTGGCGGCGCGGCGGCCGCTTCCCAGTCGGCGTACAGCACGGCCACGGGTTGCACGTGCGACGGCAGGCGTCGCAGCAAACGGCGCCAGCGCTGGGGCCAGTCGCTGTCGTTGCTGCCGGCCAGGCCGACTTTGGCGTACTGCACGTCGGCCAGATCGGCGGCCGTGAAGGCGCCCGGGCTGGTCAATTCGCCCAGGGCTGCGCTGAGCGGCGTGCGTCCGGCGACCACGGCGGCCACTTCCCGCCAGACGATCGGATCGGCGGCTCCCAGGGCTCCGTTGCGGGGCTCTTTGACATCGATCCAGTCGGCTCCTCCCCGCAGGGCGGCGGCCGCTTCGTCGGAGTTGCGAACGCTTACCAGCAGCGATGTCATCCGGCCTGTTTCCTCTCCCGTCGGACTTCGACCAGGCGGGTGTTCAGCTGGCCCATCACCTCCCGGCGGATCGGCTCGCACCAGGCGCCGCGGATTGTAATGTAGCCGTCGCACCAGGCGCCAAAGCGGGGGTCGACATCCCGATGCTTCCAGTCTTCGGCCGCTTCCGCCAGCCGCACCACGATGGTGGAGGCTTCCGCATCGGGACCCGAGGACGGCAGTTTGCTGGGGCCCTGGCCCAGGAAAAACACCTCGACCACTTCAATCGGAATGCGGATCGGGGCGGCTGGTCCCAGGTTGACGATCAAATGCCCGTCGCCGTACGCCAGTCGCGGCGACCGGCAGGCCAGCCAGGACTGGAGCGCTCGCCACAGCCCAAACGCCACCAGCAAAAACGAGAGAGTTGGCCACAAGAAATACCAGCTCAGCACCGCCAGCAAGCTGAAAAACAGGAGATTGAACAAGCCGACCCCAATCAGGAGCCGGCGGTTAGGCCGCAGCCAGGTTTCCGTCATTGCGATACTATTCACGAATGGTCAAAAATTCCTTCAGGGGACGTTCAGCAACAGGCGGAACGCCGACGTCAGGTTACCTTTTTTCCCACACGGGCGGCAGGCGCCGGGCGTCTTCTCCCGTCACGGCCGACAGCTCCAGTCCGCTGGCCTGGGAAATGTAGAAGATGCGCCCGTTCGATACGGCTGAGCCCAGGCACTCGCGGGAGTCAACGGCCGGGCCGGTCGCCACCAGCTTGTGCCCGTCGGTCAGGTCGAGCATGTCCATGTTGGGGCCCATCAGGTACGGTTCCGAAAGCGTGAACCGCGTGCAGTTGTAGTCCAGGCCGAAACGGTAGACGATCTCTCCCGTTTTCTTGTCGAACAAATGGCACTGCGCCCTGATGGCGTTAGAAAAAATGAACCGCTCGCCGACCGTCACCACGTTGACCGCAGAGGCGACCGGGTCGGATTTCCACACCAGAGCGCCGTCGCGGGCGTCGAGGCACCAGATGAATCGCTCCTTGGTTTTGTCGTTCGCCTGGTTGTACCCGCCCAGGTACAGCCGGCCGTCTTTGGCGGTCACAGTGCAGCCGGCCGTCACATAGTAATCGGTCGACAGCCACTTTTCTTCGCCGGTCAGGGGATCCAGGGAAACGGTCAGGCCGTTGACGCCGCCCGTTTCGCCGCGGCGGCGCCTTTGATCGGCCTGGTAACCGAAAAAGGTGGAGTAGTACAGCTGGCCGTCCATCATGGCGAGTCCGCAGTCGTTGCCGCCGGAGCCGTATTTGGAGTAGTCCTTCTGCCAGACAAGTTCGCCCGTTTCGATATTCCAGGCCCAGATCAGCGGCCGGTTGTCGGCCGGATAGAACGGGTTGTTATGGCTGTAGAGAAAGCTCATCACCTCGTTGCCGTCGGTCCGTTCCTGCAGACGCCGCCAGGCGAAGGCCTTCTCCGTTCCGGCCGCCGCGTATTCGCCCGAACCAGAGGCGTAGATCGCCAGGTTGCCGTGCATGACGGGCGGGAACTGCCGGCTCCAGCTGGGCGAGCCGCTGAACGGCTGTTCCCACAGCAGCTCCCCAGTCGCCGCGTCCAGGCAGCGCAGGAACGAGCCCTTGAGGCCGGCCTGCGGCACCAGCAGCCGATCCTGATGGTACAGCGGGGAGGTGAACGACAGGTACACGCCGGGGAAGTATCGGCGCCACAGCAGGCGGCCTGTCTCTTGTTCAACGGCGATGATCTGCCCTTCGGCCGTGTGCGTGTACATCCGCCCTCCGCCGCAGACGGGGATATGTTTGACGGAGCCTTCCACGCGGCGGACCCACCGCATCCGCACCGGCGGTTCGATCCCCTGGTCGTTGGCGTTGGTGCAACCGACGTTGCCGTAGTTGGTGTACCAGTTGTATTTGGCGTCGGTAAACTTGCCGGTCAGCGGGCTGCGAATCTGCTCCAGGTCGAGCGCCCGGGTCGGCAGCGGGGCTTTCCCATCAGGGCCCAGTACGTACAGGTAGCCGTCCTCGCAGCCGAAGTAAATGCGGCCGTCGCAGACTGCGGCCGGCGCCGTGATCGGCTTGCCAAAGGCCGTAGCGAACGTCCAGGGCTCTTCGTCGCCGGAGAGCGGAGCCACGACCAGTTTGCCGTCGAGACCGCCGTAGACCGCATGCCGGGCCAGCAGGATGGGTGAGCAGATCGAGGCGGCGGCCGCGATCGGCTGGATCGAGTTCTCTTCCAGGCCATGGCGACAGAGTCCCAGGCCTTGTTCGGGCCGGACGCGATAGATGTCGTCCCCGCGGATACTGACCGAGGCGAAGCTCATCAGCCCCGGCAGGTCGATGGCGGTGAGCGTATCCGCAACGGCCGTGGCGACTGCTTGGTCGCCCTGCAGGCGAAGGATTTCGACCCGGCCCACGTTATCGCGGCGATGCCACTGCACGTAGGCGGCCCCGTCGTCGCCCAGGCTCAGGCCAAAGGCGGCCGGGTACTCGCTGCCGTTCTGGTTGGGGATCTCGCCCACCACGCGCAGGGTCGGGTGATCGCCGGCGTCGTCGAGGAAAACCACGCGTCCGCCGGCCGGAATCACCAGCGTTTTCTCATGCAGGGCCAGGTTGCGCGAGCAGCAGAAGTGATCCTTCCAGGTGACCCGGCCCTTCTTGAAGGCGTGCCACTGCTCGCCGGACCAGCGGTTCCCTTCAAAGCCGATGACCTCTTTCACGAAGTCCCAGCTCCAGGCGAGTTTCCCCGCGAAGTCGACCGCATACACCTGGGCGCCCAGTGTGGCGAAGTAGACGCGGTCGGCTCCGACAACCGGGGTGCTGAAAATGGGATCCTGGGTGTCGATGCGCTGCACCACCTGGCCCGTTTTCCGGTCGAGCACGTAGTAGAAGCCGGCCATCACGCCGAAGTGCAGATGATCACCGGCGACGGCGGGCGAGCTGACATTGTTGCAGTTGGCCGGGCCGCCGTCGGTGGGCGTTTGCCAGTCGACCGTCAGCGTCGCGGCGTCGATGCAGAAGGCGACCCCCGCCCCGTCGACCAGATAGATCTTGCCGCCTACGATCACCGGCGAGCCGTATATGCCGTCGGTCAGCGGCACGGCGCCGACCAGGCCGAGCGACGGCGCCAGACTTCGATCCGGCGCGTTGCCGGAATGCCGGGAGTCGAGCTTCCACTGGGGCCAGTCCTCCGCCTGGGCCGGCATTGCCGACACGGTTCCCCAGACGGCAAGACAGCAGCAGATCAGGCGCAAAGACTTCATCGGTCGACTCCAGGAACAAGAACGGCGAAACGGCCGCGAAACTTTTTACTGACGGAAGGCTACGGTCAGTCGTCTTTCGCTCCGAGGCTGTGAATTTATTAACCAGAGGAGGGGTTCTTCTAGCAAATGGCTCTCAAAAACGACCCTGTTTTGATCTCAAACCTCGCCTCTGAGATGAAAATGGCTCGTTTTTGAAGCATCCTAAGTTAACATCCCTTGAATTTCGGAATAAATTCACAGCCTCTCCGCAAAAGTACGCGTCCTTTCACGGAGTGAAAGGCGACTGTCCGGCGTCTGCTTTCTCGCAAAACGACGAAACGCGATGCGGTATTGATTCGCCTCGCGTTGTTTACCCGTCGGGCCGGCGGTTACTTTGAAGCGGGCGGCGTGACTTTCACGCCCCGCAGTTCAAACTCATCCCAGGCGGTCGTGTCGTCGAAGCTGCCCAGACCCACGCGGCCCCAGACGAACGTTTTGTCGTGCGAGACCATGACGGGCTCTTCCATGTTGTCATAGAAGATTTCGATCAGGCCGGTTTCGACGCGGCGTTTGATTCGCAGCGTGTGCCAGTTGTCGTCCCAGTCGGTGCCGTCGGTCGACTTCTCGGAGATTTTGTTGCGGGCCGCCTCGTTCACAATGAAGATCTGGTTCGCATGGTCGTCGGCCTTTTTCCCCAGGTGCACATAGTAAAAGTGGGCCGGGTCCTGGTAACCGAAAAACAGGCAGGCGTCGCGGTGGCCATAGTCGGGATGCGTGCTGAGAACCTTGACGGTCAGGTCAAAGTCACCGACGTTCACATCCTGCAGCAGGCTGATGTTGAACGGGCTACGGTGCGGCGGATTGTAGTTGCTCTTCTTTTTGAACTGGCTGTAAACGTGGTTGCCGTCGGACTCGGTCACCTTCCAGGCTTCGGGGTCGGTTGGGCTCCACTGCTTGACGCCCTCTTCAAAGTTGTCGGTATGCACAACCGGCAGCGGTTCGGCGGCGGGGAGGGAAGCGGCGAACGAAACAGAGAACAGGGTGAGCAGCGCCAAGGCGGCGGGGCGAATCATCATGGAGGTAACCTCTGTGGTGGCGAATGTAGGTGCGAAAGGGGGAAACGGCTACGAGCAGTTTAAGCGTAAACCACCCAGGGGGCAAAAGAAACGCGTCCTCGAAAGATCGAGAACGCGTGTGAGAATTTTCGCTGAAGGCACGGCGAAAGCCGTGGGCCGCTTAGCTCAGGTCCCGCTTGTGCAGGTTGGCCCATTCTTCCTTGACGGTGGGGCCGTACGGAACTTCGTCGCGGTTAATGTCGAACCACTCTTCCTTGAACCTGATGTAGCCGCTTTTGCCGCTGCGGCCGTTCGCCATCGCATGTTTGGAGGTCAACGCGATGGTGGCGTCGGCCACGGCCACTTCGGGATGGCACTTCGGCCGGTTGGCCGGATCGGGGTTCATAATGCACCAGGCCCAGTGCTCGATCTGCTCGGTGTAACCGCGGCTGACGGGGCCCGATTCGACCGCTGCTTTGGCCGGTCCGGCGCCGCTTTCCTGGGTGTCCATGGTCGGACCGCCGGCGCCTTTTTTCACGCCCACGCGGGTCGAAGTGTCGGAGCTCTTGTAGAGCATGACCTCTTTCTCGCGTTCGAGAACCAGGGTGCCTTTGGTGCCCATGACGGTTTCGCCATAGCCGCCGTAGCCGTTGCCGTTGACCGACGAATAGGTCATGACGATCTTTTTGTTCGGATCGTGCTCGTACGACGGGATGCCCGTTTTGGGATCGGGCACGTTCATGACCGGATCCCAGTAGCCCGGGTCGTAGCCCGGGTCGTAATGGGGACCGGGGAACTCAAGCGTGCAGTACACGTGATCGTCGGAGTCGCGATCCTGCGGGAAAATATGGCGGCCGCCGACGGCGTGTACGGTCAGCGGGTGCGAAGCCTTCCCTTCGGCTCGCAGGGCGCTGATAAAGATCTGGGCCGCGTCGAGCTGATGGCTGCCAAGTTCGGCCATCAGGCCGCCGCCGGTGCGTTCCCACAGGCGCCAGCGAACCAGTTCGTGCAGGGCGTCGAACTGCTGGTTGTTGGGGAGATTGATCGGACCGTAGCCGTAGTTAACCAGGGAGTCGCGAATCTGCTGGTCCTGGTTCCAGGCTTCCCACTGGGCGACCTTCTTTTTGAGCAGTTCGGCCTTGCTCGGTTCGCCTTCGCTGGCGAGCATCGCTTTGAACGCGCGGAGCTGGTCGGCGATCGGGTCGATGGGAATCTGTTTGCCGCTGCGGCTGTAACCCATTTCTCCGCCGGGGATCGGCTGGGCCCAGCTGTCTTTGCCGGGCAGGTTGCCGCGGTGCCACTGGGCGCGAATGAAGTGGATCTGTCCCAGCACGCCCCAGCGGATCAGGTTGACGGCGTTATCGTACAGAATGTTGTAATGACGCTGGTGGCCGGTCGCCAGGAGCAGGTTTTCCTGGTCGGCGACGCGCGACATGACCTTGCACTGGGCCACATTATGGGCCATCAGTTTTTCGGTCAGTACATGCTTGCCGTGGACCATCGCCTGGACGGCTGCATGGGCGTGCAGGTGCAGCGGCAACGCGATAATGACCGCTTCAATGTTGGGGTCGCGGAGCAACTCGTCGTAGCCGTTTTCATAAATGGTCACATGCTTGCGGGCTTCGCTTTCGCTATGCCAGCCGTACACGTTCATCAGGCCGCGGCGGGCCGCGTAGGCGGCCGGGCTGGCGTGATCGCCATGCAGGGCCCGGTGCACGCTGGAAGGGCGAATGTCGGCGATCGCTTTGACTTCGACGTAGTCGGGGTTGAGCGCGCCAATGAGCACGCCCCCTTCGTCGCCGGTGCCGATCACGCCGATGCGTAACGGACGGCTGGGACGGCTGTAGCCGAACCACATGGCGCCCAGTCCGGCGCCCGACACAACGCCCGCTCCCACGACTGCTTTAAGAAAGTCGCGACGTCCCAGATTGTTCATCCGGTCGTAGGCGCCGACTGCGTCGTAGAAGTTCTCGCGCCCGACTTCTTTTTCTTCTGGCTTAAGATTCATACGGGACTCCGTGGATTATGTGGCAGGCTGGGGACGAGGTTGACGTTTTACCCACAGGCTATGCAGGAGGAAATCCAGACCCAGGTACCGGCCAGCCCCCGTCGCCGCCAGGACGAGCAGGGCGAGCATCAGGTTGAATTGATAAATAGTGGAACTGGCGTCGTACGCCAGGGGGAACTGTGACAGGACGACCGACAGCAGGAACGCGGCGCCCGCAATCGCGGCCGCACGGGTAAACAGGCCGACGATCAGCAGGCCGCCAATGATCGTGTCGAACCAGGGGATAATGCGGTTGATCGTGCTGATGCCGACCGAGGCTTCTCCGGGACGCTGGATCGGCAGGAAACCGAATCGCTGTTTCTGGTCCTCGGTGGCGATGTCGTTCAGATCGCGCTCCAGGCCGTTCCACAGCGTATCGACTTCGCGCAGCCAGGGGCCGGCCGCTTTTTTCAGGTCGCTTTCGATGGTCATTCGCTGGCCTTTGAGCGAGGCCACTTCGTGCCGCACGGGGTCTTCCCGCAGGGCGTGGCGACGTCCCAGGCCGCTGAAGTACTGGTCGATGTCGTCGGCGTTGACGGCAAAGAAGTAATTCATCCGTTCGACGTAGTTCTCAAAGACTTCCTGGGCCTGGTCCTTTTGCGACAATTCCGGTTCTGCATCGGTCGTTTTGACTTTGCTGGCTTCGGCCTTATCGCCTTTTGCCTTCTCGGCTTTGGCCTGCGGAAGCTTGTCCGTGAAGCCGTAATGGTTGACGACCCGCTGGCGATACAGGTCCCAGTGGCGCTCGGTTGGCTGGGTGTCGACGCGGCTGTCCAGCGGCTTGCCGTCGGCCGTTTCTTCGCCGGCGTAGTTCAGGCGAATGAGACCGTCTTTATCCCATACCATGCTGGTATAGAACGGGGCGAAGGGTCCTTTTGCGGCGGAGAGAAAACCGGTCGCATCGAATCCGTCGTTGAGTTTGTCGGCGCCTTCGGAGAAGAACTGCCAGCCGATTCCCACGCGGAGCGCGACCAGCGCGATCACTGCAAAAAGGCCCAAGGGATATCGTGCAGAATACAGGGGACTACTCCTCACAATAGATCGGACAAGAGAAAGAGGCGCAGGTTGGGGCCGAGCGAGCGGCGCCGCCTCTTCGGAAGGGACGGAGTGTGCTGAAAAGTGCGAACTTCCCAATCTCCCCATTATCGTTAAAAACGCGCGTTTCGCAAGGTGCGCGTTCCCAAGATTTGGAAAGAGATTGGCAAACTTTGCCTGACCCGCAAAGGGAACCGTACGCCCCGGCAGTGGAGGACGACGGCAAGGCTTTTGTAACCGCTACCATCAGATACGCAGCGAAGCAAAGCCTGGGTCGCTAGCGGAAGGTGCGATTGCAAAAATAGCCGCTGGCTGACAGAAAAAAAGCGACGGGCAAGAACGCCCGTCGCCAAGGGAGAGAGTCGCGCCGGACCCGCGCGCCGGGAACGCTGCGCGAGGATCACGGGTTCCCGGATTTCCAGGATCGACGTTTCCCGGTTTACGGGAAGGTGATGATCTTGTGTTCCAGCTCGACCTCGGTGTCGGCGGCCGTACTGGAAATTTCCAGCGGCGCCGTCCAGATGACAGAGCCGATCTTACACAGGCCGCCGTCTTTCTGGCAGTAGTAATAGTTCATGCCAATGGTGACCGTGTCGACGCCGTCGGCGGCGACCGGCAGGGCGACGGTGAACTCGCTGGTCGGTTTCTCGACTTCGACAAAATCGCCCAGCGCTTCCCGATCGATCGGGCCGGTCGCTTCGGGCGAGTCGGGATAGTACTGCATCGGCGCCAGTTCGTTGATCTTCCAGCCGGCAGGCAGCTGGAATTTCACCTTCAGCACGACCTTGCCGTCGACAGGGCGGACCTTGGTCGTGGGCAGCAAGTGCTTGCGGGCTTTGGTGAAGTCGGGCTTCTTTTTGACCGATTCGGCAGGACCGGGCGCCGCCAGGCCGGCGATCTGCAGCGTCGACGTTTTCTTCGTCGCGAGATCGATCACGCGGATGGCGTGGTTGTTGGTGTCGGCCACATACAGTTTGCCGCCGGCGTAGCTGAGACCGGCCGGTTCATCGAACGAGCCGTCTTCGTCGCTGTCGCCCGGCTGGCCGGTCAGTATGCCGGAGTCCGGGTCGGGCGCTCTCACTCCCGCCACGGTTTGCACCGCGCCGGTCCGGCAGTCGACGACCCGGATGGCGTTGTTATAGGTGTCGGCCACATAGACCTTGCCATCGTGCCAGGCGACCCCCAGCGGATGCTGCAGCTTGGCTTTGTCCCGGGCGCCGTCGACCAGGCCGAATTCAAACAGGCGACCGGCGACCAGGTTGCTGGTGCCGACGAGGGTCTGCACGGGCTTGTTCATATCGAACGGAACGGCGCGGATGGAGCTGCCTTCGCTATCGGCCACGTACAGCCATTCGCCGTCGCTAGCGAGGCCGCTGGGCTGGGCAAAGGCGGAAAAGGTCACCAGTCCGCCGCCGCGCAGACCTTCGGCCTGGTACGGTTCATCGGGCAGCAAGGCGCCGTCGACGATATCTTCCCGACCGTTGCCGGCGTAGGGGCCGATTTCAGATTCATCCAGAGGCATCTTCCAGATCTGGTGCGGCCCGGCCATGGCGATATACAGGTCTTCGCCGTGGATGTGCAGCGCCCAGGGACTGTTCAACGCGGTCCGCCGGGGCAGTCCGACAAACCGCTTGGGCGCGGCGCCGCCGGCTCGCATTTCTTCCGCACCGGGAAAGGGCAGCCCGCCCTGTTCGCCCGTGCCGGCGATGGTGGCGACCGTTCCATTTTCCAGGTCGATCTTCCGCAGACGGTGGTTCTCCGTGTCGGCGACATATAAAAGGTTGCCGCGGAGCGCCATCCCCTGGGGGTGGTCGAAGGTGGCTTCGGCGAAGGAGCCGTCGTTTTCGCCAATCTCGCCTGACCCGATGGTGTTGATCAGTTTGCCGGCCAGGTCGGTGACCACGATCCGGTTGTGGTTGCTGTCCGCGATGAACAGGCGGTTGCTGGCTTCGTCGGCCAGCACTTTGCCCGGGAACTGCAGCGGGGTTTCCTTGGCGTCATACGCCAGCCGCTCAAACCGCACGGGCGTTTCGTCCAGGGTTTTCTTTTTGCGGTAGTACGGCACCACCTGTTTGAGCAGGCGATCGATCGTTTCAAACTTGAATTCGCCGCTGGCCCGACCGACGAAATTCCCCTCGGGATCGATCAGCACAATCGAAGGCCAGCTGTTCACGCCATACAAGTTCCAGATGCGGTGGTCCTTGTCGTTGACGACCGGGTGTTCAATCTCATAACGCAGGATGGCGGAGGCGATGTTGTCGCTCCCTTTTTCCGTTTCGAACTTGGCCGAGTGCACGCCGATCACCACCAGGTTGTTGGGGTAAGCGTGTTCCAGCTTTTTCAGCTCCGGGAGAATATGAATGCAGTTGATGCAGCAGTAAGTCCAGAAATCCAGCAGGACGAACTTCCCTTTCAGGTCGTTCACGTGGATCGGTTTGGCCGTATTCAGCCAGGTGAGCCCTTTGGGAAAGTCGGGGGCCGGACCGCGGTTGGGGAACGGGTGGTCGGCGTCGGCGGCGACGGGCAGCGTGCGCATTTCGTCGACCGCTTCTTCGGCGGCGTCCTCTGCGTCGACCGAATCCGAGGATCCCGCCTCGTCGCTTTGGCCTGGCAGCGCAGCCAGCACCGGGGACGCCGCGCTGCCAGGGGTGCAGCCGATCGTCGCGATCAACAGTAACAGCAGCAGGGCGATGACTCTGTCGGTCGCATGGAAAAAAGAAAGGGGCGACATCTCGAGAACTCCTCCAAAAGCGAACGGCTCGATGCTTCCAGCCGACAAGTGTTCAAATACGACCGCCAAACAGTTTGCGACGGACCTTCCGCCGCAACGCATTCGACACAATCCCTACGCGTCGAAAAAACATAAGTGTCTACGAATGTTTTGGATTATGGTATCGCGCATTTGTCCCGAAAGAAACTGTATTCGAGTCCCAATGTGGACGGGACGAAAAATCGATTCAAGACGAAATTGCCTAAAAACCGACAGAAGCATACAATAGCCGGAATAAAACGGTAAGCTAGGGAAGAAGCGTCACCCGCCTGGGGAACCCTATAAATACCCATTAATCACTCGGATCTGCCAGGTTCTTCCCCCTGTTCCTGGCGTTTTGGTGTGCGATAGGATGTTCCGATTATAGCCAGCGAACCGTCGGGTCGACCCGGAAACCGGGGGGTGAGATCATGCAAAGTATCCGGCATACTATCCTGCCGGATCCTTGAGGAGCGTAGCGGTCCCCGTTGAGCCAGGCGGGGAAATCCCGTTTTTCCTGAACGGGGAAAGCCAGAACCCGATTTTTTGACGGAGGCCGGAATGGAACCTAGTGTTCCTCAACGCTCGATTCTCCAATCGAGTGTTCCCACCTGCACTGGCTACCGCCGCCGTCGCTCGGAATGGGTTCCGTGCGACGTCCCTGACGCTACAACCTTCCTTCGACGCACTTTCGCGGATTCAGGAAATGAGGGCCTGCCTGGCATTTGGCCCGATTCTTGCATTGGCAGCAAGGCCTTCACTGATCGACGGAAACAATAGGGAGACCACCTCATGATTCGCTTTCTTCTGATTGCCCCCTGTCTGCTTCTGGCCCTGACCCAGCAGGCTACCGCCCAGGAATGGGCCCGCAAAATGTTCACCGCCACCTCGCATGATTTTGGCGATGTGGCCCGCGGCGCCAAAACCGAGTACGCCTTTGAGCTGCAGAACATTTTCAAAGAACCAATCCACATTTCCGGCGTCCGCACCAGCTGCGGCTGCACCACGCCCCGTGTCACCAAGGACACGCTCAACACGTGGGAAAAAGGGGCCGTGATCGCGCATTTCAACACCGACACCTTCCTCGGCCAGCGCGGCGCCACCCTGACGGTGACGATCGACAAGCCGTATTACGCCGAAGTCCAGTTGAGCGTAAAGGGTTACATCCATAGCGATGTGGTCTTCCAGCCCGGGCTGGTCGATTTTGGCTCGGTCGACCAGGGTGCGGAAGTGGCTCGTCGCGTGCAGGTCAATTTTACTGGCCGCACGGACTGGAAGATCAACGATGTGCGCAGCGCCAACCCGAACCTTTTGGTTCGCCTGGACGAAGTCAGCCGCGGCGGATCGCGCGTGGTTTACGACATGCACGTCACCCTCAAAGGGGACGCCCCGGCCGGCTATCTCCGCGACCAGCTGAACCTGGTGACGAACGACCGCGCTCGTCCGACCATTCCGATTGGCGTGGAAGCGATTGTGAACAGCCCGCTGACCCTGAGCCCGGCCGCCTGGTTCGTCGGCGTTGTCAAACCGGGCCAGACGGTCGACAAACAGCTGATCATTCGCGGCAAAAAACCTTTCCGCGTGACCGACGTCCGCTGCAACGGCGACTGCTTCACCGCCAAGCCGCCCAGCGGCGAAGCGAAGACCCTGCAGTTTGTGCCGATCACCTTTACCGCTCCGGCCACTCCGGGCGAAATGGCCGCCCAGATCGTGATCGAAACCGATCTCGGCAGTGCGACGGTCGTCTGCGAAGCGACCGCCAAGATCGAAGAGTAATCGCCTCCCGCAGCGGTCACACCAGACAAAACACGCCAACGGCCCTTTCTCGGAAGGGCCGTTTTTCGTGCGTCCCACATCTGCCAGGCAGGCCATCTGCCAGGCAACCGGACCGCAACTTCCCGGTCGCGGCAACGTCATCGTGGCAACGCCGTCCTGGCGAGAAGCCCTGCATCTTGTGCCCGCAGTGAATTTCCACGGCATGACGCCGCAAACCGGCTTGCAATCCGACTTCGAATCGCCAGATTATGGCTGGCCCCCTTCTCGAAACACAGCGTTATGCAACCTCATGCTCAAACTGGAAATCTGGAACAGTTGCATTCGGAGCACCGAGAAAATAATCTTTCCCCAAGATTGACTTCACAGAATCCTGTCGTGATCGGAACGTCTCATAGTTGTCGATATAGTCAAGAGGGTCTGATGTCAGTTGACAGAAAATGAGACTCTCCGTAATTGGCTCGACTACCACAAAACCTGATGATTCAAAATCGTCCTTTCCAATGAGTTCGACATAGGGTTTTCCAAAGCAACCAGCCCAGGCAATAGTAGGCAGCGACTCTTGAATGTCATGGGAGGTAATCCCCTCAAGCACTTCGTCTTCCTCCGTTCGGCTCTTCTTATCAAAAAAGTGTACCGACGAATAATCAACGGCGAGAAGATGGCTGACTGACGTCAAGAATTTTATCCAGGCTGGACCATCTGGTGCTGGCGTGTCAAAGTAGAAACTTAGATTTGTGTGACGACGTGAAGTCCCATGAAGGACCGCCCCCGAACCTTTTCTCTGGGTCTCGCTCCAGAATAGGTTTTGCTCCCACAATTTGCACGCCCCATCCAAATCGTTCGCAAAATCTCGTGACAACGGCTCAACTTCGCCGTACTTTCCCAACGAAGCTCCGTTGAGATCGGTGTTCACGGATTCAAAGAACGATTTCGCAATCTCTGAGCTTCGAATGTTTGCTGGTGTCAAAAAGCTAAATACAACTGTTGGCATCATCTTCTCCAGCATCCTATTCGTCCGATGTCAAGGAAAGCGGGGCCACCCATTAATTGTTGGGATCAAAAGGGGCCGCCCAAACCTTGGAACGCCAGCACCTGCTGATCGTCAAAAATTGGGTAGGCTTTTTTCGGAGGCCTGCAGCTGGCGGGCGCTGGGCCCGTTTTGGCGATGCCGTTAGTGATTGATATGCAGTTCGGGCAGCTCCGTTTGTAGTTTGGCGATTGCTTCTGCGGTGACTAAAGGGCAGCCGCTGATCCATAAGGTTTCTAACTGCTTGAGACGGGCCAGCTGCGCGACGCCCTGGTCGGTGATGCTCTGGCAGCCGTCCAGGTTCAGCTGCGTAAGTTGTTCGACGGTGGCGATAGTCGCCAGGCCGGCGTCGGTTACCGGCGTGACAGCCAGGGATAACACGCTTAACCCAGGATGCGATTCCAAGGAGGCCAGGCCTTCGTCGCCGATGGGGGTGAGGTTGATATTCAGCGTTTTCAGGCTCGGTCGCTTCGCCAAAGGCGCCATCGCTGCGCTGGTTAGTTTTTTGCAGCCGAGCAGATACAGCTCTTGCAGATGTTCCAGGCTGGCTGCTTCGGCAACGGCCTGGTCGGTGATCTCCGTCCCGCCAAGATTCAACACACGCAGCGTCGACAGACGCGCCAAATGGGCGACGCCGGCGTCGGTAACGTTGTCGGCGCTGCGCAGATTGAGATGGATCAGGGCAGGCATGCGGGCAATCGACTGCAGCCCCTTGTCGGTGATGGCTGTGAACGCCAGATCAAGCGTTTCGAGATGCGGCAACGCGGCCAGCTTTGCCACGCCGGCGTCGCTGATGGCGGTGCTGCTTAAATTCAGTGATCGCAGTTCGCGGAAGCTGGCGACGTCATCAAACGCCGCGTCCGAAATCTTGCTGCTGGAAAGATGCAGCCGTTGCAGGTCCTTGACCTGGCGAAGCAGCTCGAACACGTTGTCATCGACGGGCAGATAGTTAAAAGTCGCCGCGGTTTCCTCGCCCTCTTCGAGCGTCCCGCCGATGCTACCGAGGCGCTGCGCGAGGGTGTTCTCGAGCGCCGGCGCCGCGAGCATTTTCTCCAGCGACAGGAGGTACGCCTCGAAGGTGGCGGCCGCACAAACCTTGTCGCCGTCGCTGGTGAATGCAACATGGGAAATGCTGACGTAGTTCTTGTTTCCAGGGCCGCCCAGTTCGATCGTGCGCAGTGGTGCGCCGTTGCTCACCTGCCAAAGCCGCACCGTGCCGTCGTTCCTGCCGCCGGAAACCAGGATCTGATCGTCGGGCGAGAAATCGACATCGAACACGATCTGGGTATGGCCCCGCAACCAGCGCCGCGGCTTTCGCTCAGCGACATCCCATAGAATGACCAGGCTGTTCCAGTCGCAACTTGCCAGTGATTTTCCGTCGTGCGAAAAACGGAGCGATTGCACCGTTTTTGCGTGCCCCTGCAGACGGCCGATCTCCTCGCCCTGGTCCGTATCCCACAGGCGAATCACGCTGCTACCGCCTGCGGTAGCAAGGATTTTGCCGTCGTGATTAAACGCCAGCCCTCCAATACCCTGGTTGTCGGGCTGCAGGGCGTGCAGTTCGGCGCCATCGGCGGCATTCCAGATCTTCACGGAGCCATCAAGGCCGCCCGTTGCCAGGCGTTGTCCGTCACGTGAAACGGCGACCGCCATCACCGGGGTTTCATGGTCCTTGATCTGGAGCTTTTCCTGCGGCTTTTCCATGTCGGAGAGATCCCAGACCACTACCAGCTGGTCCGTCGCCACGGCCAAGACTTTGCCATCGGCTGCAGCGGCGATAGCCTGCACGATGCCCTCGATGCCGGGCAGCGTTTGTTCGACCTGGGCGGACTGGGTATTCCAGATCCGTGTCTGGCCGTCGTTGTAGCCGATCGCCATTCGCCCGCTGGGAAGCGCGGCCACGGCATAGGGGGCGGCGCCCGCCGGCGGGACGACCAGCTTCTCGATCACCGCGGCGGGGAGGGGGGGATTCGGCTCGACAGATTCGTCGTCGGCGGATTCCAAAGGCGCGCCAGCAACCTTTGCCGGCGCCTGCGCGCTGCTGGCCGGCGGATCTGTTGCGGTCTGCGCATTGGGGAAACCCGATGGCGGCGGGGAGCTTGTTTTCGAGCAACTCCAGCCGAGCAAACAGACCAGCACCAGGCCGCCTGCCTGCCAATTCTTTGCCAGCAAATATCGCCGCTGCATCGAAACTCTCCCGCGAGGTTCGCAGCCAGGTTCGACCTGATTTTCTTTAGAGGAAACGAGGATCGCCGTTAGACGAAGCGATGATCGAAATGCCGCCTGCGCTGAATGTGGTTTAGCATTTCCCGCGCGCTCGGGCAAGCGACGCCGCCTTCCTTGGGCTCGCGTTGTTGTTGACCGTGGGCCTGGTGTGGTAAATTAACGGGCTACCCCAATTGCCCTTCTCTACCTTTGCTGAGAGCACCCCCTCCATGAGCACGCTGCTCATTGCTGTTGCATCGTTTTTCGGCTTTATCCTGGCTTACCATACGTACGGCCGCTGGCTGGCGAAAAAGGTGTTTTCGCTGGATGGCGAGGCGCTTGTTCCCGCGGAGGAAATGCGCGACGACGTGGATTATGTGCCGACCAAAAAAGAGATCATCTTCGGCCATCACTTTACCAGCATCGCCGGCACCGGGCCCATTGTGGGGCCTGCCATCGCCGTGTTCTGGGGCTGGCTGCCGGCCCTGCTGTGGGTGATTTTCGGCTCTATTTTTGTCGGCGCCGTGCATGATATGGGTTCGCTGGTCGTATCGCTGCGGAACCGCGGGCAAACGATCGGCGAGGTTGCTGGTCGGCTGATCAACCCCCGGGCGAAGGTGCTGTTCCTGCTGATTTTGTTCTTTGCTTTGACGATCGTGCTGGCCATTTTTGGGCTGGTGATTGCGATTATTTTCAAGCTCTATCCGCAGTCGGTGCTGTCGGTCTGGATCGAGATCCCGCTGGCGGTGGCGATCGGTTACTGGGTTTATCGCCGCGGCGGGGGGCTGCTGGTTCCTTCGCTGCTGGCTTTGGCGGTGATGTACGGCGCGATTTATGTCGGGGCGTATTACTTGCCGCTTTCCTTGCCGGTCAACCCGGCTGACGCGGTGGTGATCTGGACGCTGGTCCTGTTTGTGTACTGTTTTTTCGCTTCGGTGCTGCCGGTCTGGACGCTGCTGCAGCCGCGGGACTATATCAACAGCCATGAGCTGGTGGTCGCCCTGGGGTTGCTGATGCTGGGGCTGGTCGTGGCCGGGTGGAGCAATACGGCCGACATTTTTTCGGCTCCGGCTTATAACTATGACACGCCGGCTGATACTCCGCCGATCTGGCCGATGCTGTTCATTACGATTGCCTGCGGGGCCGTGAGCGGTTTCCATTGCCTGGTGGCCAGCGGCACGACCAGCAAGCAGATCGCCAATGAGAAAGACGCCCAGTATGTCGGTTACGGGGCGATGCTGCTGGAAGGCGGGCTGGCGGTGATCGTGATTCTGGCCTGTTGCGCCGGAGTCGGGATGGGCCAGCTGCAGGGGGTCGGAACGACGCACCTGCGAGAGTACGCGGTCGACGCCGCCGGCGCTCCGGTCGTGGGTCACGCGGCCTGGCTGGCCTATTATCCGAACACCCGGACCACGGTTAATGCAACCACCGGCGAGACGACCGTCCAGAAGGGCTGGGCGTCGCAGAAGTTGCCGTACATGCTGGCCGCGTTCATCGACGGCGGCGCCAACTTCCTGACTGCCTTGCGGATTCCGATCGACTTCGGCGTGGGCATCATCGCGGTGCTGGTCGCCAGTTTCGCCGCCACCACGCTTGATACGGCGACACGTCTGCAGCGGTATGTGGTGCAGGAGCTGGCGGAGACGTTGCACATTCGCCCGCTCACCAACAAGTATGCGGCGACCGCGTTCGCCCTGGTGCTGGCGGGGGCTTTGGCGGCGATGCCCGCCAGTAAAGGCGGCGACTGGGGAACGGGGGGGCTGATTCTGTGGCCGCTATTCGGGGCGACGAACCAGCTGCTGGCTGGTCTGGCGTTTATGGTGATTGTGTTTTACCTGTGGCGCCGCAGCAAGCCGGTGCTGTTTGCTGTGATTCCGATGCTGTTGATGCTGCTGACGCCGGTCTGGGCCATGCTGTGGCAGATGTTCAACGCCGATTCCGGCTGGCTGCCGACGGGGAAGTACCTGCTCTTCAGTTTTGGCGTGTTGCTGCTGGCCCTGCAGATCTGGATGGTCGTCGAGGCGGTGCTCATCTGGCCGAAAGCGGCCGGCGTTTTGGAAGAAGCGTTGCCCCCGTTGCCGCCAAAAAAGGAGGGGAAGAAGATCCCCGCCACGACCTGATTGTCCGCCTGTTTCCTGCTGGGAGAACTCCATGCGATTGGTACTGCTTTGCTCCGCCGTCCTGGCGTCGACGTTCTTCGCAGCGGCGGCCGCGGCGCAGCGGCCCGGGAAACCGGCGCCGCCGCCTTCCCGCTACAGCTATACGCTCTCGATTGACGCCAAATCCCTGCCGCCGGGCGTGACGGTCCGGAAGGTCAGCGACGACCTGGGCGTGCGTCACTTTGTCAAAAACAGCAGCGACAAACCGCTGGTCCTCGCCATGATTTACAGCAACGACCGGCTGGTCAGCGGGAAGAAGCTGCTCGGCGGCAAGGTGTACGGCTGGTTCCCCAGTGGCGTGCCGATGGCCGGCAAGCAGCATTTGAAAGGCTGGCAGGCGCCGTTTGGCGATATCGAAGAGACCCTGCTGACGCTGCCGCGCGATCCGGAGCGTATTTATGCGGGTCGCGAAAAAGGACTGGACAAAACGCTGCCTGCCGATGAACCGGTTACGATCGAGGCCGAATACGACGGCCAGCCGTACGCCATCAAAGGGACGATCCATTACCAGCTGAACCCGGCCTACGACGCCCAGCGCTGACGCGCCGGGCAGTAAAGGCAGGGGCCAGGCCCGCCGGTTCGTGTTGGCTGCTTCGTCAGCGAGGTTTGGGGTGAACCTTGACGAAGTCGCGGCGGTCTTCTTTGGGCAGAATCTCCCGGTTGCGCAGTTCGGGGTCGTACTGCGTCCAGCTGATCCGCATGGCGGGAGAGCGGATTTCGCGAAGCGTTTCGCCGTCGCGCCACATCGCTCGATAATCGCCTGTTCGCCAGTCGCGGGTGGGGGCCTGTTCCCGCTTTTTCAGCAGGCGCCAGGCGCGAACCGCGTAACAGGACCGTTCTTCCGACCAGTCGTAAAAGATGACCTGGTCAAAGACCAGGCGGCCTTGTTCATCGTAGAAATGATTGATCTCAATCAGATCGACGGATTCGCCAATGACCGTTTCGACGGGAGCGGCCGCATACGTGGAAAGTAACGCCAGTAACAAAAGTCCAGAGCCCACGAGATGATCCTCCTGCATAAGGGGCAGTTGGGGCTGGGGCATTGCCTGTTTCCCTACCATCGGCCCGGTCGCCGGGATGGCTCCAGTAATTCAATAAGGGGCCGTTGATGCAAGGGCTAAGGAAAGCGCCAATACGGCAGCCAGATGACGGAGCGACAGGGTCTTAACAGCAAGCGGCGTTCTGCTTAGGATTGGGAAATGGCGTACTCTGTGAAAGAAATCTACTTCACCCTCCAGGGGGAAGGGGCCCAGACCGGTCGACCGGCGGTCTTCTGCCGTCTGACAGGCTGCAATCTGTGGACGGGTCGGGAAGCCGATCGCGCGAGGGCCGTTTGTGGTTTCTGCGACACCGATTTCGTCGGCATCGATGGCCCCGGCGGAGGTCGATTTGAAACGGCGGCCAATCTGGCCGAGGCCGTGCTGCAGCACTGGCCGCAGGATCACGCCGAACGACCGTTTGTCGTGCTGACCGGCGGCGAGCCGTTACTTCAGGCGGACGCCGCTTTGCTGGAGGCGTTGCACCACGCAGGGCTGGAAGTCGCGCTGGAAACCAACGGCACCCTGCCCTTGCCCGCCGCCTTTGACTGGGTGTGCGTCAGTCCCAAAGCGGGCGCCCGCCTGGCGATTACCCAGGGGGACGAACTCAAACTGGTGTACCCCCAGGCGAACCTGGATCCGGCCGACTTTGTGGGGCTGGATTTTCGCCACTTTTATCTGCAGCCGCTGGATAGTCCCACTGCCGAGCAGAACACGGAGCAGGCGATGGAATACTGCCGGCGCCATCCTCATTGGCGGTTGAGTCTGCAAACGCATAAGATTCTGGGCATCCGCTGAGCAGAGTTTTTTGCGGTGTTTTCGCCCATTTTTTGCGGTCTTTTTGCCGTCTTTTTCTGGCAAATTGAAAAAATGCTCAAGGACCCGCCCACTCTTCGTCGAAGATGACTACGGACAAATCCCGCAGTTGCCGCCCTGCCCTTGCTGCGCGCTGGCGGGATACGTTCGTGCCGACCATTTGTCGCCCTGCTATGTGCACTGGCGGGGCTTTGGGGAGGATTCGATGCCGATCGTACATCGACTGGCGTATGCCGCATTGGCGGTCGCCGTCGCCTGTGTGGGCGCTTTGCCCTTTTTACGTTCTCGCGATAGCAACGACACCGCGGTGGCGCCCGCGCTGGGGATTGGCGTAGGACGACTGGTCGGCGGCAACAAGGTGGAGAATTTCACTCCGCTGCAGGCTCCGCTGGAATCGTACGAATCGCCTGCGGTGGGATTGGAGCAGCGCTCAGAGACGGCCGCCCTGGCCGATCCGGAAAAAGCGAACACCGACGCCGCCCTGGCGGCCCCGTTGCCGCCCAGCCAGCAGCGTTCGGCCGCTCCGCCGGCGATGGGGAATGCGTACGAATCGCTATTATCGCCTTCGGATTCCGCCGAGGCGTCGCTGCTGGATGCCCGCGATTATCGCCCTGCCGTGGGCGAACGCGAAGGTTCCCGCGATCGCTGGTCGGGCCTGGGAGAGGAAGCCCCGGCGGAAGAGGCGCCAACAACGCTCGAGCACCGCATTGTCGATGGCGATACGCTGGAGGGGCTGGCGTTTGAATACCTGGGCAATCCGGCCCTGGCCGGCGAGATCCTGGCCGCCAATCGGGACAAGATCGACGATCCCCAGGTGCTGCGTCTGGGGATCAGGATTGTCATTCCGCTGCGTTCCGATACGGCCAACTAATTGCCAGCGGCCGGCTTGCGTGACGCCCAGAGGAAATTCTCCTGGCGATCGACCAGCCGCCATTTCAGGAAAGCGGCGATCATATTGTCGACGCCCAGGCTGAGTTTCGGGTCGAGCAGGGCGACGCTCTGGAGCTTCGTTGTCTTCTCCACCATGAAGAGCATCTCGTTGGCTCGCTTTTGAGCCGCGGGGGCCTCTGGGTGGGTTTGTCGCAAGGTTTCATAGATTTTCAGGGCGTCAGCATGGGGCCCGGGTTCTTGCGAGCCGTTCGTGATCAGCACCGATTGCACCGCCATCGGTCCGCTTAGCAAGGTTCGCGGAACGAGCGACATTCCTTTGAAACTGCGTTGCGGGGAGAGCAGCACCAGGGCTTTGATGTCTTTTCCCTGGCGCCGTCCCGGCAGGTCTGTCCAGCTGTAATCCAGCAGCACCCAGTTCACGGCCAGGATCGCGCTCATATCGGCCGCCACCATGCCGAGCGCATCGATATTCAGCTCTTCGTTATCGTTCTTGTCCAGCAGGAACTGCTTGACCGTCTGCAGGTCGAATCCCACCACCGCTTCCCACTGCAGGCGATTCATGCGCTCCGGCGCGGGGAGTTCCCGGTTATTCTGCATCCGGTTGCTGTCGCCATGGCCGCGCATGTCGAAGGAGATGACGGCGAAACCCAGTCCCTGGAGCTTGCTGGCCAGGGCGTCGAACTGCTTCCGGTTTCCGCCTTCCCCATGCATGAGGATGATCGGCACTGCCTTTTTCCCTTCGATGCTACCGTACCAGGTGCAGGCGAGCAGCACGCCGTCCTTGGTGGGCAGGACGAGCGTTTCTGGGGCAGGGATCTTCTTCTCTTTTTCTTCTTGTGCCTGGGCCGTGACCGGTGCGCCGAGCGCCAGAGCGACGAGCAGCATGACTACCCAGGTCGACAGTCTGGCGCCGACGCGATATGGATTCCGCATTTCCCACCTCAATTGAGTAAGTCGCAAGCAGCCGTTCGAAAGCCCCGCTTGCGTGTATGGATCGTGATTTGAAAAGCTGTCGTGGCCCAGATTTCCCTGATTGTGGTCGTTCGAGGGCGGCAGATTTCCGCAAGGCGAAGGATCTCCGGCGCAATTTCAAAGCGGTCCGCAAGTCGCCGCCCTGCTGCCTGCCAGGAAGAAGCCCCTCGACACCACCCCGTTATCGTAAAACGAATGGGGTTCCAGGTCAATGAAAACCGACATCTCTCCTGATGCACTAGGGTTTGCCAGCGAGGAGGGTTTGCCAGCGAGGAGGGTTTGCCAGCAAGAGAGGGGGAAGGTTCGGTTCCTGGTCAGGGTTCCTGGTCAGGGTTTCTGGTCAGTGGCTGGCGGAACTGTTTTCCCCTCCCTGCGGTCAGCCAGGAAAACGCCCCCTCTTGTGGGTTGGAGGCGGGAGTGAAATGCTCGGCGGGGCGCGAAGGTCGCCTGGCAAGCGACCGCGGTGAAGAAGGCTCGGCAGGCGAAAGGGACGAATAACCGACGTTTTCGGCAGGGTTCAAAAATCGCGAGAGTACTTTTCCGCCTCTGGCCCGCTAGTTTAAAGATCGAAATCCTTCCTGGACGATTCCCCTTCCAGGGCGGGGCAAGAATTCGAAAATTCTTGTAACAATCGATCGAACTTTTTGATACATTGGCATGGGGGTGGCTCCCAGACGACCATCTGTGCGTCTTTTCCACCCCGTTCCAGAACAACCATGTGGCTTGTTTTCGCTGTCGATCAGGCGGGGGAAACGGGTAAACGCTAGATAACGATAGATTTTGTAAGGTATAAAGGCGGTCCGTTCCGGGGCGCCAATGGCGTTTGGCAGAGCGTTCGCTCGGCAGCGCTGGCAAGTATTGCCGTTAAGATTACAGCTTTTCGATTGTCCCTCGCAGGAGACTCTTCGTGAATCCTCTGAAAATGCTTCGAACCTGGTGGCAGCAACGCACCGGCGAAGAGGAAACTCCCTTCGATGGCGACGCTCCCTACTGGCTCGTGAGCATGGTGTTCCATCTGTGCCTGATGTTCGCGCTGGCGCTGACGCCGTTGGCCCAGCATCTGGACCCGGAGCAGATCGCCATTGTGACGCCGCCGGAGCCGGAAGAGCTGATTGATGAATCCGTGGACCCGATCGAGAACGTGTTCTCGAACGAGCGTCCCCAGGAAGAAATCGGCGCCAACAGCGAGCAGGGCATCACCGAAGCGATGTCGATGGCTGCCGTGCTGTCGGACATTTCCGATGTGCCGAGCCCGCTGGATCTCGAAATTCAAGACCACGCCAAGATTGAAATCAACGAAACCGTCGCGATCGCCACAGGCCTGCATTTCAACGAGAACCTCGCGGTGACGGGCGCCTCGGGCGAAGGCGCCACCGGGGCGGTCGGCGCCGTGGATCGCATCACCCACGAGATTCTGCTGTCGCTGGAAGAGCGGAAAACGCTGGTGGTCTGGTTGTTTGACCAGTCGCTCAGCCTGGCGCAGCAGCGGCAGGACATTTCTTCCCGTTTTGACCGGATTTACGAAGAACTGGGCGTGCTTGAGGCTTCGGAAAACTCGGCCTTTACCAAGCATGCCGACAAGCCCCTGTTGACCCAGGTTATCGGTTTTGGCGAAAAGATCACCGTCGCACTGGAAAATGAGGACGGCGTGGATAACCTCGCGGAAATCAAAGAAGCGGTCGCTGGCCTGCCGCTGGAAGCCGGCACCGAACGCGTTTTCACCGCGGTCCACATGGCCGCCACCAAATACAAGCACCTGCGTTCCCCGAACCCGCTCACCGGCGAGCCGGAACGGAACGTTATGATCATTTGCATCACCGACGAACGGGGCGACGATACCGAAGGCCTGGATCAAACCGTGGCGCTCTGCCGCAAGTACCAGATGCCCGTTTACGTGGTCGGCGTGCCGGCTCCGTTCGGTCAGGAAGAGACCCAGGTAAAGATCGACCCGTCGCTGGGTTACGACCAGGACTGGGGCGTTGTCAGCCAGGGTCCGGAATCGTTGGCCCCTGAACGGGTGAAGATTGGTTTCTCGGCCCAGTCCGAAATGCGGTCGCCGATCGACTCCGGTTTTGGACCGTTCGCCCTGACCCGCTTGTGTTATGAAACGAGCGGCATCTTTTTCACCGTGCATCCCAACCGCAACGTCAACCGCGAAGTCCGCCGCGGCGAGATCGGCAACTTCTCTTCGCACCTGAGTCACTTTTTTGACCCGGAAGTGATGCGGCGTTACAAGCCCGACTATGTCTCGGCAAACGAGTACAAGAAACGGCTGATGGCCAACAAGGCCCGCGCCTCGCTGGTCATGGCTGCCAACTCCACCTGGGTGGGAGAGCTGGAAAACCCGCAGCTGACCTTTGAACGCCGCGACGAAGCTGCCTTTGTCAACTCTCTGACGGAATCCCAGAAAGACGCCGCCAAACTGATGCCCAAAGCGGTCCAGTTGTACAGCATCCTGGCCGAAGGCGAAGGCGATCGCGAGAAAGAAATCGCTCCCCGCTGGCAGGCCGGTTACGACCTGGCGATGGGGCAGGTGCTGGCCGTTTACGTTCGCACCCAGTCCTACAACGCCATGCTGGCCCAGCTGAAGTCGGGCAAAAAGTTCGAGAATCCCAAGAGCAATACCTGGAAGCTCGAAGGCGACAACGAAATGGTCCTCGACAGCCGTACTGAGAAAATGCAGCAAAGGGCCCTCGAGTATCTGACCCGCGTGGTCGAAGATCACCCGGGCACCCCCTGGGCCCTGATCGCCTCGCAGGAACTGGAAAAACCGATCGGCTGGAAGCTGGTGGAATCCTACACGGCCCCCCCTGCCCCGATGAAACCCGGCATGGGTGGAGGCGGCAACAACAACGCCGCCGCCAAAAACGACGAAGCCCGTCGTTTGGAGCGTGAAGGACCGAAGAAGAAGCTGCCCAAGCTGTAATCCTCACGGCTCCTGAGGGCCAGGATTTGCAAACAGTCACGAACGGCCGGCAGACATTTTCTGCCGGCCGTTTGCTTTGCGTCGCTCGCATTCGTCGTTTGGCGTCGGCGTCGGTTTTCGTATCGCTTTTCTCATTACGCATTGTCGATCAGCCGGGCGCGGACTAGATTAGTAGGTTAAATCGTGTCGATGGGGCCAGGAATTCCTTCTGGTTTTGGCGGCGAACTTCTGGAAGGGGCGGAACGCTTCTTCGACCTTGTGGAGGACCATTTCGGTGTACGAGAGCTTGGCTTTAGTGGGCGCCACAGGCGCGGTGGGAACGATCGTTCGGCAGCTGCTGGAAGAACGAAAATTCCCCTTCAAAAAGATCAAGTTCCTCGCGTCGAAGCGTTCGGCAGGGACGACGCTTGACTTCGCCGGAAAAACGTACACGGTGGAAGAACTGTGCCCCGAAGCATTTGACGACGTGGATCTGGTGATTGCCAGCACGCCCGACGAAGTCGCGGCCGAATTCTGCCCCTGGGCCGTAGCACGCGGCGCTGTGGTGGTCGATGAAAGCGGCTTCCACCGCATGCAGAAAGACGTCCCCCTGGTCGTGCCCGAAGTCAATCCGGAAGCGATCCACCAGCACAAAGGCATCATCGCCAGCCCCAACTGTTCGACCACGCAAATGGTCGTGGCGATGGCTCCGCTGCACGCGGCCGCCCGTATTAAACGGGTTGTCGTCAGCACCTACCAGGCGGCTTCCGGCGCTGGCCTGGCCGGCGAACGCGATCTCAAGCAGGGCGCCCAGGCCGCCTTGTCGGGCGATGCGTACAAGTACGAAACGTTCGCCCACCCGTTGGCCTTCAATCTGATCCCGCAGATTGGCGGACCGAAGCACGAGCAGTACACATCGGAAGAAATGAAGATGGTCTGGGAGACGCATAAGATCTTCGGCGACGATACGATCCGCGTTTGCCCCACCTGCATCCGCGTGCCGGTCAGCAACTGCCACAGCGAGAGCATCCTGGTGGAAACGGAAACAAAGCTTACCGCCGCCGAAGCTCGCAAACTGTTTGAAGCGGCGCCCGGCATTACAGTGATCGACGATCTGGCTTCCGGCCAGTACCCGATGCCGAAAAACTGCAACCAGAAAGACGATGTATTCATCGGCCGCATCCGCGAGGATCTGTCGAGCGACAACGGCATCACCTTCTGGTGTGTCAGCGACAACCTCCGCAAAGGGGCCGCGACCAACGCCGTCCAGATCGCCGAGCTGCTGGTCGCCAGCCAGGCCGCCGTCTAAGCGGTTGGTCGAATTTCGCCTTACTCTCCATGCCGACACGGCCGCGCGGGCCGGTCGGTGAGCGTCGACGGTCGGTCGTCTTTTGCTCGGAACGAGAAACCTTTAACTGACGGAAGTCGACGGTCAGTCGTCTTTTGCTCCGCAAAAGAACGCGATCTTTCACGGAGTGAAAGTCGACTTTCCGGCGCTTGTTCTTCGTTGAAACGAGGAAGCAGAATCCGGCAGTCATGTAGTCGACGTCCCCCGCGAAAGCACGCGTCTCTTTGCGGTGCGAAGCGACGCACGTCCGGCGACTCTTTTTTTCGTGATCTAGTCTCCGCGACCTGGTCTCCGTGATTTATGCGATTTCTGAAGCTCACTATCGCTTATGACGGAACTGCATACGCGGGCTGGCAGGTGCAGCCGAACGGTCGCACCATACAGGAGATGATGGAACGGGCCCTGCTGAAAATCACCGGCGAGTCGATGCGCGTGATCGCCAGCGGACGGACCGACGCCGGCGTGCATGCGCTGGGGCAGGTCGTCAGTTTTGAGACGGAATCGGAGCTGTCGCCCGAGGTATTTGTGCGGGCCCTCAATGCGGAAACGCCGTTTGATATTACGGTCCTGGATGCGGTCGAGGCGCCGCCCGGCTTTCACGCTATTCGTGATGCTCGCCGGAAGCGTTACCGTTATTTCTATCAGGACGGACGCATCGCTGACCCATTCGGGGAGCGTTCCGCCTGGTTCATTCCGCACCGGCTTGACGCCGAGGCGATGCACCGGGCCGCCCAGGCGCTGGTGGGCAAGCACGACTTCACCAGTTACGCTTCGGTCAAAGCGGAAGTTAGAACCCGCGTGCGGACCATTTACGAACTGACCATTGAGCGGCAGCCGACCTGCCTGCTGGATCGGGTCGTGCTGGAGGTCGAGGCGAACGGCTTCCTTTATAATATGGTGCGCAACATCGCCGGCGTATTGCTGGAAGTGGGCCGCGGAGCCCAGCCCGAATCCTGGCCAGGCGAAGTGCTCGCCGCGATGGATCGACGGGCCGGCGCCGCCACTGCCCCGCCCCAGGGCTTGTTCCTGGTGAAAGTCGACTACTAGCCATGCGAATCGCCCACGTAATCACGCGCATGATCGTGGGCGGCGCCCAGGAGAACACTCTGTTCAATTGCCTGGACCTGTTGCGACTTTACGGCGATGACGTCCTGCTAATCACCGGCCCGGCCCTGGGGCCCGAAGGGGATCTGCTGCGGCAGAACGATACGACCGGCCTGTCGGTGGTCGAAATTCCCTCGCTTCGCCGGGAGATCCATCCCTGGCGCGACTGGCAGGCGCGATGGGCGGTGCAGCGCGAGCTGACGGCGTTCCAGCCCGACGTCGTCCATACGCATAGCGCTAAAGGCGGATTCCTGGGGCGCCTGGCGGCCCATGCGTTGCGGGTTCCGGCGATCGTGCATACGGTGCATGGGGCTCCGTTTCATCCGTACCAGTCGGCGGTCGCCCGGCAGCTGTTTTGCCAGCTGGAGCGATATGCGGCCGGGAAGTGTCATGTTCTGGTGAGCGTGGCCGATGCCATGACCGACATGCTGGTGGATGCCGGCGTCGCCCCGCGGGAAAAGTTCACAACCGTATCCAGCGGCATGGAAGTCGAACCGCTGCTGGCCGCTGGCGCCACCCGGGCGGAGGTGCGGGCCGAGCTGGGCTTTACCGACGAACACGTGGTGATCGGCAAGATCGCCCGACTGTTCCACCTGAAGGGCCACACGTATGTGATCGAGGCGGCGGAGCAAGTGATCCGGGAGCAGCCGCAGGTGCGGTTCCTGTTCATTGGCGACGGCATCTTGCGGGACGAGTTCGAGCGGCGAATCGCGGACGCCGGATTGACGGACCATTTCCGATTTACCGGGCTGGTTCCGCCGAGTGCGATCCCGCGGCTGGTGGGGGCGATGGACGTGCTGGTGCATGCCAGCCTGCGCGAGGGGCTGGCGCGGGCTTTGCCGCAAGCATTGATCGCTGGCAAGCCGGCAGTCAGCTACGATATCGATGGCGCCCGGGAAGTCGTCCTCGACGGCGAAACGGGCTTTCTGCTGCCTCCGCAAAGCGTGGCTCCGCTGGCGGAAGCGCTGATCAGGCTGGCCGCCGACGCCTCGTTGCGGCAACGTCTGGGGGGGAACGGTCAACGGCGGTTCACGGACCAGTTTCGCCATGAAACCATGACACGTCGCCTGCGCGAGATCTATCAGCGACTGCTGGGCGGGGCGACCGCTGGCGATTCGGATTCGCGTTAAACCATTGCGGCAAGGCTTTTCTCCCGGTTAAAAGCGGGTTGCACTGCCTGGGCCCTGTTCCTATAATCCGCCGCCTGTTTTTATTTGGACCGGGGAATTTTGACCACGCGGCGCGCGTTGAAAAACGTCGCCTGCCGGACCCAGGAAGGGACGGCTTTTCCTCGGTTTTTTAGCGACATCCTTATCCCTGTTCGGCCGTCGCTCCGAAATGAACGCAACCTCAGCTGGCAAGGAAGCCGACGCTGACTCCTAGCCCCTGGCATTACCGACAACCCGAAAAGACGACGCATTCTGCGATCGTACGGGGCGGATTCCGCGCCGTTGCCTGGGGGCTGTTGCGTACGCTGGTCTGCCTGGCGCCCGCGATTCTGGCTGGGGGTGTTGCGGATTCCGTGCAGGGTCAGCAGATTGATCGCCTGGCCGCCGACCCGCGGTTTGCGATCGCCATCAAGGCCGAACACGGCGAGCACTGGCGCCAGGGCGGTTACGAAGTGTGGCGCCTGCAGGGCGACTGCGTGATCAAACAGGGCGGCTTCGTTGCGACCGCGGACCAGGCGGTAATCTGGATCGATCGGGCCGAAGCGCACAGCGGTCGTCCTTCCCGGGCGATCCTGTACCTGGAACAGAATGTGGTGATTGATTCCGGCGTGCCCCAGGGAACCCAGGCCGATGCCGGCCCGCGCACCTGGAAAGGGCCGTCCTGGCTGGGACGGCTGCACTCATTTGACGCCGTGGAGATCCGTACGCCCGTTAGCCTGGGTCGTCCGGCCGTGATTCCTGCGATCTACCAGCGTGGGGTCGACGCCCGGTCGCCGGTGCAGCAGGCTCAGTTCACCACGCCCGCTGGCGAAGGGCCTCCGGCCCGCCGGATTATTGTCCGTCCACGCAGCAACGTGCGGGTGCAGGGACGCGTTTTCCCCAATCCGCAAACGGGCGAGCAGATTGCCGTGATCACCACTGGCGTACGGGTGGTGGTCGAAGGGGCTGACGCCCTGGGCAAGCTGGATATTGAAACCGATCGGATTGTCATCTGGGCGGCAGCCGGTCTGAGCGAAGCGGTCGCCAACGGCGAAAGCCGCCAGAGCGACGACCTGCCGCTGGAGTTTTACCTGGAAGGAAACATTGTGTTCCGCCAGGGCGATCGCGTCATTTACGCCCAGCGGATGTACTACAACGTGGCCGAGCGGCGCGGCGTGGTGCTCGACGCCGAAGTGCTGACGCCGGTGCCCGAATACCAGGGCCTGCTGCGCTTGAAGGCGGACGTCCTGCAGCAACTGGATGCGAATCATTTCATCGCTTCCGGCGGCGCCGTGACCAGCAGCCGTCTGGGCGTGCCGCAGTACTGGTTCCAGTCCGATACGGTCGAGTTTGAAGACCTGCAGTTTCCGCAGCTGGATCCCTTTACGGGACAGCCGGCGATCGACCCGGAAACGGGCGACGTACGGGTGGAGCACAAACTGCGGGCCAGCAGCCGTAACAACTTTTTGTACCTGGGCGGCGTGCCCGTGCTGTACTGGCCGGTCCTGGAGACCGATCTCACCAAGCCGACGTTCTATGTGGATAGCGTCCGCGTCCGTAGCGACAGCGTGTTTGGCACGCAGTTCATGCTGGATGTTGATGCGTACCAGCTGTTTGGCATTCGCGATCCCCTGCCGGATTCCGACTGGGGGCTGTCGCTGGATTACCTGAGTTTGCGAGGCCCGGCGGGGGGAACGGATTTCTCCTACAAGGGGTCGCAGTTGTTTGGGCTGCAGGGACCGTTCGAAGGACAAATCGAAGCCTGGGGGGTTATCGATCATGGCCTGGATAACCTTGGCGCCGATCGCCGGGCGCTGGTGCCGGAAGCGACCAACCGCGGCCGCGTGTTCGGCCAGCATCGCCAGGTCCTGCCCAGCGGACTGCAGATCAGCGCCGAAGTCGGTCTGATTACCGACCGGAACTTTCTGGAGCAATATTACGAACAGGAATGGGATCAGCAAAAGGACCACGTCAACGCGATTGAGATCAAGCAGTTTCTGGATAACCAGTCGCTCAGCCTGTACGCCAACGCCCACACCAGCGGGTTCTTTAACCAGACGCAATCCACGCCCCGGGTGGATCACTACCTGCTGGGACAACCGCTGCTGAATAATAGCCTGACCTGGAACGCGCACACCTACGCGGGCTATGAACAGATGCGGGTCCCTTCCACGCCGACCGATCCGGTCGACGCAGCCAAGTTTCGTCTGCTGGCCTGGGAGGCCGACCGCGAAGGGCTGGTCGCTGGCACGCGGCAAGAGATTAACGCGCCATTGGAAGCCGGACCGGTCAAGCTCACGCCGTACGCCCTGGGCGACGCCTCCTACTGGGGCGACGATCTGACCGGGACCGATGTCGCCCGCCTTTATGGTCAGGTTGGCTTGCGTTCGAGTATTTCGATGTGGAAGTCGGATCCGACCGTCCGGAGTGAACTGTACAATCTCAACGGGCTGGCGCATAAAGTGGTGTTTGAGAGCGACATCTTTTTTGCCGAGGCCGACCAGGACATCTCCCGTTTTCCACTGTACGACCCGCTGGACGACGATTCGCAGGAAGCATTCCGGCGTCGTTACTTTTTCGACGACTTTGGCGGCGGACCGGGGAACATTCCGATTAAATTCGACGAGCGGTATTTTGCCCTGCGGTCGGGTATGCAAGGGAACGTCACGGCGCCCAGTGCGGAAATTGCCGACGATCTGTTCCTCGCCAAGTTTGGCGTGCGACAGCGCTGGCAGACCCGCCGCGGTTTGCCGGGCCAGGAGCGGGTGGTCGACTGGATCGTGCTCGATATCGACGCCATCTTTTACCCCAAGCCGGACCGCGACAACTTTGGCGCCAGCGTCGGTATGATCGACTACGACTTCAAATGGCATGTGGGCGATCGCCTGACGATCCTGTCCGACGGCTACATGGATACGTTTGACGACGGCCTGCGCACCATCAGCATCGGCGGCCTGTTGAACCGGCCGGGGGTGGGCCGGATCTATGTGGGCGCCCGGTCGATTGAAGGACCGATCAGCAGCAGTATTCTCAGTGGCTCGTTCAGTTATCGGATGAGCGAGAAGTGGATCGCGACGGCCGGCGGATCTTACGACTTTGGTCCGACCGGGAATATCGGACAGACGCTGGCATTCACCCGCATCGGTGAATCGTACCTGTTGCGACTGGGGCTGAATGTCGACGTCAGCCGCGGCAATGTCGGCCTGGCGTTTGCGGTTGAGCCGCGATTCCTGCCCAGCAGTCGTCTGGGGAATATCGGCGGCGTGCAGATCCCGCCCGCCGGCGTGATGGGCCTGGAATAGCCCCGTCCGCGCACGAAAAAAGCCGGCCAGCGTAGTTCACGCCTGGGCCGGCTTTGTTTCTGGTATGTCGCCTTTCGCTCCGCGAAAGTAGCGTCTTTTGTCTGCGTTCTTTCGTCTTACGGGTAGTAGCGGCGGAAGTTGTTGTAGCCGCTGTTCTGCTGGCTGTTGTAGCGGTTGTAGCCGTAACGGTTGCTGCTGGATCCCCACTGGTTGGACTGGCTCTGTCCGCTGTTGTGTACGTAGCTGCCGCCGGGTCCGCCGCCGTACTGCGAGTGTTGCGAGGACGAGTTGCTGGTGTTGTTGTTATAGGAGCCGTTCGGACCATAACCGTAGCTGCTGGACGAGCTGCTGCTCCAGCTGGAGCTGGAACCGCTGTAATACTGGGCTTTGGCTTCGCTGACCATACCGAGGAGACCGAGGACAGCAACCGACAGGAGGATCTTTTTGCAAGCGTTCATGGGATTCACTTTCGTACGTTTGAGAGAAGATTTTGCAGCGATGATCGCCGTTTCAAGTCGTTTGCGGCGTGTGTTTTACATCCGCCGTTACTACTTCATCCCTGAAACGCCGTCGGCGCGGACAGCTGTCTGCAGAAGTCTCTGATTTTCTTTTTCAGGACCGGGGAGCGTCTGGCGGGTGGTCGGTTAAGGGGACGGCTGACCCGACTGGGGTTGCTCGGCTGGCTTGCAGGCGACCAGTGGGCCGATTATTCTTCCTTCTTCGCTCGCCGTTTCCTTTGCCGCGCTGCTGTCGCTCGACGTTTTTTGCGAGTGCGGCCCGTCTGATCTGCAGGACGATTTTTCATGAACACGTTTAACGCCCGTCTGGGGCTGTTGCTCTTCTTCATTTACCTGGCGCTGTATTCCGGGTTTGTAGGACTGGCGGTGTTTGCGCCGGGGATTCTGGCGACGACGCCCTGGGCCGGAGTGAATCTGGCGATTCTGTATGGCTTTGCCCTGATCATCGCGGCGTTTGCCCTGGCGATCCTGTACGGTCTGACCTGCCGGGATGAAAACAGCAGCAAAGGGGGTGAAGCATGAACCATGAACAATCGTTCGGCGCCATCGCCGTGTTTGCCGCGTTTGTGGCGTTCACCCTGGGTTTGAGCTTTTACCTGGGCGGCAAGGCGAAGTCGGCCAAGGGGTATTTTGCGGCCGAAGGGGAGATTCCCTGGTTCATCAATGGGGTCGCGTTCGCAGGCGATTACCTGTCGGCGGCCTCGTTCCTGGGCATTTGCGGCATGATTGCCTTTTTTGGATACGACGGCTTTCTGTACTCGATCGGCTACCTGGCCGGCTGGGTGGTGGCCCTGTTTGTGGTCGCTGAGCCGATGAAGCGGCTGGGGAAATTTACTTTCGCCGACGCGCTGGATTCGACCTTTCAATCCCGCGGCATCAAACTGGTGGCGGGTATCAGTACGCTGGCGGTGAGCGTTTTTTATCTGATCCCGCAGATGGTCGGGGCCGGGGTGCTGGTCGAGCCGCTGCTGGGTTTGCCGCATTATGTGGGGGTGATCATGGTGGGGGCCGCGGTCATTCTGATCGTGGTGACCGCCGGTATGGTGTCGACCACCTGGGTGCAGTTCCTCAAAGGCGGCCTGCTGGTGGTGTTCAGCACGGTGATGGTCGGCATGGTGCTGATGCGGGGCTTTACCGCCACGCCGATCGAGGACATGCCCGAACTGGCCGTGCTGGGACCGTACAGCGGAGGGTCCTATGAAACCGAGCTTGCTGCTGAACTGGAGAAACACTCGCTGACCGTACTGCCGGCTACAGGCCTGTGGGACACCCCGGATTTCGTCCGGCTGAGCGCCGGACCGGATGCGGCGCCTTTGGTGTACAGCGTCTCCATGAGTGCATCAGGCGCCATCACGCTGTTCGAAGCGCAAACGGTCGAGATGGTCGACGGCAAAAAGTTCGTCAACGGCCGCGAGCAGGAAAACGTCGCGGGAGAAGACGGCGTGCGGCACGACCTGCGTCCCGTGGGTCGCATCCTGAAACTGCCCGACGGCGAAACCTCAACGGGTCCGATCGGGCCGCTGAAGTTTTTCAGCACGCTGCAGCAAAGCACCATGATGATTTCGTCCAAGAAAACGCTGAAATTCGAAACCGACACGATCGATGTCTACTTTGAAACGCCGACGCTCGGCTCCAAGCTGCTGCTGCCGGGGCAGTATTTTACAGGGATTCGCACCAAGCTCTTCTCCGACAAGCTGAATTTTCTATCGCTGATGCTGGCTCTGTTCTGCGGCACGGCTTCGCTGCCGCACATTCTGATCCGGTATTACACGGTGAAAGATGAAAGCAGTGCCCGGAAAAGTACGATTGTCGGCATCGGTACGATCGGCTTCTTTTATGTGTTGAGCCTGTACATTGGTCTGGGAGCCATGACGAGCGGCGCGCTGGACGTCACCAATAACAACATGGCGGCGCCGCTGCTGGCCCGCAGCCTGGCGGAATGGCTCTTTGCGGTGATCTCGGCGATCGCCTTTACGACCGTGCTGGGTACGGTGAGCGGACTGATTCTGGCTTCGGCCGGCGCGGTGGCGCATGACCTGTTGAAAGAATTCGGCCAGATGGAGTTTAACGACTCCGAGCAGGTCCGGGTGGCGAAGATTTCTTCGGTCGTGGTCGGCGTGGTCGCCATTGTGCTGGGCATTGTGTTCAAAGAGTTCAATGTGACGTACCTGGTCGGCTGGGCGTTCAGCGTGGCGGCTTCCGCCAACCTGCCGTCGCTGGTGATGCTGCTGTTCTGGAAGGGCGTCACCAAACAGGGGGTGATCGCCGCCGTGACGGTCGGTATGACGACGTCGCTCGGCTGGATTCTGCTCAGTGCGGACACCTTTTCCAAGGTCTACAAGATCGACCCGGAACTGGCGATCACTCCCTTTAGCCAGCCCGGCCTGGTCACGATTCCGCTGGGGTTCCTCACGCTGATCGTGGTCTCCCTGTTGACGAAGAAACGGGCCGAGTAAGGCTTGCCGGCGGGGGATTTTTTTCGCCCCCGCGCGAACCTTTTGCTGCTGGCGACGATACTACAGCAGCAGCCCGTTCTAGCCGACCTCCGCAGGGAGCCTTATAACGGGTAGGAACAATGGTGGTTTCGCGGGACGGTTGGGGATTCGCGGGACGTCGGCCTGGCAGCCGGCTCCTGGCGGCCCGGCGGCGGTGCGTAACCAGTTAATGTTAACGGACTGTTTACACCGCTTTTCAACCTTGGCGTCTCCGTGCTGCGAGTTTTCCCTTTAGTCGTTGCGATCTGCGCAGTCTCCCTGGCCGTTCCCTGCGCTGCCCAGACTGCAGACCCGTCAACGTCCTCCCCGGTGGAAACCGCAGCGCCCGTCACGAGCGGTTCTATCACGCTGGAGCGGCTGACGGTTGGCTTTGAAGGACGATACAAGGTGGGCTACTGGACGCCGATCGCCCTCACGTTCGCCACACCGAACACGCCGACGTCACTGGAACTGGAGCTGATCGCCCCCGACGGCGACGGCGATCCGGCCCGCTATCTGTCTCCGCTGGAACTCTCCCCCGACGGCAAGGTCCTGCTGCGCTACGTGAAATTCGGCAGGCGTCGCAGCCGGCTGACAGTGATCGTGCGGCAAGCGGGGGAAGTCGTGCTGCGGGAGTCGTTCCGCGCCAGCGGCGGTTACCCGGCCAGCGATGCGGAACCGCCGCGCGCGTTGTTCCCGGAAGCGTCGCCCGCCGATCAGGAATTGATCGTCAGCCTGGGCGGCGACGTTGGCATTGAACTCGCCCAGAAACGCCGGCGCCGCCAGGACGACGACGGCATCCAGTATGCGCACGTGGCGCTGGCCGATGCGGCCGGACTGCCGGACCGCTGGTTCGGTTACGAAGGCGTCGATCAGGTCCTGTTTTCAACGGCCGAACAGGGCTTGCCGGAGCAGCTTTCGATCGCCCAGTTTGA
The DNA here is from genome assembly GCF_007751035.1 of Lignipirellula cremea. Lineage (NCBI taxonomy): Bacteria > Pseudomonadati > Planctomycetota > Planctomycetia > Pirellulales > Pirellulaceae > Lignipirellula > Lignipirellula cremea. The sequence goes on along the minus strand of NZ_CP036433.1, from coordinate 7,857,285 downwards.
GGCGCTCGACGGCTGGCTGCAGATGGGAGGGCGCCTGGTGTTCTGCGTCGGCCAGGCGGGCGAACGGCTGCTCGCGGGCGGCGCGACGGTACTCGACGGACGCTTTCGCCAGTGGGCGCCGGGACGGGTCGATCGGGTGGCGTCGCTGCGCCGTACGGCCGGGCTGGAAGCGTTTGCCGGCAGCGCCGTTTCGCTGGAAAGCCGCGGCAGCGTCGAAGTCGAACCGCTGTCGGTCGCCGTGCTGGAAGAACCGATTGGCCAGGTGCTGGCCAGCGAAGGCGGCGTCTCCCGGCGCCAGGCGACGGTGGTGCGGTCGAGCCGCGGTTTCGGTTCGATTACGTTTGTCGCCTTCGACCTGGATCGTCCGCCGCTGTCCGCCTGGGAGGGCCGCGCCGAGCTGGTCCAGAAGCTGCTCTATGGCGACCAGAAACTGGGCGAACGCAGCCGTCAGCGACAGTTCGACGAAGTCACGCATGTCGGCTACGACGACATGTCGGGCCAGTTGCGGGCCGCACTGGACCAGTTCCGCCATGTGAAGTTGACGCCGTTTTCCTGGGTGGCGGGGCTGATCGGACTGTACATTCTGATCATTGGGCCCGGCGACTATTTCCTGCTGAAGTGGCTGGGGAAAAGAATGCACTGGACCTGGGTCACCTTCCCGCTGGCGGTGCTGCTGTTTTGCGGTCTGGCCGTGTTGCTGGCCAGTCGCTGGAAAGGGGATCAGACCTGGATCAACCAGGTCGATGTCGTCGATCTGGTGGTGAACGAAGACGGCGACGCCGATCTGGTGCGCGGCACTTCCTGGTGTTCGATCTACAGTCCGGCCGCACAATCGCTGGATCTGACCTTGCCGGTCGAAGCCTCCCAGCGGATGCAGCCCGGCGCCACGCAACTGCTTTCCTGGCAAGGGTTGCCGGGCGACGCTTTGGGCGGCATGAACGCCAGTACGCTGGGCGTTTCCTTGAGCGACGCCTACCGGATCGACATGCCGCCGGAAACGGGCGGCGATGGCCGGCTGGAAGGGCTGCCGATTCAAACCTCGTCCACGCGGACCCTGGTGGCGCGATGGCGGGGAGAGAGCGAATTGCGTTCGCCGCCCCGGTTGCGGATCTCCTCTCGCAGCCAGGTCGAGGGCCAGATTACCAACCCGTTCGACGAAGAGCTGACCGACGGCGTACTGTTTTATGGCCGCTCCGCGTATCGTTTGAAGCGGCCGCTGCCTCCGCGGGCGGTGGTGGATCTGTCGGAGGGCGCCTTTGAGCGCACGCTGGACTGGCACTTGACGCGGAAAACGGTCGATCTGGATAATCGCGACGTGGTGACGCCCTGGGACAAAGGCGACCTGAACGTCGCCCGCATTATGGAAATCATGATGCTGCACGACGCGGCCGGCGGCCGCACCTATACGGAATTGCGGAACCGTTACCAGGGCTTCATCGATATCACTCGCGAGCTGGAAATGGGCCGCGCCGTGTTTGTAGCGCGGGCCGAGAACCGGGCTGCTACCTTGCATCTGACGGGCGCTCCGCTGACCGACCGCTATGATCGGCACTGGACGTTTTATCGCTTTGTCTTGCCCGTGAAAAACAACGCCGACTAGCGAGATCCCGCTTGTGATTGAAACGCACGACCTGACCAAAAAATACGGCGAGCTGTACGCGATCCGTTCGATCGATCTGAAGCTGGAACAGGGCGACCTGTTCGGGTTCATCGGCCCCAACGGCGCCGGCAAAACCACGACCATGCGGATCATCGCCACGCTGCTGGAGCCTTCCTGGGGCGAGGCGTACGTGTGCGGGATTTCGTACCAAAAGCCAAAAGAGATCCGCCGCCTGGTCGGCTATATGCCTGACTTTTTTGGCGTGTACGATGACATGAAGGTCATTGAGTACCTGGAGTTCTTCGCCGCCGCCTATCGGATCCGCGGGGAAGAACGCCGCCGCCGGTGTAACGAAATGCTGGAGGTGGTCGACCTCGATTTCAAGCGGAACGCGTTCGCCAACACGCTCAGTCGCGGACAGACGCAGCGACTGGGTCTGGCCCGCGTGCTGCTGCACGATCCGCAGGTGCTACTGCTGGATGAACCGCTGAGCGGGCTGGATCCGCGGGCCCGTATTGAAATGCGGAACCTGCTGCGGCGGCTGGGGAAAATGGGGAAAACGATCATCGTTTCCAGCCATATTCTGCCGGAGCTGGCCGATATTTGTAACAAGATCGGCATCATCAATAACGGCGTGATGGAAGTAAACGCGTCGATTTCCGATGTGATCAAACAGGTCCGCGAACAGGCCCTGCTCAACATCGGCGTCGACGGCGACATGGACCCGGCCGCCAGGCTGCTGCGGGAAAGCGAGCTGGTCGACCATGTCGAAATCGCCGACGGCCGCCTGGCGGTCACGCTGAAGAAACAGGTCGAAGACTACAGCGAACTGGCCAGCCTGCTCGTTGGCAAGGGTTTTCGCCTGCAGCACTTCGCCGAAGAGCAGGTCAACCTGGAGGCGGCCTTCATGGCGCTGACCAAGGGCTCCGGCGTCAAAATCTAACGTGCTTTGGACGCGTCTTTCCTGCGGCGCCGTGTTTTCATAACCCGTCGCGATTCTTCAGGCGAATCGGGGCGGCGGCCTTGTTCTCGCTGACGCGAGCCGTCCGGCATGTTAAAAAAGAGAGGCCAGGCGGGCGACTGCCTGACCTGGGCGGCCCCCGCTGCCCTTTGTTAAATTGCCGATCGCTGACTCTTCCCGAAAGACACCCACCATGAACTGCATGCTTTCCCGTCGACTGTGGATGACCGCCTTGCTGGCGGCCTCGACCAGCGTCCCCGCCTTGCTGGGCCTTTCCCTCGCGAGCGCTCCGGCGACCTGCCTGGCGGCCGAATCGGGCGCCGCTGCGGAGCAGGAGTATTACGAACTGCGCATCTACCGGAACACCGATCCGGCCCAGCAGAAGGTTGTGGGCGAGTACGTTCAGCAGGCCTTGCTGCCGGCGCTGGGCCGCCAGGGGATCGATCGCATCGGCGTGTTCACCCCGACCGGCGAAACGAAGGACGCCTCGCTGTATGTGCTGATTCCGTACCGCTCGCTGGATCAACTGGGTCAGCAGAACGCCGCGCTGGCGGAGGACAAAGCCTACCAGTCGGCCGCCGCCGACTTTTTCGCCCTGCCGAAAGAGACGCCCGCCTATGAGCGGATCGAAAGCCGCCTGATGAAGGCGTTCGCCGGCATGCCAGTGATCGAACTGCCGGCCGAAAGCCAGAAGAAGGCCCCCCGCATTTTTGAACTGCGGATCTATGAAAGCCACAACGCCGACAAGGCCCGGTTGAAAGTCGAGATGTTCAACAAGGGGGAAATCGACATCATGAAGGCGGTGAAAATGGCGCCCGTCTTCTATGGAGAGACGTTAATTTCGAACGACGCGCCGAACCTGACCTACCTGCTCTCCGCCAGCGATGCGGCCGCCCACAAGGAACACTGGGACGCTTTCCGCACCCATCCCGACTGGGACGTGATGAAAAAACTGGACCGGTACAAAGACACGGTCACAAAGATTCACAGCGTGATGCTGGAGCCGACCGCGTATTCGCAGATCTAGCCGCGGTGGCGCCGGTCGGGTCGTCGTTACGGGAGTCTCGTTACGGATACTTCTTTTTGACGGCGGCGACCGACTGGCGGAGGATCTTTTTCAGCGTGGGCAGATGGAGCTCGCTGAGCTTTTTCACGTACAGGCAGCACTTGCCCGTTTTGCAGTCGCCCAGTTGGGAGAGCAGAGGTTCCCAGGCGTCCAGATCGGGCATGATGTAGATCGATAGCGCCGCTGCGCGGGGGGAGACCCCTGTCAGCGGCCAATCGCCGCTGCGGCCGCTGTCGTAGGTGTAGTGGTAGCTGCCAAAGCCGATGATGCTGGGGCCCCACATTTGGGGAGGCTCGCCGGTGATCTTCTGCATGATTTCCATCACCTGTCGGCAATCATCCCGCCGCTGCTCGCTGGCGACCGTCTGCAGGTACGCTTCCACGCTGGCTCCTGTGGGAACAGTTTTCGCCATCCCGGTTACCCCCCCCTTTGAAAAACGTTGACCGCCCCCCTGGCAGGCTTTATACTCCAATCTTACAAAGCTCTGCGCGCTGGGCGAACAGAAACCTGCTTGTGCGGCGTCGTTCCGTGCAAAAATAATTGCAGCGATTTATAGCAATAATCGTTCGTTCTGGCCCGTTGAGATAAGAATCGTGGATACAAACGGCCCGATCCTTCCCTGATCCTGATGGGAGAGGCGGGACCGGGTGCATCCACCCTTACCCACTTGGGGGAAACCCGCGGACCGGGGGCATCGGTCTGGAGACGTTTGATTCTCGAGAGTTTACGCTTCAACCATTTCCGGATTCATCACCAGGAATCGGAGAGGGCTTTGCACATTCGCCGCTCATCTCGTCGTGGAGCCGCCTCGCTGGACTATGTTCTGCTGCTGGGCGTTGTGCTGCCGTTGATTGCTTTCGTGTATTATCTGGCTCCGCGAATGATGAATACGGTGTACCAAATGACAAGCATCCTGGTGTCGTGGCCCTTCCAGTAGCCACGCCAGGGCCGCCTTGCGTTGGGGACCGGTGTGACCTGTCCGACCGCAGGCAGGTCGAAGATGCGAACGCAGGATCAGGGGACGCAGCAAGGATTGCCGGGGTCTTTGGAACCCGCAACACCTTAAAACACAGGCAATTTTCGAGACAGGGAACCGATGAAGACCAACCAACCCACTCTGCTGGGCTTGCTCCGCACCATTCACGAAGATGAAGACGGAGCGGTCAGCATTGAAACGGTGCTGATCGTGGCGGCGATTGCATTGCCCATTTTGATCTTTGTGATCAAGATCGGGTGGCCCCGCATCCGCGACTTTTTCAACGACGGCATGAACGAGCTGGAAGGCGGCGCAGCGGACGTTTCCTGATCCGCGGCTGCTGAGACCAGGCATGCTGAACTTGGCCTTGTTGCTGGGATTTGTCGCGGCCGCGGCCTGTACTGACCTGCGCGCCGGCAAGATCTACAACAAAACAACCTACAGCGGCATCCTGGTTGCGTTGGGACTCAGCACCCTGGCGACGCTGCTGGGGATGGAAGTTCGCCAGGGCGTCGCGCCGCACGAGTGGTGGGTCGGCGCTTTGTCCCTCCTCCAAAGCGCTGCCGGTCTGGGGCTGTGCGGCGGAATTATGGTCGTCTGCTATCTGGTTTTCGCCGGGGGAATCGGCGGGGGCGACATCAAGCTGGTTGCCATGATGGGAGCGTTTTTAGGAGCGTACGCCGGTATGGAGGCGTTGATCTGGACCTTCCTGATCGCCGCTGTGGCCGGGGTGATTTCGCTGATCTGGCAAGTCGGCGCGGGAGAGTTGTTGAGGAGGTTTTTCGCCTATCCTCTTTACATTCTCCGGTTCCGCAGCCGCCCTGCGATTCGCGACGAGGACCGGGCTCCGTTGAAAACCCGGCTGTTTTTGGGACCCAGTGCTCTGGCCGGCGTGCTGGTAGTCGTGGTGCGGTTGGTGACGGGAGTGGAGTGGGGACAAACGATGTAGTCACAACGGCGACGACGTCCCGTTGTGGTATCAGGGGAAAGTGCCGGTATGAGCCTATCTTTGTTACCTTATCTGGCGGGCCTGGCGATTTCGCTGCTGGCCCTGAAGGGGCTCGCCATGCTGGCTGGCGCCCGGGTGCGATGGGCCCATCTGTTCCAGCTGCATCGGGACCAGCAAGGCGGCGTACAGAGCCTGAGCTTTGTGCTGACGTTCCCCGTGTTTGTCATGGTGATGATGTTCATCGTGCAGCTCAGCCAGATGATGATCGGCCAGATCGAAGTGGAGTATGGCGCCTTTGCCGCCGCCCGCAGCGCAATCGTGTGGATTCCGGCCCGCCTGGCCGAAGAGGGCGAGCTGGAGAATCAGATCGGCACGTACACCCAGATCTCCGCCGACACCGGCGACGACGGCACGTTCTCGGTCTACCGCATCAACCCGACCGGCCCCAAATACCGACGCATTCATTTTGCCGCCGCCATGGCCTGCATGGCCGCTTCTCCTTCGCGGTTTACCGGAATCGGGCTCGACCATCCGGGGATGGAAGGGCTGCCGTCCCTGCAGAAGGCCTACTTCGCCATGGCGCCTTCGCAACGGACCAACACCCGGGTGGAGCCTCGCCTGCAGAACAAACTGGCGTACGCCCTGGATCGCACAGGCGTGCGGATTGATGTATGGCACAAGGCCGAAGAGCCGCCGCTGGCGTACTGGGAGGTTTCTCCCTACCTGGCCGAGTTCCAGCCGAACGAAATCGGCTGGCAGGACCAGTTGCACGTCACGGTCGAGCATCACCTGGCGCTGTTGCCGGGGCCGGCTCGTATCCTGCTGGGACAAAGCCGCGTCGATCGGGCCAGCCGCAGCGGGAATGGCTCGTCTTCGGGCAACGATTCCCAGAGCAATGATCCCCAGGGCGGCACGCAGCAGTCGCTGAGCGAAGAAGAGTTTGGCGGTGGAAGCCAGTCAACGGGCGGCAACCAGTCTACCGGCGGAAATCCCTCAAGCAGTTCGTTCGCCCAGCGGATTCAAGGTTACCATGGCGTGTACACGTACCCGCTGCAGGCTTCGGTCCGATTGAATAATGAGGGAGAGAAGCCGGCCTATCCGTATTATCAGGACCTGTCCGGCGACCTGCCGTTTCAGGATTTTTCTCGTTACCCACGATTGCCCTCGATGAACGAACGGGAGTTTTTCCCTTAAGTCGCCTGTGCGCTATCGATCTTTATTTTCCATTCGACCCGTTCTTTGTCGCCTGCCCTGGGGCTGTTGGTCCCAGGGCGTCGATCGGGGCGGGATTTACGCCACCGGAATTCGCGCAATGCGAAATCACTTTCATCCCCGTAATCTCCAGCGATGTCTGGGCTTCTGCTTCTCTCGTGGCGCGGGCCTGATCGGTCGCGTGCATGGGGATGAGAAGGGCTCGATCAGCCTGACTTCGATGTTTGGCCTGATCACGCTGACCATTCTGCTGGGGATGGTGATGAACAGCGACCTGCAGTTCAACGAGAAGGTCCGCATGCAAAACGCGGCCGACGCCGCGGCGTATTCGGGCGGCGTGTCGATTGCCCGTAGCCTGAACACGATTGCCTTTTCGAATCATCTGCTCTGGGATACGTTCGCTCTGACCGCCTACCTGCGCGAGGCACGGGACCAGACGGCCATTACGCTGACGCCGGAAATTCTGGCCAACTGGACGCGGATTGGCCCGGCCTTCGCCGGTTCCGAGTTCCAGAAATTCGCCGATCTGGGCGAAGCGATCAATGAAAAGGCTCCGGGCGAAATGCAGCTGGTCGCCACGTTTGGCGCCTGGTCGCAAGCCAGTTCTGAACTGATGCTGCCGGTCTTTGAACAGATCCTGGCCGAAGAACAGATTCCCGAATTCCAGCGGGCCGTGCTGCAGGCGTCGCCCCAGCAGGCGCAAATGGCGGCCGAAGAAGCGGCCCAGCGGCACGGCAGGGCCTGGCCCCGGGCGGTCGATCTGCACGCCCTGATGTGGCGGACGAATGTCGATCCGATGGGCGGCGACAGGGAGTCAGAACTCCGCACGTTACCGGTGTGGGATTACCGCGAGCATGGGAAAATCGACCAGGCCCGGACCTTTCGTCGGCAGTTCGCACATACCTATCTGCATCAGTGGGATGCGGCCTCCATGCAGCCGTTCGATAACCTGTTGCTGGGCGGCGGATGGCGGACGGGGCTGGGGAAAATGTCGCAGTACGCCGCCTTCTGGCGAATCTTGACCGCCGGGCATCTGGAGCAGCTGCTGGAAGAATATCCCGACACCAATCTCATGTTCATGCTCCGCCGTCCCTGGGAGTATGGCGACACCGAGCTGTCGCAGCTGGCCATCAACCAGATGTACGATCGCGACTTTATGTTTGTCGGCGTGGTCTACCGCAGCAAATTTACCGAGCTGATGCCCCGCGTGTTTCGCAGTCCGGCCGCGGGCGATACCCAGGCGTACGCCCAGGTGATGGTCACCGTGCCGCGGCGGCGGCTGCTGAAGGTTGAGCCGGGAGAAAACGCCGTTACGGCCGGGCTGACCGGCGGCGTGCCGGGGCAATATGTGGATCTGCCTGCCGATGTCGATCCGCCGCCAGAAGACCCCGAGGTGGAGCAGCAGGACTGGTATATCACTCGTCAGCCCGGCTCCTGGTTTCCGGAAGAGTTCAGCATGCGGAACCAGAACTGGTCGGTGCAGCTGGCGCCGGCCACATCGGCCTCCATTCCGGCCATTTTGAGCAGCCAGCCCTATACGCATCCCAGCCTGGGCGATTTTACTCCGCCCGATTTCCGCGATCTGGAAGCCAACGATCTGGACTGGCTCAGTCATCACTAGCCGCCCCGGCCGGTTTCCCGTGTTGTTTCCCTTTGAGCCGTTTATTCCTGGCACTCCCCTGGCAACGTTATGACGACTTCTCCACGCCGCGGACTCGCTCCCCTGGAACTGGTGATCTGGTTGCCCGTGCTGCTATTTGTGGCGGCGTTGATGGTCAACTTCAACACCATGGCGCGGCTGCGCTTGCGGGGAGAGATTGTCGCCCGGGACGAAGTGCATCGCAGTCGCTGGCCGCGGACTGGCAACACGGAGCCGGTTGCTCCGGGGCATATCTGGCCGGCTCCGGCGACCGCATCGGTGGAAGCGACGGATGCCTGGGTCACGGTGGATTTGCCGCAGCTGCAGCACCCGGTTGTCCGCGGCCCCTTGCCTGGCTTTGGGATCAAGCCGGTGCTGGACCCGACCCAGGGCGGCGGCCGCGGCAAGGCGTCGATTGTGCGCCGGTACCCGATGATGCCGCGTCTGGGCAGTTTTGAAAGCGGTTCGATCGAGCATGAAGTGCTGGGCGTTACCTTCCGTAACGCCGAGATGAACATGCCGACGATGACCCGCCGCACCACGATCCTGTATGAGTTCCCGCAGACTTCGCAGGATCTGCCGGCTGCCTTCAGCGAGGCGGTCAACGCTATCATGGCGGTCCCCCATTTCCGTCACCTGCAGGTGCTGGATAACGATGAAGACGTCCAGCGTTATGTCGGTTCGCACGACTTTCATCCCCGCACGCTGCAGCCGTACATGGCGATGATGGGCCAGGTCTATCTCGCGCTCTGCCAGCTGGATCGCGAGGAGATTTACCAGCAGCAGGTCGTCCCCAAGATCGACGGCCGTAATCGCCGGGGCGATATTGAGCTGGGAGAGATCAGCCGCTTGCCGCGCACCATGACCAACTTTTTTCTCGCCATGTACAACGCACGGATCGCGGAACTGGAGGCGCTAATCGACCTCTTGAAAATGCAGCCGCCCACGCCGACCATTTCGGCCCAGATTGCCGCGGCGGAAGCGGAGATCGCTGAGCTGAAAGCAAAGGTCGCACCGCTGGAGGCGTACCGTTCGCGTCTGTCGGAAATCGAGTCCGAGCTCCGCCGTCTGGCCGTTCAGTATGAAGCGGACAGCGGTATTCCGCTGCCGACCAAATAGCCGCCGGCCGTTTTCGGTTGGCTTCCTTTTCTGCTTGTCTTATCCAAGTTTGTCATGCCTGTTTCGTCGTCGCCCCGTCCGCCGGCCGACTCGCCGCCTGACTTCGGCGCGATCGCTCGAACCTGGTCTTCGCTCGCCAGCAATCTGCTGGCCAGCGGTCTGGTGATTGTCATTGCGCTCACCATTGGGCGCCAGGTATGGCTGTGGCGGCTGGCCGGGCCGAAAGCGGCGGCGCTGGCCGCGGCCGATAAGATCGATCGCCACTGGGCGAACGACCGCGTGCCGCATCGGCTGCAGTTTGGCGACGCCTCCCCTGCCCTGACCCGGGTGGTGGTCGACGGCGATGTCGACCAGGCGCTGAAGCAGTTGCATGGCTATTGTCGCCGGATCGCCCAGCAGTCGCCGGCCCCGCTGGGATCGCCCGGCGCCGGAGAATTGCGTCTGCTGCGGCAACTGGAAGGTACGCCGGCGGTCGACCAGTCGCCGGGGGAATGGGCCCTGTACCAGCTGCGGGAGCCGGTGGTGATGGCGGCGGCCGTGCGGCGGGCCGATCCGCATGCCGCTCCGCCGGGCGTGGCGGCGGAGCCTGCCGTCGATCGGATTGTCGCCCTGGGCGTCGCCCTGCCGGTCCTGGCGGATACGGCCCGCGACCCGGTGCAGTGGACGTTGCACGTGATGGATGTTTCCCAGGCTCCTCTGGCGGGGCCCGCGTTGCGGCTGGACTGGCCAGATTTTATGGGGCCCGTGGCGGCGATGGAGTCGGCGTTTGGCCAGGCGATCGTGGCCCGTCAGGGCGCCGGCCCTCTGCCCCGCTGGCAAACGTTTTTTGATGAAGCACTGCCTGCCCTGGGATACCAGCGACTGGCGGAATGGACCGTCCTGCCGCACGGCCGGCAAACGCGGTATCTGCACCCGGGGGAACGGCCGCTGCAGGTATCGTTGACAGAATCGGGCGACGAAGTCCAGGCGGTGCTCTTTACCGAGGGTCCTTCGGCGAGCGCAGCGCGGGATCCTTGAGGAATTGTCGCAAGTTCCGCCTGCAATGCTACAGGCAATGGCCGCCGCGGTTTATGATGGCGGGACGGACAGCAGTTTTTCTCCTTGCCGCCCTGTAAAAACAACCTGCAGCTTGGAAGCCAACAATCGAAACAGATCGCGTTTGGGAGTCGTCCAGATGAGAGGGATTCAAGGACTTGTCGTCGCCGGCCTGCTGGGCCTGCTGGGCGTCGCGCTGAACTATGTCTACCTGTTCAATAAAACTAAAGAGGTCGAAAGCGTTTCGTTCCTGGGGATCAAAGACGGCGTCGTCGTCGAGGAAGGGGAGAAGCTTAAAGCGACCGATTTTGCCGAAGTCCGGGTGCCCCGGGCCCATGCGGGCGACCTGGAGACATATGTCTATCTGTACCAGGATCTGGAAACGGTCCGCGATATCACCGCCAGTCGCCCTTACCAGGGCGGCGATCTGGTGTTTCGCAAGGACTATCGTACGCCGCCGCCGGAGCTGAAGTTTCTGTCCGATGAGAGCATTATCTGGGTGATGGTCACCAGCCAGGCCTTTGTGCCGGAACTGATCGACCCGGGCGACAAAGTGACGTTCGTATTCCCGCCGCAGGTCAACCTGAAGCAGACGCCCGGGCCAACGACCCCCGGCGGGGAGCCTGGCGTCGCCGCGCCAGGCGTCCGGTTGCGCGACGATGAGCCGGAGTTTGTCGGTCCGTTCGAGGTGAAATCGCTGGGCGGCCGCCTGGGCAGCGCCGAATCCGGCCGCCGGTCGCGGAGCGCGCAGGAAGGGAACATCGGCATCGTGGTGGTTAAAGAAGGCGACAAGCTGGAACGCCAGGCGATGCGTTTGCTGGAACTGAAGAGCCAGGGGAACAACCGCGATATCGGTTTGATTCTCAACGAAAAGAAAAAGTAGGACGTTGTCGCCCCGTTTTTCACGCCTTCTCCTGCGGTTCGATCCTTCATGAAGATCTGGTTCAATAAACTCAACGAAAGCCGCCGCAACATGGTCGAAGCGGCCGGGCCCGAGATTTTTTTCGGTCGGGATCCAACCAACCAGGTGGTGCTGAAATCGCCTTTGATTTCCCGCCGGCATGCGGTCGTGCGCACGCTGGGCGATGAGCTTGAGCTGGAAAACCTGGGCGTCAACAGTTGCCTGGTGGGCGAAACTGAAGTGCTGGGCGGCGAGCGAGTCAAGTTCGCGACGAACATCAAAATTCGGCTGTGGCCCTACACGATCAGCTTTGAAACGCACAAAGCGGCCGCTATCAGCCGGCTCGAGCTGGAAGCCCATCTGCGCGACATGGTCGCCGACCTGGAGCTGAAAATCCATAAGCAGCTGCTGGAGCGGCTGGACCTGTACGAAATGGAGAACGCCCATGGCCAGAACGAAGCCAGCATTCTGCTGCTGGAAAACAACATTGAAGACGTCTGTCGGGAACTGAACCTGTTTGGCCCGCAGAACGAAGCCCTGCTGGAAGAGATCTGCGGCCTGGGCCTGCGCGACCACTCCATCAACCAGCTGATCATGGAAACGGGGGAAGAAGAAATCTTCGACCTGGCCGCCCTGACCACCAACGAGTTCGACGTGCCGGCCACCCTGGTGCCGGAGCGAGAGCAAGAGCTGCACGCCCTGCTGACCTTTTTACGCGACAAGCTGGAGCTGGAAAAACTGCCCGATGTGAGCAGCAAGATCCATCGCGTCGAGGAGCGGTTCCACAGTATCTTCGGCCAGGTGCGACCGCACATTCACAAAGAGCTGCGGCGGTATCTGATTCTGCGAATGCTGAAAAAGGACCTGAAGGATATCGTCTTTGGGTTCGGGCCGCTGCAGGATCTGCTGAGGGCGCCGACCATTAGCGAAATCATGGTCGTCCGCAGCGACCAGATCTTCGTCGAGCGCGACGGCGTGATTGAAAAGTCGGGGCGCCGGTTCATCTCCGATAAAGTCACGGAATCGATCATTGAGCGGATCGTGGCGCAGGTTGGCCGTCGTATTGATAAAAGCCAGCCGCTGGTCGACGCCAGACTGCCCGACGGGTCCCGTGTGAACGCCATCATTCCGCCGCTGGCCCTGTTTGGCCCCTGTTTAACGGTCCGCAAATTTCCGATCCAGCGCCTGCAGATGGACGCGCTGATTGAGTACGGCTCGGTCACTCGGGCGGCCGCCACTTTTTTGCGGGCGTGCGTGGTGAACCACCGCAGCATTCTGATCAGCGGCGGCACCGGTTCGGGCAAAACGACCATGCTGAACGTGCTGAGCAGCTTTATCCCGTACAAGGAACGGATCGTCACCATCGAAGATACGGCCGAGCTGCGGCTGCACCAGGATCATGTGGTCTCGCTGGAAACCAAGCCGGCAAACGTCGAAGGGCAAGGCGCCTATTCCATCCGCGATCTGGTGAAGAATGCTTTACGCATGCGGCCTGACCGGATCGTGGTGGGCGAATGCCGCGGGTCGGAAGCGCTCGACATGGTGCAGGCGATGAACACGGGCCACGACGGTTCGATGACGACCATCCACGCCAACAGCTCTGAGGAAGTGATCGAACGGCTGGAGCTGCTGATGCTGATGGGGGCCGACCTGCCGATCAGCTCCATCCATCGCCAGATCGGTTCGGCCATCCATGTGATTGTGCATATCGATCGCTTGCCGAGCGGGAAACGGGTGATCAGCCAGATCTCGGAAATCAGCGGCATCCATCCCGAAACGTCGAAAGTGGGGATCACCGATATCTTCAATCGGCGGGACGGAAAGAACCTGCGACCGACCGGCACGCTGCCGACCTTCATGGACGAGCTGGTCGAACAGAAGCTGCTGGATCTGGACTTTTTGTACGACAAATAACGGTTCGCCACGTCGCTGCTTTCGCTCCCTGTGGCCCTGCCCCGGCGCGGTTAAGGCGTTTCCCCCCATTCACCGATTTTGCACGATTTAACAGGAGGGTCCATGCCGTTTGAAGCTGTTGTGATTTCTCTCCTGGGCGGACTGTGCGCGGCCGGAGCCGGCTGGGCTGGCCAGGGGGCGTATCATCAATTTATCGACTACGTGGAACGCGATCTGGCCGAGCGTCTGAAGAGCCTGCGGATTGTATCGAGCAAGCTGCGATGGTGGATTCAGATCTGGCTGGCCATCGTGGCGATGACCTTTATTGTTTTGTGGCTGGGGTTTGACGCCGCGCTGTTTGGGGTGGTCGCCGCCATTTTTATGTGTGCGGGGCCCTGGTTTGTGGTGCGGCGGATGGCGGCCGCCAGGCGGCTGAAGGTCGAAGAGCAGCTGGCCGACGCCATGGTGATGTTCAGCAGCGCAGTGCGGGCCGGGTTGTCGCTGGCCCAGGCGCTGGAGCTGCTGGCGACGGATTGCCCTAAACCCATCCAGCAGGAATTCGCCCAGATGGTTGGCGAGTACAAAATGGGAAAGCCTTTGGAACGGACGCTGACCGAAGCCAAAGAGCGGCTGCGGAGCGAGAACTTTATTCTGTTCTCGGCCGCGTTGCTGGCCAGTCGGGAAAGCGGCGGCCGGCTGAATGAAACGGTCGAGCGGATCTCAGCCTCGGTGATTGAACTGCAGCGTCTGGAACGGAAGGTGCGGTCGGAAACGGCCCAGGCCCGCAAGTCGGCCGTGTACATGGGGCTCGCCCCGCCGGCGATCCTGGCGGCCTACTATGTGATGAGTCCCGATGTGGTCGAGGCGCTGTTCACCGACTTTGCCGGACAAGCGATCTTGTGTGCGGCCGTGCTGCTGAACGTGGCGGCGTACTTCTGGGCGGTGGCGATCCTCGACGCGGATATTTAGTTCGTTTTGCTTTGAGATAGACGTTATGGATCCTTTTTCGCTAGTCCCCAGCCTGGTCCTGGGCGGTGCGACGTCAATGCTGGCCTGGTGGATCTGGCAGGCGCTGTCGACCGACGACCTGGCTCAGGCCGATGAATGGCGGTTCGATGTCAGCCGCATCAACGGGTTGCGCCGGACCGACTATCTGTTTCGGCTGTTCCAGCCGGTGATTCAAACGTTCGCCAAGCTGAACCGCTCGGCTTTTCGCGGCCAGTTGCCGGAAATCAGCCGCGAGATCCAGGCCGCCGGCATCACCCGGTACTGGTTGCCGGAAGAGTACCTGGGCCGGATGGAGCTGATCGCCCTGCTGCTGCTGCCGGGCTATTTATACATGGGCTTTGTGATGATGGGGCCCGCCGGCCTGGTGACGGGCGTGCTCATGTCGGGGCTGACCGTCTGGTTTTTGCGATTCCGTTTGACGCGTACGGCCCACCGGCGTCTGGTGATGATTAAACGCCGGATGCCGTTCCTGCTGGACCTGCTCACCCTGTTGATGGAGTCCGGCAACAGCTTTCTGCAGGGACTGCAGCAGTCGGTGAAGGAGTTTGAAGGGCACGCCATCGCCCAGGAGTTCGGCCGGGTGCTGAGCGATATGAATATGGGGAAGGCCCGTTCGGAAGCGTTCGACAACATGCGGCGCCGATTGAACGACGACGAAGTCAGCGCGATCATTGGCGCCATTCTGCAGGGGGAAGAACTGGGGACTCCGTTGTCTGCTATTTTTCGGACGCAGGCCGACGTGCTGCGGGTGAAGCGATCGCAGCGGGCCGAAACGCTGGCGGGCGAAGCGGCCGTCAACATGCTGTTGCCCGGCATCCTGGTGATGGCGTCGACTGTTTTAATCATCCTCGGACCGTTTATACTGAACTTCGTCAAAATCATGTAACGGCCCGCCGGGCTTTGCCGCTCTTCTTGTTTCTCCTTTTTTTCTGCGGGCGTAATGCCCGGCGCCGCCCATGCCGCTCAAAGTGCTTTGCCCTCACTGCAGGAAGGAATTGACCGCTCCCGACGAGCTGGCCGGTCAGCACGTGGCTTGTCCGCGCTGTCAGAAGAAATTCCCCATTGAAGAGCACCACGCGGATACCCGGAAAACGTTGAGCCCCGCCAATCCCAGCGACTGGATGCTGCCGCCCTCGCGGAGCGGCGCGGCTAAAGGGGAAGTCTCCACAGCGGAAACGGCCCTGTCGCCGCCGGGCTTCCCCCCTGCCCCGTCGGCCGAACCGCCTGCCGGGATGCCGCCGGCCGTTCCCGTCCCGCCGGTCGCACAACCGGGCCCGCCCGCTGCTTCGCCTTCGCCGGCGTCCCTGCCTCCGCCGACAGCCAAGAACCCGCCGCGGGCGAATCCTGCGGGACCTGTGCCGCCGCATCTGGCTCCGCCCGTTAGCGGACTTCCCATGCATGGGCCGGCAGGCGGACCGTCGATGGGGTCGCCGACCGGGCAGCCTGCAGCTCCTGCAAACGCCGCCCCCGGCGGCGCCGCGCAGGCTCGTTTTCAGGGGGCTCCGCCGGCAGGCCAGGCGGCCGTGTTCCGGGGGGACGAAGCGCTGACCAAACCGCTGCTGGAGACGCCCGCCGGGCCCTCAACCGGCCCTTTGCCTGGCAAGCATTCCGGCCAGCCGGCCTTCAAAGGGAACCCGCTGCAGCACAAGGTGGTGCAGCGGCCGAAGGTGATCATCAACGATGCGGCCGCCACGAACGTCGCCCTGGGCGCCGACGGCAAGTTGCCCGAACTGCAGCTGCAGAAAGTCAGCAGCAACGACGAAGAACCGGCCGCTCCGTCGCCCAAGAGCCCGCTGCTGGTGATCTGCGTGCTGGTGTTGAGTTTTGCGGCGTCGATCGGAATGCTGTTCATGCCGGATGACTTTGAACTGTCGGAAAGCGGCAGCAAACAGAAGTCGCGCGATCTGATCGTCAAGTACTATATCCAGCCGTTGCCCGGCGGCGAGCTGGCCGAATATCAAAAACGGCTGCGACTGGCGATCCAGGCCCACAGCCTGGGGAACGACGCGCAGGAACGTCGTTATTACCACCAGGTGCTGGACATGCTGCACTCGGAAAACCAGAGCGAAACCCGCGGCATGACCGGGCTAAGGTCTGCAAGCACCCACCCTAACGATGAAGGACTGCAGAAACTGCTTTCGACGTTGCTCAGTCGTTAGCAACCCGACTACCCTTGTTGATCCGCTGAACCCCGTGGGCGTTCCGATTCCCCTTCGCGATTTTCCTGGCGACCAGATAGAGGCTTAGCAAGTGCCGACCCCGAGATACGAACTGCTGGAACAGATCGCCGCTGGCGACTTCGCCACGGTGTACCGCGCCCGTGATAACGAGCTGGGCCGCGAGGTGGCGGTGAAGCAGATTCATCAGCAGTACCTGAACGACCCGGCCCAGCTGGATCGTTACTGGCAAGAGGCTCAGCTCCTGGCCTCGCTGGAACACCCCTACATTATGACCATCTACGATGTGGTCCGTGACCGGGGCTGGCTGGTGCTGGAATTGATGCGAGGCAACCTGAAGCAGCAGCTGGCGGGCGAACCGATCGACCTGGAATCGCTGCGGCTGACGCTGGTCTATACGCTGAGCGCGCTGCACTTTTTGCATCAGAACGGGATCGTCCATGGCGATGTGAAACCGACCAACCTGCTGCTCGACAAAACTCATCGCGTCAAACTGGGCGACTTCGGCATCGCCCGCCGCCTGGCCGATAACGAAGGCAGCGTCGTCAAAGGCACCACCAAGTACATGGCCCCCGAGGTCTGCAGTCCAGAGCTGGGGGCGGTCGGCCCCTGGAGCGATATCTACTCGCTCGGTTTCTCCGCCTATGAACTGATGTGCGGCAAGCATTTTGACGACCTGTTTCCCGGTCTCAAAATGTACGGACGCGATGAACAAATTGCCTGGATGATGTGGCAGGCGACGCTCGACCAGCGCCTGCCCGAGATCGGCCGCGTGCTGCAGGGCGTGCCGCCCGATCTGGCGGCGGTCGTGGAAAAAATGACTGAGAAAGATCCGGCCCGCCGGTATCGCAACGCCGAAAAGCCCATGCTGGAGCTGCGCGCCCGCGGCGGCGAAGCGGCGCCCACCGCCGAAGAACAACAGGCCGAGGTCGATGCCGAAAAACAGGCGAAAAAACGCCGCCTGCTGGTGATTGGCGCCTTTGTGATGAGCCTGCTGCTTTCCCTGGGCGTGCTGTTCCTGCCGCTGGGAAGCAAGCCGGTCGAACCGCCGCCGGTAGCCAATGCCGGACCCCGGTCGGGCGTGCTGACCGATATCGCCCCCGATCAGAACCGGCTCTGGATTCGCATCGATGGCGCCAAAGATCTGCTGGCCATCGACTTTGACCCGGGCTCTGACCAGGTGTTCCTGAACGACTCCAAAGCGTCGTTCAGCGATCTGCAGCTTGACGACCAGGTTGAGGTGAAAAAGTTCACCAGCGAAGACGGCTCCGCCATTCAGAATATCGTCGCCCGCCGGGCCGTGGCCCAGCAGGACCAGGGTGTGATCAGCGCCATCGACGTCCGCGACGGCACGCTCCAGCTGACCGACAGCGAGAACCCCGCCCAGCCGCTTTCGATTTATGTGCCCGTCACGGCCCGCGTCACCCTCAACGGCGAGGCGGAAGTCCATGGCGAGCCGTACCGTTTGCGGGCGCTGCAGCCCGGCGATCGCGCGACTGTATCGCATGGGCCGGGCGAGAGTCGCCGGGAAGCGAAGGGGGTGGACGCGCTACGAACGATGTCGTTCAAAGGGGCGGTCGTAAAAATCAATACCGATCGCCGCGAGCTGACCGCTACCCTCGGCCGGGAAGAGTCCTCGCCCGAAAGAACCTGGCCGCTGGCCCAGCGCTGCGAGATCACTCTCAATGGCTCGACCGTTCTCGACGGCCGCGAGCTGACGCTGAACCACCTGGAAGCGGGCGACGCCGTCACGGTGCAGCACGACGCCCAGATTACGGCGATTGCCGCCCGGCGGGAATTCACGGTGCGGGGAACCGTCGCCAGCCTGGATCGGACGGGCCGCTCGCTGGAGATCCGGCTGGATAACTACCCGGCGCCGATCCGCTTTACGCTGGCGGAAGATTGCGAGATTGACTTTCTGGCCAGCGGCGAACCGGTCAGCTTTGACTTTCTCCGCGAAGGCGATACGGTCCAGGCGACGCACCTTTCGCCCGATCTGAAGTCGCCGGTCGCCCGCACGCTATCGATCTCGCCGACGCCCGATCGTCGCACCTGGGCGGTGGTGCTGGGGGTGCAGGACTACAGTGACATTCGCCAGGCCCGGCTCGATTATGCAGCCGCCGACGCGGAGGCCGTGCATCGGGCGTTGCTGCAGCAGTACCGGACCGCGCAAGAGCAGTGCTTTTTTGAGCTGAATCCTTCCCGCCTGGCGCTGGAACGCACGTTGCCCAATTTTTTGAAATCCGTCCCGCCCGGCAGCCAGCTGATCGTTTACTTTGTGGGGCACGGCTATCTCAGCGACCAGGGGGACGCGGTCCTGGCCATGAAGGATTTTGACGCCGAAAAGCGCGCCGAAACCGGCGTGCCGCTGTCCTGGCTGGTGACCCAGATCGAGAACACCCCGGCGGCGGAAAAGGTGCTGCTGCTTGATGCTTCGCACCATGGAGCCAGTCGCTTCGCCAATGCCCAGCCTTCCTCGGCTGAGCTGGTGGAAACGCTCAAGCCGAACGCGCTGGCGGCCGCTTCGACGTCGGTGGTGATTGTCGCCAGCAGTCGCGACAAAGAAAAAGGAATCGAGCTGCGGGCCGGCGGGCGCGGCGCCTTTGGGACGGTCCTGGAAGAGGCCTTCAACGGGGCGGCCGACGAGGACCAGGACTATCGCGTTTCCACCGAGGAACTGATCCGCCTGCTGGACCTGAAAACGCCCGAGTTTCGCGATGCCCAGGACCATTCGCAAACGCCTTTGGCCTTTTTGCCGAACGCCACCCCGGAACGCGTTTCCGAAGAGTACAAAGAGGCCGTCCGGACCGTCCTTGGCTCCCTGGCGCAGCGCACGCTGGACGAGCCCGTGGTGAAGGCGTACGAAACCGCCCACAAGAAAACGCCCGACCAGCCCGATCTGTCGATTGCTTATGGACTGGCCAACCTGAAGCACAATCGTACCGCCGCCGCGCAGAAACTGTTTGAGCAGGTGCGGACCTCGCATCCCGATCGGGCGGCGCCGTACCTGGCGCTGGCCTGGCAGAACTTCATGCAAAAGGACTACAAAAACGGGATCGCCGACCTAAAGTCAGGGCTCTCCCATCTGGATCCGGCGGCGACCGGGGCGGAAGCGGTCTTTGCCAGGTACGCCTGGCAGCTGGCGGGAGAAATGCGGGAGTTCGCCCTGCAGGGAGCCGAACCGCCGATGCTCACCAAGGACGTGGCCCCGCTGGATCAGTTTGTCATCGAACACGGGCCGGAAGCGACCGCCTTGTACCGCACCGGCCTGGAAGGGGTGCGAAGCGAGTTCACCACCATCGACAAGCAGATCGCCGATCTGCAGAAATCCCCGCTGGAGGCCGACCGCACTCGGGTCGCTGGACTCAAGCGGGACCGGAAACGGCTGACCTATTTCAGCACCCTCGACCTGGACGCATTCAGCAAATATCTGATCGCCGAACTGAACGTGCCCCGCGAATAAAGCACCAGGCGATGCGCCCCAAAGTGACAGGAACTTGTCGCTGTCCTGTTACTGGCGCTGGCGGTCTGGCTGCCGCAGCAGGGAAGACCGCACCGTCGGCGTGGATGGGTCCTGGGGCCGGACGGCGCAGTGCGGGGCCGTCTGGCGGTTGACCGGAGCCTGAGAGGTCGTCGGTCCAGGCGTCGGCTGGGGACGCGGAACGAACGCCGGCAATCCGGTCGGTCTCGGGGGGAGCACCTGCACGTCCGTTGCTTCCAGCGAGGACTCCGGCGACGCCACTGGCAGCGCGAGCGTTTCCACCGGCTCCCGCGGCGACGGTGCGCTTCGCCCGGGCGAGGCGATACCGGACTGCTTCTGTTCGGCGGCCTGGTGGATCTGGTCGCTGGCGACCGTTTCCCGCATGTCGACCGGCGGCGTTGGCGGCGGCAAAGGGGCCGCCTCGCGCGAATGAGGATCCATCCGGTTCTTCCCTGTCGCTCGGGTTCCGCCGGAACCTTCCCCCTGCGACGGGGACGCGCCATACGAGGAGCGGTAGGGCGCGCCGGAAAACCGCAGCTGCGGTTCAATCCGCAACGCCACGATCGGATTGCCGGAATCCGGCAACAACCGCGAGAGCAGGTCGCCGGGCGCGGCGCCTGTCGCTATGGGGGAGGCGGTCTGCACGGGCATGTGCAGAGGGATTCCCTCTTCCGCCCGCAGGCAGCCAGGAGCGAGAGCCTGCCAGCCGGTGCTGAGTGCGAGGGAAAAAACGAGCGAAGTGGTGAAACGTTGCATATCCGCACTCCCAGAGTGGACGCCCAGGGAAGGCTTGCCGCAACGCCGGTTTGCGGAGCCAGGACGAACCTTCCTCCGGTTACATCGACCTTTCGGACGCGACTGCTTGTCCCGTTCCCTCCGGCGCGTTGCAATGCGGGCGATTGGCGCGGTTGCCTCGATCGGCCAGCTTCCCGCAGCCGGTAAAATCGTTTTTTGCGAATCGCTTGCCGTGCAGCGGCGCCGCTACTTCCAGGGAGGCTACTCGGCGTCGGGGGTCCGGTACAGACGCTGCGCCTGGAGATATTTTTCCACGGCCCGCGGCGTACGGTAGCGAATGCTGAGTCCCCGGGCGCGGCGATCGCGAAGATCGGAACTGCTCAGTTCGATCAGGGGCGATTCCACCTGGTGCTGCAGGATCAGCTCCATGCGTGATTTCTCGACCAGTCCGTCGAGCAGGCGAAAGTCGGGCTCCGGGGAGCCGGACCGTCGCACGACGATCGGAATGGCGGCGGCCAGAATCCGCTGCGGATCACGCCAGGTGGGAAATTCCGCCAGGCTGTCGGCTCCCATCAGAAAGAACAGGGTCGCTTCCGGGTTCTGCTGGGCGATCGTTTCCAGCGTGTCGGCCGTATAGTTCACCCCGCCGCGTTCAATCTCCAGGGTCGATACATCGAACGCGGAGTGCCCGGCGATTGCCAGGTGCAGCATGTCGACTCTTTGATTCGCCGTGGCCAGTCGCTGGTTCTGCTTGTGCGGCGGCGTGAAGGCCGGCAGAAACCAGACCCGATCCAGGTTGCACGCCTCGCGGCAGTTTTCCGCCAGCAGCAGGTGCCCGTAGTGAACCGGATCGAAGGAACCGCCAAAAATACCCAGCCGCATAGCCGCTCTTTCCTGTCGCCTGCAGATCGACCGCAGGGAGATTTTGAAACGCCGGATTGCGAGTGCTGCGCGACAGCCAGCAATTCGGGCAGTGGACTCGGCCACGAGTCCCTTTCTTTCCGCCCCGCCTTCCGGACTCGTGGCCGAGTCCGGTACGTTTCCCCCCGGCGTTTTTTCCTGGTGACAAGACTTTTGTCTACCTGGGAAACGTGGCGGTATCCTACCGCCCGCACCTCGCGGGGGCAATTGCAGTCAGGTGGTGGGTTTTTGCCTTGCTCGATGGGGTGGGAGCGAAAGCCAGCGGCCGTCGGCGGACGTTGACCACGGTATGCCAGGGGTTACACTGGGATGGCGAACCCGGCGGACCGATCGCGGTCTTGCCGGGGGTGTCGCTTCCTGTCAGCGTGACGCATGTCTGTCTGTCACTCGTCTGGCCGCTTTTTACCGCTCCTTCCCATCTGGATAGCAATCCTCATGATCCTTACGTGCAAGTCCGCCTGGCTGTCGGCCGTCCTGATGCTGTTCTCTCTGTTCCCGGCGCATGCTGTGCAGGCGGCGCCGCCGGCTGAGAAGCCTGCGCTGAAGATTACGCCCGGCAAGGTGATTGTGCCGTTTGACCGGATGCGGCGGATCTGGGGCGAGCTGGTGAGCGTAGATCTGGAGAAACAGACCGGCGTGTTCCGTAACGAAGGGGACGACGTGGAGTTTCCGTTTACGGTGATGCCGTACGCCGAAATGCTGCACCACGCGACCTTTGGCGACCTGCGGGATTTCAAGATTGGCGAACGGGCCATCTTTCGTATGCATGAAAACGAGGCGGGCGAGTGGGTCTGGCTGACCTACATCCAGGACGAAATGAACATGCTCAACGGCCACAAAGAATACTACCTGGTCGATGCGATCGACGCGGATCGCGGCCGCATCGAATTCACCCAGGCCAAGGCCGACAAAAGCTACGTCCGCGAGTCGGGCCTGTTCCTGGAAACCAACGACGAGACCCGCTACTGGAAAAACGGCCAGCCGGCGAAGTTCTCGGATATCCAGGTCGGCGACGCCCTGCGGGCCAAGACCCACGGCGTCGGCAAAGGCCGCGTCCGCGTCTGCTGGCACATTTTCCTCGACGACGAAAGCCTGCTCAAATTCCAGGCCGAACAGATGGAAGTCCACGCCCAGCGAATGGCCGAAGAAGGCCTGCCGGGCTATGTCGACGTGGCGGAAGGGAACGACCTTGCCCTGACGCTTTTCCAGGAAGCAACCGTCGTCGCCCTGACGCTCAAGCCCGGCCAGAAGATCCGCGTGGCTCCCGCCGGCGTCAACCGGAAGGCAATCGGCGAAGGGATCACTGGCACGGTTGTCTCCAGCACCCGGAAAGGGAAAACGTTCCTGGTGCAGCTCACGACCGACGCCCCGACCCAGGCTTTCGAAGTCGGCAAGCTGGCCCGGTTATGGGCGGGGAACGAGTAACGCACGAGCAGCGTGCTGGTCGTCGCCGTTCGTGCGTTTTTCAAAAGTTGACGGGCGGCCCGGGTCGCGGGATACTGGCCGGACTTTGCCGCCGCTGCTTTGACTGCGAGAACCTGCCATGCCTGCCGCTTCGCTGAATGATCGACCGTTTGCCGTTTTGTGTGGATTACTTTCAGGACAAGAGCGTCGCGGTCGTTGTCTGCAGCTGGTAACGAACGGGTTGTTGTTCGTCGTGCTGGTCCTCACGGCGGCGCATGTCGGGGCGGCGGAGCAGGCGAGTCGTCCGAATATTATCCTGGTGATGGCGGACGACCTGGGCTGGTCGGATGTCGGTTGTTATGGCGGCGAGATTCCCACGCCGGCGATCGATTCGCTCGCTCGCGACGGTATGCTGTTCACCCAGTTCTATAACAACTCCATCTGCGGGCCGACCCGGGCGTCGCTGCTGACCGGTTTGTATTGCCAGCAGGTGGGCCATCGCGGCGATCACTGGAACGACCCGAAGGATCATTCCCAGTGCGTGCTGCTGCCGGAAATGCTGCAGGCCGCCGGTTACCGCACGTCGATGGTCGGCAAATGGCAGGGCCGGCAGTCGCCTTTGGACCGGGG
Organism: Lignipirellula cremea; assembly: GCF_007751035.1. NCBI lineage: Bacteria > Pseudomonadati > Planctomycetota > Planctomycetia > Pirellulales > Pirellulaceae > Lignipirellula > Lignipirellula cremea. The sequence goes on along the minus strand of NZ_CP036433.1, from coordinate 7,833,578 downwards.
CTTTGATCGTTTCTTTGGGCCGATGTGCCAGGGGAAGATCAGCTACTTTCACGAGGTGGCGCAGAACCCGTACTATCTGGATCGGAAACGCTACGCGTTGCCGGACGACTTTTATTTGACCGACGCTTTGAACGACCATGCGTCGCTCTTTCTGCAGGAGTCTCTGGCGGAGGAGCAGCCGTTCTTCTTGTATGTGGCGCATATCGCGCCGCACTGGCCGCTGCATGCTGTCGAAGAGCAGATCGCCCCGCACCGGGAGCGTTATCGCCAGCTGGGCTGGGACGACGCCCGACAGGCCCGGTTCCAGCGGCAACAGAAGCTGGGACTGGCGGCGCCGGGAGTGAAGCTGGCCCCGCAGACGGCCGACATCATGCCCTGGGGGAAAGCGGTCGCGCCGGACTGGCAGGCGGAACGGATGGCGGTCTACGCCGCGCAAGTCGCCAGCGTCGACGCGGGCCTGGCCCAATTGCTCCAGGCGGTGGAAAAGGCCGGCAAGACGCAGCAGACGCTGGTCGTGTTCCTGTCCGACAATGGCGCCGCGCCCGACGGCGGGCTGGTTCCCCGTCGGGAAGGCTTTGGCTTCCAGGTCGACGGCGACAATACAAAGTGGCGCCGCGACGGCGTGGCCATCCGGCCCGGCAGCGGACCGCAGCTGCTGCCTGGCCCGCACGATACATTTGCCGGCTATGGTCTGGCCTGGGCGAATGTCAGCAACACGCCGCTGCGCGGCGGTAAATTGACGGCCTACGAAGGCGGCGTGCGCACCCCGCTGCTGGTGCGCTGGCCCGACCAGGTGCAGGCCGGCAGCCGGACGTCGCAGGTGGGGCATGTGTTCGACTGGATGCCGACGGTGCTGGAGCTGGCAGGCGTCGCCTATCCGACCGAGTTCCACGGCCGTCATCCGTTGCCGCTGGCGGGTTCCTCGCTGGTTCCCGTACTGCACGGCAAACAGCGAACCGGACCAACCGAGTTATGCTGGAGCGCGCGGGGACAGGTCGCGATCCGCGCAGGCGACTGGAAGGCGCTTCGCGCTAAAGAGGGCGGAACCTGGAGCCTGTTCCAGCTGGCCGAAGATCCGACGGAAACGACCGATCTGGCGGCCCAGCACCCGCAACAGGTGCAGCAACTGGAACGCCAGTTCCAGGCCTGGCAGGAACGGGTAGGAGCAAAGTAACCCCAGGACGCTACGGTCAGGCCGCTTTGCTCGCCAGGGCGGATCGAACGGCCGGCGAGGTAGCGGCGACCGGCTTGACGCCTTCGATAAACAGCGAGTCGGGCTTCCGCGTGGCGCCGCCGAGCGTGTCGAGTTCGTAGCTGGCGAAGCGGTCGATACGGCTTTCATCGGCCGCCCTGGTGGTCACCTGTTCCAGTCCCAGGTCGGTCAGCAGCTGGCCCAGGTTCACGCGGTCGTACATCCAGCGATGGACTTCGCCGGACTGGCGATACAGGCCTTCTTTCCAGGCGGTGACGCCCCGGCTGCCGGTCAGCAGCAGGAGCACGGTTTGCGCCAGTCGCTCACGCAGTCGGCGTTCCATGCGAAGGAGTTTTCGGCCCAGTTTTTTCAGCCGGGCAATGCCCTGCACCGGCGGCGCGGAAGCCGACCGTTTGCCGGCGGCCAGGTTGTATTCTTCGCCCACGCGGGAGGCGACAAAGTCGGCGTTGGTGATCCGGGCGTCGGCCAGGTGGCGACCCATTTCGCCGCCGGGACGGGAACGCACGCACTGATCAATCAGTTCCAGCCGCATCCAATGCAGGTCGGCCGGCGGACGAACTCCCTCGTCCACCTGGTCCAGCACGCGGAGATACTCGCGGGCGATCGTTTCCAGGTCAGGCGCCGCGATGCGCAGCACGCCGCCGGGTCGCAGCACGCGGCAGCACTCCCGTAGAAAGGCGACGCCGTCGGCCGGGTCCAGGTGCTCCAGCACGTGCGAATGGTAAACCGCGTCAAACTCCCCGTCGGCATACGGAATCCCTCGGCGCAAGTCGGCTTGCTGCACGGCCGGGGAATGGGAGACCAGATCCACATTGGTCCATTCAGGGTGCCAGTGCGTACCACAGCCGACATTCAGCAACCGGGGGGAGCTTGTCATGAGGAAACTTCGCGGTGCGAACGGGAAACAGGGAATTACAAGGAGCCGGCAGCGCGGGTTCAGGCAGCGCGGGACGAGGCGGTCGGAATGACGGCCATGCGTCCGGTGTAATCAATCCGGTGCAGCAGCAGCGGCAGGCGATGCTGCTCCAGGTATTCATCCACGGCCCGGCGGGCTCCCTGCCAGTGGCCGTAGTCGTCGATGATCAGCACGCCGCCGACCGCCAGACGCGGGAATAAATGCTCCATTTCGTGTTTCGTCGACTCGTACCAGTCGGTATCCAACCGCAGCAGTGCGATTTTTTTCGGCGCGGCGGCGGGCAAGGTTTGTTCGACCGGGCCGACCGCGTAATGGAGCAGTTCCGACGGGTAGCCGGTCGACGCCATATTTTTCTTGACTTCGTCGAGGCCGGCGACGCACCAGACGGAACGCGGGTCGTCGCGGTCTTCCTGCTGCAGCTGCACTTCGGCGGAAGCGCCATCGCGGGAGACGTCGTGCTGGCTCGGCGGCGTCATCCCTTCGAACGTATCGCACAGGTGCAAATTTCTCGAAGCAGAGCCCAGGCGGCGGAGCGTGTGGGCGACCGCCATCATGCTGCCTCCCCGCCAGACGCCGCATTCGACAATATCGCCGGGGATATTGCGGGCGACGACGTACTCAATCGCTTCACACAAGGCGGCAATGCGGGCCGATGAGGTCATGGTGTAAGGAAGCGTCTGCAGCACGGTTTGGGCGATCGGCTCGGAGACCCCTTCGCCTACCAGCTGTTTGAGCGAGACTTCGCTCTTTCGCTTGCGGCCCCACAGGCCTCGACTTTTCAGCGCCTTCCACATGTGTTGAGTTCCCATACTTTGATTTGTGGGAGAGAAGATTCTCTGCCGAAGGGCGAAAGGTTAGTTGCGTGTTCCAGGCTGCGGGTCCCGTTGCGAGGTACGGCAGCAGGTTTGTTTTTGGGTCGCCAGCGGTCTCAGGGCGGATGCGACCCTTCCAGACGGCCAGGGCGCAAGATGGATCGCGGATCGTGCGGTGCGACGGTGGTGGCTTATAGAGAATTTGCGAGGAATCTCGCAAGGTCGGTTTTTGGGGGGACGAATCGCGGCGCCCTGCCGCTGGCCGGGAAGCCATCGGGCGGCGGCCGGGTTTTGTCCTCCGGGAGGACGTTTGGGGGGCGTTTCCCGCCTGAAACTTGCTTGCAGCGGCGGTCCGGGGTGTCTAGGATACAAGCCGCGGGATGTTTCCCGTCCCTGCCTTTGGAACCCACCTGCGACTCGCCTCCGCGGATCGTCAATTTCCTTCTTGATTATCTTGTTTATGGAGAAATCAATGTCTGAACAGAAACCGTCCAGCACCGACCCCAGCCGCCGTCGTTTTCTGCAGACGACCACCGCCGCGGCGATTGTCGGCGGCGTGAGCGCCCTGGCGACTCCGCGTACGGTGCATGCAGCCGGCAGCGACACGCTGAAGGTCGCGCTCATCGGTTGCGGCGGACGTGGTTCCGGCGCGGCGGTCAACGCCATGAAGGCGGACAAGAACGTCAAACTGACGGTGATGGCGGACGCGTTTTCGGACCGGATTGAATCGGCCAAGAAGAATCTGTCGCGCAGCATTGCCGACCAGATGGACGTGCCGGCCGAACGCTGCTTCGCCGGCTTTGACGCTTACAAGCAGGTGATGGAGACCGATGTCGATGTGGTGCTGCTGACCACGCCGCCGCACTTTCGCCCGGTCCAGCTGGAAGCGGCCATCGCCGCGGGCAAGCATGTCTTTTGCGAGAAACCGGTCGCCGTCGACGGTCCCGGCGTGCGGAGCGTGCTGGAGACTTCCCGCAAGGCGAAGGATAAAGGGCTCAGCCTGGTTTCCGGTCTTTGCTGGCGGTACGACCTGGGCGTGCAGGAAACGATGGCCCGGATTAAAGACGGCGCCATCGGCGATATCACCGCCATCCAGGAGAACTATCTGACCGGCGCCCTGTGGCATCGGGGCGACAAGCCCGAGTGGAGTCAGATGGAGTACCAGGTCCGCAACTGGCTGTACTACACGTGGCTGTCCGGCGATCATATCGTCGAGCAGCATATCCATAGCCTCGACAAGGCGCTCTGGCTGAACGACGACGTCCTGCCCACCCGCTGCGTCGGCCTGGGCGGCCGCCAGGTTCGCACCGACAAAATGTGGGGCAACGTGTTTGACCACTTCGCCGTTTGTTACGAGTGGGACTCGGGCGTCAAAACGTTCTCCTACACCCGGCAGATGCCTGGGTGCATGAACAACGTGGAAGACTACGTGCTGGGAACCAAAGGCAGCGCCAAAGTGCTGGCCCACCAGATTAGCGGCAAGGACGAATGGAAGTACAGCGGGCCGAAGCCCAGCATGTACGATGTGGAGCATGTCGAGCTGTTCAAGAGCATCCGCAACGGCCAGCCGATCAACAACGGCGAGTACATGTCGTATAGCACGTTGATGGCCATCATGGGCCGCGAAGCCTGTTACACGGGCCAGTCGATCAGCTCGGAAGAGATGCTCAACTCGACCACGCAGCTGGGTCCGCAGACGTACGAATGGGGCGATGTGGCTTCGCCCGAAGTCGCCGTGCCGGGCGTCACCAAACTGGCCCAGGGCTAGTCGCTTTCCTTTTTTCCCGCAGGCGAACAACTAGTCGCCTGCGGGAAGTTCGCTCTGCGCTGCGCGAAAGAACGCTCTCTTTCACGGAGCAGAAGGCGGCTCTCGTCCGCATTGTCGTCGGCGGCAATGCACCGGCGGTTCTTCTTTCCAATAATCGGACCTGTAACCCCGGCAGCGGAGGCGTTCCATGATTCGGTTTCTGGCAACCTTAACTCGGGTCGCTTCGCCTCGATCGGTGCGTTTGTCGGAAACGCAGCCCTGGCCGGGCCTGCAGCTTCTGGGCGTCGCTTTCTGCCTTTTCCTGTTCGCCCCTTCCCTGTCGGCGGCTGAGCCCGAAATCTATACCACGCAGGTCAAGCCGCTGCTGAAGCAGCGCTGCTATGCGTGCCATGGGGCCCTCAAACAGGAAGCCGGCTTGCGGCTGGATACGGCGGCCTTGGTCCGCCAGGGCGGCGACTCGGGCGAGGTGATCGATCTTGAAAACCCCGCCGCCAGTCTGCTACTGGAACGGGTGGCGGCCAAAGAGATCGACGAACGGATGCCGCCGCAGTTTGAAGGCGAGCAGCTTTCCGCCCCGCAGATTCAGGCATTACGCGACTGGATTACCGCCGGCGCCGTCGGCCCGGCCGACGAACAGCCTGAAACCGACCCGGGCGATCACTGGGCCTTTCGTCCGCTGGTCCGTCCGCCTGTACCGACCGACGCCGGCGAGGGACTCAACCCGATCGACGCCTTCGTCGCCCGCGGGCATCGTCAGCAGAAATTGACGCCCCAGGGCGAGGCGCCGCGGGTGCTGTTGCTGCGACGGTTGCACCTGGATCTGGTCGGCTTGCCGCCAACGGCCGCGGAGATCCGTGTTTTTGAAGCCGACGCGTCGCCCGGCTGGTACGAGCGGCAGGTCGATCAGTTGCTGGATGATCCCCGGCATGGCGAACGCTGGGCTCGTCACTGGATGGACATCTGGCGATACAGCGACTGGTGGGGGCTCGGCGCTCAGCTCCGCAACAGCCAGAAGCATATCTGGCATTGGCGGGACTGGCTGGTCGAGTCGCTCAACGCCGATACCTCCTACGACGAAATGGTCCGGCTGATGCTGGCCGCCGATGAACTGCAGCCGCAGAACCCACAGCAGCTGAGGGCGACCGGTTACCTGGCGCGGAACTACTTTCTGTTCAACCGCCATCAGTGGATGGAGGAAACGGTCGAGCACGTCAGCAAGGGCTTTCTCGGTCTGACGGTCAACTGCGCCAAATGCCACGACCACAAATACGATCCGATCTCGCAGCAGGACTTCTACCGGATGCGGGCCTTCTTTGAGCCCTACCAGGTGCGCGTCGATCTGCTGCCGGGCGAACCCGATCCCACCCAGGCCGGCGTGCCGCGGGTGTTCGACGCCGCCCTCGATACGCCGACTTACCTGTTCATCCGCGGGCAGGAGAGCAACCCCGACAAGGCCCATCCGCTCTCGCCGGGCGTACCGTCTCAGTTTGCGCTGGAGACGCTGCAGATCACGCCGGTTGATCTGCCGGCGGAAGCCTGGCAGCCTGCCCGCCGGCCGGGCATGCTGGAGAGCTACCTGGCGGCCGCGCAGGAAAAAGTCGAGGCGGCGGAGGCAGCCGTTGAGCAGGTTCGCCAGAAGTTACATGCCGCCAAAGACTCCCAGGCCGACAGCCCGGCCGTCATCTCCGACGCGGCCGCGTCCGGGACAGAGTTGGAACAGGCGCAGCTCGCCCTTGCGGTCGCCCAGGCGGAGCGGGACAGCATCGCACGCCGATCCGCCGCCATGCGGGCCGACTGGGCGATGACCGACGCCGGCGATGGCGCAGCCAATGCCGCGGCGCTCAAGCAGCAGCGCCAGGAGGCGACGGCCGCGGCCGTCCTGGCGGAGCGGGTCGTCACGCTGGCCAAAGCCCGGCAGAAGCTGGCCGAAGTAGAAGCCCGGCGGGCCACCGCGCTGGCGGAGCTGGCCTCGCTTGAGGAACCGCCCGCTCCTGAGGATCCGGCGGCGGCGCATGTCAAACTGCGGCAGGAAGCGGCCGTCGCCCAGGCTGCGGTCGACACGGCGGTTGCCTCGCTGCAGAAACCGGTCGAGCCGAGCGCGATGTACGTCCCGCTGCCGGGAGCAGTCTGGTCGGCGACGCGGTTTCTGTTCTCCGGGAAAGACGACCCTGCCCCGCCCTTCCCTGCCCAGAGCACGGGCCGGCGCCGGGCGCTGGCGGCCTGGATCACCGACCGCCGGAATCCTTTAACGGCCCGGGTGGCCGTGAATCATTTGTGGGCCCGGCATATGGGGAAGCCGCTGGTCGCCACGGTGTTTGACTTTGGCCGGAACGGCGCGCAGCCGACACACCCGGAGCTGCTGGACTGGCTGGCGGTGGAACTGATCGAAAGCGGCTGGAGCATGAAGCACATGCATCGGTTAATTGTCGGTTCGGCCGCCTATCGCCGCAGCTCTTCCAGTATCGACGCTGCGGCCAGCCAGGAGCGGGATCCCGACAACCGGTACTGGTGGCGACGAGAGCCGATCCGCGTGGAATCGCAGGTGGTGCGCGATACCGTACTGCAGCTCACCGGCAAGCTCGATCTGACCCAGGGAGGCCCGCCCATCCCGCCGGAAGAACAGGCCGCTTCGCTCCGCCGCAGCCTTTACTTTTTCCATTCGAAGAACAGCCGCAATTCGCTGCTGACCACCTTCGATGAGGCGGACGTCACCGATTGTTACCGGCGCGATCAAAGCATTGTGCCACAGCAGGCGCTGGCGCTAACCAACAGCCAGCTGGTGCTTGATGCGATCGGGCCGATCGCCGCGCAGTTGTCCTTGTCGGGCGAAGCAGATGTCCCGCTGGACGACGACGCTTTTGTGGAGCGTGCGTTCCGCGTGCTGCTGGGCGTTACGCCGAATGATGACGAACGGGCCGCCAGTCGCCAGGCGCTGGATGCCTGGGGGAAACTGCCGGCCCCTGCCCGCCCGGCCCGGGAATACCTGGTCTGGACGCTACTCAATCACAACGACTTTGTAACCGTGCGCTGAGCCGAACACGCCAGCAGGAGTGTGGCCGATGTCTGGAAATCTCTGGCAACCGCAACCGTCGGGAGCCGCTGCGTCCCTCGCCGGGCGACGTCGTTTTCTGGCCGATATGGGCCTGGGGTTCACGGGTCTGGCCCTGGGGGCCATGCTGCATCGTGATGGGATTGCCCGCGATTCGACCTGGTCGCCGCCCGACGGCAAGCCGCACTTCCCGCCGCAGGTGAAGAGCGTCATCTGGCTGTTCCTTAACGGCGGCCTGAGCCATATGGAGAGCTTCGACCCCAAGCCGATGCTCACCAAATACGCGGGGAAAACGATCGACGAAACGCCGTTCGCCGCGGTGCAGGATCCCAAAAAGCTCGCCCTGGAACGGCTCGTCGTGCCCGACGCCAACGGCAACCAGCGGAACAAACTATACCCGCTGCAGGCCGGTTTCAAAAAGCACGGCGAAAGCGGCATCGAGATCAGCGACTGGTTCCCGCACATCGCCCGTAACGCCGATCGCCTGGCGGTGGTGCGGTCCCTGTGGACCACCGACAGCAACCACGGGGCGCAAACGCAGTTCCATTCCGGCCGGCATCGAAACGACGGCGAGTTTCCCAACCTGGGCGCCTGGGTGCACTACGGTCTGGGCTCGCTCAATGAGAACTTGCCGCAGTTTATCTCGCTGGGAAAAAGGGAGTACTGGAACAAGCAGGACGGGCATTACCTGGGCCCCGCGCACGATGCGACGCCGCTGCGCATCGACCCGCAGAACCCGCTGGACTTCGGCCGGCCCGAACGGACCTTCTCGCCTGAGGCGCATGGCATTGGCGTTGATCTGCTGGGCCAGCTGAATGCGTTGCGCGGGGTCGAGTACCCCGACGATCCGGCGCTGGCGGCCCGCGTGGCTTCGTACGAACTGGCGTTCCGGATGCAGAAGTCGGTGCCCGAGGTGGTGGACTTCACCCAGGAGACGGCCGAGTGTCAGAAGCTGTATGGCCTGGATCAGCCGCACTCCAAGGCGTTTGGCATGCAGCTGCTGGCGGCCCGGCGGTTTGTCGAACGGGGCGTGCGGTTTGTGCAGATCCAGCACGGCGGGGGCGGGGCCGGAGCCTGGGACGCGCATAGCCGGCTCAAGGCGAACCACTCCGGTAATGCTCTGGCGGTCGATCAACCGATCGGCGGCCTGTTAGAAGATCTCGATCGGCGCGGTCTGCTCGACGAAACGCTGGTGGTGCTGGCGTCGGAGTTCGGCCGGACGCCCGGCACGCAGGGGGCCGACGGCCGCGATCACCATATCTTTGGTTTCAGCGTTTGCCTGGCGGGCGGTGGTCTGAAGCGGGGCGTCGTGCACGGCGCCACCGACGAGATCGGCTTCCACGCGGCGGAGGATCGGCATTACGTGACCGACATTCACGCCACCATCCTGCAGCAGCTGGGGCTCGACTCCCGGCGGCTGGAAATACCCGGGCGGAAGCGGCTCGACATCGACCACGGCGAGGTCATTCGGGAGATTATTGCTTAAGGGGGAAGAAGAAAGAAAAAGAAGAGGTTCACCGCCGAGATCGCAGAGGAAAAGGAGAAGGCGGGAGAGAAGAGGATTTTCTTGTTCTGTTGTCTTTCCCGCATGAAGTCGTTCTTCGTTACATGACTTTGTTGCTTGTCGCGATCCGCCTGATCTTTTGTCTTCTCTTTCCCTCGGCGATGCACTGCGCCTTCCGCGGTGAACTTTCTTTTTTGGACGTTCACCGCAGAAGACGGAAAGAATGCGAGCGTTGCTTACAGCATGGTGAGCGGGTTTTTTCGGTTCTCCAGCGGTAGTTTCACCGGGGCGTTCTGGCGGTGGGATTCGAACACGCCGGCGATCATCTCGATGGTGTGGCGGCCTTCGTACATGCTGCACTCGGGCTGGCGATCTTCTTCGATGGCGGAGAGCAGATCGCGAACCGCCGCGACGTTGCCTGCTTCGTGACCGCCGTCTTCGTACGTTTCCGGCTTGTTGACGCCGGCGCTGGTGACCGGCAGCCACTTCGACGCCGTGCGGCCGGGCGACCAGGAGGAGTCGGGCAGGAAGCTGACTTCCGGCAGGTAGCCGGTGACGATCTCGACGACGCCTTTGGAGCCGAAGATCTGCAGGCCAAACCGCCAGGGCTTGCCGGTCATGTTCTTGACCGAGCTGAAATAGCCGGTCACGCCGTCGTCCATGGCGTACATGGCGTGGACTGCGTCGCCGGCCAGCGGTCCGAGTCCGTCGTTGCCGGGGGCGACGTCGGCGGCCGTCACGCGATGGCCGTTCTGCAGGACGCGGCCAAAGCAGGAATGGGCTTCGCCGCCGAACACGTTCATCAGGTTCAAAACGTGGCTGCCCAGCACCCACAGGTCTTCGCCGCCGCCGCGATGGTCTTCCTTGCCGCGGCCGCGCAGCTCCAGGATCGTGCCCAGTTTATCGTCCATGATCAGGTCGCGGACCGCCTGCACTCGGGGGCTGTATCGGGTCTGATGGGCCAGCGCCAGCTTGACGTTGTTCTTCTCAAAGGCGGCGACAATCTGGTCGGCCTGTTCCAGGTTCTGGCAGAACGGTTTCTCCAGGAACACATGGATGCCGCGCTGGGCCGCGCCGATCGCCATTTCGGCATGCTGGTCGGGGTGGCGGGGGCAGATGGAGATCACGTGCGGTTTGACCTCGTCGAGCATCTTCCGCCAGTCGGCGTACGCCTTTTTGGTGTGCAGTCGATCGGCCGCTTTGGCCAGTCCGGCCGGATCGGCGTCGGCGACCGCCGCCACTTCGCACTCCGGCATCATCCGCCAGAACGTATCGAGTCCATGTCCCCAGTTACCACGTCCGGTATGGCCGATCACAGCAACACGATATTTGGCAGGCATCCGCATCTCCTGTCGAGAAGGTTTTCAAAGGGTCCAGGCAGCGATTATGGCCTGCCGGGACCGGGCTGCCAATCTTTTACGGCAACTTTCGTCCGCTCGCTGGCCGCCGGATTTCTGCCCCGGGAGAACCCCCCCTCGGCCGCCGTCCGCCCGGTCCGGGATGCGCGGGCCGGGAAAAGGGTGCTGCGGGAAATGGAATGACATAAAGACAACAGTCTGGGGTAACTTGTTTATCTGTTCACGAATCCACTTTCTTTGTTAGGATGGGATGAAAGAACTGTCCCTCCCGCCGCGTTTTCTCCTTGAGCACCCGCCCTTACCCATACCTGGGAGTACGCCATGTTGCGATCTTGCCGCCCCTTTGCTTTGTTCAGCAGCTTGGCGATATGCGTGTGTCTGACGGGGATGGTTCCCTCCTTGTCGGCTGCGGAAGCCTTGCGGGATGTGATTGATCGTCGGATTGGCGAAGCCTGGCAGAAGCGGAAAATTGAACCGGCGGCTCCAGCGACCGACGAGGAGTTTCTGCGTCGCATCTACCTGGATCTGACTGGCAGCATCCCGACGTACGACCAGGCGTTGGCGTTTCTCGACAACACCTCGCCCACCAGGCGGGAGCAGTTGATCGACCAGTTGCTGGCGGATCCGGCGTATGCGGTCCACCAGGCACGGCAGTGGGACATGCTGTTTTTTGGCCGTCATCCGCCCGGTTTCTATTCTGGCTCGCGCGACGGCTTCAAGGACTGGCTGGCGAAGCAGTTCGCCCAGAACACGCCTTACGATCAGATTGTTTCGGCCATCCTCAAGGCGGAAGGGAACACGGCCGAGAATGGCGCGCCCATGTATCTGGTGCAGTACAAGAACGAGCCAGAAGACGCGACCGAAAAGATTACGCAAACCTTCCTGGGGGTGCAGCTGCAGTGCGCCCGTTGCCACGATCATCCCTATGAGAACTGGTCCCAGCTGGACTTTTACGGCATGGCGGCGTTTCTCGCCCGGCTGGAAGTGGTGGAAGTGGGAACGACGGCCGATAAACAGAAAAAGGTCATGATTGCCGAACAGAGCGTCGGCGATGTCAACTTTACCGGTCCCGCTTCCGAAGCCGAAGTCGGCCAGAAGGGAGTGCCGGTGGCGCCCAAGTTCCTGCTGGGGGACGCCCTCTCCGAACCGACTCCGCCGGAAGACGCCAAACCGCTGAAGTTCGCCAGCGGCAAGGTTCCGCCGGCGCCGACGTTCTCACGCAAGAACGCGCTCGCCGAGTGGGTGACCAGTCGCGACAATCCGTTCTTCGCCAAAGCGACGGCCAACCGCGTCTGGGGTCAATTCATGGGCCGGGGGATCGTGCATCCGATCGACAACATGAGCGAATCCAACTCGCCGACCCATCCCGAGTTGCTGGTCGAACTGACGGAGCAACTGGTCGACCACAACTTTGATCTGAAGTGGTACATCAGGGAGCTGGTCAACTCGCAAACGTACCAGCTTTCTTCCGTCAGCGAAGTTGAAGCCGAGCGTCCCCTGTGGTTTGAAAGAGCCCGCAACCGCCCGCTTTCCGCCGAAGAACTGGCGGCGTCCTGGCGCGTCGCCGTCAACTACGCGGCCGTCGACAGCAAGACCGAAGAGCAGGTGGAAAAGGACGAATTCTACCCACTGGGCAATTACCAGATGAGCTTTTTCGGCGAGCCGACCGACGGCGTCGGCGACTTTGTCGGCGGCCTGAGCGAACACCTTTATATGAACAACGGCGGCATCAGCAAGCTGCTTTCCAACGGCGAAGGCGGCCTGCTGCGGGCCCTGGCCGAAAGCGAAGAGGCGCCCGAGAAACGGGTCGATCAGTTGTATCTGTCGATTCTGTCCCGGCGCCCCACGCCTGCAGAGCAGGCCCGTTTTGTCGAACATTTGTCTGGCGACGATTCGCAGTTTGAACTGGTGAAAGAAGCCATGTGGGTGCTGATGACCTGCAGCGAATTCCGATTCAACCATTAACGGCCCGATCCTCAAGGTTCCCCCCTTGAGACCGATCCTGGAGGAAGTCCGACGATGAAGTGCATGACTCAAGATCACCTGTCGCGCCGTGCTCTGCTCAAAGGCGTGCTGGGAACAGCGGCCGGCGGTACGGTAATGAACTGGGGGGCGCTCGCCAGATCGGCGGAGAACGTCGACCAGGCGAAGCAGAAGCAGAAGCGTTGCATCCTGCTCTGGATGAACGGCGGCGCCAGCCAGTTCGAAACCTTCGACCCGAAACCCGAGTCGCGCTACGGCGGCCTGTTTCGACCGATCTCGACCAATGTGGCCGGCACGCAGATTTGCGAGCTGATGCCGACGATCGCCCAGAAAATGGACAAGCTGTGCGTGATTCGCTCCATGCGGACCTCGCAGGTGGATCACAACGGCGGCATCTATTTAATGCACACGGGCTATCAGCCGTCGGCCAATGTTCGCTTTCCAGAAATCGGCGCCATTGCCGCCAAGTATCTGGGGAACGAAGACTCCGACCTGCCGAACTTTGTCAAAATCAGCTCCAACGGTAACGCCGGCAGCGGCTTCCTGGGCCCCAAGTACCAGCCGTTCAATCTGGGCAGCGATGGTCGCCTGCCGACCTTCGCCCAGAGTAATCTCGATCCCAAAATGGAATCCCGGCGAAACGCCCTGCGCAGTTTTGTCGAAGACGAGCGCGCCGAACTGCATCGCTCGGAAACGGCCCGCATGCACCGGGAATCTTACGCCGCTTCGCGTCGCCTGCAGAGTGGATTGCCGGTGTTTGATTTTGATGACGAATGGGCCAAATACGAAAATCTGTACGGCGACAGCCAGTTCGGCCGCCGCTGCCTGCTGGCCCGGCGCCTGATCGAAACGGGCGTGCCGTTTGTCGAAGTGGGACAAAGCAGCTACGACACGCACGCCGATAATTTCACCGGCCACAAAGGACTGGTGCCGCCGATGGAGTTCGCCTGGGCCGGCCTGCTGACCGACCTGGAACAGCGGGGCCTGCTCGACGATACGCTGGTGGTCTGGATGGGAGAAATCGGCCGCACGCCCAATATCAATAACCGCTCCGGCCGCGACCATTACGTGCGCGCCTGGAGCACGGCCCTTGCCGGCGGCGGCGTCAAAGGCGGGCTCGTCTATGGAGCCACCGACGAAGACGGCGTCGATGTGGCTGATAACCTGGTCAGCGAAGGCGACTACTTCGCCACCATTTACCAGGCCCTGGGGGTCAATCCCCACACGGAAAATTACCAGGGATCGCGACCGATTCCTCTGGCTCCGTTTGGTTCCAAAGTGGTCTCCGACCTGCTGGCCTGAGGCGGCTTGCCTCCGCCGATTCCCTGCTGTCACCTTTCCCGTTTGCAAAGGCGATTCTTCCCATGGCCAGTTTCAATCCCAAACAGGCGAAACTCTCCCACCAGCTGACCTTTGAAGGCCAGTGGCCCAGCGCCGTGGCGTTCCTGGATAACGAGCGTCTGGCGGCCGCCAATCGCGACGGCCAAATGTACCTGTGGGATCTGTCGCAGGATGCGGCCGAGGCGACCGAAGCGGAAGCCAAGGACAAAGAACGCACCGCCCCCAATGTGCTGCCGGTCCGGCGGTTGCTGGGGCACACCAACGGCGTGACCCGTCTGCTCACGATCGACCAGGGGAAAACGCTAATCTCGTCCAGCCTGGACCATTCGATTCGCCTGTGGGACACCACGGCGCCCGCCACGGGAAAAATCGACTGCGTGCTCGATATCGCCCAAAGGCGCCGCCTGATCAAACGGGACAAAAGCAACAAAGAGGAAGTCCTGTCGGCGCCCGGGGTCGAAATCGAAACGCAACAGTCCGTGCACGAACTTCAGGGCCACTCCGACTGGGTCGTGACGTGCGATGTCAGCGGCGATGGTTCCCGCCTGCTCAGCGGCGACGGCCAGGGCGTGTCGATCCTGTGGGATCTAAAGTCGCGGAAAGAAACGGACCGCTGGTCCGGCCACAAAATGAACGGCGTGGTCAGCGTCTCCCTTTCGCCCGACGGGAAAAAATGCTTCGTCTCCGAGCATAGCGAAAAGTGGGATGACTTCGATCGCCCGCCGGCCCAGGCCAAAATCTTCGCTCTCGACCCGCAAGAAATGCTGGTCGACCTGATTCGGGTGAAGTTCCCCGAAATGAAAGAACGCAGCAGCTCTTACGGCCACAGCCGCATCTGGATCAAATGGGTTGGCAGCGGCTTTGTCGCCTCGGACTTTTCCCCCGACGGCAAGTACCTGGCGGTCGGCCAGGGCGGAGAAATCGGCGACGCGGTGGCGTACCTGATCGATGCGGAAACGGGAGAGGAAATTCGCGAGTTCGCCAAACACAAGTACGGCATTTGCGACCTCCGCTTCACCGCCGACGGCAAGCACCTGCTGACCAGCGGCCGCGATACCTTGCTGAAAATCTTCCAGGTGGCCGACGGGAAAGAAGTGGCTTCCCTGGGCAAATCTCGCGGCGGCCAGTTCCAGGACTGGTTCCACGCCATTGCCGTTTCGCCGGATGAAAACCGGATCGCCGTCGCGGACATCGCCGGCCTGGTCCAGGTTTGGACGTTAGGCTAAGCAGCGTGCGACTGCATGCTATCGGAAAGTGACGGAATGTCGCCTTTCGACTTGCAGGCGGATAGCTCTCCAGGCGATTTCCTGCGCCGGTGTGGTTCTCCGACAACCGGCCGGCTAGAAGCCCGCGCCGGCTAGAAGCCCGCGCTGGCGCCGGCATTGGCGTCGTTGTAGGTGTCGAACTCGTCGTAGCGCTCGGGCGTTTTGTCTTCAAAGCGGGTGAAGTCTTTCCGCCAGATGAGTTCGACGTCGCCGACCGGGCCGTTACGCTGCTTGCTGATGATGATCTCGGCCTGCCCTTCGAACTGCTCCTTGTCTTCGCCGCGTTTGTAGTATTCTTCGCGGTGCACAAACATCACCACGTCGGCGTCCTGTTCGATGGCGCCCGATTCTCGCAGGTGGCTCATCTTGGGGCGGTGGTCGTCTTTGCCGGCTTCCGCCTGGCGGTTGAGCTGGGCCAGACAGAGCACGGGCACCGACATTTCGCGGGACAGGCCTTTTAAACGTCGGGTGATTTTGGCGACCTGTTCCTGGCGAGGATCTTTCGAGTTGTCCGGTTCGATCAGCTGCAGGTAGTCGATGATGATCAGGCCCAGCGTTCCTTCGCGTCGCTGGATCCGGCGGGCGCCGGCGGCGATTTCGGTCACGGTGCGGGCGGGCGAATCGTCGACAAACAACGGCGCCTGGCTGATGATGGCGGCCTTTTCGACCAGTCGCTTCCGGTCGTCGTTCGAGATGGTGCCGTTCCGCAGTCGGTGGCCGTTCACCCGGGCGGCCGAACAAAGCAGACGATCGGCCAGTTCGATCGCCGACATTTCCAGGCTGATGAAGAGTACTGGCTTCCGATCGCGGAGCACCACGTTCTCGGCGATGTTCATGGCGAACGCCGTTTTTCCCATACTAGGGCGGGCCGCCAGCACGACCAGTTCGGCGTTATGCAGGCCGCCGGTCATCGCATCGAGATCGTGGTAGCCCGTTTCTACGCCGCCGGTCGTGTGTTCGCCCTTCATGCGGGCGTCCATACGGGCCATCGCTTCCAGCAGTACGTCTTTGATGGAGCTGACAGCGGCGCCGCCGCGGCTGTCGAGGATGGAGAAGATTTTCTGTTCCGCCGAGGCGAGAGCTTCCTTCGCTTCCCGCGATTCATCGTAGCCGTCGCGAAGAATTTCCGTCGCAGCGTTGATGAGCGAGCGAAAGGTCGATTTTTCGCGGACGATGCGGGCGTAGTAGGCCGCATGGGCCGCATTGGCGACGGAGTGGGCCACCTTGCCCAGGTACGCCGCCCCGCCGATTTTTTCGTAGTCGCCCGAGTTCTGCAGGCGATCGACCAGCAGGGTGATATCGATCTTGGAGCCCGCATCGTGCATGGCCATCAGGTGGGAAAACAGCCGCTGATTGGCGTCGTCGTAAAAGTCGTCCACGCGCAGGATCAGGGCGACTTCGTCGCACATTTCAGAGTTGAGCAGCATGCTGCCCAGCACGCCCTGTTCTGCTTCCAGGTTGTACGGGGGCTTTCTCTCCAGGATGGGGAGTTCCGGCTTTTTGTGCTGTTTTCGAAGTTCGTCCGTGGCCATCGCGGCGTCTCCTGATGCTGAGGCGTATCCTGCTGTCGCCTGGGGTTGGATCTTCCTTCACCATGGCGTTTTCGTCGCCGTTTGGCCAGCCCCGGCCCCCAGGAAACGGGGCGGCTCGCAAGTCCTGGAAATCACGAGAGCTGCGCCGTAGCCCGGTCGGCAGGGTCGCCCGACGGTTGTGCACAACGTGTCGCCGGAAGAAAGCGTCAGCCGGGCTGGCCGGCGACCGGGTCGATCCGTTTGCCGGCCCGCAGTTCCAGCGTTTGCTGGGCGTAACCGGCGGCCGTTTCGTCGTGGGTGACCAGTAGCACGGTGCCGCCCTGTTGATGGAACTCGGCGATCAGGTCAAGCACGCCGACGGCGTTCTGGGGATCCAGATTGCCGGTCGGCTCGTCGGCCAGAAGCAGTTGCGGATGATGCAGCAACGCCCGGGCCATCGCCGTTCTTTGGCGTTCGCCCGCGCTGAGTTCCGCCGGACGATGTTGCAGCCGGTCGGCCATGCCAAAGCGTTCCAGCAGCGCGAGCGCCTCCTGTTTTGCCGCGGGAGCGTTGTCAGCGGCGACCAGCACGTTGTCCAGCACGGACAGGTACGGAAGCAGGTGGAACATTTGAAAGACGAACCCGATATGCGTCGCCCTGAGGGCGGCCCGTTGGCTGGAGCTCATGGCGGTCAGGTTCTGGCCGGCCACGTGGACCTGGCCCGTGGTGGGCGTGCTCAGGCCGCCTGCCAGAGAGAGCAGCGTCGATTTGCCGCAGCCGCTGTGGCCGCGGACGGCGATGAATTCACCGGCCGATATCGAAAGACTCACGTTGTCGAGGGCGCGCACTTCGCCCTGCGGCGTCTGGTAAACCTTGCTGACGGACTCGAAGGTAATCATCACCCACCAGGGTTAATGTCCACGGAAAGCAAACAGCGTGGCGCCAAGTAACACCAGCACGCCCACGCCCAGACCCAGGGCGATGGTAAAGAACATACCACCGACCGCCTTGTCGTCAGCAGCCGCAGCCGAAGTCGACGCGAGTGGTTTGTCGGACGTCGCCAGGGCCAGTTTCCGCGGCGAATCGACGTCCGCATTCTTCGCACGGGTATCTGCACCGTTGTCCACAGTGTCGCCGGCGACGGGCGTGTCGGTTGTCGGCGGGACGCTTGCGCTACGCGCCGCATCGCCGGTGCGATTGGCGGGCGTTTCCGCGGCGGCGGGCGTTTCGTTCGAAGCGGCCGGGTCGCCAGGGGAGGCGGGCGTGTCGACGCCGGCTTGCGGCGCCGGGGGATCGGCGGCGGCAAGAGCATCGGCGCCGGCGTCGCCGGCGGTTTCTGCGGCGGCCAGCGGCTGGGCGGGGACGATCAGTTCCGGGAAGAACTCCGAGCCGCTGAACAGGGACTCGTTCCCTTCTTCATTGCCGAACTTTTCCGCGACCTTGGCGGCGGCCGCTTCCCAGTCGGCCGTCATCAGCAGGTCGACGCCCGGGTTCTGGTCCTTGATGGTGCAGGAGCAGGCGCCGGTGACAAATTCCAGGCACTCTTTCAGCAGTTCATGGTGCACGCCTTTCCCGATGAACGGCGGCAAGGTGCGGCCGCGTCCGTACAGCACATACACGCTGGGCTGCTGGATTCCCTGCAGGTCGTCTTCGACGGCCAGCAGCTGGCGAACGAGCCATTGCTCGGCCGGGTCGTCGCGGTCAACTTCCAGCCAGGCGATCTGCGGGGCCGGGGCCGGTTTGGCGTCGACGGCGGGCGGATCGTCGCCGGGCGCTTTCTCTTCGGCCACTTCGGGAAACAGGTCGCTGCGGCCGGCGAACAGGTTCACTTTGCCGGCGGCCACTTCGGCCTGAAGTTTGTTCAGCAGGTCGCGCGATTCCTGGTTGGTGCGGCCCTGCGACCGACGGAGCAGGTCGGGGTTTTCCAGCATCGCCCACAGGCCCGGGTTCCCCTCGACCGGCGTGGCGGCCGGATGGGTCAGCAGCAGGTAGACGGCCGCGTTCCCTTCGGCCAGAGCGGCCGCAATTTTCCGTCGCACGGGCGAATCCACCAGCGACCGGGCTTCCGCCAGCGTCAGCGAGCCGACAAACAGCTTGCCGCCCCGCGGGGAAACAATCAGATAGCCGGGGGTCGTTTTGACGGTGGTCTTTTGCCACAGATCGCGGACGTCGGCCGGGATATTGGCCGAGGCCAGGTCCTCGTCGCCGGCCGTATCGACCGGCAGGTAAACGACATTGGCAGGCTCCTGCTCCTGCTCGGCGGCCGACCCCAGAAAGTCGGCGACCGCCTGTTGTTCTTCGGTCAGTTCTCCCTCGTGGAAGAAATAAACCTCGTACGGCGCCGGTTGCCAGCGATACATGGCGTATCGATAGACGGGCGTATCGCACCCATCAGCCGGCTGCATCGCCGTTGCCAGGCAAGCGACCGCGACCAGCAGCCAAGGGGTAAATTTGTACGACATGGAAGAACCTCGCTTCAGAGGAAAGAGCCGTGGAGCCGGAAAGCAGGTCGTCCGACTATTCTTCGCTGACGGTGACCTTGGTCATTTTGTCGCCCTGTTCGATCGAATCGACAATGTCCTGGCCTTCCAGGACCGCGCCAAATACCGAGTGGCGATTGTCCAGGTGGGGCGTCGGCGTGTGCGTGATGAAGAACTGCGAACCGTTGGTGTTGGGGCCGGCGTTCGCCATCGACAGAATGCCGGGACGGTCGTGACGCAGGTCGGGGTGGAACTCGTCCCGGAACTTGTAGCCCGGGCCGCCGGTGCCGGTGCCCTGGGGACAGCCGGTCTGGATCATAAAGTCGGAGATCACACGGTGGAATTTGAGGCCGTCGTAAAATCCTTCGCCGGCCAGTTTCTCAAAATTGGCGACGGTGGCGGGCGCCTTGTCGTCGAACAATTCGAGTTTGATCGGGCCTTTAGTGGTCTCAATGACTGCAACTTTCATAGCGATGTCTTTCGCGTGTAGCTGGCGCTGCGGGTCACGCAGCGCGGGGGGAACGCAACAGCTTTTGGCCGTTGTGGGAATGCAGGGGGTTGGATCGGGGCAAGCAAAAAGCAGCGTCGCCGGGCCAGCGGAGTTTATGCACGGGGCCGGACGGAAGCGGCCGAGCTGTCGTCGAGCAGGTCGCTGACGGGCGTATCGCCTGTCGCGGGATTGCTGGACGACGAATCGCCTGCCGCCGCATCGTCGGAACGGGGCGGCAGCATCTGTCCATTCTGGATTTCCAGCCGCAGATCGGCCAGTTCTTCCGCCTCGTGCCGGTTGTGGGTAATGTGAAGCATGGTGACGCCGACTTCTTTTTGCACCTTTTTCAATAACGTCATCATATCGCCGCGCGTGTCATCGTCCAACGCACTCAGCGGCTCATCCAGGCATAAAATTTTTGGGTGAAAGCTCAACGCCCGGCCCAAAGCGACCCGCTGCCGTTCCCCGCCGGAAAGCTGGAACGGTTTGCGCAGTAGTAACGATTCAATCCGCAATAGCGACGCCAGTTCCTCGATCCGCCGGGCAATGTCGACTTCGGCCCAGCGCCGCACCTGCAGGGCGAAACGCAAATGGTCGCGGACGTTCATCGCCTCAAACAGGGCGCCGTCTTGCGGGGCCAGGCCGACGCCGCGTTGCGACGGCGCCAGGCGGGTGGCGTCCCGACCGGCCAGCAGGAGTTTGCCGCTGACGATCTCTTTCAGGCCGCAGATCGCTTCCAGCAGGGTCGTTTTCCCGGATCCTGTACGGCCCATCAGCACGCAGTAATGCCCGTCGGGAATCACAAACGACACCTCGCGCAGCAGGAACGCCCCGTTGCGCACCGTCAAATTTTGTGCTTCCATCATCAGCAAAGCCCTTGCCGCAGAACGGCGGGAGTCAGACCAGACGCTCGACCGGCGACCGTGGGAAAGGACGAAAGAATCAGCATCGTTTCAGGGCAGGCTGCAGAAAAAAACAGGGCGTACCAAACCCTGTATGGTAAGCCGCTGCAGGGGCCAATGCAACTCGCAACCGGGGGCCGGTCCTGGCCCGTCAACGGCCCGAAAAGAGCTGCCGGGCAGACGAATCGCCAGCGAAACCCCGCGGCCAGCCGAGAAAAGAAGCAACCCCAGATGCCGCAAAACAGGAGGCGTCGCCGAGAGACCGCCTGCAACGTGCGCTGTCGGGCGTCTTTTGTCGGCCAAGAGACAAGACCGCAAGCAGATTCTGGTTCATCGCTTGGAGGACGAGCAGCCGTAGAAAGTCGCCAGCAGTCGGCGCATGGTCGCGGTCCAGCAGGGAGCGAAAGACAACTGGCCCAGGTTTGATCCAATGTTTGGGTGGACTCTTTTTTGGCACACCTGTCGGGGCCAAACCCAGCAACGGGATCACAGGAAAATCCTGCATGCGGCCCCGATCAGGTGCAGCACCTGGTTCGGCCAGCGGCTATTCCCGCGGCGGCGACATGAGCCCACCGCGTCAGTCCTTGATCAATGTGACAGTAACTGTGAATTTTCTGCCATTGGGAAGTTCGGACTCGCCTTGCCACTTGGGAGGGCGCTTTCCTACCTGCACGATGGTGATCGTCCTCTTCGCGCCGATCGTGCCCTCGCGCGGAGCATCGAACTTCAAGACCGTCCTAGGGCCATTCGCGGACCAGGTGCCGAGTCGCTTCGGCAGTCCCTCGTCCGGGACAGTCCAGAGGACCCCTTTGGGCCCAGCGCGGAACTGCCACTCGTACCCAACGTTATTCTTCACCTGCCAGATCGCACCGATGACTTCATCGGCGTGCGCTGGGGTGGTGATCAGCCCAGCGATCACAAGGGTCTGAAGCAGCTTGAACATCGTATACTCCTGAAGAATGAGAACCGCCGAACGGAAAAAGCTCAGTCGCCGCCGGTGGATTGTACCCATTGACAAGACGTTTTGGCGATCGGGTGGAACATCTTGTTGAACAAACGACTTGACCTCGGCTCCTCCAAAGGCAATTCGATCCCGCCTTCACGCTCAACAACAACTCGCTGCGGAAAATCTACGCACCGGCCCGCGAGGACAAATCCTAATTGTTATCCAGCCTACCAGAATTTCCACCACGGCTTCATCTCTTTCTGTATTACGGCAAGCGCATGCGTGGCCGCGCTGCGAACATATTCATCCGGGTCGTTCAATGCCTCTTTGAGTGAGTCCATAGAATTCTGTGCAGCCTTGCCCATTTTCCCGAGGGCGAAAGCGGCCCGAAATCGCACATTTTCATCCTCGTGTGACAGCGCTTGGATAAGCGGCCAATCGCCGCGTCCATGTAAGAACGAAAGACCGTAAGCTGCAACCGTACCCTTTTCGTGTGAATCCGAAAGTAAGAGTTCTTCAAGGACGCAGTACATCTTGTGCAGCGTCCGTTCATCATCAATTCCGTCTAGCATTGCTTCACGCAGACCATCAAAGTTTTCCGACTCGATCGCAGTTGTGACTTGCCGAATGACCGATTGGCGAGCGGCGTCATCATGAATGAGTTTCGGGATCTCATCATCGATCAGGCCCGGCACGGCATTAGCGATATCTGGTGGAACGCCTTCGTCAATGATCTGCTTAATGATCATCGCGTCATCGCTTCCCTCGTCGCGCAAATCCCAAGCATAGTGTACCAAGATGCGGACGCGTTGCTCTAAAGTTGGCATCACCATGGTGTGTATCTTGTTGGATAACGTCAGCCGTCACCGGGGACTGCGAGTTGACTTTCCATTTGTAATAACTCGATGCCGTCCTCCGTGTGCACGGCATTGAGTACGCCCGGCATGGGCGTGATTTTATCGGGTGAAAGTCCCGTGTACGAGACTGGGAGTCTTGCAAATCTACGAACGGAAACGTCCCACAAGCGTTTCGACCAGGCGATCCGCCACGCTCGCAGTCGACCGAGGCTCAGCTTGCCTCAATTCGTGGAACTGAAGCTCCTAACCCCGAATATACAGTGGTGTGGGGGCCGGGTGGGAAACCGGCCTGGCTACCCGATTATGCCTTCGACTATTCTCCAGATCGGGACTGAAGCAGGTCGATGATGGTCTGCCTGTCGCGCGAGCGTTTGTCCACAACCTCTATGGCCGCTTTACCTGCCTTGTTTCTAATAGAGGGGTCGGCTCCATTTTTCAAAAGTAGTTCTACGGATTTACGTTTGCCGAGACGGGCTGCGCGAATTAAGGCCGTTGCATCGTCTCCATCGCATACACGATTGATGTTGACGCTGTGTTTCAGCAGAAGCTCAATAGACTTCGGATCACATGCCGCCTGGATGAGCAACGAATATCGTTTCACATCAGTTGTTTCCGGCGGCAAGCCAGCATTCAACAACAGCCGAAGTAGCTTTGGTTCGTTGAAATTCCCGTAGGGGTACTCACCATCGCCAACCATAGTCAGGTCATTGCCGCATGCTTCCAATTCCGCCTTGATCTGATCGAACAATTGATTTCGCTCGGGTTTTGCCAGCAGACGAAAAAGCTTGTTTAGATTTGGCTTCTTCCGCGTGTCGGGGTTCTTGACGGCGTCCTTTTCACGAGCGGTTGATTTCAAGGGCGCATCAGTCTTTGGACAGGCAAGGTCCATTTTCTCAACCAGTATTGCGGCAGCAGAGATCCGCTGCTCGTTCCCCTTCTTCGTGGACGCCCTCGGTCGCCACGCGGTTCCTTCGGTCTGCTTACACTTTGAAGTGAGCGGAAACCGCGGCGCCACGGCGATGCCGGTTGCAGTCGTCAGATCATCAAAGCATCCTGCACCGATTCCGTCCGTGAGCTGCCCTGCAAAGTCCTCCCGCAACACACGAACTTCCTTGGGCGTCAACTTTCGCCAGCTATCGACCTCAACCGTGATGGTGAGGTTACCCTTCTCATCTACAACGAGGCGCGGGTAACCGCCACGTAATGCAGTTTCCTCCGCGAAGGGCAGATCGGCGTAATTTAACACGGAATCAGAATAACAAGCGAGGCCTCCAAGCTTAAGAGTGAGCGGCTCGCAAGAGACGATCGCACCATCATGATCAACCAGTTGAGCCCGCAGAGAATTCAACGTCTTGTATCGCATTTCATTGACCACTGACTCTGTGGCATAACGCTTGTGTTCACCGGGCGGCGGCGAACGACATTGACTTCAGGACCGACGCCGCCCGCCGCTCCGTGTGCACCGGCTTGTGTACGCCCGGCATGGGCGTGATTTTATCGGGTGAAAGTCCCGTGTACGAGACTGGGAGTCGAAGGAGGTCAGTATACCAAATGATTGCTCCGATTGACAAAGTACGAGGTGAAGGCAACTGCGGAAGGGCGACCGACCGTGGGGAGGAAGCCTGCGAATGCGTGCGTAAGTACCGGCCTGATTTCGCCGTCGGTCGCATTCTCACCAAAGCTGCGAGGTTACGAACAGAAACGTCCTATAAGGCCGGTTCGACCAGGCGAGTGAGCACAACATCACGAAGCCGTTCCCAGACGGTCGTTCAGGTAAAGGGCGAGCTTGTGCAGCGAAAGATCACGTTCTTATCCGGGGAGACCTGCCAGGCGGCTTGCGAGCCGTCGTTCGCCCCAGCGAGTAAGGCTTGCCTGAAAGGCTGGACCGCCGCGGAGCAATCCCCCGCGGGCGAGGCAGGAGTCAGCAGAGGTCGTAGTACCGATCCTCGAACGCCAATCGAGACGGGAAGGACCAAACAGTGAAGAAGGAGGAGCCATCGACCAGCTCGGTGCGAGGGAACCACTCTTCGCCTGAAGAGACCGCAGGTTCATTGTCCCGACCGGGACGTACCGCACGGGCGCTGGTCGAGCAGCCAGCCTTGAGTCTGATCCGTGAGTTGCTAATGGAAGCAGTGGTCGCTGCCGCCAGCAGCGAACCTGTCTCTCAAACGCTACACGCGGCCCGGACTGAATTCCTTCGTTGAACCGCCGTATGCGGACCCGCACGTACGGTGGTGTGGGGGCCGGACGGGGAAACCCGTCCGGCTACCCGATTATGCAGCACGTCCTCGCAACAGTCAGCCTTGAGCGCTGAGAATGGCATAAAGTGTTGACACGGGCTCGTCCTGCGTATCGATCGGGAAACGATCCAAGAGTTGCGTCAAGAATATCGAGTTGGGGCGTGTCGGCAATGCCTTTGACAGTGTTTCGGCCGATTGAATGAGTGAGCAGCCCGTGCTGCAGAGATAGGCGAGTACCACGGCAGGACTACGACTGAGTGCTCCATGGCAATGAACCAATACGCGTCCGGATTCTCGTTTTTTCGCGATGATTCCTGCGGTGGAATCAATGATCTTGTGGAAGTTTTCGTCAGGGTCTTTTAGATCGAGCCGCGTGTACGAGAAACGCTTGGGAAAGTAGGACTCGAGTTCAACAGCGCAGTTGACGATATGTGCCACGCCATTGTCGATAAGGCTTGTCCGATCACGAGCGTCGCCATCAGTGCCGATCAGCAAGTTCGTTGTGACGGCCCACATCTACGAAACCTCCGCTTTTGCAGCATAACGCTACGCATCAGCGGGCCGGCGCGAGATGCTTTGACTTCAAAACCGACCCGACCGCCGGCTCCGTTGCATGCGATGGTTATCGTGCATTTGTGTTTTAAGTCAGTTCGACAACATTGGTAGGGGCACCGGTGAAAATGTCGAACAGCACGAGTATGCCGTTGAAATATTCGGCGTTGTAGTGGTTTCCACCTAGTTCGCCATTGTTTGCGGTTCCTGCGACAATCCGGTTTTTTAGTTGCGATACCCTTTCGGTTGCATGTTCCTCGTCGATGTATTCTTGCAATGTCAATGGATTTCCCTTCGGTTTGTAGCCATCAAGGGGTTTGCCCGTCGCGAATCGGTCAACGATGTCGAATACAAATGCCTTGGGGCACGTGAATGCGACATTTGTCTTTTGTCTCGTTATCTTGCAATTCATGTCACTCTTTGATGTCGGAGTGAAACAGATGCTGCCGACTAATGTGGTCAACGTTAGGCCATCGTCGTTGGCATAGTCAATGGATGCTCCGTACCGTTCGGCGAGCAAGCGGACACGTTTCTTGTATTCTTGCATAGCGTGGACCGGTTTCGCGGATCAAGCACGATAAAGTCAAAGCTCAGCGGACCCGCACCGTCGAGAACGCGATGATAGTAGTAGAAGTGCGGCGGTGGTGCGGGTTCCGCTGCAGCGCGAGGTTAGGCGGTGTCGTTGGCCGTCGCCCAAGGGCTCGCGCGAAGCCAGGCGGCGACATCCCCCACCAACGGCTCAGCCTCCTCGGACTTGGCTACAACTATGAAGTCCATCCAGATATCCCAATCCAGGCTAACCAGCTGGTCGCCTCGCTGGAAGTCCCAGAACATCTGCTCCGGACCGATGACGATCTCCCCGGCCGGCACGAGACCCAACGCATCGGAGAGGTCTCGGCACACGCCAGGATAGTCCGTGGCGCCGACGCCGGGCAGGTTGAAGGTCAGCCTCCCGCTGGCGTCTCGCCAGAAGCGCTCATCTGGCATTCGAAGCCTCCGCCGCCTAACGACAGCCGTAACCGGGCGGCCGCCAAAAACTTCTGATTTCAAAACCCGCGCTATCGGCCGCTCCGGTTCACGGCATTGTGTACGCCCGGCATGGGCGTGATTTTATCGGGTGAAAGTCCCGTGTACGAGACTGGGAGTCTAAGGAGGTCAGTATACCAAATGATTGCTCCGATTGACAAAGTACGAGGTGAAGGCAACTGCGGAAGGGCGACCGACCGTGGGGAGGAAGCCTGCGAATGCGTGCGTAAGTACCGGCCTGATTTCGCCGTCGGTCGCATTCCCACCCAAGCTGCGAGGTTACGAACAGAAACGTCCTATAAGGCCGGTTCGACCAGGCGAGTGAGCACAACATCACGAAGCCGTTCCCAGACGGTCGTTCAGGTAAAGGGCGAGCTTGTGCAGCGAAAGATCACGTTCTTATCCGGGGAGACCTGCCAGGCGGCTTGCGAGCCGTCGTTCGCCCCAGCAAGTAAGGCTTGCCTGAAAGGCTGGACCGCCGCGGAGCAATCCCCAGCGGGCGAGGCAGGAGTCAGCAGAGGTCGAGGTACCGATCCTCGAACACCAATCGAGACGGGAAGGACCGAACAATGAAGAAGGAGGAGCCATCGACGAGCTCGGTGCGAGGGAACCACTCTTCGCCTGAAGAGACCGCAGGTTCATTGTCCCGACCGGGACGTACCGCACGGGCGCTGGTCGAGCAGCCAGCCTTGAGTCTGATCCGTGAGTTGCAAAGGGAAGCAGTGGTCGCTGCCGCCAGCACCGAACCTGTCTTTCGGACGCTACTCGCGGCCCGGACTGAACTCCTTCGTTGAACCGCCGTATGCGGACCCGCACGTACGGTGGTGTGGGGGCCGGGCGGGGAAACCCGTCCGGCTACCCGATTATTTGCTGTTTCGTGCTCGAAGTATCCGTTTTTCGGTTTCGTCGTTTTCAGGAACGAAGCAGTGGAGATCACCGTCCGGTCCGTCTATGTAGAGACGCCCGCACTCGAAGCATTGCCACATTGTCCGTGTTGGCGATGACATGATTCTTCTCGATACCATGTATGCATCTTTCACGGGCAGTACACCCGACGCCACTCGGTCGATGACCTCGTCGTCAATTCCATCCATCACACCGTAGATATCCTGGTCAGGCGTGAGGTGCGCTTTGTGGGAAATGTAGTCGGTCGAGTCGGATATTGTCGCACCGCAACGGCAGCCAATCTTCACAAAGTCTCCAAACAAATATCGTTGGCGGTAACGGGGCCGCCGCCAAAAAACTATGATTTCAAAACCCGCGTCATCGGCGGCTCCCGTTCACCGCTTGGTTACCCGACATTGGCAGCTGAGTCCAATGCCGCAAGTTCATCAGGAAAAACGTTGGAATCACCGCATCCTCGGATCAATCGACACAGTTCGGAGGCAACCTTTTGAGCTGGCACCGTGAATCGTTCACGGTTAGTCGAATTGGCCAAAGTCTTGACGATCTCCGTTGGGATCGGCTGGTCGATGGCCTCAGCTTCAGTATAGCGGTCCACAAGGCGAACGAGCTTGGAACAATCTACGGGAGATGAGCCACCAAGAATCAGTGCCACAACCATCAGTTCGTCAGTCTTGATGTTTCGCCAATGAAGTTCACGCGATGCAAAGTAGTCCCGATTGACTCGCTCGAATTCAGCATACGCGTCTTCGTACCGTTTGTCGTCCATGAATTGATATCCGAGATAGAGTGGAACCCACGGATGATCTGGGTCCAGCTCCGCCGTCTTGCGTAACCACTCAATGCATTTGCTGCGTTCATTCTGAGTGTCCCATCGATGATAAAACGTCAACGCGATTGCGTAGCAATGCTCAGCATCGTCAGGTTCGGCGTCGTGAAGGCGCCGCGCAAGTTGTTCGGCATCGCGAAAAATCGCTTTTGCCGTTGCGTGATTGGATTCGCCTCGCGCGTCGTCGATCAGCTTCCACAGGCGATCATGTTGGGTCTGAATGTCGTTCATGATCGCGTCGGGTAACGGCTGCGGTAACGGGGCCGCCGCCAATAAACTATGATTTCAGAACCCGCGACATCGGCGGCTCCCGTTCACCGCATGGTTCTGTCGCGTTCCTGCTGTTTCGTTTGAGTCATCAATAGAATTCTGTGGAAGCCTCAGCGTGAATGCAGTCAAAACAGTAAAACACGTAGATCATGCCTACGTCACAAAACATCCATTTTTGATCATCTGAAAGCGAGTCCACTGCATGAGGATTTGACGGCCAGTCATGTTCGACAGAATCAATTTGTGCAACGAACGTCATTTCCTTTTTGCATTGCGGGCATTTCGGTAGTGGACGTTCGCCTTAAATCAAATCGGGCTTGCCGCCGAGTTTTGATCGCTGGCCTTGGTATTCATAGTGAGGAACGTCCGGTCCTTGAGGGTAGGCCGTTTCTCCGAGTTTGAGCCGGGTCAGCGTCACACGGAATTCCGGAAGTTCCATAGATTCTCCCAAGCGACAGAACGCTACCGTTCACCGGGTCGCGGCGTTCGGTGCTGAGTTCAGGAGTCGCGCTTCCCGCGACTCCGGTGCAACGGTTTGTTCAAGGAAGCCGCTGCGCGGCAGGTTTTGATTTTACCCCTTCGCTGTGGTTGTACGCCATCCTTGGAAGGACGTTTTTCTTTGCGTTTTTCCAGGAGGTTGATCATGAGCGAATTGCGACGGCGGATGACGGAAGACCTGCAGCTGCGGGGCTTGAGCGAACGCACCCAGGAGGCGTATCTGCGGGCGGTGCGGAAGTTGGCAGAACACTTTCGCACGCCGCCGGATCGGCTGAGCGAGGAGCAGGTGCGGCAGTATTTGCTGTATCTCAAGAATGACTGCGGGTTTGCTCCCGGCTCGATGCGTGTCGCCGTCAATGGCGTGAAGTTCTTTTATCACTTCACCGCGCCGCGCGCGTGGGCCACGCTGTGCAACATTCGCATCCCGCCGCAGAAGACGTTGCCCGACGTGCTGTCGCGGTCGGAGGTGCGGCAGTTGCTCGCCGCGGTGCGGACCCGCCACAACCGGGCCTACTTGTGGACGGTGTACGCTTGCGGCTTGCGGCTCAACGAAGGGCTGCATCTGCAGGTCGCCGATCTCGACAGCCAGCGGATGATGCTGCATGTGCATCGCGGCAAAGGCGCCAAGGATCGCTTTATTCTCCTGCCGCAAGAACTGCTGGCGATGTTGCGCCGTTACTGGCTTGAACATCGTAACCCGCGCTGGTTGTTTCCCGCTTTGGGACGCGGCCGCAACCAAGGCGGCGTCGCCGACAAGCCGATGGCCGAAGCCAGCGTGCAGGGCGCCTGGAAGCGGGTCGTCGATCAGTCAGGGCTGGCCAAGTCGGTCTCGATTCATACGCTGCGGCACAGCTACGCCTCGCACCTGATCGAAGCCGGCGTCGGGCTGCGACGCGTGCAGCAGCTGCTGGGCCATAGTTCGTTGCAGACCACCGCGCGGTACTTGCACGTCACCGAGCCCGGCGGCGAACACACGCGCCAGATCATCGACCAGCTGATGCAAGGCGTCGGCGCCGCCTTGGATACGGGAGCGTAGGTCGATGCTGACGGTCGCCGATGTTCTTCGTCGGCACGGTCCCGCCTACCTGGAACGCCACGCGACGACGATGCCTGTCGAACAGAAACGCGTGCTGCGCTGCATCATGGCTTGCCGCACCGGCGAGTTGGGGACCGTGCATTACGCCTGCCGCCAGTGCGGGCAGGCGCATGTGATGGGTCGCTCGTGCGGCAACCGCCATTGCCCCAGCTGTCAAAGCGAGAAAGGCGGCGTCTGGTGCGAACGACAGCTCGCCAGGCTGCTGCCGTGCCATTACTTCCTGTTGACGTTCACGGTTCCCCAGGCGTTCCGCGAGTTCGCCCGGCGACATCCGCGCGAAGCGTACGCCGCCATGTTCCGCGCTTCGAGTGACGCCCTCAAGTCACTGGCCGCCGACCCAAAACGGTTAGGCGTCACGACGCTGGGCTTCTTCGGAGCGTTGCACACCTGGGGCCGCGACTTGAACTATCATCCGCACCTGCATTATGTCGTTCCCGGCGGAGGGCTGGACGCGGAAGGCCAATGGCGGCAGACGCCGACCAGCTTCTTTCTGCCGTGTCAACCTCTGTCACTCCTGTACCGCGGGAAGCTGCGTGCGGCGCTTGCCGCAGAGGGCTTGCTGGACGAGGTCGACGACTCGGTCTGGAGCGAGTCCTGGGTGGTCGACTGCCAGGCGGTCGGCGACGGCGCGGCGGCGGTCAAGTATCTGGCGCCTTACGTGTTTCGCGTCGCCCTGTCCGACAAGCGGATCGTGGCCTGCGACGAACAATCGGTGACGTTCCGCTATCGCCGCAGCGGTTCGCAGCGCTGGCGCACAATGCGGCTGGACGCAGATGAGTTCGTGCGGCGATTTCTGCAGCACGTCCTGCCGCGAGGGCTGCAAAAGGTTCGTCATTATGGGTTCCTCAGTCCTCGCGCGGGACAATCGATCGAATCACTGAAGTGGCTGGTGGCGGCCGCCTTGGGCTTGCTGTTCTGGCTGGCCTGGACGGAAACGATCGTCGCGCCGCCGACGCCCGACTTCGCCTGCAGCGAGTGCGGCGGGCCCTTGCTGCGTCTCCGTTTCGAGCCGCCTCCGCCGCCGAGGCCCATCCCCACTTCTCAACCGCCTTAGCGAGCTGATGCACGATCGACGACACGTGTTGATGATTCAAAAGTCGCGGCAGCGACCGCGCCCCCACTGCGCGCCGACGTTCGATTTGGACGTCGAAAACGATCGATACCTGGCGAAACGGACAAGCGTAATGCAACGCCTCTCCCTCAAACGTCCCGCTGGCCGTCGTCAAACGAAGGCGATTCCGCAGCAAGCCACTACGACCGAGCTCCGCCTCGGAAGCGTTTCCCTAAGGCCCTGCCCGGCCACGCAACGCGCCGGGCTTCTCGAACAAACGACTTGACCTCGGCTCCTCGAACGGCAATTCAGTCCCGCCCACACGCGCAACAACAACTAGCAGCGGCAAATCTACCCACCGGCCCGCGAGGACAAATCCTAATTGTTACGACCTGTTTCTGGGCGGACGTTTGACGTCTCCATTGCTCCACACGCCTGAGTCCAATCGTAGCAGACCGTGTGGGATGCGTCGAGAAATTGCTCGCGCATCATCATCTGGGACAGGACAGCCCAACGCCTCGAATCCGCGCAGCTTTGGAAGCTCGACCAAGCGGTGAAATGCGGGCAGTGACAATCCGCATTCGTTGCAATTAAGCATCCGTATTTCGGGCAACTGCGCAATTCGATTAGCAGCATCATCTGTCAACGGGATGTCGTACAAACCGAAGGTTGTAAGCGTTTCCGGCAGTTCGGCGGTTGAGATCGCATTCGCAGTGATTGCCGTGCCACCTATGTCGAGTGAAACTAGCCGACGAAAGCAGCAAATCGAAGCCAGTCCGGCATCGGTGATCGGGCAACCCGCGGCCATCAAGAATTCAAGGTCGGCCCAGCTTGAGATTCCATGCAAGTGGGCGTCGGTCAGCTGCGCCTCGAGTGCCCAAACCTGAAACGCGCCGTTGACCTGTGCGCCGGTGCCCGCCAATTCAGCGACGAGGCGAGCAACGCGTTGGTCATCCGTCATGTGGCGAAATCTTCAGTGTCGTAACGACACGATTCAACCGGCGGCGGCCAAACGGCTTGCCATCAGGAACTACCCGATCCGCCGCTCGGTTGCAATCGATGGTTCTGGCCTGCTTCAGGCTACAGGGCCAGAGCGAAGATGCATCATAGCCCCCTCTAATTCGATCTTGAATCCACCATCCAGCATTTGGCAACAGTGTGGCCCCAGGAGGTCGCGAAAATCTGGGCATAGGTTGGCCAACACAGGCATTGTCAGTTTTTCTGCGTCGGACATTGGGATCCTCAGACGGCCACAATCGGAGGTTGGATTCCTATTCAGCAGCTCGTCGTTCACGCCCAACCAGCCAATGGCAACATGCTCCCTCAGCCAAGCGAATGTCAAGATACACGGCGGATCAGCATCACCGACGAACCAACAGTTTGCGCCAACGGGCAAATCGTTCAGGTGGATCAGATCAGTTGGAATCGGAAGTCCGGCTCGAGCCACAATCAGGACTCGATGTTCAACGTCGAAGGCCGAAAGGTTTGCGAGCAGGCAAGGAAGCTTGGTAGTGTAAATGACGGTTCGCGACGTAGAACGATCGCCGACGAGCTTTGAAGGCTGCACGGAAGGCGCAACAACGAATTCGCCATTCTCGTGGTCGCGGAACCAAGCTTCGATCTCGCGGGCACGGTTGCTCGGCACAGGCGTCATGGTAAGACCTTCACGGCCAGAACATATATTATACAGACGTCTGCATAACCCGGTGGTTGCAGGTGCTGTTATTTTCTGTATAAATCGAGCGGTGTCAAGCTGTTTCCGTGGTTTGCTGGGGCCGTTTGTTTTATACAGATGGCGGTCGGGGGATTTATCATGACGTCTGTATATTCCGGGGCCGGTGAGGTCGAGGGACGGGCGCAATCTCCTTTGCTGCAAGAGGTTCGGCGTGTTTGGGAACTGGGGAAGAATAACTTCGGCTCACAGGAGTAGAACCGCCCGACGCTAGCGCGTTCGGCTCACTATACAAAAACCGAAGTTATTTTCCCCTCGTTCCTTGCCGGCGATTGCATATGTCGATTCGCATTGAAAAGGCATCTGTCCATTGGATGGAAGAGTTTCTGCGGCGGCAGCGGCAACTCGCCGGGAAGTGGCGGCAAGTGCGATTTTCGCAGGGCTGCGCAGCACGATAGAAGGGGGCGCCCTGACTTTACCGGCCCTCGGAGACAGGGCCGTAGATCGCTTGCGGGTAATAGCTGGCGCCAGGCAGAAACGACTGGCCCGGGTTTGAGCCCGTGATTGGGTGGACCCTGTTTTGCCAGGCGGTCCCGTTTGCCTTTGCCCCTGCCCTGCCCTTTTTTGCCTGGCTTGAAAACGTAGGCGCCCCTGGCCCGTCAACGGTCTGGAAAGAGTCGCGGGGAGGAACGCATGGCGATCGAAGGCCCGCGGAATGGCGGACGGAGAAGGAATGTCGATGGCGCGGAGCGAGAGGGATCTGTGGCCAGGTCCGCCACAGGGGAGAGGGACCTGTGGCCTGGTCCACTACGGGCAGGTCGGAGGGTGTACTACTGGCCGGGGCCGTATTCGTAGTAGGTGCTGGATTCGATCGGCGTGGAATGGGGGCCGCTGGCGTGGGGGATTTGCCCCTCGTACATCATTTCGCCTTCGTGAATCACTTCGCCTTCGTGAATGACTTCCCCCTGGTGCATCATGCCATCGCTGGCGACGCTGCCGTCGGCCGGGGCGAAGACCGATCCGACCCGGCCGTGCCGCATGTCGGATCTCTGATGGACGCCGCCGTAGGCGTTGTAGTCGTAGTCGAACGGAGCACAGCACATCGCGCAACCGGTCGAGGCGGCGGTGATGCCGGAGAGAACTAGCAGCAGGAGTGTGCGCATGGGAAACAGGCCTTGAAGAGAATCCAATAAACGAGCACCCGCACATTCGGTCATGCTCTGCTTTATTGTTCGGCTAATTGCTCGCTGGGAGTTTAGGCGAACTTTGTCGATTCTCCCGATTTTTACCCCTCGAAATGGTGGTTGTGTGTCAGGCCGCCAGTGTGGCGTTAGAGATCCCTTCATTCCCCCGCAGCTGAACTCGCCAGGGTTTGGCTGCTGTTTCGCTGGCCGAAAAAGCTCCCTCCAAAGTCTGGCGACTTCGGCTATGTGCGCGCCCTGGCGGTGCGGATTGTGGGGAGGTTAACGCAGTGCGGCCTGCCAGGCGTGTTGACCTGGCAGGCCGGATAACGGCGTCGTGTGATGGCGAAGGGCGACGGCCACTATTCGTCGTCTGCGTTCTCCAGGCCCAGTTCGCGAGCGCGGTCGGGCGCGATGCTCCACATGGCGCGCTCGGCCGATTCGCGGATCGACTCGTTCTTGTGCTTCAGGAACCTTTCCAGTTCCGGAGCTGCTTCCGCGGCGGCCGGGCCGATTGCCGCCAGGGCGTCGATGTACGCATGGCAGCGCTGGTCGTCTTCCTCCTTGGCCAGCAGTTCGCGGAGTTTGGCGATGGCTGCTTTGGCGGCCGGACCCAGGCGTTCCAGGGCGCCGGCGGCGGCGCAGATCATGTCGGGCTTGTCGAGCGCGGCGATGATCGCTTGCACCCCTTCGTCGGTGACGTTCTCACCGTAAGAACCGATCAGCCGCAGGGCAATGCCGGAGACGCGGCTGTTTTCGCGGGCGATGGCGATGATCGTCGGCAGGGCGCCGATCGGGGTCGAATCTTCAAACGACATCAGGGCCGCCGCACGCACGCGCTCCGGACCTTCTTTCGCCAGGGCGATCATTTTTTCCAGGGGGAAATCTTCGGCGTAAGCCAGGGCGTTGATCACGGCGATCTGGGTTTCTTCCTCGGTCGTTTCGTCGAGCAGTCGGAGCAGACGTGCGACCACCGGCGGATCGACTTTGCCCAGGCGAGCCAGTCCTTCGATGGCGCGGGTCTGGTAGTCTTCATTGTCCAGTAACGCGGTCAGCTTCGGCACGGCGGCCTGGCCTTCTTCGCCCATGCTGGAGAGCATCCCAATGGCGCTTTCGAACCGGAGCGGGTTGTCGAGCATGGCGACCAGCGCCGGGACGGCGGCGCCGCCCTGTTCGATCTGGGTGAGCACGCGCACCGGCGATTCCCAGTCATTGGAGGTTTCCATCAGCTCGACCAGGCGGGGAGCTGCTTTTGCGGCGGCGGGACCGATCGACCCCAGCACCATCATGGCGGAATCGGCGACGTTTTCATTGTCGAGCAGGGCGATCAGCTGGTCGACGGCCGGCGCGGCGTCTTCTCCCAGGGAGCTGAGGCTCTGGAACACGGCATAGGATTCAGTGTCCAGATGCCGCAGCAGCACCGGCAGCGCGACTTTGGGGTCGTCGCCGATTGAAGCGACGGCGATCGCCGCCGCCAGGGCGATCTCTTCGTTCTTGCTGTCGAGCAGCGGCGTGACTTTGGGCAATGCCGAGGCGGCGTCGTCGCCCATTTCGTTCAAGGTCGATAGCACGCTCAGCACGACGGGCGGCTGATCGCTGGCGAGCGCGGCGGTCAGCTGCGGCAACGCCAGTTTGCCAAAGGAAGAGACGTAATAGGCGTAGTGCTGCGAGTTTTCGTCGGCTTCGTCGATCATGGTTTGCACCACGGCATTGGCCGCTGCGGGCGAATCTTTGCCGATCGACTGCAGGATTTCAATCACGGCGCGTTTGTCTTCGCCTGGGTTGGCCGCCTTGAGCTGGGCCAGCACCATCGGCACCGCGGGGGCTGCTTTCTCTTCCAGCCTCGACCAGGCGTTCCGAATGCCGTATCGCAACGACCAGTCATCGCCGGGGCGGGCTTCGATCAGGGCCTTGAAGACCTGGCTGTGGGCGACGCCTTGATGGGCCAGGGTGATGGCGGCCCGGGTGCGCAAGTCGCCTTTTTCGTGAAGACACATTTGCGCCAGCGGACGCAGGGTTTCTCGCGGCGGGGATTCGATTTCTGACATGCATTCCATGGCGGCGATGCGCGTGGTCCGGTCCGCTTTTTTATCGGCGGCCAGGGCGGAGACCGGGCCGGCGATTTCGGCGCCAAACCTCGATAACGCCCGGGTAGCCAGCTCCCGTTCGTTTTCGTCATCGGAGGAAAGCGAAGCCAGGAGCAACGGCGCGGCGGCAGCCGGCGGAGGGGACATACTCGACAGCAGGTTCAGCACGGCGACATGCGTCTTCTTGTTTGACAGCATCGGAATCAGCCGCTGTTCGTCCAGGGCCGTCAATTCGAAATTGGAAATCTGATAGGCGGCCTGCTGGCTGACCGACTCGTCTTCGTCGGACAATGCGGCCAGCAGCACCTGCTTGGCCCGTTCCAGGCGGGGGTCGTTCTCTTCCGTGTTGTAACTGGAGAGCCTGCCGATGGCGGTCGCACGCAGTTCGGGCGAATCCACGTTCTGGGCCGCCTGGAAGACGGGCTCGGACAGCCGGGTGTCGGTATCGATCTGGGTCAGCACGACGGCCGCCCAGCCGGCGATCTCGGCATTGGGATTGGCGACCAGTTGCCGCAGGACCGGAGCGATCACGCCCTGATGTTCGTAAAAGTCGTCGACCAGCCGCAGTGCTTTGATGCGGACTTCGACTTTCTCGTTTTCATCGGCGGCCAGTTTGCCTAAACCGCGGAGGGCCGGGGCGCCCAGTTGACGGAGTGAGTTCTGCAGCTCGTATTCCCGGTCGTTCTCTTCGTCGGCGACAAAGGCGGCGAGCAGGACCGGCAGGATCTTATCGGAGTAAAGACGCAGCTGCAGCAGGCCATAGGCGCCCTGGAACTGCACGTCCGGGTCTTTGTCTTCCAGGGCGACCTGGAACGCGGCCGCTTTGGCTTTGGGGTTAGTGAGGTAGTTCAGCAGTTGCATGGCGCCTTCGCGAATCTTGGCGTCCTCGCTTTTCATGGCGACAGTCAGCAGGGGGATCCCTTTGTCTTTCATTTCGCGGACCATGTTCCAGCTATGGGAGTATGGCTCGGCGAGTCCGGCGATCAGGAGTTTTTCGATGACGGCGTGTTTGGGATCGATGGCCAGGACGGCCTTCAGGCCTGTTTCGCGAACGTCCTCATCGGGATCTTCCTCGGCCAGTTTAACGAGTGCGGGCAGGGCGTCGCGGGAGGCGAACAGGCCCAGCGTCTCGGCGGCGACTGCACGCTCGTCGGAACTGCTGGCCTCCAGCAGTTTGGAAACGGCAGCGACCTGGCCCGTGGCTGCGGGACCAAATTGGCCGAGGGAGATAAGCACCCTGCGGCGATCGTATTCGGACTCCTGGGTCAACAGCGAAGCAATCAGCGGCGCGGCGGCGGCAGCGTCGGCTTTGACGGCGGGCAGGGCTTTCAGCAAGGCGGCCTGCATGCTGCTTTTGTTTTTGTCGGTGAGGGACTGTTCCAGCAACGCGATCATTTTCGGAGCCGCCTTGTTGGCCGGCGGGCCGATGGCGCCAATCGCTTCGGCGATGGAGCCGACGTAGTAGGCGTTCTCTCCGTCCAGTTCGGTAATCAGCCGGTCCAGGCCCAGCAGGGCGGCTTCGGCCGGCATTTTGGCGATGGTCTCCGCCGCGGCGACGCGGGTCGAGTTGTTTTCATCATCGAGCATGGCCGTCAGCTCTTTGACGATCGGTTTGGCGTCGATTTCGGACAGGGGAACAATTTTTCCCAGGGCGGTCGCGGCCGCAGACGGGCCGCTCCAGGAGTCATATTTCAAGGCGCCCATCAGGGTGGGGACGGCCGGGGCGGCGGCGGCTTCCAGTTGCCCGAGAGCCGAGATCGCATCCACGTGGGCCTCGTGTTCGTTCTGGGCGGCGATCCGTGTCAGCGCAGGCAGGGCGGCGACGAGTTTTTTCGATCCGATGACGCTGGCGACCGCTTCGACCACGGTGGGGTCTTCATCGGCCAGGGCCGCGATCAGCCAGGGATCGACAGCGGCGGATTGGGTGCGCTCGGCGTATCGGGCCGCGAATCGCCGGGCCCGCGGCATGTCGGTCTGCTTGAGACCCAGCACAATCGCGTCGACCAGTCGCAGGTGTTGTTCGTAGTTGGAATAGACCACGCCGGCTGCGAACGCCTGCAGCGGCGCCGGGGCGTCGGGCTGGTCCAGGATGGCAAAGGTAACTTCGTTGACCTTGTCGTCAAAGTCGCCGTCGAAGTGCTGCAGCCATTCCACGGCGACCACCCTGGCTTTGAGATCGCTCTTCGGGTCCTGGATGACTTCGACCAGAATCGGGAAGACGTCGTTTGCTGCTTCCCCCACCGAATGGTGCAGGTTCCAGGTGTTGCCGTCTGCGTCGACAAAGGCCGTCAGCACGGAGACCAGGAAGGGTTTATCGGTAAACGAGAATTTGGCGAGCGCCTCGAGCGCCTGGTCGCGGACCCCTTCGTCCTCGTCGGCGGCTGCTTTCAGCAAGGGCGGGGCTGCCGACTTGAGCAGGGGATCCAGATTTTTCATCGCCACGGCGGCGTTTCTCCGATCGTAAGGCTCTGTGGATTCCAGCATGCTGGCCAGGGCCGATACAATTTTTTCGGTGGTGGGGTGGGCCTCTCCCAGCGAAGAGATCGCGCTGTCGCGGGTGTACTTGCTTTCCTCTTTGAGGCCTTTGATCAGGACATCGACGACTGTGTCGTTTGTCGGCCGCAAGTACCGCAGATTGTTATAGATGGTCGAATTGCGGTAGCCGCCCAGGTATTTCAGCTGCGGCTCCCAGACGCCCAGTCGGGCCAGGGCTTCACCGGCGCTGCTGTTGTAGCTGTCGTTCTTGTACAGGTAGGGCAGAATTTTTGGCGCGGCTTCCTTGGCGGGGAGCCCGATCAGGCCGATGGCGCGAATGACGTGGTCGCGAATTTCCTCATTGTCCAGTTTGTTCAACAGCGCGGGCAGGGCCGGGAGCGCTTTCTCTCCCAGGTTGCCAATGCCGTACGCTGCCTGATGGGCGACGTCTTCTGCGGGGTCGTCCAGGGCGGCGGTCAGGGCGGGCAGCGCGGGCAAGGTGTGTTCGCCGAGCGAACCCAGCGCCTCGACGGCCGCCATACGAACGGCCGGAGTCGGGTCCCGGAGCAGCGCCGACAGCGGGGCGACGGCCTTCGGCTGCAGGTCGTCGTTATATCTCACACAGGTGGCCGCCTTGATGCGCACCGTTGGATTGCGGTGTTTCAACAGGCCCAGCACCAGCGGCGCGTTCTCTTCTCGGTAATAGTTTTCCAGGATCTGGCTGGTCTGGGGGTCGATCGGCCCTTCCAGATCGGGCTCGCCCGACGGCGTGGCGAAGCCCTTTTCCGCCGACGCTTCGCTGACGGGAGCGGGCTCTTGCGCCGTACTGGGGCGACTAACCATGGCAACGCTGCAGAGCGCAGCCAGAACGTAAAGCCAGTTTCGACTCATGACCCAACCCTTTGAAAACGTCGAAAAGAATCGTTCACGCTGCAATTCAGCACGACCATTGCGAGATCACTGCGGGGGCCTCAACTTGAACTCTGCCAGAAAAGTCTGGTCGCCCCCTGCTGCCTGTTGCTCGATATTTTGGATTTTCGCCGGGCGGATAGCAAGTCAATGGAGAAAAAACCGGCAGTTTTTTTCTGTCGGGCGAGGAGGGACAGATTCCCCCAATTCGGCAGCTGCAAAATCGGTCTGTCTCCAGAACGAGGTTCTCGCTACACTCCGCCCCCGTTGATCGATTCCGCGGGACGCTCCCATTGCGTCGACACGTATCGATTGGCTGGGGTCCTTTATCATTTCGAGTTCTTCCTCGTGCAACGAGGCCGGGAACCATTGTGACATGAACAACCTTTACCCCCTGCTACGCACGTTCGCCGCAGCGACTGGCCACCGCCCGTTGACCGGGAACGCACTTGTCCTTTGCCTGCTGGCAGCCGCAGTTTCCCTGGCGAATCCCGCCTCGGTGCGGGCCCAGGTGGAGCGTCTGCCGGCGATCGATGCCGGCAAGCTGTCGACCGGACCGATCCCCACTTCGGTTCCGGACGACGACCAGCCCAACGTGGCTCGCGTCGGGTACGACGGTTACGGCGGATCGGTCGACGACCTTTCCGGGCCGGCTTATACCACGGCTGCTCTGCCGGCAAATTCACCACCGAACAACCGCTATCCGGCCACTTCGCCCCAGGGCGATCCTGCAGCATCCCAGCCGCCTTCGGCGTTTGCGGCCGGCGGACCGGCCCGCTTTCCTCCCGTTGCGGGGCCTCCGACTGCGGGACCTTCCGCCTTTGATCCCGCGGCGGCGCCGCCGGTTGCGGGGCGCGGCGGGCTGCAGGCTCCGATCCCGCATAGCCCTTACGATTCCGAACCGATCGCGCCTTTGGACGCGGCGGCGCCGGCCGCTTATCTGGCGAATGGCGGGCCAAATGCGTCTTACCCGCGTTCCGGCGCGGCGCCCGCAGGCTACTCGGCCGGCGGCCAGTCGACCTCGAACTATTCCAGCGGCGCCTACGCCGATCCCGGAGCCGGCTATCCGGCGCCCGGCAGTGCGGTCGCAGTCCACGCCAGCACCGGCTATACGAACTCTGGCTATCCCAGCTCTGGCTATCCCAGTCCGCAGGCGACGACAGGCTATCCCAGCGCCGCAGGCGGCGGGGCGGTCTGGAGCGATATGCAGGGAGCGAGCGCGTCGGACGGCCAGGCGATTGAAGCGTTATCGCCCGACGACATGCTGTTCCAGGATCCCGACCTCACGTTGAGTGAATACGGCACAGCCCACAATACGTTTATTGCTCCGGCCTATGGCCAGCCCTGGACGCTGCAGGTATTGCCTGCCAGCATCATTTACAAGTCGTACCTGGCCGGCGCCAAAGAGTCGCGGTTTGCCGCGCACATTCTCCATGTCGACGACGACATCCACACGACCAACCTGATGTGGGACGCCACGCTGGGCGCCCGCGTCGGCCTGCTGCGTTATGGAACCCAGGGAGATTACTTTCCCCAGGGCTTCCAGGTCGACGCCGAAGGCTCAGCCCAGATCCGGCTGGATATTGAAGAAGAAGTCGATGTGCAGAGCGCCGACTACCGCGGCGGCGTGCCGTTCACTTACGGCATTGGCCGATCGCAGTTCAAGTTTGCTTACTACCATTTGAGTTCCCACCTGGGCGATGAGTTCCTGCTCAAGCGTCCCGGGTACGATCGTTTGAACTTTGCCCGCGACGTGCTGCAGCTGGGCTACTCGTTTTATCCGGTCGACGACGTGCGGTTGTACGCCGAAGTGGGCTGGGCGTTTTACAGCGAAATCAGTGAGCCGTGGGAGTTTCAGTTTGGGATCGACTACGCCCCTTACGCGCCGACCGGCATTTGCGGGGCTCCGTTCTTCGCGGCCAACGTGCACTTGCGGCAGGAAGTCGACTTTGGCGGCAATGTGACCGTGCAGGCTGGCTGGGCCTGGCGGGCCGATCAAAACGGACGGTTGTTGCGCATGGGCTTGCATTACCTGGCCGGCAAGAGCAACCATTACTCCTTTCCGTTTTCTACGGAACAGCAAATTGGTTTTGGCTTGTGGTACGACTTTTAGCCAGGTCGACAAAAAGGATCTGGCGCCCGATTTTCGCATCGATTGTTGGCAACCTGTTGAATCAGAAACGTGAGCAAAGGGCTTAATTCATGGCGGAATCACTGCACTACGACGATCTGGAACTGGGCGATGTGTGGGAAAGCCGCGGCCGTACCATTACCGAGACCGATGTGGTGAATTTCGGTACGCTAACCGGCGACACCGATCCGCTCCACATGGATGTGGAATTCGCCCAGACCACCCCCTTTCGGCAGCGGATTGCGCATGGACTGTTAGGACTGAGCCTCGCCGCCGGTCTTGCCAGCGAATGCCCCCGCGTCAAAACGGACGCCTTCTCGCAGATCTCCGAATGGAGCTTTTTGAAGCCGATCTACTTCGGCGACACCGTGCGTGTGATTACTGAAGTTGTCGATAAACGGGACTCGGGCCGCCGCCGGGGCCAGGTCACCTGGCGCCGTCGCCTGGTGAACCAGCGGAACGAGACCGTCCAGGAAGGGCTGTTCGACACGGTCGTCTCCATGTCCCCCATCGCCCTGATGAACCGCCGCCGGGCCGCGTAAGTTTCGAGTGATCGGTCCATCCAAAGGGGATCCGGATCTTATGCGACGTGCCGCCCTGATCGCTGCCTTGTCGCTGGTTGTTCTTTCCGGCTGCGCGACCATCAACCATTACTCCCCTTTGGCCAGGCTGGAGCGCGGACTGCTTTATCAGCCGCAGGCGTTTCCGGCGGAGCTGGAAAACCGGGCCGTGCCGTTTGAGGAAGTTCAATTTACCTCGGCTGACGGCGTGAAGCTGCATGGCTGGTACGCGGGACACCCCGAGCCCACGGCCGTGGCGCTCTTTTGTCACGGCAACGCCGGCAACATGGTGAGCCGGGGAAACACCCTGGCGATCTTGAACCAAAGGCATCGCCTGGCCGTGATGATGTTCGACTATCGCGGCTACGGCAAGAGCGAATGCGAGCCCTTTGAAGAAGGCGTGCTGGCCGACGCCCGGGCGGCGCGGACCTGGTTGTCGCAACGCACTCACGTTCCCGAGTCCGAGATTCTCCTGATGGGCCGTTCGCTGGGCGGAGCCGTGGCCGTCGATCTGGCGCAAGACGGCGCGCGGGGTCTGGTGCTGGCCAGCACGTTCGCCAGTCTGCCGGCAGTCGCGGGGAACGCCTTCCCTTTTTTGCCGACCTCGCTGCTGATGACGGAACGGTTTAACTCGCTCCGCAAAATCAAAAAGTACCAGGGGCCGCTGCTCCAGTCGCACGGCGACGCCGATCAACTGATTCCGCTGGAGCAAGCCCAGAAACTGTTTGCGGCGGCGCCCGGCAAAAAGAAGACGTTCATCGTCATCCCCGGCGCCAACCACAACGACCCGCAGTCCGACGAATACCGCGACGCCCTGGACGCATTCCTGCGCGAGCTATAACGCGCCCAGCACGTAACCGAAGTCGCCAGACTTTGGAGCCCATGTCCGTGCCTTTTCGTGGAACAGGTTTTTAACCTGTTCGTCCAAAATCGAATGGTTGGGATCGATCGCAGGTTGCAAACCTGCCCTGCTGCTAAATCAAACGTAGTCGCGGGCGATCGTCCCGTTGCGGCTCGGTTTGCCCGATGATGCACGCGTCGCTGTCGCCCTGTTCCTGCAGCCAGGCAACGACTTCGTTCGCTTTGTCGGCCGGGGCCGCCAGTAACAGCCCGCCGCAGGTTTGTGGATCGAACAGGGCCGCATACCGTGGCGACTCGCTGTCGCTGGCCTGGCGATCGATCCGGTCTTCACAGGCGCGGTTGGCCGGGGCGAGCGTGCTTTCCAGTTGCTCGCCCAGCAGCGT
Organism: Lignipirellula cremea; assembly: GCF_007751035.1. Taxonomy (NCBI): domain Bacteria; kingdom Pseudomonadati; phylum Planctomycetota; class Planctomycetia; order Pirellulales; family Pirellulaceae; genus Lignipirellula; species Lignipirellula cremea. Next base: position 7,790,459 of record NZ_CP036433.1, on the reverse strand, counting down.
TTCGGCGCCGGGCAGCAGGGGCAGTCCGTCCAGCGGAAGCTCGGCCGAGAGGCCGCTGGCGTCGAGCATTTCGAACAGATGTCCGGCCAGCCCGAAGCCGGTGATATCGGTCGCGGCCTGCAGGCCAAACTGCGGGACGGCGGCTGCGGCCGACTGGTTGCTGCGTAACAGGGCCGCCAGCAGCGACTCCCACCATCTGCCCCGGCAACGGCACAAAGCATGCGCCGCCAGCAGTACGCCCGTCCCCAGCGGTTTGGTGAGGATCAACCGGTCGCCTGGCGCCAGCCCGTCCTTGCCGGTTGGCTGTTCGCCTGTCAGCTCGCCCAGCACGGTGAAGCCGATGGTGAAGCGGGGGCCTTCCAGCGTATGGCCGCCGGCGATGACGGCGTCCATCCGGGCGAATTCTTCGGCCGCTCCGGCCAGCGTCTGGTAGAGCAGCTCCTCTTGCGCGATGGGCGAACCCAGCGGCAGTTCGGCCATCGCCAGGGCGGCGGTCGGCCGCGCTCCCGAAGCGAACAGGTCGCTGGCCGCATGCAGGGCGGCGATCCGCCCGACCAGATACGGATCATCAAACGGAGCGGCGAAAAAGTCATTGCTGACCATGACCTGGCCGCTGGCGACGCGCAGAAGAATCGCGTCGTCGCTCCCTGCCCTGCCCCACGCCAGGTGCGACGCAGCGGGCGTCCTTAACCGATCCTGTTTTGCCAACCGAGCGAGCGCGGCCGACAGCACCGAGCCGGCGACCTTGCCGCCGCAACCCAGGCAACGCATGACGGGCCCTTCGTTCGGCGCGAGCAGTTCGCCGTCCATCGCGGGCGGCTCGTAGTTCTGGTACTTGTCCATGAAGCGACCATCGATCGCATCTTTCAGCTTCCAGGCCCAGCGTCCCTGGGCGGCCAGCCCGTGGTAGTCAAGGATCGCCCGGCCGTCGCCCGTGTTGAGCAGTTTGAGAAAGCCGCTTTGGGGTCGGTACGGCTGGAGCGTTTCGCCGCGCAGCACGCGGTCCAGGTTCTCCCACAGGATGGGCCCCTGCCGCACGGCGTACACGCCCGCCTTGGGCGTGGGATCGCTGGCGAGCGTGCCGGAATCTCCGACGGCAAAGATGGGCGCCTGGGCGGTCGTGCGGAGAGAGTCTTCAATCAGCAGAAAGCCGCGGCCGTCGACCGGCAGTCCCAGCTTCTCCAGCAGCGGAGGCGCCTTGGCTCCGGTCGCCCAGAGCACGACGTCGGCCGGGAACGACTGGCCGCTATCCAGTTCGACCGTGTTGCGGCAGGCCCGCACCACGCGCTGCTGCATGCGCAGGTTCACGCCACGTTTTTCAAACTCTTTCTGCACTTTCCGACGGAGCGCGTGCGAGGCGTCGCCCAGCAGTTGCTCGCCGCCGTGCACGAGCGTCAGTTCCAGCTGCACGCCCGGCGCCAGCCGCTGGACGAATCCGGGCAGGCAGAGGGCGATCTCCACGCCGCCCGCGCCGCCGCCGACGATCGTCGCCTTGAGCACCGGTTCCTGCTGGCGGGCCAGGGCCTGTTCGCACCGCTGCTGCAGCCGGCCAAGAAAGGTCTGCATCGGTTTGATGGGGAGCAGCAGATCGTCGGACTCCCGCAGCCCTGCCCGGCTGGGAACGGAGCCGATGCCGATCGACAGGGCGTCAAACGGCAAGGGCGGACGATCCGTGAACAGCAGCCGCCGGCCTTCGATGTCAAGACCTGACACCTCCGCCAGCAGCAGTCGGGCGCCGGAGGCGGCGCATAGCCGGACCAGGTCGATCTCCATCCGCTGCGGCGGGTAGTCGCCCGCCAGCACGCCGGGCAACATGCCGGAGTAAGTGGAAACGGGAAAGTTCGAGATACAGGTCAGCCGGGCGTCGGGGAAAGGACGCATCCGCCACATGCGCAGTACATGGGCGTTGGTATGGCCCACGCCGAGCAGCACGACCTCGTACTTCGGCAATGTCGCCTGCATCGCGATCCTGACGAGAGAAGTTCCGAAGGACGTCGAGGGAATGCCTGAGGGAAGGCGAAGGTCAGTCGTCTTTTGCTCCGCAAAAGAACGCGATCTTTCACCCAGTGACAGTCGACTGTCGGGCGTCTGCGTTGCTTCAGGACGACGAACCAGAATCTGCAGTCATTCGTCTTGCGGTCCGAGTGAAGGCCCTTCCAGCGACGGAGCCAACCGCAGGCAATCGTTATTGTTCCGCATGGCGGCCGGCCATCCTGTTGGAATGGCCGGCCTGTCTGGATCACGTTTGCATTAACTGGCGGCGAGGCTGCGGAGCACGGTCTGCAGGATGCCGCCGTTGTTGTAGTAGTCCAGCTCGACCGGCGTGTCGATGCGGGCCCGAGCCTGGAACGACTTGACGGAACCGTCGGCCGAGGTGGCGTTGACGGTCAGAATCTGATCCGGCTTCAGGTTCTCGTCGAGGCCGAGAATGTCGTACGTTTCTTCGCCGGTCAGGCCCAGCGTCTGCCGCGATTCGCCGGAGGCGAACTGCAGGGGCAACACGCCCATACCGATCAGGTTACTGCGGTGGATCCGCTCGTAGCTGGCGGCGATCACGGCCCGTACGCCCAGCAGGTAGGTGCCTTTGGCGGCCCAGTCACGGCTGCTGCCGGTGCCGTATTCTTCGCCAGCGATCACGATCAGCGGCGTGCCCTGCTGCTGGTATTCCATGGCGGCGTCATAGATCGACTGCGGTTTGCCGTCGGGCAGGACGCGGGTCCAGCCGCCTTCGATCTCGGGCGTCAGCAGGTTGCGGATGCGGATGTTGGCGAACGTGCCGCGGAGCATCACCCGGTCGTTGCCGCGGCGGGAACCGTAGCTGTTGAAGTCGACGGGGGCCACGCCGTGTTCCATCAGGTAACGTCCGGCCGGGCTGTCTTTGGCGATGGAGCCGGCGGGAGAAATGTGGTCAGTCGTGACCGAATCGCCCAGCATCACCAGCACGCGGGCGCCGGTGATCGGCTTCACAGCGGGGACGTCGGCGGTCAGATCGCTCAGGAACGGCGGGTGCTGGATATAGGTGCTGGTGTCGTCCCAGTCGTACAGATCGCCGCCGGTGATCTTGATTTTGTTCCACATTTCGTTCGCATCGAACGCATGCGAGTACTGCTCTTCGAACATTTCCGGCAGGACGGAACTGTTCACCACCTGCTGGATCTCTTCGTTGGTGGGCCAGATGTCCTTCAGGAAGACTTCCTGCCCATCGGTTCCGCGGCCCAGCGGCTCGGTGACCAGGTCGATATCGGTCGTACCGGCCAGGGCGTAGGCGACGACCAGCGGCGGGCTGGCCAGGTAGTTGGCCTTGGTTTGCGGGTTCACGCGGCCTTCAAAGTTGCGGTTGCCGCTCAGCACGGCGCTCGCCACCAGATCGCCCTTGGTGATGGCGGCCGACACATGCTCGGGCAGCGGACCGCTGTTGCCGATGCAGGTGGTGCAGCCGTAACCGACCGTATGAAAGCCCAGGTCGCGGAGCGAATCCGACAGGCCCGCTTTGTCCAGATAGTCGGTTACCACGCGGGAACCGGGCGCCAGGCTCGTTTTGACGTAAGGCTTGACCTTCAATCCCTGCGCGACGGCCTTCTGCGCGAGCAGTCCGGCGGCCAGCATGACGGAAGGATTGCTGGTGTTGGTGCAGCTGGTGATGGCGGCAATCACCACCGCCCCGTGGCCGATCTCGCAGCTGTTGCCGTTATCGGCAACGGTGGCCGTGCGGGCCAGGTCGCTGTCCTTCAGGGCGAAGCCGCGTTCCGCCGTCGGTGCGGTCAGGGCCTTTTCGAATGTTTCTTTCATCTGGCTTAGCGGCACCCGGTCCTGCGGGCGTTTGGGCCCGGCCAGCGAGGGCACGACCTGGCTCAGGTCGAGCGACAAGGTGCGGGTGTAGTCGGGCGGGGTCTGGTCGTCTTCGCGGAAGATATTCTGCTCTTTGGCGTAGCGTTCGACGAGCGTCACTTCCTGTTCGGTGCGGCCGGTGCGGCGGAGGAAGTTGATCGTCTCGGCGTCGATCGGGAAGAAGCCCATCGTGGCGCCGTATTCGGGAGCCATGTTGGCGATGGTGGCCCGATCGGCCAGGGACATGTGGGAAACACCGGCGCCGAAGAATTCGACAAACTTGCCGACGACGCCTGCGCTGCGCAGTTGCTGCGTGACCATCAGCACCAGATCGGTGGCGGTGGCTCCGGCCGGCAGTTTGCCGGTCAGCTCAAAGCCAACGACCTCGGGGGTGAGCATATAAATAGGCTGGCCCAGCATGACGGCTTCGGCTTCGATGCCGCCGACGCCCCAGCCGACTACGCCCAGGCCGTTGATCATGGTGGTGTGGCTGTCGGTGCCGACCAGCGTATCGGGAATCGCCATGACGCCTTCGGGCGTCTCCCGCAGGAAGACCCCTTTGGCCAGGTATTCCAGGTTGACCTGGTGCACAATGCCGACGTTCGGGGGCACCACGCGGAAGTTGTCAAAGGCCGTTTGTCCCCAGCGGAGGAATTCGTACCGCTCGCGGTTCCGTTCGAATTCTTTCTCGACGTTTTCCTGCAGGGCTCCCAGTTGACCGAAGAAGTCGACCTGTACGGAGTGGTCGATCACCAGGTCGACGGGGATCAGCGGGTTGATTTTTTTCGGGTCGCCGCCCAGTCGCTCCATGGCGCTGCGCATGGCGGCCAGATCCACGACGGCCGGCACGCCGGTAAAGTCCTGCAGCACCACGCGGGCCGGTTTAAAGGGAGCTTCGGTCGGCTGCAGATCAACGGCCGTCCAGGCGGCCAGATTCTTGACATCGGTTTCGGTCACTACGCGCCCATCGCAGGTGCGGAGCACCGCTTCGAGCAGCACCCTGATGGAGAACGGCAGTTTGGCTACGGTACACAGCCCTAACTCTTCAAGTCGCGATAAACGGTAAATTCCGGCGCTGCCATAGCCAGTGTCGAAAACGTCGCGCGCCCCAAAAGGGTCGAAGGCGGATATCTCGCTCATGGGTGCAATTTCTGTTGGGAAAGAGGCGAGGCGAAAACGAAAACAACGGAGGCGGCGACCGACTTGCCGCCCCGCGTGAATTTTAACCAATTGGCCGCCGTCTGTCTGCCGGGAGGGGGAACAGCCGGTCAACGCGGGGAACCCCGGGGCTGGCAGCGACCAGCATCGCGACCGGAATCTCTTTGTCGAAAATACGTTACGACCTTGTTCCGACGTTTTTCCAGACGCATTAACGCCAAACGGGCCGGCCGGAATCTTCCGGTCGACCCGCAGGGGGTGATGACGCTGGACGGCGGAAAGAATCCCCGCCGCGAAGGCTGTTCTCTGCCGGATCGAAACTACCGGTCCGAACCACCCACCGTGTAGTGGAAGTCCAGTGTGGTTCGCTGGTTGCTGTACTTGAAAGCGACCGATCGGACCTGGGAGGACATTTCGCGTCCCGAGGCGGTGCCGGCCGATGCTCCAAAGCTGCCGCCCGCCGCACCATAAGTATGGCTGCGGGCCGAAGGCGCCGCGCCCCAGGTCTGGGGCAGCGGGGGTAACTCGGCGATGGCCGTCACCGAGATGCGGCCGACCTGCGACGACAGCCCCTGTTTGGCTGCTTCGCTTTCGGCAGGTTTGCTGACCAGGAACGCCTTGACCCGATCGTTGTTAATCCGCCAGCCGGTAATCGTATAGGACTGGCCGGCCGCCAGCACGTAACCGCCCGAGTCGCGGGCGGGCTTGCCGTCCATCACGCTCAGTCCATCGACCGCGACCCTGGCCACGATGCGGCTGGTTCCCCGGTTGGTGACCCGGATTGAATATTCAATGCCAAAACGGGGAAACGTCATCTCTTTCGTCAGCGCCGGCACATGCGACGGAAGCGAATAGCGATCGTTGCGGAGCTGCGAAGTCTGCCTGGCCAGCACCCGGTCGCCCGAGAGGATTTCCACGTCCACCGATGGCGCCGGCTGCCAGATTGGCCCTGTGCGGGGCCAGGGAGTCTTGTTCGTTTGCCAGGGATTCTGGGCCTGGGCCAGGGAGGCGCCGGCAATCAGTGAAGTCGCCAGCAGAGCGGCCAGTAAACGGGTGGAAAGTAGCGAAGTCATCGAAAACTCCTGGCAAATCTTAAAACAAAGGTTCTTTCAGCAGGCCGATCGGCCCGTCCACAGCGGATTGCGGCGGTAGCTATCAGGGTCATACACCAACGGCCCGCCTGCCGGACAAGAATTTTCGACCATGAGACCAGAAAGCAGAAGAATCAGGACGTCGCCTCCCGGCAGACGTTGTCAAAGGGGCCCACCCCCCTGCCCTGGCGGCAATGCCAGACGGAGCGACTTTGCGAACCTGCTGAAACTTTCGTTGATTTCTGGCCGAAAGTTCGTCAAAATAGAAAAAGTCCCACCGTACTTCCCGCGACCTTGCCTGCCTGCACCTGCCTGCTTTCTTCTTCCCTTCTGGCGGCGTACCTGACAGGCTGCTGGCGAGTTACTTTCTTATACCCCTTGCGAACGCCCATGTTACGACGACGCTCCCCTGCACTCCTGCTGCTCCTGCTGCTCGCGGCGCCGGCGATCGCCGATGAGGCGGCGGTCGATTACAACCGCGATATCCGCAACCTGCTGTCGGACAACTGCTACAAGTGCCACGGCCCCGATGAACAAACGCGCGAAGCGGGCCTGCGGTTCGACCTGCGCGAAGGCGCCCTGGCCACGCTGGACTCGGGCGATGCGGCCGTCGTGCCGGGGAACCTGGAGCTCAGCCAGCTGATCGCGCGGATCACGACCGACGACGAAAGCGAGAAAATGCCGCCGGTCGACTCGGGGAAGAAGCTCTCCGCCAGCCAGATCGAGATGCTCAAAGACTGGGTCAAGCAGGGCGCTCCCTGGGACGTGCACTGGTCCTTTGTTAACCCGCAGCGTCCGCAAATTCCGGAGCGTCTGAACGACTGGGGCGAAGGACCGATCGATGCCTTTATCCAGCGCAAGGCACTGGCCGCCGGACTGACGCCCAACCCGGCCGCCGACAAAGAAACGCTGCTGCGCCGGGTGACATTCGATCTGACCGGCTTGCCGCCCACGCTGGAAGAGATCGACCAGTTCCTGGCCGATTCTTCCCCCCAGGCGTACGAGAAGGTCGTTGATCGCCTGCTCAAGTCGCCCCGTTATGGCGAGCACATGGCCCGGTACTGGCTCGATGCGGCCCGTTACGGCGACACGCATGGCCTGCACCTGGATAATGAACGCTCGATCTGGCCGTATCGCAACTGGGTGATTAACGCCTTTAACAGCAACATGCCGTTCGACCAGTTCACCGTCGAGCAGTTAGCCGGCGACCTGCTGCCCAACGCCACGCTGGATCAGCGGATTGCGACCGGTTTCAACCGCTGCAATGTGTCGACCAGCGAAGGCGGCGCCATCGCCGAAGAATTCCGCGTGCGGTACGCCGTGGACCGGGTCGAAACGACCTCGACCGTCTGGCTGGGACTCACGGCCGGCTGTGCGGTTTGCCACGACCACAAGTTTGATCCGATTTCGCAGCGCGAGTTTTACCAGCTGTTCGCCTACTTCAATAATACGGCCGACAAAGCGATGGACGGCAACGCCTTGCTGCCGCCGCCCGTGATCGACCTGCCCACCGCCGCCGAGCAGCAGCAGCGCGACGACCTCAACCAGCAACTGGCCGCCGTGCGGAAAAAGATTTCCACCGCAGTGGCCGCGATCGACTACGCAGAGACGCAGCCGGAAGAGCCGCCGTCGCCCGAAGGTCGTCCCACGCCGGCGGAAGATTACGTCTGGTTCGACGATGACTTGCCGCCCGGCGCCAAAGCCCAGGGGGACGAAGCGGGCGACTCCTGGAAGTTCGTCACGTCCGATCAGGGCCCCGTCTATCAGGGATCCCGCTCGCACACTCGCCAGTCGGTCGGCCAGAGCCAGCACTTTTTTACCGACGCCGCGAACAAGCTCAAAATTGGCAAAGGGGACAAGCTCTTTGCCTATGTGTACCTCGATCTGCTCGATCCGCCGAAGCAGGTGATGCTGCAGTGGAACGACGGGAACTGGGAGCACCGGGCCTACTGGGGCGAGAACCTGATCACCTTTGGCATGCCCGACACGCCGGGACGCGTCCATGCCGGTCCGCTGCCGGAACTGGGCAAGTGGGTGCGGCTGGAAGTTGACGCCAGCACCGTCGGCCTCAAGCCGGGCGCCGCCGTGAATGGCTGGGCCTTCACCCAGTTTGGCGGCGCCGTCCACTGGGACGTAGCCGGTCTGCTGACCCGCAATTCGCAGGACCAGCAAGGCTTTGACTCCCTCGCCGCCTGGGCGGCCGCTGACGCGAAGCTGGCCAAGTCCGACGTGCCGGCCAACATCCGCGCCCTCGCCAAACTGGAAGCGGAAAAACGGGACGCGAAGCAGCAGAAGCAGCTGCAGGACTACTTCCTGGAGCATGTCTACCCGGCCAGCCGAGCCACCTTTCAGCCCCTGCACCAGGAACTGGCCAGGATCGAAGCCGAGAAGAAAAAACTCGACGATTCCATCCCCAGCACCATGGTCATGGCCGAAACGACCGCCGCCGAAGAGGCCTTTATTCTCGTCCGCGGCGAATACGACAAACGGGGAGAGAAAGTCAAACCGGGCGTGCCGGCCATTCTGCCGCCCACCCCGGCGGACGCCGATCCCAATCGCCTCACCCTGGCCCGCTGGCTCGTGACCAAAGAAAACCCTTTAACCGCACGCGTCGTCGCCAACCGTTTCTGGCAACAGCTGTTTGGTACGGGGCTGGTGAAAACGGCTGAAGACTTTGGCGCCCAGGGAGAGAACCCGACGCATCCGGAACTGCTTGACTGGCTGGCGGTGGAGTTCCGCGACAACGGCTGGGATGTCAAGCATTTGATGAAGCAGATGGTCCTGTCGGCCACCTATCGCCAGTCGACCGAAGTTTCGCCGGAGGCCTACCAGATTGATCCGCCGAACCGGCTGCTGGCCCGCGGCGCCCGCTTCCGGATGGACGCCGAAATGATTCGCGACACCACGCTGTTTGTCAGCGGACTACTGGTCGAGCAGGTCGGCGGCAAGAGCGTCAAACCGTACCAGCCCAGCGGGTTGTGGAAGGCGGTCGGCTACACCAACAGCAACACGGCCAACTTCAAGCAGGACCACGGCGAAGACCTGTATCGCCGGGGGTTGTATACCTTCTGGAAGCGGACCGCCCCGCCGCCGTCGCTGGTGATCTTCGACGCCCCTTCCCGGGAAGCGTGCACCGTGCGCCGCGCGCGTACGAATACGCCGCTCCAGGCGCTCGCCCTGATGAACGATGTGCAGTACGTGGAAGCGGCCCGGAACTTCGCCCAGCGAATGTTAAAAGAAGGCGGCAAAACGCCCGACGAGCGGATCACGTTCGGCGTGCGGCTGGCCACGGGGCGAACGCCTGATGCGGCCCGTCTGGCGATCTACAACGGCCTGCTGGCCGATGCGCTGGCCAGCTACCAGGCCGATGTCGAAGAGGCCGGCAAGTTGCTGGCCGTAGGCGAATCGCCGCGCGACGAAAGCCTGGATCCGGCCGAACACGCGGCCTACACGATCCTCGCCAACCTGGTGCTCAACCTGAGCGAAACGGTCAACAAAGAGTAAGCCGTCGTGCACGACAAACCGACGAGGGACGAACCGTTCCTCGTCGTTCGGGAACGTCGTGCATCCTCAGCGACCGCTGCGGTGGATCCCTCTTGTTGATCGTCTTTCGCCGACCTGCCTACAGCGGCACTTCTTCATGTTCGCGGGCCGAGTCGCCGCCGACTTCTTCTTTGATGGAGTAGGCTTTGGAGCCGCGGCCATAGTAGGCCGTCATCAGTTCGGCCAGGAAGCCCATCGACATGAAGTTGGCGCCGACCAGCAAGGCGGCCATCGCAAAGTCGAGCGCCGGTCGCTGGTGCAGCGGCTGCCAGTTCAAGTCGTAAGCCTGGTTTAGCATCCAGGCGCCGGCCAGATACACCAGTCCCGTCAGACCGGCCAGGAACGACAGAATGCCAAGCGTACCCAGCAGGTGCTGCGGCCGCTGCTCAAAGCCGGTCAAAAAGTAGACGGTGAGCAGGTCGAGAAAGCCTTTGAGAAAGCGGCGAACGCCGTACTTGGAGCTGCCGTGTTGCCGCGAGCGATGGTTGACCACCACTTCGCTCACCCGCCAGCCCCGGGCGGCGGCCAGCACGGGCACAAACCGGTGCAGTTCGCCGTACAGTTTGACTTCGTCGAAAATCTCCCGCCGGTAACATTTGAAGCCGCAGTTATGGTCGTGCAGTTTCACGCCGGTCGCCTTGCTGACGAGCCAGTTGAAAATGCGCGAGGGGCCGACTTTGTGCCACGGGTCGTGCCGGACTTTTTTCCAGCCGCTGACGACATCGAAGCCGTTGTCCATCTCGGCCAGGAACCGCGGGATCTCCGTCGGGTCGTCCTGCAGATCGGCGTCCAGCGTAAAGACGATCTCCCCCCGGGCCGCTTCAAAGCCGGCGCTCAGGGCGGCCGCTTTGCCAAAGTTACGGCGGAAGCGAATGCCGCGGACCCGGCGATCCACGCTTGCCAGGCGTTCGATCTCTTCCCACGAACCATCGCGGGAGCCGTCGTCGACAAATACCAGGTCAAAGTCGTAGCCTTCGGCGTCTGCTACTGCGCTCAGTTCCGCATGCAGCTCGGCCAGGCTATCGACTTCGTTATAGACAGGAATCACAGCCGAAAGCATAAGCAGACCAGGCAGGAAAGAATCAGGCGGGATTTCGCAAAGCCGGCGCAATTGCCGGCGGCTTGTGCATTTTACGAGTGCATTATAACCGAACGCCTGCTGCATTTCTGCCGGTCGGCCCCGCCGGGTACGTGGTCGCTCGATTGGGGCGCCCGGTTTGCCGGTTCTAACGATCCTGCGGCTGCCCCGTCGGCGGCGCCTGGGCGTGGCGCTCCAGCCAGTGGGCCGCATGACCGGTCCAGCTGGAAATTTGCGAGCCTTTCACATCACGCAGACCGTAACCGTGCCCGCCGTTCCCGTACACATGCAGCTCGGCCGGCACGCCCTGCTTTTTCAGGCCCGCATAAAACAGGACCGCCCCCAGCGAAGAAGAATGGTCGTCGTCGGTATGCACGATAAAGGCGGGCGGGCAGTCGGCCGGCACGACCATCCCTTCCGTCAGCGCGTTGGCGCTGGCGTCGTACAGCTTCCAGGGATAGACCAGCAGGGCGAAATCAGGCCGATGGGAGACGTCGTCGATCGCGTCGATCCGCTCGTAATTCCGCTTGCCGCCGTCGGTGAGCAATCGGGCCGCCACCTGTCCGCCGGCCGAGAACCCCAGCAGGCCAATCCGGTCCGGCTGCAGCCCCCAGCGCTTCGCCTGGGAGCGGAGCAGCGACAGGGCCCGCTGCGCGTCCTGCAGGGCGCGTTCCCAGCCTGGATCCGCATTATCGATCTTGGTGCGATAGTTCAGCACAAACGCGCTAATCCCCTGGCCGTTCAGCCAGGCGGCCGCTTCGGTTCCTTCCAGGTCGGGCACCACTTTGCCAAAGCCGCCGCCGGGCAGGATCAACACGCCGGCGCCATTGGGCTCCGCCGCCAGGTGAACCGTAAACGTCGGCTGGCGGATGTTCGTCACCCGGGTAATGGGCGGTACATCGGCCTCGCGGTACGGCTGGATATCGCCGCGGGAACGCAGCGTTTCCCCCGGCGCCAGATCGGGCCAGACCGGCAGCGGATCGGCCGCCTGGGAGTTCCCGGCCAGCAGACAGAAACCCAGCAGCCCGGCGACGACCGGAACGAGAAGCGAGAGATGTTTCATGAGAGAAGTTCGCAACAGGAGTAAATCGAAGAGCCAATTCCAGCAAGCCTTTTATATCAGGCGACAAGAGGATCGTCTCGTTTTGCTCCGCGGAGGGGCGGGGCTTATTTTCTGCAGAAGGGTCACTCCTGCCCGTTCACGATTTGACGATTAATGTAGAGCTGGCGTCGTATGCAATCGATCAGCTCTCCCCAATCGTCGTCCTTGCGGGCGGCGCTTTTGTCTGGCGTGAGAAGCTCTTCGCTTCAGGACAAACTGCTGCGAGAGTTGGATTTGGGGACGAACCTTGCTTCTGATTTGACATCCAAGCGGTGACGGGCAGGAGCGCCTTCGGCGATTTCTTATCGGATCGTATTTCTCAACGGAGCCGCAGGCCAGGTGGAATGGGAGAACTTGCGGCAGGAGGGGACGTAAGAACGGCCCGACGCCAGGCGTTCGGCTCAGGGGATTGGAACGGCCTGACGCCAGGCGTTCGGCTCACGGGATTGGAACGGCCTGACGCCAGGCGTACGGCTCACGGGATTGGAACGGCCCGACGTTAGGCGTTCGGCTCACGGGATTGGAACGGCCCGACGTTAGCGCGTTCGGCTCACAGGGTCAGTCGGCTCGTGCCGCTCGGGTTTCGTGGTTCCTGTTGAGCAAAAAAAACGAAGTTATTTCTCTCGCGTTCCTAACGCAGAATGTCTTTGACCACGTGGGCCGGTTCTACGCCGGTGAGTTTGAAGTCGAGTCCCTGGAATCGGTAGGAGAACTTCTCGTGGTCGATGCCCAGCAGATGCAGCACGGTGGCGTGCAGGTCGCGGACATGTACGGGGTTTTCGACGGCGTTGTAACTGAAGTCGTCGGTCCGGCCGTACGACATGCCGGGCTGCACGCCGCCGCCGGCGAGCCACATGGTGAAGCAGCGGGGGTGATGATCGCGGCCTCCGTCGGGGCTGTCCCACTTCCCTTGTCCGGCCACGCCGCGGCCGAATTCGCCGCCCCACAACACCAGCGTTTCGTCCAGCAGACCGCGCTGCTTGAGATCCGTCACCAGGGCCGCGCTTGCCTGGTCGGTATCGCGGCAACGGGCCGAGCACCAGCTGCTGAGCCGACTGTGGTGGTCCCAGTCCGGGTGAAACAGCTGGATAAACCGCACGCCGCGTTCCACCAGTCGGCGGGCCAGAATGCAGTTGGCCGCATAGCTGCCCGGCCGCCGGGAGTCGGGCCCGTAAAGCTCAAAGGTCGCTTCCGGTTCGTCGGACAGGTCGGTCAGGTCGGGGATGCTGGATTGCATCCGCCAGGCCATTTCGTACTGGCGGATGCGCGTTTGAATCTCGGGGTCGCCCGTTTTAGCGAAACGCATCTGGTTCAGTTCGGCCACACCGTCGAGCATGCCGCGTCGCAGCGTGCGGGGCAGTCCCGCCGGGTCGCGCAGGTAGAGCACCGGCTCGCGGGAGTTGCGGAGTTTCACGCCCTGGTAACGAGAAGGGAGGAAGCCGCTGCCCCAGTAATGATCGTACAGAGGCTGATCGCTGGGACGTTTCATCCTGGAGATCAGCACCAGGTATTCCGGCAGGTTCTGGTTCTCGCTGCCCAGACCGTAACTGGTCCAGGCGCCCAGGCTGGGACGTCCGGCCAGTTGATGGCCGGTCAGGAAGGTGGTCATGGCGGGGGCGTGGTTGATCTGGTCGGTGACCATCGACTTGATAAAGCACAGGTCGTCGGCCGCCTGGCCGTGGTGCGGCAGCCATTCGCCCAGCGTGGCGCCGCTGTCGCCGTACTGTGCAAAGCGGGTGCGGGCCGGCATCACCAGCTGCTTCTGGTTTGCCGTCATGGTGGTCAGGCGTTGCCCTTGCCGCACGCTTTCCGGCAGTTCCATGCCGGCCCATTTCTTTAGGTCCGGTTTATGGTCGAACAATTCCAGTTGTGACGGCCCGCCGGACTGCGTGAGAAAAATGACGTTCTTCGCCTGGGGCCGATGGTGCGGCAGCCCCGGCAAACCCCTCATCGCGGCCGGTGCGTCTGGCGGTATCGTCGGCGGCGCCCCTTGCGCTTCAAGCAGGCCGAGCGCCATCGCCCCCAGGCTGACGCCCGTGCAGCGGCCTAAAAAGTAACGACGCGAGATGCTGTGCGCCAGGGACATGGGGTCGTGCGGATTACTCATGGGTGATCGCCTCATCCAGGTTGAAGAGCAGGCTGGCGACGACCATCAGGGCGGCCAGATCAGGCTCGCGGGCGGCGGCCTGGTGCGGGGATTGTCCAAAATCCAGCAACGTGGCGGCGTCGGCCGGCGCGCGGTTGTAATAGGTTTGCGCTCGCTCCTGTTCCCGCTGCAGCACGACCATTTCGGCGTCGGTCGCAGGGCGGGACAGGATTGCTTGGGCCAGCCGCTGCAGTCGGGCGGCCGGTTTTTTCTCGGCGGCGATCGCCTGGCGGGCCAGCTCCCGGGAGGCTTCCAGCACGCTCTGATCGTTGAGCAGGGTGAGCGCCTGGAGCGGCGTGTTGGTGCGTCGCACGCCGACTTCGCAGACCCGTCGCTGGGCGCTGTCGAAGAGGAAAGTCGGAGCGGCCGAGCGGCGCCAGAACGCATACAGCGTGCGGCGGAACTGGGCCGGTCCCTGGCTCGGCTCGTACTGCAGACGGCCCATGAACATCTCCTCCCACACGCCGGGCGGCTGGTACGGAGCGACAGGCGGGCCGCCGAGCGCCGGGTTGATCAGGCCGCTGGCCTGCAGGGCCGCATCGCGAATCATCCAGCTGGGCAGGCGGAAGCGGGCGCCACGCGCCAGCCAGCGGTTCTCGGGATCGCGCTCCTGCAGCTCGGGCGTCACGCGGCTGGACTGGCGATAGGTGTCGCTGGTGACAATCACTCGCAGCAGATGTTTCAGGTCCCAGTCATGCTCGACCAGTTCCACCGCCAACGCATCGAGCAGGTCGGGATGGGTCGGCGGCTCGCCCTGCAGGCCAAAGTCCTCGGGCGTGCGGACCAGTCCCGCCCCAAAGCAGAGCTGCCACAGATGGTTCACGGTGACACGGGCTGTCAGCGGATGGTCGGGCGACATCAGCCAGCGGGCCAGGTCCATCCGCGTCGCCGTTTTCTCCGCCGGCCAGTCGAGCACGGCGGCAGGCACGGCCGGCTGCACCGCGGCGCCATGCTTGTCCCAGATGCCTCGTTCCAGCACAAAGCTCGGCCGCGGCTCGGGCCGCTCTCCCAGCACCATCACGTTCAATTCCTTATCGGCTTTACGCAGCTCCGCCAGCTGATTCTCGGCCCGGTCCAGTGCGGCCTGCGCGAGTTGATCGCCCTGGTGATCGGCGAGGAACTGCGCGAGCAAACGCTGCCGCAACGCCTGGGGCACAGCGGTGAGGGACGGCTCTTTGGTGGACGTTTCCTGTTCCGCCCGCCAGGCGGCCAGCTCTTCGAGCGGCATCGGCTGCAGGGAACGGACGGCGGGCCCGGGCTGGTCGCTGAGCGAAATGCGGAAGCGGCCCAGGTTGGCGTCGCCCACCGTGGATCGCTGCAGCAGCAGGAAGATCAGCTCTTCATCGGGCGCCAGGATCAGCGGCTCGGCCAGAGCGAACACGGCCCTATGCGGCGTCAAAGCGTCGTGCGATTCGGTCGTCCAGCCGTTCCGCGGGTCGTCGTCGAGGGTGTCCTTTATTAGCCCATAGTTGCGGCCGCTGACTTTTTTCTCGACGTCGGCCACGGCCGCCGCCAGTTCGATATCCCGCACCTGGGAGTCGCCCTGGCGTTGCACCTGCAGCTTGACATCGGTCAGGATGAACTCGCCGCTGGCGCCGCGGGACAGCTTGCCGTCGGTATGCGATGCGTGCGGGAACACCTCCAGCCGCCAGCCGGTCACACGCCGGGGGCCGGCCGGATCCACGGGCGATGTGAGCCGGTAATCGTCCTGCCGCGGATGTGGTCCGCTGGCCTGGATGACGCCGTCTGCTTGCTGGGTCAGCAGCGTGCCTTCGGTCGCTTCCAGCAGACGGGCCTGCACGGGTCGCCAGGGCTGAAAGCCGCCCTGGACGTGTTCGATCTGTGCGGCCAGCCAGGGTTCAAATTCATGCTCGGCCAGGCGGCGGGCTGCGGCGGCAGTTGCCTGGCGTCGCTCGACCAGCTGCTCGGTTTCCGTCACGGCCCGGGCGGCGGCGGGCGAGTGGAACGGCAGGTACGGTTTGGCTTTGTTGCCGGCTTTGCCGTCTTCGTCGATGCTGTTGAAAAAGGCGAACAGGCTGTAGTAGTCCTGCTGCGAGATCGGGTCGAACTTGTGCGAATGGCATTGGGCGCAGCCCAGCGTGAGTCCCAGCCAGACGGCGCCGGTCGTGTTGACGCGGTCCATCACATAGTCGATCCGCGATTCTTCCGGGTCGCGACCGCCTTCGCCGTTGGTCATGTGGTTCCGATGGAAGCAGGTCGCCAGGATCTGCTCCGGCGCGGCGTCGGGCAACAGGTCGCCGGCGAACTGTTCGAGCGTGAACTGGTCGTACGGCATGTTCCGGTTGAACGCCTGGACGACCCAGTCCCGCCAGGGCCAGTTCGTCCGCAGGGCGTCGCCCTGGAAACCGTCGGTGTCGGAGTAGCGGGCCGCATCGAGCCACCACATGGCCATCCGCTCGCCGTAGTGGGGCGACTCCAGCAAGCGGTCGACCAGCCTCCCATACGCCTGGGGCGAGTCGTCGGCCAGGAAGGCATTCACCTGGGCGACGGTCGGCGGCAGACCGGTCAGGTCGAACGACAGCCGGCGAATGAGCGTGCGACGCTCGGCCGGCGGAGCGGGCGCCAGGCCTTCCTTTAGTAGCCGTTTTCGCACGAGCAGGTCGATCGGATGGACGGCCGGGCGTGCTTCGTTTTCGGTCGGTTTGGCGACGAGCGCCGGCGGCCGCACGGGCTTTTCGAACGCCCAGTGGCGACCCCATGGCGCGCCTGCTGCGATCCATTGCCGCAGGGCCTGTCGCTCGGCCGGGGTGAGCGGTTTGCGGTGCGCGTCGGGCGGCGGCATCTGCAGGTCGGGATCGTCGCTGGCGATGCGGGTCAGCAGCGCACTGGCCTCCGGCTTGCCGGGAGAGATCACCGCATAACCGCCCCGGTCGGCGAGGGCTGATTCGCGCAGGTCCAGCCGCAGGTCGGCTTCGCGGTGGGTCGCTTCGGGTCCGTGGCAGTGGAAGCAGCGATCCGACAGGATCGGCAGCACATCGCGGCTGAAGGTCATTTCGTCGGCTCGGATGGCGGCGGTCGTCCCGCAAACCACCAGACCGGCGATCGTGAGCAGGCGGAGAAGCAGCAGCGTCATTCGTTACCTCGTTCACAGTCCAGGGACGGCCGTGGTGCAGGCCAGCGGCGGCGGGGCGCGGCGACAAGCAGTCGGGCCGGCAGGCGCAGGATCTTCTCTCCAGGGTAGTCGAAGCGGGCGAACCTGTCTTGGACGCTGCCGGGGCCCTTTGGTATATTTTGACCATGGACAAGAAAGCGATCAGGGCGTTCCAGACGGACTTTTTTCGACGCCATCCCCTGGCGGAGTCGGTGCTGGCCCTGTTTGACTCCTTGCCGCATACCTATTTCTACGCCAAGGATCTGGCCAGCCGGTTTGTCAGGGTCAACCAGGCCTTCCTGGAAAATCATGGGCTGGAGCAGGAGTCGCAGGCGATCGGCAAAACGGATCGCGATTTTCACCCGCCGCTGATGGCGGAGGCGTACATCGAAGAAGATCGTCGGGTGATGACCAATCGGCGGCCGTTGCCGGGGCAGATCTGGCTGGTGATGCATCGCCGGCGGCTGCCTCGCTGGTACGTTTCCACCAAGGTCCCCCTGGTGGACCGGGCCGGCGAGGTCGTCGGGCTGGCGGGCGCCATGTACCGCATTGAACAGCCGGACGAATGGACCCGCTACTTCCAGGAACTGCTGCCGGTGGTGCAGCACATTGAGCAGCACTACGCCGAGTCGATCTCCATGGCGGAGATGGCGGCGCTAGCCCAGCTTTCCACGACCCACTTTAATCGCCGTTTCCAGCAGTTGCTGCGGATGACGCCCTTGCAGTACCTGCGGGCCGTGCGCGTCCAGGCGGCGCAGCGACTGTTGACGACCACCTCGAGCACCCTGGCGCAGATTGCCCATGATGTGGGTTACGCCGACCAGAGCCATCTGACCCGGCGGTTCCGCGAGGCAGTCGGCATGACGCCGGCCGCGTGGCGTCGGCGGTTTGTGCAATAAGTAAAGAGGAAGAGGATTCACCGCGGGGATTGCAGAGAAACGCAGAGGGAAGGGAGAGGAGAACAGGGAGGTAATTGGGTTGTCGTTGGGGGCGAGCAGGACGGGCCGTGATCCGTTACCTTAGGGCCTTTCCCGGCTGGCCTGGGAAAGAGGCGGGTTTCTGCTTCCCGGTGCGTGCGGCCAGCGTTGGCGGAGATGGTGCGGCGACCTGGGTTGCTGCGGGAAGGTGAGTATGCATAACGAAATTGAAGTACGTCTGCTCGATCTGCTGGTCGTCGGCTGTTATCTAGCGGCGATCGCCAGCATGGGGTTTTACTTTTCTCGGCGGAACCAGTCGACCGAAGAGTACTTCCTGGGCGGGCGGTCCTTTCCCGGCTGGGCGATCGGGTTGTCGATGCTGGGGACGTCGATCAGCTCGGTGACTTTTCTGGCGTTTCCCGCCGCGGCCTTTGTGCTGGACTGGCGGCAGCTGGTTTCGAATCTGACGCTGCCGCTGGTCGCCGTGCTGGCGATCCTGGTGTTCATTCCGTTCTTTCGCCGGGGCCAGCTGACGTCGGCGTTTGAGTACCTGGAAGATCGCTTCGGGCCGGCCGCCCGTATGTACGGTTCGCTCAGTTTTCTGCTGCTGCAGCTGCTGCGCCTGGCGAAGGTGCTGTTCCTGGTGTCGATTCCTGTCAGTCTGCTGACGGGGGTGGAAATGCACCTGGTGATCATCGGCGTGGGCGTTTTTATTGCGTTTTATACGGTGATTGGCGGATTCGATGCGGTGATCTGGACCGATGTGATCCAGTCCCTGGTGCTGTGGTTTGGCGGGCTGGTCTGTTTTGTGTATATCGCCTGGAACCTGCCCGGCGGGATACAGCAGATTTTTGAAGTTGCTTCGGAACATGACAAGTTCCACCTGGGGGCGATGGAGTTCAGCCTGTCCGAGCGGACCTTCTGGACGGTCGCCTTGCTGGGGATTTTTAGCTGGCTGGCGATGTACTCCAGCGATCAGAATTTTGTGCAGCGGTATGTGGCGGCCAAAAGCCTGCGCGAAGCCCGGCGGGCGACCGTGCTGTATTCGCTGGTCGCCGTGCCGACCTGGGCGTTCTTCTTTTTGATTGGCACCTGCGTGTTCGTCTGGTACCAGGTGTATCCCAGCGAGCTGGTTCCGTGGCACCTGGATCTGCGCAACGACCCGCCCACCCTCCTCCCCGGCCAGTTAAGAGCGGATCAGATTTTTCCGTACTTCCTGCTGACGCAGATCCCGGCGGGCCTCGCTGGTTTGATCATTGCCGGCGTGCTGGCGGCCGCCATGTCGAGTCTGGATTCGTCGATTAACGCGATTGCTACGGTCATGACGGTCGATCTGGTGAAACCGTACCTGGCGAAGAAACAGAGCGATCGCACTTACCTGTTCCTGGCGAAAGGGATTGCCGCCATCACCGCGATGCTCATGATCGGCGGGGCGATCGGTTTCCACCGGGCGCCGAAGGAAAGCACGAATGATCTCAGCTGGATCATTGCTTCGGTGTTTGGCGGCTGCATGGTGGGGATGTTTATGGTCGGCTTCTTTACCCGGCGGGTCGATCATTTCTCGGTGCTGGCGGCGCTGCTGGTGTCGACGCTGGTGAATGTTTACCTGGGACTGTGCGTGGCCGGCTGGCTGCCGAAATCGCTCACCCTGGAGATCCATTCGTACTGGGTGGGGATTCTGGTGAATCTGCTGTTTGTTGTAGTGGCCTACGGCGTCAGTCTGTTTCGCCGGCAAACGAAAGACCTGCGGGGACTCACGGTGTGGACGATGGAAGGCAAATGACTGAGCAGTACGCAAACCCGCAGGCGACCGTAAACCCGGGCGTCCAGTCGTTCGACGTCGTGATCCTCGGAGGCACGCCGGGAGGGATGGCGGCAGCAACCGCGGCGGTCCGGCTGGGCCGTCGTACGGCGCTGGTCGAGCACCACGATCACCTGGGCGGCATGACGGCCAGCGGGCTGGGGAAAAGCGATATCGAGAATCGCAGCCTCATCGGCGGGCTGTTCGCCGAGTTCATCGCGCGCGTGCGGCGGCACTATCACGATCGGTATGGCCTGGCTTCGGTGGAGATGCAGCAGTGCCAGGACGGCTACTACGCCGAGCCTGCAGTCGCCGGCGCTGCGCTGGAACAGATGCTCCGTAGTCGCGGCCCGCAGGACGACCGGCCCCATGCTTCCGCCAAAGAGGGCGAGCCGCTGGTCGTCCTCACGGGGCATCGGCTGCAGTCCGCCCTGACGATCGACGCGCGGCTGTCGCAGATCACGATCGTCAATCGTCGCTCGGGCGAAACGCGTACGCTGGCCGCCCCGGTGTTCATCGACGCGACTTACGAAGGCGATCTGTACGCGGCCGCCGGGGCCGAGTTTCGCCTGGGACGCGAGTCCCGTGAAGAGTACGGCGAACCGCATGCGGGGGTCGTCTACTTTGATTACCAGCAGCGGCAGTTCCTGCCTGGCACGACAGGCGAGGCCGACGACCGCTTGCCGGCATACACCTATCGCCTTTGCCTGGCGACGGATGTCCGCAATGCGGCGCCGCTGACGCGGCCGCCGGAGAACTATGATCGGCGGCCTTACCTGGGGTACTTCGACGACCTGGCCGCCGGCCGGCTGGGCGGGCCGAAGCAGTTCAAACCGGGACGCGGCTATCACCCGGCTCATTTTAATACGCTGGTCAGGGCGTTGTCGGTGACGGAGCTTCCCGGCGGCAAGACCGATGTGAACATCAACCCGCGGCCGCTCGGCTTTCCTTTCCCGGAAGAGAACCGCGACTACGTGTCAGGCGACGACGCGGCCCGTACGCGGATCGCCCAGCGGCATCGCGAACTGACGCTGGGTCTGCTCTGGTTCCTGCAGCAGGACGCCCAGATTCCGCTGGAGCAGCGGGAGCTGGCCCGGCAGTATCACTTGCCGCGGGACGAGTTTACGGACAACGATCACTTCCCGTTTCAGCTGTACGTGCGCGAAGCCCGGCGCCTGGCGGGCGAGTACACGCTGACAGAACATGACATCACCAGCGGCGGCCAGGCGGGCAGCAGTTCGCATGCGGATCGGATCGCGGTCGGCGAGTTTCCCATCGATAGCTTCCCCTGCCGCAAACGCCAGGCGGGCGACCGTGTGGTGCTGGAGGGTTATCTGGGGATGCTCGATTACATCACGCGGCCCTATGAGATTCCGTACCGGATCATGATTCCGCAGCGGATCGAGGGTCTGATTGTGCCGGTTGCCGCATCCACAACGCATGTCGCGTATTCTTCGATCCGGATGGAGCCGACCTGGATGGCCCTGGGCCAGGCCGCCGGCGTCGCGGCCCATTTGTCGATCCTGCACCAGCAGCCGCCGCGGTCCGTGCCGCTGCAGGAGCTGCAGGAATTGCTCCGCCAGCAAGGGCAGGTCCTGGAACATGCGCCGGGCGGGAACGTTGGCTCTGACTGATGGGGCGTCTCGCGGGGAAGAGGATTCGCCGCAGGGGGCGCAGAGAAACGCAGAGGCAGGAGAGAGGCAGGAGAGAAACGGGCTGGGAAATCGTCGGCGCAGAAAGTCGACTTTCGCTTGGAGCGAGAAACTTTTGACTAATGGAAATTGACGGTCAGTCGTCTTTTGCTCCGTAAAAGAACGGGTACTTTCACGGAGTGAAAGTCGACTTTCCGGCGTCTGCAGTTGCTCAAAACGACGAACCAGTATCTGGCAGTTATTCTTTTCGCGGTCCGAGTGAAAGGCGACTGTCCGGCGCTCTTCGACAGTTATTCGTCGCATGTTTCTTAGAAACGTTCTCGGCGGTGACACCTCTTTTTTGCTCGATTCGTCCCCTGCCCTCCTTTTCCTCGGAGGAGAATCGTCTTTTGTCTGGCTTTTTGAATCCAGGGGTCAGACGCTGGTGATTCGATTTTGCGACGCATTCTTGTTGCGTAAATTCAACAGGTCGCCCTGACACGAATCTGTAAGCTAGGGTTTGGAGGAAATCCATTGCCAACGCGTCGTTGAAGGCTTCCGGCGGCGCGTGCGATGTGTCGAAGTCTTAGTGCAGGACCCTCCCCCCATGAAAACAATCCAACCCGCCGCTCGTAGTGCTGAATCGGTAAAGGCTCAAGAATTTGAGAATCTGAAACGAAAGATCCATGGAAAACTGGTCGACAAACTCGACCTGTCGAAAGTCGGTGATCTGGAAGGCGACGTGCTGCGGCGCGAGATTCGTCTGGTGGTCGAGCATTTATGCGACACCGAAGAAACCTTTCTCAATCGGAACGAACGCGAGCGTTTGATCGAAGAGGTGCTGGACGAAACGTTCGGCCTGGGCCCGCTGGAACTGCTGCTCAAGGATCCTTCGATCAGCGATATTCTGATCAACGGACCGAAGAACATTTATGTCGAACGTCGCGGCAAAATGGAAAAGACCACGGTCGAATTCCGCGACAACGCCCATCTGCTGCAGATCATTGACCGGATTGTGTCGAAGATTGGCCGGCGCGTGGACGAAACGTGTCCGATGGTGGACGCCCGTTTGCCTGATGGTTCGCGTGTGAACGCGATTATTCCGCCTTTGGCGCTCGACGGGGCGGCGGTTTCCATTCGTCGTTTCGGCTCCAATCCGCTGAAGCTGGAAGACCTGCTGAACTATAAAGCGTTCACGCCGGAAATGGTCATGCTGCTGGAAGGCGCCATGAAAGCCCGGTTGAACGTGGTGATTTCCGGCGGTACGGGTTCGGGAAAAACGACGCTGCTCAATACGCTGTCGAGCTTTATCGGCAACCAGGATCGTATTGTTACGATCGAAGACGCGGCCGAAATCCAATTGCAGCAGGATCACGTGGTGCGGCTGGAAACGCGTCCGCCCAATATCGAAGGCAAGGGCGCCATTACCGCGACCGACCTGGTGAAAAACGCCCTGCGTATGCGGCCGGAACGAATCATCATCGGCGAGTGTCGCGGACCAGAAACGCTCGACATGCTCCAGGCGATGAACACGGGCCACGACGGCTCGTTGACCACGCTGCACGCCAATACGCCCCGCGATGCTCTCGCCCGTATGGAAACGATGATCATGATGTCGGGCTTCGAACTGCCGATCAAGGCGATGCGGCAGCAAATGTCGAGCGCCGTGCATCTGATCGTGCAGGCCACGCGACTGCAGGGGGGACCGCGTAAGGTGACCCACATCACCGAGGTGATCGGCATGGAGCAGGACACCATTGTGATGCAGGATATTTACCGCTACCAGCAAGACGGCATCGATGAGAACGGCCGGGCTTTCGGGCGATTCCTGGCGACCGGCATTCGACCGGCCTTTATGGACAAGCTGGAATCGGCCGGCGTGCGGCTGCCCGCCAGTGCGTTCCGCCAGCGAGTCATGCTGACCGACTAACCTGGCGCCGGCGCGTTCGTCAAAATCCCGCCAGAGGGAACCAGGTCGCCGGTCACAACGGCGGCCAGGCGTCACCACCGGGCGAAAGCGGTAAATACCAGCGGCCTGGGCGCCTTTGCAAATTTTGCGACCTAGACTTTCACGAACTGACAACACCTAACCTATCCCAACAGGTTTTCACTTATGGCCACCATCGTGATCGCCATCGCCGCCTTTGTGGGCTTTGCCGCCCTGGTGGGCGGCGTCGGGCTGATGCTCCGCGGCGAATCCGGCGGAGCGTTGGAAGACCGCCTGGACGTTCTGACCGGCTCCGGCCCGCGTTCTCGCGACTCGCAAAAATCACAGTCGAGCGTGCTCATGCAGCCGCTGGACGACATGCCCAGCCTGGTCGAGCGCTGGTTCTCCCGCGTGATCAATCTGCGGCTGTTCCTGGAACAGGCCGACGCTCCGCTGACGCCGACCAAGTTCCTGGCCGTAACGGGCATTGCCGCCGCGATTGGCTTTCTGATCGTGGTGGTGGCCCCGATTCACTATGGCTTTGCTCCGCTGGGCGCCCTGATGATGGCGTTTGCTCCGTTTACCTGGCTGGTCATGCGGCGCAAACGGCGGTTGCATGCTTTTGCCCAGCAATTGCCGGAAGCGCTGGAATTGTTGAGTCGGGCGTTGCGTTCGGGTCATAGTCTGGCGGCCGGTTTGAATCTGGTGGCGGATGAAATCCCCGATCCCCTGGGGAAAGAGTTTGGCCGCTGCTACGAGGAACAGAACTTCGGGATTCCGCTGGAAGAGGCGCTAGAAGAACTGACCGAACGGGTGCCCAACCTGGATCTGCGGTTCTTTGTCACGGCGATCATTCTGCAGCGGACGACGGGCGGCGATCTGGCGGAAATTCTCGACAAGATCGGACACCTGATTCGTGAGCGCTTCCAGATCCTGGGACAGGTGCAATCGCTGACCGGCGAAGGCCGTTTGTCGGGGATCGTGCTGCTGGCGTTGCCGCCGGTGCTGTTCGTGGTGATGTACCGCTTGAACGCAGAGTATGTGATGAAACTGTTCACGGATCCGCTGGGCAATCGCATGCTGGCGGCTGCCGTAGTCATGCAGTTCTTCGGAGCTCTGGTGATTCGTAAAATCGTCAACATTAAAGTGTAACCACTATGGAAAATGCACTCCTTTGGGCCGCTTTTGATCTGGCCAGTTTATTACCGTTCGCCGTTTTTGGCGCCTGCGGAGCCGTGGCGTGGTTAGCGCTGGAATGGATGTCGGCGTCGAAGTCGCGTTCGGAGCAGCGTCTGGACGAAATCCGCGATCCGGGCGCCCGCGCCCGGAAGGCCGAAGGTCGGATGACGGCCAGCGACGCCATGTCGAAAATGCTGGCCAAGGCCAGCCCGCTCGCCAATTCCCTGAAGCCGAAAACCGAAAAAGAAGAGAACAAGCTCCGCCTCAAGATGATGCAGTCGGGCTTTCGCCATGAAAGCGCCCCCAGCATTTTCCTGTCGCTGAAGTTCCTGTCGCTGTTGACCGGGTTCCTGCTGGGCGGCGGCTCGCTGCTGTTCCGCAGCGAATGGGGAATGTCGGCCTTTTTATGGGCGGGCTTCATTGCCGGCGCCATGTTCTACCTGCCCGATATCGGCTTGTGGTTCGTCCGCAAGAAGCGGAAAGAAGCGATCTTTCTGGGGCTGCCCGACGCACTCGACCTGATGGTGGTTTGCGTGGAAGCTGGCCTGGGCCTGGACCAGGCGATGCGGAAGGTGGCCGAAGAAATGAAAAAGTCCTACCGCGTGATTGCGGAAGAATTCGGCCTGTGCAACATGCACATGCAGATGGGCCGCACCCGTTCCGCCGTGCTGCATGAACTGGGAGAACGCTCCGGCGTCGACGATGTGCGGGCCCTGGCTTCGATCATTGTGCAGGCCGACAGGTTCGGTTCCAGCATCGCCCAGGCGCTTCGCGTGCAGAGCGATTCCATGCGTGTCAGGCGTCGTCAGATGGCGGAAGAAAAGGCGGCCAAAACGGCCGTCAAGCTGATCTTCCCGCTGGTGATCTTCATTTTTCCCGGTATTTTCGTGATTCTGGTCGGCCCTGCGGCCATCACCATGATGAACGAAATGTTCCCCGCCATGCAGGGTAAAGGCTAAACGGCCCCGCAGCGGAGGCCGGAACCGGTGGACGCCTTTGCCGGACTGGCAAAGCAACAGCAAGCCTGGCGCCCTGCCGGCCCAGGATGAAACCTTCGAAGACGCCGCAGCGATGCCTGATGCATTTCTGCGGCGTTTTCGTGTGTTGGCCAGGCGTTGTTACGGTTTATCCGCGGCGACGGGATCGCCGTAGAATTCCGTGAAGGATACCGTGGCGTACTCGGCCATGTGTTCGCCGACGTCCTCGATCTTCTGGCGGTCGGTCTTTGACAAACTCCAGATCACCGCATGCTTGCTGCGGTACGACAGCCCGCGTTTGAGCACGCTGCTGGCCAGCGTCAGGTTGACTTCTTCGGGGATCTCACCCCGCTCCGCCATCACGCGGTTCACTTCGATCCGGGCGAACGGCATCATATTGCCGGGACGCGTGGCGTTTAGCCGGGCCGACCAGTCGGCGAACCGCTGATACTGGGTGACGCACAGGCTGTTCGACGGTTTGGCGCCTTTGACCTTGTACGTTAACGGACGGGCGGCCAGCACCACCCAGCCGTCGCTGTCGGTCGTGACTTCAAACTTGGGATCGAAGAACCACGGTTCGCTGCGCTTGGAGCCGGCGTCCCGCAAGTTCTCGACAAACGTTCCCAGTTCCTGCATGGCGAAGGTGCACTGCAGTTTCCGCTCGGTATCCAGCAGCACGATCCGCTCACGGGCGGGATCAGTGACGGTGACCTTGTGGGCGTCGTTCATGAAATCGTAGATCACCCCGTCGTTAAACAGGGTGAGCGTTTCCAGCAACGGCTCGGTTTTGGCTCCTTCAAAGACCGTCGATTCGACGCGGAACTGCTGTCCCCAGGCCGTGGCGGAGGCGCCGCAAACAGCAGTGAACAAAAACAAAGAGAGCAGCACGTGGCGCATAACAGCTCCTGCATAGTACGCAGAAATGGGCGTGAAATTTGGCGAAGCGTAGCGAAACCCCCAGTCCGCAGCAAGAGCAATCCCCGATCGGCCAGTGAATCGCCAGCATGAAGCCGAAGTCGCCAAACTTTGGAGGGAGTCTTCGAGAACCGCGGACAAACTCGGGCGAGTTCAGCTACGGCATGCGGGGATGTCGCCGAAGTCGGCGCCCTTTATCAGGGGGCAGGCGCAGGAGCTTTGGCGGTCGGCGGCTGAACGCGGAAGCGAACCCGCTCGATGTCGATTTTGCTGACCTGCAGGTCGGGCGGCAACTGGACATCGCGAAAGTGAAGCGGCCATTCCGAATCGCTCGGCTGCACCCGGCTGAGATCGAGCGACACCCGCAGCTTCCGTTCGTCCAGGGCCTGGAACGCCCGTTCCGGTCCAGTCAGCGTAATCCGCGTGGTGGCGGGTTGCGCGTCGGCGATCGACCAGCCTTCTTCCAGTCGAAACTCGATCGGCACGTCGGCAATGGTGCGATAGACCGTTTCCGTCTGGAAAGCGAACAGGTACCAGAGCAGACAGGAGAGTGAAACGGCGATGATTCCCAGAGCCAGTTCGCGCCAGGGAAGGTGCAGCGCGTGCGATCGCGGCCGGGGCGGCGGAGGCGGCGGCTGCCCAAAACCGGATAAAGCTTCCACCAGATGCGGCGTGGTGGGGAGGACTTCGATCTCCCCTTGCCAGGCCATGCTGATCGTCCCCCGCTCTTCGGAAACGACCAGAACCAGGGCGTCCGTGCGTTCTGACAAGCCCAGCGCGGCGGCATGACGGGTGCCGCCGGCGGACAACCGCTCCAGGTTTTGGGATAAGGGCAGATGCACGGCGATCCGCTCAATGCGGCGGTACTGGCAGATGACGGCTCCATCGTGACCCGGGGAAGCGGAGTTGAAAATGCTCTGCAGCAGCGCCTCGCTGAATTGTGCGTCGACGGCGATCCCGCCGCGGGTATGGCCGTCCAGCGGCAAGCGGCCGGGGATGACCACCAGGGCGCCGATCCGTTTTTCGGCCAGCGTGGACAAGGCGCCGGCCAGCGCTTGCACAAACTCTTCGCCCGGGGACGCTGGTTTTCTGCGTCGACGCCAGTGATCGGAAAAGGAGAATCGCTCAAGTGCTTGGCGCAAGTCGCGCTGGAACAGCACGACCAGCGAGAACAGGATCAGGGTCAAGAAGGTGCGAAAGATCGACTGGGTCAGATACATGTTCAAGGCGTGCGACGCCACATACACGGCCAGCAGACCCAGCAGCAGCACCGCGGCCGAGCGGGAGGAACGCCTGAAGAGCCAGCGCAGTGCGACATACAGCAGGATCGACACGACCACTACATCAAGCAGATCCGCAAATCGCACGTTATCGGGAAAATGCATCCAGGCCATCGGCGCCTCACTTCCTCAAGCATTGCCATCCGTTCCAGAAAAGCAAGCCCTGCGCGTATTACGCCAGAAGGGCCGGTTATTCGGGGGTTACAGCTTTTTTCCGCCAGGCAGGGCACTCCGCAAAGCGGTTGGGAATGCAAGGGTGATAACGATCAGCGGCGGAGAGAAACCCCTTGTTTTTACAGTTCCCCGCAAAGCACCCAGAAAAAAGAAATTACCTAAAGCGTTTAATTTGACAACTTGCAAACGTGGCATAGGTTTCATGTGAGCAGAAAAGTCGTCGATCCCGGCGACTGCTTCAAAGACCATTTTGGTTCTTTGTTGACAGGGAAACAGGTTTGTGTGTTAGCGAACCTGCGAACTGTTGAGGCCCGCAGCCTCAACCTCCTCGATAAAGGCAAACCGGTTGCAAAGCCGGGACGCAAAGTCAAGGGCCGTCGCACTGCGACGGTAGCCTGACTGCCGAAAGGAGAGCGCGTTTGCAAAAGCGTGCTGGATCACGGCGAAGACAGAAGAGGGGACGAGGCAAACCTGATTATTCAGAGACTCGTGTTGTAGCGGGCCACGCGCAAGCGCGGCAAGGCGAGTCTCGGTTTTCCGTCTTTTTGTTAACTTCGTTGCCGCGGCGTTCACCCCCGGCCTCGAACTCTGGAGGTTGTTATGAAGAGTTTCGCCCTGAAAGTTCGTCAGTTTCTGGCAAGTGAAGATGGCCCGACCGCGGTGGAATACGCCGTTATGCTGGCCCTGATTGTCATCGTGTGTCTGGCCGCCATCCAGGCGATCGGCACCAACGCTAACACCACGTTCAACAGCATCCAGAATGCGATCTCGACCGCCAACTCCAGCAACTAGTTTGTTGCTGCGTTGAGCATGATGATCAATTTCCCCCTTGCC
This sequence comes from Lignipirellula cremea, assembly GCF_007751035.1. NCBI lineage: Bacteria > Pseudomonadati > Planctomycetota > Planctomycetia > Pirellulales > Pirellulaceae > Lignipirellula > Lignipirellula cremea. The sequence goes on along the minus strand of NZ_CP036433.1, from coordinate 7,761,766 downwards.
GCTTTTCGAGGCGGCGAGGGGGCCTTTTTTGGTTGCCCACGGGAAAGCCAACCATGTTACCTATGATTCCTTTAGAAGCAATGTCCGGCGCTGCCGAGTTGATTTGCTGCTTCTTTACGATAGTCGCCGCCCTGGCCAGTTGCCTGTTCGCTGCGCGTTTCTAAATCATTCAACTTTTGCGCACCGCCTTCCCCCGCAAAGGGAGGGGGCGAAGCATCCAGCGACCGCGGCCCCGCGAAGGAGCGAACGAGCCCGGCCTCGCTTCATTTATACACGGGAGTGAAGCAAACCATGGAATACTCAGAACAGCTGGGAACAGCCCTGATTGAAAACTGGCATGTGTGGTTCGTGTCGATCGTACTGGTCGTTGCGGCTGTTATCGACGGCAAGATGCTGAAAGTGCCGAACTGGCTCACGTTTCCGATGATTATTAGCGGATGGATTTACAGCGCCTCGTATTTTGCGCTGACCGGCGATGCCTGGTACGTCGGCCTGGGATGGAGCCTGTTTGGCACCGTCGTGGGGCTGGCCTGCCTGCTGCCTGCTTATGCCATCGGCGGCATGGGTGCAGGCGACGTCAAATTGATGGCGGGTATCGGAGCCTGGGTTTACGGTGTCAACACCTTTTATGCCTTCTGCTGGACCTGTGTCATCGGAGCGGTTATCGCCGTGGCGATGGTCGTGATCAGCAAGCAGTGGAACAAGCACAAGAACCAGTTTTTCCTGATCGTCAACGAAATTAGCATGATTAAAGATCCCAATCAGCTATCAGCTATCGCTGCCGAGCGCAAGCCGTCGATGATGCTGTTGCCGTACGGGATTCCGATTGCCATTGGCTCGATCCTGTACTTCGCCTGGACGGGGATGCTGATATGAACCTGAAAAGGTTCCTGCTCCGCCGAAAATGTGGAGCAGGAAACGCCCGCTTGTTGGGGGATTCTGCGGAAATTTTAACGCCGCAGGATAGTAAGCTGCACAAAGTCTGCCGGTTGTACCGATTAAAACGGCATGGAGCGACAGTTGTTGAATTCGCGTTCGTGGCCCCGATCTTTATCCTGCTCATTTTTGGCATGATCGAGTTCGGGCGGATGGTGATGGTGCAGCAGGTGCTGACCAACGCCAGCCGCGAAGGAGCCCGTCGGGCAGTGCTCGATGGGACGACCTCGGACGAAGTTCAGACCGTTGTCACCGAATACCTTGCCCAGTCCGCGGTTTCGTCCGCGGGGGTCAAGGTGACGCCCGATCCGCCCACTACGGCCGGATATGGCGAACCGGTCACCGTCGTGGTGACCGTCGGTTACGACGATGTCAGCTGGCTGCCTGGCTCCATGTTTCTCGGAGGGACGCAAATGACGGCCACCACCGTCATGCGCAGGGAGACGGTGCAATGATGCCTTTACGACGAAGTCCATTCGTTGATGATCCGGCGCCGTCCTTCCAGAAACTCGAAAGGTTAGTGTGATGAAAGCGAAATCCATGATGCTGATCGTCATTGCGCTCGTCTGCGGGCTGGTGGCGTCAATCGGCGTAAGTCAGGTCGTCAACCGCAAGGGAAACGCCCAGGTCCAGGTCGACCAACGCCCCATCCTGGTGGCGATGAAAGACATTGACATCGGCGACAAAATGACCGCGGAAAATGTACAACTCGAACAGTGGCCCGCGGATCGCATCCCCGAAGGCGCTGTCTCCGATATCGAACAGCTCGACGGGCAGTTTGCCCGCGCTCGCTTCGTCAAAGGGGAATTTGTCCTGCAGCAGAAAATCGGAGCAAGCCTGACGCCCCCCGTCCCCGACGGGTACCGCATCATGCCGCTCAAGGTGCAGCGCGAATATGTGTCGAACCTGCTCAAGCCAGGAGACTTTGTCGATATCTCGCTGTACTTCAAAAAACGCAGCGCCAAGGGTGGCAACCAGGAACAGGTCAGCACCATTCTCACCAACGTTCGCGTTTATGAAGTGAGTGGTCGGACGGAACTCAGCGCCACCGAAGAGGAAGCCGGCGGGAACGTCAGCTCGTTGTCGGTCCTGGTGACTCCGAAACAGGCGTTGAATCTTTCGCTCGCCCAGGAAATCGGAAAGCTTCGCTTGCTCCAGCGATCGAATACCGACAGAAATGAACTCGTCGATGTTGACGAGGTCAATGTCGCCTCGCTGCTGGGTGCAGGGCCCGAGTCGGCCACGGAACGGTCGCCCGACAACGGCGATTCGGACTTCATGTCCTTCGTCAACCAGCAGAATGGCGATGGCGGGGCGATGGCGGCGGTTCCCGTTGTTGCGGCTCCCGTGCATACCATGATCATTTTCACGCCCGAAGGGCCGATGCAGTACGACTGGAACAACGCCGCCGAGCTGCCCCGCCAGGTGCCGCTCAATGGCGCCTCGCCGCAGCTGCCCGGAGCGAACGGAACCAAACCAACCGCCCTTGGCGGGTTGAACGATTTGAACAGCCTCAACGGTCTTAACGGATCTGGCGGTTTAAATGGCGGATTGGGATCTGGCGGAACCAGTGATTCTGCCGACCACGACCCGTTAAGCGACCTGGAAGGGCTGAACCTCGACGATTCGGTCGCAATTCCCGTCAGCCCAAATTAACCACTGATCCACGCCCGCCAGCGGCGCCGAAACACGGACGGTAAGCGAGTTTTTCGCCTTTCAAGGATGATCACGGATGATGATAACGCGCTACTTTCGTACCGCGACGCCAAGGGGCGTCGCGGCTCTCGCCTTGCTGGTCCTGGTTGCGCACTCGCCAGTGTACGCAGGACCGCCAGCTTACCCCGCTTCGGTGATGAACGTCGCCCAGGGCGGCGGGCCAGGCGCCAAACAGAATCTGGAAGCCGGCTCCGGGGAGTCGCTCTACTTCCATGTCGAGAACGACGCGCAACGTCTCGAAATGATCGTCAACACCAGCCGCATCCTCACGTTTGATTTCAACGTGCCCCGCCTGCTGGTCAACAACACCCAGATCCTCAAGGCGACTCCTCTGGCTCCCAACCGGGTGCAGATCCAGGCTTCGGCCCCGGGCGTGACCCAGCTGAACATCTGGGACGAGAACGATCAGGTCCGCTCGATCGACGTCATCATCTATGGCGACGCTCGCGAGCTGCAGTACATTCTCGACACGGAGTTTCCCGACGCCGACATTCGCGTCCGGCCTAGCAACGGCAGCGCCCGCGGCAGCGTGATCATTTCCGGCTTTGTGTCGCGACCTGACCATGTCACGCGGATTGTGCAGATCGCCGAGGACTTCTATCCCAACGTGATCAACAACATGAGCGTTGGCGGCCTGCAGCAGGTCGTGCTGCATGTGAAAGTGGTCGAAGTCTCCCGCACCAAACTGCGGCAATTCGGCATCGACTGGGCTCTGCTGACCGGCAACGACTTTGTTATCCAGAGTGCTGCGGGGCTGATCGCTGCGGCGGCTACCTCGGGCGGAACACTCACGGCCGCGGGACCCAACACGCTGTCCGTCGGCGTGCTCAACGGCACCAACACGGTCGGCTTTCTGGTCGACGTGCTGCGACAAAACAATATGGCCAAGCTGCTTGCTGAACCAACGCTGGTCACCGTCAGCGGACGGCCCGCCAGCTTTAACTCCGGCGGTGAAGTGCCGATTCCCGTCAACGGCGGTCTGGGCGTGACCTCGGTTGAGTACCGCGAGTTCGGTACGCAGATCGACTTTGTGCCGATCGTGCTGGGCAACGGCAATATCCGTTTGGAAGTTCGCCCGCAGATCACGGAAATCGACGAATCCTTGCGGGACGCCACGACCGGTTCGCCCGGTTTTCGTAGCCGCCGGGTCGATACGGGCGTGGAGATGCGAGCCGGACAAACCCTGGCCCTGGCCGGTTTGATCCAGAACCGCGTTTCTTCGACCGACCGCGGTCTACCCTGGCTGGCGGATCTGCCCTGGGTCGGCCCGATGTTTGGCCGCGTGCAGGAAACGGTCAACGAAGTCGAATTGCTGATCCTGGTGACGCCCGAGTTTGTTACGCCTTTGGAAGCGAACGAAGTGCCTCCCTGCGGACCGGGCGAAGCGACCGTACCCCCGAACGACACGGAGTTCTACTTCCGTCGTTACCGCGAAGTTCCCAACTGTAACTGCCAGGACGGCTCCTGCCAGCCCGGCGGCCCGATGGGCCAGGCTCCCCTGACCGAATATCCCAGCGGCCAGCCGGCCGGCAACCAGCCGCCGATGCAGTATCCGGCTCCGCAGCAGGCCCCCCAGCAGTACCACGAGGTGCTTCCGGCGCCCGCACCGATGGCGGTCGGTTCCAACGGTCGCAACGGTTATCCGCCGGTCGCCGTTTCCAACGCACCGACGGCAAACACGATGGGCAACCGGCAGCCTTCCTACAATCGGTCAAATGCCAGACCCGATATTCGGAATGCAGGACTCTCCGGCGAACCTTCGCTCATTGGTCCGATCGGTTATGACGTTATTAAGTAAAGTGGATTCACCGATGCGTAGATCCAGGGCAATTCTCCCTTTATGACGGGGGGATAGGACCACGCCGGCCAGGACGCCAGGTGGACGGACATCGCCAGAGAACATTGAACGTTCTTTGGCTCCAGGCTTTGTTTCCAGATCGGATTGTTACCATGAGCCATGTGCTGCGACTCGCCATTGTCGATCCTAACGACGCTACCCGCGACAATCTGAAGTCGACGTTGCTGGGTATGGATATGGTGTGGCTCGAAGCGGAGTGTTCACGCTACGAGTTCTTTTCCGATGTAGTGGATCAGACCCATCCCGATATTGCCCTGGTCAACCTCGACAGCGATCCGAAAAAAGCCCTCACACTGATGGGCGAGCTGCGCAGCACTTCGCCCGAATGCGCCATTCTGGTTGTCAGCAGCAGCACCGACGGCCAACTGATCCTGCAGTCGATGCGGGCCGGGGCCAAAGAATTTCTCACCCAGCCGCTGGGCGTGGAAGAGCTGGTCGGAGCACTGGAGCGGATCGGCTCGCAGCGGACGAACAAAAAAGGCGGCAAAACCCGCAGCTGCAAAATGATCGCCATTTGCGGTTCCACCGGCGGCGTCGGCACGACCAGTCTGGCCGTGAACCTGGGCTGCGCCCTGGCGATGAACCCCGTGAATACGGTCGCCCTGGTCGACCTGGACCTGTCGCTGGGCGACGCCGATGTATTCCTTGACGCGATCCCCGACTACACGCTGGTCGATGTCGCCCAGAATATCACGCGGCTGGACTTTACGCTGCTGAAACGCTCGCTGACCAAGCATTCGTCCGGTTTGTATCTGCTGCCGCGCCCGGTGCAGCTGCAGGATACGGCGCTAGTCACGGCGGAAGATCTGCAGCGCGTGTTCGGCCTGCTCAAGGCGACTTTCTCGCACCTGATTATTGACTGCTCCAAAGGCTACAATGCGCTCGACATGGTCGCCCTGGAATCGTCCACCCATGTGCTGCTGGTGACGCAGCTGGACCTGCCCTGTCTGCGTAACGTGGTCCGCCTGATGATGTCGTTCGACGAATACGATAAACTGAAAGAGAAAGTCAAAATCGTCGTCAACCGTGTCGGCCTGGGGAACGGCCAGATCAGCCTGAAGAAAGCCCAGGAAACAGTCGGCTCCGAAATTTACTGGCAGCTGCCGAACGATTACCGCGTGATGGTCGAAGTCCGCAACAACGGCGTGCCGTTGGTCGAACAGGCCCCTCGGGCCGGGATTACACAGTCGATCATCGCCCTGGGCGATTCCCTGTGCGGCGTCGAAGAACGCAGCAAAAGTGAAGAAGAAGAGCCGGCCTCCAAGAAGGCGGGCTGGCTCGGATTCCTGGGCTCCAAGACGAAGAAATAGTCGCCGGGCGTGCTTTCGCCGGACTCTCGTTCGCCAACGATGACCGATCCTGGCGCCGGTCGCTGCTCTCGCACACTCCCCTGCCCTGGCGTTAATCGGCTTCGGGGCGATGGGCGGCTATCTTGAGGTACTCGTCGACCCCGCTGGTGTCGGGTCGAGCATCTTCGCCGTCGGGCGTATCATGGCTATCGCGGGCGGCCACTGTCTTCTGGCGGCCCTCCTCATCGATCTGGTGTTCCTGCTCAACCACGCGGATCGCTCCCTCGGCCGGTGCAATCCCGCCGCCAAACTCTCGCGCCCAGGCCTGGGTGATCTCAGCGCCCAGCAGCACGATCAATGAGGTGTAATAGACATACACCAGGATCGCAATCATCGATGAGGCCGCGCTGCCCCAACTGGAACCCAGATCTGACCGCTGCAGATACCAGCCCAGGCCCGACTTGCCGATGATGAACAGCAGGGCCGTCGCCGCCGCCCCGAACCAGATATCCCGCCACGCCACTTTGGCGTCGGGCAGCACCTTGAACATGGAGGCGAACAGCACGCACGTCACCACAAAAGCGACCAGGTTATTCACCAGGACACCGACAGCGATGCCCCAGCCGCCCGGATCGCGGCCCACCACCAGCGCGGCGATTTCATCGATCAACGTCGTGAGCACGAAAGAGACCAGCAGCAGGAAGGCGATCACCAGGATGATCCCGAAGGACATCACCCGTTTGGACAGAAAGCTCCACAGGCCGCCGCGGTTGGGATCAGGCCGCACTTCCCAGGCGCGGTTCAACGCTCCCTGCACATGACCGAACACGCCCGAGGCCGAGAAGAACAGCAGCAAAAGACCGACGATCTTTGCTCCCGGCCCCATCCAGGTCAGCGGACCGGGCTTGGATTCTCCGTCTTGGTCGCTGGTAATTTGCTGCAGATTGAACGCCCCGCTGCCAGCCTGGTCGCCTTCACCGCTTTCCCGGTTTGCAAAGGAAGCCGGCAAACCAATCTGGGCCGTGACAATCCGTTCCATGGTTTCCTGCGATACGCCGCACCAGTTAGCGACGCCAAAAATCAGCACCAGCAGCGGCGGCAGCGAAAAAATCGTGTAATACGCAATGCCCGCCGCGGCTCCCATGCAGTCATCCTGCAGGAAGTCGCCAACAGCGGCCGTCGTCATACGCCAGAGTTTCTGCATCATCATCTCCCATGCCCAGGAATCCAAGAACGCAAAAGCAAAGCAAATTGCGTTCCAGGCGGAACTTTTTCAGCAGGCGGCAGGGAGAAAGGAAGGTCCGCCTGGTGCTGCAGAACAACCATTAATCAGGGGGGGGCTGGAGTGGCCAAGCCACTACGCTGCAATCGAACGTTGACGTAGCACCAGGCGGAATCACCGGGTTCGTAATGCTTGTCGACGGCGGCAAGAATTACGGCAAGGCCGGTAACCGCTGCAGGCTGGACGCTGCGGCAAGGCGCTCCAGGAGAATGCGCTTGATTTGGCCAGGCCAGGCTCTTACCTTTCTCGGCAGGGTTTCCACTCCCTGCCTATTCCGTGTGGGCGTCCGATCGCAACCCCGCGCCAGCCAGTCGGCAGAGCGGTCGCTGCAGCTCTGGCGTCCGCTGCGATCCGGTCCTGCAGTTCCCCAACCCCTTGGGGTGCAGGCGTCATCCTTAGTCCTCCCTTAGTCCTCGCCGCCGACCGTTTCGGCGGAAGTCGATGCTGCGCGCCTCTGCGCAAATCGCGGTAACCGCGTCAGGAGAAGAAGAAGCAGGAACCAAAGTCGGCCGATACCGGTGCAAGGAGGGCTGGCAAAGCGAATAATTTGCGATTTGATACCACAGCCTTTTCTCCACTCGCCTCACGGCGAAGCGAAGAAATGGCGATTTGATACCACACGCTTTCCTCCTGTCGCCTCACGGCGAACTCGACACCTGACGGTGACTCTTTTCGCATTCCGCCGCTGCGGGAAGGGAGAACGACACGGCCGCGCGGGCTTACTTTTTGGCCGGTTGGGCGAAGTCGAAGCGAACGGCCTGCACGCGGGTTTTGATGACCGCCTGGTCGTCTCCCTCGACCAGAATTTGATACAGGTTGTTGGAACCGTCGGTCGTTTCGTCGTGAATGACTTTGCCGTTCCGCTTGTCCAGGCAGAGCAGTTGCCAGCGGGCCCGGATCGAGCGGCCTTGCTGCACCTGTGTCTGACTCAAAAAGGCGAGGACGGGGAACTGGTCGGGCTGGTGAATGCGGGCCGTTTGCGAAAGGACTTTCTTTGACCAGAGCAGCTTTCCCTGGGTGTCGATCATCGCCACCGTACCGTTCACGTTGACCGAACCCATGATCACCTGCACGCCGAAAACCTGGCCGCCTTTGGCGGCGGCTTCCGAGCCGTTGGCGACTACCAGATAGCGGTTGGCGCCTTTCCAGACCAGCAGATTGCGCAGATCTTTAACGGCCGGCAGTTGCATTTTCAGTAGTTGCTGGCCCGTATCCACGGCGAGCAGCTGGAGTTCGCCTTCGGGTTCCAGCACGGCGACTTCGTCCTGGTCGATGTACCAGGGCTGGGCCAGCAGGCCGCAGGCCTTGCGCCAGAGGGTCTGGTTCGTCCAGGGATCCAGCAACGAGATTTCGGCCCCCACGGCGTCGGTGGTCCACAGCAGCAGACGTCCGCCGGCGACGCCTAACCGGCGATCGCGATCGGGCAACTGGCGGCGGGCGATCTCGGCGCCGTCGATCAGGTTGAGCACCATCGTGTCGCTGTCGCTGGGCGGCGTAACGAACAGCCGTTCGTTATCGCCAAACAGGTCGCAGTACTCGGCCACGCCTTCTCGCGACCACAGAATCTTTCCGGTGGTCGGATCGACGGCGGTAAGCTCGCGTTCCCGCTGGAAGACGACCGTATCCGCCGAGACCGCCAGGGGAGAAATCTGACCGCCGATGGCCGAATCGCCCGAACGCACCATAGCCAGCCACATCGGCGGCTGGCGGTACATCCCCGGATACGGCGATTCCGAAGTGATCGTATCATGATGCCAGAGCACCTTTCCGGCGAGCGCATCGATGCCCAGCACGCGGTCGCAAGTCCAGAGCAGGAGCAGGTCGCCCTGCAGGACGGCGCGGGAGTGGCTGTAAACCGAGGAGCTGTATTTCCAGTTGGCGCCGGGCGCCGGCAAGGCGGCGGTCCAAAGGTTGCGTCCGGTATGATCCTGGCAGGCCAGGTTGCGCCCTTGGTTATCAATTTCAAAGGACAGGTCGGCGTCGATCGCCGGATCGCTGCAGGAGCTGAAGACCGGGTAACGGTACTCGACCGGCTGGGCTTTCTTTTCGATCTTTTTGGTCGGTTCGCCTGCCGGCTCCGCCGGTGCGGTCGGTTCCAGCTGTCGCCGGGTGGCGCTGTCAGCCGGCAAGGCGGCGACCAGCTGGGCGGCGGTGCGGTCGTCGTAACAGGCCGTATCGGGCTGGGCCAGCAGCACGGCGAAGCAGCGTGCGGCAGCTTCCGGCCGGTCGGTCGCATGGTAATGTTCGGCCAGCAGGGCGATCGCTCCGCGACGCTGGGCGGCGTCGCCCTGTTCCAGTAATAACTGCAGCCGGCTTTGGGCGGCGGGCCATTGCTTTGCTTTGACGAACTGGATCGCTTCCTGCAGCCGCAGCGGGTTGAGATGACGGTTGCGGGCCAGCACCGCGATCTGCGCTGGGGCCAGCTTGCTCTGGGCAAGGTCAGCCAGCTGGTTCTGCAATTGGTCTCGCAAACGGGGCTGCAGCGAGGCGAGCAGTCCCTCAATCCGGGAGACCAGCGCGCGATCGGTGCGCACCTTGCGACCGGCGGAAACGTATCGCAGCTCGTCAAGCTTCTCTGCTTCCGCCAGCTGCAGGAAGATATCAAAGGCGTCCTGGCTGCGGCCGGCCAGCGCGTAAGCGTCGCCCATTTCTCGCAGCATGCGCAGTCGGTTCACGCCCTGCAGGGGAGTTTCTTCCGCCAATTTGATAAACGTCTCAAAGTCGACGCGGACTCCTTCGATGATCGCCTCATGCAGCATTTCGACGGCCTTTTGTCGCGTGACGGGTTCCTTGGCCGATGACGACACCTGCTGGAAGACGGCGGCCGCTTCGCGGAGGCGTCCCTGGAACAGCAGAATCTCGCCCTGGTCAAGGAGCATCTTCGGATCGGAGGTGGCCGGATCCATGGCGTCGCCCGCCAGCGTCTGCAGCTTCTGGTTGCGGGCGGCCAGGGTTTCAAAGCGTTCCACCCCCAGGGCCGTCTGGGAGAAGACCGTGCCGCGCACGGCGACCAGGTTTCCGGGAACCGCATGGCTGGGCGAAAGCGACCGGGCCGCCAGCGCCCCCGTCGCCAGGTCAATCGCGGCGACCTCGCCCGTGCTCAGCGGCAGGTAGTAATGCCCGCCGCCCATGTAACCGCGGCCCGTGGGCGAAGCGCCCGGCGGCAGCAGCGTATCGCCCTGCGGCCAGACGGGCGAACCATCGTCGAGGCGTAACGCCCAGACGCTGGAACGTCCGATCACCAGGACCACGCCGTCGACGGCTCCGGCCACATAAAAGCCGTCCCGTCGCGGGGCCAGCCATTTCAATCCGCCGTCGCGCAGGTTCAAGCAGTACATTTCGCCCGCTTCGGTCGGAGTAAGGATCACGCAATCATCGGACACGCAAGGCAAACAGTCGGCCCAGCGGTCGTTGAAGTCGCGCTGGGCGACTTCGAACAGTTTTTGTTGCCAGGCGTTGCCGAACCGGCTGGTTCCTTCGCCGCCTTCTTCTTCCTGCGGGCGGTACATCCACAGCACCTGCTGCGAAGTGAGATCGACCGCGGCGAAATCATTCCCGGACAGCGGACAGATCAGCACGCCATGCGCGGCCGAAGGAGAGGCTCCACTGCGGCGGGCCGGGTTTTCAAACACCCAGCTGGGCAGATGCGGCGCCATATAAGGCGGCATCGTGTTTTCGCGATAGTGCAGCGGCACGCGCGACAGCACTTCGCCGGTTGCGGACTCCAGTTCGATCAGCTGTGTTTCCGGTCCTGTCAGTCCCATCACATACAACCGGCCGCCCAGGGCGAGCGGCGGACCCAGAAAGAATACGCCCGTAAGCGAAGCCGATTTGACGCCGTCGGCGCCGCCGATTTCCCACTGCAGTTTGCCGGTCTGCAGGTCGTAAGCCGCCAGGGTGTTGTGGCTTTTCTGGACGCCTGTATCCAGCTGTTGCCGGCCGTCGCGCGTGACCACCAGGCGGTGATAGTCGTCAGAACCGAAAGCCAGATCCTCGACACAGAACAGCCGGTCGCCATCGCTGCTGATGCCGCCGTAGGTCGGGTTGTCCCACAGTCGCAGCTCCAGTCCTTCACGCAGGAAGTCCGCCTTTTCCTGCTTCCGTTTGGCCGGGGCGTGGTCGGAAAGGTGCCGCAAGGAGTCGTCGTGCGGGATTTCCCAAAGCAGCTCGCTCGTTTCAAAATCCAGCGCCAGGGTGCGATCGGCCAGACGCAGCGCGACCACATTGCCAGCGATGATCGGGGCGCAGCTGGGCAGACGGATGTCCCGATTTTTCAGCTTCTCTTTTTCAATCGCCGCCACCAGCGGACGAATCGCGGCGTCGTTGCTGGCCTGCGCGATCCCGTGCGGAACCAGGTAAGGGCCGCTGGCTTCCGACTGGGCGTTCCGGTCGGCGGCGCCTCGCTGCGTCAACCAGCCAAACCCCTGGCGGAAACGCTTCTGCGGGCCGATATACTGCTCCAGCCAGCTGATCGCCTGGGAGTCTTCGGCAAAGGCCTCCTGTTCCTGGCCAGCGATTTCCACGGCGCGCAGGCGGCCGGATTGGCGGAGGGCAACCAGCGTTTCTTCGGCGCGGCTGCGCATGCCGGCCATGGCCCAGCAGGCGGCCAGTCGCAGCGACAGGGCCGGTTCAAACCGATGGCCCTGGTTCGGCCGCTCCAGGATCCGCTGGAAGTACAAGGCCGCCCGCAAGGGATGCCCGCGATCCAGATAGTGGCAGCCCAGCAGGTAGGCGGCCTCGGCTCCTTCGTCGGAATAAAAGTAATGCAGAGTGACTTCCGCCAGCAGTTGCCGGTCGCCTTTGCGGATAGCTTCGTCGAGCTTTCGCCTGGCCTCGGGGCCGTACAGCCGTTGGTAAGCTTCCAGTCCCGACGGGGGCGATTCTCCCAGCAAACGTTCGGCCTCTGCTTTGAAGCCCCGGATCAGCGGGATGTCGCGATCGGGCTGGAAGATGAAATCTTCCGGCGCCGCGAGGATCGCTCCCAGCAGCGCGGCCGCCTCGGAATACTGCTGGTCGGCGATCAACAGGCGGGACGTTTTCAACTGACGAATGAACTGGCGATCGGCGATGCCGATTTGATTTTCATCGCCGTCGTCGTCGAGCGTGCGGGCCGGGCCAAAGAAAATGTTCGGCTGAAAAGCGGCCGCGTTGACCTGGCTGGAGAACTTGCCCGCCTTGGCCTTGGCGCGGATGTCGGCGATTTTTTCTTCGTTCTCGGGCAGAGGATGGTCCGCCAGATAGGTCCGCAGCTTCTCAAACGCCTTGTCGCGGTCTTCCTTGCTTTCAAAACCCAGGTTCCCCACGCTGACCGAAGATTGCGGATTCTGCTTGAAGCGGTCAAAGGCCGCTTTGGCCTGGGGCAGGTGGTAGTCGGCGTGCGTTTGGCCCGTCAGATAAACGATCCAGGCCAGGGCCACGTCGCGCAGTTCAATCGACATGACCTCCTGTTTGTTTCCGCGGCGCACCACGCGGCGGACGCACTCGCTTTTATCTTCCAGCAGGGACAGCAGCACCGCGCCAAAATCTTTGCCGCCCAGGGCGCCGATGGCGGTGATCGCATAGGCTCGATAGTTGGCGTGCACGGCCTTGTCTTCAATGGCGGCCATCGCCAGGATGAGGCCCTCTTCCAGCTTGTACTGAATGGCCAGCATGATTTTCTGCTGCAGCAGGGCGATGCCGCTGTCCGTCAGCAGCCAGGCGCCAAGCAGTTTTTTCAGCTCGACCCGCTGCGGCCCTTTCTCCAGCGGCTGCTGGAACGTTTGTTGCCGCACCAGGTTCGCCCAGTAGGAATGGCCAACCAGTTCCTCCGGCAGATCGAGCGCGGGGTCCGACGCCACAAACAGCAACGCGGCGATCGAGCCTTCGCTGGGAGTCTGGCGCGCGCGGGAGTCGCGCTGGTTCATTTGCTGGTAGATCTGGCGAAAACGCATCCGCAAGGCGTCGGACGCGGCGCCCGATCCGGCTTCCGCGGAAGCAAGCAGGCCGCGTTCTTCCCGCTGCATATCGATGAACAGCTGACGGGCCGTGTCGGTCTTGCCGACCAGTTCGCGGTAGCGCGTCCATCCCGGCAGATCGTGATCCTGCGTCATGCGCTTGTCGGCGACAAACGCGGCCAGACGCGCTTCATAATCCTGTTCCATCACATCCGCCAGGATCCGCCGGCAGCTACGTTGCACCTGGGGATCGCCCCGTTTCAGCCCTTCCAGCAAAGCCGCATGGGCCGCTTCGCCCAGTCCGCGCAAGTGGGTCGCAGCCGCATCGCGAACGGCATACGACTCGTCCCCCAACTGTTCCACCCAGGGAGACGCATCGACCGCCGGGGCGGCAACGTCCTTCGCGGGAGCCGGCGGTTCTTCCGCAACCGGGGCCGGAGGTTCGTCGGCAACCAATACCGCGCAGCAAGAAACCGACAGCGCCAGGAGAACCGCGTAAAAGGCGATCGCCGCCAGAGAGGACGGTGGGACGGAGCGATCCTGATCGCATCGGCTGCTGGCGCACATTGTCATTCGATTTACTCCCGCCGAAAAACGGAAAACCCTGAGTCGGGCCAAAGATGGCCTGGAAAGCATCAGTGTAACCGAATCCAAAGCGGATTTCCTTGTGGAAAGCCCCCTTTCTCGCCGATTCTCCTGGGGTCAGGCCGCCCTGGCGAGACGCACAGTCTCCGCAGCCCGGATAGATTGCCAGCCCACGGTTGCGACGGTTCGACAGCCGCTACTTGCCGAGAGCCTTCACCACATCGGTGCGATAAGCGGCCCAACCGGGCAGCAGGCCGACCAGCACGGCCAGCAGCAGCAGCGCCGGGATCAGCAGCAGTTCGCTGGAGATGTTGCCGGTCGTCCAGTAGAAAACGCCGCCGGCCGCAATCAGCAGTCCGCCCAGCAACAGCATGGCCGCCGCCGACAGTCCGGCTTCCCGGTCCCGTCGTAGCACGGCCCGCACCAGGTAAATCACGCCCATCACCAGGGCCGCCACGCCAAAGATCGCCAGGAACGAACCCAGTAGTGCGGCGCCCAGCCTGCCGTCGCCCGACGCGCTGACCAAGCCCAGTATCTCCGGTAGATTGACAGGCGGCGTGAGATCAAAGAAACCAATCGTCACGCCGGTCCGCTCTTCGATAAAGGGACTGGCGATCGCGGTGAGCGAATGGGCCGCCAGCCAGCCGACCACGCCGCCGGCCATCGCCAGGAACACGGCCTCCAGCAGCACGATCCACATCACCGTGCCGCGGCCCGCCCCCAGCGCCCGCATAATGGCGATCTCGTGGCCGCGTTCGCTCATGGAGTTATAAATGCTGACCAGAATGCTCACGCCGGAAACCACGCAGATCATGCCGGTCAGCACAATCAGGATCCAGCGGATCGGATTCACAATAATGTCGAACAGGCTGTAAATTTCCTGCACCGGCAAGGCGATCTGGGCGTCGCGGCCTTCGTTAATCATCGTGTGCATGCCAGGCGCTACGATGGGATCGGTCCGCAGCAGGGCTGCGGTGATCTCGCGCTGCTCAAGCGGCAATGGCAGGGAAAGATCGGCGTCGGCTACGGTGCGCGTCGCCTTGCCTTCCAGCGGCTTGGAATGGCCTTCCATCAGCAGGAAGCCTTCCAGACTGATGAACACGCCGCGATCGTTCGGGGTGCCCGACGGCGCCAGAATTCCGACCACGACGAACTGCTCGCCGTGACCCTTCCCTTCCGGATCGCCATGGGTGGGCGAGAAGCGATCGCCGACCTTCATCTTTTTTTCGCGGGCCACATTGGCGCCCAGGACGGCTTCGAAGTAGCCGTTTTCTTTCGACCAGATCTGCAGATTGCGACCGGCGGAGAACTCGTATTTTTTCCCTTCTTCCATGTCATATACACGATCGCCCAGCATGGCGGGCGTGGTGCCGATCACACGGAAGTTGCCGAAATAGTCGCCCAGGCACAAGGGGATAATAAAGTGCGCGTAGTCCGTATACTGGCCTTTGGTTTCCCAGGGAGAAGCGGCTTTTTCTGTCTGTTCGATCGCGTCAAGTGCGAGCAATCCGCCCAGGTCGCCGGCCCCTCCCAGCAGGCCGGAAAAGGCCTGCATCTCAAGCATGTCGCTTTCGGCCTGGGCCGCCATGTACTTGAGCGAATGCTGATACTCGCGAGCGCGGGTCTCCTGGTCCTGGAATTCCAGGTAGTACTCGTAAGAGATGTTCTCGACCGGCTTGCTCAGATAAAAGACCGTATTCAGCACCAGCTGCAGGCTGCCCCCTTTGGCGCCGACGATCATGTTGTAGCCGAGGGCTGAGTTGTTCCGGAACGACTGCGACACCAGGCCATGGATCGACAGCACCGAGACGACCATCATGACGCCCAGCGACATGGAGATGGTGGTCAGCAGCGAGGCGACCCGACGCTGCATGATGCTGCGGAGGGCGATTCTCCAAAGATCCATCGAGTGCTTCCCTGTCAGGCTTTCGCCGCCACGAGGTTGATTTCCGGCAGTTGATCCACCCGCTTGAACTGATCGGCCACATCGCGCGAGTGGGTCACCATCACCAGGGTGATCTGCTCTTCCTCACACGTTTTACGAATCAGCTCCACAATGTGCTGCTGATTCCGCGGGTCGACGTTCGCCGTGGGTTCGTCGGCCAGCAATAGCTGCGGACGATTGGCCAGCGAGCGGGCGACCGCCACCCGTTGCTGTTCGCCGACCGACATGTGCGACGGCTTGTGCCCGATGCGATGGCCCAGGCCGACCCGGTCCAGCAGTTGCCGGGCGCGGGCCGGATCCCGTTTGCCACGGGCGAATGTCATCCCCAGCAGCACGTTCTCAAGCGCGGTAAACCCAGGCAGCAGATTGAAAGTTTGAAACACATAGCCGATTTTTTCGGCCCTGATCCGGTCGCGGGTCGACTCGCTGTAACGGGCCAGATTCACGCGATCCACAGCCACCACGCCGGAGTCGGCTTTGCTGATGCCGGCGATCACATGTAGCAGGGTCGTTTTGCCGCAGCCGCTATCGCCGATGAGCACCATCTGCTCGCCGCTGGCCACATCGAACCGCGGGATATCAAGAATCGGCAACACTTCGCCGTTGGGTTGCCGGTACGACTTTTTCACGTTTTCAAGATGCAACATAACAAACAGGTTGTCAGCATTTGGCCAGCAGAAAAAGCAGGAAGGTACAAGCACGCCAGCAGGCAGGAATGAGCCAGACAGGGATGTCGGGCCAGTATAAGGCGAGCGCACCGTCCCTGTCAGCCAGGGACGGTCCGTTAACGCAGCGCCCCCCTGCTCTACGCAGTCGCCCGTCGATTGGGTCGCAGCTTTTCAAAAAACGGCGATTTTCAAGCTGCGATCGTTTGCCATTCGGCTTCATGCTGGCAGCGCTCACCGATGGCGTTCACGGCCGTTCCTGCTCGACGTTGGCACAGGACGCAATGCAAAACGCCCAGGCGCAGGGCCTGGGCGTTGCATACTCTTTGCTATCCGTTAGACATCAGTCCCACCACCACTGGCCGGCGGCCAGTTCGCTCACGTCGACAGCCGAGCGGGTCTTGGCGACCTCGCCGTTGGTGTCGGAGAGCAGGTGGCCAGGCTGCAGGGCCTGGGTCGCCTGGATGTTCACCCCGCCGCCGATCGGCGTCATCAGGGTGCGTCCCTTCCACACGGCGTTCACCGCGGTGGCGACCTGCGTGGGGGCGGTATGCGTTTCAATCGGGAAGGCCCGTTCGTCCCCCAGCATCGGCATCGTCCAGCCGGCATGGCCGTAGAAGTCCTGCTTCTGAATGTAGGCGGCCGCCACCGACAGGTTGATCAGGTTCCGCATCTGGGCGTACACCGGTTCGCGCTGGGCGAGTTCTTCGTAATGGGCGGTGAAGCTGGTGCAGAAGGTGTCGCTGGCCTTGTCGACCCGTTTGGAAACGACGCGCACGCCGTCGGCCCGGACCACCTGGTCTTCGCCGGTGAGCTTGACGCCCTGGCCGACCAGTTGCATCGCCATGCGGTCGTCGCTGACCCGCACGCAATCGTATTCCGGAGTAAAGAACCAGCGCTGCAAAGCGTTAGCCGCCACGTCGCCGGAGCGGGCGTTCGAGATATAGCTGGCGATGTTCACGGCCGGCTTTTCCAGACCGATGCCGATCAGTTTCATTCGGTAGTCGGCTTCGACCAGCACCTGCGCGAAGTGCGTGGCGGGAGAGACGCCGCGGATGGTCACATTCTGCAGGCCCAGAGCGTTCTGCATGCCGGCGACCAGCACATTGGCGTCGCCGGGGCGGACGCGGCCGGCGACGCTGCTGAGGTAACGCTGCAGGCGGCTGAGGCCTTCCTGGGTGGGGTCGATCGACACGCTGATCACGGCGGTCGGATCGCCGGTCGGCGGGAAAGCCCGCAGGGCGGCGACGACGTCTTCCAACTCGATCACGCTGCGGCCGCTGGTCAGGCCGACAGCCCGGCCGGCTTCGTTGCGGACGTAGCCTTCGGCGGGACCGGCCAGGATGATGTCCTTGGTTTCCGGCAGGTAGAACACGTATTCGACACTGAGCAGACCGGCCATGTGCAGCATGTCGGCTTCCGGCGGCAGGCCGCGGGCGGCACGGTCGGCGATGGCTGCTTCCAGGCGATTGAGCGAAACCTTGCGGAGCTTGCTCGGTTTGAGCAGATCGGGATCCAGGTCCGCGCGGGCGGCCGCCGTGAGTTCCCGGTGCAAACGTCCGCCCGGGTCGGCGACCATGCGCACGCTGAGCACGCCGTCGGGGCTAATGCAAACGCCGGCGGCCTGGCCCCAGGCGGTGGACGGGGCAAGCATCGCGCAGGCGGCGACCAGCAGCAACGCGGGGACGATTAAACGTCGAACCATCATGAAACGCCTCTTTCTCGGTGACAAGTTCCTGGTGCGCTCGGGGCGGACGTCGAGGCCAATCGCTAGCTGACGACGTCTGCCGATAACGCCCTGGCGCGGCGATCGACTGCCGGCCAGGGGCCGGGCGCGCTCGCGCACATGGGGGCGGGGGTTTCCGAAACATTCTCCTCTATCATCGATGCTAGTTGCCGGTTGCGCGGATGCAAGGCGTTTTGAGCCGGAATCGCCAGACAAAACGAACTTCGCCCAACCAATCGGCGCCAGCGTCGCAGACCGTCGAATAGCGCTTCCCATCATCCTTCCAGGCCTGGAAAGACGAAGATAGAAGCTGGGTGAAGTTTATTCCAGGCGGCCAATTGACGGCCGCTTTCCCTAACCGGAGATGTGCCATGTGGAGGGCGTTTTTACTTGCATTTGCCGCCTCGGCGCTTTTGCTGGGCGTGGAAAGCCTGGCGGTGGAACGGGTCGTGCTGAACCAGAAAGTCGAAGCCAAAGCGGAAGGGCTGTTTAACTCAGCCAACTTCGGCGGACCCAAGATGAAGTCCCGGGAGTTTGTCATCCCGGAATGGGCGCCATGGAGTCTGCTCTCCGGCGGCGCCATCACGCTGATCTATACGTTCGCCGCGTCGAAAGAATAGTCGCAGAAGTGAACGGAGCGAGCCCGATGCGGCAGGAGCGAGCACGCCCCTCGATCGCCAGGAAACTCGCCGATTTGGCAGGGCGACCGACGCGGCCCGATGCGCAGAGCCACGTGTCCTGAGGGGGGTAGCCAATCGCCCTTCGCCAGGGCAAGTCGCAACTGCCGGACGTTTTTGACTGAGATTACGCCAGCGCGCAGCAAATCCCTCACCGAACCCTGGGCTGACTCCTTGCGAGCGAGCCCAGGCGGGATTGTCGTTTTCTTGCCAGAGGGAACTGCAGCGAACTACCTGCCTTGCGTGCAGGCAGGGCTGCTTTAACGGCGGCGTTCTTTGAGGCGAACGGCCTTGCCGATCCGGTCCCGCAGGAAGTACAGCTTGGCGCGGCGAACCACGCTGGAGCGAGTGACTTCGATGGCGGCGACGCGGGGCGAGTGCACGGGGAACTTACGTTCGACGCCTTCGCCGGCGACAATGCGACGTACGGTGAACATTTCCCGCACTCCCGAACCGGAGCGAGCGATGACCGTGCCGGTGAAAATCTGGATGCGTTCTTTGGCGCCTTCGAGAATTCGGGTGTGCACGCCAACCGTGTCGCCGATTTCAAAGAAGGGAACTTCCGCCTTTAGGCTGGCTTTTTCAACCAGTTTAATCAGCTCTTGGCTCATCGCGAGAGTCCTTAGAGAGAGTGGGTGTCTGGGGATCGCTGGTCGTGCCGGTTGCGCTTTCAGTCGAGTCTGGCAACAGGTCCGCACGGCGTTGTTCGGTGCGCAAGTAACTTTGTTCCCGGCGCCAGCGGGCGATCGCCTGATGATCGCCGCTGAGCAGAACGGGTGGCGTCTCGAGTCCGCGAAAGACGCGAGGCCGTGTGTAATGTGGGAATTCTAACAGGCGATCCCCGTGCGAAAACGAGTCATCGACGCTGCTTTGTTCGTCGCCCAGAACGCCAGGGATCAGGCGAACGACCGCATCGATCATGACCATCGCAGCGGTTTCTCCGCCGTTTAATATGTAGTCGCCAATCGAAAGTTCGTCGGGCTGCAGCAGGTCGATCACGCGCTGGTCGAAACCTTCGTATCGACCGCACAGCAAAATCAAACGCGGCTCTTCCGCTAACTCTTCGACCACCGACTGGGTAAGCCGACGACCCTGGGGCGTCAGCATGACCAGGCGGCCGGCAGTTTCTGCTTGACGGCTGACCGCTTCCACGCAATCCACGATCGGCTCGACCTGCAGCACCATGCCGGGACCGCCGCCAAAGGGGCGATCGTCGACTTTGCGATGCTTGTCGCGCGACCAGTCACGGATATCGTGCGTATGCACCTGCACGAGTCCGGCTTCGATCGCCTTGTGCAACAGGCTTTCGCCCAGGTAGCCGTCGAAAATCCGCGGGAACAGCGTCAGTACGTCGAACCGCATCGAGCGTTACTCGCTGCTGCCTTCGGCTGCTGCGGCGTCGTCGGGAGCTGCTTCCTCTGTCGCCACTGCTTCCTCAGCCGCAGGGGCTTCGTCGGCGGGCGCTTCGGCAACGGGCTCTTCTTTCTTTTTCAGCGAAACCTTCGGCTGGGGGGCCAGTTCGGGTTTCTGCTGCATCCGTTCGAGGGCCGTTTTCTGCTGCTCGAGGTGGGTGCCGCTGGAGCCATACTTTTTGATCAGTACGCCGACTTTTTCGGTCGGCTGGGCGCCGACGCCCAGCCAGTAATCAATCCGTTCGCCATTGAGGATGGCGCGGGCGTCGGTTTCCGGCGCCATGGGATCGTAATAGCCGAGTTCTTCAATCACGCGGCCGTCGCGCGGGGTGCGGGCGTCCATCGCGCACACACGAAAGAACGGCCGATGCTTGCGACCCAACTTTTTCAAGCGAATACGTACCGCCATCGACTTCTCCTAGGAATTATCTGGAATGGATCAATTGTGTCGTGAAAAATCATCGTTCGGAAGGCCCCACTCCCAAGCCGTTCGCGACGATCAGGAGACAAGCCTTGGTGGGAACCCGTTTGCGACGGGGTTATTTTCCCTTTTTCTTTTTTCGCATTTCGCGATCACGCTGTTTTTTGAGCTTCGCCTTTTCGGCGGGGCTCAGGCGTTTGCCGGTGCCCTTTTTCGTTTTGGGCATGCCGCCCATCGGGTTGGTCGCCGCTTCCTGCACCTGGTTGAGCATTTGCATTCGCTCCCCCATTCCCTTGCCGGCCAGTCCGGTGACCATCGATTTCATCATGTCGTGCTGTTTGACGACATCGGTCACTTGCTGCGGCGGTACGCCGGCGCCATGAGCAATACGGCGGCGACGGGAGGGGTCAATCAGCTTGGGGTTCTTGCGTTCGGCGGGCGTCATCGAGTTGATCACGCCGATGAGCCGCTTGATATCGGCCTCGCCGGAGCCGCCGGCTCCCATCATTTCCATCAGCTGTCCGCCGCCTGGCATGGCGCCTAGCAGCTTTTTAATGAGGCCTGGCTTGGCCATCATTTCCATCTGTTTTTTCAAGTCGTCGAGCGTGAACTGACCTTTGGACCACTGCTCTTCGGCTTTTTTCTGTGCGTCGGCGTCGACTTCGCTGCGAATGGTGTCGACCAGGGCGACCACGTCGCCCATGCCGAGGATCCGACTTGCCATCCCTTCGGGACGGAACGGCTCCAGGTCCTCGAGTTTTTCGCCGACGCCGATGAACTTGACCGGCACTTCGGTGACTGCCTTGACCGACAGCAGGGCGCCGCCGCGGGCGTCGCCGTCGAGCTTGGTCATGATCACGCCGTCGATACTGAGGGCGTCGTTGAACGCTTTAGCGCTCAGGACCGCGTCCTGGCCCGTCATACCGTCAACGACCAGGAAAATCTGGTCGGGGTTCGTGCGGCGGTCGATTTGCCGCAGCTGTTCCATTAATTCAGCGTCGATCGCCAGGCGGCCGGCCGTATCCAGGATCACGACCTTGGCGCCTTCTGCTTCCGCTTTGGCTTTGGCGTTGCGGCAGACTTTGACCGGATCGGTCGCGCCCGGTTCCGAGTAAACGGGCACGCCCAGCTGTTTGCCCAGCACGTGCAACTGCTCAATAGCGGCCGGACGCTGCAGGTCCGCCGCGCAGAGCAGGGGGCGAATATTCTGCTTCAGCAGCAGTTTGGCCAGCTTGCCGCAGGTGGTGGTTTTGCCGGAACCCTGGAGCCCGCAAAGCATCAGGACGGTGGGCGTGTTCCGCAGCGGGATGCTGGGATCAACCGGTCCCAGCGTATCAATCAGCTGTTGATGGACGATGCCGACCAGCTGCTCGCCCGGGTTCAGCTTGAGAAGAACCTTCTCGCCGAGCGCCTTTTCGCTGACTTCGGCCATGAATTTCTTCACGACTTCGTAGCTGACGTCGGCTTCGAGCAGCGATTCTTCGATCAGGCGCAGCCCGTCGCGCATGTTCGACTCGGTGAGCGTTCCCCGCCCACTGATCGACTTGAATGCTTGCTGGAGATTCTTCTGGAGTGAATCAAACATGAACGGACCTGGCCAAAACGACCCCCGCACCCATGCCCCACAGAGGGGGGCGCCGTACGGCGAAAACGGCAGCCAGCCAAATGCTGACGCACGAGGGAAAACTTGGATTCTAAACGATGGAAGCCAATATTGTAAATGCGGCCACCCCCTCGGAACCACAACAATTTACCAGGGACCGCAGGGGGCGATTTTCGCGCGGCAATTCGTCTGGTCGCGGATGTTTCTTTTTGGTACCGTTCCCGCCCTTCCCTTTCCCGGTGGGAGCCAGGCTGCCTGGTTTTGCCTTCAGGGAGATGGCAGGACTTATCGTTCGCCGCCCGTGACCCCTGTTTAGCGTTTGAGGCGACCCTTTTAAAATGCAATCCAAACCTGAACCGCGACAGAAAGTCTGGTGGCGGGCCATGCTGGGCCTCTGCGCCCTTTCGGCCGCCTTGTCGGCGGCGATCGGCTGCGCGACCTGGAATCCCTACAACCAGAAGAAATGGGCCGAACAAGAAAAGAAGTACGGCCCCAGCTTCCCCACACGCCAGGAGCAAATGCGCGCCCTGGCGGTGGAGATTCCCAGCATGCCGCCTGACCAGCAGAAAAAAAAGGCCGATGAGCTCACCATTCAGCTGCGGGCCGAGTCCAATGCGCTGATGCGGGCCGAAATTACCCAGGTGCTGGGAGTCATTCCCGGACCGGAGTCGCTCAGCGGACTCAAAATCGCCGTCAAGGACGCCGACTCCCACGTGCGGATGGCCGCATGCAAGGGGCTTGGGCTTCATGGTTCGGCCGAAGCCGCCGCGGTGCTGGCCCAGACGCTGGGCAGCGACTCCGATCTGGATGTGCAGTTGGCCGCCACCCGGGCGCTGGGGGAAACCCAGGGACCGCAGGCGATCGCAGGTCTGGGGCTGGCTCTGGAAGACGGCAACCCGGCGTTACAGTACCGCGCCATGCAATCCATGAAGAACGTCAGTGAGGAAGACTTTGGCAACGATGTAACGAAATGGCGGGAATTTGCCCGCCGGACCACCCCCGTCGATGGGGAAACGGCAATCGCTGCCCAGCCCTCTGCGTCGGGGACGTTTCGTTAAGGCGATTTAACAAGAAATTGCCTCAAGTTTGTCGGGCTTTTCCCCAATCGTTAGAGTTCCTCACGTGGCCTGGCGAAGCCCTGGGAACGGACCTTTCTGGACGCATAAAGGGTCAATCCGCGCGACAGAAAACACCGATACCATGGGAGCAAGAGTTATAACCCGACATCTTCCCGCAGGACTGGCAGCTCTTCCTTGGCGGATTCGCATTGGCGGTGCGGTTGCCCGCCCAAAGTGACATCTTTTTCCTTCCGTTTTTGCGATGAACGCTTTGCGAGGCGTTCCTGGCGAAAAAGTGACATGCATTTTCCTTTTTTCGGTTTGTAACTTAGCCCCCGTTGCTTTGCTCCGATTGTCGCTCACTTGCTGGTTGGCAGTGAACGGCTTGCCTGAAATTCGGGCAAAGCTCCCTGCGAAAATTTGCCCGCACGATGGAATAACCCATGACCTGGTCCCGTATTGTTCCCTTGTTCTTATTGACGGTTGCGACGACGCTGGGGGTCGTTACCGGAGTAAGAGGAGATGAGCCTCCCGCCCCGACGTTCGGTATTTTGGGAGAACTGCCTTTACAGCCGCTGGGCGAGGCGTCGACAGGACGCGTTCGCCGCGAAACGGCCGATCGGCTGAAGCCGCAACAGCTCGCCGGTGAAAGCATCGCCGAAAAAGAGCACAGCAAACTCGACAGCTTTATCCAGGATATGCTCGAAGCCCAGGGGGATACCCCCCGGCTGTCGCAAGAAAGCAAGCCGGAAAGAAAGCCAGAACGCACCGTCGAAACGCGGCCCCTGACCATCAAACCAGAAAGCGCTACGGAAGAAACGCTTGAGGACAGCCCCGCGGAAGACGCCGATCCCGTCGTCAACGATGGATCGACTCCCCCCGCTACCGCCAATGTCGGCCGCACCCCCAGCGACACCACGCCCGACAAAGCCGAAGTGGCCGACGAAGACCTGAGTCCGCAAATGCTGGCGCTGCGCTCCCGGATTCGCCGTTGCCTGGGCGCCTATTACGCTCGCCCGGAAAACATTGCCGATCACAGCCCCTGGGGTGTCATGCACTCGATGCTGTCGTTCGGGGTCGATACGCGAATCTATGCGAATGGTCGCCGGGTGAATGCTGTTGGTTTCCTCTGCTGGAATTACCCTTCCCGCGGTCAGAGCATTATGTTCACCCGCGGCGGAAAACTGGGCATGCGGGTCGGCCCGGGCGTGCAAGGCCATGAAGGGCAACTGCTGGCGATGCTGGCCCAGTCCAAAGTGGCGCGCGACTATCCGATGCAGGTCAACGGCCAACGGTTTACCGTCGATGACCTGATCGAATACGAAAAACGCACCTGCCGTCCCAATTCGGAACTCACTTTCAAACTGATCGGCCTGTCGCACTACCTGAAAAGCGACGAAACCTGGACCAGCGACCAGGGACAAAAATGGGATATTGAACGGCTCATCCAGGAAGAACTTCGCCAAAAAATCGTCGGCGCCGCCTGTGGCGGTACGCACCGCATGATGGGCTTCGCCTATTCGGTCGATCGCCGGAAACGCCAGGGCATGCCTGTGACAGGGCAGTTTGTCCGCGCCCAACGCTTCGTCGAAGATTACCAGCGCTATACCCTCAGCCTGCAGAATCCCGACGGCAGCTTCAGCACCGACTGGTTTGAGAAACGCGAGAACAAGCCGGACGAAGATCGGAAACTTCAGACAACCGGCCACATTTTAGAGTGGATGGTGTTCTCGATGACCGATGAAGAACTGCAGACCCCACGCATCATCAAGGCGGTCGATTTCCTCACCAATCTGCTGCTCAACGAGCGGAACCGGAAGCTGGAAATCGGCCCCAAAAGCCACGCCATCCGCGCTCTGGTGCTGTACGACCAGCGTGTTTACGGAGGTCGACTCGGACTAGGCGCCGGCGAAGAACTCGAACGCCTTTGGGCGGAGCGCCAAGAGAGCGCTTACCAACGCTAAAGGAAGCCGATGGCGAGGCAGGCTGCGTGCCTGCCTCGCCTGCGGGCTTGCCTCCAAAGGCTCCACGGACGACCAGTTGGCCAGTCTGTGCGGCGCTCTCTGAGTGCCATTTCTTTTCGCCCGGTCGTTCTTACCGGCGCCCTGCCTGGCCCGAATGTTGTACAACGAACGTCCCTGCGGGTTGGACCTTCACAAATCGCGGCCAGCCGCATCCCGGTTGCGGGTTTTCCTGAATGACCGGAAGGAAGTGTAACGCAGGGGCGAACCTTCCTTCTCGCCAAAGCCTCCAACTCGTGACGGAACCGCGCAGGTTGGCGATCCGCCGATGCGGGCTGCAGGAGGAGCCGGCGGACGAAACAAAAATGGCGTGGGAGTCGAGTGTGAGCAGCCTGATTGTCGAAGTTTGCCAGATCTCTAAAGTGGCGCCGCATCCGCAGGCAGATCGCATGGCGATCGCTCATATCAAAGGCTGGCAAGTCTGCATCGGCAAGAACGCCGACACCGGCCGCACGGAATTCCAGCCCGGCGACAAAGTCGTTTACTTCCCGCCCGAGACCGTCATCCCCCACACGCTGTCGGATCAAATGGGCGTCACCAAATTTCTCACCCCCTTGCCGCCCGATGTCAACGGTCAGCGTCCCCAGGCCGGCCGGATTCGCGTGGCTCGACTGCGGGGGGAGCCTTCTTATGGACTGCTCCGCTCGCCGGATGTCGCCGACTGGAATGTGGGAGACAACGTGGCCGACTACTATGGCGCCCGCAAGTACGAGCCGCCCGAGAGCCAGCATCATGGGGACAGTGAGCCGTCGCACCCGGCGTTCCCTCGTTACTACGACATGGAAAACTTGCGCAACTTTCCCGACCTGTTTCAGCCGGGCGATCCGGTGGTGGTGACGGAAAAAATCCACGGCACGAACGTCCGGCTGGGGTTGATCCGCGTGGCTGACGACCAGGGCGTGCTCCGCTGGCGCTGGACCGCCGGCAGCCACGACGTACGGCGCCAGGAATATTCCACCCGCACGCAGCGGTTCGATCTGTATAAACTGGTCGAGCAGTGGATCCTCCAGGAACCGGCCGTGGTCCGCGGCCAGATTCTGGACACCCGTAATGGGCAGTTCTGGCGCGTCGAAGAGTCGCTCCTGGCGGTTGACGTTTCCGCCAGCGATAAAGAGCCGCGCGTGCTGGCTACCCAGGTCGATGCGTCGGGCGAAGAGATCCGCGTGCGGTCGAATTACTGGACGCCGTTTTCTCCGCAAGTGAAAGCGTTGCTGGCTCACGTGAGCGGGTGCGGAGTCGAGGATCCCGATGGCATGCGGGTTGGCGACGGCCCCACACACGATGTAGTGCTGTTCGGCGAGATGTTTGGCGCCGGCATCCAGCAAGGATACTGGTACGGCTGCGCGAACGGACAGACAAGCTTCCGCGCCTTCGACCTGTTGGTCGACCTGAAGTATCTCGATTTTGCCGCCAGGCAGGAGTTGTGCGAGCGGTTCCAGACTCCGCTGGTTCCGGTGCTATACCAGGGCCCTTACGACCGGGAAACGATCGAGCAACTGGCCAGCGGACCAAGCGCTGTGGCGGTCGGCGCCACGCAGCAGGACGACTCCGTCCGTATCGGTCGCGAAGGGGTGGTGGTGAGCTCGGTGGAGGAAGAAGTGGTGGTGACGCCGGAGAAGATCCACGACCGGAAGCAGCTCAAGTGCATCAACTTCGCCTACCTCGCCCGCAAGGGCGGCACCGAATTCCACTAACGCCGCCCGTTGGTATCGAACTTCTCTCCTGCAGGTTGGGCGCTCCTGCCCGACCAGCGTTCCCGGTCGCCCTGGCAAGTCAGCGTCGAACATGAACGGTCAGGAGTGACCGTTCTGCAGCAAATGTCCATGAAGGCACGCGCCCGCGTTAGTTTTTGCCGCCGCCTTCGTGGCGCCGGTCGAGCAGGTCGCGGATCTCGGCCGCCAGTTCGTACTGCTCGGCGGAAACGGCGTCCTGCAGGCGTTCCTGCAGGGTGCGTCCCACCTGGTACTCTTCTCGTAGCTGCTCGCGCATTTTAGTGAGCTGCACGACCAGGTCGTTTTCGTCAAAGTGCTCTTCGACCTCAAACTGGGCGAACAGTTCCCGCAGCCGTTCCAGGCCGGCGTTCATTTCTTCGACGGCCTCTTCGGCCCCGCTGCGTTCCAGCGCGGCCAGAGCGCTGGCTTGCGTGCGGTGGTAGAGTACGAAGGGGCGGTACTGTTCGTGGGTTAGCGTCCAGCGTTCGTCGGGCGAATGCAAAGCGCACAGGTCCATCATCGCCAGCGTATGATCGGCGTCGCGCACGGCCATCTCATACCGGGCCAGCTGCAGCCAGCAGACCCGGCGATGATAGAATTGCACAAATTCCCGATCAGCGTCGAGGCACTGCTCTTCAGAAAACAAAAAGCCTTCGCCCGCCTTGGCGGCGATATCGGTCAACTGCTCGCGCATGGTGGCGAATCCGCCGGGACGCAGTCCGTCCGGGCGATCGGTTGTTTCCAGCTGCAGTACGCCCAGGTCGATCCGCATCTGCAGGACTTCGCGCCCGCCTTCGCCTTCGGTCAGGCGCACGGCGCCCTCATCGGGATCGTAGGGCCAGTCGCGGAGAATGTCGTCAAGGTGTTGAGGCGGCGTCATCGTGTCCCTTACCCAGGGTTATTCGCGGTGCGTTCTTTCTCATTATAACCATCGAGGAGAATCAGGCGATTGATGGTACCGAGTTTTCCCAGGTCGCTGGGAGACGTATGATAAATACTCTACCCCCCAAATCCCCATGGAGCGCCCGGATGAACGACGACCAACGGCAACAGCAGATGGAACAGGCCGAGGAGATCCTGGGGGATCGGCTGGAGCAACTGGATTTCGCCAAAGCGCTGTTTTTTGGCCGGTACGCCGCCGCGCAGCTGCCGCCCTATCCGACATTTACCGCCGACGCGGAACGTGATCGGCGTTTGGCCGAAGTCCGCGATTATTGCCAGCAGAAAATCGACCCGGTCGCCATCGATCGAAATGCACGCATTCCCGACGAAGTCATCGCCGGACTCGGCCAACTGGGCGTACTTGGCGCCTGTCTGCCCAAGTCGTGCGGCGGGCTGGAATGGTCCCAGACCGACTACTGCCGGATTTTGGAAATCCTGGGCGGACACTGCGGCGGAACGGCCCTGTTTGTCAACGCCCACCATTCGATCGGGCCGCGGGCCCTGGTGCTTTTCGGCACGCCCGAACAACAGCAGAAGTGGTTGCCCAAACTCGCCTCGGGCGAGTGGATCAGCGCCTTCGCCCTGACCGAACCGGAAGCCGGCAGCGATGCGGCCAACGTACAAACCACGGCCACGCCCACCACCGACGGCAAAGGCTTTCTGCTTAACGGGGAGAAACGCTGGATTACCAACGGCGGCATTGCCCAGGTGCTGACCGTGATGGCGCGAACGCCGTCGCCCGATGGGGGCGAATCGAAGATCACCGCCTTCCTGGTGACGCCCGACATGGAAGGTTTTGAGGTCGTCGAAGAGCGGATGGAAAAATGCGGCGTTCGCGGCACGGCCACATCGCGACTCGCCTTCCACGAGATGTTTGTCCCGAAGGAGAACGTCCTGGGTCGCCAGGGCAAAGGACTGCGCGTGGCGCTGACCGTACTCGACTTTGGCCGGACGACCTTTGGCGCCAGCTGCACCGGAGCGGCCAAATTCTGCGTCGCCAAAGCGGTTGAGCACGCTAACCGCCGGGTCCAGTTCCAGCAGACGCTGGGATCGTTCGAGCTGGTCAAAGAGAAGCTCGCCTACATGCAGGCCGGCGTCTACGCCATGGAGTCGTGCACCTATCAAACGGCCGCGCTGATTGACTCGGGCGTGGGCGACTTCATGCTGGAAACGGCCATGCTCAAGGTGTTCTCCACCGAGGTGCTCTGGCGGATCATCAACGATACATTCCAGCTGTACGGCGGCCTGGCGTACTTCACCGACCAGCCGTTCGAACGGATGATGCGCGACGCCCGGATTAACACCATCGGCGAAGGCGCCAACGACGTGCTGCGGGCCTTTACCGCCCTGGTCGGCATGCGCGACGTGGGCATGGAATTAGAAGGCGTGCTCAAGGCGGCCAAAAAACCGCTGACCAACCTGGTGCAGCTGGGCCAGTTCGCCGGGCGCAAGCTCGGCTCTTTGCTGGCCGGGCCGACTGTCGTGGTGCGCAGCGAAGCGCTGGAGAACGACGCCCAGCAGCTTTCCGCCTTGCTGCGTCTGCTGGGGCAGAACGTCGAACGGGCGCTCGCCACATATCAGCTTGAGATTGTCGACCGCCAGCATCAGCTGGGCCGGATCGCCGACGCGGCGACGGAGATTTATGTTTGCGCCTGCGTGATCAATCGCCTGGACGCATTATTGCGTGAATCGCAACTCGACGAGAAACGCCGCCGGTTCGAACTGCAGACGGCCCGTTACTATCTCCGCGCCGCCAACACCCGCATCCGCCAAGGCTTCAAAACCATGTGGGACAACCACGATGAAGAAGCCAACGCCCTGGCCAACGCCATGCTCCAACGCGGCCAGTCGGAATGAAAGTTGACGTAGAAGTGTCACTGGTGGTGCTTCAAGCCCTGGGATCAGGCTTCTCCCATTCAGCCGCAGGGTGATAGTCCATGGTTCACCTGGCGGCACAGCAGCACGGCCCAAGTCGCGCGGTCTAAGATCCCTGCTCTAATTTCGAAGGTTGACGCACCACCAGGGAGACGCAAAAAGGGAAAAGGATTCACCGCCGAGGATCGCAGAGGAAATGGGAGAAAGCAGGACGCAGGGAAATGGTTGCCGGGAATGGCAATCTCTTCAAAATGAAACAGCAGCAGAGGAACTTTCTCCGCTACAGCAAGCCGAAAAAACAGCTCCCTCTTCTCTGCGATTCTCGGCTGTGAACTTTTCTTTGGTGGAGGCTTCGCCAAAGTGAAACCTGCGGGCGGTACAATGTGGCCTCTCCCCTGCCCTTTCCTTCTGTTGTTGTCAGGAGATGTGATGCCTGCTCGGCTGTTCCGGTTGCTGCCTGGTTTCGGGTTGCTTGTTTGTCTGGCAGTTGGTCCGGCGAGGGCCGAGGAGCCCGCGGCGCCGCGGGTGGAGTTCCAGCGGCTGATCGCCCACTGGGCCAACTACGCCGACGAAGACTACATGGCGTTCGTCCGCGAAGCCCAGCCCCAGGCGGCGCAGATTGGCTTCTACGGCGGCCACTTCTGGAGCCTGGCGCATACACCGCAATACAAAGGCTACCCGGCCCATTTTCCGGTCCAGGGATTGAACGAGTGCGGCGACTGGTTCGTCCAGCGGAACAAGGCGTTGCATGCCGAAAAAGTGAAAGTGATTGGCCACTTCAATGTCGAGTTTCTCGTCGGCGAGCCTGCCGGACTCGACGGTCCCCGTGGTTTCTTCAAGTTCTATCACGACCTGTGGGATGAAAAAGAACTGGGGCCGAAACCGGTCGCCGATCCCATCGACCTGCTGGAGAAGAACGCCCAGGGCGAGCCGATCATCAACCACAGTTACAGCATCGGCGGCATGCCTGAGTACTGGGCCTGTCTCCGCAATCCGCACTGGCGCCAGGTGCTCAAAGCCTGGACCAAACGGGCGATCGAACGCGGCGTTGATGGGCTGATCATCAACTATTTCTATCGCCACGATTGCCACTGCGAACATTGCCAGCGCGGCTTCAAAGCGTACCTGGCCGAGAGGTATACGCCGCAGGAACTGGCCGACCGTTTTGAAATCCAGGACCTGGCGAAACACCAGTTTGAAGAGATCGTCTACTGGCACAAGCCGGCGGAATCGACCCTGCTCCGCCGGGAGATGTTGCGCTGGTCGCAGATCTCCAACAAGGAAGCGTACGACGAGGTCTTCGTCAAATATGGCCGCTCACTCAAGCCCGACCTGATGCTGGCCCAGTGGAACCACCTGGGCGACTTCAGCCAGATCAGCGGCGACGAACGGTGCCTGCTGCCGGCTGAAATGTGGGGACGCGACGAAACCTACACCTGGTACAGCGCCGGCGCGAGCGCCAGTGCGACCGATCTGGAACAGCACGAACTGGGCGACGTCACCCTGCAGGCCCGTTATGTCCGCGGCGCCATGAACGACAAACCGTTTGTAATCGGCAAGTACGAGAACACCCGGATTCGCTCCGCCATCGCCGAGCTGGCAGCCAACGGCGGCGCCCCGATGGGCTTCTATGCCCGGCATAGTGATCCGCTGGCCCGGGCCGAGCTGGTCCGTTATTACCAGTTCCTGAAAAAGTATCAGTCGCTGTACGAAGGGAACCGCTCCCATGCCGAAGTCCTGCTGCTCTACCCGCGCCAGAGCGTGCACGCCGGCGATCTGGAACCGGTGGCTGTGTTCCGCGAACTGGGACAGAAACTGCTGGAGCAGCATGTGCTATTCGACGTGCTGCCCGACGACCTGGCGGACGAAGCGGCCCTGGCCCGCTATGCGCATGTGGTGACGACCGACAAGCCCGACCAACTGCCGCCGGCCGAAGAGCTTAGCCAGTTCGAGGCGCCGTATACGGTCCGCGTGTCAGCCAGTCGCCCGGCCGATGGAAAGGAGCTGACGCTGCACTTCGTCAACTACAACCGGACCGAACCACCGCGTCAGAAAGACGGCAAGCCCAGCCCCGGCCGCGGCATTATCGAAGAGCAGCCGATCCCCGTCGCCGGTATCAAGGTCCGCCTGAAGCTACCGGCCGACTTCCAGCCCGTTCGCGTCGAAATGGTCACGCCCGAGATGAAGCTCACCGGCGCGACCTCGTTGGAACTCCCCGTTCGCCAGGACCAGGACGGGCTCTCCTTTGAGCTGCCCGAGTTCCTGGTGTATGCGGTCGTCCGGGTGTTGCCGAGGTAGCACCCGGGCTCGTCACCCTCCCTCTTCCTCTTCCTCTTCCTCTTAATCTTAATCCCTTCCCGAGCGACGGCCGGCAGCCATCGCGGACTCAACCTCTCTCCCGCACTCCACGGTAGACCGGGTTCCGGAAGTGGACCGGCCCTGTGGTGATTAAGATTAAGAAAAAAGAGTAGTGCTGCGTCAAGGCAAAGAGTTCGGGTTCTTCCCATTAGCCGTTTTGGCGATAGCCACGGTTAACTAAAAGGAACAGCGGCTCGCGCGAAAATGGCCAAACCTGAAATTGAAACTTGACGCACCAGTAGGAAAAAGAGCAAGAGTCAGACGGGCCCACTGCCCCTACAGCGTCCAGCCTTTGCGATACTCGCGATGCAGGTACTGCTGGGCCTCGGGGGCGTTCGTTACCTGGAAGTTCTTGGCGTCCCATTCCAGGGTCTGGCCGCTGCGATAGGCGGCCACCCCCAGCAGCACGGCCTCGGTCAGAGCGCCGGCGTAGGTGAAGTTACAGGTGGTGGGGCCGCCCGTTCTGATCGCCTGGATCCACTCGGCGTGATGGCCGATCGAGTTGGGAATGGTCGGCTCGGGCGGGGTGAAGTCGGCAAACCGGTCGACCGGCAGCAACAAGTGCTTGCCGTAGTTCGACAGGATCATCCCTTTCTCGCCCACGAACAGCTGGGCGCCGGACCAGTCCAGCGGCTTGCCGTCAGCGTCTTTCAGGGTGCGGGCGATGGCCGGCTTCTTGCCGCCGTCGTTCCAGGTGAGTTTCACCGGCGGCAGATCGCCGCGGGCCGGGTATTCGTATTCGACCGTCAAGCCGGCTCCGGCCGCCTGGGGCAGCACGGGCGGTCCGCTGGCGGAGACCTTCGTCGGCGCGGTCAGGTCGAGCGCCCAGTGCACCAGGTCCATGTAGTGGCAGCCAAAGTCGCCCAGGCCGCCGGAACCGTAGTCCCAGAACCAGCGCCAGTTAAACGGATGCAGCGGCTTTGGCTCGCCTTTAATGGTGATGTCGCAATAAGGACGCGCCGTGGCGGGACCCTGCCACAGGTCCCAGTTCAAGTTCGGCGGAACGGGCTTCGTTTTGCCCAGTCGACCGCCGCCGTAATCGACGCCGACCCAGACATGAGCTTCGCGGACGGGGCCGATCACGCCGGACTGGATCAGTTCAACCACCCGGCGATAGTTGTCGCCGGCGTGGATCTGGTTCCCCATCTGCGTGACGAGCTTGTTGTCGCGGGCCAGTTCGGCCAGCACGCGGGCTTCGCGCACGGTGTTGGTCAGCGGCTTTTCGCAGTAAACGTGCTTCTTCATGCGCATCGCCATGGCGGCGGCCGGGGCGTGCGTGTGGTCGGGCGTGCCAATGACCACGGCGTCGATCTTGTCGCCTTCTTTTTCCAGCATCACGCGGAAGTCTTCGTAGCGACGGGCGTCCGGGTACGGTTTGGAGCCTTGCTCCAGCAGGTTCTGGTCGACATCGGCGATACAGATGATGTTCTGGCTGGCGACGCCCCGCAGGTCGGCTCCCGCGCGGCCGGTGGCGCCGACGGCGGCAATATTGAGCCGCTCATTGGGCGACGTCGAATCCTCGGCGGCGGCGGTTTGCGAAAAGTACCCGCCCACCGCAGCGGCGGATGTGGCGGCGAGAAAATGGCGACGATCTATTCTCGGCATGGGTTCCAGCTCCTGGAATACGGGGATTTCTTATATCGGCCAGGCTCCCTTTGTATTACGCGATACATACGGACCCAGGCGCAAGTCGCTAGTATGAGGCACGCTCGTGCAGAATGCCAACTACCGACCAGGACTGCCCGCGTTGCCAAAGCGAGGCCGCTTTGGTCGAATAAGCCATTCCCCAAAGAATTGCCCCGCTAAGTTCCCAGGAAAAAGGAGTAAGAATTTTGTCACCTTCTGATCTGAATCGTCGCCAGTTCAATCGCCTCTCCGCAGCCGCCATGGGCGGACTGCTAGCCGGCGGCGTGCTGGGCTGCAGCAGCGAACCGGCCAAAGATCCCAAGACCGCCGACGCCACGCCGGCCGCCGGCGACGCCAAAGGGAAACACCTGTGCCGCGGCTTGAATGCCTGCAAAGACCAGGGAGCCACCGGCAAAAACGCTTGTCGCGGCCAGGGCGCCTGCGCCACCTATGAGAAGCACTCCTGTGCTGGCGAGAATGCGTGTAAAGGACAGGGAGGCTGCGGCGAAAACCCCGGGCTCAACGAATGCAAAGGGAAAGGCGGCTGCGATGTGCCGCTGATGGAAACGGCCTGGGACGTGGTGCGGAAGCGTCTGGTCGCCCAGTGGGAAAAAGAGAAGCTCGCGTTCGGCGAAGCTCCGGCCGCCCCCAAGGCCGACGCCCCCACAACCGACGAAGCAGCCGACGCCCCCAAGACCGAAGATTAACCACGCCGCGATCGACACCCCCCTTTCCCCGCTGCGGGAAAGGGGCGTACGGATCACCACCCCTCCTGCAAGGCCGGCCGCTGCGATACCTGCAGGCCGGCTTTTTTCGTTGCGTCGTGGAGGAACGACGCGAGACGACTTGAGCCCATCTCCTAGAAAATCAGGAACTTTCGCCCGCGGTTGTCCGGCAGGACGGCGTTTGAGGGATGAAGTAGTAACGGCAGTGACAAATCACACGCCGCAAACGACTTGAAACGGCGATGATCGCCGCGAAACATCTACTCTCAAACGTACGAAAGTGAATCCCATGAACGCTTGCAAAAAGATCCTTCTGTCGGTCGCAATCCTTGGTCTCCTCGGCATGGTCAGCGAAGCGAAAGCCCAGTTCAGCAGCGGCTCCAGCTCGAGCTGGAGCAGCAGCTCGTCCAGCAGCTGGGGTTATGGTCCCGGCGGTTCTTACAACAACAACACCAGCAACTCCTCTTCGCAGCAGTCCCGCTGGGGCAGCGGACCGGGCGGCGGGTACTCGCAGAGCAGCGGCCGCAGCCAGTCGAACCAGTGGGGATCGAGCTTAAACGGCAACGGCTACAACCGCTACAACAACCAGCAGAACAGCGGCTTCAACAACTTCCGCCGCTACTACCCGTAAGACAAAGACGCTACTTTCGCGGAGCGAAAGGCGACATTCAAGAAACAAAGCCGGCCCAGGCGTGAACCACGCAGGCCGGCTTTTTTCGTTGCGTCGTGGAGGAACGACGCGAGACGACTTGAGCCCATCTCCTAGAAAATCAGGAACTTTCGCCCGCGGTTGTCCGGCAGGACGGCGTTTGAGGGATGAAGTAGTAACGGCAGTGACAAATCACACGCCGCAAACGACTTGAAACGGCGATGATCGCCGCGAAACATCTACTCTCAAACGTACGAAAGTGAATCCCATGAACGCTTGCAAAAAGATCCTTCTGTCGGTCGCAATCCTTGGTCTCCTCGGCATGGTCAGCGAAGCGAAAGCCCAGTTCAGCAGCGGCTCCAGCTCGAGCTGGAGCAGCAGCTCGTCCAGCAGCTGGGGTTATGGTCCCGGCGGTTCTTACAACAACAACACCAGCAACTCCTCTTCGCAGCAGTCCCGCTGGGGCAGCGGACCGGGCGGCGGGTACTCGCAGAGCAGCGGCCGCAGCCAGTCGAACCAGTGGGGATCGAGCTTAAACGGCAACGGCTACAACCGCTACAACAACCAGCAGAACAGCGGCTTCAACAACTTCCGCCGCTACTACCCGTAAGACAAAGACGCTACTTTCGCGGAGCGAAAGGCGACATTCAAGAAACAAAGCCGGCCCAGGCGTGAACCACGCAGGCCGGCTTTTTTCGTTGCGTCGTGGAGGAACGACGCGAGACGACTTGAGCCCATCTCCAAGAAAATCAGGAACTTCTACAGCCGGCTGTCCGGTGGGATCACGTTTGAGGGATGAAGTAGTAACGGCAGTGACAAAGCACACGCCGCAAACGACTTGAAACGGCGATGATCGCCGCAACATCTACTCTCAAACGTACGAAAGTGAATCCCATGAACGCTTGCAAAAAGATCCTCCTGTCGGTCGCAATCCTCGGTCTCCTCGGCATGGCCAGCGAAGCGAAAGCCCAGTTCAGCAGCGGTTCCAGCTCGAGTTGGAGCAGCAGCTCGTCCAGCAGCTGGGGTTATGGTCCCGGCGGTTCTTACAACAACAACACCAGCAACTCCTCTTCGCAGCAGTCCCGCTGGGGCAGCGGACCGGGCGGCAGCTACTCGCAGAGCAGCGGCCGCAGCCAGTCGAACCAGTGGGGATCGAGCTTAAACGGCAACGGCTACAACCGCTACAACAACCAGCAGAACAGCGGCTTCAACAACTTCCGCCGCTACTACCCGTAAGACAAAGAACGCTACTTTCGCGGAGAGGCTGTGAATTTATTCCGAAATTCAAGGGATGTTAACTTAGGATGCTTCAAAAACGAGCCATTTTCATCTCAGAGGCGAGGTTTGAGATCAAAACAGGGTCGTTTTTGAGAGCCATTTGCTAGAAGAACCCCTCCTCTGGTTAATAAATTCACAGCCTCGGAGCGAAAGGCGACATTCAAGAAACAAAGCCGGCCCAGGCGTGAACCACGCAGGCCGGCTTTTTTCGTTGCGTCGTGGAGGAACGACGCGAGACGACTTGAGCCCATCTCCAAGAAAATCAGGAACTTCTGCGGCCGACTGTCCGCTCGGACGGCGTTTGAGGGATGAAGTAGTAACGGCAGTGACAAGTCACACGCCGCCAACAACTTGAAAAGGCGTTGAAAGCCGATCCTTCCTCTCCCCTCAATTTGTGAAAGTGAATCTCATGAACGCTTGCAAAAAAATCCTCCTGTCGGTCGCCGTCCTTGGTCTTCTCGGTCTGGTCAGCGAAGCGAACGCCCAGGGCTTCAGCGGTTCCAGCTCCAGCTGGAGCAGCAGCTGGTCCAGCAACTGGGGTTCGGGTCCGAACGGTTCCTATAACAACAACACCAGCAACTTCTCCTCGCAGCAGTCCCGCTGGGGCGGCGGCCCCGGCGGCAGCTACGTCCAGAACAGCGGCCGCAGCCAGTCGAACCAGTGGGGATCGAGCTTCAACGGCAACGGCTACAACCGCTACAACAACCAGCAGAACAGCGGTTACAACAACTTCCGCCGCTACTACCCGTAAGACAAAGAACGCTACTTTCGCGGAGCGAAAGGCGACCTACCAGGAGAAGATAACGCTACTTTCGCGGAGCGAAAGGCGACATACCAGCAGCAAAGCCGGCCAGGCGTGAACTACGCAGGCCGGCTTTTTTCGTGCGTCCTGCCGTCACCGCGCCGGGCGCGCATCGTTCGCCTGGTTTCTGCGGTTGCTGGTGGCGGCGGGGCGAGCGGTTGTTCATAATGGCAGGAGAAATGTCGGGTCAGTCGAGGGGCGCTTACCGATGACCGGAAATTGATCATGTTTAGAATTCTTATCGCAGGGCTCACCTTGCTGGCGACTGGGTTCGTTTCGTCTTCTATCGTTTCGTCTGTCGCAATGGCTCAGTTCGGCGGAGACACGAGCGTTCTGCAGCAGGTCTTCCACCCCGTTTCCGACCTGCTGCTGGATCTTGACAAGCCCGACAAGGCGGCGGCCGCAGTGGAGAAGTTGATCGCCCGCGCGGACGAGTCCCGTCCTGTGCTGATCAAGGAAGTCCAGGGCGACGCTCCCCTGATTCGTCGCGGCTGGATGATCGTCGCTTTGAAAGCGATGCCGGGCGACAATGTCGACGCCGTGCTGGAGAAACTTCGCCAGGAAAGCGACTCGGAACTCGTGCGCACTTGGACTGCAGCCGCCCTGATCGCCCGGGCGAAGAACCTGGACGAACTGCTCGGGTTGGCCCCGACGTCGGGTACGGGTCGGCGTGATCCGCTGGACCGTCCCTTCATGGCGCGTTTCCAGGAATTTCTGCAACAGCCTGACCAGGAAGTCCCGCTGGAAAAGCTCGTCGCAATCACGACTCGCAATTCGCACCTGACGAGCATCGCTGTTCCGATCATCCTGCAGCAGGGTCCCGCACCGCTAACGCAGATCATGCTGCAGGCCCGGGAGAATCGGAACGTCCGCCAGCAGGCAGCCGCTTTGCTGGGCACGATGGAACTGCAAGGCAACCACGAGGTGGCCGAAGCCGTGGCGAACGCGCTGAAGTTTGATCCCCAGGCGAAAGAAGTCCCCTGGGCCGGCGGCCCGCTGTTTTTGCCTGGCCTGGTATGGAACGCGGAGCCGAACCGCCAGCACGCGCGAGCGCTGTCCCGCCATTTGATCGCCTGGATGTTATGGGCGGATCGCCAGCAGCAGCAGGAAACGCTGAATCAAATCCTGAATAATCTTAACAGCAATCTCATGGCCCAGTCGGCCGGTTACCGCCTGGTCTCCGGCGTGCGCGAGATCGACGAGATCTCGCCCGCAACGCTCGCCTGGCTCAAGGAGTGGAAACGAGCGTTCGGTCGCGAAGTGCTGCTGGATGTCCTTCAGGAGCAGGGCGTGTCGGACGATCCCCATTACAGCAAAGCGCTGGAATAGTCCCCCCCAATTCTCTCACGCGGCCTTTCTCTTCTTCCCTCGTTGTGATTGCCTGACATGCTGAAGAAAGTCGCCCTGGGAGCGGTCGTGGTCCTGCTGCTGCTCAGCCTGCTGGCGTACAGCCAGATTCGGCAGGAGCCGTTCCAGGTGTCGGGCTTTATCGAAGCGGATGAGATCCGTCTGGGCTCGCGGGTCGGCGGGCGGGTGGAGTTCGTCGCGCCGAAAGCAGTCGAAGGGGCGAGCGTGCAGGCGGGCGAACTGCTCGTCCGTCTGCAGGACTTCGACCTCGCCGAACGCCGCGCCCAGGCGGTCGCCCAGCATAAAATGCGACAGGTCGAACTCTCCCAGCGGCAGAACGGTTATCGGGCCGAAGAGATCGCCCAGGCGGCGGCCCGCACCGCCCGGATCCGCGCTAAGCTGGCGTTACTGGTTGCTCCGCCCCGCGATGAAGAACGCCGGGCGTCCGAAGCCCGTTTAACCCTGTCCGAAGCGCAACTCGCCCGGGCCCAGTCGCATTACGACATGATTCGTGACCTGTTCGCCATGGAACGCGGCTCCGTCACTCGGGAGCAGATGGACGCGGCGACCGAAGATCTCAAAGTGGCCGAAGCGATGCGGCAGGTGCGTCGCGAAGAGCTGCAGCAACTGATCAAAGGCGCCCGGAAAGAAGAAATCGAACAGGGAGAAGCCGAGTTGAAAGAAGCGGTCGAAGCAGAAACCCTGCTGCGTCGAGGCTATCGGCAGGAAGAGATCGACGCCGCGGCCGCCGCCGTGGAAGGCGCCCAGGCCGAGATCCAGGTCATCGACGCCCAACTGCGGGAGCTGGAAATCAAAGCGCCAGTTAACGGCGTGATCGAAGCAAACGACCTGCAGCCCGGCGATCTGGCGGCGGCTAGTTCGCCCGTTATCAGCCTGATCGATCTGAGTAATCTCTGGGTCAGGGCGTTCGTCCCTGAGAATCATTTAGACATTTCCTTGAACCAGCCGGTCTGGGTGCGGGTCGACAGTTATCCGGACAAGCAGTTTCGCGGGCGGATCAGTTTTATCGCCCGCCAGGCCGAGTTCACCCCCAGTAATGTACAAACGCCCGAGGAACGTTCAAAGCAGGTCTTTCGCATCAAAGTCACGCTGGAAGAAGGCCTGGAGCAGCTGCGTCCGGGCATGTCGGCCGACCTGCGATTTTCCTCCGGCGACTAACGCGAACACTCCCGCAGGACCGGCAGTCAGGGTAAACTGGTGGGGAAAGTTCACGTCATCTGGCGCCTTCGTGGCGTGGCCTGCCTGTGGAAAGGTCGCATCCTTCCGGCGCCGGTTTTTCGTCCGCCCCGCCAACTCTCCCTCCCGACCTGATTGCCATGAATAACCTGCTTGCACGTTTGGTTCTGTTACTTGCTGCTTTCGCCCCTTCGCTTGCTTTTGCCGACGACGCGGCCTGGCCGCAGTTTCGCGGACCGGACGGTCAGGGCCGTGCGGAAGCGACGAACCTGCCGCTGACCTGGAGCGAAACAGAGAACGTGGTCTGGAAAACGCCGCTGGAAGCGCAGGGGTGGTCCTCCCCGGTGATTGAGGGGAACGAGATCTGGATGACGGCCGCCACTCCCATCCTGGCCACCGAAGAAGAAAAGAAGCAGCGTCTGGCCAGCAACACGGGGAACCAGCCGCTGCTGGTCGCGAAGGAGTTGCGGATGCGGGCCGTCTGTGTCGATCGCACCACCGGCAAGATCCTCCACGACGCCCCGCTGATGACCCAGGGCGAACCGGACCCCGTGCATACGCTTAACAGCTTCGCTTCGCCGACCCCGGTGATCGAAAACGGCCGCCTTTATTGCCACTTTGGAACCAACGGCACCGCCTGCCTGGATACCCAGTCGCTGGAAGTGGTGTGGACCAATCGCGAGCTGCAGATCAACCACGAGAACGGCCCGGGCAGCTCGCCCGTGCTGCATGGCGACCTGCTTTACATCCACTTCGACGGCAGCGACCAGCAGTACGTGGTCGCGCTCGACAAACGGACCGGCGAAGTCGTGTGGAAGACGGACCGCAGCGGCAAAATGGATGAAAACCCGCAGCTGAAAAAAGCGTACGGCACGCCTTTGGTGGTCGCCATCGACGGCCAGGAGCAGTTGATCTCCCCCGGTTCCGACTGGCTGTATTCCTACGACCTGAAGTCGGGCCGCGAACTGTGGAAGCTGAACTATGGCGTGCTGGGCTTCTCGATTGTTCCGCGTCCCGTCACCGGACACGGCATGATCTACATGTGCACCAGCTTTATGAAATCCGAGCTGCTGGCGGTGCAGTACGCTGACGTGGCGGAGCCGAAGATCGCCTGGCGGTTCAATCGCCAGGCGCCGCAGCAACCGTCGCCGCTGCTGGTGGGAGACGAACTCTACCTGGCCGGCGACCGCGGCGTGGCGACCTGTCTCGACGCCAAAACGGGCGAGGTGCTCTGGTCGCAACGACTGGGCGGCAACTACTCGGCCTCGCCCCTGTTCGCCGACGGCAAGATTTACTTCTCCAGCCGCGAAGGCGTCACCACGGTCATCCAGCCGGGCCGCACTTACCAGGAGCTGGCCGTCAACAAGCTCGACGGGCAGATCATGGCCTCGCTCGCCGCCGTCGATCAGGCACTCTACATCCGCACGGACAAAGCGCTCTATCGTATCGAGAAAAAATAACGCAGCCCAGACGCCGCTTCCTCCTTCTTCGTTTGCCCCAGGCGCCGCATGAAGAGTTCCCGTCTGGAAGCGTTCAGCGACGGCGTGCTGGCGATTATCATTACGATCATGGTGCTGGAGATGAAGGTCCCCCAGGGGACCGACGGGAACGCCCTTGCTCCGATGCTGCCGGTCTTCGCCACGTACGCCCTTAGCTTTGTGTATGTCGGCATCTACTGGAACAACCACCATCACCTGTTCCAGTTGACGGAACGCCTGGGCGGGCTGGCGCTATGGGCCAACCTGCATCTGCTGTTCTGGCTGTCGCTGATTCCCTTTGTGACGGGCTGGATGGGGCAGAACCAGTTCGCCCCGTTGCCCACGGCGCTCTACGGCGTAGTGCTGCTGTTTTCCGCCATTGCCTGGAAGATGCTGCAGGCCGCTCTGGTGGCGAGGCCCCATCGAAACGTTCGCTTGCAGGCGGCGCTCGGCAGCGACTTGAAAGGGTTGTTCTCGATTGGTCTGTATGGGCTCGGCATCGGTCTGGCGTTTGTGCAGCCGTGGATCGCGCTGGTCCTGTACCTGCTGGTCGCCGGGATCTGGTTCCTGCCCGATCGCCGCTTCGAAAAAGCCGTCGAGGCCAGCCAGAGGACGGCCAACGAAGATCAGGGAAAACGCAGTGGGACGACTTGAGCCCGTCTCAAAAATAAAAGAGAACTTTCTCCGCCGGCTGTCCGGTGGGATCACGTTTGAGGGATGAAGTAGTAACGGCAGTGACAAATCACCCGCCGCAAACGACTTGAAACGGCGATCATCGCCGCAACATCTACTCTCAAACGTACGAAAGTGAATCCCATGAACGCTTGCAAAAAGATCCTTCTGTCGGTCGCAATCCTCGGTCTCCTCGGCATGGTCAGCGAAGCGAAAGCCCAGTTCAGTAGCGGCTCCAGCTCGAGCTGGAGCAGCAGCTCGTCCAGCAGCTGGGGTTATGGTCCCGGCGGCTCTTATAACAACAACACCAGCAACTCCTCTTCGCAGCAGTCCCGCTGGGGCAGCGGACCGGGCGGAAGCTACTCGCAGAGCAGCGGCCGCAGCCAGTCGAACCAGTGGGGATCGAGCTTAAACGGCAACGGCTACAACCGCTACAACAACCAGCAGAACAGCGGCTTCAATAACTTCCGCCGCTACTACCCGTAAGATAAAGAACGCTACTTTCGCGGAGCGAAAGGCGACATTCCCGAAACAAAGCCGGCCCAGGCGTTCACCACGCAGGCCGGCTTTTTTCGTTGCGTCGCGGAGGAACGACGCGAGACGACTTGAGCCCATCTCCTAGAAAATCAGGAACTTTCGCCCGCGGTTGTCCGGCAGGACGGCGTTTGAGGGATGAAGTAGTAACGGCAGTGACAAATCACACGCCGCAAACGACTTGAAACGGCGATCATCGCCGCGAAACATCTACTCTCAAACGTACGAAAGTGAATCCCATGAACGCTTGCAAAAAGATCCTCCTGTCGGTCGCAATCCTCGGTCTCCTCGGCATGGCCAGCGAAGCGAAAGCCCAGTTCAGCAGCGGTTCCAGCTCGAGTTGGAGCAGCAGCTCGTCCAGCAGCTGGGGTTATGGTCCCGGCGGTTCTTACAACAACAACACCAGCAACTCCTCTTCGCAGCAGTCCCGCTGGGGCAGCGGACCGGGCGGCAGCTACTCGCAGAGCAGCGGCCGCAGCCAGTCGAACCAGTGGGGATCGAGCTTAAACGGCAACGGCTACAACCGCTACAACAACCAGCAGAACAGCGGCTTCAACAACTTCCGCCGCTACTACCCGTAAGACGAAAGAACGCTACTTTCGCGGAGCGAAAGGCGACATTCAAGAAACAAAGCCGGCCCAGGCGTGAACCACGCAGGCCGGCTTTTTTCGTGCGTCAGCGGCAAGGGAGCCCCAGCCAGACGACTTGAGCCCATCTCCAAGAAAATCGGGAACTTCTGCAGCCGGCTGTCCGCTGGGACGGGGTTTGAGGGATGAAGTAGTAACGGCAGTGACAAGTCACACGCCGCCAACAACTTGAAAAGGCGTTGAAAGCCGATCCTTCCTCTCCCCTCAATTTGTGAAAGTGAATCCCATGAACGCTTGCAAAAAAATCCTCCTGTCGGTCGCCGTCCTTGGTCTTCTCGGTCTGGTCAGCGAAGCGAACGCCCAGGGCTTCAGCGGTTCCAGCTCCAGCTGGAGCAGCAGCTGGTCCAGCAACTGGGGTTCGGGTCCGAACGGTTCCTATAACAACAACACCAGCAACTTCTCCTCGCAACAGTCCCGCTGGGGCGGCGGCCCCGGCGGCAGCTACGTCCAGAACAGCGGCCGCAGCCAGTCCAACCAGTGGGGATCGAGCTTAAACGGCAACGGCTACAACCGCTACAACAACCAGCAGAACAGCGGCTTCAACAACTTCCGCCGCTACTACCCGTAAGACATCGGTCG
This sequence comes from Lignipirellula cremea, assembly GCF_007751035.1. NCBI lineage: Bacteria > Pseudomonadati > Planctomycetota > Planctomycetia > Pirellulales > Pirellulaceae > Lignipirellula > Lignipirellula cremea. Next base: position 7,718,218 of record NZ_CP036433.1, on the reverse strand, counting down.
ACTTTCCAGCAGTGAAAGACGACAAACCCCCATCCAGGCCGGCTAACGCGACACCCGCGCAGGCCGGCTTTTTTCGTGCGCTGCCTGCCATTCCTGAAAGGTCGGAGTGAGAAGGTGCTGGTCGATCCACTCGATGACGGGCACGCAAACCGCGTCGCCAAACCCGAACAGCGCTTGGCTGTCGGGAACGTCGATCACAAAGTTGGGAGCCCCCTGCAGTCGGGCGCACTCGCGCGGCGTCATCCAGCGCATGCGAAGCCGGCCGTCGATCGCCGCCAGCACGATCTGCCGCGCGCTGCCGCCCCGCGGGGTGCGCAGGCAGCCGGCCGCCCCGTCGAAACGCACCTCGGCCCGTTGTTCGCCTTTGCGCATCCTCCGAAAAACGGTCGCCACATGGCGGCCTCCCTGCTCCAGCCAGGCCTCGACCCGGCCGCGGTGGGCGTCGCTCATCATGGCGTAATGGCGGTCCACCTGGGACTGGTCCCACCAGGGCTGATCGTTGTCGGTATCCAGCCAGGCGAGCAGGTCATAGTCAACCTGCGGCGGATCGGTCAGGCGCCTGGTCACCCAGCCGGTCGCCAAGGGGGTGCTCTCCATCAGGGCGAGCAGGCGCGACGAACGCAAACCCGGCGTCGCCAGCACGGCTTCCCGCCAGGGATCAAAGGGCGACTCCGTATTCCGCCGGAACCAGGCAGGCGATAAAGCACTTTCCTTCACCCCCAACACGAACGATCGCGGACGACTCTGGGGCGTAAACGCCTGGGCCGTCAACACCCATGCGTCGAGAAAGTATCCCAGCCCGGCCAGGGTGGAGGCGGCCGTACGGAAGTCGTCGCCGCCGCGGGAAGTCAAAAACCCGGTCACGTTCTCCAGCAGCACCATCTCTGGCTGGCGTTCGCCCAGCGCTTCGAGCACATTGCAGAAGCCGAAAAAAGCCGAGGACTCGCCGCCCTGGAAACCTTGCATCCGGCCCGCCAGCGACATATCCGTGCAAGGGAAGGAAGCGGTTGCCAGGAAAGGCCGGCCGGGAATTTTCTCCAGCACGGCATCGGCCTGCCAGACGTCGCCCACGTGGTACGGCGTGGGGCCAAAGTGGGCCGCATGCATGGCCGCTTTTTTGGGGTCGATATCGTTGGCGTAGACGCAATCCCAGTCACCGCTCCGCAACGCTTCATGCACCAGTCCGATCCCTGCAAAGAATTCGCAGAACGATTTTTCGCGAGCAGGCAACGGCGGATGATCCAGAAAAAGAGGGAAGAAAAAGGCGGCAAGAAACCTGCGGCCGCAGCGGCTGTTGGCGACGCACTGCGGTTAGTAGTCCTGGTCGAGGAGCTTTCCGTCGGCCCGATGGCCCAGCTGCTGGTAGACCTGGCTGTTGATGGATTGGCTTAGAAACCGCACGCTGGCGTCGCCCAGGGCGAAGTTGGCGCCGCCCGAATGGCGACTGGAGAAACCGCCGACAGTCAGCGGTCCGACCGCAATCTTCTTCGCTTTGGGTGGGTCCTTATCGGAAGGATTTTCTTCCGCTTCATCTTCGAATTCGTCTTCGGGATCTTTTTCCGGCGGGAAGTAAAACTGCGGATTCGGCTCCAGCTGTTCGTCGCCGGCCTGGGGCACGACGATTGCATCCCCCCGGGAGAAACGCTGGCCATTGGCTCCCACGATGCCGGTCTGGTTGATCGGCGTGCCCGTATTGCGGAGCGTTTCCCGGGTGCCCGACATCCAGCCCAGGCTGTTCGCTTCGCCGACTTTTTCGCCCAGCATCAGCGTCTGGGCGGAGCCATCGCGGAGATCGTCATACCGCACGGCGCTGTTGAGAAAGAAGACCCCGTGATTGTTGACATCAATCGGCGCTTCGACGTCGTGATGCACGCCCGCATAGTTGGTGATATTCCCTCGTGCAGTATCCGAACCACACTTCAGCAGTTGGATGTGCAATTGGTAAACCGGCTGATTCGCCTTGGCGTAGACTCCCACATTAAAATCGACATGGGCAAAGGCATTCCGCTGTTCCAGCTGGGGCAGAATTTGCACGATCCAGTTATGGTGGTAGCCGGTGGGAGCATTGGAGACGGGCCCCGTAGCGGCGAGCGTTCCGGAAGGGAACACGCGATAGGCCACTTCGTAGTTTTGCACCGCCAGCGCGAGCTGCGTGAGATGGTGACTGCAGTCGGCGCGCCGGGCCGATTCCCGTGCGGCCTGGACCGCCGGTAGCAGCAGAGCCACCAGCACGCCGATAATGGCGATCACGACTAACAATTCCACAAGCGTAAAAGCTCGCGGCAACGCCCTGCCGATGCGTCGGTTATTCATCGCTGGTACTCTCCCTGGGAGACACGGCGCGGCAGGCCGGTCAGGCCGACGCGCGCCACTGCGGGAGCGCAGGCCTGTCACCAGATGCGGCCCGCGCTTCCTGCAGAATGTACCATCCTGCGGCGATTAATGCAGCGACCTGTAGTCGCTGCCGAAGTCGTCTTCAAAATCGTAGTCGTAAAAATGCTTGACAATGTCTTGCGACAAGGCCATCAGCACCCGCTGCTGGAATGCGTTACGGCTAAGTTCGCTGGTGTGCACGCCGCCATGAATGGGGAAGGCGAAGTCTCGGTTGAGATCCTCCCAGACGATGTTCCCTTTTTTGTTCATGTCGTACACGGTCAGGTTCACGGTCGCCCGGCCCTGGTAAAGCGTGCCGCTGGGCTGCAGGCTGTAAGCAGTCAGCTCGATCACTACCAGCGATTCGGCTTCCACGCCTTTGCCGATTTCCCGATAGTCGATCGGATCGCCGTTCTGGTCCCGCCAGTTGGCGACTTCCGAATGGGGAATCACATCGATATCTTTCACGTACTTGCCCAGCAGCAGTTCCACCCGCCGAGCCAGCAAGTCCGAAGCAGTGCCGGCGCCCGCTGGCGAAGAATCCGCCACGCACAGGACGGCCACCCGACGGCCCTCAAGGCCATCGAATTCCGCCGGTACGGTATTTCCGTACATAAAGTACATCGCATGGGCGGCAAGCCCCACGCAACCGGTGTTCGAGCCGAGAATCATCGTGCTGAACAGCAACATCCAACACAAAATCGACCAACGCTTTGGGAATCGCATGGGGCCTCCTTGCTCCAGGTGCGGACCAAACGGCATAGCGGAGCCGCGACTCGCTACGTGATATACATATGACGCGTCACCCAATCGATGAGCGTGATCAAAATGATGCTGATGCCCGCCAGGGCGAAGTACAATTCGTTCGGCGGAGCCAAAAACCATTTCCCCGACAGGGAGGAGATCGTTAAATAAGGTCCCAGTCCGGCCGCTCCCAGCGCCAGCAAAAAGCCGCCGATGTTTGCATTGAGCGAGGCCAAAACATCCCCTCGCGTGGCGTACGCCCAGCTGGTCGTCATCCCGCACGAAGGACACCGAATGCCGAACCATGCAATCATGGAGCAGCTCGGCAAACCGAGTCCTCGGTGGGTGCCAAACCCATCAGGCGAAGGCTCCAGCGTGCGAGCCGTGATTAACAAGCCGATCAACACCAGACCCGGACCCAGCAACATCGCCCGCAACCACCAGGGTAATGCGAGCGAAGGGCGAGGAACCGGTCCCGTTATGGCCGATGGTTCGTCCGATAGTTCTTCCACGAAGGGGCCTCAAGCGCGAGAATAGCGATCACCCTGCAGGCCTGCAAGGCGAATTTCTATTTTAGAGCAGGTCGCCCCGCACGGCGAGGTCCGGATGTTTGATCTTTGTTCTTCGTTGTTGGCGGTTGGGAGTGGGAAGCTGACGGCGGGAGCTTATTCTCCTGGCAGGATCTCCAGGACCTCGGCGTCCCGGCGGTAGGACAGGCCGGTTGGCGCCAGGGCTTTTTTCAGAAGTTCGTCAAGGCTGACCTCTTTCACATCGACGGATACCAGCATCTGCAGCCGTTCACGCACCTCGGGCGAGGCCTTCAGCGTCAGTCCCAGCTGTTTGGCGACCGTGCTGGCGACCACCCCGGCGGGCTGGTTTTCAAACTTCACCGAATAAACCTTGATGCCGCCTGCTGCCGGTTTGACCGGGGGACGTTCGGCCGCTTCGCCGCGGAGCAGACGACCGATGGCGTCCTGGTCTTGCGCTCCGGCCGCCACCAGCAGTTTGCTGCCGCTGACGCGCAGATGGGCTGCCGGAAACCGCCGCTGCAGGTCCTTGACGCGGGGGTCGCTGGGTCCGTTGAGATCGTACGTCCGCTCCAGGACGGCCGTTTCCGGAAGCCGCTGAAACCGCACCGCCTTGCCGTCGGGCGAGAACTCAAACGTCAGATCAAACCCGGCCGCGATCAGCGTCAGTCGCTCCACAAATGTGCAGCCGGGCAGGCGGTTACCTGGCCACAGATCGTGCGGCAGCGTTTCCAGGCCGACGATTCGCACGTTCGAATCGCGGGACAACTGCTGGAGCAGTCCCTGCGGCGTGGCTAAATCTTTCCACGTGCTGCTGCGGCGGCGACCAAGGCTGGCGCGGGCGGCGGCCGGCAGCGCCGCCGCTTCCTGTTCGCGCAGGGCCGAAACGGTCGCCAGTTTAGCGGCCGTTTCCGGCGGGCCCAGATAAACGACCGGCCCCACCTGGCAAACTCCCAGCTGCAGCTCGCCCGCCAGACGCCGCAGGGCCTCTTCCAGCGGCAGATCGCGCACGGCGAAGTCCACGTGCTGATCCGGGTCGACCCGTCGATCCAGCCAGATCGCCACGTCCTGCGTCGCCGACAACCGATAGAGGCCGGAACGCAACGGGTTCTCGGCCCAGACAAAGCCGACCACCGCCTGCATTCGGGCGGGAAAGTCAGCCGCTTCGGCGGGCGAGGCGGACTGGGCCGACGCGGAGCGAGCTAGCAGCGCGAGCATAGCGACCGCTAGAATTGCCCGAAAATTTTGGGGCGAACGCTGCCGCAGGGCTCCGCGGGGATGGTTCATTTTCGCCGATCGTTGCACTTTCACATCCTGGTTCCTGCTAGCTGATTTATACCGGAGAAAACGTTGCGTTTCCGCAACGTCGGACATTGTAGCCCTGCGGCCTCGTAACTAAACTCGACTAAGGTTTGCAGCCGGGAGATCCTGCTTCCCGTGTCCGAGACAGCTCGACACGGATCTCCAGGACCCGGCCGCTGCCGATCGTAATCTGGACCCGCCCGCAGCCCGACTAACAGCCCCTGAGGCGAAAGCACGCGCCGTGGAAATCGAAGACATTCGCGAACCGGTGATTCACCGCTTCTACCGCCAATACCTGCATGATGAATCCTCCGCTCGGTTCATTGTGTCGGTATCCCGCCATTATACGACGTCCAGCCTGGAAAGACTGTCGGAAATGGGCAGTCGCATCAGCCGCCGCGCTGGTGTGCTTGCACTGAGTTTCCTGGGCGACTACGGATCCAATTCCGTGCTGGGCCGCGCCCTGCATGATAGCGACCGCGGTGTTCGCCTGCTGGCAGAGAACGGCATTCGCGAAGTCTGGCGCCGATCGGGCGACGATTCCCAGCGTTCCGAGCTTTCCATCATCATGCGGTTGAACGCTTCCCGCCAGTATGAAGAAGCGATCGTCCGCTCCGATCTGCTGATCGACGAAGCCCCCTGGATTGCCGAGGCCTGGAATCAACGTGCTGTCGCCCGCTTTCACCTGGGCATGTTCGAAGATTCGGCCAACGACTGCCATCAAACGCTTGAGGTCAATCCGTACCATTTTCCGGCCGCCATCGGCATGGCCCATTGCTACCTGGAAATGAACGACGCCATCGCCGCGCTCGACAATTTCCGCCGCGCGTTGCATCTCAACCCGGATCTGGAAGGCGTCCGGGCCCAGGTGGAGTACCTGCGTCGCACGCTGGAGGAACGATAGAGAAACCGCGAGACAGCCGCCGCCCAAAGGCGGTTCTCGCTCCGAGAAAAGCATCTCTTCTTTGCGGATCAGAAGTCGACGATTCCCTTGCCCCGGGTTCTCCTCCCGGGGCTGCTTCTGTTCCGGCGCCCGCATTGCCTGCCGGGCGAACTGGCCGATAATGGCGTCAATCAGTGTGTGACGTTCTTTCCCGGCGAGTCGGTATGGCCTCTTCTGCACCTTCGCGATCTGTCCTCATCCTCGGCGGCGGCATCAACGGCGCCGCCATCGCCCGCGAGTGCGCACTGAACGGGTTGTCGGTCACGCTGGTCGACCAGGGTGATCTGGCCGGCGGCGCCACGGCGTATTCGTCCCGCCTGATCCACGGCGGTTTGCGTTACCTGGAATATGGCGACGTGGCGCTGGTCCGCGAGTCGTTGGAGGAACGCTCCCGGCTGCTGAAGCTGGCGCCGCATCTGGTGCATCCGCTGCGTCTGCAGATTCCGGTCGAGAACCGCTTTGGCGGCTTGCGACAGTCGGTGCGCCGGTTCTTCAAATGGGGCGGAAGCGGCCCAGCCGCGTCGCGCGGGGTGCATCTGGTCCAGGCCGGCTTGTGGCTGTACGACCAGTTGTCCCGCAGTTCAACCTTGCCGAAAAGATCGGTGCAGAAAGTCGGAACGCCCGGAGCGGCGCCCGTTTCGCAGGAGCGTTACCGCTGGCTTTGCGCGTACAGCGACGCCCAGATCCGCTACCCGGAGCGCTTCGTGATCGCCCAGCTGGAAGACGCCCGCCGCCTGTGCCAGCAGCAGCAGACCACGTTCGAGGTGCTGCCTTACCACACCGCCGAGCGCCACGGAAAAAGCGTGCAGGTCCGCCCGCTCGACGACGCATCCGGGGCGGACGTGCGGGAGTTTGATCCCGAGGTGATCATCAACGCCACCGGCGCCTGGGTCGATAGCACACTGGCCAGGCTGGCGGTTGACAGCCCTCGGTTAATGGGGCCGACCAAAGGGACGCACCTGTTGAGCTTTCATCCGGGGCTGCGAAAAGCCCTCGGCGACCAGGGAATTTACGCCGAGGCCGACGACGGTCGTCCCGTGTTCCTGCTGCCGTTTGTCGGCGGCGTGCTGATCGGCACGACCGATCTGCCGTTCGAAGACGACCCAGGTAGCGCGGTCGCCACCGAGCAGGAGATCGACTACCTGCTGTCAGCCGTCGAACGCGTCTTGCCGCAGGTCCAGCTCACACGCTCCGATGTGGCCCAGCATTACAGCGGAGTGCGGCCCTTGCCCCGCGCGCCGTCTCCTGCTGCCGGCGGCAAAACGGCCGCCATACCCCGCGGACACTGGCTGCAGCACCACGCGGCCGAAGTTCCGATCGTTTCCGTGATCGGCGGCAAGCTCACCACCTGCCGCGCCCTGGCGGAAGAAGTGGTCGCCGACCTGCTAAAAAGCTGGGGCGAGAAACCGCAAGCCAACACGCGCGAACGCCCGCTGCCTGGCGGAGAACAATATCCGTCCGACAACGACGCTGTGGCCCGCACCCAGGCGACCTTTGTCGACCAGCTGCGGTTGCCGGCAGCCGCGATCGCCGCCGTCTGGGACCTGTGCGGTATGCAAACCCGGTCGTACCTGGAAGACCTTTCGCCAGCCGATCAGGAGCCGCTTGCCGGCAGTTCTTTCCCCCGCGGCTTCATCCGCCGGGTGGTGGATCGCGAATGGGCAACTACTCTGAGCGACCTGATCGAGCGAAGACTGATGCTGCTCTATTCGCCGTTGCTTTCATCCACCATGCTCGGCGAACTGGCCGACATCCTGATCGATGCCGGACGCCTGGATCCCACAGAAAAGACAGCCGCGATCGCCGGCGCCCAGTCCCGACTGCTGCAGCACTACGGGAAAACGCTCTGCGATTGAGAAACGTTCCGCGAGCGCCCGCCTGAAGCCGCTTGCCGCCGACGCAACAAAAAAGCCGGCCTGCGTAGTTCACGCCTGGCCGGCTTTGCTGCTGGTATGTCGCCTTTCGCTCCGCGAAAGTAGCGTTATCTTCTCCTGGTAGGTCGCCTTTCGCTCCGCGAAAGTAGCGTTCTTTGTCTTACGGGTAGTAGCGGCGGAAGTTATTGAAGCCGCTGTTCTGCTGGTTGTTGTAGCGGTTGTAGCCGTTGCCGTTGAAGCTCGAGCCCCACTGGTTCGACTGGCTGCGGCCGCTGTTCTGGATGTAGCTGCCGCCCGGGCCGCCGCCCCAGCGGGACTGCTGCGAGGAGAAGTTGCTGGTGTTGTTGTTATAGGAACCGTTCGGACCCGAACCCCAGTTGCTGGACCAGCTGCTGCTCCAGCTGGAGCTGGAACCGCTGAAGACCTGGGCGTTCGCTTCGCTGACCAGACCGAGAAGACCAAGGACGGCGACCGACAGGAGGATTTTTTTGCAAGCGTTCATGGGATTCACTTTCACAAATTGAGGGGAGAGGAAGGATCGGCTTTCAACGCCTTTTCAAGTTGTTGGCGGCGTGTGACTTGTCACTGCCGTTACTACTCCATCCCTCAAACGCCGTCCGAGCGGACAGCCGCGGGCGAAAGTTCCTGATTTTCTAGGAGATGGGCTCAAGTCGTCTCGCGTCGTTCCTCCACGACGCAACGAAAAAAGCCGGCCTGCGTGGTTCACGCCTGGGCCGGCTTTGTTTCTTGAATGTCGCCTTTCGCTCCGAGGCTGTGAATTTATTAACCAGAGGAGGGGTTCTTCTAGCAAATGGCTCTCAAAAACGACCCTGTTTTGATCTCAAACCTCGCCTCTGAGATGAAAATGGCTCGTTTTTGAAGCATCCTAAGTTAACATCCCTTGAATTTCGGAATAAATTCACAGCCTCTCCGCGAAAGTAGCGTTCTTTGTCTTACGGGTAGTAGCGGCGGAAGTTGTTGAAGCCGCTGTTCTGCTGGTTGTTGTAGCGGTTGTAGCCGTTGCCGTTTAAGCTCGATCCCCACTGGTTCGACTGGCTGCGGCCGCTGCTCTGCGAGTAGCTGCCGCCCGGTCCGCTGCCCCAGCGGGACTGCTGCGAAGAGGAGTTGCTGGTGTTGTTGTTGTAAGAACCGCCGGGACCATAACCCCAGCTGCTGGACGAGCTGCTGCTCCAACTCGAGCTGGAACCGCTGCTGAACTGGGCTTTCGCTTCGCTGGCCATGCCGAGGAGACCGAGGATTGCGACCGACAGGAGGATCTTTTTGCAAGCGTTCATGGGATTCACTTTCGTACGTTTGAGAGTAGATGTTGCGGCGATCATCGCCGTTTCAAGTCGTTTGCGGCGTGTGCTTTGTCACTGCCGTTACACCTTCATCCCTCAAACGCCGTCCGAGCGGACAGTCGGCCGCAGAAGTTCCTGATTTTCTTGGAGATGGGCTCAAGTCGTCTCGCGTCGTTCCTCCACGACGCAACGAAAAAAGCCGGCCTGCGTGGTTCACGCCTGGGCCGGCTTTGTTTCTTGAATGTCGCCTTTCGCTCCGCGAAAGTAGCGTTCTTTTGTCTGCGTTCTTTCGTCTTACGGGTAGTAGCGGCGGAAGTTGTTGAAGCCGCTGTTCTGCTGGTTGTTGTAGCGGTTGTAGCCGTTGCCGTTGAAGCTCGAGCCCCACTGGTTCGACTGGCTGCGGCCGCTGCTCTGCGAGTACCCGCCGCCCGGTCCGCTGCCCCAGCGGGACTGCTGCGAAGAGGAGTTGCTGGTGTTGTTGTTGTAAGAACCGCCGGGACCATAACCCCAGCTGCTGGACGAGCTGCTGCTCCAGCTCGAGCTGGAACCGCTACTGAACTGGGCTTTCGCTTCGCTGACCATGCCGAGGAGACCGAGGATTGCGACCGACAGGAGGATCTTTTTGCAAGCGTTCATGGGATTCACTTTCGTACGTTTGAGAGTAGATGTTGCGGCGATCATCGCCGTTTCAAGTCGTTTGCGGCGTGTGATTTGTCACTGCCGTTACTACTTCATCCCTCAAACGTGATCCCACCGGACAGCCGGCGGTAGAAGTTCCTGATTTTCTTTTTTGGCGCTGCACTGGTTCGTCAGGCGGTGGAGCCTGGCGGCAGGAGCAATTCCGCGGGGTACGGACGCAGGTAGGTTTGGTTGCGCAGATAGTCGATGTCCAGAATTTCCGCGTAATGACGGATCAACGTCAGCGGCACAATCAGCGGCGCGACGCGGCGGCGGTAGTCTTCAATCCGGTCGTGGATCTCGCCTCGCTGGCGCGGGTCCAGGCGTTCGCGAAAGAAGCCCAGCAGGTGTTCCAGCACGTTGAAGTGCCGGCGGAAACTGGCTGGCTGGACCAGGCCCGACATGAACTGCGACAGGTACTCCTGGGCGAACTTTTCCCGCGGCGTCTGTTTGACGGCGGCGACCAGGCGACCCAGCCGCCGGTAGCTGGTCTCGTGATGGGCCAGCAGCAGGAATTTCTCCCGGCTGTGCAGTTCCACAACCTGGCGCCGAGTCCAGTCGGAACGGAACAGGGTGCTGAGCCGATGGTACGCGAACAGACGCTCGCAGAAGTTCGTTCGCAGACCCGTGTCGCGCAGGCGTCCCTCCTCTTCGACCGGAAGTTCGGGCCAGCCGTCCAGCAGGGCGGCGGCAAACAGTCCGCGGCCGTTGCGCACCGGGAACCCCCGATCCTGCCGCACTTTGACGCGTTCCATGCCGCAGCTGGGCGAGCGTGATTTGAGCAGATAGCCCGACAGGCCCAACTGCCGCAGGCGGGCCGTTCTGTCGGCGGCGTAGGTTTGCATTTGCTCAGTCAGATCTTCACCGGTGGAGATTACCTGCAGGCGGATCTGGTCGTTTGACGCCTGCAGATGGATGGCCGGCCGCGGCGTGCCCAGGCCGATCTCGACCTCCGGGCAGACGGGCACGTATTCGACAAACGGGCTGAGCGTTTCGACGATGAAAGAGTCCCGCGTGTGCTGGCCGTCGTAACGGACTTTTTGTCCCAGCAGGCAGGCGGAAACGCCAACACGCGGCAGCGGTGGTTGTTCGTCAGGAGGCATCGCAGGCGGCCTTGCGGAAGAGCAACATGAGCAGATCGAACGGATGACGCGGACGCGGCTTTTCGCCGGCGCGAAGGACACGTATTGTTACCCGCCCGGCCGATCTGATCAGTCCTCTGGGGAACGGATTGCACTGCGGCTAGTCGGTCATCCGTTCACGCTGGGTCAGAATGTCGGGCGGCGGTTCGTCGGGATCGGTCGAAGAGACGAGGAAATCTGGCGACAGCGGCTGGGCGTGCTGGGCCAGTGCGTCCAGGCGGAGGTATCGCCGGAGCGGGCTGTTCTGCAGGGCGTGATCGAGAAACGTGTGGATGTCGTCGGCATAGTCAGGTCGCAGCGGCCGCGTGTCGCTGGGGTTCCAGACCCGCACCCTTTCAATCAGTCCGGCGATCGTGTTGTTCTGGAACAGCGGCTGGCCCGTCATCATTTCATACGCAACGCAGCCCAGGGAGAAGTAGTCGGTTTGCGGAGTGATCGGCCCGCAATGGGACTGCTCGGGCGCCATGTAACGCGGCGTACCGACAATGGCGTCGTAGTTGGCTTCGTGCGGGTCGGCCAGCGGGCGGGCCAGGCCAAAGTCCATCAGTTTCACCACCCCGTCGCGACCGATCATGATGTTGGAGGGCTTGATATCCTGGTGCACCACGCCGGCCCGATGAGCGTAGGCCAGGGCGTCGGCCGTTTGTCCCAGGATCTGTCGGAACTCTTTTTCCGGCAGCGGACCAACACGGCGAAGCAGCTGGGCGAGCGTTTCGCCGTCGCAATAATCCATCACGATAAAAAACGTATGGAACGCCTCAAAGCGACCGTACGTGCGGAGCAGATTGGGATGCTCAAACGCTTCGACAATATCTGCTTCCCGCTGGAACTGGGCCAGCGCCGAGGCGTCGTACACCAGGCGATGGCTCATCATTTTGAGGGCGATGTTGTGGTTGGTTTCCGCATCGCAAGCGGCGTAGACCACCGACATGCCGCCGCGGCCCAGCCGTCGCCGGATCACATAGCGATCCAGTTTCTTGCCAGAGAGAACATCCTCCCGGTCGGGGCGACCCAGCCGGGTGGCGACCAGCATGGTCAGCACTTCGCACAGAATGGGATGCTCGGCGGCCACTTCGTGAAAACGCTGGGCCGGCAGAACCAGCACCTTGACCGGGGTCACGGCAACCACATCGGCGCTGCGGCGTTCCCGCGTGAGGAGGGCCATTTCTCCCAGCACCTGGACGCGGCTGGTGCGGGTGATCAGATTCCGTTCCCCCTGTTCGTTGACGGTGCTGACTTCGACGGTTCCCTGGTGCAGCACCATCAGGGCGTCGCCTTCATCGCCCTGGCGCATCAGGTATTCGCCCGCGGCGAAGTCAGCGTCGTGCATGTAGGTTTCCAGCAGGTGGACCACATGCTGCGGCAGGGTGGAAAAGAACTCGCAGCGGAGCGCGGCCGTGCCGCTGGAGCCGCGCTCTTCGGCCTTTTCCGCAAAGGGAAGCGTCAGGTCGGGTTCAACCGGTTCCATCTGCGTCGACGATAGCGTGGAGCCAAGTTCTACGCGGGCCATGACATCGCGGATGAGCCGGGCCCGCGACAGGAATAGCGGTTCCTTGCGGGCGTCGTCCAGCAAAGCGAGCAACGAATCCGCCAGGTCAGGAAAGCGGTGCTGGAAATCTTCCGACCGCGGACTGCGTCCCATTTCTTCCAGCAGCCGATATTCCGACAGCACCATTTCCAGCCGGAACCGATCGTCGGCCAGCAGGTCGGGCAGGTACTCGATGTATTCTTCTACGGCCACGCCGGCGCCGCTCATCCAGCGACAGCTTTGATCAATCAGCACCACATCGGCCCGCTGGCGGAAGCTCAGGTCAGGTTCGTCCGCCAGGAACATGAGCACGTCGGGCGGGCCAAATTCATCGCACAAATCAATGTAACGACGCAGCAGCCGCTGGGTGGTCAGGTCGTTGGTGGAAGGGTCTGACATGGCGAGCATCCGCAGCCAAATAGTTTTTCGACAGCATAGTGCAAAAGGACGCACTCCGCCAATCCGCAGCCGTCTTCTGCGAGCCGCGCGCAAGAACGATCAGGGCGGGGATGGTTCGCTGCTTGCCCGCGGGGCGGACGGCGGATCCAGGAGCAAGCCGACCGCTGGCGCCACCCAGCCGCTTTCCCAGTGATGCTTCAGCGCCGGACCATCGCGGTACGCGTGGGGCACGCCCAGTTCCTGCAGCAGGGCGTGAGCCTGCTGGTGGTGCGTGCGGAAGTTGCCGTAGCCGATCAGCAGCAGACGCTCCTCGTCGCCCAGCTTGTCGGCGGCGACCGGTAACAGTCGGTCCATGCGGTATTTATCAAAGTTCTCCTGCGTGCCGAAGACCGGGCGGTTGCCAAAGCTGCCGACCTCTTTCATCATCAGCGGGGCGTCCCAGGCGACGGCCTTGTGGAACATATCGGGATGCCGCAACAGCAGACTCCAGGCTCCCCAGCCCGATTTGCTGAAACCCAGCAGCAAGCGTCCGGCAGGGTTCGCCTGGACCTTGTACTCTTGTTCGATCAGCGGCAGCACGGCCTGCAGAAAGTAAGACTCTTGCTGCAGCGTTTTGTCGGTCGGGTGATCGGCATACCACGGCCAGGTGGAGAACGATGGGGCTGCAAAAATCGCCTGGTAACGCTGCTGCAGGTTTGCACTCCTGATTGCCTGGAGCGGATCACCATAGCGGCTTTCTTCGCCCGGTTCGACAGGCAACAGATAGATCACGGGCAGTCGCACGTCCGGATCGTATGGCTCCGGGAGCATTACGCGAACCGTGACGGGCTCTGCCTGGAACGGCGATGTCAGCGTGTGCGACCGCAAGCCGCCGGCACGCGCTGCGTCGGCACGGACCGGGGCTTCGTCCGCCCTGCCTGTGGCGGCCAGCAGCAAGCTGATCGCCAGCAGGCCGCCGCCTGAGAAACGCGTTCGCACTTTTGCATTCATCACGGACCCCTCCCTCACCAGGAAACCATACTCCTGGGTAGTATAGCAGGCCGCGACGTCGCTCGCAGAAAGTGGAGCGACGGTCGTCCCGTCTGGCTGGCGGGATGCGTGTTGCTGGTTAACGTCAAAGAGAAACGGCGTTAGCAAACCGCCTTGCTCCCCTGCCCTGCTCGCATGGTTTGGCTGCCGTGTTGCGTTACGACGTCTGCATGGCGGCGGCCAGGCGGCGCATCCCTTCGTCGGTGGAGATGACGGGCCGATACCCGAAATCCTGCTTCGCCCGGCGGATGTCAAAGTAGTGATCGGTCGCCAGCTGTGCGGCCAGAAAGCGAGTCATCCGCGGTTCGCTGGTGATCCCGAACAGGCGCCAGGCGGTTTCCATGGCGGCTCCGATCCGCCAGGCCGCTTTGAAGGAGATCCTTTTGGATACAGGAGCGACACCCGCCAGCTGCAGGATCTCGTTGATCCAGTCCCAGCAGTTGACCGGCGCGTCCTGGCTGAGAAAGTACGCTTGCCCGCAGACGGGTGAGCCGGGCTGCAGGGCGGCGGCCGCCTGCAGATGGGCCGTCGCCGCGTTCTCGACATAGATCATATCGACCCGATTGGAGCCGTCGCCGACTTGCCGCAAGGCGCCGGCCTGGGCTCGCTGGATCAGGCGGGGGATCAGATGCTGGTCACGCGGCCCCCAGATCAAATGCGGCCGCAAGGAACAGGTCATCAACCGCGGCGGATCATTGGCCGCCAGCACGGCCTGTTCCGCCAGCGCCTTGCTGTGCGGGTAATGGCACAACCAGTGTTGCGGGTAGGGGGCTGACTCATCCACATTCTGCTGGGAGCCGCCGTCGAACGTCACGCTGGGGCTGCTTGTATAAACGAGCCGCGGGACGCCATGCGCCCGACAGCCGGCCAGGATATGCTCGGTTCCCAGGGTGTTGATGCCATGGTAGTGGGACCACGGGCCCCAGATGCCAGCGACGCCGGCCGTATGATAAACGATGTCCACGCCCCGGCAGGCTTCCTGCACAGCGGCCGCATCGCGGAGATCGCCTTGCACCATTTGTACGCCCATCGCCCGCAGACGGGGATAGTCGCCGCGGGCATAGGACCGCACGGTAACGCCTTGTGCGACCAGCAGTTCGGTAAGATATTCGCCCAGGAAACCCCCGGCTCCAGTGATCAGGGCGATCATGAGCGAAACGATCGGCGAAAAGGAGCGAAGGCGTTAAGAAGAGGATACGGCAATGCGGCCGATAGCTGCGCCGCCGGCCGCCTGGCAGGCTGGCTGCCAGGCGAAAGAATCTTGCCGCAGGCCGGGTTAGCCTTTGGCGGCGTCGATCGACTCCTGCAGGCGGTGTTTTGCCTGGCCGCCCTGGATTCTCTCCACGACTTCGCCATTTTTGAAGATGAGGATCGTCGGAATATTGGTGACGTTGTACTTCATCGCCAGCGCCTGGTTCTGATCGATATCGAGCTTGCCGATCGTGACGCCCGTGTTCTCGCCGGCCAGTTCTTCCAGCAGCGGGGCCAGCATGCGGCAAGGACCGCACCAGGTCGCCCAGAAATCGACGAGGACGGGCTCTGACGATTTCAGCACTTCGTCTTCAAAATTGGCCACGGTGAATTCAGTCAAATTTGCCATCATTGTTCTCCATGAAGTTGTGCCGATTGGGCGTTTTTTTTGTTTTCTAAGGGTTGCTGCGAATTGTAGCCGGCAGGCCGATAGTGTCAATGAACCGCAAAAACGCAGGGATTCGAGGGACGGACACCTTTTTCCGTTTCAAGGAGGTTCCGACCAGTGCTGTGGAGAGAACGGCTCGGCATTCCCGGCAATAGGCTCTGTGGGCTGCTTTAATTGCTCGGAAGAGGGGTTTGCTGGCGGGGTCCCCTTCGAGAAGCGTTCAGGGACACTCCCAGGTACGGGGGTAAATCGCAATTTTGTAGGGAATATGACTCATTTCCGGGGGCAAAACTTTCGAGAAGTTATCAGCAATTGCTAGGAGTTTTGTTGCCTTCGTGTTAATATCCGGATACGGGTCTCTTCAAAAATCAATCGCCAAGGCGAGGGCGGTTGCGCCATTCTAAAGTGCATCGGGCATGAAAAAAAACTTTAGTAATGAATTGATTGTGTACGATGGTTGCGAGAAGTGCCCCTATCTTCCCAACCGGATTGCCAGGCTGCCTTTGCGCTTGCCGAATCAGGAACTATCGGGCGAGCAGTTTGACGAACGTCTGGCCAGCGGCGATCGCCGCAGCGGCGTGTATCTGTACCACACCGAGTGTCCCAGCTGCAGTTCGTGCATTCCGATTCGTTTGCCGGTCGCTGACTTTGCCCCTGGCGCCACCATGCGAAGGGTTAAACGCCAAGGCGATCGCCTGCTGCGCACGGTCATTTCTGAACCGACGGTCGACCAGCAGCGCATCGACCTGTTCAATAAACATCGCACAGGTCGCGGGCTCAGTCATGAACAGCCTGCCGTCGATGCGCTGGGGTACGAAATGTTCCTCACCGAAACCTGTTGCGATACGATCGAAATGGCCTATTACCTCGACGAGGAACTCGTCGGCGTCGCTATCTGCGATCACGGGCAGGAAAGTATCTCGGCCGTTTATTGCTATTATGATCCCGACTACAGCCGCCTGAGCCTGGGCGTGTACTCGGTGATGAAACAGATCGAACAGTGCCGTTTGTGGGGCGCGCAGTACCTGTACCTGGGGCTGTACATTGCCGAGTCGCCGCACATGTCGTACAAGTCCCGCTATCAGCCGCACGAACTGCTGGTTAAGGGGAAATGGGTCCGTTCCGATGCAGCAGCGCCCCGGCCACGTTAGGTTCGCCCGATTCTTTTGCAAGGATGGAAGCATTACGTCTCCCGGAAGTCGGGCGGGTGCTTTCTGCGGAGACCGGCCGTCTTCCCCACTCGCGCAGGGAATGATTGCCCGGCGCGGTCGTCGCTTGTTACCATGGGGCCAATGTTTACGCTCCTTTTGCGGAAGATGGGATCATGATGCTCGTGCTTTTACGCTGGCTGGCGCCGGTTTGCGGCCTGCTGCTGCTGGCTGGTTCGTTGTCTGCCGCCGAACCGGAACGCCCGAATGTGCTGTTTCTGGCGATCGACGATTTGAACGACTGGGTGGGCCCCTTGAAGGGACATCCGCAGGTCAAAACGCCGCATCTGGATCGACTGGCGGCGCGAGGCACGCTGTTTGCCAACGCCCATTGCCAGGCTCCCCTGTGTAACTCGTCGCGGACCAGTCTGCTGACCGGCCTGCGTCCTTCCACGACCGGCGTGTATGCTCTGGCGCCCTGGTTCCGCACGGTCGATTCGTTGCAGGATCGGGTCAGTCTCCCGCAGCATTTCAAAGCGAACGGCTACAACACCTTCAGCACGGGGAAGATCTGGCACGGCGGTTATCCGCCCCGCGATGCCCGGGACGCCGAGACCGATCACTGGGGGCCGAACGCCAGCGTCGGCGCCACGCCGCCGAAGAAGCTCATTCCGCCCACGCCCGGCGGGAACCACACGCTGATGGACTGGGGAACCTTCCCCCATCGCGACGAAGACAAAGGCGACTATAAGGTCGCCAGCTGGGCGGTCGAACAGCTGGAAGCCAAACCGCAAGAGCCGTTCTTTATGGCAGTCGGTTTCTTCCTGCCGCATGTCCCCTGCTTCGCCACGCAGGAGTGGTTCGACCTGTATCCCGAAGGCGAAACCCAGCTGCCCCCGTACCAGACAGGCGATCGCGACGACACGCCGGAGTTCTCCTGGTATCTGCACTGGCATCTGCCGGAGCCGCGACTGTCGTGGCTGCAGCAGGAGCATCAGTGGAAGCCGCTGGTGCGGTCGTATCTGGCCAGCATCAGCTTTGTCGACGCCCAGGTCGGCCGGGTGCTGGACGCGCTGGAAAAAAGCGGCGCCGCCGATAACACGATCATCGTTCTCTGGTCCGATCACGGCTATCACCTGGGCGAGAAAGACATCTCCGGCAAGAACACGCTTTGGGAACGCTCCACCCATGTGCCGCTGATTTTCGCGGGACCCGGCGTAACGGCCGGCGCCCGTTGCACGCAGCCAGCCGAGCTGCTGGATATTTATCCCACCCTGATCGACCTGTGCGGTCTGCCGCCCCAGCCGGGTCTGGAGGGACACAGCCTGGCGCCGCAATTGAAAGACGCCTCCACGCCCCGGCCCTGGCCGGCGATCACCACGCACAACCAGAACAACCACGGCGTCCGTTCCGAGCACTGGCGGTACATCCGTTACGCGGACGGATCGGAAGAGCTGTACGACCTGCGCACCGATCCCAACGAGTGGACCAACCTGGCCGGCGAGAAAAAGTACGCCCCCATCATTGCGCAGCACGCAAAGTTCCTGCCCCAGGTGAACACCCCCGCCGTGGTCGGCAGCCGGCACCGGCTGCTGGAGAAAAAAGGGAGCGTCTGGTTGTGGGAAGGCACGCCGATCAACCCGGCCGAAAAATGGGAATAACGGGCGGCCCCGCTCTGCTCCCCGCTGCCGGGGCGATCTGGTACGATATCCCCCATCTTCATGGCGATTCTTGAGTGGATGACAGGGAGTCTTTGAGCATGCAATTTATCGAACTGACCGGCAAAACTTTAGGCGTCCTGTTGCATGACGACAAAGAGCAAATGGCCGCACTGACCAAGGCCGGCGTAAAAGACGACACGCTGCTGCGGATCAACGAACAGGGCGACATCGAAATCCGTCGTCCCGATCAATGGGACGTGATCGGCGGCCTGCTCGGCGACTACGTCCACCGCCTGCAGGGCGTCACCGGCCTCAACTGGGCCGAGTAGCAGCCCAGCCGACGCGGTCGCTTCGTCGTTTTCCCCCGTGGAGAAGCCGGTGTTGTACTGCCTGACCTCTGTTAATTTCTATTGAGTTCGGAAGCGCTTGCTTGCCTGGTGGCGGCCGCGGTCTTCAAAACCGTTGGGACGTGCGTCAAACGTGGGTCCGGTGGGTTCGATTCCCATGCGCTTCCGCTTGTTGATGCAGGCCGTCCGACGGGTCTGCCGGTCTCTGTGCCGGGCCTTCTTTTTGCGGCTTGTCGGAGAACGGGCGTTCGACTTTCGTGCGGGGTTCGCAATAATAGAGAGGATGGCGCCGCTGGGTGCGCCGGTTTTCTGGATTGCGGGACGAAAGACGGAATATCATGGATGCGGATCCCTCGGTGGAAGTGGCGACCTTTGGCGCCGGTTGTTTCTGGTGCGTGGAGGCCGTCTTCAACGAACTCAAAGGGGTCCGATCCGTCGTCTCCGGCTATATGGGCGGCCCGCTGAAGAATCCTACCTATGAGCAAATCTGCACCGGCCAGACCGGTCATGCGGAGGTCGCCCAGGTCACGTTTGACCCGGAACAGATCCGGTTTGAGGAGCTGCTTGAGGTCTTCTGGAAGACGCACGACCCCACCACGCTCAACCGCCAGGGGAACGACAAGGGGACGCAGTACCGCTCGGCCGTCTTCTATCACAGCGACCAGCAGCGGCAGCTGGCGGAAACGTTCAAGCAGAAGCTCCGCGACGCAGGCGTCGATGTGGTGACGGAAATCACTGCGGCTGATGTCTTTTATCCGGCCGAGGATTACCACCAGGACTTCTTTGCGCAGAACAACGGGCATCCCTACTGCACCTTTGTTGTGCGGCCCAAAGTCGAGAAAGTACGCGAAGTTTTCGCCGACAAGCTCCGCGATGAAGGCCGCTCGTAACGGTCGTAACGAACAACCGCCCGCCGCGCCGGAATCCGGCCCTCGCCGCGACTGCCGCCCGACCGGATGCTTCTCCCGCAGCTAAACTAGTAATACGTCAATCTTCAATTTTAGAGCGGGCGATGTCGGCCGTGATGCTGGGCCGCCCAAAGAATCGTGGGCTAGCGCCCGGCGGCTGATTGGGAAAACCCTGATTCTGTGGATTGACGCACCGCTGGTAACAAGAAACTAACAGGAAACGGCCGCTGCTCGATTGCGGAAACCTGCCCCCCAATACGATTCCCTGACCATGATTTTTCGCCGTCTGCTGCTGCTGATGCTCGTCTGCCTGGCCGGCCGTTTGTCGCTGGCGGAGGAGACGCATTGGGCGTACCAGACGCCGCGGCGGACTCGTTTGCCGGTCGTCCAGCAGCAGGACTGGCCGCGTACAGCGATTGACGCGTATCTGCTGGCGAAGCTTGAGGCCGCCGGTCTGCAGCCGTCGCCGGCCGCTGAGCGTCCGGCTTGGATCCGCCGGGTCACTTACGATCTGACCGGTCTGCCGCCGACGCCGGAAGAGGTCCAGGCGTTCCTCGACGATGCTCGCCCTGGCGCTGAAGAACGGGTGGTGGATCGGCTGCTGGCTTCGCCTCGCTTTGGCGAACGGATGGCGGTCGACTGGCTCGATCTGGCGCACTACGCCGATACGCACGGCTACCACACGGACAGCCATCGCGATATGTGGCGGTGGCGGGACTGGGTGATCGAAGCGTTTAACCGGAACCTGCCGTACGACCAGTTCACGATCCAGCAACTGGCCGGAGATCTGCTGCCGCAGGCGACGCGGGAGCAAAGGATCGCGACCGGCTTTCTACGGAACCACATGATCAACTTTGAAGACGGCGTGATCGCGGACGAGTTCCGCAATGAGTACGTCGTCGATCGGGTGAACCAGGTGGCGACCGTCTGGTTGGGGCAAACAATCGCTTGCGCCCAGTGCCACGACCACAAGTACGACCCGTTCACGCAGCGGGAATTTTACGACCTGTACGCCTTCTTCAATAACGTGCCCGAGAATGGCGTCGACGGCCGCTATGGGAACGCACCGCCCGTGCTGGCCGCTCCCACGCGGGAGCAGCAGAAAAAAGAAGCCGCCCTGGAGCTGCGTCGGGCCGAACTCACCCGCCTGCTGCAGGCCCGTGCGCTGGCCGCCCGGGCGGACCAGGCCGCCTGGGAAAAAGCTGGCGCCGCCGCCCAGGCGGAACCGCCGGGCGACATGCTGGCGTATCTGCCGCTGGATAACCTGGCCGAGGGCCAAACGGCCGACCGTGCTGCGCCCGACCGTACGGCGAAGGTGCAAGGGGAACCGTATCTGCTGGAAGGAAAGTTCGGCGACGCCTTTCTGCTGGGCGGCGACGTGAGCATAGGCCTGGGGGAGCTGCCGCTGGCGAGCGACAAGCCTTTTTCTATCGCGGCCTGGGTGCATCCGACGACGACCGACGCCATGGCGATCGTGGCGCGTCGCGAAGAGAAAACGGGTCGTGGTTTTGAAGTCGGCTTGCGGGAAGGCCATCTGTTCGCCGGACTCTGGAGGACGTCGCCCGATAACGGCCTGGCTACAGCGACCACGGCCGCCTTGCCGATCAACCAGTGGAGCCATGTAACGGCCGTCTACGATGGTTCCGGCAAGGCGTCGGGCTGGCGGTTGTATCTCAACGGGCAGCTCCAGCCGAGCAAAGTGGAGCTTGACGCGCTGGCCGGTTCGACCGCCGGCGATGGCGTGCTGGAAGTGGGACGCCGGGGGGAAGAAGCCGGCTTCCGCGGGCTGCTTGATGAAGTGCGGCTGTATGCTCGCGTGCTCGATGCGACCGCGGCCGGGATCCTGGCTGGCGGCGATCCGATTGGCGAGTTGCTGGCGATTCCGTCAGACGCACGCACTGCCGACCAGCAGGCTGCCTTGCAGCGTTACTATCTGGAACAGGTCGATCCGGTCTACTCGGCGGACGCCCGTCGACTGGCGGAGGTGGTGCGAGGACTGGAGAAAATCGAACGGGAAGCGCCGACGGTGATGGTCATGCAAGAGCTGGCGGAACCGCGGAAGACCTTTGTCCTGGAAGGCGGCAACTACCGGTTTCCGACCGATGAGGCTTCGCCCGGCACGCCCGCCAGTTTGCCGCCATGGCGCAGCGATTGGCCGCGGAACCGGCTGGGGCTGGCGTTGTGGCTGACCGATCCGGCGCACCCGCTCACGGCCCGGGTCGCCGTGAATCGTTATTGGCGGATGATGTTTGGCGAAGGGCTGGTCGCGACGGCGGAAGACTTTGGCAGTCGGGGCGAACGACCGAGCCACCCTGCCCTGCTCGATCATCTGGCCAGGGAATTTGTCGACTCGGGCTGGGATGTGAAAGGGCTGCTCCGCTCGCTGGTGTTGTCGGCCGCCTATCGTCAGACGGCCCAGGCTCCGGCGGCCGCGTATGCGGCCGATCCGCAAAATCGTCTGCTGGCGCGCGGGCCCGGTCATCGCTTGCCGGTGGAAATGATCCGCGACGGCGCGTTATTCACCAGCGGTCTGCTCGTCGGCGAAATTGGCGGGCGAAGCGTGTTCCCCTATCAGCCGCCCGGTCTGTGGCGCGAGGTTTCCTTCAACCCCCGCGACTACACGGCCCAGGTGTATCAGCAGGGGGATGGGGCTGATCTGTTCCGGCGAAGCATATACACCTTCTGGAAGCGGTCGATGCCGCCGCCGGCGATGTCGGCGTTTGGCGCCCCCAACCGAGAAACATGCACCGTGACAAGAACCCGTCCCAACACGGTGCAAACGGCCCTCGTGCTGCTGAACGATCCGACCTATGTCGAAGCGGCCCGCTGCCTCGCCGGCCGCATGCTGCGCGAAACAGCGCAGGCGTCGCCCGAAAAAAAGCATGACCAAGGCCCGCCCCCGGCGCCGGCGGAAATTCTGGAGAGCGGCTTTCGTCGCTTGCTGGCCCGACCGCCGACCTCCGCCGAAGCAGACGTGCTGCTGCAGCTCTACACGGCTGAACTGTCCCGTTACCAGGAGGATCCGGCCGCGGCGCAAGCGTTGCTTGCGGTCGGCGAGTCGTCCGCCGACGCTCCCTCGACTGCCAGCGAATGGGCCGCCTGGACCGTGGTGGCGAACGTGCTTTTCAACATGAGGCAGGCGACGGTCAAATAGCGGACGTTTTTTTCTGGCACGGAATTTGATGCCTGTAGCGGGCAACAGGCGCTATGCGGGATCTGCCGCGTCGCTTCCGTTTCAGGGGATTATCGTTATTCGCCTGACGAACGAACGCATCCTGTGGGGGACTTGCGCATCTGCGTCTTGACCCTTTCCTGCCGTTGTGAGGACGTTCGATGACCGATACTGCTTGCCATACTGTGGAAGATGGTTTAGCCGATCCAGAAGCAGTGCTGAACAACGACCAGCAGGCCTGGCTGCCGCCTCCGCGCGGGGCGAGCGTGCCGCTGGGCGCTGCGTGCTGCGCGGTCGCGGTGGTCGCCATGCGCACGCTTTATCGTTTTCGGGTGGAAGGCCGCAAGTATCTGCAGACGCCGGGACCCGTGATTCTGACGCCCAACCATTCCAGTACGCTCGATCCGCCGACACTGGCCGCGGCGCTCGGTTATCGTTTCCTGTCTAACACTCGCTGGGCCGCCCGGCGGGGAGTAGTGCAGGGGAATCCGGTGCGGGAGTTTGTCGCCAGAGCGTGCCGGATGTTGCCAGTCGGCGGGGCTTCGGCCGTGGCGATGGGAGCGGCCGTGCTGGATCAGGGAGAGAACCTGATCTGGTTCCCCGAAGGCACGCGTTCCCACGACGGTCAGCTGCAGGAACTCAAGCCGGGGATCGGATATCTGCTCCGCCGATTCAACGTGCCGGCCTTGCCGGTCGACCTGGACGGACCGTACGCCGCCATGCCGCCGGGGAATCGTTTCCCGCACGTGCTGCAGCCGATGACAGTGCGGTTTGGACGGCCGTTCTACGCTCGTCAGGTTCCCGTCGCCAGCGACCCGGCCGAAGACGCGGAACGGATCGCGGCCGCATTGCAAAGCCGGATGCGCGACCTGCGACCTGATTACGATTGATGGTTGCGGTGGAAGGGAAGCCAGCGAAAGAAAGGATTCACCGCAGGGGTGGCGGAGGTATGCGGAGGAGAAGGAAGAGACGGCGATTTGTTCGGTCGTCTTATTCGAACATCGACGTATCGTACGGCTCGAAGTCTTCTTCGTCGTCGCTGGGGACAACGGCGGGGAACTGCAGCAGGAAGGTGCTGCCCTCGCCGGGCTTGCTGTCGACGGTGATATCGCCGCCGTGCTCCCGCAGGATCTTCCGGCTGACGGGCAAGCCCAGGCCGGTGCCGCGACTGCCTTTGTTGGATTCGAATACGGTGAAGATCCGTTCGATATCTTCGGGGGCGATGCCTTCGCCGTTGTCGCGCACCAGCACGCGGAGCGAGTTTGCAGTCTGGTCAAACTCGGTGGAAACTTCGATGCGGGCGTTGTCGATCTTGCGGCAGGCATCGATGCCGTTGGTCAGAATGTTGAGGATCGCCCGATGCAGTCCGTCGGGGTCGAACGTCATGAGCGGGATGTTTTCTTCCAGCTTCACGACCAATTCGACTTCGGATTCCAGGGCGCGCGTCTGCATCAGTTCGACCACGTCGCCGACGACCTCGTTCAGGCTGGCGGGGGTAAGTTCGGGTTCCCGCTCTTTGCTGAAAGTCAGCATGTCCATGACCAGGTTGGAGATTTTCTCCTGGTTCTTGTCGACAATATTCCAGCCGCGGCGGACCACGTTGGAGTCCTGCGACTTGAGGCCTTCTTCGATCAGGTAGCTGCCGCCGCGGATGCCCTGCAGGATGTTTTTGATATGGTGGGACAGCGTGGCGATGGTCTGGCCGACGGCGGCCAGGCGTTCGGCCTGGACCATGGCCGAATAGTACGAGGTGTCTTCGACGGCGAGCGCGGCCTGGTGGCCGATCGCCACCATCAGCTTCAGGTGTTCCGACGAGAATTTGTTCTGGGCGTTCAGCGACTGGCCGGGCGGGGTGAAGGTGTCGATATAGATCACGCCGACCACGCCGTAGCGGCCTTGCATGGGGACGCAGACGGCTTCGGTCACGCCCAGTTTGACGATGCTGCCGCCGGGATCCCAGCGGTTGTCGTCTTTGGCGTCGCTGGTGTGGACGCCTTCTTTCTTTTTCAGCACGTAATCCAGAATGGTGCGGCTGATCAGGATGCGCTGGCCTTCGGGCAGGGTGCGGCGGGTGCGGCTGACTTTGGGGATCAGCTCTTCGGTTTCCTGGTGGCAGAGCATGATGCAGCCGCGGTCGCATTCGACCCACTCAAAGATCAGCTCCATAATGCGGTGTAGCAGCTGGTCGATATCCAGCGTGTGGCTAACCGCCAGGGCGGTGCGGTACATAATCTGCAGGTTGCCCCGGGCGCGGGCCAGCCAGGGACTTTCGCCGCCTACGCCGGTGCGGCCATCGAGCAGGCGGCTGCCTTCTTCCTGGCTGATCGATTTGAGAATGCGGGATTCGGAGCCGCCGCCGGTGAGCGAGACGATATCGACCACTTCGGAAATATCGGAGGACTGCTCTTCCGCGGCGGTGAAGATCATGATCGACCCGCCCAGCTGTACCTGGTCGCCCGTTTTGAGGCGACGGGCGTCGATCCGTTCGGCGTTCACAAAGGCGCCATTGGCGCTGTTCAGATCGCGCAGCGCGAAGTGGTTCTGGTCAAAGACGATTTCCGCATGGCGCCTTGAGACTTCGGCGTCGTTCAGTTGAATATCGTTCGTCGTTTCCCGGCCAATGGTGGTGATAGCGCGGGGCAGGTCAAATTTTTGACCCTGGTCACGACCTTTGATTACGAACAGCGTTGCCACAACAGGGCCTCCGGCGCCAACCGGCCGGCCCAGCTTTGGTTCGCCAGTGCTAGGAGGTCGGTTCTGCGACGATTGAATTCTCCAACAACTCTTCGATTTTACGGATCAGGGGAGCGTAATGATAGGGCTTGGAGACGACCTGTTCGGTCAGCGGGTAGCAACGGCCCCTGCGGAGCGATCCCAGCAGCAGCAGCTGGCTCTGGTCGTCGGTCGATTGCTGGCCATAGCTGTCGCAAACTTGCGGGTCGCTGGCGGAATCGACTTCGAGGTCGATGACGATCAACTGGGGGTGGTGCAGACGGGCCAGTTCCAGCCCGGAGCGAGCCTCGCTGGCCTCAAATATTTCCAGGCCGCGTTGCTGGAGCGCAGTCCGCAGCACTTCGCGCGAGTCTTCCGACTCGTCGACGATCAGCACGCTTCGCCGCGGGGAATTCATTGCGGAAATCAAGGCGATCCTCCATGATCATGAGCCTGTCTCCCCTCGCGGCGGTCCGTTCCTTTTTCCCAGGAAAAAGGAGAAAACGATCCGGCAATCAGGGCGGACTGGCTGTACAGACGCCCCCACATCCTTGTGGGGCAGTCTCTCTTGGCGGGCAGAATAGCGACCCTTCTGGTTTCTGTCAAAACCGAAATCGGAGCGGTTTTCCTGCCTGGCTTGCGCCGCTTCGCGCCCCGCCGATGTCACCACACGGAAAGCGTACGAATCATCGGCGTTTTTCGTTGCGCCCGGGGTTATGCTTTCCTGCAGGGAATAGCCTCCTGTGGCCGTAGTGAACCGGTCCTGTTCTCCCCGTTTGCCAGAGTTGCCTGGTTTGAAAGCCTGGTTTCAACAGCGCGTGTCGTTTTCTGCGAAAGTGGCCCGGTTTCTGTTTGGGTTTGGCCGGGAGGTCGGTCTATAATAGGGTGGATTCCTCGGGCAATCTCCTACTTCGCACCAGGTTGATGGCTGAACAATACTGGCAACTTCGCTGTTGCGATCTGTTTGAACGTATAAGCACCGACGCGCTACAGGAATTAGAGCGGTGCAGTCGTGCGCGCACCTTTCGTCGCCGGGCCCCCATTTATCTGCCGGCCGATCAGGGCGACGCGGTTTTCCTGCTGAGTTCGGGTCGGGCCAAAATCTGCCATGTTACCAGCGAAGGGAAGCAGTCGATCCTCTCCTTCATTGAGCCGGGCGAGCTGTTTGGCGAACTGTCGCTGTTTGATCAGGGCGCGCGCGACGAATACGCCGAAGCAGTCGAGGAATCGCTGGTTGTTATGATCCCCGCCGACGCCATGAACCGGCTGATGGAATCGCAGCCCCAGCTTGCCCTGGGCGTTACCAAACTGATTGGATTGCGCCGCAAGCGGATCGAACAGCGTTTGAAAAACCTGCTGTTCCTGTCCAATCGAGACCGGCTAACCCACTTGCTGCTGGATCTGGCCCAGCAGTACGGCAAGCCCTCGTCCGCCGGACCAGGAGCCGTGGCCCTGGGGATCAAACTTTCGCACCAGGAACTGGCGAATGTGATTGGCAGCACGCGAGAGTCGGTCACCGTGGTGCTGGGAGAAATGCAGGCCGAGAAACTCATCGCCATCGGACGACGTCAGATCGAACTGCTCGACCTGAAGCGACTGGCCCAGGCGGTCGGTCGCCCGGAACCTGCGGGCGCGTCGCCGCCGTCGGTCCGTTCGGCCGCCGCTCCGGAAAGCTGATCTTTTGATTGTGATCGCGCTCACAGTCGGAGGGATTGGATTAAGATAGAATGAACAAGCAGGCAGGCGGTTCTCTGGCGACATTCGTCGCCACGCCGTCTTTTCCGTTGGGTGTAGCAACAGGCTGTGTCACAAGACCGTGCGAAAGCCGCCGATCTGGCTGCCGGGTGCGGCCTGAAGCAGTGCCAACGGGCGTATTAAAAAACGTCGCACTAATCGTGTTGTTGAATCAGGCCGGAACGATATCCCGCAAGCGAATTTTGGTAAGCCAATGGCCCCGAACGCCTTTACTGACTCCTGGGAACCGTGTCCTTCGGGAGAGCTCACCGGCATGGTGCAGCGCGCCCAGTCGGTGCGGCGGAAGAGCCAGACGACCTCGTTCACGATTGTGGGCGTGCTGGTGCTGACTTCCTGCTTGTCGCTGCTGTACCTGCAGTTTTCAACGCCGTCGGCCAATGCAGCCGGGCTGGCCTGTTTCGAAGTGCAGCCGCTGCTTGGTGAGTATCATCAGCAAAAGCTGACTCCGGCCATGTCGCAGCGGATCGACGAGCACCTGGCTTTTTGTGCGCATTGCCGCGAGCAACTGGAAGCGATCCAGAACGGAACGGTCGACGCTTGCTGCGGCGAAGCAGCCGCCTGTGCAACTCCGTAGCCGGGTCGCGGCCGTTTACCTGCCATCCGCCCTGCCCTGCCGCTGTTGCTTGCTGGCAGGTCGTTCTGTTTGAGCATGCCCCGGTGCAAGCCGTCTCAAAGAATGCCGCCGTGCACGCCGCGCGGATAGGGCAATCTTTCCGCATCCGTCTGTCGCAGCTGCTGCTGCAATTCCCGCTCCTCGCCGGCGCCCTGGGGCATGACATTGGCGCAGCCTGCTAACAGGGAAGCGACCAGAACAGCGGCAATCAGGGCGGCAAGTTTCATAAGACGGTCGATAGCAGTTCCCCCAGATAGCGGCAAGAGCAACACGCCGCAGTGGCGAGGTTCATTGCCCTGCCCACCAAGTGGTGGAGGACCGCGCGGGACAACTCGGGGATGCGACCCAGGAGAAAAAGCGTTCGTCCTGGGCGACGGCCGTTAGAGTCGGCCAATCCGGCGACAGAGAGGGCCGGGAATTTCCCCTGTTTTCTGCAGTTCTTGCAAAGTCCAAGGGAAACTGTTTCAGCGTGGAATGTAAATTCTTTCCTTCCTGCCGCCAATGCCAATTTCTTGATTTTTCTTAAGTCACGTTGGATTCGGCAGTTAAGAAAATATGCGGGTATTGCGGAACGGTTTGGCCCGGCGTTTGCTTTTTAATCCTTCCATCAAACGCAAACGCGTCAGGTTGCCAACGACGCGAGAACGGCTTCTCTTCAAAACCGCGACAAGGAATTCAATCATGTTGGTACTCACCCGCAAGCTGCAGGAAAAAATTGTCATCGGCTCCGACATCACCCTGACCATCCTGCGAATCAAAGGCAACACCGTTCGCGTCGGCATCGACGCCCCCCGCGAAGTCCGTGTGGTGCGGGGCGAACTGCCGTTGCACGAGGAAACGGCCGCATCGGAAACCGAGAGCGAAGAAACGGCCCATGTGCTGGAATTTGAGCTGAATCTGTCCGACCTGGGCCTGGACGAAGAAGAGAACGAAGGCGACGCTCCCGCATGGCGCCGCACGGCTCCGCTGGGCCGTCGTTTGCCCGCGACCCAGGCTGCCATGTAACGTCCGTCGAGCTTCCGCCCGCCGCGACACGCAGGGAACCAGCCTCCCTGCCCTGGATCGCCCGGCGGGCGACTTCTGCCTGGCAGTTTCCCACGGGC
Source organism: Lignipirellula cremea (assembly GCF_007751035.1). Classification (NCBI taxonomy): domain Bacteria; kingdom Pseudomonadati; phylum Planctomycetota; class Planctomycetia; order Pirellulales; family Pirellulaceae; genus Lignipirellula; species Lignipirellula cremea. Next base: position 7,689,320 of record NZ_CP036433.1, on the reverse strand, counting down.
AGCCTTCCACAGGGAAACGTCGCAGCGACTTTTGACGCTGCCTTCTATCGCCACGGGACCCTGGCTTGTCCCCTCTTTTCCCCGCTCTTTAGCCATAGTACGGCCTCCGGTGCGCGCCGGCGGCCGGTCGGGCTGCTGCGGACGGAAATCGTCCCGCCCCGGCCGTCATTCTTCCCGCTGGCGCTTGTCGGGAAACAGGCTGCTTGTCAGGCGGGCTTCCAGCGGGGAAAATTGCACCGATGCCTGCTGACGTTTCTCTGGCGGATCGGTAATTTCTCGCATGATCGAATTGATCGACTTTGGCAAGGACTACGGCGAATTCACCGCGGTCGAATGCCTGAACCTGACCATTGGCGCCGGCGAGGTGTTTGGCTTTATCGGCCCCAACGGCGCCGGTAAAAGCACCAGTATCCGCTTCCTGGCCACCCTGCTCAAAGCGACCCGCGGAGAAGGGAAAGTCAACGGTTTCTCCGTCACCACCGACCCGATGAACGTCCGCCGCAGCGTCGGCTACATGCCGGATAACTTCGGCGTGTATGACGGCATGAAGGTCTGGGAGTTCCTCGATTTCTTCGCCGTGGCGTACCAGATTGGCAAGGCCCAGCGGAAGCAGGTCATTGGCGACGTACTGGAGCTGCTCGACCTGACCCACAAAAGAGACGACTTCGTCAACGGCCTGTCCCGCGGGATGAAGCAGCGGCTCTGCCTGGCCAAAACGCTGGTGCACGATCCGCCTGTGCTGATCCTCGATGAACCGGCCAGCGGCCTGGATCCGCGGGCCCGGGTCGAGGTCAAAGCGCTGCTGAAAGAGCTGCGTCGGATGGGGAAAACGATTCTGATTTCCAGCCATATCCTGACGGAGCTGGCCGATTGTTGCACATCGATCGGGATTATCGAACGGGGCCAGCTGCTGATGCACGGACCGATCGACGACGTCTACCGCCGCATCCGCGGGAACCGGATGATTGAGATCAAATTCACCGCCAGCATGGACGCCGGCCTGTCGATTGTACGCAGCTCGCCCGCCTATCGCGACATGCAAGTCGAGCAGAACCGGGCGCTGGTCGAACTGGAAACCGACGACGCCGGCGTGGCCCAGCTGCTGCAGCAGTTAATGCACCAGCAGGTCGGCATTCGCAGTTTCGCCGAGAAAGACCCCACCCTGGAAGATGTCTTCATGATGGTCACCAAAGGGCTGGTCAGCTGATCCGACTGCCAAAATGTCGCTCGCAATCGAAGTAGACGCCGCCTGGGCTGCGCCGCCCAGGCGACTTCCCGCAGCCTTGCAGAGAAACGGGCCCGGGGCGATTGCGAACCAATCGGCCGGTTTCAACCGTTTCGCCCTGATACTGGTGTTGTTGACCCTGCGCAAACCATTGTATAGTATCCCTTTGCTGCAATCTGGTTGACCCCAAACTGCCTGCAGTCGGCCGCTTCCCCGCGGCCGCCGACCTGGCGCTTGCGGTTCTGCATGGCGTGTCGTCGTGCACGGAGGGAACAACCAGCAGCAACAGGCTTCGCCAGATGCGACGGTTCGGAACCGGAAACATGTCGGTTGGGAATCGCTCGCAGGACCGAAAACCGCACGTGATTCCTTCCCCAACGAATCCCCCCAGAAACCCAGAGTTCTCTGAAAGGTGGTGAGTTAGATGTTCAGCCGCATGACGTTAGTCGCCCGGACGTTCGCCGTCCTGGCCGCCGCGACGATGCTAATCACAGGCATCGGTTGCGGAGGAAATTCCGGCTCCGGTACCGGCAGCACGACTCCCACTCCCGGCGGAAGCACCGCATCCTCCAGCAGCGGAACGGACACTCCCGCTGGCACAGAGACCAGCACTGGCGCCGCGACTTCTGACACTACGGCCGAAGCGCCTCCCGAATCCAAGTACAAGATCCACGAAACCGACGTGCTGCTGTTGTCGTATCCCGACGACCCCAACACGATCAACCTGCTCACTTCCAATGATAGCGTCAGCACCGCGTTCCAGCGTTTCGTCTACGAAACGTTCGCCACGCAGGATATGTCGGATCCTAAAGTCTGGGAGCCGCGGCTGGCGGAAAGCTGGGAGTTTGACGAGGAGAACCTGGAGTACACTTTTCATCTGCGCAAGGGCGTGCTCTGGCATCCGATTACCTATCCCGATGGCACGGTCGTCAAGGATGTCGAGTTCACCGCCGCCGACGTAGAGTTCTCGTTCGACTGCCTGATGAACAAATTCGTCGAGGCGGCCCCGCTGCGCAGCTACTACACGGATCCCGACCCGGAAACGGGCGAGCAGATTCCGCGCATCACCATGACGGTCGTCGACGACTACACCGTCAAGGTGAAGTGGGCCAAGCCGTACATGATGGCCGACGAATTCACCCTGGGCAGTCTGCCCATTCTGCCCCAGCATGTTTACTCGCTGGATGAGGGACGGCAGCTGATCTCGCTCGATTTCACTTCCAAGGAATTCGGCGACGCCTTTAACCAGCACTGGGCCAACCTCACCATGTGCGGCACCGGGCCGTTGATCTTTGGAACGTGGGACAAGGGCGAGCAGGTCACGTTGCGCCGTAACGACCAGTACTGGGGCGACGAGTTCCCCTTCTCCGAAGTCGTTTATCAGTACATCACCAATGAAGAAACGCTCCGTCAAAAAGGCCTGCAGGGGAAACTCGACTGGACCAGCTTCCGCCAGGTCGATCACTATGTGGCGGCTAAGGAGCATCCCAACGTCAAGGACGGCAAGGTCAAGCTGGTCGACTACCCAACCACCGGTTACCGTTTCATGGGGTACAACCAGGAGCGGGAAATCTTCCGCGATAAAAAAGTCCGCTGGGCGATGAGCCACGCCACGCCGGTCGACCAGATCATTCGCGACATTTACCAGGGCTACGCCCAGCGCGTCACTGGTCCCTTCGCTCCTTCCAGCCCGTTTTACGACAAGAGCCTGCAGCCGGTCGAATTCAATATTGAAAAAGCCAAACAGCTGATGCGCGAAGCCGGCTGGGAAGACACCAATGCAAACGGCGTTGTCGATAAAGAGATCAATGGCAAACGGGTGGAATTTGAATTCGACCTGATGATCTTCGCCGACAGCCAGACGTACGCCAGCATCGGCCAGCTGATCCAGTCCGAGTTCCGTAAGATCGGCATCAAGGTGCAAATCACTCCCGCCAAATGGGCGCTGATGCTGGAGAAACTCAACGCCAAGGAATTCGACGCCACCATTCTCGGCTGGGCCGCAAACTGGCGCAGCGACCCTTACCAGATCTGGCATGGCAGCCAGGCCGATGTAGAGAAAAGTTCCAACAACATCGGCTATCGTAACCCCAAGGTGGACAAGCTGATTGAAGAGCTGCAGGTGACGGTCAATGAAAAGAAACAGATCGAACTTTATCAACAGATCCACCAGCTGATTTACGAGGATCAACCGTACACCTTCCTGTACTCGGACGACGGCCTGGCCGCCTATGACGGTCGCCTGGAAGACGTCCGCACTTACGAAGGCTTGCGGCCGTTTATCGACATGTCCGAGTGGCGCAGCAGCCAACCTCGACTTAGCACGGGCGAGTAAAATCGCGCGAGCAAGAGAACAAACGTAACGCTCCCCCGTCCCGCGATACTGCGCGGGGCATGGGAAAACACAGGGCGAACCGCGCCACTGGCAAACGGTCGCGTCGCACATGGCCGGCGACAACACCGGAAGCGAAGCGACGTTTTTGGCGCGGATCGACTCCTCTCGCTGGCCCTGGCCCCAAGGAAGATCTGACCCCGTGTGGACTTACATTGTTCGCCGACTGCTGCTCATGATCCCGACGCTCTTCGGGATTACGATCGTTACGTTCAGCGTCATGCAACTGGCGCCGGGCGATCCGATGCTGCAGAACTATGAGCAGCAAGGCGCCAGCGGCCAGGGGCAAACGCGCGAGTCGTACGTGCTGCAGATGCGCGACCTGAAACTTGATAAACCGCAGCTGCTGAACTTTCGCCACTACTACAACTACACCGACGAACTGCGGCAGGCCGCCTTCATTTTCAGTCGCGAACCAGGCGACTGGCAACCGTTTCTGACCGATGTGGCGGAACACCCTGACAAGCCCGAGAACGCCGCTTTCTTGAAATTCGTTCGCGGCCTGCAGGTCAAAAATCTGGACCGCAGTCTGGAGAACGAAGACGAAAGGGCCTCGCTCGGGCGGAAGATTTCCGACTACGCCCAGTCTTACCTCGAAAAGCAGGGCTCCTACGCCGTGTCCCAGGCGATGGAGTTACTGCAGTCCGACGAACTCACTCCGCGGCTGCAGATCGGGCTGATCAAAACGCTGAACATGCTGGTCGTCGAAGCCAACAAGGCGACCTATTCCTCGCCTCCGCTGGACGAAGAAACTCCGTCGGTGCAGCGGATCTGGCGCTTGTGGTGGAGTCGCGAAGAGGCGAACTTCCCTCCTCTCGATGACAATCGGCAGTCCGTGCTGGAACAAAAGTGGGCCGCCATTCTCGATCCGCCGGCCGGCGCCAATCAGCTCAAACTTTATCGTGGCATCAAAAAAACCGACATCCCCTTCTTTTACGGGAAGCTGGAGTCGGCAGACACCACCCTGGCCGAGAAAGTCGCCGCGGCCAAAGTCCTCAAGCTGCTCTCGCCGCAACCGCTACAATTTACGGTCCGCAACGGCGCCGATGCAACCACGCTCGACGAAGTCGAAGCCAACTGGGCCGCTTACTACCAAAGCGAATCCGACCGCTATAACCCGTCCGCCTTCGCCAGCGCGATCGCCATCGTGGGCGACACGCAGTATGCCCACATGCTGTGGCGCCTGGTCACTTTCCGCTTCGGCCGCAGCGCTTTGAAAACGCGAGAACCGGTCAGCGAAAAAATCTGGAAGGCGTTCCTGGTCTCGGCTCCGTTGATGCTCGCTTCGCAACTGGTGATCTATCTGATCGCCGTGCCGCTGGGCGTTACCTGCGCCGTTAATCGAGATAACATGGTGGATCGCGGCATCTCGCTGACCCTGTTTTTGCTCTACTCCGTGCCGCCGTATGTGGCCGGCATGATGTTCCTGCTGTTCTTCTGCTACAACGTCTTTCTGAACATTTTTCCCATGGAACGGCTGCATAGCCAGGGCGCCGAGAACCTGGGCTATTGGGCCTATTTTCTGGACTACCTGTGGCACGCTACGCTGCCGGTGGCGTGCCTGTCGATGTTCAGTATGGCCGGCATCGCCATGTACGCCCGCACCAGCCTGCTGGATGTGCTGGGTCAAGATTTTATCCGCACCGCCCGGGCCAAGGGGGTCTCCAGTTTCAAAGTGGTGTATGTGCATGCCTTTCGGAATTCGTTGATTCCGATTCTTACTTTATTTTCCAGCATTCTGCCTGCCATGCTCGGCGGGAGCGTGCTCATCGAGTACCTGTTTAGCGTGCCCGGCATGGGTCGTTTGGTCTGGGAATCGATCGACAACAAGGATTATCCCACGATGATGGCGCTGGTCTATGTCCAAGCGATCGTCGTGCTGTTTTCTATTTTGTTGACCGACCTCCTGTATGTGGTGGCCGACCCGCGCATCAGCTTTGGCTCGCGAGGAAAGTAATGTCGCACTCCGAGCTTACTCCGCAAGCGGTCGATACCAAAACCGCTCCGACGGTTTCGCCTGTCGATGCTCCCCCGCCGGGCGAGGCGTACCTGGATATCGTGTGGCGCCAGTTCCGCCGGAACAAACCGGCGCTGATCTCGCTGTACATTCTGCCATCGCTGTTCCTGATTGCCATTTTCGCCCCGGCCATCGCCTCCTGGCATCCGATCATTTACTACGACGGCCACCTGAGCGAGTTGTCCCGCAACTGGCGCGCCGTCTGGACGCTCGAGGACTCCCAGGGCGAACCTCGCATCCGCCTGAGAGTGAACGGCCTGACCAGCAAACAGACTACTGGCGAGGAAGCCGTCATCACCAGCGCCGATGACAAGTACGTCCTGCGCCGGGCGTCAGGCGAAAACAGCGACAACGCCATCTACTTCTCCAGCGATGCAAAGCTGATCCAGTCGCTCCAGAAAGTAGAAATCCAACCGCTGCAGCTGTCCGTCACCATCGACGACAAGCCGTACCAGGAACCGGTTGGGACCACCATTTACCCCTGGTGGCATGCGATCTTCAACCCGCCGGAAACGGTCGACTACTTCTTCAACATGGCGATGATCGGCTTCTTTCCCTGGCTGCTGGGATCGCTGGTCTGGGGCTGGCGGCAACGCCAAAGGCGCGCCTCGACCCGGAACACCATTCTGCAGTCGCTGGGAGCCTACGCAGTGCTGATCGTTCTGCTCTGCCTGGTGTTCGCCATTCCCGGCGCGGCGCCGCACAACGCTTACAAGACGCGTACGTTCGTCAACGAGGACTTTAAAGACCCGCTGCAGCACGGCGTGTATGTGCTGATTCCCTTCAATCCCATTAACGACGACGACACACTGTCCCGGCGGAAACCGCCCGGCTATTCCAAGCCGGCGGACGAGGCCCGCGACAGCAACGACACGGCCGTGCACCTGCTGGGGACCGACCCGGTGGGAGCCGACGTCATGACCCGCATGCTGTACGGCACACGGGTGGCGTTGACCGTTGGCTTTGTGGCTGTCTCCTTGTATCTGACAATCGGCGTGATCGTCGGGGCGATCGCCGGTTACTTCGGCGGCTGGGTCGACATTTTGATCTCCCGACTGATCGAAGTGATGATGGTGTTCCCCGCCTTCTTTTTGATCCTCACGCTGGTCGCCCTGATTGGTCCGAACATTTATGTGATCATGTCGGTGATCGGCATCACTGGTTGGCCGCATATCGCCCGACTCACCCGCGGCGAAGTGCTTAAACAGCGGGAGATTGATTACACCGCCGCCAGCCGCGCCCTGGGCGCCTCGCACTGGCGGATCCTGTTCCGTCATATCCTGCCCAACGCGCTGTCGCCCGCACTGGTATCCGCTCCGTTCGGAATTGCCGGCGCCATTGTGACGGAATCGGGCCTGAGCCTGCTGGGCTTTGGACTCCGCCCGCCGGCTCCCAGCTGGGGCTCCATCCTGAATGCCGCCAGCAAGGATTACAGCCTGTGGTGGATGATTGTGTTCCCATCGCTGGCGATCTTTGTCACGGTCACGGTGTTCAACCTGGTCGGCAGCGGCCTCCGCGACGCGATGGATCCCCGACTGCGCGTTTAAGGAGCGTGCGACAAATGACTGACAGAGATTGATTAACCGTTTCAAGGAAGTACCGACGCCGGACAGTCGTCTTTCACTCCGTGAAAGAACGCGTACTTTCGCAGAGCGAAAGTCGACTTGCTGCGCCTGCTTTCACGCAAGACGACGAAACAGAATCGAACAGTAATTGCCCTCGCGTTCAAGCAGGCCCGCCCCAGGCCAGACCGCCGCACCCTGTTTTCTTTCGCTGGTGACACGCCATGACACTGCTCGACATCGACAACCTGTGCACCTACTTCCACACCGAAGACGCAGTGGTCAAGGCGGTCGACGATATCTCCTTCGCCGTTGAAGAAGGCTCCACGCTGGGCATCGTCGGCGAATCGGGATCGGGCAAAAGCGTCACCTCGCTGTCGGTCATGCGGCTGCTGGCCAACACCGGGCAGATTGAATCCGGCAAGATCGTCTTCCTGGGGAAAGATCTCGTCCACCTGCCCGAACCCGACATGCGGAAGATTCGCGGCAAAGAGATCAGCATGATCTTCCAGGAGCCGATGACCTCGCTCAACCCGGTCTTCACCGTCGGCGCCCAGGTGATGGAAGCGATTCGCCTGCACCAGAAGGCCACGAAGGAAGAAGCCCGGCAGCGCACCATTGAACTCTTCCGCGAAGTCGGCCTGCCGGAACCGGAACTGCGCGTCAACTATTACCCGCATCAAATGTCGGGCGGCCAGAAACAGCGCGTCATGATCGCCATGGCCCTGTCGTGCAATCCCAAACTGCTCATCGCCGACGAACCGACGACCGCGCTCGATGTCACCATCCAGGCGCAGATCCTCGACATCCTGCGCGAACTGCGCGACCAGCGCGGCATGTCGGTCCTGTTCATCACCCACGACCTGGGCGTAATCGCCGAAATCGCCGACCATGTGGCGGTCATGTTCAAAGGGAAGATCGTCGAGTACGGCGACGTCCTGGATATTTTCAGCAAACCGCAGCACCCGTATACGAAGGGGCTGCTGGCCTGCCGGCCGCGGCTGGATACCAAATTCAAGCGACTGCCGACCGTCGCCGACTACATGAAGACCCGGAAAGAAAACGGCCAGATCGAGGTCATTGAAAAAACGATCGGCGAGGAACAAATGCAAAAGTTCCTCCACGACGGACGCGGACGCTATCTGCACCCCAAGTCTGAACTGGCCGCGATGGGCCACCCCTGGGAAGAAGACGGCCACGCTTCCGACGCCACGACCGTCGCCGAAGGGGAACAGCCGCTGCTGGAAGTGAAGAACCTGAAGGTTTACTTCCCCGTGCGGAAAGGGCTTCTCCTCCGCAAAGTGGGCGATGTCAAAGCGGTCGACGATATCAGCTTCAAAGTCTACAAAGGGCAAACGCTGGGACTGGTCGGCGAGTCGGGCTGCGGCAAAACGACCACCGGGCGGGCCATTCTGCGACTGGTCGATATTACCGAGGGCGACGTCTTCTACCAGGGCGAAGACCTGGCAAAGAAAAGTCGCCGGGAACTCCGCGACCTGCGGCGGCAGATGCAGATCATCTTCCAGGATCCGTACGGCTCCATGAACCCCCGCATGACGATCGAATCTGCTTTGATCGAACCGATGTCGATCCACCGCATCGGCTCCAGTCGCCAGGATCGCCGGGACCGGGCCGTCGCCCTGCTGGAAGAAGTCGGCATGGCGGCCGAACATCTGCGGCGGTACCCGCACGAATTTTCCGGCGGCCAGCGGCAGCGTATCTGTATCGCCAGAGCGCTGACGGTGGAACCCGACTTCATCATTTGCGACGAGTCCGTCTCCGCTCTCGATGTGTCCGTCCAGGCGCAAGTGCTCAACCTGCTCAACGACCTGCAGACCCGCCGGGGGCTGACCTACATTTTCATCAGCCACGATCTCAGTGTGGTCAAATTCATGGCCGACATGATGGCCGTGATGAACGCGGGAAAAATTGTCGAATTCGGCCCTTCGGAAACGATCTACGCCTTGCCCAAACAGGCATATACGCGGAAACTGATCGAAGCCACGCCGAAGGACAGCCTCGACCACATCCGCATGCTGAAGGAACGTCGACTTGAGGCTCGAAAGAAACGCGAACACGACAGCCTGAAAAAGGCGACCGGTTCACGATAAACTCGACCAGACTGCGTGCTCCGTTTGGATTCTCCCCGCCTGACGCACTGTTCACGGAGCCCCGTCATTATGACGACCTACCAGATTGCTATTTTCCCCGGCGACGGCATCGGCATTGAAGTTACCGAGCAGGCCGTGCGCGTGCTGGAAGAACTCGAGCAGCACGCAGCCTACTCCTGGGCCTGGAACTATCTGCCCTGGGGGGCCGAGCATCATCGGCAAACGGGCCAGGTGGCCCCGAGCGATTTTCTGGAGGTCCTCCGCCCGGTCGACGCCATCCTGCTGGGTGCGGTCGGCTGGCCGGAAACGCTGCCCGACCATGTCACGCTGGAGCCGCTGGTGCGGATTCGCCAGGCTTTCGACCAGTACGCCTGCGTGCGTCCCGCGCGGCTGTTCCCCGGTGTAAAAAGCGTGCTGGCCGGGAAAGGGCCCGAAGACATCGATCTGGTCGTGGTTCGCGAGAACTCCGAAGGGGAGTACGTCAACAACGGCGGCCGTTTCAAACAGGGACAGCCGGACGAAGTCGCCCTGCAGACCGCCGTGCATACCCGCCGCGGCGTGGAACGGATCATGCGTTACGGCTTTGAGCTGGCTCGCCGGCGCCGGCATCGGCTGACGATGATCACCAAGAGCAACGCCATGCGGTACAGCTATGTGCTGTGGGACGACATCCTCGACGAGCTGGCCCCGCAATACGCCGATGTGGAAACCGACCGGCAGCACTGCGATGCGGCCGTGATGAACTTCGTGCGGCGGCCCGAGCACTTCGACGTGGTCGTCGCCTCCAACCTGTTTGGCGACCTGCTGACCGACCTGGGCGGCATCATCTCCGGCGGCCTGGGCCTGGCGCCCAGCACCAACACCAACCCGGAACGGACGTATCCTTCCATGTTTGAACCGGTGCACGGTTCCGCGCCGGATATCGCCGGGCAAGGGATCGCCAACCCGATCGCCGCGATCTTAAGCGCCGCCCTGATGCTCGATCACCTGGGCGAAGCAGCCGACGCCGAACGGATCCGCACTGCCGTCGCCCGCACCCTGAGCGACGGCGCCCAGACGCCCGACCTCGGCGGCTCCCTCACCACGGAACAAATGGGGACCGAAGTGATCCGTCGCCTGCAGGAATAGATGAACATCGTCTTCCTGTAGAATGGCCGCTCCCGGCGGTTCAAGTTCGACGCCGGCTTGGCAGGACGACCGGAAATCCTGGACGGGCAGGAGTGCCCGATCCTGCAGGCTTCCTGGATATCTCCGTCAAACGGTGATTCTACTTAGTCGTTCGTTTCTGCGTCCTGCTTCAGTCGCGAATAAACGTCGAAGGTGTCGATGTCCTGGTAGGCTCCTTCGTCGGCGATTTCCACCGTGTGCGGCTGGCGGTCGCGGAGCAAGGCGTTGACGCCCCGGTTGGCCGGCAGGTCGAAGACGGCCTGATGCAAAGGCCAGCGGAACAGCACCGGGTGCCCGCGCTGCTCGCCCCGCACGGGCAGCAGCACTTCGGTCGTTGGCGTATCGGCGGCAATCACGGCGTCGATCACGGCGGCGGATAGCAGCGGCATGTCGGCCGGCGCCAGCAGCCACCCATCGAGCGGGCCGGGCGAACACCGCGACTCGATCGCCCTTAACCCGCGCTGGACGGACTCTTTCATGTCGACCGGCGGTGGAGAATGCGCGATGACTTGCGCCCCGCCCGCTTCCGCGGCGGCGATCAGCTCGTGATCGTCGGGGTGTGCGACCAGCACGACGTGCTCTACCCGGCTGGCCTGGTAGTGGGCCAGGAGATGGTCGATGACTCGCTTCCCTTGCCAGGGCAGCAGCAGCTTCGGCGAGCCCATCCGGACGGATCGACCGGCGGCGGGAATCACGGCGAAGTAGCGCGGCCCGCTCATGCGTTGACCGGCACCGAGTCGGGCCTTCCCGGGATGCGTCCCGCCAGGTTGCGATGGGCGATCAGTTCGGCCGCAATGCTGACCGCAATCTCCGGCACGGTGCGGGAGCCGATATCGATCCCGACCGGCGCGCTCACCCGCTGCAACGCTTCGGCGGAGATGCCTTCGGCCAGCAGGTCTTCATAAATCATGCGAATCTTTCGGCGACTGCCGATCAGCCCCACATAGCAGGCGCCGCGCTCGGCCAGATAAAACAGGGCCCGTTCGTCGTGGTTGTGGCCGCGGGTCACAATCAGGCAGTAGGTGTCGGGCGTGATGTCCACCTCGGGCAGCACCTGCTCGATCGGACCGGCGATGCGCCGGGCGGCGGTCGGAAAACGTTCCTGCGAAACGACCGCCTCGCGATCGTCGACCACCCAGACATCGAAGTCGAGCGTTCCCGCCAGCTGGGCGACGGCCTGGCCAACATGCCCGCCGCCGACAATCAGCAGCCGGCAACGCGACAGCAGCGGCAGGAAAGCCACGCCAGCGGCCGCATACGGCAACGGTCGTTCTTTGAGCGGACGAAAATGCTCCCGCACCGCGGCAGGCGGTTCGCTCTGGTCGCCGGGCAGCGAGGCGATGCACTGGTCGTGGTCATCAAACAGCCAGCAGGTGGGCGCGGGCAGGCCGGCCCGCTCTTCATCGAAGACGATGACTTCGGTGCAGCCGCGTCCTTCCTGGGCAATCCCGGCCAGACGGTGGAAGTAGTCCAGCGGATCGCCTGGCGCCAAAGGCAACACGGCCGCCTGCATGCGTCCGCCGCAGATCAGGCCGTCGTCCCAGCCGTAATCATGATCCAGCTGGAACTGATGCACCTGCCGCTCTCCACTGGCCAGGGCGCCCATGGCGCGGCGTTTGACTTCGGCTTCGACGCAGCCGCCGCCCAGGGTGCCGGCCTGTCCGCCGTCGGCATAGACCAGCATGGCGGCGCCTGCTTTTTGCGGCGTGGAGCCTCGCGTTTCGACCAGACGGCAATAGGCGACCGCACGATTTTGCTCCAAAGCCGACAGCAGTTCCTGGATCAGTTCTCGCATGGAAGCTCTAACTTGCTGGGAAGCGGGGCCGGGCCAGGCGTCCCAGGGAGCATGGTCCAGCGGAGAGAGCGCCTAATGGGGATCGAACCCATGATTGGAGCTTGGGAAGCTCCCGTGTTACCGCTACACTATAGGCGCCAGGACAGGGCGAAGCATTGGCCTGGTTGTATTCTGGCTGCCTCCGGCCCGCTTTGCAACGGGCCAGCTTCCGCTTCTCCTTTTCTCCCCCCGCCCAGATGAAAATCATCGACCTGAGCACGACCCTGGAGAACGATCGCTCCTGGGCGCCCTGGTGGGCCCGCACACGCGTCAAATACCAGGATCACGCCTTCGGCGCCTGGGCGATCTGGCTGGTTTTTGGCGTTGCTCGAAAGCATTTGCGGACGGGACTTGGCTGGGCGAACGAAATTCTCACCCTCTCGACGCACTCGACCACGCACGTGGATGCTCCCTGGCATTACGCCCCGACCTGCGAGGGGAAGAAAGCGCCCACGATCGACGAACTGCCGCTGGAGCGTTTCTATGCCCCGGGCGTTGTGCTTGATCTGCGCCACCTGCGGCCCGACCAGGCCGCCAGCACGGCCGACCTGCAGGCGGCGCTTGCCAAAATCGACCATACGCTGTCTCCGGGGCAGATCGTGCTGATCCAAACGGGGAACGATTCCCTGCTGGGCAATCCCGAATACTTCCACACCGGGCCAGGTGTCAGCGGCGAAGCGACCCGCTGGCTGATTGACCAGGGGATAAAAGTGATGGGCATCGATGCCTGGGGCTGGGACCGGCCGCTCCGCTCGCAAGCCGCGGAAGCCAAACGCACCGGCAGCGCGACCGTGTTCTGGGAAGCGCACTTCGTCGGGGTGGATCGCGACTACTGCCAGATCGAACGCCTGGCCCATCTGGACCAGCTCCCGCCGACCGGCTTCACTGTTTGCGCTTTTCCGCTCAAAGTAAAGAACGGCTCCGCCGGCCCGGCCCGGGTGGTGGCGTTGCTGCACGAGTAAAGGCGAAGCGAGCCTTGCCGAGAGAGCGGATCACGGGACGTTCGCCGGTAGAAGATCATCGCATAAGGGCGACGGCATGGGGATGGGCGGGCCCAGCGGGGGCGAAGAAGGCGGCCGGCGGGCCGCGGCAAGCCTCCAGCGAGGCTTGCCGTATTTCCTGCCGACCGGTTCCGACAGTTGAGGAGTTCTGCCGGAACCGGTCATTGCTTTCAACGACGCAGGTTCAAAACTCTAGATTTTGAATCAAACCAATTTTTTTCAAACCAGGTGCTGCAGCATCAACGCGCGGGATGCAGGGTCTTGTCTCTCGTGGCGGCTTCTCGCTTCTTCGGTGCAGAATCTTCGCGCGGGTTGCGGCGTCCAGAACGGGCGATGCGGAATCAGGGTGCGGAATTCAATAACAAGGCAGTCAATCCAGGGTGCATTTTCCAGGAGCCCGTTTCGCTACCAGCGGGCAGTCGCCCCCAGTCTTAAGCCATGGTAGATCGCGTCCCCATGGTTAATGCTGGCCGTCTGGGTGAAAGGATTGACGGACGACGCTTGTTCGCCCGCCAAGGCCACCCCATCGAGCCAGAGGAACTGGTACCCGGCTTCCAGGGCCAGCCAGTTGGTGACTTCGTAACCGGCCGTCACGCCGATCTCGCCGACAAAGGCCACCCGGTCCGAGTTGTCATCCAACTGCTGATTGGTGTCCAGCACCGTGTTGTGGACTTCGGTATCGGCATAGTACACCCCGGCTTTGGCAACGCCGTTGACATAAAAGCGCGAATTGCACTTTCGCCACAGCGCCCCATCGACGCCCACCTGGAAGCCATACAGATCATTGTCTGTAGTCAGCCTGTCCAGATTGGCGCCGTTGAGCTGGAAGCCCAGCTCTTCATCCAATCCGATGTATCGGAAGCCCGCGAAAGCGCGGAGCATGTCCGATGGCGGATTATAGAAGTAGTTCACCTCTGCGTTGTAGATCTCGGTGTCGTAGCTCAAGCCAGCAACGCCCGCGAAGCCGCCCCCCAGGAAGTTCCCGACGCCTTCCATTTCGGTTGTGGCCGACATGCTATCAACCTGGAAGTACCGCACTTCCCAGTTGTTTCGCCGGGCGCTCAATTCGAAGCCTGGCGAAAGACCACTGTCGAGGTCATCGGCTCCGACGATCGTATTTCCGCCAGCATCGGTAAAAATGGGGGCGTTGTCGTAGTCTCGCGACAGAAACATCGCCCCAGCGTAAACCTGCCAGCAGTCTGGCGCACAGCAGCAGGTCTGGGAACAACAACCGGTTGAACAACCGGAAGTACAGCCCGTAGAACAGCCAATGTCGATTGGCGCCGATGGGCCGTAGCTGGGGTCGATTTCCCCCGGCGGCGCCGGCTGTTCAATAAAGTGGTCATGCGGCGCTTCGGCCTGGGCAATGCCCGCCAGCGCCAACAGTGCGATACAGGAACTCAGTAGTTTCCGATTAGTCAAGAGCGACTCCTTTCTTGAGTTACGCTTCAAAGAAAGCAGCAGGAGCGCGATGATCGCGACAACCTCCTGCTGTGGTGAAATCGTCTTTATCCAGGGCGAGAAGAAGGATTGTTTCCTCGCGTCGTTTCACAGGACTTTCCGGCCGATCTTCGCGCAGCGGAACGAGTCCACCCATCAAAGGGCCGCGTATCTGGACTAATCAACGAAGGCGTCGCCAGTGGAACCCGTGAGATGGTTTCGCGGCGTTAAACGGCGCCGGTGCTGCCGCTGGTAGCCGATTTTTCAGAGACGCCGTGATTCCGGGTTCACGCCGTCGTGCGTGCTACGACCGCCTCTGCTGGCGGGAACTCGCAGCGCAGCACGCCTGCCGCCCTGGGAAGAGGCGTACTTCAAAAGATGCAGGTCGCGGCGAAGAAGCGTGCGACCGTCAACGGAATCAGCCTGCCCTGAGGCGGCTACTGCGTCCCTTTGAGCTGCTGGCGGATCACCGCCAGGCGGGCGGCCAGCTCGGCTTCAAAGCCGCGATCGACAGGGCGGTAGTACTCTTTATCGACGCCCAGGTAATCCTGTTCGGCGACGCCGCCGGGGGCGTTATGAGCGTACTGGTAACCGGCGCCGTGCCCCAGTTCTTTGGCGCCCTGATAATGGGAGTCGCGCAGATGCCGGGGAACGGGCAGCAGGCGGCCTTCGCGGATATCGGCGCGGGCCTCACCGATGGCGATGGTGGAAGCGTTCGATTTGGGAGCGCACGCCAGGTACGTCACCGCCTGGGCCAGCGGATACTGGCACTCGGGAAGACCGACAAACTCGCAAGCCTGCATGGCGGCGACCGCCACCGTGAGCGCCTGCGGATCGGCGTTGCCGATATCTTCGCTGGCCAGGATCACCAGGCGGCGGCAGAGAAAGCGGACATCTTCGCCCGCTTCCAGCATGCGGGCCAGCCAGTACATGCCTGCGTCGGGATCGCTGCCGCGGAGGCTTTTGATCAGGGCGCTGGCGGCGTCGTAATGCGAATCCCCGGAAGCGTCGTATTCGATCGCTTTTTTCTGCACCGACTCCTGGGCCAGCTGTCGGGTAAAGTGCAGCGGGCGCTCGGGACTAGAGAGCACGCCGATTTCGAGGGCGGACAGGGCCCGTCGGGCGTCGCCGTCGGAAACATCGGCCAGGTAGTCCAGGGCCTCTTCGTCGATCGTTACCTGGTGCCGGCCGAGACCGCGATACTTGTCTTCCAGCGCCCGCCGCAGCAGCGTCTTGATCTCTTCGTTCGCCAGCGCCTGGAATTCGAAAATCTGGCTGCGGCTGACGAGCGCGCTATTGATCGCAAAGAACGGGTTGGCGGTGGTGGCGCCGACCAGCGTGACCACGCCGTCTTCGACGTCGGGCAGCAGGGCGTCCTGCTGGGACTTGTTGAAGCGATGGATTTCGTCCACGAACAGCAGCGTTTTCGAGCCGCCGGTGGCGACTTCGGTTTGCGCTTCGTGCAGGACTTCCCGCAGCTCTTTCACGCCGGAGGTCACCGCGTTCAACTGCCGGAAACGCCGTTTACCGGCGACCGCCAGCAGGCGGGCCAGCGTGGTCTTCCCCGTGCCGGGCGGACCATAAAACAGGACCGAGCCCAGACGATCCGCCTGGAGTAACCGCCGCAACAGTTTCCCTTCGCCCAGGAAGTGCTGCTGGCCGACAAACTCGTCCAGCGACGCCGGGCGCATGCGGGCGGCCAGGGGCTGGGCCCGCCGAAAGTTCTCGGCCTCCGCTTGTTCAAACAGCGACATGGGAGAGGTTCACTTGTCGGCAAGGATGGAAATGAAAATCAGGCAGCCGCAACCCAGCATCCCCAGCGCATTGACGACCACGGCGATCACCCCCAGCACCTTCCCGGCCCGGGTGAGGTTCTCTCCGGTGATATCCATCCGTCCCGCCTGAATCGCGGCCAGATCGGTATTTCCCATCGTCCAGGCGGCGATCCCCAGCCCGAGCCCGACCGGCGCGCAGGTGGTGCCCATCGCCACGATTCCCAGGATGCCCAGGGTCAGAATCATGCCGCCTCGATGGGGCATGCCGCCCGTTCGCGGACTGCCTCCCCAGGGCTGCGAACTGCCGCGGGGACTGGAGTAGGGGTTCGAGGAGCCCGACGATTGCGGCGTCGGCAAATCCCCAAACGGATTGGCCGGTGGAGACCCGCCCGATGCGGAGCCCGTGTACGGATCGCGGGGAGCCGGCGAGCCCATGAACGGATCACGCGGAGCCGGCGAGTCCAGGTGCGGATCGTGCAAGGGCGTCGGCCGGCTGACCGGAACCGTGGGGCCAGTGGGACGTTCCGGCGAACCCAAAGGCGCCTGGCCAAACGGCGGGCGTCCCGCCGGCGGATCCAGCGGCGACTCGCCCAGCACGGTCGAACGCACCGGAATATCCATAATCGCCTGGCAGTGCGGACAGCGTCCCTTTTTTCCGCCGTTGTCATCGGGCGTACGCAGAATCTTGTTGCAGTTGCCGCACCGATATTCAATTGCCATTGGTGAATCCACGCTCTGTTGGAGTCCGCCTGTTCCCTCGCGGGGAAGCGGCGGTCATATCCCGTCGCACTTTGTTTACTGTCGCCGGTGCTGCACCGAGTTTTCCGCTGGATTGCGTTTGCCAGCTTCCTCTCCCGCCCGTGGACAGAATTTCCCCGCGCCGAGAGAGGATTTTGCTAGAATAGCACGCTCATTACCCAGCGTACACTTCCCATTCCGGCGGCCTGTTGCGGCGTCGGTTGCGAGGCCCCCCGATGGATCTGGAACGAGCCCACGGTGAATCAAACGAAGCGGGCGTCGCTGGCTGGATCTCCAGTAACGACGTCGCCCTGCTGGGGGCTGTGATTGGCGTGGTTATGCTGCTGCTGGTGCAGTCCAATTACCTGGAAGAGGAAGAGCACGGCAAAACGCTCCAGGCGGAACTCGCCACGCTGCAGACGGTGCAGGAGAACCTGCAGTCGTCCAAAGACACCCTTCGCGACGAACTCAAATTGACCCGTTCGGAACTGCAGCAGCGCGATCAGCAGCTGCGCCGCACCCAGGCGGAACGGGACGCGGCCTCGCTCCACCGCACCAACCTGCACGGCCAGCTCCACCAGGTGCAGGCAGGCCACGCCCAGACGCAGTCGGTATTGGCCGCGACGGAAAGCTCGCTGGCCAAGACAGAAAGCACGCTGGCCGCGACGGAAAGCACGCTGGCCAAGACAGAAAGCACGCTGGCCAGGGTCCAGGCGGCCCGTGCTGATCTGACCCAGCGCGTCGCCGGGATGGAGCAGGAACTGACCCAGACGAACGCCTCGCTGGCGGAAATGAACGCCGCGTTCGCCGCCATGACGGCCGAAAAGAACAGCCTCGACCAGCAACTGCTGGGGGCGAAGAAGGAGCGGGACCAGCTAGATGCCTCGCTCCGCCAGGTCAAGGCCGACAGCCAGAAGCAGCAGAACGCTGCGGCTGAAGAAATGGCCGTCACCCAGAAGCAGCTGGCCGACCTGCAGGCAGCGCGGAACTCGCTCCAGGCAATCGTGGACGCGCTCGAACTGAAGCTGACCGATACGTCTGACAGCCTCGACAAGTCCCGCGAACAGATCGACGACCTGGCGAAGAACCGCGAGGGGCTGGCGGCCTTGTTCGACAAACTGCGAACCACGCTCGCCCAGACCCGGGTCGAAGCCAACGCCACCGAAGAAGAGCTGAACGATGCGCTCCGCCGGCTGGAAAGCACCAACGTGGAACGCGGGCAGTTGCTGGCCCGGAACCTGGCCATGCAGCGGCAACTGGCCGAACTGCAGCACCGGCTGCTGGCCTACAAGGAGGCGTACGACACCGTGAACACACGGCTGGCGGCGACCAAGGAACAAGAGAAAAAGATCAACCAGGAACTAGTCGGCATTCGCGGCGGGCTGAAAAAGGTTGCTATTCTGGTCGACGCCTCGGGCAGCATGCAGCAGCAGGACCGCTGGGCCATGGTGCGGGAGATCGTTGGCGCCTGGCTGACGCACTTCGATGTCGACGAATGCGTACTCATCATTTTCAACGGCGAGGCGAACGCCTTCCCGGCCGTTGGTACCTTGCGCGTCGCCGGCCCTTCCGGCCCCGTCAATCGCCAATGGCTTATCGATCAGCTCGCCAGCAAGCGTCCCGGCGGCTGGACCAATACGCTGGCCGCACTGCACAAAGCGTACGCGGTCGAACACCTGGATTCGATCCTGCTGTTTACCGACGGCAATCCTTCCAGCGCCGATTCGGCCGCCTATAACGACGAGCATGTGGCCGCGATTTTCGCCCTGGTTGAACAAACCAGCGACCGGCGGATTCCGATCAACACCATCGGCCTGGGCGACGACGCCCCTGAGCTTTCCGCCTTCCTGCGCACGCTGGCTCGTCGGACGGGCGGCACGTTTCTGGGAAGATAACCTTTTTCCAAAGCGATCAGGAAAGAGGGCTTCATCGCTGAGGGCGCGGAGGGAGAGGAGAGATGCTCTGATTATTATACTTCCCAGCACCTGGCCGAAGTCGCCGGACTTGGGACGGAGCACACTGGCAACAGCGACCAAACTCTGGCGAGTTCGGCTACGGCATTTTGACATCAACCTTCACGGAACATTTGCTTTGAACTGTATCTTGAAAAACGGCCGTTTTCTCCTGCCGGCGATCCTGCTGCTGGCCGCCTTGGCGGAAACCTGCCTGGCTGCGGAACCGCAGGTGCTGGGCGTGCTGCGTGACTTTGAACGGGAGTCGCCCGGGCCGCTGAAGCCGATCGTGTACCATAACTGGACGCCGGAGCAGGTGGCCAATGCGAACCGCACCGGCGGTTTGGAGGTGGTCGCCGATCGGAGCTTTGGCTCCCAGTGTTGCCGCGTCAGCGTGACGCCCGACCTGCCCTGGGGACCCAAGGGGAAGCTGGTCGCCTTGAACCTGGGGCCCGATTACCTGCCGCCGGAAGCCGACGCCGTGCGGGTGCGGGTGAAGGTGCTCCGCGGCGAGTTCCATCTCACCGTCGGCAGCCCGACGGTTTACTTTGGCCATAGCGACGTCAGCTCTCCCCTGCAGACGGTCTCTGCCGGCGCGAAGGGAAACGCCGACGAATCGGGCTGGCGGACGCTGGAATTCTCGCTGCACCAGGACCTGCAGCGGAACTTCCGCCGGGCCCGCTTTGGGCGGACGTCGCCGGTCATTTATTACACCCGCTGGATCCAGGAGCCGATGTACCTGTACGTCGGCAAGGGTTCCCAGGGAGAGTTGCTGCTGGACCAGGTGGAGCTGATCAGCCGCGGCGAGGGACGTCCTTATCCGACGTTCCAGGCGGACGAGCTGCAGCCGGTGGGCGAACCAGTCGACTTTGAACAACCGGCCGACCGCGAGCTGGCGTTTTCCTTTCTGCAGGATCCGATCGACCTGACCCGGCCGCCTTACCTGGCCCGTCCGACCTGGCCGCCGCCGAAGATCGAACGGGTGGCGGACGGCGAAACGGGCAAGTTCTCCCTGGCGATCGAGCAGCATGGCACGGAAGAGGTCGCCTTTGCCGGGGTGAAGCTGCTCGGTCCGCCGGCCGCGAACGGCCTGACCGTGCAGCTGAAAGCGACCCACCCCAGCATCGGCCCGACGGTGGCGCTGGATTTTATCGTGTATGTGGCGCCGAGCGCGGAGCGGGCCGCCTTCCCCTGGGAGCGTTACGCCCCGCCGGCCGCCTGGCAGAAGCAGCCGGAGATCGCTTACACTTATTACCTGTCGGAAGAGGCGACGCCGGGCGTGGCTTATGGCTTTTATCATCTTCGCCGGTCTGTCCCGAACGGCGAGTGGACGACGCTCGTGCTGCCGCTGGCCGATTTCATCTGTGCGTATGGCCAGGAGGATTGCCAGCCGATGTTCCAGCAGCAGCAGTTGCTGGCCAGCGATACGATCATGGCGCTGGGCGTCGTCACGCCGTTTCGCCAGCGACGTTCGCCGACGAAAATCCTGATCGACCACATCGGCTTCGTCCAGGCGCCAGGCTCGCCGGCGGAACACGTCTCCTTCCCGCAAACGCCGGTGGGCAAGTGACGCTGTCCCTCAAAAGTAACGCCAGGAGAAACGCGATGAAAACCGCCTGGAAAACGTCCCTTTGCACCGCCGTGGCGGTGCTCGCAATGTCGAGTATCGCACCGGCGGAAAATAATCCGATGCATTTTGCGGAGATGGCCCGCACCTCAGAGGCGATCGTGGTGGGAACGATCACTCAGGCAGGAGACAGGAATGATTATCAACTGCACGTCGACGAAGTGATCGTCGGGTCTCTCCAGCCTGGCGAGACGATCCGTGTGGCTCAGTTCCGTGACTGGCTATGCGCCTGGCGCTGGGGCCCTTACCAGGTCGACGAGAAGTTATTGCTGTTCGCCAATTACCAGGCCACAGGAGACTACTGGCAAGGGCGCGGCGATTCCTGCGAGTGCGAATCGCCGGTGGTGGGCGATCAGATCTACGCCAATTTTCCGACGGATAGCAGGCGGCTGAAGTATGGGAAGACTCACGTCACCCCGTTTCCCCGCGACCTGGTGCGGTCCGCCATTCTTGAGCTGCGTCCCGCGGCGAAGCTGGCCCGCGCCGGGGAGCTTGAGCCGGAGCGTCCGCTGTTTCGGGACCGGCGCGACGCCATTGTTCATCGGTCCCCGCATACGTTGCAGCGGGAGGCGCGCATGCTGGACTCACTGCTGGGAGATTCGCTCAGGGAGCATCTGGTGGAAGCTCCTCGACAACCACCGAATGGTGGCGTGGTTCATCCATCCAGAAGGTAAGCAGGCCGGCGGTCAGGCCGCTGAGCGCGATCAGGCTGAACACCACGCGATAGCCAAAGCCGTCGATCGCCATGCCCAGCGGCACCGAGAGCAGAAACGGCGCCGACTGGCATACATTGAGCGTGCTCAGATAGCGTGGGTGTTCTTCCTGCGGCGCCAGTTCCAGCACATAGTTGGACTGGGTGCGGAAGATCACCGGAGCCAATCCCAGCAGCAGGAACACCAGCCAGTAATACTCGCGGCCTTCTTCCGGCGGCAACTGGCTCAGGCCGAGCGCCAGCAGCGGTATCCCGGCCGCCATGAAGCCCAGCACGCGCAAGGCAAAGCGGTTGCCCAGTCGATCCGCCAGCATGCCGGATAGCGCGCTGAACAGTCCCGCGCCGATATTCTGGGCGACGATCCACACAAACAGATCGTAGCTGCTTCTGCCGAGCTCGCCCTTGGCCAGCGCCTGGTAATGCGGGAAGGCCAGATGGGCCATGCTGAACATCATCGCCACGATGGCCATCTTGCGGAACGAAGCATCGTGGGCGACCACGTCCCAGGCGTCGCGAAACGGCCGCCAGAGTCGCGGCTCCTGGACCGCGCCGAAGGGCTCGTAGACAAAGCACGCCATCAACCCGGCCGCCAGGAAAACGCTGGCGGCGGTAGTGAAAATGTAGAGAAAGCCGTGGTCGGGCAGCTCCAGCCAGGGCCGCAGCCAGATCGCCGCCGCGGTGATCGCCGCGACGGAACCGACCAGGCCGCTGATGCTCATCAATCGTCCCCGCCGTTGCGGACGAATCAGCTTTCCCTGCACGGCGCCGAAGGACATCTGGTTCACGCCGACCGCAGCGAAGAAGACCAGATACAGCACCAGGAAAAAAGGAACCAGCCAGAACGGCCGCGATTCGCCCAGTGCGGCCCAGGTTCCCGCCAGCAGGAAAAACGGGGCCGACAGCAACATGCTGGAGACAATCAGCGAGCGGCTTTTCAGCCGGGCGCTGCTCAGCATGTGCGAATAGATGAAGGGAGCCGCCGTCTGCCCGGTCCGGTTCAGAAAAGGCAGCCAGCCGCGGACCCAGGCCGGGCCGGCAATGGCGTCAACGAATGTCGGAATGATGACCGACTCGACCTTGAAGATCCAGCCCACCCGGAGAATCACCTGGTGGGCGGCCAGCGCAAGCAGATTGCGCGATTCATGCTCACGAATCTCGCTTTCCAGAGTCGTCAGCGGAGGATCGGCAGGCAGGGAGGCAGGCGGTTTCGACTGGGGTTTGCTAGTAATCGCAGGCGCCGACGGTACAGAGGGAAACGACCCGCCGGGAGCATGTTGCACCGGCAGGCGACCCCTTTATTGAAAGCGTCCCGCCCGCCAGCGTCAACCGGTCGAGCGCCGCCGGCAAACACGCGGCGCCCAGGAATCGTCGTCCTTCATTCCGCGATGGTTCCGTCGAATGCGAGGGAAAGTCGACTTTCGCTCCGCGAAAGTACGCGTCCTTTCACGGAGTGAAAGGCGACTGTCCGGCGTCTGTTCTGCCTCAAAACGACGAACGAGAATCGATCAGATATTCTATTCACGTTCCGAGTGAAAGGCGACTGTCCGAGTCTGCTCTTCCTCAAAACGACGAATCAAAATCTGGCAGCGAAGGTTTCCTCGCCAGCGGGCGCGACGATAGAACGTCTGTCATCGCGCTGATAGCGTTCCGTTCGCGGGATCGCGACGCCTGACGGCGGCTACTCGATCTCGTACTGGAAGTCGCCTTGTTCGCCCAGGCCGACATGCACGCGGCCGATCGTTTTCCCTTCGGCCATGCGGGCCAGGAACGACGACGACAACTCCGGCAGCAGGGTTTTGCTCAGAATGTGATCCACATTTCTGGCGCCCGTGTCGACTTCGGTGCAGCGGTCGCACACGCCGTCGACCAGCTCGTCGGTGTAGCTGAATGCGGCCTTGTAGTTGTCGGTGATGCGGCGGCCGATCTTGTCCAGTTTGAGGCGGATGATCCGCTTCATTACGTCGGAATCCAGCGGGTAATACGGCGTGACGCACAAGCGGCCCAGGAAAGCGGGCTTGAACGTTTTGAGCAGTTCGTCAAAGACCGCCTCGGCGAACGCTTCCGGACCGGGCGGGCCCTGCGGCTGGGTGCACATCTGCATGATCCGGTCGGTGCCGGCATTGGTCGTCATGATGATGAGCGTGTTGCGGAAGTTGATATCGCGGCCTTCGCCGTCTTTCATCTGGCCTTTGTCGAACACCTGGTAAAAGATGTCCTGCACGCCCGGATGGGCTTTTTCCATTTCGTCCAGCAGGATCACGCTGTACGGTTTGCGACGAACGGCTTCGGTCAGCACGCCGCCTTCGCCGTAACCGACATAGCCCGGAGGGGAGCCCATCAGCAGCGAGACTTTGTGCTCTTCTTTGAACTCCGACATGTTGATCGTGGTCATATTCTGCTCGCCGCCGTAGAGCAGATTGGCCAGCGTGATGGCGGTTTCTGTTTTGCCCACGCCGCTGGTGCCGGCCAGCAGGAACACGCCGACAGGCGCCCGGGGATCGCCCAGGTTGGCACGGCTGGTGCGGATGCTCTGGGCGATGACTTCCAGCGCCTGGGACTGGCCGACGATCTGTTCTTCCATCCGTTCCTGCAGTTGCAGGACGGTCTGGATCTCGTTGGCGACCATGCGTCCGACGGGGATGCCGGTCCAGTTGGAGACCGTTTCGGCGATGGCCTGGCTGTCGACGCAGGGGTGCATGAGGGGCGATTCCCCTTGCACCTCGCGCAGTTTTTCTTCCGTGGCGCGGCGCTCGGCGACCAGGACTTCGCGATGGGCGTCGGTCAGCGGTTCTTCGTCTTCGGAAGCGGGGTCCAGCAACTGGCTGGTGAAGTTGCGTAGCTCCTCGGTCAGCCGGCGTTCTTGCGCCCACTGGGTTTCGAATTTTTCCAGATCGGCTGCGGCCGCATCGCGCTGGGCGTGCAGCTTTGCCAGGTCTTCGGCGTTGTCGGAGCCGGTCGCTTTCTCCCGTTCCAGGGCCGTGATCAGCACTTCGGCCTGCTGGATCCGACGATGACAGTCTTCGATCGGCGGCGGGGTCGTGGTCATGCTCAGGGCCACCCGGGCGCAAGCCGTATCCAGCAGGCTGACCGATTTGTCGGGCAGTTGGCGGCCGGAGATATACCGCTTGGAGAGCTTCACGGCGTCGACCACAGCCTCGCTCAGGATCGTCACGCCGTGGTGTTTCTCCAGGCTGGCGACCAGGCCCTGCATCATATTGATGGCGGCCATCTCTTCGGGCTCTTCGACCTTGACCACCTGGAAGCGGCGAGTCAGGGCGGCGTCTTTCTCAAAGAACTTTTTGTACTCGGCCCAGGTGGTGGCGGCGATCGTGCGGAGTTCGCCGCGGGCGAGGGCCGGTTTGAGCAGATTGGCTGCGTCCCCCTGGCCGGCCTGGCCGCCGGCGCCGATCATTGTGTGCGCTTCATCAATAAACAGGATGATCGGTTTGGGCGACGCCTTGACTTCGTCGATGACCCCTTTGAGGCGAGCTTCAAACTCTCCTTTCATGCCGGCGCCGGCCTGCAGCAGGCCCAGGTCCAGCGTGTGGAGTTCGACATTCTGCAGCCGATCGGGTACGTCGCCTTCGGCGATCCGCAGCGCGAATCCCTCGACGACGGCCGTTTTCCCGACGCCCGCTTCGCCGGTGAGAATCGGGTTGTTCTGGCGGCGACGGGTGAGGATGTCGATCACCTGGCGGATCTCGGCGTCGCGACCGACGACCGGGTCCAGCTTGCCGGAACGGGCCTGTTCGGTCAGGTTGACGGTGTACTTGTCGAGGTTGACCGATCCGGAAGAACCGGTCGCCGGGGCGTTGGCGCCGCCGCCCGCCGGGGCGGGGACCGACGGCGTAGAATCGGCTTCGCCCGTGTTCGCCATGATCATCCGCAGATCGCGACGCAGCACTTCGGGCTGGATCTTCTCAAACTCGCGCGAGACCGTTTTCATCAGCCGCGACAAGGCGTCGTCGCACACCAGGGCACACAGCAGATGGCCGGACCGGGCGACGGTGGCGCCGTAATCAATCGAGGCGAACACCCACGCTTCGCGGGCCAGGTCGACCACGTTCGGGCTCAGCACCGGCGGACGGGAGTTGCCTGTCTGGAAGCGATCAACGCTCCGCGTCAGGTCGGCTGTCAGCCGGGCCGGGTCGATTTCAAACTGGCGCAGGGCCGCCATCAGGTCGGTATCGGCGGCGTCGAGCAGCTTGAGCAGCCAGTGCTCGACCTCAACATTATAGTTGGTCCGGGACAGGCACAGGCCAGCCGCTCCTTCGAGCGTGCGCCGACAAGTGCTGTTCAGTTTACCGATGAGCGGTTTCAGATCGACGCTTACCATGCTTGGCTTCTTCCGGGGTGCGAAGGAGGCAATCCATCCAGGAAAACGCCGTTCAAGATGTCGACGAAATCCCCTCCAGTCGCTACTATCGTCCCCGCGCGCTAACCTTCCCCAGCAAAATCAGTTCCCCCCGGCGCAGATTGCCTAGCCCCGCAAAGCGACCGTCGCCACTAATGGACTCGGCTGGAGTGGACAGGCCACGGCTCCGTTCGGCGCCGCGGAAAGGATGGGCGTCGCGAAGAAGAAGAGCGACTTGCGGCCGGGCGTTTTTACGCCGCCTTTTTGAGTTCGAAGTGCATGAGCCGGCGATAGATGTCGCAGCGGGCCAGCAGTTCGTCGTGGGCGCCGATATCGTGGATGCGGCCGGCGTCCATTACCAGCACGCGGTCGGCCAGTGACAGCGTCGTCTGGCGATGGGTGATCATGATCGTGGTCCGGTCGACGATGAAATTCTTCAGCGCCTCGTGGATCAGCTGCTCGCTCTTGATATCGATCTGGCTGGTCGCCTCGTCGAGAATCAGGATGTCGGGATCGCGCAAAATGGCCCGGGCCAGCGATACCCGCTGCTGCTGCCCGCCCGACAGACGCTTCCCTTGTTCGCCTACGCAGGTGGCGTAGCCCTCTTCGGTTTCCAGAATGAACTCATGCGCGTACGCTTTTTTGGCGGCCGCTATCACCTGTTCGTCGGTCGCCTCGGGCGAGCCGTAGCGAATGTTAAAGGCGATCGACTCATCGAACAGCAGCGCGTTCTGCGTGACCATGCCGATCCGCGAACGCAGGTCGTGCTGCCGCACCTGGGTCAGATCCAGGTTCTCCAGCCGGACGCTCCCTTGCTGCGGGTCGTAGAACCGGGTCAGAAGTTTGGTCAGCGTGCTTTTGCCGCAGCCGTTGGGACCGACAATGGCCAGAGTTTCTCCGTTGCGGATGCGCAGGTTTACGTTGTGCAGGATGGGGGCCGTTTCATCGTACCCGAAGGTGACGTTCTCAAAGACGATCTCTTTCCGGGCGCTGGTTAAAGGCTGGGGTTCGGCCGGGTCGACGATGGTCGGCTCCCGGTCCAGCATTTCGAACAAGCGGTCCGACGCCGCGTTGGCGGCCTGCAGCTGGTTGAAGACCTCGTTCAGCTTGCGGGCCGGATCGCTCACGCCGACCAGGAACGCATAGAACACCATCAGCGAACCAAACGACAACGGCCGGGCCGTCATCGGCAGCCCGAACAGGTGCGTTTCGCCCGTCAGCACCAGGTAGCCGCCAGAGAGAATCGCCAGGCAGATTACGCCGACGCCAAAGATCTCATTGTTCACCCGTACGAATGAGCTGTACCACACAATCAGCAGCTGCTTGCGGAACAGCGACAGGGCCGTTTCGCGGAAGCGGTTTTTCTCAAAACCTTCGGTGCTGAATGCTTTGACGGCCGTAATGCCAACGAAGGTTTCGCTGAGGCGGCCGTACAAGCGGGCCATTTCTTCCATCGCCCGGCGGTTGGCCCGTTTGATCGACCCCGACAGGCGATACATCAAAAACATGGCGGGCGGAGCGATCAACAAGGAGAACAGCAGCAGTCGCCAACTGATGAACGCGGCCCCCGCAAAACAGACGAGCATTTTCAGCGGCTCGCCGATCGTTTTGGTGAACAGCTGCGACACGCCCACGCCGATGGTGTTGACGTCGCCGCTCATGCGGCTCATCAGTTCGCTAGTGCGATCCTGTCCGAAAGAGCTCAGCGGCATATCGAGCGTGCGGTTAAAGAACTGGGTGCGCAGTTCCAGAGTGGTCAGCTGGGCGACCCGTCCGACCAGGCACAGGTTCATGACCAGCAGCACCCCTTTGACGGCCGTAGCCCCCATCAAAAAGACAACCATCAGCACCAGCGTCGCAAAGGCGTCGTCCGGCAGGTAACCCTTTATATAGGGCGTCAGCCACAGGAGTCCCTGCAGGCTGGCTTCTTCGGCCTCCAGTCGGGTCTCCAGCAGCGACAATTCCGCCGGGGAGTTATTGGCATCTGCTTGCCGCAGATCGGCGACCTGCTTTTTAAGATCGACAATCGACTGTCGGGATTCGACCGTCCGTTCGTCGACCCACTGGTGCATCGAGTCGCCCTGGAAAACGACTTCGACGAAAGGATAAACGGCGCCAATATTTGCTCCCCAGAGACCGGCCACCATAAAGGAGCAGGTGACGGCCGCGATCAGCGTCAAGCGGAACCGGAGAGCAATTTTCAAGACGCGGACAAAATTACGCATGCCGAACCCAAAGGTGCTGCAAGAGAAACATCGGCTGGCTCCTCGGTGGAACCGACAGGCCGCGCATGCTAGAAACTTCGCCCCCGCAGAGCAAGGGCATTCTGGCGTCGAAGTCGAGTCATCGCACCGCTGGCGCCAACGATCGCCCGCTTGACGCTAGCAGTTCGTCATGCGGAGGAATCAGGAGGTAAGGAACAAGGGAAAATAACCTCGTTGATTCCCTCCCGGGGCGTCAGCCAGCAGGTAGCCGAAGTCGCCAGACTTTGGAGGGAGTCTTCTCGAAACAACGGCCAGGCTCTGGCGCGTTCAGCAACGCGCGACCGATGGGTTCCGCATCGCGCCGTGAGGCAAAAACCGAAGTTATTTTCCCCTCGATCCTGACGCCGTTCCGTCGTTTACGAATCCTGTTCCTGGGGAACGCCGTCAGTATCTGCCGACAGGTCCAGGATGTGGAAATTCACCTTTGCAGCAGCGGCAAACCTTGCTAAGGATAGTCCTGCTCAGGCAGGCGCCGGTTCGGAACGATCTCCGGCCCGTCGCTGACCGGCAAGCCGCAGAATGTCTTCTGCCCCGGGAATCCACTCGGGATTGCCCTGCCGTTAATCCCCCAAAAGGCAGGCAGTCCTGGGCGGCGGAACTGGCCGTGAGTAACCGTCAGGGAGTAGTCCAGACGACCTGATCGTTAAAAACCCCCTGGTCGTTAAAGTTAGGATAATGCTCAAGCATCACGTTACCGGCGCCGATAAACATCTATAACCCCATGTTTGCAACTGCGCCAGCAGCGGGCATTTCGTAAGCGGCAAGGAAGCCACAATGAGTACCCTGACACCCACGAAACGACTTTCGCCCCTGAAGCCAGGTCGCCGAGCCGATGTGTCGGAAGTGCGTTTACTACTGTCGGCCCCTGATTTGACCGTGCGGAACGAACCGCTCCCGGAGCCCGCAGGCGATCTGCCTTCGGCTTTGCTGGAAGAGGACGACTACGAAGAAGAGAGCGCGCCTGCTGCGGCCGTCGACTCTCCCGCCCTGGAAGCGACCGAAGACCAGGAAGAAGTCGCCGGCCACGACGCGTACGACGACCTGGCGGAGAAACTCATTGACGACCTCGCCGATGACGACAGCGAACAGGCCGAATACGACGAAGAGCAGCCCGCCAGCGACAGTCGCGAACGCTCGCGCCGCCGCCGGGAACGGGAAGCGCCGGCCCCGTCGCGCTGGGGATCGATGCTGATGCAGGGCCTGGTGCTGATGGGACTGGGCAGTTTCTTTGTGCTGGCTTATCTGACGATCTTCAACTGGGGCGCGGCGCCCGACGACTTGGACGCCAGCGACGACGAATTTTCTCTGGTCGCCCAGGACAACAGCCCGTCGGTGGCCTCGGGATTGCCTGCCGCGGAACCGATCGCCGAGCCGATTTCGGCCTTTGAGCCGGAAGACCTTTCCCTGACGGAGAACCCGGATTTCAACCTGCGTCTGGAAGCGCCCAACCTGGAAGCGTCGGCCTCGCCGGCCGCCCAGTCGGAAGCGATGAGGCCGGAAGCGATGAGTCCGGCGGCGCTGGACCAGCAGGCCGCCCGTGAGTTACCGCCGGGCGAGGCGCCATTGGCGTCGAACGACTATCCGCGTACGGATCCCTCGCGGTTTCGTTATCCGGCCTACGAAGGCCAGGGCGAACGGAATTCGTCCGATCCCGGAGCCTACTCGGGCCCCGCCACTGCGTCGTCCACCGGCGCATTTCCTCAACCGCAGCCGCGAGTTCAACGATGACAAACCTGGATCAGGCGTTTATCAAGGCCTACGCCCGCGAGTTGACTTCCGAGGGCGCGATGCTGCCGACGGCAGAGGAGACGGCCCGCGTGTTGCGGCCCGCCAGTCTGTCGGAAACCCAGAAAGAGACGGAAGCAATCGTGGTGGAAAACCAGTACGACAAAGGCTCCTGGTACCGGGTCGATAGCGCGCATCCCCAGCCCACCCAGGAACAGAACCCGGCTGCAACGCCGTCGAATTACGCGCCCTCCCCTGCCCCGCCGCGATCCTGGCAGGAAGCGGCCGGACCCTCGAACGCCGCTCCGTACACGCGACCGGTTCCCGGGTACGAATACGCCCCTTCGCCGACGGACGCATATCAGCCGCTTTTTTCGCGGGCTCCGGCGCCCGAAGCGCCGCAGTTTGCGCCGCCGGCCGCCCAGCCGAATAACTATCCGCCGCCGTTCGCCAGCGCTCCGGCGCCTGCCGCCCCGCTTGCTCCGAGCCAGCAAGCGCCTGTGCGCCAAGCGCCCTTCCAGCCTGCTCCGGCTGCTGGGGAAGAAGCGGCGCCTGCTCCGCCCCAGGCGGAGGTGAAAGAACAGCATCAGGCTCCCGTGAATGAGCCAGCGACAAAAGAAAAAGCCGCGTCGCGGGAGGAAGCCATTCTGATTGATGTGGCTCCGCACGAGTCGGCCCGCGATCCCTATACGATCAACGCGATCGCTTCGGTGAACGTGTGGGCGATCGAGCTGGCGTCGGAAAATTACGGGATGATCGTGCCGGTGGACGCCGATCTGCCGGGGCAAGCGGATCATTTCGACCAGACCGATAACCTCGTCCAGCCGACCTTAGGCTCCCTCCCGGTTTTCGCGCCGCCGTTGCCGGTCGAAGCCCCCGCGCCTGTTCAAGAACCGGTCGCGGTTGAAGAACCTGTTGCCGTTCAAGAACCTGTTGCCGTTCAAGAACCTGTTGCCGTCCAAGAACCTGTTGCCGTTCAAGAACCTGTTGCCGTTCAAGCGCCGGTCAAGATTCAAGCGCCGGTCGAGGTTGAAACACCTGTCGCTGTGGTAGAGTCGCCCGCGGTCGAAGAACCGGTTGCCGTAGAACCGCCGGCTCCCGTCATCGAAACGCTGGCGACGCAGGCTCCCGTCGTGAGCCCGCACAGCACGCCGTCGATGCTGGAAGACGCCCTGCTGCCGCAGCCTGGCGTGGCCCGGCCAAGGAAAACGCCGGTCGTCGAAACGCCGGTCGTTCAAGCGCCACCGGTTGTGGCAGCTCCGGTTGTGGAAACTCCGGTTGTGGAAGCTCCCGTCGCTAAACCGCCGGTCGCAGAAACGCCCGTGGTGAAAGCTCCCGTTGCAAAACCACCGGTCGTGGAAACGCCCGCAGTGGAAGCCCCGATTGCCGAAGCCCCGATTGCTGAAGAGAAAGCGGCGCCAGCGCCGGCGATCGAGCCGGCTCCGATGCCGGCTCCGATGCCGGCCGTGAATCCGCTGCCTGCGGTTGCGGAAACGGTGGTCGCGGCGAGTGGCGTTTCGGATGCGGTTGCCGCCTCGACGGAAAAGCGGAACTTTGGCGTCGAAGGGCCCGTCACGCTGAAACATCCGGCGGCTGCCCGGCTGAACCCGGTCTGGGAAGTGGATCGTCTGGACTGGCCGACGGTTTGCAAGGATCTGTTGGCGGAGGATTTCGACGCCTGGAAGCAGGTGGCGCAAACGCTGCTGACCGAATCGGGCGGACGCACCATCGCCATCACGGGCGAAGGGGAAGGGATCGGCCGGACGACGGCCGCGCTCTGTCTGGCGCGGGCCTGTTCAGAAGGGCAACGCGTGCTGCTGGTCGACGCCGATACGGCGCGGCCCGGGATTTCTTCGCAGGTCGGCCTGTCCTCGCCTTGCTGCTGGAATGACGCGGTGGTGGAAAAACTGCCGCTGAGTGAAACGGCCATTTATGCTCTCGATGACCAGCTGACCCTGGTGCCCCTGCGGGCCAGTGTGGAGAAGCCTGCGTTTGAACGCTTGCTGGCCATGCTGGCGAAGCAGTCCGACGAATTCGACCTGGTGATTATCGATGCTGGCGAAGCGGGCGGATCGGCCCTGCAGCTGTTTGCGGCGGATAACGACAGTTTCATCGACGCGGCCTTGCTGGTTCGCGACCATCGTCAGACCACCGACCTGCAGACTGCCTCGCTGATTGGCCGCCTGCAGGCGGCCGGGATTGAGCATACAGGCGTCATCGACAATTTCGTTCGCTAACCACCGGCGCCCTGCGGTCTTTGATCATGTACGAAAAGTACTGGCAACTAGAAAACAAGCCGTTCGAAAATACTTCGGATGCGCGATTCTATTACCCTGGCGAGGCCCACCAGGGGGCGCTGCTCAAGCTGCGCTACGCCATCGAGAATCGGCGCGGCCTGGCCGTGCTTAGCGGCGTTGCGGGACTGGGGAAAACTTTGCTGGCCCAGGCAATGGCCGATCAGCTGAACGAACAATTCTCGCCCGTGGTGCATCTGGTTTTTCCCCAGATGCCGCCTGACCAGTTGCTGGCCTACCTGGCTGACGAATTGACCGGCGATACGGTCGAACGTACCTCCCCCGTCGCCATGGATCAAAGCGTACGGCGCATTCAGAAAACGCTCAAAGAAAACTCCGCCCAGAATCGCCATGCGGTGGTGATGGTCGACGAGGCCCATCTGCTGGCGGATACAGGCGCCCTGGAAACGATGCGGCTGCTGTTGAATATGGAGTACGCGCAGGGGCCCGCGCTGACCTTGCTGCTGATCGGGCAGACGTCGCTGCTGACTTCGCTGGATCGGGCGCCGCAGCTGGATAGCCGCGTCGATGTGAAGTGTCTGTTGCGGCCTTTCACGCGGGAAGAGTCGGTCAGCTACATCGCCCATCGGATGCGTGCGGCCGGCGCGCAGACGGAAATCTTTACGCCCGACGCCGTGGAAAGCATCCACGAACTGACAGCCGGCGTGCCGCGTCGCATCAATCGCCTGTGCGATCTGGCCCTGCTGATCTCCTACGCCGAAGAGTGCGCCCGGATCGACGGCGCGCAGATCGAATCGGTCTCCAGCGAGCTGGTCACCGTCACCCCCGAATAGCACCCCCGCCAGGGCGTGTTTGCTAGCACGGTCTTTGTCGATCCTTCGCCCGCCAGATCGCGTAATTCGCGCCGACGGCAGGCTTGCCGTTTCTCATGGAACGGGCCCAATCGGTGAGAAAAGCCGCGTCTTCGTCGCCGTGCGCCCTCACTTTGCCTGGTCTTTTATCCGGGCGTGCCTGGACCTACCGACGTATCTACGGCATATTCTTGGTATCGAGATCCGGCGACTTTTACGGGGTTGATGCTGTGCCTCCTGCTTCGATTCACTCTCAGAGATATCGCGAAGGCGATGAGCCGGTTCCCGGATATCGTCTGTTGCATCCCCTGGGTCAGGGCGGCATTGGCGAAGTCTGGAAGGCCGTTTCGGCCGGCGGCGTCGAGGTGGCGCTCAAAATCATCTACCGTGTAGATCCCCAGACCGGCGGCAAAGAGCTCCGCGCGCTGGAACTGGTCAAGAACGTCCATCACCCGCATCTGACGCCGATTGTCGCGTTCTGGATGAAAGACTCCCAGGGCAATCTGCTGGACCATGTCGCAAAACCTCCGCGGGAGCCGGCGGGCGACTCCCACCGCGACGCCCCGCATCTGGTCGACCTGGAGGCGAACGATGAATTCCCGTTGACCGACGACGAGGGCGGTGCGGACGACGCCTCGGGACCGAAGGGTTCAGCCGCAGGGGAGGAACGCTCCCGGGAGTCGGCGTTGTTCGGCACGGGACCCCGCCAGGCGGTGCAGTTGCTGATTGCGATGGGGCTGGGCGACTGCAACCTGCTGGACCGGATGCACGAATGCCAGGAGCAAGGCCTGCAGGGCATCCCGCCCGAGGAACTGCTCGGTTATCTGGGCGAGTCGGCCAAAGCGATCGACCTGCTGAATCAGAAGCACCACGTTCAGCATTGCGACATCAAACCGCAAAACATTCTGCTGGTCAGCGGGGCCGCCCAGGTGTGCGACTTTGGTCTGGCCAAATCCACGCTCGACTATCGCGTCACCGCAAATAACTCTTATACGATCGCCTATGGGGCGCCGGAGATTCTGTCGACGGCGCGGCCCAGCCCGGCGTCGGATCAGTTCTCCCTGGCGATCAGTTACTTTGAGCTGCGCTGCGGCGATCTGCCGTTTGAGGATAAAACGCTCACCGGCATTATGACGGCCCGCACCGAGAATCGCTTCCAGTTTGACCTGTTGCCGCCCGAGGAAAGAGCGGTCGTGGAACGGGCGGCCGCTCGCGAGCCGACCGAGCGTTACCCCAGCTGCAGCGACTTCGTCACCGCCCTGGGCGAAGCGTATCGCACCCGTCTGGCCGCTTCGTCAGCGACTGAAGCCAGGCCGGATCAACCGCCGTTGGACGAAGGCGCCAGCCACTCGGCGGACGAACCATCAGGCCAGCTCGTGGACCAGCCGGCGGATCTGCCCGCAAGCGAGACCGCGGCCAAAGCGTCCGCCGAGCCGGTGATCGCCGCGCGGGAGCCCAGGCAGCGGATCGGAGCGGAAACCCGGGCGGCACGGCCCGACGGCACCGCAGCCCAGCCAACGCCCCGGTCCACGACAGCGGCGGTGAGGCTTCCTTCGCGACGTCGGGCGACGCCGTTCCTGGTGCTCAGTGCGCTGTTGATCCTGGTCGCCATTTCGCTGGTTCCGTACGGTTTCAGCAAAGGCTGGTTCGGGGGACTGGTCACGGTCGAAACAGATCCCGTGAAGGTGGAGCCGGCCCATCCGACCACCGGGACCGCGGCGGTGCGGTCGCAGACGGGCGGTGCAAAGCCGGCCGATCCGGCAGCAATCAAGAGTCCGGCGGTCGGTCCTGCAGCGGGGCAGACAGCCATGCTGCATGACGTGCTTGAGCGGCTGGAGCATCCGACGGCCAGTCTGGCGGCCGACCTGGAGTTTCTGGGCAACCGTTGCCGCGATTTGCTGGCCGAGGGAAGTCCCGATCCGCGTTTGAAAGCCTGTCTGGCCGAGTGCCTGCTGCAGCCGGGCGCCGCCGACGCCGGGCCGTCGATCGCCCTGCTGGACGAAACGCCGGCCGCATTCCAGAAGGAGCCTTACGCCGCCTACGTGCGCGGCCAGGCGGATCGTGTGGCCGCGCGGCTGGTCGCGGCGGGGGATGCGACGACGCGGGCTTTTGCGGCCCCGCCGCAAGGACCCCTGACGAGTCCCGGGCGACAGCAGGCGGCGGTGGAAGTCTTGCTCCAGGCCGCCGAAGCGCTCCAGCAGGCTCCGCTCAACCAGATCCTGGTCCCCGCCTATACAGCCGCCGGCGCCAGGCAGGCGACGGAATGGCTGGCCTTTGACGGCGACCGCCTGCCGTTAACAGCGGTCCAGCATCGCAGGGCCGACAGTTTGCGGGTGCTGGCCTGGAGTGCGCTGGATCCGCCCGACCTGGAAAAGATCGTGGCGACCGCTCCTTCCTTGCCGCTGGCGGAAATCCCGGTGCAGGTCGCCTGGGCGGCGGCCCAGGCGTATTCGGCCCAGGCGGCGGAGAATTCGTCGGCCGTCACGTCGTACGGCCAGCTGCTGCGCCGCATTAGCGCAGTCGGACCGGAAGGAAAATCACAACGCCTGCGTCTGATCGACCCGGCTTTGGCTGCGGCCGCCCGGTTTGTTAAGAGCAAGGCGGCGGAACCGCTGTCCGATGATCTTCGTCTGGCGCTGGCTATCATTTATCAGACCCAGGCCGAACAGCTGCTGTGCGACGAGTTGCACCCGGCTGACGGCGCCGAGGAAGCGGCGGCGCAAACCGCGTTTGCTTCGTCCGCGAAGTACGCACCGACGGTCGAGAATGTGGCCGGCCAGTGCCTGGCGATTGAGCAGCGCTCCGATTTGTCGCCGGCGGTCCGTCTGGCGTTGCTGGAAAATCTCGCCCGGCAGGCGGCGGAGCTGGACCGTAATTCGCCCCATGCGAAACTGGCGCAGGCCTGGGCCGATCTGTACGCGGCGCAAGAGGGGCCGCGCGACCGCAGCGAACAGATGCGTCTGCTGAGCCAATCGATCGAACTGTCTGCGGCCGCTGTGGTTCCTCTCGCCGGGTCTGCAATGTCAGGAATTGACACTCTCTATGTGACGGCGGGACTGGAGTCGGCTGCCGAGGCGGAGCGGTTGCTGGCCTTTTACGACGCCAGCCAGCGGCAGGAGCATTTGTTCAAGGGGCTTGATCTGGCGGGACAGGCGCTGGAAAAATCGCCCGCCGACCAT
The DNA here is from genome assembly GCF_007751035.1 of Lignipirellula cremea. Lineage (NCBI taxonomy): Bacteria > Pseudomonadati > Planctomycetota > Planctomycetia > Pirellulales > Pirellulaceae > Lignipirellula > Lignipirellula cremea. Next base: position 7,653,139 of record NZ_CP036433.1, on the reverse strand, counting down.
CGCTTTACGGCGCTGCTGACCGTCGCCCATCTGCTGGAATCGGTCGCCGATGGGGCCGAACCGAAAGCAGCCCCCGAAGCGTATGCCGCCGCGCAGGACGCTTACCGCAACGCCCTTGCCGCCGCAAAGGCGGCCCCGGATGAGACGCAGGAATCGGTCGCCCTGGCCGACTGGGGACGCTGCCGCTTGCGGCAAACGGCCGGCGGGTACGTCCCCCTCGACGAACAGGCGGCCTTTGAAAAAGAAACGATCGAGCATCTCCAGGCCGCCGTGGAAAAATCGCCGCCCTCCCTCCAGGCCGAATCCCGCAGCCGGCTCAGCCAGGCGATACAGTACGCCGGCAAGAACCTGGAAGGGGAAGCCCAGGCCGCCATGTACGCTGCGGCCGACGAACAGGCCGCTCTGGCAATCGAAGACGCCCTCCGCCAAAAGAGCCCGGACTGGTCCCGCTACCAGGTCCATCGCGCGCAGTTGCAACTGCAGCTCGAACGCTTCGCGGAAGCGACGGAACTGGCCCAGGCGATTGTCACGGCTGTCCGCGAAGGGGACAAGTCGGTCGCCGCCCATGAACTGTTCTCGGCCGTCGAGGTGTTGATCCTGGCGAAAGAGGAGCCGATGGAACGGGCCGCCGTGATCGCCTCCCATCTGGATCTGTTCCCGCCGCAGGAATCGCGGATGATCCTGTATTCGCTTGGCCTGTCGCTGCTGCGGGGCGAAACCCTTCTGAAGACGAAAGACCCTGAGCAGTACGCCCAGGCGATGCTGGATGCGGAGTTGGTGCTGAAGCTGGTCGCCGCCATGCAGGAATTCCCCGAAGCTCGGGACGACCTGCAGTTCCGCGCCCTGGCGCTCAAGGCGAACCTGCTGGTGCGGAAGTACCAGAGCGTGGCGGCCGACCTGGCGCCGGCCGCCGCCGAGGCAGCCTCCGAGGCGATGTTGACGGCGATTCGCGCATCCGAGCATCGGGACCCGAACGACTCCCGCAGTCGCCAGTTGCGCCTGCAGCTGGCCTATCTGCACTCCGCCATGCTGGCCGAAGAAGAGATTTCCCCCCAGGACGTCCGTCGCCTGGCTTCCCAGGCCTACGCGGCGATCGCTCCGTTGCGCGAGGACGCCTTGTCCGCCGGCGAGCCGCGCGAGAGCTTCCGGCGCCTGAAGCAGAAACTCCAGGGCCTGAGTGATCTGTAGGCGTCGCGGCTGGGACGGGAGTGACCGTTCGGGATCCCTTGCCTGAACGCCCCGCCGCCGGATTTTTGACAGAAAATCGAGTGCGGCCGGGAATCCTTTGCAATAAGGAGCGGCCCGCCCCGTTAACAGTCTCGACATGAAGCTAATGAGCCCCCCCACTGACTTGCATCGACGACTGGAGTGCTGGGTCCGCGAGCACGGGGCCGCGGTGCGCGGGTACCTTCTGGGGGCCGTGCAACGGGTGGATCTGGCCGACGATTTGTTACAAGAGGTTTTCCGCAAAGCATTTATGGCAGGCGATCAGTATCAGGAGCAAGGCCAGGCTCGCGCCTGGTTAATGCGGATCGCCGACCGCCTGTTGATTGATCGCTATCGGAAAAAACAGATCGAGGTCAACGTCGGCTCCCAGGCGTGGCGGATCCTGGAGCCTTCCGCGGCGCACGCCGACCCCGAAGCGGCCATGCTGGCGGAAGAATCCCGCCAGGAGCTGGCCCAGGCGCTGGAACATTTGTCCGAAGCACAGCGACGGGTGCTGTTGCTGCGATTTTATGGCGACCTGGGTTTCGCAGAAATTGCCGAAACGACCGGTTTGCCGCTGAATACGGTGCTGAGCCACTGCCGCCGCGGCCTGGCCGCCTTGCGGAAAAATATGACCGAGGAATCGCCATGAACGCGAATAACGGATTCTCCTCTGATCGACGCGCCCGCCAGGGCCCCAACAGCGAACTGCAGGAGCTGGAACAGATCACGGCCCCGCTGGAAGGGCCTGAGCCGACCTTGTCGCCCGCTGCAGCCGAACTGCGGGCTGCCTGGACGTCGCTCGGCCGGCAGCTGGACCAGGCGGCAAGCGACTTTGATCCCGACCTGTTTCTTAGTCGCCTGCAGAACCCCTCGTCCCGTCCCGTTCCTGTCAGCGGCCAGGCCAAGCCCTTGGCGAAACGGTCGCCTCACGGTGGAAAACGGGACAAAGGCAAGTTCGTCTGGCCCACGCTGCTGGTCAGCGGAGCGCTGATTGCGGCCCTGCTGCTGACGGCCGTGAACCTGGGCCAGTTCGGCTCCCTGCCTTGGTCGGAAAACCTCGAAACCCCCGCCCAGATTGTGGAACATGCTGCGCCGCCAGCGGGGTCGGAAGAGACGCCAGGCCGTGCGACGTGGGACGATGATCTGGATCTGCGTTTTGAACAGGTGGGTCTCTCGATCCAGGAAGCCCAGGAGGAGATCGCCCCGCGCTGGTCGCCTGGGAGTCGCCTGGATACGGACCTGCAGCAGCTGGAAAACGACCTCGACGCTGGCTCCTTTTAGGCGTGACGACCTCCCCTGCCCTCCTTCCTTCCTCCGTGGTCCCCAGGCGGGTCGCCCCCCTGACAGGACCTGCCCGCTGGAGATTTCCCTCATGATGCGCCCTTTGCCACTGGGGCCGGTGTTGCTGCTGGTCTGCCTGTTTGCTGGCCAGTCCGGTTGCGGCCGTCCTGGTCCCGATCACGACTGGTCCGATGCCCGGGTGCGCGAGCATCGCCGCGACCAGGCGGTCGGTTTTGAATTCGACGATGCTCCCCCCGGCGATCCTCCGCGCGCCGGCCATCCCCCCGGCGGTCCGCCGCCGCACGGACCCCACGGCGGCCCGCCGCCCCATGGTCGGCCGCCGCACGGTCCGCCACCGCATCACGGCCCACCACCGCATCATGGTCCGCCTCCGCATGGTCCGCCTCCGCATGGTCCGCCTCCGCATGGTCCGCCTCCGCATGGTCCGCCTCCGCATGGTCCGCCGCCACGGGCAGACGAAGCGGGAGCTGGGAGCCTGTCTCGGGATTATCCTGAGGATCGGGAAATGGCGGAGCTGGAAGAGCAGGATGCGGAGCTGAATCGTCGCACGCTGGAACTGGCAGAACGCTGCCGGAACGCCGAGGGAAAGGAAAGGGAAAAGCTGGAAGCGGAAGTGCGCCAGGCGATCGAGCGGCATTTTGAAGTACGGCAAAAACGACGCCAGTTGAATCTGGAATCGCTGGGAGCCGAGCTGGAGAGGCTGGGCGAAGCGATCGAGAAGCGGAATGCTGCCCGCGAAGAGATCATCCAGCGTCGCCAGACCGAACTGCTGGGCCAAGGAAACGACCTTGAGTTCTAGGACGGCGAACCGGGCGTCGTGCCCGCGCATGTCGTCGGCCGCCTGGTCCGCCGGCGCCAGTCTGTTTCAGGAAAAACGGAAAAAACGGCAAAACTTCGAGTCGTCTGTGGGGTTTATGAGGGGAGCGGTCTGTATTCCCGGGCCGCCTTGCGCATGGCTGCAACGCTAGCAAGTACGGATCTCCTGCTAATTCAGGCTCTTCAAACTCATGGAGAGCGATCCGGTCGCGTGCTAGCGTCTGATTGCCGTCGTTCCCCCCCTCTTATGGACTTGGAGTTTCAACATGCAATTTTTTAGCAGTCCGCGTTGGTTGCTGAGTATCGCAGCAGTCGCCGCCCTCGGCTTGCCGGCGTACGCCGCCGCGGAGGATTCGATCGACGAGCCGCCGAGCGTCGAGTCGCCAGGGGAAGTCGCCGCGGCCTCGCCGTCGGATTTGACGACCGAAAGTTTTCAGAAGACGGACATCGCCAAAGTTCTCGAAGTGAAAAAAGACGGCTCCAAAGACAAAGCCTCAAGCAAACAGACCGACAAAACGGTCGGCGAGAAGTCACAGGAATGCAAGCAAGACGGCAAGTGCGCTGCCTGTGAAGCCAAGGGCGACGGCAAATGCGCTGCCTGTGAAGCCAAGGGAGACGGCAAGTGCGCTGCCTGCGAAGCCAAGGGCCACGGCAAGTGCGCTGCCTGCGAAGCCAAGGGCCACGGCAAGAGTGAGCACGGCCATCATGGCCATCACGCGCACCATGGCCATCATGGCCATCACGCGCACCATGGCCATCATGGCCATCACGCGCACCATGGCCATCATGGCCATCACGCGCACCATGGACATCATGGCCATCACGCGCACCATGGACATCATCGCCACCACGGTCCGTTCGGGTTATTCGCACACCGCGGTCACCACGGTCCGTTCGCGCATCACGGCCACCATGGCCCGTTCGCGCATCGCGGCCACCATGGCCCGTTCGCGCATCGCGGCCACCATGGCCCGTTCGCGCATCACGGCCACCACGGTCCGTTCGCGCATCACGGCCACCATGGCCCGTTCTCGCATCACGGCCACCATGGCCCGTTCTCGCATCACGGTCACCATGGCCCGTTCGCGCATCGCGGCCACCACGGTCCGTTCGCGCATCACGGCCACCACGGTCCGTTCTCGCACCATGGTCATGGCCCGTTCTCGCATCATGGTCACGGCCCTTTCTCGCATCATGGTCACGGCCCGTTCTCGCATCATGGTCACGGCCCGTCCGCGCATCATAGCCCGTCGGCTTCTCATGGTCCGAGCCACCACGGTTCGGCTTCCGATGGGGATCTGAAGGGACGCATTGAACAGCTCGAGCAGAAGCTGGATCGCGTGCTGAACCTGCTCCAGGCCTCCAAAGGGGCTCCGGGAGCAGCGGCCGCGCCGAGTCACCCGCACGGCCCTGGCCATCCGGGCGGCCCTGGCCATCCCGGTTGGGGACATTTCCGGGGTCACTTCCCGGGCCATCATTTCGGCCCGTTCGGCCACCGGCCCCACGCCCCGTCGGCGGAGAAAAAATCTGACGGCGCGGAGGAGAAGAAAGCGGACGAAGCCCCCAAGAAGAAGCCGGAAGCCGCTCCGAAAAAGAAGCCGGAAGCTCCCAAAAAGTCGGTTTCCAAAGACAGCGACACCGAAGCCAGCGCCTGGGATGTCCTGCGCGGCTTGACCGGCCAGGAAGCGTAGTCCAATTGAGAAAACACGATCGCCGCTGATTCAGGGGCGACGCTACTGATTTCGCTGCCCCGCTGACGATTCGTCACGCGGGGCAGTTTTTTTAAGCGCCCGTTTTTTTGGACTCAGGCCTTGGGTTACACCATTTCGCCTTCGAACAGGTAGCGATAGCTTTCGTACCGGCGGGCGTCGAGCCGTCCGTCGCCGACTGCGTGTTTGACCGCGCAATCCGCTTCGTGTGTGTGGGTGCAATCAGGAAAGCGGCACAGGCTGACAAACGGGCGAATATCAGGATAAAAGCCGGCTACCTCCTGCGGGATCACGTCCCACAATTCAAACTGCCGGATGCCGGGCGTATCCACCACGTAGCCGCCCATCGACAGCGGGATCAGTTTGCCAGCCGTCGTGGTATGGCGTCCTTTCTGGTTCTCCTGGCTGACTGTTTGCACGCGCAGGGCCAGTCCTGATTCAATGGAGTTGAGCAGCGAAGATTTGCCGACGCCGGACTGGCCCGCCACGACGCTCTGCTTGCCTGCGGTCAGTTGCCGCAAACGGTCGACGCCCACGCCTGTGGCCGCCGACATCAGCAGCACGCGGTATCCCATCTGGCTGTAAACGCCGATCAGCGGCTGCAGGTCGGCCGGGTCGATCAGGTCAACCTTGTTGATACAGATGATGGGGCGAATGTGCGATTTTTCGGCCGTCAGCAGGAAGCGATCGACCAGGTTCGGCTTCAGGCCTGGCTCAGCGGCGCTGGTGATAATCAGCAGTTGGTCGACGTTCGCCACGATGACATGCTGCCGCCCGCGACTGGTGCGGCTGATGACTCCGCGGCGGGGTTCAATCCGGTCGATGACGCCTTCGCCCTCGCTGACGACGCGAATCGAAACGCGATCGCCCACGGCGATGACATTCCGCTGGTCGGTGTTCAGGCTTTTGAGCAGGCCGCGAGTCGAGCACTGGTAGCGAATGCCGTCGTCCGACATGACAAAGCTGTTGAGCCCGTGGATGCTCAGCACGCGTCCCTGTTTGCTCTGGGCTTCGTCCACCGAGAGCTCGACCGCAAAGGCCGTTTCTTCTGCTTCGGTTTGTCCGCCGGTAATGGTCCGATGCCGGGTCAGACTGCCTTTGCCGCTGATCCGTTCCGAGTGCTGTGCGTCGGCGTTTTCGCCGCCGGCTTTGTAGTCGCGCGTGAGATCGCCGTCGCGACTGCGGCCGCCGTACTTTTTTCGGAATTCGGTGCGGATTTTCTTCTTTTTCGCCATCGTTTTTTGGGCAGCCTGCAGGCAAGAGCATATCAACATCGGACCGGCAAAGCGTTTCGCCGGCGGCCGAAAAAAACGGGACCGGCAGTAACAAACGTTCTGCCCGGCGCCATCTTTCTGTACCAGCATACCAGATCCCGTTCGCCAGAAAATTCGCTCTTTTTTACGACTTTCTGGGGGGGCCGGAAAAGGGTGCAAAATGCGGGGCGGATCGCAGGTTGAGCTTCGCGTTATCCATGCTTGTTGATATAATAAAGTTATGATGCCTACCCTACTTTCCCGCCTTCAAACCACCGGGTCCGTTGTCCTTCCTGGACTGGTGTGTTTGATCTGTTTTCTGACTGCGTCCGCGGCGACCGCCGTTTCTCCGACGCGTGAAACAGAGTATCGGCAACGGGTCGTTCCGTTGCTGAAAACGTACTGTGTGGAGTGCCACTCGGCTGATCTGTCCGAGGGCGAATTCAACATGACGTCGTTCCACACGGCGCAATCGATTCTGGAAGGACGCAACCGCTGGCTCCGCGTGGTGCAGCGTTTGCGCAACGGTCAAATGCCCCCGGAAGAATCGCCGGCGCTGCCGACCTCCCAACGCGACTTTTTGGCCGACTGGATCGAAGCCACCGCCAACGATATCGACTGCAGTGGAACGCCCAGCCCGGGCCGTCCTACGATCCGCCGCTTGAACCGGAACGAGTACCAGAACACCATCCGTGATCTGACCGGCGTGGAATACGCCCCGGCCGCCGATTTCCCCGGCGACGATGTTGGTTACGGGTTCGACAACATTGGCGACGTGCTGTCGCTGCCGCCCCTGTTGATGGAAAAATATCTCGACGCGGCCGAAGCGATCGCGCAGCAGGCGATCGCCCGTGAGCAGCCCTGGTCACCGACCAGCAAGCGGATCAGGGCCGAGTCCATGCGCGATGTCGACGGCAAATCGTCGCTGACCAATGGGACCGCCCGGGCGATGACCTCGCGGGCCGAACTGGGCTTTGACTTTGATTTTCCTTACGACGGCAAGTACGAATTTTCCGCCCTGTCCTGGGGCGACCAGGCCGGCGATGAACCGGCCCAGATCACCTTTATTCTCGACGGCCGCGAAGTGAAAACGGTCGATGTGCCGGCCGAAGAAGAGAAGCCCGGCACCTATGTGGTGTCGGTCGACGTGAAAAAGGGCTCGCATAAAGTGGGTGTCGCGTTTTTCAACGATTTCTACGATCCCAAAGCCAAGGACCGTCGACGTCGCGACCGCAACCTGTATGTGGGCCATGTGGAGATTCGCGGACCGCAGCAGGCGCCTCCGGCTGCGCTTAATGCCGAGAAAAAGATCCTGTTCCTGTTCCCCAGCGACAAAACGCCGCCGGCCCAGGCGTCCCGCCAGGTGCTGTCCCGGTTTGCCAGCAGGGCGTTCCGTCGCCCGGTCAGCGACCAGGAAGTTGATCGTCTGGTCGCGCTGGCGGAGATCGGCAGAGAGAAGGAGAATTCGTTCTCGGCCGGTATCCAGCTGGCGATGCAGGCCGTGCTGGCTTCGCCCCACTTTTTGTTCCGCGTGGAATCGCCCGGCGAACCCGGCGCTGATCGTTTGCTGACGGATTATGAATTGGCGACGGCCCTGTCCTACTTTTTGTGGAGCAGCATGCCCGACGACGAACTGCTGCTGCTGGCCTGGGAAGGGAAACTACGCGAAGGCGATCAGTTGGAGCGGCAGGTCCGCCGCATGATCGCTTCCCCCAAGTCCGAAGCCCTGGTGCAGAACTTCGCCAACCAGTGGCTGGAACTGCGGAACCTGGCCGACGCGGCGCCCGACGCCGATATGTATCCGCAATTTAACGACGAACTCCGCCAGGCGATGCGGCAGGAGACAGAGCTGTTCTTTGCCGCCGTGTTGCGGGAAGACCGCAGCGTGGTCGAACTGGTCGACGCCGACTTTACCTTTTTGAATGAACCTCTGGCCCGCCACTACGGCGTGCCAGGCGTTACCGGCAAGCATTTCCGCCGGGTGTCGCTGCAGGGTCCCGCTGGCGAACGTCGCGGCGGCCTGCTGACCCAGGCCAGCGTGCTGACGGTGACCTCCAGTCCCACTCGCACTTCGCCCGTGAAACGCGGCAAGTGGATCCTGGATAACCTGCTGAACGAACCTCCGCCGCCGCCCGGGCCGATGATCCCCGAGCTGGAAGACCAGCACGAGCTCAAAGGCACCCTCCGCCAGCGGATGGAACAGCATCGGGCCAACCCGTCCTGCGCCGCGTGCCATCGGGTGATGGACCAGCTGGGCTTTGCCCTGGAGAATTTCGACGCGGTCGGCGCCTGGCGTGAAAAAGACGACGGGGCCCCGATTGATACCTCGGGCCTGCTGCCCACCGGCGAAGCATTTCGCGGACCGGCGGAGCTGCGGCGTTTGTTGATTCGCCAAAAGAAAGAAGCGTTTCTGCGCTGCCTGGCCGAGAAATTATTGACGTACAGTTTAGGACGAGGACTGGAGTATTACGACCAGTGCGCCATTGACGGGATCGTCGCTGCGGCGGCGCCCCAGGATTATCGGTTCTCCAGTTTCCTGCTGGGAATCGTCAAGAGCGAACCTTTCCAGAAACGCCGTGGCCTGCCGATTTCTTCCGACGAACGGAGCACCCCATGAACCTGCAGATTTCTCGACGCACCGCGCTTCGTGGACTGGGCGCCGCCCTGTCGCTGCCGCTACTGGAGGCGATGCACCCCCGCAACGTTTACGGCGGCCGCACGCCTGATGCTCCGCCGACCCGTATGGCTTTCCTGTACGTGCCCAACGGCATGCACATGCCGGACTGGACCCCGGCGACCGAGGGCTTCGACTTTGAGCTGCCGCCGGCGCTGGAATCGATGGCCGATTATCGTTCCGATATTACCATGCTCAGCGGTCTGGCGCTCGACGGCGGCCGCAGCCATGGCGACGGCGGCGGCGATCATGCCCGCAGCGTGGCGTCGTTTTTGACCGGCGCCCATCCCAAGAAAACCAACGGGGCCGATATTGAAAACGGCCCGTCGGTCGATCAGGCGGCCGCGGAAAAAATCGGCAACAAGACCCGTCTGCCTTCGCTGGAGCTGGGGCTGGAACGGAGCGCCCCGGCCGGTCGTTGCGACTCGGGTTACAGCTGCGTGTATACCTCGAACATGTCCTGGCGGACGCCTACTTCGCCGGTCGCCAAAGAGACCGATCCGGGTTCGGTGTTTGATCGTCTGTTCGGCAACCAGCAGGCGGCCGAAACCCGCCGCAGCCGGATGCTCCGCGACGAGTACCGCAAAAGCATTCTCGACTTTGTGCTGGAAGACGCCAGCGCCTTGCGCCGCGAACTGGGCGTGAACGACAAGCAGAAACTCGACGAGTACCTGTTTGCCGTGCGACAGATCGAACGCCGGATCAACGAGGCCGACAAGTTGCACGGCCAGGAGCCCGATGTGCCGGATTACCCCCGGCCGGCCGGTTCGCCCAGCGACTTCGCCGAGCATTGCCGGTTGATGTTCGACCTGATGACGCTGGCCTTTGAGACCGATTCCACTCGCGTCATCACGTTCATGTTCACCAACGCCGGCAGCAACCGGTCGTACAAGCAGGTCGGCGTTTCCGACGGCCACCACTCCCTGTCGCATCACGGCCGTAACGCGGAAAAGCAGGCGAAGATCGCCAAGGTGAACCGCTATCACCTGGAACAGTTCAGCTATCTCGCCGGCAAGCTCAAGGCGTCCCAGGAGCAGGGCCAGTCGCTGCTGAAAAACTGCATGGTCATGTACGGCAGCGGCATCGCCGACGGCGATCGCCACAACCACGAAGACCTGCCGATCATGCTGCTCGGCCAGGGCGGCGGCGTCAAATCCGGCCAGCACCGCCGCTACCAGCGGGACACGCCGCTCACCAACCTGTACGTTTCCATGCTGCAGAAAATGGGCGTGGAAACCGACAAGTTCAGCGACAGCACCGGCTCGCTTGATCTGTCTTGAGGTAAGAAAACGGAAAGCAGGACTCGAAGTGAAGTCTTCAAAAAGAAGGCTTCACCGCGGAGCGTCTCGCGAAAAAGCAGGCGCAGAAAGTCGACTTTCGCTCCGCGAAAGTACGCGTTCTTTCACGGAGTGAAAGACGACTGTCCTTCGATTTCCGTGAGTTATTCATCGCATGTTCCCGAGAATAAAGAAGGGTGACGACGTTTGGGCCAATGCCTTCCGGCCAGCATCTGACGATCCTCTTCCTCTGCGGTGAATTTTTTCCTGAGGCGGCTTTCTTCCTGGGAAGAGTTCATTTATCTGGCCGGCAGGCGACCTGTTCGGCATGCGGCAGGTATTCGTCGCCGACCGGGTAGTTGGCGAAGCGGATCGTGTAAAAGGCGTCAAACCATTCGCGGATCGACGCTTCCACGCCGGGATCGAACGACGGTCCGACATGCAGCGTCTTGCCGAGCGGGCTCTGGCGGATGTCGCCCTGGTCGACCAGGATCTGGCCGGACTTGATCACGCATCGCGGCAGTTCGAACATCGTCTGCTTGTTCTCGTGCGGCGTATAGATCGTAATGTCGGCGTCGGCGCCAGGACCCAGATGGCCCTTCTGCGTCAGGCCCAGCATGCGGGCCGGGCCGGCCCGGGTGATCACGGCGATTTCGCCCAGCGTGTACTCGCGATCCAGATCGCCCAGCAGAGTGCGCTCGCGGACGGCCGGATGGGCGGCCAGCACCATGTCCCGGCGGAAGGTGCGGTCCATCAGCAGGCGAATGATCTGCGGGTAAGCCATGAACGATCCGCCGTTGGGATGATCCGTGCTCATCGCCACCTGCCAGGGATCATTGACCAGCAGGAACCACTCCAGACCGATCGCCCACTGCAGGGCGTGGACGAGGCTTTTGTTCCGGTACTCAATGGGGGCGATGCCGCAGCCGGACTCCATTTCGGTGTCGCCGCTGAACCATTTGGTCCCGTACACATTGTGCAGGAAATAGCCCAGCGGCCCGTCGCCCGTCATGCTGGTGGTCGGGCCGAACAGCACCTGGCCCACGTCGACGGTCAGATTGGGGTGGCTGTTGACATAATCGGCCAGCACGGCCGTCTTGGAGTTAAAGGAGTTCTCGTCCCCTTCGCCGCCGCCGTAGCTGTGGAACTGGATATGCGTCAAATGGCCCCGGTAACCGCCGAGCGCCTCCATACTGGCCAGCGTGGTGGTGTAGTTGCCCGGCATCCCCAGGTTGTTGCAGTGCAGATGCACCGGATGCGGCAGCCCCAACCGGTTGCCGGCCCGGGCCGTTTCAAAGATGATCTCCCGCGGCGTCACGCCAAAGTGATCCACCGGCGAATCGATCGAGTCGACATTGCCCCGCGCTCGCTGTTTCCACATCTCGACGCCGCCCGGATTCACCAGCTTGGGGGCGTACGCTTTGGCGGAAGTCAGCAGCCAGCCGAGAAACGCCTGCAGCCGGGCCGGGTCCTTGTCGGCGATCGCCCGCATGGCGAAGTGGTTATTTCCCAGCAGGACGAAGAAGCCTTTGTCGATGCAGGGCGTGTCCTCAAACTCCTCATGCGTGTGCCGCGCCGCCAGCGGAGCCACAGCCGCATCAAAGGCCGACGTGTACCCCAAGCCGATATACTTGTAACCCGTGACAAACGTACTGGGCGTGCTGCCCAGCGTGCCGCTGCGGGTGACGGCCGTGCGAGGTACGGCGGGATCCCGGCGCTTCTCTTCCGGCCGCATTTTACGCGCCGTGTTGACCTTGTGTCCGGCAATATGGCAATGCATGTCGACGCCGCCGGGCATCACCACCAGGCCGCTGGCGTCAAGGATGCGGTCGGGCCGCACGTCGTCGGCGGGGGCTTCAACGATCTTGCCATCCCGGATCCACAGATCGCCCGTTTCGCCGTCTCGTCCGTTCGCCGGGTCATAGATTTGACCGCCGCTGATTTTGAAATACGACATAACGAACGGCAGGCATTTACGGGGATACGGGCGGGCGATCTCCCCATCATAAGAAGTCGAGTCCCGGTCCGCCAAGGTGGGCCGAAACCGGGTCAGTCTTTTGCGGGACGGAAGGAACGCACCACCGCCAGCAGCAGCATGACGAAGGTAGCCGGAGCGGCCAACATCAGCACTCCCAGACCAAAAGTGCGGGCCGTCTCGGGCGACGCGGCCGCCAGCACCAGGTACGTGGTGTACGCCAGGTAGTAGCCCAGGAAGAGTCCGCCCTCCCCTCGTGAAATCCGATGGCCCGTAAAAAAGATCGGCAGGCAGGCGGCCGCTACGGCGATCATGATGGGAATATCCACCCACAGGGCCGTGGGAGAGATAACGATTCCTTCCGGAGCCAGGATCGATGACAGCCCCAGCACGCACAACAGGTTGAAAATGTTGCTGCCGATCACATTCCCCACGGCGATATCGCGCTCGCCGCGCACCGTCGCCAGGATCGAGGTGGCGACTTCCGGCAGCGACGTGCCCGGGGCGATGATCAACAGGCCGATCAGCAACTCGCTCATGCCCGACTGTCGGGCGATCCCGGTCGCCCCGTTCACCAGTAGTTGGGCCCCGACGGTCAGCAGCGCCAGTCCCGCGGCCAGCAGCAGCAACTGCAGCGACCACGTCCCCAGCGAAGGGCCGAGCGGGCGATCAAATTCCTGCTGGAATTCCTGCTGGACACTCGCTTGCTCCCGGCGACTCTGCAGCACAGTCCAGCCGACATAAACGATCAGCGTGGCGAACAGGAGCATCCCTTCGAGCGGGCCAATCCGTTGATCCCATCCCAGCGCCAGAACGGCCGCCGAGGCGACGATCATCAATGGCACGTCGATGCGGATCAACTGGCTCGACACGACCAGTGGAGAAAGCAGCGCGGAAACGCCCAGAATGAACAGCACATTGAAAATGTTGCTGCCGACCACATTCCCCACCGACATGTCGGCCTGGCCGCTCCAGGCGGCCTGCACGGAAACGGCAAGCTCCGGCGCGCTGGTGCCAAACGCGACGACGGTCAGGCCAATCACCAGCGGAGAAATTCCCGCGGCGGCAGCCAATCGTGAAGCGGCCCGCACCAGGAATTCGCCGCCAACCACCAGCCCCAAAAGACCCAGGACCATCAGGCCCAACGACGTTACCATAGAGGACGATTTCACTCGCCAGGAGGAAAGGGGCCGCCGGTGAGAAACGCCGGCCGACCTGAAGATAACGGCGACCTAGAGGTCGCCGTTTTGTTGCTGGCTGGGGACGCGATGTCTTCCGGCCGAAACTTTTTTTACGAGTATGTTCCACGCGGCCCGTTGCTTGGGCGGCGAACCACTCGCTTAGTAGTGGTGGTGGCCGCGGTGGTAGTGGTAATGGCCCGGAACCACATGGTAGTGGTTGTAGTGGGGCACAATCGCCGGCGGATGATAGTCGTAGTGTCCCCGATGGACGTGCCCGCCGCCGTAGCCGCCATAGTAGCTGCGGTGTCCATACCCGTAACCGCCGCGGTAGTAAGCGCCGCCTCCGTAGTACGGTCGTCCGACCGAGAAGCTAAACCCGACCTGGGCCTGCGCGGGCTCCGGAGCGAGCGCGAACAACAGGCCGGCTGTGGCCAGCGCCATGGTTAAAAGAATCCGTTTCATTTCAAATCTCCCCGTAAGGCAAATGCTGTTCGTGACAAAATCCCCGCCCACGTCGACAGCATTCAATCAATGTACCATCAGGTATTTATACGGGAAAAATCGGAAAATTCAATGCAAATTCCCATCGGGTAGCGTCAGGGGTGTGGGCGTCTCGATTGTGGGTGGGAAATTTGCTCTGATGAGGGGGTGTCGATTTTTCGTCCCGATTTCCAGCTTGTGGAGAATGGTGTCATGGCGAAGTTGAACGGCTCTCTGACGAAGGCGGCGGAGTTGAGTCCTGAGCAGCAGGAACGCGCGGACCTTATTTTGCAACATCTGCGGGCGAATGCGGACAAGCATCTTGTGGAACTGTCTGTGCTGCTGGCCTCCAAACCCGACAGTCAAATCTTCGGCAAAACAGAGTTCGAAGCGCGCGACATTGTGCATCGAATCGGAGCCCAGGCGATACAAGCCGCGGTCGACGCCGCGGCAAAAAAAGGGGTACCAGGGTGCTAGCTGCGTCTGCCAGAAATGCCAGAACGACGCCCGCTTCGTCGAACGGCGAGGACGTACGATCACCTGTCTATTAGGCGGCATTCGCGTGCGTCGCCCCTATTACCACTGCGCCGTTTGCAGTGAAGGATTGTCGCCTTGGGATCAGGAACTGGGGCTGTCGAAACGCTGCCTTTCGCCCGCCGTGGCGGAGCTTTCGTCGCTGGCCGGAACGGTGTCGAGTTTCGCGGTCTCGGCGAAACGCATGCTGCTCAAGATGACCGGTCTGCGCGTCAGTGAGTCGAGCGTCGAACGCGTCACCGAAGATGCCGGCGCCCGGGTCGGCAAACTGCTGGAGGACCGAATCAAGTTCGGCGCGGACCGCGAGTGGAAGTGGCAACGCGATGCGTTGGGCCGCACCTGCGCTTACGCCAGTTTGGATGCGAAGTGCGTTCGCCGGCAAGGCCCCAAGGCGAGTCGCGTGGAGGGACGCATGGCGTACGTCGCGTCGATTTACAATCCCGACAGCGAGTATGATGAGACACAGAAGAAGCCGCATCAATCGCGTTATTTGTCGGGTTTTTACGAGCTAAACGAACTCGGCCTGCAGCTTCGTCGCCAAGCCGGACAGGTCGGCTGGGACAAGGCCGAGGTGCAAATCGCCCTCTCGGACGGCGGCAACGGCATGGAGCAATTCCTTCGCCGCAACTTTCCGCTGGCCACGATCATCATCGACTTCTGGCACGTGAAAGAGTACCTGGTGGAACTGGCGAAGGCGCTCTTCGCCGACGAGCATGAACGCCAGAGCTGGATGGATCGTCACGCTCCCATGCTCAAGCATGAAGGCGGCCCAGCCGTGCTGGCCCAGCTGAAAGAGATTGACCCCGGACCGATCGCGGCGACGCGTGAACTGTATCGCGTCACGGTTCAATATTTTGAAAATCATCAGCACAAGATGGACTACCCGAGCTACGTGAAGAACGGCTGGCAGATCGGTTCCGGTCCGATCGAGTCGGCCTGTCGGACTGTAGTCGGCGACCGCCTCAACGGCAGCGGCATGCGTTGGGGCAACGACGGCGCGGACGCCCTCTGCCACCTCCGCGCCCTGTTCCTCAGCGAACCGGACCAATGGGACGCCTTTTGGGAGAAGCACCGAAACTAACAAAATCCACCCACAAAAGTGACGCTCACACGCGTCAGGATCAAGGGCGCAAGAGCCGGCCAGGACGTCGGGCAACCAGCGGCGGGGAGATCCTGTGAAGCCGGATCACAGGACAGAAGGTTCCGCGGTTGACAGGCAGAAGTCGTTACGCTGGAACGCTTTACTCGCCCTTACTCGCTGGGGCGCCAGTCGACCAGGTGCATCTCCACGCGACGTCCGCGGAAATCGTTGATCACCGGGTGGAAAGCGATATCGATTGGGCCGTTGCACTCGGCCAGTTCGTCGGCCCAGTCCCCTTTGCCGAAAGCGACCGCTCGCATCGTTTGCCCGTGCTGGCGGAATTTGGCCTGCAGGTGGCGATCGCCGCCGCCCATGCGACGGGGCGTTTCCGCCAGTTCGACGCCGCGGGTGCAGAAGAGAGGCCGACGGTTTCCCTGCCCGAACGGGGCCAGTTGCTGTTCGATCTGATCGACGGTTGGCAGGTTGAACTGGGCCAGCGGGGCTTCGGCATCGATCGCCAGTTCTCCGCCCATGTCGGCGCTGGTGAGAATCCCGGCGACATGCTCACAAAACTCGGCGCGAAAGGCGTCGATATTCGCTTCTTCCAGCGACAGGCCGGCCGCGGCCGCGTGTCCGCCGTGCGTCACCAGATACGTGCTGCATGCTTCCAGGGCGTCATGCAGATTCAAGCGTCCCCCGGCCCGGGCGGAGCCGCTGGCTGCCTTCTGGCCCAGCTTGTCCAGCGACAGCAGCACCACGGGGCGATGATATTTTTCCGCCAGACGGCCGGCCACGATGCCGATCACGCCCGAGTGCCAGTCGCGGCCCGCCAGCACAAAGGCCCGGTCGTTCTCGGCGTCGAACTCTTCTTTGATCTGCTTGCTGGCCTGGAGCAGGATGCTTTGTTCCAGGCTGTCGCGCTGGCGATTGAGATCGTGAATGTACTCGGCCAGCGCTTCGGCCCGTTCGGCGGAACGGGTGGTGAGCAACTCCACGCCCAGGGCGGCTTGGCCAAAACGGCCGGCCGCGTTGAGCCGGGGCGCCAGGCGAAAGCCGATGTCGTCGCTGGTGAGGGCCGGCTTTTTATCGAGCTCGACCACTTTCATCAGCGCGGTCAGGCCGATGTTGGGGCGGGAACTCAAGCTGTGCAGGCCATGCCGGACCAGGATGCGATTCTCATCAATCAGGGGCACGACATCAGCGACCGTGCCGACCGCCGCCAGGGCTATGGCGCCCAGCAGAAACTCGCGCAGTTTGTCGTTGACTTTCTTTGCCTGGCTGGCCTGCTGGCAGATGGCCCAGGCCAGTTTAAAGGCGACGCCCGCCCCGCATAAACCAGGGAAAGGGTAGTCGCTGCCGGGCAAAGCGGGATGGACAAGCACCGCGGCGTCGGGCAGTTCCGGCCCGTACTGGTGGTGATCGGTGATGATCAATTCCAGCCCCAGTCGTCGGGCGGTGGCGGCTTCGGCGACGCTGGCAATGCCGCAGTCGACCGTAATCACCAGGGAAGCGCCCCGTTTGGCCAGTTCTTCCAGCGCTCGATCGTTGAGGCCGTAGCCGTCTTCGAGTCGATTGGGGGTAAACGAGCCGACGTTGGCGCCGATTTCTCGCAGGCAGCTGACCAGAATGGCCGCCGCCGTCATGCCGTCGCAATCGTAATCGCCATAGATGACGATCCGCCGCTCGGCGCGGACTGCCTGATCAATCCGCGCAGCCGCTTCCGTTACGCCAGGGAGTAATTCCGGATCGCGCAAGCCCGTGAGCTTTGCTTCCAGGAAAATCCGGGCGTCGTCGGCGTTGTGTACTCCCCGCGCAGCCAACAGCTGGGCGACCACAGGCGAGGCGCCGACACTTTTCTCAATTGCCGCGACGAGTGCCTGATCGTGGGGATGAATCCTCCACCGCTGCGGCACGCTATTTCTTCTTTTCGACGTGCACCGTGTGGCGTCGCAGGCGCGGGCAATACTTTTTGAGCTTCAGCTTTTCGCCGCCCGACTTGCGCCGGATGGAGTAGTTGTAATCGCCCGTTTCTTCACAGACGAGAAAAACCGTGTCGGCTTTCTTATTTTTCTTGGCCATCTTCTACGCTACCTGCCGTCTACCGACGGGGAACATTGGGGAAAAAGAACCGCCCAGGCCGTAATGGTTGCTAGGGATTCAATCTGGATTTCTAGAAGGGGCGATTCTACACGCAAATTGGCCCGGAGACAAAGGCCGTCTGGTTGAAAAGATGGAATCGTCCCGTTTCCTGCCGCGCTGGCCCCGAAGAGGGGGGCAGGAAGCGATGCAGTTTCTGAAAATGTGGGAATATTCCGATCGATTCACAACGAATGAAGGCCTGCTGGCGGATATAACGGGTAACAACAGCCAAGGGGGCGTCGTCAGCCATTTGCGGGGAATTATTCCTTGCCAATTTCCCGTTTTTCCTTAAAAATTGAGTACGCGCCCCCCTTCGCCGACGTTGTGTCAGGAGGATCCCTCGTTCATGTCCACTCATCTCGACCCCAAGCAGTATTCCATGGCAACCCAAACCACGAGCGCCCATCTTGACGAAGAAGAAGAATATTACGAGGAAGCCATTGGCAATTCCTCGCAGTTTATCTTTTTTACGGCGGCGCCCAGCTGGCTGGTGAGTCTGGTCGTGCACTTTATTCTGCTGCTGGTGCTCGGCATGTGGACCTTGTCCGCGCCCGATGAAGACGAAGTCAACATGCTCGAAGTCGAGCCGGTCGCCACCAAGATTGAAGAAGTCGAAGAGCTGGAAGAAATCGTGGTCGAGCAGGAACAGCCGACCGAGACCGATGTGGTGACGCCCAACGACACGTTCGTGAGCGACATGGTGTTTGAAACGCCGGTCGAAGTCACCGAGCCTGTCACGCTGGCGAACGACATCGAAGCGGCCGCCGTCCAGGTCACCCTCAGCGACTTCGGCCCCACAACGGCCCCTAGAAACGATCTGATGGCGACCATCGGCGCCATGTCGGGCCACGGCGTCGAAGGCCGCGGCATGAAGGTCCGGGCCCAGATGGTCCGTTCCAACGGGGGGAACGAAGCCAGTGAAGCGGCTGTCGCCGCGGCGTTACGCTGGCTGGCGGAACATCAATATCCTGATGGCGGCTGGAGCTTTGACCATACGCTCGGCCGCTGCCAGGGACGTTGCTCCCACCCAGGCACCGCCGACGGCGCCCGCAACGCAGCGACGGCGATGGCCCTGCTCCCCTTCCTGGGCGCCGGCAATACGCATCTCGAAGGCGAATATAAAGAAACCGTCCGCGGCGGTCTGCAGTACCTGGTCACCCACATCAAAAACGATCACGGCACCGGCAGCTTCCACGAGCCGGGCGGCAGTATGTACTCGCACGGTCTGGCTTCGATTACGCTGTGCGAAGCGTACGCCATGACCCACGATAAAGGGCTGCTGATCCCGGCCCAGGCCTCGCTCAACTTCATCGCTTACGCCCAGGACCCGGTCGGCGGCGGCTGGCGATACAGTCCCCGTCAGGAAGGCGATACGTCGGCGGTAGGCTGGCAGATCATGGCCCTCAAGAGCGGCCACATGGGCTACCTGCAGATTAACCCCAACACGATCCGCGGCGCCATGAAGTTCCTCGATCAGGTGCAGTCCGAAAGCGGCGCCTACTACGGCTATACGGGGCCCGGCAAGGGACAATCGACCACGGCCGTCGGTCTGCTCTGCCGCATGTACCTGGGCTGGAAAAAAGATGAACCGGCGCTCGCCCGCGGCGTGGAGTATCTGAGCAAAATCGGACCGTCCAAGAACAACCTGTACTACAACTATTACGCCACCCAGGTGGTCAAGCAGTACGGCGGCGAGGACTGGGACAAGTGGAATGTAAAAATGCGTGACTTTCTGGTCGCCGAACAGGACAAGAACGGCCACCAGAAGGGCAGCTGGGACATGGACGGCGGCCACGGCGATCGCGGCGGTCGTTTGTATTCGACCTCGATGGCGACCATGATCCTGGAAGTGTACTACCGACACATGCCGATCTACGGCGCCGCCGCCACCGAAGACGAATTCCCGCTCTAGAAATCGGGAAGCACTCCCACCATGTTTCCACTGCGGTGAACTCCTTTCAATAAGAAAGTTCACCGCAGGTTTCGCCAAGAAACGCAAAGGAAGGGGAGAAAAAAGGCGGTACGAGAAACTGGCAAACAGGTCGCTGAGACCCACGGCTTTCCTTCTGGGAGGGCAACAGCGAGAGAGAAGAAAATCCCGCGGCGGGCATTCCCCGTCGCAAGACAATTCTCCCCCCCTCTTCTTTTCTTCCGCGACGTCTGCGGTGAATCCCTCTTTTAAACGGCGTTCAACTGCGCGTCGTCTTACTTGCCCACGGCCGCCCGGACTTTGTCGTACTCGGGGTTGGTGCAGCGATCTTTCCATTGCTTCAGCACCCCTTCCAGTGAAGCGATCGACTCCGGCTGCTGGCCCTGGTCGCCTGTCTCTTTGATCCACTGGGCCAGAATGTCCCGGTGTCGCTGCAGCTCTTTCCTATGGGCCGGATTGTCGGCCAGGTTGTGGATTTCATGCGGGTCGTTTTCCAGGTCGTAGAACTCTTCCGGCACGCGGACAGGTGACCAGACAGCCGCCTGGGCCGGGGTCAGCTTCCCTTCTTTCGCCAGCTGTCGCGGGATTTCCAGCTCGGGCCGGCCGTCGCGGTACTGGGGCTGCATGAACGGGCGATCGGTCAGGAAGTTCCGCAGATAACGATATCGGGGCGTGGTGACGGCCCGGACTTTGTCGATCGTGAAGTCGCAGCGGTCCCGCGCACTGATCACATAGTCACGATGGAAATCCTTGGCCAGCAGGTCCTGCCCTTCGGACCAGGCGGGCGCCGGGGCGCCGGCCAGCGCCAGCGTGGCGGCGGTGATATCAATGCCGCTGACCAGGTCCTCGCGGACCGAACCGGCTTGGATGCCGGGCCCGGCGATGATCAGCGGAACACGGACGCTGCCATCGTAGACCCATTGTTTATGGCGGTATAACCGCATGCCGTGATCGGTCCAGAAGAAGACGACCGTGTTCTCCAGCAGGCCGTCCTCTTTCAGGCCCTGCATGATCCGCCCGACTTCGTCGTCGGTTTGGCGGATGGTGTCGTAGTGATGAGCGTACTCATTTCGGATCACCGCGATATCGGGGTAGTAAGGGGCGATTTCGACCTGGGAGACATCGGTAAACGGCCCAGCATCCTTGCTTTTGGAAGCCTTGGACGGCGCGCCCTGGAAACGCCCGGAATTCTTCCCGCCGAGTAGCTGGATTTGAGCGAAGAACGGCTGGTCTTTTTTCCGTTTCCGCCAGTCCGGACCGCCGTAGCCCATTTTGGCGGACAGCAGGTCGTCGTACAGGTCATCGAGTTCAAACTCAAAGTTGAAGTCGTTTTTCCCCTGGCTGCTGATCACATAATAGCCCTGATCCCGCAGCTGTTCGTACACCGTTTTCACCCCTTCCGGCAGGTGGATCACTTCGCCCGGCGTGCGGCCCCGGGAGCTGCGGTGGTTGTGGACTCCCAGAGAAGTCTGCATCGCTCCCAGGGCAATCGCGGACCGACAGGCGGAGCAGACGCCGGCCGGCATGTAGGCCCGATCAAACCGCATCCCCCGGGCCGCCAACCGGTCCAGATGGGGCGTGGGAACCGTGTCGTCGCCGTAACAACCGTACCAGCCATTCATATCTTCCACAAAAATCCACACAATATTTGGGCGTGCGGAATTTGTGTCGGCGCTCTCGGCGGCACGGCTGGAGCCTGTTAAACCAGGCCAGGCGGCCAGAAGCAGCGCGGCCGCCAGGAGCCTGTGACAAAAATGCAGGCAAGTCTGTGAAGGATTTGGCATGAGAACACGACTTCTTTCTGCTAAGATGGGGGTTTTGTGCCGAATAGTTTCGCCAGGCGGACGAAATTCTTCCAAAGTGCAGCTTGGGAACCAGTATACGCCCGAGGAATCGTTCATTCCCGAAAATTGCCACAGCGGCAGCGGGGATGCGTCGATGAACCTGACAGGTGCGAATTCCGCGTACGAATTCTGAGTGCTAAGTTTTCACGTCCTGGATGGTGATTCCGCTTATTTCCTGTGGGAAATTCAGAACACGCCGATTGTCCAGGTGTTGCCTGGCCAACTGCGATTTACATATGACGCATCAGCATGAGGGGGCTGTGCGATGGATTCCTTGGATATACCCGATCAGAACGTGCCCATGCCGGCCAGTTCTCCACCTGCGTTTGGTGCGCCCATGAGTTCCGATGCGATTGCCCCCGCCGCGGCCACGAAAGCCGACGCCGCGGCGGATGCTCCGTCTCTTGCGGCCGAAACTCCGCTCGCACCGTCTGCGGCCAGCGTGGCGGATTCGCCGGATGCCCCGGCGTCCAAAGAGGCGCACCGCGGCGGCGATCCGCTGAAGCGGCTGGAGCGGCCGAAAACGGTTTCCCGCCAGATTTTCTGGACGTACGTGGCCGGCTTCGTCATTCTCCACATGCTGGCCTTGCTGGCCTTTGTGCCGTACTTTTTCAGCTGGACCGGCGTGGTGTCGATCTTTATCGGCAACTACATTTTTGGATCGCTCGGCATCAACCTGGGCTACCACCGGTTGCTCACCCATCGCGGGCTGACGGTGCCGAAATGGCTGGAATACACGCTGGCCTTGTGCGGCATGTGTTGCCTGCAGGATGCTCCGGCCCGCTGGGTCGCCATTCACCGGATGCACCACCAGCACTCCGACGATCAGCCCGATCCGCACAGCCCGCTGGTGACGTTCTTCTGGGGCCATATCGGCTGGCTCATTTATCAGAACAAATACTTTGGCACGACCGACTTTTATGATCGGTACGCCCGCGACCTGCTGAAAGATCCGTTCTATCTGCGGCTGGAGCGGAACGGCATGTTCGGCTGGGTCTACCTGGCGCATGCCGCGCTGTTTTATCTGGTCGGCTTTCTGGTCGGCTGGGCGATGTCGGGCAATGTGGCCGGCGGCGTGCAGTTTGGCTCCAGCATGCTGGTGTGGGGCGTGTTCGTCCGCACTGTGTATGTGTGGCACATCACCTGGGCCGTCAATTCGGTCGCCCATTGCTGGGGTTACCGCAACTACGATGTGTCCGACGAAAGCCGGAACAACTGGTTGATCGGCTTTACCAACAACGGCGAAGGCTGGCACAACAACCACCACGCTCATCCACGGTGTGCGGCCCACGGGCACAAATGGTGGGAAATCGACCTGACCTACACGTTCATCGTGTTCCTGGAAAAAGTCGGCCTGGCCAAGAACGTGGTCCACCACACGCCGGCGAAGAAAAGCTAAGCAACGCCCGTTCAACAACGGGCGGAACTTCCGCTGCACTTCCCTCTCAGAGAGGCTACTCCGGCAGGACCAGTTGCATGTCGACTGGCAAGTTGTCGTAGCGGTCGCCCAGTTTCGCCTGATTGAGCCGGTAGATGTCGGTCCAGCGGCTGCCTTCGCCCAGTTCTCGCCGGGCGATTTCATAAAGCGTGTCGCCGTTGCGCACGCTGTACAGCCTTCGTCGCGTCGCCTCGGGCAACACGTTCTCTTTCGGCGCCGCCGCCTCCGGCTCGGGGCACAGGTCGGGGTACAGCACCTGCAGTTCCGCCAGCGGCGGAATCTGAAGCGGCGCGCCTGTCGGCAAACGATCCGGGTAGGGGAACTGGTCGCGGTTATGCTGGTACAAGGCCTTGAAATAAACGCCTGTGCCGTAGGCCCGCTCGGAGATCATCCAGAAGCTGTCGTTCGGCAGCGTTTGCGCTGGCGGCAACCCCTGACCCGCAGTGAAAGCCCGGGGGGCAGGCAGCGGCAGCGACGCCGAAGCCGGATGCACCGGACCGGCGGCCGGGCCAGCGTATTCGGACGCCGTGTCGGTCGACGGAATGGCCGCAGCTCCGGTCGGACGGGCATTGCCGCCGTACGGATTAAACGCGCCGCCGGGCGGGTTGGTTACCGGAGCTTCAAAAGCGGCCGGAGCCGCGTTCGGCCTGGTGTTCGCCGCATCATGGTTCGCAGCCGGCTGCACCGGGTAAGTCCGGGGCGAGAAAGCGCTCGGCGGTTCTGCCGCAGGCGGCCTGGAAGACGAGCTTGCCGGCGTCAGCGTGTTCCGGGGGGACGGCAGCTGATCGGACGAGGCGGCGGCTCCCGCCGTGTCGCTGGTGTAATTTTCACGGAATGTCGTGAAGCTGCCGCCGGATCGCGGCGCCGGGGCGGCGTTTGTGTCAGGATTCGTCGCGCCGTGGTCCGCCAGGAGCCGATTCGCAGGTATCGACGTCGACGGACGCTGCCCTGCGTTGGCGCTTTGGGGAGCGACCGAGGTCGCGGCGGCCAGGGGCTTCGTCGCTGGCTGCATTTGAAACCGGCGCCAGGCGGCGGCGCCCAGGCCAATCACCAGCAGGACTAGCACCGCCATGCCAAGGCGGACTTCCGTCTGAAACTTTTGCGGCTGATTCATCGCGACGATCCTTCGTCTGCAGGCATGAAGTCACTCGGGGGAGCGACACGTTTCTACGGCTCAAATCCGGGCTTCCGCTCCGTTCGGGTTCGTGAACGATCTGTTTAGCGGTAGCGTCCTTTACTGGCGTGTGCGTCCGGCCCCGCTCGTCGCGCGACACGTAAACGTGCGCTGCGGCTGCGAGGATTTCCGGCGATCTCCTCTTCACTGGCGGTAAATCCCTTGCGTGCTTCAAGCAGCCAGCGATCGTCCTCCCGGAAGGCCCGCTTGACCATGCGGTCCTCTAACGAGTGGAAGGTGATCACGGCCAGTATTCCGCCTTCGCGGAGCACCTCGGGGAAATGTTCCAGCGCAGCGGCCAGAGAACCCAGTTCATCGTTTACAGCAATTCGCAAAGCTTGGAAAGTGCGAGTTGCCGGGTCGATCTTCCCGGCGGCCCGCCGCGGCACGCACCGTCGCACCAGATCCGCCAGCGCAGGCGCCGTGCGAAACGACGTGTGTCGCCGTTCTTCGACAATGGTCCGGGCAATCCGCCGGCTCAGGCGTTCTTCGCCGTACTGATAAATCAGATCGGCCAGCGGCTTCTCCCGCATCGTTTCGACCAGTCGCCAGGCCGGCTCGCCGGTGGTGGTGTCAAACCGCATGTCGAGCGGCCCGTCGGCGTCAAACGAAAAGCCGCGTTCGCGATCCGCCAGCTGATCACTCGATAGACCCAGGTCGAGCAGGATCGCCGAGACCGGTTCCTGGTCACGATCCGCCAGCACCTGCGGCAGTTCGGCGAAGTTGGCGTGGACATACTCAATCGGCAGGCCGGCCAGGCGACGCTCCGCACTGGCGATGGCGGCCTGGTCCCGGTCAAACGACAGCACTTTGCCGGTGGGACCTACAGCTTGCGCCAGGGCGGCCGTATGGCCTCCGCCGCCCAGCGTGCCGTCGACGATTATTTGTCCGGGCTGGGGGTCGATCTGCTGCAGGACTTCCGCCGGCATGACCGAAATGTGGACCGGCTCTCGTGGCGAATCGGCAGAGGCCATCGAGCAACCTTTAGAGTCCAGCTAACCTCAAAAAACAGCCAACATTCCGACAGGCCAGCCCGACCGAATGACAAGCGTCCCAGTTTGACAAGGTTCTGGAAAAAAGCAAACGACCCAGGGCGAGATCCTTTCGCCCTCGGTCGGGTCGCTGGCAACGGGCGACTCGCCGTAATGCAATGACAACGGCAAGCGGCGCCCGTAGTTCGCAGCCCGCGGACGATCCTTGTCCACAAACTCGCTGAAAGAATCGAGACAGTCGGTGGCCGCTGACTGACCCTTCTCCCTTCAACGCGTGGCGAACACTTAACGCGTTCCCTCACAGGAACAAAGACGGTAATTCAAGAACTCGGACAACCCCAGGGCAGCGTTTCCTTTGACGCTCCGACTGACCAGTTGAACTGGCTGGAACGGGAACGCCGACACAGGAAACGGGGTTACCATCATACGACTGTTTTTCCCCAAACAATAGTTTTATGACTCAAAATTCTTGAAAGTTTCACTCTCCCAGCGGCTCGCCTTAGGCAGCCCGGGGGGGCGTTTGCGCTCAACGCGGTTGCGTGGGACGAACGTCCACTTCGTCGGGCGAGCGGTTCACCTCTTTCAGGGGGTTTTTAAAGGCGTTTTCGGCGATCTGGTCAAACCGAAGGGACTTTTCGGCGAGGTAGTTTTCCCACCGCGAGACGTTCCAGATTTCGAGATGATCACGCACGCCCAGCAAAACGATTTCTTTCGTCAGCTGGGCCAGTTGAACCAGGTCCGATGGGATCCGAATCCGCCCCTGGCGGTCGATCTCCACAGGCTGCACCTGGGCATAAAAGAGACGTCCAAAATCTCTCACATCTTGTTGTGTGGGCGAACGTTGCGCCAATTGGTCGGCGAACGTTGCAAACGTATCTTCCGGATAGGCGGTAAGCGATCCATCGGACCCCGGGGCGAGGTACAACAGGCCCCTGTCGGGGTGGCCCAGGGCGTCCCGCAGCGGCTTGGGTAAAGGGGTTCGTCCCTTGTCGTCGAGGGAGCGAAAGTACTTGCCAGTTAGTAGCACCGTCCCCACTCCTCTCCACTCGCTTCCACTTCCGCCCAAGCATACCCATTGGCTCCAAAGCGTCAACACAATCTTCCCGGGAAGGGGGCTTTGGAGAGGGGCAAAAGCGACCTAGATCGGTTGCGCAGGAGAACTTCGAGCGATGAGAAAATTTCCGACTGAGTGATCGATTTCAGGACCCGGTCGATGCTAGCATTCCCCAAAGATTTTCGTACTGACGGACCATTCCGGGGAGCGTGAAGGCCTCACCGATGCGGTGTCGATTGGCCGCACCCAGTCGGGCCATCGCAAGTGGATTGGCCAGCAGGCGAGTGGCTTTTTCCTGCAGCTCGGCGGCATCGCCCGGCGTGAACAACTGCTCCCCGTGCTGGGGGCCGAGCACTTCGGCGACCCCCTCCACCTGGCTGACGACGACTGGCAGCCCGTGCGCCATCGCTTCAATCAGGGCGTTCGGCATCCCTTCCCACCGTGAAGGGAGCAGGAACAGGTCACTGGCCGCCATGATTCGCCCCACATCGGGCCGCCAGCCGAGAAAGTGGATCCGACTACCCATCCCGCTGGAGGCCGCTAAACGTTCGCAGGCGGCGCGTTCCGGCCCATCCCCTGCCAGGAACAGATCATGCTCCGGGGCGGCAGCTAGCATCGCTGGCGCCGCCTGAAGCAGCAGGTCGACCCCTTTCTGGGGGTGCAGGCGGCCGACGAACAGAATGCCCTTCCGGCCAGGCGCGCCCCAGGCCGACATCTCCTTGGTCGCTCCGTCGGGAGGGATGGCGTCCAGGTCGATGCCGTTAGGGATCACGGCCAGTTTGTCGGGCGCAAATCCCGCCTCTGCGGCAAACCGGGCGACGGACTGGCTGACGCAGACGATCTGTTGTGCATGCCGCGAGAGCCAGCGTTCCGCCTGCTGGCGCCAGCGGCGGGGATCAGCGACGCGGATCCCAAACGCCAGTCCGGCCGGCAGGCGTCGCGCGGCCAGACCGCTGACCACATTGGCGTGGAACAGGAACGACTGGATCACCTGGGCTTGTTGTTCCTGCAGCAGGCGTTGCAGTTTCAGCACGGCGCCGGGCAGATGGCGCAGGCTGGCCGCGTTGAGGAAATGCAGCGGGACTCCGGCCGCCTCCAGCTGATCGACCAGGGCCGCCTGATCGCCGATGGGACGCGGGCCGAGCGAATAGACCTGGGGGGCGAAGCGTTCCCGGTCGACATGCAGCGCTAGATTCGCCAGGCAGCGTTCGGCGCCGCCGACTTCCAGCTCGGTAATCACCAGCGCCAGTCGCAGGGGGGTACGGTTCTCGGATTTCACATGCATCCCTATGATGATAGGCGCGGCAGTTGCCGGAAACGGGTCGCGTTTCCTTCCTTTTTCTCGCCTTTTGATTTTTGGCCGATGTCTGAACTTGATCAGTATGATTACGAGTTGCCCCGGGAGCTGATCGCCCAGTTCCCGCTGGCGGTCCGCAGCGACGCCCGGCTGATGGTGATCGATCGCGCGTCGGGCGATATCGATCATTTTCATGTGCGGAATCTGGCGGAACTGGTCAACGCCGGCGATTGTCTGGTGGTGAATGATACCCGAGTCACGCCTGCGCGGCTGGTAGGGAAACGGACCCAGACGGGCGGCCGCTGGGAAGGCCTGTATCTGGGCCAGGACGAGCATGGCGTCTGGCGTCTGCTGGGGAAAACGCGCGGACGCCTGCAGCCGGGAGAGACGATCACGCTCGAAGATCGCAGCGGACGTCCCGATATCCGCCTGGCCATGCTCACCCCTTTGGAGAATGGCCACTGGGCCGCCCGGCCCGAATCGCCTGAGGAAACCCAGCCGTTGCTGGAACGGATCGGACGCACCCCGTTGCCGCCGTACATTCGCGGCGGCCAGATGGTCGATGCCGATCGGGAGAACTATCAAACGGTCTACGCCCGGCATCCCGGCGCGGTGGCGGCGCCGACGGCTGGCCTGCATTTTACTCCCGGGCTGCTGGACCAGTTGGCGAAACGCGGCCTGCACACGGCCCAGGTGACGTTGCATGTAGGGCTGGGAACCTTCAAGCCGATCAGCACGGAGACGCTCGCCGAGCATCCCATGCACTCGGAACGCTACCAGGTGACGGAGGAAGCGGCCGCCCAGATCAACGCCTGTCGCGCCGCCGGCGGCAAGGCGATCGCCATCGGCACCACGGCGGTCCGCACCCTGGAATCCAGCGTGCAGGATGGCCAGGTGATCGCCGGGTCGGGCGAGACGAACCTGTTCATCCGTCCGCCGTACAAGTTTCAGGCGGTCGACTCGCTGCTGACCAACTTCCATCTGCCGCGGAGCACCCTGCTGGTGCTGGTCAGCACGTTTGCCGGCCAGGAGCTGATCCGCCGCGCCTATCGGATGGCGATCGAGGAACGCTATCGTTTCTACAGCTATGGCGACGCCATGCTGATTCTATAATGGCGCGCATCGTCAGCATCGTGAACGACTGAATCCAGAACGAACGTTTGATCTGCTTTCGAGACGCTCAGACCGAAGCGGGCCAGCGGGCGTAGCCGTCGGATCCGGGACGGATCCGGGCGGCCGATCGGGCGATGGATTCGCTGGCGTAAAAGTAGGTGTAAGCGTGGACGGGGATGCCGGAGCTCGTTGTGCAGAGCGCGACGCGCCGCAGGTACAGATCGGGTGTTCCCTGGTTGTAGCCCTCGACCTGGTCCAGAACTTCGATCGTCTCTGGCATCGCGGCGATCGGGAATCGCCACAGCTCCCCCTCCACCCGATCGTTGCCGGGCAGAATACACGGATACGGTCCCAGGTCGTATAGTTCGGCCGTAATGTAGGCCGTTTCGATGGAGCGTGGCGGCTCCGGCCAGAATTCGGCCCGGCACTCGCCCTGCTTCAGGGTTCCATACACAAAAAACGCTAGCGGTTCGGCGGGGGTTGGGGGCGTGTTCGCCATCAAGCGTCTCCTGGGGCCGGGTTCAAGGTTCCTTCATTCCGGTCAGAATAGCAAAGTCTGTTCGGTTACGGCATCACCGCACCGCGGGAGTTCCGGAGGAATCGTTAGAGACGGGCCGCCCTGCCGGACGATACTGAAGAAGTGTTGTTCGGTTGCGCCGGAGCCTGCAGGGTTATGAATTCGATACGAAAAGCCGCCATTCTGCTGATGAGCCTGCCCCAGGATCAGGCTGCCATGCTGATCAATAAAATTGATCGCAAGCAGGTGGAGCTGGTCTCGATCGAAATCGCCAAGCTGGGTCGCTTGAGCAGCGAAGAGCAGGAATCGGCCATCCTGGATTTTGCTGCGGCAAACCCCAACTCCCTGGGCGGCGAGGTCGGCGGCATCGACTTTGCGCGGGCCCTGCTGGACAAGGCGCTTGGCAACGACGCCACGGCCACCATCGACAGCGTGCGGCAATCGGTCGAAGCGGTGCCGTTCGGTTTTCTCAAGAACGTCGATCCGCAAAACCTGCAGACCTTCATCAACGACGAACACCCTCAGACGATCGCCCTGATCCTGTCGCACCTGCCGCCCGCCTATGGGGCGGAGATCATCGGCGGTCTGCCCTCGGAGCGGCAACTGCAGGTGATTCGCCGGATCGCCACCATGGGCCAGTGCAGCCCGGAAGTCATCCACGAGGTCGAAGCGGGCCTGGAGTTCCGTATGGCGAGCGTGATGAACGAACAGTTCGAAAACGCCGGCGGCGTGCCAAACGTGGCCGAAATCCTCAACGTGACCGACCGCACCACAGAACGCACGCTGCTGGACAATCTGGCCCAGGAAGACCCCGATCTGGTCGAAGAGATCCGCCGGCTGATGTTCGTCTTTGAGGACATCACCAAAATTCCCGACAAGGACATCCAGGCGGTGCTCAAAAACGTCGAGAGCTCCCAGTGGTCGATGGCCCTCAAAAACGCCAGCGAAGAGCTCAAGCGGAAAATCCTCGGCAACATGTCCAGTCGGGCCGCCGACATGCTCCGCGAAGAGATGGAATACCTGGGCGCCGTGCGGTTGTCCGAAGTGGAGAACACGCAGCAACAGATCGTCGACATCGTCCGCCGCCTGGAGGATATGGGCGAGCTTACGCTGCATAGCGGGGATGAGGATGATCAGTATGTGAGTTAGAGGGTGTGGTTAGAGGTTGTGGGAGGAACGACTTTTAGAAGGGCTTTCGCTGCAGGGGGCGCGGCGGGGCGTGGAGGAAGAGGGACTAAGATTAAGATTAAGATTAAGATTAAGAAGGGGGAGAGACATTTCTTCTTCTTGACTGGCCTGTTTTCTATGGCGTCGGGTCGCGGAGCGATTTGAGGTACGCCAGCAGGTCGGCGGCTTGTTCGGCGGTGAGGTCTTTCAGCAGCAGGTCGGGCATCAGCGATTTCTGCTGCGGGGCGATCACCTCGGTATCGGCGATGTTGATGGCGAGCTCTTTTCCCTGGCTGTCGATCAGCACGATCCGCTCGTCGGTCCGCTCTTTGAGCAGGCCTTGCCGCACCTTGCCGTCGGACGTTTCGACCAGCCAGGCGACGAACTTCGGGTCGATCTCACGTGATGGCTCCAGCAGCGACTCCAGGATTTTGGGCGCCGTGAGACGCTTGCCGACCTGGGTCAAGTCGGGGCCGACCTGACCGCCCTGCCCTGCAATGCGATGACAGCTTTTGCAGCTCACGCCGGTCGTTTCAAAAAACAGCGTCCGGCCGCGGGAGGCGTCGCCGGGCATCGCCAGAATGGCGGCCGGGTCGATCGCATTGCCCAGCCGTTTCACCCGTTGCTCTTCCGGCAGGAAGTGCTCGAACAGATCACGCACTGCCGGCGAGGCGTGCGCCACGGCCGCGGCGATCGCCGCTTCACGCACCGGCGGCGGCAGACGGTCGCGCTCGATCGCCCACATCAACTGTGTCGCTCCGCTGACGGTCGCCAGCAGTTCGTCGATTGCAGTCGGGTCGCCGGGGGCGTCTGCGGCGGACTTCTCCAGCCGTTCCAGCGCGGCCGTATTCCGGGCGGCCAGCGCGGCGGCGGGTGCGTTAGGTTCGGCAGGCAGGCTGGCGATCCAGTCGTGAATCAGGGCCGTGCCGCGATGATCAAAACGGGTCGAGCCGGCGTGCGGCATGCGGCCGGGTCCCAGCTTTGACATGCGGTACAGCAGGACGGACCGCTCCGGTTCCCCCGGCGCCAGGACTTCGCCCTGGAAAATGCCGAACGTCCCCTGGCTGGGCCGCTCGCCGACGATGCCTGTATCGGCCAGCGCCAGTTCGCGTCGCAATTCAAACGGGGCGTTACCGCCGCCGCCGCGGCGATGGCAATGGGCGCAGTTGATGTGCAAGTAACCGCGGGCCCGGGCTTCCAGCGGCAGCTCTTCGTCGAACGAAGCCGGGTACGGTTCGGGGCGGGCGGCCGGATGCATCAGCAGGCCGCTGGTTTCCAGTTTTTTGAGCATGTCGATCGACTGGCCGGCGAGCTGGTCGGGGTTAAGGCCATGGATAGAGCCCGCCCGCGTGGTGTGGCAGACGATGCATTCGGTGCGGCTGGCAAAATGCCAGGCTTGCTGCCGGCGTCCATCGGTGGCGGTCGGATCCAGCACTTCGTAGAGCGCTTCCACGCCGCCGGGCGGGACGAGTTCTGCGTCGGTCGCCTCCTCGTTCCAGCGATAGGTGTAAGCCTTCCAGACGCCCGCGTCGCGATGCAGTACTTGTGTTTCCACAGGGCGCCAGGCTTGCGGCCGGGACGGGTCGGTTTCGCCCGAGCGGGCCAGCGGCAGCGACAGCGTTTTCGCCAGCACGGCGTTATCGGGGAAGCTCCACTGGCCGGCGACGCGGCCTTGCTGCACATCGCTTTTGAGATACAGGTCGAGCTGCTCGTTGCCGGGAACCGCCAGCAGGCGTTCGGCCTGGGCTCCATCGGCCCACGGTTCAGCGTTGAGTTGATACGGCAGCACGCCCCGGGCCGGCTCCCGGGCGGGAGTCGCGGCGAACAGGCCCGATTCGCTGAGCCGCTGCGGGAAGTTCGCATTCGCCTGGGCCGGGGACGGCTCCAGTCGGAACAGGCCGCCGCTGTTGTAATCAATGGCCAGCAGTTCGCCGCGGGTATCGGTTCCAAAACCGACGACGGCCAGCGGTGAGTCGGCCAGGTCCTGGTTGACGGGCTGCCCGTTCTCGACTTTGACGCCCCAGATTTTCCCCGTGACATGGTCGCCGTAAATGTACGACCCCTGCAGGGCCGGCAGCTGCTTGCCGCGGTAGACCACGCCGCCACTGACAGAACGTGACACCGTATGCGGCAGGGCGACCAGCGGCGGGATCAACGGCGTCGGTCCGACGGGCGCCTCGGTGTTGACGGGCTGCTCCCCCTCTTTGATGCTCCAGCCGTAGTTGCCGCCGCGTTCAATGCGATGGACCAGCTCCCACAGTTCCCAGCCCACATCGCCCATCCACAGGTCGCCGGTCGCCGGGTCAAAGGCGATCTTCCACGGGTTGCGAAAGCCATAAGCCCAGATCTCCGGCCTGGCGCCGGGCGTGTTGAGGAACGGGTTGTCAGCGGGAATGGCGTACTGCTTCCCGGCGTCGGCATGGTCGACATCGATGCGGAGCAGGCTGGAGCGGACGTCGCCGATATTCTGTCCCACGTGCAGGGCGTCGGGCGGGAACGGATTCTGCCCGTCGCCGGTGGTGATATACAGATAGCCGTCGGGGCCAAACTCCAGGCAGCCGCCGTTATGCCCGCCGGAGGGCCAGGTGTAGATGATCGTTTCGCTGGCCGGATCAATGGTCGGCGGATCGGTCGGCTTGACCTGGAAACGGGAAACGCGCGAGCCGCCCGGGCCGAACGGTTTCGTCACGTAACACAGAAAGACATATCCGTTTTTGGCGAACTGCGGATGAAAGGCGATGCCGTAAGTCCGATGATGGCCTTCGAACTGCGCCAGGTTGATCAGCAGGTCGGACGACGTCACGGCGGGATCGTCGGGGAACGACACGACCTTGCCGCGCATTTCCACCGCAACCAGTCGGTCGCTTCCCGGCAACACGGCCAGGGCGACCGGGTTCTCCAGTTCCAGGCCCGGATAGTCCCGCCGGACCGTGTACTGCGGCGGCGTATCGGGGGAGCCGATAAACTTCGATCCGGTCCAGGGCGTTTGTCGTTTCACGCCCAGCAGGGGCGGTTCCGGCGGCGCGGTCGGCTGGGCCAGGGCGGCAGCAGGCGATCCTGTCAGAAGAGCCAGGAGGAACCAAAGAGCGGGCCGGTAAGCGATTCTGCGAGTGTATTGCCGCATGAGGAATTCCTTCACGTGAAGCGGGGATGACCGCCGCATTGGTCGTGTGCTGGGAACTGCTGGCGTCGCTGGGCGACGGGATGAATCGAGGGAAGACGAACTGCCGCGCTCAAAGCGCGCGATCGTCATGCAGGGAAGTTTAACTTGTAGCGGCCCCGTTTGCGATATAGAATCCTTCGAGGTTACCGTCAGTAAGTTATTGGTTCGACCTATATCCAGAGTCGATCGGGGGCCGCCTGGCTCGACGACCCGACTCGGCGGCGGTCGACTTGTGCTGCCGGGCGTTTCTGTTTCCCTGTTTGAGACCACTCATGACCCGATCGCCTGAAGTGCTGTTGCGAAAACTGACTCGCCGGGAGTTCCGCCAAAGAATGGACAGCGGCGAACTCCAGGGCTGTATCATTCCCATCGGCGCGATTGAACAGCATCTGGAACACCTGGCGATGGAGCATGACTGGCGGAGCGTCAGCGTGGTGGCCGAAGGGATCGCCCGGCGGATGGCGCCGAGAGTGCTGGTCGCCGAAGGGTTGATGGTCGGCGTCAGCGAGCATCATATGAATCACCGCGGCACCTTGACGCTGCGTCCCGGCACCTTTTTGAATGTGCTTGAGGATCTGATTGAGAGCGTGGTCCGGGCTGGTTTTACCAATGTGCTGGTGCTCAACGGCCACGGCGGCAATATCCAACCGGTCCAGGCCGTCTGGCAGCAGTTTGTGCGGCGGTTCCCAGTGAACCTGCAGTTCCTGTCCTACTTCGCCACGCTGGATGAGACCGACGCGGCTGACCTGCTGCAGGGCGGCAAAACTTGCCCCAAGCATCTGCCCGGTCATGCGCAAGAGTTTGAAACCTCGATCGCACTGGCTGCCTTCCCCGAGAACGTTCGTCCCGACGCAATGGCCGACCAGCCGGACCAGGCGCCCGCGCTGGCGACGGCCGACCAGGGCCAGCAGTTTCTCGAGCGGATTGAGGACCGCGTGTCGAAGCACCTGGAAGCCATGCTGAGCGGGGAGTCGGTCGAGCCGATCCCGCCCATGTATCCGTAGCGATTGGCGTTTAGTGGTTAGCGATTAGCGATTAGCTAAGATCTGGCGGCTAACCGCTAACAGCTCCCCTTCTTTTCTCTTCTGAATTTGCATGGCCAAGAAGAAGCGATCCAATTCGAACGAAGTGCGGCTGCAGCAGTTGCGCAGCTTTTGCGAAACGGCCAGGCTGGGCAGCCTGACCGCGGCCGCCCATGCGCTCGGATTGACCCAGCCGACGATTGGCGAACAGGTGCACGCGCTGGAACGGGAGTTCCAGGCGCAGCTGGTGGAGCCGCATGGCCGGGGCTGCCGGCTGACCGAGTCGGGCCGGATCCTGGCGGAGCTGGCGACGCCTTTGCTGGCCGGCATTGATTCTTTGAAGGCCAGTTTTCGCGAGGCGTCGGACCAGCAGGGATCACGGCTGACGATCGCCAGCTCTCCTCGCACGCTGGCAGAGGATATTCTCGACTGCCTGCCGTCGTTCGAACGGGACTTTCCGACGGCGCAGGTGAGTTGCCTGGAGATGTGGACCGAGAGCGTCGTCGAGTCGGTGCGCTCGGGCAAGGCCCATCTGGGATTAACGCTGAGCGCCGCCATTGATCGCAGCTGCCGCCTGATTGAAGTAGAGCCCGGCTATGAGCTGGACCTGCTGCTGGTCACGCCGAAGAAGCATCCTCTGGCCCGCCGCCGCACGCTGCGCCTGGAGGAGATCGCCGAGTTTCCGATTGTGAACGGACGGGATTCGGTCTTTGATCCGGCGATCAGCGAAGCGTTGATCAAGGCCGATGTGTTCAAACGCCATCCAAGCCGAGTGGAAGCGACGTACACCGCCGCGGTGCGGCGATTTGTCAGCCGCGGTTTTGGCGTCGGCTTTGTCTTCGGCCTGCCGGGCCAGCCGGTGGAAGAAGGGCTGAGCGAACGCTCGCTCAGTCGCCTGGTCGGCCGCACGCGGATTGATCTGGTCTGGCGTCGGGGAGCGATCGCGCCCCGCTACGCCCGCGACTTCGCCGACAGTTTAAAGCAGTCGATGGCCGAGAAACGGGCGAGTGCGGAGAAAGAGATGTAGGACCGGGAAGCGGCCGGAATGAAACGTGAATAAAAGAGCAGATGAGGGTGGAAGACGATAGCGTGGAGTTACTTTTGCTTTGTTCCTCATTGGGGAGATTGATTGTGTCCAGGGAAATATTCATCGGCAAACGCATTGCTTTGCATGCCGGTTTGCTGTTGCTGGGTTGGGCGACGCTGGCGACGGCGGCTGATCCTTTCCAGTTTCGTGATGTGGCGTCGGAGGTCGGTCTGACGAAACCGCTGCAGGGGATGATGGCCCATGCGGCCGCCTGGGGCGATGTCGACCAGGACGGCAAGCTCGACCTGTTTGTCGGCTCCTTCGCTGATCGCAAGATCGAAATCTACCAGGCCGGCGGCGCGACCGGACCGGTGCCGAACCAGCTGCTGATGCAACGGGACGGCAAGTTCGTCGCCGTCAAGAACGCCGATGTCGCCTGGATGGGCCGGGCCACGGGAGCCGCCTTTGCGGACTTTGATAATGACGGCTGGAACGATCTGTACGTCACCAATAACGGCAAGCTCGGCAAAGAGAACCTGCTGTACCGGAACAACAAAGGGAAGCTGGAACTGGCCACCGATGAGACGGGCGCCCCGCTGGAATTGCCGGAAACGGCCCGCGGTTTCGCCGTGCTCGACTTCAACGGCGACGGGTTGCTCGATCTGTTTGTGGTGGCCACGGTCAACAGCGGCGAAGCCTCGAAGCTGTTCCAGAACATGGGCGAAATGAAGTTCAAGCTGTCCAAAGCGCTGCCGGCCGATGTGGTCGGCCTGGGCGTGGCGGTCGGCGATCTGACCGGCAACGGCTGGCCCGATGTGTATGTGGGCGGCTCCAACCGGCTGTTCATCAATCGCGGTCGCGGCCGCTATCGCGAAGCGACCGAGTTCCAGCTGGGCGATGTCTTCAAGGCAGAAGACGCCGCCGACAGTTGCGGCGTCGCCATGGGCGACTTCGATCGTGACGGCCAGCTGGATATCGTCGTCGGCACCCACACCAAGCGTCCCTGGGGCGACCCGGTCGCCGTCCGTCTGCTCCGCAATGCGGGCTCCACTGTCGATGCGGTGCAACTGGTCGATGTAACGAAGCAGGTCGGCCTCAAACCGTTGCCGATGAAGGCTCCCCATGTGGAGATTCGCGACTTTGACAACGACGGCTGGCCCGAGATTTACACTTCGATTGTGACGTTCGAAGGCGGCCGCTCCTATCCTGAGATCTTCAAGAACCACGGCGCCAAAGGGAACAAGTTGCCGCAGTTTGAAGAAACGGCGTTTATCCATCAGCCCAAGTATCCCGAACAGGAAGACTTCCACCCGGGCATGTCGACGGGCGGCTTTTACGAGCAGCTGGCCGCCGGCGGCAAGGTGATGTACCACGCCCCCGGGCCGTCCAGCGATTACGACAACGACGGCCGCCTGGACCTGCTGCTGCCCAGTTGGTTCTCCACCCGCAGCACACAGTTGCTGCGCAATGAAACGCCCAGCGGCGGTTATGTCGATGTCGAAGTGATCGGCGCCGACGGGATCAACCGGAACGGCGTGGGTGCTGTTGTCCGGGCGTATCCGGCCGGCCAGGCTTTGACCAGGAACGGGGCCATGGTGGCCTCGGAGCAGATCGCCATCGGTTACGGTTATGCCTCGGGCCAGGCGCCCGTCGCGCATCTGGGACTGGGCGATCTCAAGGCGTGCGATCTGATCGTCACCCTGCCGCACGGCAAGGGACAGATCATCAAGCGGAACGTGCCGGCCAACACGCGGCTGAAGATTGATGCGTCCGAAGCGGCCCGCCAGGCGTCGCTGGCCGCCATGCAGTGGCCGCCGATGATTGCCGGCGCTTCCAACGGAGTGGCGACCGTTTCTGGCCCCGCCCTGCTGAAGATCCCGCCGCAGGTGGCCGCCGAAATGAAAGAGGTCGAAGGCTACGCGCCGTTCGTGATGGCGAAAACGCCGCCCAAGGTCGAGGTGCAGTTCCCGCAGAACCTGGGCGAAGGCCCGCTCACCCGACGGCTGTGGTCTTCGTGGGGCGATATCTGCCTGGCCAGCGACGGCAGCGTTTACATCGGCATTGGCGATCATCACCACGATTCGCTGGGCGACGGTCGCTGCTTCATCTATCGCTGGGACCCGAAGACCCGTCTGCTGACGCAGATTGTCGACATGAATCAGGTCGTCCTGCCGCAACCGGGCCAGCCAGCCTGGTCGAAGGTCCACGCCAAGATTGATGAAGGTCCCGACGGCAAGATTTACTTCTGCTGCACGCTCAACGCAGGCAACGACGCCGGCAATCCGAAGTACCAGTGGACGGAACGCCTGCCCGGCGCGCAGATCTATCAGTACGATCCGGAAACCGGCAAGACGATCGTCTTTGCGAACATGCCGCCCAAACGCTGTACAGCCACTTCGCTGTACGACGCGGAGCGGAAAACCTGGTGGTGCAATCTGGAGGCCGGCAAAGGCGACGCCCTGTACGGGCTGAACCTGGAAACGGGCAAGCTGGTGTACCAGGGCGTCGACGGCGAAGTCGGCTTCAACCGGAACTTCGCCCTGGGCGCCGAGGGCCAGATCTACTTCAACGGCCCCGCAGGCAACCTGCAGCGGCTGGATCCGGCGACCAAGAAAACGACCGACCTGAAGTTTTCCTTCCCCGACGAATCTCCCGGCATGCGGGCCTCGACGGGCGAATCGAAGCGGGGCGAGATCTATGGCGCCACCTACCGCACCAGCCAGCTGTTTTCCCTGAATACGAAGACCAACAAGGTGAAAATGCTGGGGCCGACCTGGGGCGTGGGAGAGTACACCACGATGATGCTGCTCTCGCCCGATGAGAAGTATGTGTACTACCTGCCGGGCGCCCATGGCCAGGCGTTCCGTTACGGCACGCCAGTGGTGCAGTACGAGATCGCCACAGGCGTGCGGAAGGTGCTGGCGTTTCTGGCTCCGGCGATGGAAGAGCAGATCGACTACGTGCCGGGCGGAACGTACGGCGTGAAGATCAGCGACGACGGCAGCACGCTGTACGTCAACTTCAACGGTCACCCTGCCGATGCGATTCGTCCGGCCATGATGCGGCCGATCGGCTTCGGGCTATGCAGCTTCGCCGTGATCAACATCCCGGCCTCAGAGCGGTAACGCTCGCCGGCAAACAGGCGGTCCCGTAGCTACACGGCGCGGGATCGCTCGGCAGGATTCTGTTGCGTGCTCTGGAGGACGAGCAGGCGCAGAAAGTCGTATTTTGCTCCGCGAAAGAACGCGATCTTTCACGGAGAGGCTGTGAATTTATTCCGAAATTCAGGGGATGTTAACTTAGGATGCTTCAAAAACGAGCCATTTTCATCTCAGAGGCGAGGTTTGAGATCAAAACAGGGTCGTTTTTGAGTGCCATTTGCTAGCAGAACCCCTCCTCTGGTTAATAAATTCACAGCCTCGGAGTGAAAGTCGACTGTCCGGCGTCAGTTTTTCTTGGAAACGACGAGTCAATGCCTGGTGCTGCGTCAATCTTCAATCTTTGAGTGAGCGATTGGGGCCGTGCTGCTGTGCTGCCAAAAAAACCGGGGGCTAGCGCCCGGCGGCTGATTTAGAGAAACCAGATTTTATGGTTTGACGCACCACTCGCAGCTATTCTTTTCTCGTTCCGAGTGAAAGGCGACTGTCCGGCGAACTCCGTCAGTCATTCGATTGACGTCGTGGGACAGTTCCGCAGACGGATTCAGAAAACCGGAGCCAGACAGGTTCCGGTTTTTTGCTGCGCTGGAGGCAGTGATGGCCGGCCGTGCGAAGCGGCGGAATCAGGGGCGTTTGATGAGCGTGACCTGGTTGCCGCAGGCGTTGAAGTTCACTTCATCCATGAAGGCCCGCATCAGCATGACGCCGCGTCCGTGGGCCCGTTCCAGGAAGTCGTCTTCGGTCGGGTTGGGCAGGCTGGAAACGTCAAAGCCGGGGCCCTGGTCCTGGATCTCGACCAGCACGCGGTCGGGGGCGATGTTCACGCGGACCGTCAGCCGGCGATCGCAAAACGGCGTGACCGAGTTGCGGTGCTTCATGAGCTCCACGACAGAGCCGTCCATCTCCTCGCGCACGCTGGAAGAGATTTCCAGGTTGCCGTGCAGCATGGCGTTGGTGACGGCCTCTTCCAGGGCGACCTGGAACTGCATCTGCCAGCGGTCGTCGCGGCAGTCGACCATCTGGCCGGTCTGCTGCTGGATCTGGTTGATCAGCGGCTGGATCAGCGCCGGGTCATTTTCCAGTTCAAAGACAAGCTCCGTGGACTTCAGGTAAGCGGAAAGAGGCGTGGAATGCAGGATCATCGTGATCTCCCTCGAGGTCGCGGAGCGCCTGGCGCGAAAACGAATCCCTTAAACCTAGGTTGAGTTTTTTGACTCCGAGGCGGGTTTTCGTCCTGTCGCGATGGGCTGCTTCAACCGGCGCGCATCTTGCGACGAGTTCGCCGATCGGCTCCTTTTTGTGGGTTGTGACGAAAAACAGTCTTTTCGACAACCCGAATCGAACACCGGGAATGGCGCCTTCTGTCTGCGAAGGGTCTGGCGACCCTCTCGCAGAGGGAGGCCGCGGCGCATGGGCCGCGGAACCGGGGCCGCCGCGGCGGAAACCTTCCGCTGCCTGGCAAATCGTTACAATCCCAACTCGATATCGGCATCAGGAAGGGCGGCCCTGCAGTCTGTCGCCCCGTTTTGCGGCCCGAGCGCGCCGGCGGAGGGACCGGCGCCCCGCTGCGTGCGGGCGGCAACGCCTGGCGCCAGCAGAACTGTTTCATTTGTTGCATCCCGTCGTGGCGCGGAGTACGCTACGAACTCCTCCCCAGCGATTATTGCTCGCGGAAAATTCTCACCCAATTCATGAAGGAATCTCGCAATGAAACGTATCGCATGCTGGCTGCTAGCAGGTTTGATGTTTGGCGCCCTGGCGGCCCCGGCCGGTTTGTCGGCGGCCGAGCCGCTGAAAGTCGGCGACATGGCCCCCGACTTTGAACTGCAGGCCAGCGACGGCAACACCTACAAGCTGTCGGATTTCAACGGCAAAAAAGTCGTGGTCGTCGCCTGGTTCCCGCGGGCGTTCACCGGCGGTTGCACCAAGGAATGCATCTCGTTCCGTGAAAGCGGTGAAAAGATGAAGCAGTTCCAGGTGGCCTACTTTACCGCCAGCACCGACGCCGTGAAAAAGAACACCGAGTTCGCCGAATCGCTCAAGCTGGACTACCCGATCCTGTCGGATCCCAACGGCGTGACCGCCTCGGCCTACGGTATTTATAACGCCGGTCGCAATGCGGCTGCGCGAACGACCTTCATCATCGGCAAGGACGGCACGATTCTCGATATCGACAGCAAGGTCAACACGGCCCAGCATGCTTCCGATGTGGCCGCCAAACTGACGGAACTCGGCGTCGACAAGAACTAGCTTGTTACGCCCACCATACGCCCGGCAGGCGGAAGCGACTCCGCCTGCCTTGCTGGGTTTCCCTTGTTGCTGCTCTCTGTCTGACTCCCCTGCCCTGCCGCCTTTTGACTTTCCCCTGATGGAGTTTCCCAATGATTGATTTCGGCCGCATTCCGCGTCGCGGTTTTCTGCAGGGCGCCGCTGCCTTTTGTGCCGCGCAGCCGTTACTTGCGCTGGGCGCCGAAAAGCCTGCGACCCTGCAGGGTCGGTTGTATAAAACGCTGAAGATCGGCATGGTCAAGACGCCCGGCACGCTGGTGGAAAAATTCGCCGCCGTGAAAGAAGCCGGCTTCCAGGGCATTGAACTCAACGCGCCCGGTTACGACCCGAAGGAAGTGCGCCACGCGATCGCCGAAACCGGTTTGCCGGTCGACGGCACGGTCTGCGCTTCGCACTGGAGCGTCCGCCACACCGATCCCGATCCGGCCGTGCGTGCGGCCGCCCTCAAGGATCTGCAGCAGGCGATTCGCGATACGCACGCCGTGGGCGGCAACACGGTGCTGCTGGTCGTGGGCCGCGGCAGCGATGGTCCAGAAAAAGAGATCTGGCCGCGTTCGGTCGACAACATTTCCCAGGCCTTGCCGCTGGCCGCCGAACTGGGCGTGTACATCGCCATTGAGAACGTCTGGAACCAGTTCCTGTACGACCATGAAGGCGATTCCAACCAGACGGCCGACAAGTTCGTGCAGTATGTCGACGATTTCAATTCGCCCTGGGTTGGCATGCAGTTCGACATTGGCAACCACTGGAAGTACGGCGACGCCGGCGGCTGGATCCGCACTTTCGGACGGCGGATCGTCAAGCTGGATCTCAAAGGCTTCTCCCGGAAAGAGAACCGCTTCACCAAAATCGGCGAAGGCGATCTCGACTGGGCCGGCGTCCGGGCCGCACTCCTGGAGATCAACTACACCGGCTGGGCCGCAGCCGAAGTCGGCGGCGGCGATCTGGAACGCCTGAAAGAAGTCTCCGCCAACATGGACGTCGCCTTCGGACTGACCTGATCTGGCTCGGTTCCTCTTCTTCTTGCATCTTCTATTCGCCTGTCACCGCCTGATCCCCCAGGCTGTGGAGCAGATCCTGCAGATCATAAACGGCTAGCGCCCCGTGGACGGCGCTGGCCAGGTAACCGGGGGCGGCCGGATCGTCGAAGAGGCCTTCCCAGCTAAGCAGGCCGTCGCGGAACTCGCACTTGCCAAAGAACGAGGATTCCAGCGCAGCGGCGTGCAAGGCCGCCGGCGTTGCCGGACCGACGGCGACCAGTTTGATGGAGATCAGTTCGATCGTTCGCGGTTCCTGTTCCCCGTACTGCTGCAGGTAACGGGCGGCGGTGAGCAGATCTTCGGCCTGCATGCCGACCAGCGGCCGGCCCAGCAGATAGGCGATCATGATCGCGTCGTACGATCCGCCCCATTGACCCTTCGCCTGGCCCAGTTCGCCCTGCCCGCGGAGATCGACCGCCAGCACCTGTTCGCCGGCCAGCACCCGTTTCTCGATGGGCCCGCCCGGCGCTGCGGCGCCCGCCATCCCGGCGCCGTCGACGTACAAGGTTTTGCCGGTCGGCGGCTTTTTGGGGGTAAAGAGAAGTGCCGGCAAC
Source organism: Lignipirellula cremea (assembly GCF_007751035.1). Lineage (NCBI taxonomy): Bacteria > Pseudomonadati > Planctomycetota > Planctomycetia > Pirellulales > Pirellulaceae > Lignipirellula > Lignipirellula cremea. The sequence goes on along the minus strand of NZ_CP036433.1, from coordinate 7,610,730 downwards.
GGCAAGCCAGGCGTCGCATGCAGGAGGAGTTTTTCGATGCTGTAGCCGGGCCGCTCGCTGCGTCCCACCACTTCGGCCTGGGCCGGACGAAGGTCCGCCAGGGGATGAATGCCGGCCAGTCGCCTTACCTGCTGGAGCGTATCCAGGCGGTTGTGGGCCTTCCATAAGAATTTCCGTTCTGGCGCCAGTTCTTCCGCCCGCTGGCGGTTCAGGTCGAGCACGTTCCGGTTGCCATACTGCTGCATGACCTGTGCCCCCGTGCTGCACTGCTCTTCGGTAAAGGTCGGTAATTCGGGTTCCACCACATGCTGGTCCACGTCGCGCAGCCAGCGCTGCATCCACTGCGTGGTTGCCTCGCGGAGTTCCTTGACAAAACCATGTTTGGCGTCGACTTCGACCAGGTCGATCCGCTCGGGATAACCCATGCGGCTGTAAAGGCGTTTCGTTTCTCGAAAGATCTCCCAGGAGCCGCGGATGTCGACAAAGTCCAGCGTGCCCGTGCAGAGGAGCGTGGGCCGGGGCGCCCTGATGAGCGTGTAGTCGCTATGGTCCAGGCCGAAACCGATCTGGCCGAAGATGTTCTGCTCTGCGTCGCCGGGACCGATCGTTTCCAGTCGCCGCTGAAAGGTGGTAACGCAGCTGGCCGGAGCGGCGCACACAATCCGGTCGTCGAGCGCCATCAGGTATTCGGTCAGCGTGCCGCCGCCGGAACTGCCGGTGCAGCCGATCCGATCGGCGTTGATGTCGGGCCGCTGGCACAAGTAGTCGATCGCCCGCATGCCGTCCCACACGCGGTAGGTGGCCGTGTTCCTGCCGACCAGGATCGAGCTTACGCCCAGCAGTGAGTGCTCCTGGGTGGACTTGAACCGCGGCTTGCCGTTGGAAAGCAGGAACTGGTATCGCTCCCCCTGGCCGATCGGGTCATAGCAGAACGCGGCCATGCCATGCCGGGCGAGCAGCATGCACAAATGCTGGTAGCCGCCGTACGCTTTGCCATTGGCTGAATGGCCGCACGGGACCAGCACGGCCGGGTAAGGCGGCTGGAATTTGTCCGACTGCGGCAGATACAGCAAGGCCGAAACGGTGTGGCCGGGGCGACTGTCGAAGAGAACTTTTTCGACAACGAACTGCTCGCCCTGCAGCTGGCCGACGATGTGCCCTTCGACCGGCTCGCGCTCAGGCGTTTCTCCCAGCTGCTGCCGGAAAAAGTCCCGCCGACTCTTTTGCCAGGCGGCGATCTGCTCGGGCGTTTTCAGTGCTTCGTATGCGGCCTGGCGTCGGGCAAAGGCCTGTTCGGCTGCGGCTTTCAGATACGTGATCAGCCGCTCGGAACCATGCGGCGCCGGCAGCACCTGCAGCTCGTCCGCCGCCAGGGAGTTCGTCGCCAGCAGGCAACCGCAAAGCAGAGCGAAAGCAGTTTTCATGGGTGTCTTTCCAGGGCAAGCCCCGTTGCCCTGCCCGCGGCAAATGCAAAGGGGCCAAGTGTAGTCACAGCAGAAAGACGCAAGGTTAGCACGCTTTGCGAATCGCCGCGAATGTCGTCCGCCTTCGGCTGCATGTTGAGAATCTACGGTCGTGTGCGTGTCTGGCTTTGCTCTCCGGCAGTGCGCGCCGGCGATTCTTTTTGGCCAGGCGGTTGCCATGGCGGAGGGGATCGCGGTAGAAACCTTTGCGAGGCGGCTAACGCGGGCGGTCGGGTCGTAGCGACTGCGGCCGCGGGGTGTCCTGCCTGCGGTCGTCCTTCGCACGTTTGCCGTTTTCCCCAGAGCAAGGATTGTCAGATGCCTTTGCACGACAAAGAATCGGTGCGCGCCGATCTGGAAGATGAAGTTTACGCCTCGGCCGATCTTTCGGTCGCCATGCCGAAAAGCCGCTTCCCGGCCAGTGAACGGGACCCGCGCCATGTGTACTCGGCCGTGCACGATGAGCTGATGCTCGACGGCAATTCCCGCCAGAACCTGGCGACCTTTTGCCAGACCTGGGCCGAGCCCGAAGTCCACAAGCTCATGGATGAGTGCATGGACAAGAACATGATCGACAAGGACGAATACCCGCAAACGGCGGCGATCGAGGCCCGCTGCGTGAACATGCTGGCCGATCTGTGGAATTCGCCCGAGGCCGCCAATACGATCGGCTGTTCGACCACCGGCTCCAGCGAAGCGGCCATGCTGGGCGGCATGGCGATGAAGCGCGCCTGGGAAGCAGAACGCAAGGCGGCGGGCAAACCGATCGACAAGCCGAACCTGGTGACCGGCCCGGTGCAGGTCTGCTGGCACAAGTTCGCCCGGTACTGGGACATTGAACTGCGTGAGATCCCCATGGAGCCCGGCCGGCTGCTGATGACGCCGGAAGAAGTCCTCCAGCGCTGCGACGAGAACACCATCGGCGTGGTCCCGACGCTGGGAGTGACGTTTACCTGTCAGTACGAACCGGTGCAGGCGGTGTCCGATGCGCTGGATCAGCTGCAGAAAGACACGGGCCTTAACATTCGCATGCATGTCGACGCCGCCAGCGGCGGGTTTCTGGCCCCGTTCTGCGCGCCGGAACTGGTCTGGGATTTTCGCCTGCCGCGGGTCAAGTCGATTAACACCTCGGGGCACAAGTTTGGCCTGGCGCCACTCGGGGTGGGCTGGGTCGTCTGGCGGGAAACGGCCGATCTGCCGCAGGAGGAGATTTTCTGGGTGAACTACCTGGGCGGCAACATGCGGGATATCGCCTTGAACTTTTCCCGTCCCGGCGGGCAGATCGTCTGCCAGTACTACAACTTTTTGCGGCTGGGCCGGGAAGGTTACCGGAAGATCCACTCGGCCTGTTATGAAACGGCCCAGTACCTGGCGAAAGAGATCGCGAAGCTGGGGCCGTTTGAGATCCTGTACAACGGCCAGATGAATGACGGCATCCCGGCGCTCTGCTGGAAAATGAGGGACGGCGCCGATCCCGGATTTAGCCTGTACGACATGGCCGACCGCCTGCGGAGCCGCGGCTGGCAGGTGCCGGCCTATTCGTTGCCGGCCGACATGCAGAACCAGGCGATCCAGCGGATCCTGGTGCGGCACGGCGTGAGCCGCGACCTGGGGGCGTTGCTGCTGGAAGACATGCGACGCGCCCTGGAGTACTTCCAGCAGCACCCGGTGCAATCGCCCCTGACGCCGGAGGAAGCCTCCGGCTTTCATCATTAACGCAGCGGGCGTGCTGACGGCGCGCCTCGCAGAGCTTTCGACGCGAACCCAGCCTTTGCCGGGTTCGCGGCGTTTCTAACGCGGACTTTTTGGGCGGACGTTACTCGGCCTGTTTGATGCCCGGCGGCTTCCAGGTTCCCTTGCCGGGCGGCAGGATCGAAGGCGGCGTTTCCTTCGGCCAGTAGAGCCGCATCACCAGGTAGATCGGGCCGTCGGGAGCGGGCAGCCAGTTGGACGCTTTCTCTTCGCCGGGCGAATCTTTCTGGATGTACAGCGTGAGCGAGCCGTCTTCGTTCTTTTTCAGCTCGGGCAGCATCGGCGAGTTGATCAGGTAGCGGTTGATCGGGTTGTCGATCAGCAGCTGCGTTTTGCCGTCGTACATGGTGACCGACCAGAAGGCGTTGACCGGCGGGTAGGCGTCGTCGGCAAAGGTCAGCGTGTAGTTGTGTTTGCTGCCGTCGAGGGTCTGGCCGTTCTCGTCGACGCGGGTGAAGGGATAAGTCGCTTCGACCGCGTCGTTGGCGTAAATACCAGCGTCGGCGGCGGCCGCCCGCAGCAGCCAGTCGCCGTTGAAGAAGGCCCGGTCGCCCATCGGGGAGCTGATTTGCCAGCCGTTGACATCAGTCCCGACGGTGGCGACTTTCTCTTTCACCTTCTTCATGCCGGCGATGGCCCCCGCCTTGAGTTCGGCCTGCTGGGCGGCCGTGAGCTCGATCGTGGGGAACGGTTTGCCGGCTTCGATACCGATTTTGGCAAAGCGGGCGCGCAGCGACTCCTCGACTTTGGCGGGGCCGGTCGGCGGGCAGAACTGCAGCACAAAGCTGAGCACCGCGAACGGATCTTTCTGAGCGATTTCTTTATCGACTTTCAGCCAGTCGATTTGGGGGGCGGGGCTCGCCGCCGGCTGCTTCAGGAAGGCGGAGAGCGTTTCGACCTTGTAGCCGGCCTGCACTTTTTTCACGTTGTCCATATCGGCCGGGTTGAACAGCTGGGTGCGGATCACGGCAAAGCTGAATTCGGTCTCGCACGGGAAAACCTTCGCGATTCCGGGGGGCGTTTCCCCTTTCCAGTTCGGTCCGGTGATCATGTAGGAGCCGGCTTCGTTGCCCGTGGCGCGGCTGCCGACATAGCCATAGTTAAACGTATACATGTCGACCAGTTGCACCGCGTAGTAGCGGCTTTTTTCGACGGCGGGCACGGAGAAGACGATCGGCTCGGCCCGCAGGTCGGCGCAAAAGAAGGAGTACGGCGTGTCGCTGTTCGGCGTGACAATCGCCGTGTCGGCGGGCGTGAAGACCTGGGCCGAGTTATAGAGCTGATTCATGGGGCATTTGTACTGCCCGGACTCTTCATTGATGAAGTACTCGTTAACGGCCGTGTAGTTCATCACCAGCGGCAGGCCATAGATCATGGCCTCTTCGGCGATGGCCGTCATGTCGGTCGCGGCGGTCGTATCGGGGGTTTTCGCTGCCGGCGTATCCACGGCGGCGGGGTCCGTCTCGGTGGTTTTGGTTTCCGGCGATTTCACTTCCGGAGTTTTCGTTTCCGGAGTTTTGGCAGGAGCGGCGGGATCCGGTTTGGTGCCGCAACCGGAGAGCAGGGCAAGTATCAAGGCGGCCGCAAGGATGCCCTGGCCGAAGCGTGGTGTGGACATGGTCATGTTTCCCATCGAGAAAAGCGTTATAGAAACCGAAAGAGATCGCACGGAAACCCCTTCCTTTCCGCCTGCCAGTCTGCCGCCTGTTACTGGCTGGCTTTCCACCCAGCCGCCAACCTGGGAGGAAAGACTGCTGGTCGCTCTGAAGTCAGCCTGATCAGAGGAGGTTCTTTCTGGTCACGAAGCGACCGTCTGTCTGGGATCGTAATGCGGAATCCCGATTCCTGCAACGACCTGGCGGGACCTTTCTCCGCACGGGCGAGTCTCCTTTCCTACTCCACGGAGCGGAGGTTTTTCCTCCCGTCGCTGGCAGGCGCGGAGGGCCAGCCAGGCGACCGGGCTGCGCGGTTTCTGTCGGCTGCACGAACGGGCGGCTTGTTCTACAATGGGACTCGCGGCCTGGGCCGTTTCTTCTTTGACGTTCTCCTGGAGATGATAGATGTCGATACGAATCCTGACGCTCGCTGTCGGCGCGGGCCTGTTGCTGGCCGCAGGATCACTGCAGGGCGCGGCTCCTTCCCCGACCCGCTGGCAGAAAACGATGGACCAGTTCAAGGCGGCCGACGCCAAAGCAATGCCGGCGGCCGAAGGGGTGCTGTTCATCGGCAGTTCCAGTATTCGTCTGTGGGACCTGGAGAAATCGTTCCCCGGCAAAGGGTACATCAACCGGGGGTTCGGCGGCTCGTACATCGCTGATTCCACCCATTACGCCGACGACATTGTGTTCCCCTACCGGCCGACGACGATCGTCATGTTTGCCGGCGGCAACGATCTGGCAGGCGATCTCCCGCCCGACGTGGTGGCGGACGACTTCCGCAAGTTCGCCAACAAGGTGCACAGCAAACTGCCGAAGACCCGCATCATTTTTATCGCCGTCAAAGCCAGCCAGTCGCGCTGGGCAATTCGCGACCGGATCCAGGCCTGTAATAAAGAGGTGAAAGCGTTCTGCGATCAGGACGAGCGACTGGTGTTTGTCGACGCCTTTGACGCCATGCTGGGCGAAGACGGCCTGCCCCGGGCCGAGCTGCTCCGCGAGGACAAGCTGCATCTGTCGGACGCCGGTTATGAACTGTGGACCTCTTTGGTCAAGCCGCATCTACCGGCCGATGACAAGCAGTCGGCGGTCGAAGGACCGGCCGATCTGATCCTGCACAACGGCAAGGTCGCGGTCGTCGACCAGGCGTTCACTCTGGCCCAGGCGATCGCCGTGCGCGACGGCCGGATTCTCCAGGTCGGCGCCAATGCCGACGTGCTGGCCTTGCGGGGCGAGAAAACGGAAGTCATTGACCTGCAGGGACGTCTGGCGATGCCGGGCCTGATCGACTCGCATACGCATCCTGGCAGCGCCAGCATGCACGAGTTCGACCACCCCGTGCCCGACATGGAAACGGTCGCCGACGTGCTGGATTACATCCGCCAGCGGGCCGCAGCGGTCGGCGAAGGGGAATGGGTCCAGGTCAGCCAGATCTTCATCACCCGGCTGCGCGAGCAGCGTTATCCCACCCGGGCCGAACTCGACGCGGCGGCCCCCAAAAACCCGGTTGTGTTTTCGACCGGTCCCGACGCTTCCGTCAACAGCATGGCCTTGGAGCTCAGCGGCATCGATCGCGACTTCCGCACCACCGGATCGGGCGAGATCGAACGCGACCCTGAAACGGGCGAGCCGACCGGCATCCTGCGCGGCAACACCAAGCGTTACCTGAAAACGACCTCGGCCCCTGGCAAAAAGCCGACGACCGCCGACCGCGAAGAACGGCTGAAACTGCTCTTCGCCGACTACAACGCCGTCGGCATCACCTGCATCGCGGATCGGAACGCCAGCGACACGGCCATCCAGAACTACGACGCCCTCCGCCGCCGGGGCGAGCTGACCTTGCGTATCGCCTGTTCACACGCCCTGTCGACCAGCGAAAGCGTGCCCGAGATCCAGGCGAAGCTGAAAGAGATCGCCGCCCATCCGCTTTGCCGCGGCGATAACATGCTGCGGATCGTCGGCGTGAAAGCGTTCCAGGACGGCGGCATGCTCACCGGCAGCGCCTATATGACCAAACCCTGGGGCGTCAGCAAGATCTATTCGATCGTCGACCCGCGGTACCAGGGCGTGCTGTTTATCGAGAAGGACAAGCTGCTGGAAATCGTCCGCACCACGATCGACGCCAACCTGCAGTTCACGGCACATTCGGTCGGTGACGGCGCGGTCCGGAACCTGCTGGACGTGTATGAAACGATCGCCAAAGACCGGGAGATCCAGAGCGTGCGTCCTTGCATTACGCATTGCAATTTCATGAGCGAGAACGACGTGCAGCGGATGGCCGACCTGGGCGTGGTCGCCGACATCCAGCCGGCCTGGTTGTACCTCGACGGCAAAACGCTGCGGGACCAGTTTGGCGAAGAACGGCTCCGCTGGTTTCAGCCGCTCAAGTCGCTGTTCGAAGCCGGCGCCATCGCCGGCGGCGGCTCCGACCACATGCAGAAGATCGGCTCGCTGCGTTCCATCAATCCGTATAACCCGTTCCTGGGAATGTGGATCAGCCAGGTCCGCGAACCGCGGCGGATGGAAGGGAAGCTGCATCCGGAAGAAAGCCTCAGCCGCGAACAGGCGATTCGCTTTTATACCCAGAACAACGCGTACATTGTGTTCCTCGACGAGCAGATCGGCTCGCTCGAAGCGGGCAAGCAGGCCGACCTGATCGTGGTTGACCGCGATCTGCTGACCTGTCCCGTCGACGACATAAAAGACGCCCAGGTGGATTACACCTTTTTGGGCGGCAAACGGGTCTTTGCCCGGAACAAGCCGTGATGGGAAACCTTCTCCGCGGTTCGATTCTGGTCCTGGCCATTCTGTTGCCCACGATTGTGACGCTGGCGTATTTTGTGTGGCTGGCCAGACAGCCGCCCTGGATGCAGCAGGGCGCGTATCTGGTCGGCAAGATCGTGCAGTTCGCGTTGCCGGCGGTCTGCGCGTTCTGGCTGTTGCCGCGCGTGCTGGACTGGAAGTGGCCGGATGGCTACGCCCTGGCGCAAGGGCTGGGTTTTGGTCTGCTGGTGGGAGCGCTGATGCTGGCGGCCTATTACCTGGTGCTGAAGCCGGCGGGCATGTTTGATGGTCCCGATGTTGCGATCCAGGAGAAGATTCGCAGCATGGGGCTGAACGCCGCCTGGAAGTTCGTCGCGCTGACGATTTTCTATGCGATGCTGCACTCGCTGCTGGAAGAGTACTACTGGCGGTGGTTCGTGTTTTACGAACTGCGGCAAGTGACGCCGTTGGCGGTCGCCATTCTGATATCGAGCGTCGGTTTCATGGCCCACCATGTGATTGTGCTGCACGCCTACTTTGGCTGGTCCTGGCTGACGGGCCTGTGTTGCCTGGGGATTGTCGTCGGCGGTGCGGTCTGGGCGTGGCAATACCACAGCAGTGGTTCGCTGGTCGGCCCCTGGCTAGGGCATCTGGTCATCGACGCCGCCATTTTCGCCATCGGCTACGACATGGCCCGCGAAACGTTTCCCGCGTAACGGAGATCTGCAAGTCCCAAAATCCACTACGTCTTTTGCCATTTTGTTGTGACGGCCCTTGAGGAGTGTTTGTGACGTTACCCCAGGCCAGGACGGCGGGTCGCTTTTACTACGGCTGGTTCATGCTGCCTGCTGCGGTGGCGCTACAGGTGGGTACGTCGCCCGGCCAGACGTATGGCGTGGCCGTGTTTAATCCGGCCTTGCGGGAGTCGCTGGATCTGACGCTGCAGCAGCTGTCGGAAGGCTACCTGCTGGCCAGTTTGCTGGCGGCGGCGCCGATGCCGCTGGTCGGCTGGTGCGTGGATCGCTTTGGGCTGCGGCGAACGGGCGTCGCCATTGTGCTGCTGCTGGGGCTGGCCTGCATGGCCATGTCGCAGGCCCGTGGACTGGTTTCGCTGACCGTCGGTTTCTTCCTGTTGAGGGCGGCCGGCCAGGGGGCGTTATCGCTGGTCGCCAGCAATACGCTGTCGATGTGGTTCTATCGTCGGCTGGGCTTTGTCAGCGGGATCAGCGGGCTGGGAGTCGCCGGCGCTATCGCCGTCACGCCGTCGCTGTTTCTGCTGTTGATCCGGCTGTTTGAATGGCGCGTCGCTTATCAGGTCATCGGCCTGGGCGTGTGGGGCGTGTTGTTGCCGCTGCTGTGGTTCGTCTATCGGAACCGGCCGGAAGATGTGGGCCAGACGCTCGACGGCGTGACGGTCGAACCGGACGACTTGCTCCTGCCGAAGGACGACCCGCCGGGCTCCCCGTTGGCCCAACCGCCGGTGCAGAGGATCGCCGAGGCGTCGCTCGACCTGCGCGGCGCCTGGCGGTCGCGGGCGTACTGGGTGATGCTGGGATTGACGATGCTCTGGGGGCTGGTTGGCACGGCGATCATGTTCAACCTGCTTCCCATTTTCGCCGCGGCCGGGCTGAGCGAGCAGGAAGCGGCCGGCACGTTCTTCACCTTCGCCGCCGCGATGGCGACGGCGCAGCTGATCGGCGGCCGGCTGGCCGATCAATGGCCGCTAAACCGGTTGCTGACGATCAGCGTGGTCGGCCTGCTGTCGGGTACGCTGGTGCTGCTGGTGCTGCCGAATATCTGGTGGGGGCACGCGTATGCGGTTCTGTTCGGCGGCTCACAGGGGCTGCTTTCCACCGTCGGCAATACGCTCTGGGCCAGGTACTTTGGGCGGGAGCACCTGGGGAAGATTCGCAGCTCGGTCACGACCGCCGCCGTCGCCAGCTGCAGCCTGGGCCCGTACCTGATGGGCGTGTCGGTCGACAAACTCGGCAGCTTCACGCCAGCCCTGCTGCTCTTCGCCGGAGCGCTGTTCCTCGCCGCAATTGCTGCTCCGTTCGCCACGCCGCCGCTGGGTCACTCGCCCGGTTCTCCCTTGGCGATGGATCCTGAAGAGAATCTCACGCAAAGGCGCTAAGGCGCAAAAGGGGAGTCGGGGCGGTTGTTGACGACGCGAGAGATTCCGTTCCTGCCCGTTCCACAAACGCAACAGGAATCGACGTCGGACAGTTGACTTTCGGCGCCTGCTTTCTCGCAAAACGCCGAAGTCCTGTAGTGGACCTGGCCAGAAGTCCTTGCCCTGGAATCAAACGATCCCAGGGCAGGCGTCAGGCGAAGATTTCTTTCACCACGCGGCCGGCGACGTCGGTCAGGCGGAAGTCGCGGCCTGCGTAGCGGTAGGTTAATCGCTCGTGATCCAGCCCCATCAGGTGTAACAGCGTGGCGTGCAGGTCGTGCATGTGGACCTTGTCCACCACGGCGTTGTAGCCGTATTCGTCCGTCTCGCCGTAAGCAAAGCCCGGCTTGACGCCGCCGCCAGCCAGCCAGACGCTGAAGCCGTTGGGGTTGTGGTCGCGGCCGTCCTTTCCTTGGGCGAACGGGGTGCGGCCGAACTCGCCGCCCCACCAGACCAATGTGTCTTCCAGAAGGCCCCGCTGCTTCAGGTCCTGCATCAGGCCGGCGACCGGTTTGTCGGTCGCCAGGGCGTGCGTTTCATGGGCGCCAATGTTGGAGTGCTGGTCCCAGCGGGGCGTGGGGCCGTTGTCGGAGTAGTTGATCTGCACATAGCGGACGCCCGACTCGGCCATGCGGCGGGCCATCAGGCACTGGCGGCCGAAGTCGTCGGTTGCTTGTTCGCCGATGCCGTACTGCTCCAGCGTGGCGGGCGTTTCCTGCGACAGGTCGATCACGCCCGGCGCGTTGTTCTGCATGCGGAAGGCCAGCTCAAAGGAGTCGATCGTCGCGGCCAGTTCGTCGCCGCCGCCGACGTTCTCCAGTTGGGCCCGGTTGATCCCCTGGAGCAGGCCAAAGCGGCGTTGCTCTTCGGCTTTGTTGAGCAGTTCGTTCTGGATGTGGCGGATGTTGGCCTGTTTGGTCGACACGCCGGCGCGGCCGATATCAACGCCCTGGTAGATCGTTGGCAGGAAGGCGTTGGAGTAGTTCCGCGGTCCGCCCTTGGCGGCGGTCGGGTTGATCGTGACAAAGCCCGGCAGGTTCTGGTTCTCGGTGCCTAGCCCGTAGGTGATCCAGGCGCCGGTGGAAGGACGGACCAGGTTGGTGGCGCCCGTGTGCAGGAACAAGGTCGCCGGCCCATGGGCGACGCCTTCGGTATGCATGCTGCGGATCAGGCAGAAGTCGTCGACGCTTTTGGCGATATGCGGGAACAGGTCCGACACCCAGCGGCCGCTTTCGCCGTACTGGTGGAAACTCCACGGCGATTTGAAGACCCGTTCCGGCGACACCTTCATGGTCCGGGCGACTTTGAATTCGACCTTTTTGCCGTCTTCTTTATCGAGCAGCGGTTTGGGATCGAACGAGTCGACCTGGCTGGGGCCGCCCTGCATGAAGATGAAGATCATCCGCTTGGCGCGGGCTGGGTGATGTCCCGGCCGGGTCGCCAGCGAAGGGGTTTCGGCGGCGGCCTGTTCCGCACACATGCCGGCCAGGGCGAGCGAGCCAAATCCGCAGGCGGCCGACTGCAGCATCTGGCGACGGGAAACGTTCATGGCGGTTCTCAAAACGGATACAGGAAAGGCGATGGGCAGGTCGTTATCTGGTCGTTATCTGGTCGTTATCTGGTCGTTATCTGGTCGTTATCTACTGGTACGGCGGTGAACTCTTCATTTCATTTTGACTGCCTGTTCTTATCCGTTGCTTACCGGATGTAACGAAAGTCCAGACTGGCGAACACGGCCTGGCAAACGCCGGACCAGGCTTCCTGCTGCGCGGCGGGATCGTCGCCGGCGGCCGCGACATACGCGAGCGACAGGCGTTTCTCGTTCTCTGCGGGCGAGCGTCCCAGCGCCTGCTGATAGAAGCGTTCCAGCCGCTCCTGGGCGTTGCCCGGTTCGCTCAGCAGACGCTGGGCGGCGGCGGTTGCCTGGTCCATCACGAAGGGGCTGTTCATCATAAACAGGGCCTGGGTCGGCAGGATGCTGACGGTGCGGTCGCCGCTGACCAGACTGGGGTCGGCGAAGTCGAATACGTCGAACAGCTCGTGCAGCGTGTTGCGAAACACGGGGACGTAAACCGACCGACGGACCGACTTGAACTGGTAGCCAAATTCCGACGTCCCTGGCGGGAAGGACCGGCCGCCGGGCGTCAGGTCGAGCTGGCCGCTCACGACCAGCAGGTAATCGCGGATCGCTTCGGCGTCCATGCGGCGCTGCTCGGCTCGGCCGAGCAGGCGGTTTTCGGGATCGATCTTCAGCAGTTCGGCCGAGGCGGTGCTGCTGAGCTGGTAGGTGCGGCTGAGGACCAGTTCGCGGATCAGCCGTTTCAGCGACCAGTCCAGGTCGTCGACCAGCTTCACCGCCAGCGTATCGAGCAGGTCGGGGTGCGAAGGCGCTTCGCCCATCGCGCCGAAGTTATCGGTCGAACGGACAATGCCGGCCCCAAACAGATGCCGCCAGACCCGATTGACGATCACCCTGGCCGTGAGCGGGTTCTGCCCGCTGGCGATCCACCGGGCCACTTCCAGCCGGCCGCTGGCGTTGGGCGGAATGACGGGCGGTTCTTCGCTGTCGGACAGGGCCGTCAAAAAGCCCCGCGGCGCCGCTTCGCCCAGGTTACGGGCTTCCCCGCGGATGCATACATAGTAGTCGCCCGTCTGCTCTTCTTCCTGCACGCCCATGACTTTGACGGGAGCTGCGGGGGCGTTCGCTTTGCTGTCGTCCGCCTCCTGTTTCAGCCGGGCGACTTCCGCTTCCAGCTGGGCGAGCCTGGTCCGGGCGGCGGCGACGGCGGCTTTCCGTTTTTTCTTATCGCTCTCAGAGGCGTCGTTTGGTTTTTCGACGGTCTCTTCGCTCCCGTCCTGTTCTGTCGCTTTGTCGGCAGAGGCGGTCGTGTCGTTGATCGCGAGGAACTGCACGGCGTCGGCGACGACCGCGCCGTTGGCGTCCTGGCATTCCAGGACCACGGCGTGCTGGCTGTCGGGCGCCAGTTCGAACTGGCCGAGCGAGACGAACAGGCCGTCGATCGCTCCGGGTTGTGATTGATCGATGCGGGACTCGCTCTCGCCGCCGGCATGGTGGACGACGACCTTCGCGTTCTTCGCCCGATTGGCGTGCGGGCTGTAGGACAGCCGGATCTCATACAGGCCGGCCGCTGCAATCGGAGCGCGGTACCGGGCCTGGCTGCGGCCGCGACTGGAGTAGCGATACTCCCGACCGACGTACGGAAATGCTCCTTGCGAAGCGGCCCAGGCGCCGGTCAGCTCGGCGTCGGTTTCATCGACGACCAGACCCGGTAAGGAAGCCAGGGGCACGGCGCCAGCGGCCACGGTCTTGCTGTCGTCGGGGCTGTCCCCAGCCACAAGTGCTTTGAGGACGGCGTCCTGATCTTTGACGTCCTGTCGCGCGTGGGCGTAGGCGTCGTCGATCTTTTTCTGGGCGGCCTGGTGGTTTTTCCAGGCGAGCGCGGCGTCCTCTGACTGGGGCAGCTCGCGAGTGACAAACCCTGACACGCTGCCGGGCGTGAGGGTCTTGGTGCTGCGGAACACGCCGGCCAGGGCATAGTAATCGCGCGTCGGGATCGGGTCGAATTTGTGATCGTGGCAACGGGCGCAGCCGGTCGTCATGCCGAGGAACGCCCGGGACATGGTGTCGATCTGTTCGTCGATTACGTCCATCCGCAGCCGCTCTTTGTCCTGCAGCTCATAGGTCGTCGGTCCCAGCACCAGGAAGCCGGTGGCGGTCAACTGCTCGGCCCGGGCGGCGTTGGTCGCGGCCGGCAGCAGGTCGCCGGCCAGCTGCTCGACGATGAACTGGTCAAACGGTTTGTCCTGGTGCATCGCCTGGATCACATAGTCGCGATACCGCCAGGCTTCGTCGAGGGTGCGGGTGCGGCCGCCGCCGACGGAATCGGCGTAACGGGCCACATCGAGCCAGTGCCGGCCCCAGCGCTCGCCGAAGTGGGGCGACTGCAGCAAGCGGTCGACTGTCGCCTCCCAGGCTTGCGGGGAAGGATTTGCGAGGAACGCCTGGAGTTCGGTCGACGTGGGCGGCAGACCGATCAGGTCGTAGTACAGCCGTCGCAGCAGGACGGCCGGTTCCGCGTCGGCGGAGGGCGTCGCCTGGGCCGCTTCCAGTTTGGCCAGAATGAACTGGTCGACGTCGGTCCGCGGCCAGGCATTCTGTCTGACGGCGGGGGCCGGGTGACGCTGCGGTTTCTGGAACGCCCAGCGCTGGCGGGCGGCGGCGATGTCGATTTTGGGCGCCGCGGCGACTTTGGCTTCGCCCTCGCGCGGGTCGGCGGCGCCGGAGCGGATCCATTGTTCAAAAGCGGCGATCGTTTTTTCGTTCAGCTTTCCCCGAGGGGGCATTTCGAACGTTTCATAGCGGAGCGAAGCGAGCAGCTCCCCTTCTTCCGGTTTGCCCGGCACGATGGCGGGACCGCTTTCTCCGCCCTGGCGAATGCCGGCCCGGGTATCCAGCAGCAGACCGCCGCGAATGTTTTTGGCGTCGCGGGAATGGCACTCATAACAGTGCTTGACCAGGACCGGCCGGATTTCGGCCTCGAAAAAATCAAGCTCGGCCGTCGTGGGTTCGGCGGCCGCCAGGGGAGCGACCGCTGCCAGCAGCAACAGACAGACGCAATACTTAACGAGCAAGCCATTCATCAGCAGGTCTTTGGAAACGGCGGAGTGAGACGGCGGACGAACTGCGACAGCACGCAGGGCGGGAGTTCGATCAACCCTTGTATGGTAACCGATTGGCCTTCTCATTTCGAGAGAATCTCCGGCGGCCCAAGGGGAATCGGTCCGCCCCAGGCGACGTGAACGGGCGAACTCGCCTTTCTTCCGGGCAAAAAACGGCCTATCTTAGACTTTCTCTTCGAAACCCAGTCTGTCGGCCAACCAGCAAGGAACCCATTTCATGGCGGCCAAGGAACTAAAGCCGGCGGAACCCGCAGCAGCTACCGAGTCCAAGGCGACCGCCGGCATGGGCGGCCTGATCGCCATTGTCGTCGGGATCGTGCTCGGCGCCCTGGTCGGAGTTTTTGGCGGCGAGAGCATGTGGGTCGCCACCGGGGGGCCGACGGAGGAAATCGACAAGCTCGAAAAAACGATCGTGCAGAAAAACAAGTACGCCGAAGAGGCAGAAGCCAAAGCGGCCGCCGGCGGCGAGGATGCAGCCCAGCAGGCGGAGCTGGCCAAAGAGCTGCGGCTGCAGATTCCGGTGGTGCAGGCCCGGCTGGTCGAAGTCCAGGAGCTGGCCCAGACGCACGCCGATAAAATGGGCCGCAACGGCTTGGCCCAGCAGGACGCCAGCTATGCCAGCCGCATGTGGTGGACGGAAACGGCCGCCAAGATGATCCAGTTTGCCGGCGAGATTTTCCTGCGTCTGCTCACCTTGCTGGTGATTCCGCTCGTTGTGACCAGCATGATCTGCGGCGTGACTTCGCTCGGCGACGTCCGCAATATGGGACGCATGGGCGGCGGCACGATTCTGTTCTATTTCTGCACGACCGGTCTGGCCGTGGTGCTGGGGCTGATTCTGGTGCTGCTGATCCGGCCGGGAGAAGTGTCCGACAGCACGTTCGCCTATGTCACGGAGAATGTCGAAGCCAAGCGGGATACGGGCGTGCTGGACACCCTGCTGGATGTGTTCCGCGGCAAGGAAGGGCCCGATAACGCCGGCGCGGGGATGTTTCCGAAGAACCTGATCCAGGCGGCCGCCTCGACGAATGTGCTGGCGTTGATCGTGTTTGCGATTGTGTTTGGCGGCATGCTGACCACCATCGGCGAAAAGGGCCAGGTGGCGATTGATTTTTTTGATGCGGCCAATGCGGCCATCATGAAAATGGTGCATCTGGTCATGTGGCTGGCCCCGATTGGCATTTTTGGGCTGGTCGCCTGGAACATCGCCAAGAACGGCGGCGGCGAGGCGTTCGCGGCGGAGCTGGGCCGTATTGGCTGGTACGTGGCGACGGTCGTAATTGGCCTGCTGGTGCATGCGGCCGTGCTCTGCCTGCTGCTGTGGCTGCTGACCGGACGGAACCCTCTGCAGTACACGCTGGGCATGTCGCGGGCGCTGCTGACGGCCGTCAGTACGGCCAGTTCGTCGGCTTCGTTGCCGGTGACGATGGAATGCGCGGAAGAGAATAACGGGGTGTCCCGCCGCAGCACCAGTTTTGTGCTGCCGCTGGGGGCGACCGTCAATATGGACGGCACCGCGCTGTACGAGGCAGTGGCGGTGATTTTTATCGCCCAGTCGCTGGGGATTGTGCTTTCGGCCGGAAAACTCCTGGTAATTGTGCTGACGGCGACGCTGGCCGCCGTAGGCGCCGCCGGGATACCCGAAGCCGGCTTGATTACGATGGTAATGGTTCTGCAGGCGGTCGGCCTGCCGCTGGAAGGAATTGGCGCCATTTTGGCCATCGACTGGTTTCTTGACCGCCTGCGAACTACTGTAAATGTGTTTGGCGATTCGGTCGGCGCCGCGGTGATTGACCGCCAGGTGGTGGAAAAAGAAATCGCCGCCGAAGCCTGACCGGTTGGAGAACCGCGAGGAGAACCTGACGGCTCTTTGTTGGCCGCCGGCGCAGGGCAGTTATACTGAATAATATCGGTAACTTAATTCCATTTCGTATAGAAGATCTATGTCGGCTCCG
Source organism: Lignipirellula cremea (assembly GCF_007751035.1). Classification (NCBI taxonomy): domain Bacteria; kingdom Pseudomonadati; phylum Planctomycetota; class Planctomycetia; order Pirellulales; family Pirellulaceae; genus Lignipirellula; species Lignipirellula cremea. Next base: position 7,594,268 of record NZ_CP036433.1, on the reverse strand, counting down.
ATCCCTTTAAACCAGTTCTTTGACGTCGCCAACCGCAGCCGGCTGGTGCCGCCAAAAAAGCTCGAGGACTTCAAAAGCGGACTGCCGCCGGAACTGCTGGACAGCGGTTCGGCCGACGCCGTGGCCGAAGCGATGGTGCGCCAGCGGATCGTCACCCGCTGGCAGGCCGATCAGTTGCTGCTGGGCAAGCATCGGGGCTTCTTCCTCGGCAAATATCGGGTGCTGAAACTGCTCGGCCGCGGCGGCATGAGCCGCGTCTTTCTGGCGCAGCACGAGCTGATGGGCCAACAGTGCGCGATCAAGGTGATGCCCGCGTCGGAAATGGGCGTCTCCTCGAACCTCGCCCGCTTCATGCGCGAAGTGCAGGCCGTCGCCTCGCTCAACCACCCCAACATTGTCAGGGCGCACGACTTTGACACCGATGAATCGACCGGCTCGCCCGTTTATTACTTCGTCATGGAATACGTGGTCGGCAAAAGCCTGCAGCAGATTGTCGACGACAAGGGACGGATTAACGCCAGCGATGCGGTCGACTACATGCGCCAGGCGGCTAACGGCCTGCACCATGCGCATGAAAACGAACTGGTGCATCGCGATATCAAACCGGGCAACCTGCTGGTCAACAAGCATGGCGTGGTCAAAATCCTTGACCTGGGGCTGGTGCGTACGCTGAACGACGAGAACGGCGAGCCGCTGACCAAACTCAACGACGACAACATGCTGGGCACCGTCGATTACCTGGCGCCGGAACAGGCCCGCGACAGCCACAACATCGACCATCGGGCCGACCTGTACAGCCTGGGCTGCACGCTTTACTTTCTGCTGGCGGGCGATGCGCCCTTTGGCGGGGTTTCGCCGGCCCAGCGATTGAAACAGCACCAGAACAACCCGCTGCCGCGGTTGGCCGAAAAGCGGCCCGAGATTCCCGCTTCTTTGCAGGAGATCGTCGATAACCTGACCGCCAAGTCGCCCGACCGCCGCTACGCCAGCGCCCGGGACGCCGCGTATTTCCTGGGCGAATGGCTGCTGGCCAACGCCGATCCTGCCTGGCATGCGGGACACGCCGCGTCGATCACGCAGATTCTCAAAGCGCGCGAAAAGCATACGCCGACCCCGGTCAGCCCGTCGTCATCCGCCGCCGCACCTTCCCCGGCGGTGGTAGAGTCGCACACGTTCGAAGAGGTCGAAGATATCGAAGAAGTGCAGGATTTCGAGCCGATCGAAGAGGTCGAAGAGTCGGCCGCCGAAGCGGTGGAGGAAGTCGTCGAAGAGGTGGAAGAACTCGAAGACTTTGAAGAGATCGAAGAAATCGAGGAAGTCGAAGCCGCCGCCGATCTGCAGCCGCCGCCGATCGACCAGGTCGGTCCCGTTGCCGAAGCGATACCGGCCGCCCCGCGCAATCCGGCCCCCCGGGCCGTGCCTGCTGCCGCCCCGCCACGGGCTATCGGCCCGCCGCCCGCCGTCGCGGTTCCCGTAGAACCGCCAATCGATCAGGTCGGCCCTCCTGTTGAAGAAGTCGCGGAGATCGAGGAAGTCGCGGAGATCGAGGAAGTCGCCGAGATCGAGGAAGTCGCCGAGATCGAGGAAGTCGCGGAGATCGAAGAAGTCGCGGAGATCGAAGAAGTCGCGGAGATCGAAGAAGTCGCGGAGATCGAAGAAGTCGCGGAGATCGAAGAAGTCGCGGAGATCGAAGAAGTCGCGGAGATCGAAGAAGTCGCCGAGATCGAAGAAGTCGCGGAGATCGAAGAAGTCGCGGAGATCGAAGAAGTCGCCGAGATCGAAGAGGTCGCCGAGGCGGAGGAACAAGCGGCGTCTGATCCGGCGTCCACGCTGACCGAGGACACGGAGGTCGGCAGTACGCTCGCGGTCGGGATTGACCTGGGCACCACGTATTCGGTCGTGGCCCATCTGGATACCGAAGGCCGTCCCTGGACGCTGCTGAACAGCGAAGGCGATCTGACGACGCCCAGCGTGGTGTTCTTCGACAAGTCGCATGTGGTCGTCGGCAAGGAAGCGGTCAAAGCGGCCGAGTTTGAACCGGAGCTGACCGCCCAGTTCGCCAAACGCGATATGGGCGAAAGGGAGTTCCACAAAGCGATCGGCGAAAAACATCTGCCGCCTGAGGTGATCCAGGCGCTGATCCTGAAAAAACTCAAAAGCGACGCCGAGTTGAAACTGGGCCCGTTCCGCAAAGTCGTGATTACGGTTCCGGCCTACTTTAACGAGCCGCGCCGGAAAGCAACCCAGGACGCCGGTCGCCTGGCCGGACTGGACGTGCTCGACATTATCAATGAACCGACCGCCGCCGCCATTAGTTACGGCGTGCAGAAGGGCTTCATCGATCAGACCGGCATCGCCACCCAGGCGGAAACCGTGCTGGTCTACGACCTGGGCGGCGGTACGTTCGACGTCACCATTATGCGGATCGAAGGGCAGGAATACACCACCATCGGCACCGCCGGCGACGTCCAACTGGGCGGCATCGACTGGGACGAACGGGTGGTCGATTTTGTCTCCGAGGCGTTCCAGGACAAGTTCGACGTGGATCCCCGCCAGGATCCGTGCGCCCTGCAGACGCTGCTGGGCGAAGCCCGCGACGCCAAGCACACGCTCAGCGCCCGGGAAAGCACGACGATCATGTTCGCCCATGAAGGCCAGCGACTGCGCACGGAGCTGACGCGGGCCGAGTTTGAAGAGCGGACCGGCGACCTGCTGGACCGCACCATGCTGACCATTTCCAAAGCGATGCGGGAAGCAAACATCGCCTGGACCGAGATCAGCCGCCTGTTGCTGGTCGGCGGCTCCAGTCGCATGCCGATGGTCAAAGAGGCGCTGGAGTCGGCGTCGGGCCTGCAGGTGGATCGTTCGCTGTCGCCTGATGAAGCGGTCGCCCAGGGGGCCGCCATTTTCGCCGGTCTGTTGCTACGGCAAGGCGGCATCGCCGAACGCGGCATGGCGGTGACGAATGTGAACTCCCACGATCTGGGCGTGCTGGCGACCGATCCCAAAACGGGTCTCAAGCGTCGCAAGGTGCTGATCCCGCGGAATACTTCGCTGCCGGCCACCGGCAAGGCGCGGTTCGTCACGCAGCACGACAACCAGCGGAAGGTGGTGGTCAACGTGATCGAAGGCGGCGACGCCTCGGGCAACCACGCCACCGAGATTGGCCGCTGTGTGGTCTCGCAGTTGCCGCCCAATTTACCCGCCCGTACTCCGGTTTTCGTCCGCTTCCAGTACGCCGATAATGGACGCCTTACGGTGGAGGCGAATCTGGAAGGCGTCAACCGGAAAGAACGGATGACGATCGAGCGCGCCAGCGGCCTGGACGATGATCAGATTCGCAGCTGGGAGAAACGGATCAACGATGGCGCCCTGCTTTGATTTTCTTGGAAATCCTCCCTAGAATAGGATTGCGGACAGGCGAACGCTCCCTTACGCTTTTGCTCTATCGGGTCGCTTTTTTTCGTCGGGTGGATTTCCTCCGGAACGGAATCGGCCACGGGCCGCGTCAGCAAAACGGCAGGGCGAAACATTACCCGCTAGCACGCCGCCAACGGGGTAGCACTTTTACCCAAACGCCTCGGGGCGTAGTGGAACAAGGCAATGGCTGAAGAGTTCAATCCTTACTATAAATGGCTCGGCATTCCGCCCGAAGAGCAGCCGCCCCACCACTATCGCCTGCTGGGGGTGCGGCCCTTTGAATCGGATCGCGAAGTGATCGATTCGGTGGCGAATCGCCATATTGCCTATCTGCAGGATATCACGGCCGGTCCGCATTTGCGGCAAGCGCAAAAACTGCTGACCGAACTCGCCGGCGCCCGGCGGGTGCTGCTCAACGCAGAACGGAAAGCCAAGTACGACGCCGAGCTGAAAGCGAAGCTCGACGCCGCCAAACCGGTCGCCGCGGCGACCCAGGCCCGCACGCCCCGGGGGCCGGCTTTCCCCGGGATCAATACGGGCGATCGCCCCGGCTCTTCCCCGTCGAATGTGCATTCCGACACCGTCAAGCTGGCCGCCGGAGCTTCGGCCACTTCGACCTCGAACCCACGTTTGCCGGTCGCCAAGAAGAGTCCGCTGCCGCTGATCCTGGCGGCGGTCACAGGGGTGCTGGTTCTCGGCGGTCTGGGCGTCGGGGCGTTCATGCTATTGCCCAGCGGTTCGCCAGTCACCACCGATGTCGGCCAGACAGATTCCGGCGGCAAGGGGGGCGGCGGAAAAACAGGGAGCGGCAATTCGTCGGTCGCGGCCGGCGGCGAAGCGATTCCCGGCTTCTCGCTGCTCTCTCATTTTACTTTTAACAAAGCCTCCAAGCCGTTCGTCAACGACCTCAACGAAACCACCAAAATCGAGAAGACAGGCGCCCCCAAGCGGCTGGAAGAACGTGGCGGCGGGGTGCTCGCTTTCGATGGCAAGTCCCAGTTGAAATTTGACCCGCCCTTCTTTGGGTCGGAAATCTCAATTGTGTTCTGGATCAAAACCGACAAGCCCGGCCCTGAAGGAAAAATCTGGACCGAAGGGTCCGGCCTGGTCGACGCCAGCGTGGCCGAAGACGAACCGGATATCGGCGTCTCCCTGCTGGGCGACAAGATCGCTTTTGGTGTTGGCCCTGGCGATAAAACCGTCGTCGGGAAAACGGTCGTTACGGATAATGAATGGCACCTGGTGACGGCCGTCTTTAACGATGGTTCTCTCACCCTGTATGTCGACGCCCAGCTGGAAGGCCAGACGACCGGCAAGGGCGGCGTCAAACGCTCCGCCGACAAGTTTAGCATCGGCGCCCTGCAGACCGGCAAGAACTTTTTCGAAGGCAGCCTCGACGACATTCGTATCTATGGCGCCTCGCTCACCGCCGGCCAGGTTACCGGCCTGATGCAGTAAAGCAGTTCTGAACGCCTTCCAGAAAAAGTGTTCCCCGCAGAGAGGACACTGGCGGAAGTCAGGCGGATCGCCTGCGTGGCGGAAGGTCTGTGGGGAAGGAAATAAAGAGCGCCAGATTCGCAGCGGCGGCCCTCCTGCGACGCGAAAAACTCCCTCTTCTAGCTTGTTGATCGTCGCCTTCTCTGCTCTCGATGCCAGGTTTTCCCGCTGTTATTTCTGGGTGCGGCGTTCGGTGATTTCGATCGCTTTGAGCAGGCCGCGGGCCTTGTTGAGGGTTTCCTGGTACTCGAGCGTCGGGTCGCTGTCGGCGACGATGCCGGCGCCGGCTTGCACGTACGCCTTGCCGTTCTGGATGACGAGCGTCCGCAAGGCGATGCACGTATCCATGTTGCCGCTGTAGTCGAAATAGCCGACCGCCCCGGCGTACGGACCGCGGCGATGGGGCTCCAACTCGTCGATGATCTGCATTGCCCGCACCTTCGGCGCCCCGCTGACGGTGCCCGCCGGCAGGCTGGCCAGCAGCGCATCAAAGGCGTCGCAGTCGTCCCGCAGTTCGCCGTTGACGTTGGACGAGATGTGCATCACGTGGCTGTACCGCTCGACCGTCATGACGTCGGTCAGTTCCACGGCGCCAAACTTGGACACCCGGCCCACATCGTTCCGGCCCAGGTCGACCAGCATGACATGCTCGGCCCGTTCTTTCGGATCGTTCAGCAGTTCTTCGGCCAGGCGCCGGTCTTCCTGTTCATTGGCTCCGCGGGGACGGGTGCCGGCCAGCGGCCGCACGGTGACGCGGTTGTCGACCACCCGGCACATGATTTCCGGGGAACTGCCGACCAGCACGGTTTCCGGCGTGCGGAGGAAGAACATGAACGGGCTGGGGTTCACCACCCGCAGGGTGCGGTAGATTTCGAACGGATCGGCCGTGATATCGACTTCAAACCGCTGGCTGATGACGACCTGGAAAATGTCGCCCGCTTCGATATATTCGACGCAGCGGCGGACGGCCGCTTCAAATTCCGGCTGGGTAAAGTTGGACCGGGAGGGAAGCTTCAACTCGCCGCCTGTTTCAATATCGGCCGGCTGGAGTTTGTCGTTGGGGGTGGAGAGCAGCGCAACCAGGTCGTCGACCCGCTGGCAGGCGCTCTGGTAGGCCGTTTCCGCTTCCCCGTCGGAATCGTCGGTGCGGGCCATGGCGATCACGGTCGCCGTTTTGTTGACGTTATCAAAAACGATCATTTGATCGTAAAAGGCAAACGACAAGTCGGGCAGGTTGCGATCGTCAGCGGGGGCGTCGGGCAGGTCTTCGACGTAACGGATCACGTCGTATGCCGCATAGCCCACGGCCCCGCCGGTAAAGGGCGGCAGGCTCTCCAGGTGGGCGACCTTCACTTCGCTCAGTCGCAGGCGCAGTTCGTTGAGCGGGTTGTCGCATTCGATCTCTTCCACCTGGCCGTCGGCGGTGGCGATCTCCACATGCGGTCCCCGGGCGGACAGGGTGAGAAAAGGCTCCGCCGCCAGAAAGCTGTAGCGGCCGACTTTTTCGCCGCCGACAACGCTTTCAAACAGGCAGGCCGGACCGCCCTGGTCAATTCGATGGAACGCCGTGACGGGCGTCAGCGTATCGCTGATCAGCCGGCGACAAACGGGAACCATGTCGTAGGCGGCCGCCAGTTTTTCAAAGGCGGCAAAAGACGGATAATGGGTCATGGGGGCTAAGCAGTAAGTGCGCCGCGGCCATCCCGCCGAGTTGGCCAAAGGGGTCCATTGCCGCAGCGATCGGGGGGCGCTGCGGCAAACCAAAAACCAGATCTTGCCGTCTGGGAGCTTCTAGAAACCGCGGGCGTCCTGGATGTCGTCGAAATCGCGCAGATGGTAGTTAATACCGACATAGTCCAGCACGCGGCAAAGTCCCCGCAAAGCGACGCCCATACCGTCGGGACCGCTGAAGCCGCCGAACTGGCCGCCGCCTTTGACATGCGGTTCCAGGTCCAGGAACACCCCCGGCACGCCGCGGCGCTGCAGGTGGGCAGTCAGTCCCGGCAGCATGGTTTTAAAATCGCGCAGGATGCGTTCGTGGGCGCTGTCGCCCAGGTCGGCCGGCACAAAGTGCTTGAGCATTTCCTCGTTGACGTGCTCGACCTTCACCATCGGCTGCGGGAAACGGTAGTCCTTGATATGCATCCAGCCCATGCCGGGCTTCATCGCTTCGTACTGGGCGAAGACTTCGTCGGGCGGGCAGCCCTGGCTGACGATATTGCCGGCGTCGAAGATCAGGACCAGGGCCGGGTGGTTCACCTGCTTGTGAATATCGGCCAGCAGGTCGCCGCTTTGGCCAACCAGGTTCGCTTCGACTTCCAGGCCAAAGGTCAGGTCGCTGCGATGGCAAGCCTCGGCGATCTGCCCCAGCTGATCGACGACCTGCGACAGGTGCTCCCGGGGGTCGGCGCCGCGGGGATGATAGAACGAGAAGCCGCGGATCAGCTTCGTCTCAAAGGCATGCGCCAATTCGCACGCTTTGGCGACGTCTTTCTCCAGGTACTGGGCGAAAGGGACGTACCGGTTTTTCGACTTGTCGTCGACATCGAGCAGTTTGACCTTGCCGATGGGCGACCCGATCGACGATACGTTCAAGCCGTATTCGTCTTCCAGATGCCGAAGTTTGGTGACTTCGGCGGTGGTCAGTTCCATCACGTTCTTCACGCCGTTGCCGACATCGACAAAGCGAATCGTATAGAACTGCAGTCCCAGGGCGGCGAAGGCGGAAAACTGCTGTTCGGCCGTTTTCTGGTTAGCGGCTTCATCGGCGAAGCCCGACAAAATGACAGTGGCTTGTTCGGCCATCATGCTCTCAATACGGGTGGGGATGCGGACGGAGACGCCAAAAAATCCGACGCCGAAAAATATCAATGCGGGCAACCGCCCTTGATCACTCGTGCGTTGTTTTCAGGTCCAACATTGTGGACCTGGCCTCAAGTCCGCAGGGACTTGTGGGGGGAAAGGGACTTGTGGCCAAGTCCACTACTTTGCGGCCGACGCCAGTTGCGATGCGGCGGCGCGGTCCAGGTAGATCGTCGTCTGGTCGTGTTGCTGCAGGATCGAGCCCGGCTTTTCCGGGGTAACGGGGCCTTCGACGGAAGCCTTGACGGCGGCCGCCTTCCGTTCGTCGGGCACGGTGCAAATGATCCGTTTGGATTTCAAAATGTGGCGGATCGACATGGACACGGCCTGGGTCGGTACATCGTCGAAAGTCGGGAACCAGCCTTCGCCGTGCTGTTGCCGGCGGCAGGCGTCGTCGAGGTCGACCACCAGGTAGGGCGATTCGGTTTCAAAGTCGGCCGGCGGGTCGTTAAAGGCCAGATGCGCGTTCTCGCCGATGCCGATAAAGGCGACATCGATCGGGCGCTGGCCAATGGCCTCGGCCAGCCGGGCGCACTCCTGCGGCAGGTCGGCCTCGGCGTCGATGTATTCAAAATGGGCCGGGGCCTGGGGCAGCTTGTCGACGAACCGCTCTTTCAGGTATTTGCGGAAGGAAGCGGCATGCGTCATCGGCATGCCCGCGTATTCATCGAGATGGAAAAAATAGACCTTTCCCCAGTCGATGTCGGGCGCCTGGCAGAGCTCGCTCAGCATTTCAAACTGGGATGCGCCCGTAGCCAGAATGACGTTCGCTTCCCCCCGTTCGGCCAGCGCTTGACGGATCGCGGCGGCGCCGTCGGCTGCGGCCTGCGCACCCATTTCCTGCTTGGTTTCGCGGATGTCGATCTGCATGGTGTTTCCCTCAATCATGTCGGTAAGCGAAGAGGGTTAGCTTGACCGGTCAGGCCGCCGTTTGCAAGAGGCCCAGGCAGGCCGTTCCGGGGGGCCGAGATCATTTTTCCGGGTCGCCAGGGGCCGCCGCAGACCCGTCGCCAGCGGGCTGGTCCTCGGCCAGAATCAGTAGCCGCGCTCGGAGCAGATTGCCGTGCAGCTGGGGCGATTCTTTGTCCAGATAGTACATGTCGCGGGCCAGGGCGGGCTCCCCTTGCGCCTCGAGACTGCGGCCCAGGTTGTAGGTCGCGCTCTGGCGGCAGACGTCGATCTCGGAAGGGTCGGTGCGGACCCGATCGAACCAGTTGCCGGCCGACCTGAAGTCGCCCGAATCGTACAGGGCCAGCCCCAGCCAGAGCGTGGCGCGCTGCTTGGCCCGGCGGAGAATGGGAATCTGCAGCTGCATGTACTGCTTCCGCAAGGCTTCGTCGCGCGGGGCGTTCCGGTCGAACCCGTAGGCGCGTTGCAGTTCCTTGCTGTCCGGCAGCTGTTCGATCCGGGTCTCCGGCAGCCGTAACTCCAGGAACAGGCTCTTGGCGCCCTGGTCGTCGCCTTCATCGCTGAAAATGCCGCGAAAGTGCTTGCGGCGGCCCCAGCTGAGATTGGCCACATAATACATGATCTCGTCGCGCAGGTTCTCCTGGCGATACGTTTCATCGGCGCCGGCCCGTTTTTTCCGGGCGACATTGTAGAGGGTCGTCTGGAAGGGAACCTCCCACAGCTGGCACTCTTCGATCCCTTCGCAGGCCTGGATCCGTGCGGCCAGGGCGGACGGATCGACCACCGCGCGGAGACGCTGCTCGCCCACCAGGGCGTCTTCGATCATGCGGGTGCGAATCGACAGGCTTTCGACCGGGGCGTCGATCAGGGCGACAACTCGCGACAGGTCGGCCGCCTGGACCGGATAGACGTGCGGTTCACTGCCGCCAATGTCGAGCTTGCGGAGCAGCTGCGGGTCGGCCTGCAGCTGGGCCAGCGTGGCGATCGACTGCGGCTGCGGACCGGGAATCGGGACGCCCAGCTGGGCGTCGAACAAGTACAGCTGCCCCTGGACGGCCGCCGCGGCCAGCCACGGCTGAACCGGCCCGCCTGGCTCTTCGCTGGCGATTCCCAGCATCACCGCGTCAATGTTGGCGGCCCGGCACAAGGCGATAAATACCCGCGACCGTTGCCAGGCGTCGCCCGACGCCATCAGCAGCGCTTTCCACGGCGGCTGCATGTAGCCCGGCCCATCGACCAGCCGGGTCGGCGCCGGCGCTTCGGTCGGCTCAGCCGCCGGCGGCGCTTCCAGCAGCGGCTCCAGCTGCACATGTCGCACGGTGAAGTCAAACAACCGCAAGGCTTCCCCCAGGGCGTCTTCTTCCCGGTCGGCAAACACATTGTCGGAGCCTTCGGCCGCCCGGGCGTTAAAGAGCGCGAGCGAGGGGTCCTGGAAATCGGACAGCACCCAGCGGGTGATGTCGCGGGCCCAGATGCATTCCAGCAGGTATTCGATCTCTTCGGGGCGCGGCGTTTTCTGGCTCAGGTTGGCGACGGCGTCCATCTCGGCCAGCTGTGTCGGCAGGGAATCAAGCATTGGATCGGGACGCCAGTCGGCGGGCGGATCGACCGTATCAAGCCACCTTCGCACGGCGTAAAGCCCCTGGATCCAGTGCTGGTCCAGATCCGACTTGTCGATCTGTCCGAGTTTATCCAGCGCAGTGGAAATGTCCTCGGAGCCGGATTCCGTCAGCTGCACCGATTCGCCGCGTTCGACCGGCGTGAACTTATCGCCGCAACCGGCAAGGCTGGCCAGCAAACCGGCAGCCATCGCTACGGCGGCAAAAATCGAGGGCGTCGCTGCGACGGTCCGGCCCTGGCCCCGCCTGGAGTCGATCATCATGTTAGGTAGACCAATGGTTGTTGGTTCTTGGTTGTTGGTTGTTGCGTTAATTCCAGGTTTCGACGACGGCGCGAATCTGGAGCAGGCGGTTGAGCAGGGCTTCCAGCTGGTCCAGCGGAATCATGTTTGGGCCGTCGCTGGGGGAGGTGTCCGGATCGGGGTGCGTTTCCAGAAACAGGGCGTCGATGCCGATGGCGATGGCGGCCCGGGCTAGTGGTTCGACCATTTCACGCTGGCCGCCGGTGGCTCCGCCCAGACCGCCCGGCTCCTGTACGCTATGGGTGGCGTCGAAGACGACCGGCACGCCAAACTGCCGCATCTGCGGGAGGGCTCGCATGTCGTTGACCAGGCGTCCGTAACCAAAAAAGGTGCCGCGTTCGCACAGCATGACATTCTCGGCCCCGGCGGCGACCAGCTTGTTCAGCACGTGCAGCATATCGCCAGGCGCCAGGAACTGGCCCTTTTTGACATTCACGGCCTTGCCCGTTTCCGCGGCCGCGATCAGCAGGTCGGTCTGCCGGGCCAGGAACGCCGGGATCTGCAGCAGGTCGCACACCTGGGCGACCGGAGCCGCCTGGTGCGATTCGTGGATATCGGTCGTGACGGGCAGCCCCGTTTCGGCCGCTGCTTTGGCCAGCAGGGTCAGACCTTCTTCCATCCCCAGTCCGCGGTAAGAACCCAGGCTGGTGCGATTGGCTTTGTCGAACGAGGCCTTGAAGACGAGCGAGATCGGCAGACGGCTGGCCATTTCCTGCAGCCGGCCGGCGATCTCCAGCGTGAGACGCTCCGACTCCAGCACGCACGGCCCGGCGATCACCAGCAAGGGCTGGCCAGGGCCGCATAGATAGGGTCCAACCCGGGCGGGATTATTGGCAGGCATACAACAGGTCGTTTCGTCATCAATAACAGGAAGGCGAGCCGTCGCGATCAGGCGCCGGCGGCGGGGGTGGTTTCAAATCCGTGCGTCTGGGCCCAGGCCTGAGGGGTAATCAGGGTGAGCCGTTCGGGCAAAATTTCGATCTCAACCGGCAGAAATCCGCCGGGGTCGCCGTCCAGCTGGTACGGCACGTCCCGCTGGGGATCGAGAGGCTCCAGGCGAACCCGCCGCAGTTGCTGCATCTCGCACCCTTCCCACGAGGCATGCTGGCCGAACAAAATTCCCGCCAAATATACCAGGCCAGAAATCAAAGAGCCTTCGCGAAACGTACAAACATCCAGCAGGCCGTCGGATCCGTCTGCTTGCGGCAAAATCTGTAACCCCCCGGCGTATCGCGGCAAGTTCGCCACAAATACCCAGCGGGCCTGGGTTTGCGACGAGTCCGAGGAAGCCGCCTGGGGATCGCGGATCACGCGCACTTCGGGATACTGGTATGTACGGATCGAATCGAGAATTGGTTTGGCGTACGACAAATGATGGATGTGGCCGGATCGCTCCTGGTGCAGCCTGCGGACGACTTCGGCGTCGAATCCGCAGCTGACCATCAGCAGGAAAATCCGCCCGTCCGCCAGCCCGGCGTCCAGCTGGACCGTGCCGCTGTGTTCGATCAGGTCGCACAGCCGGCCCGGATCAGGCGACACGCCCAAATAACGGGCCAGCAGATTCTCGGTCCCCAGCGGTAAAATGGCCAGCGGGGTTCCCGGCGGGGTGCGATTGGCGACGAGCGCCACCGTGCCGTCTCCTCCGGCGGCGACCACGCAGCGGAGCTGGCCCGATTCCTGCCAGCGGACGGCCTGCGCGGCGACGTGATCGATATCGGTCGCCGTTTCCACATCAAAGCCGCGGGCCGTTAACTGGGCGGACACGGCATCGATCTGCGGCCGCCCCGAACGAGCGCCGGCCTTGGGATTGGCCGAAACGATCACCTTGCGGGCGTCGGGCGACGGAAAATGAAAGGTGCGTGAAGCCATGGGGCGGATACAAAAGAGAAGCGATCGACCGGGCGGCCAGTCTGTGTATTGTTGCAAAACGGCGCCGTCCTGTCAGGTGGCTGGCCGCATCCCGGTGCGGGTAACGTAGAGTTGGAAATGGGCGATTTCCCAGGACGTCCGCCAGAGAGATCGGGCCGGCCCTGTTGGGATAGTCTGCCTGTTCGACCCCGTCGTCAAGATCGCTTACGATGGACCGTTTCCCCGGCCGTTGCCCAGTCTCCTGTCCTGCTGCTCCGTCAACTTGAGGTTTCTTCATGCGAGATGCAATCGTTCGTCCGGTTTTCCTGGCAGCCAGCGGCGTTCTGCTGACGCTGCTCCTGCTGGCCAGTCCTTGTCTGGCGCAGCATGGACCGCTGCTCTTTGCAGGTCAGGGAATCCTGGTGGGAGAGGTGACTTCCACGACCGCGCTCGTTCAGGTGCGCCTGACAAAAACCGACAAGCTGGTCGACGGCGATCTGCCGGGCAAAGCGGGCGAAATGGTGTTTCGATTGACGGAGATTGGCCCCCAATCCGCAAAGCCGCAAGCAGTGATCAAAGAGGCCGCAGCAGTTGCGGATCATGACTTTATCGTGCGGGTGCAATTCCAGAACCTGAAGCCGGGGACAAAGTATCGGTGTGATACGACCTTTCGCCCTGCTGGCGACAGCCCCTTGGGGCCCGTCGCTTATTTCAAAACGCTGCCTGGCGCCGAGGCGGATGAGAAGGTTCGCTTTGTGGTCGTCACGGGGATGAACTACGCCAAGTTCCATGGCGACCCGGCGATCGATCTCAAGCAGCATAAAATCGAGAACAACACCGAACTGCCGGCCCCGTATGCGGGACCCGACAAGCATCTGGGCTATCCGGGCCTGGCTTCGATCCTGAAAGCGAAGCCCGACTTTTTCGTCGGCACCGGCGACAACGTCTATTACGACACGCCCGACAAACCGCGGGCGGAAACGTTACCGGAGATGCGGAAGAAATGGCATCAGCAGTTCGTGCAGCCCCGCTTCCGCGATCTGTTCGCCGCCGTGCCGACTTACTGGGAGATCGACGACCACGACTACCGCGTCAACGACGGCGACAACAGCGGCGACTATCTGCCCTCGCCGGCCACGGGTCGCCGGGTCATGCTGGAGCAGCTGCCGTATGGTCCGATGGGCGACGAGAAAGTAAAGACCTACCGCACGCACCGGGTCAGCCGCGACCTGCAGATATGGTTGGTCGAGAATCGCCTGTACCGCAGCCCCAACGCCATGGAGGACGGTCCGGGCAAAACGATCTGGGGCGCCGAGCAGACGGCCTGGCTGAAAGAGACGCTGGCGGCGAGCGACGCGAAGTTCAAGATTCTCATTTCGCCCACGCCGATGATCGGGCCTGACGATCTGCGGAAGACCGACAACCACTGCGATGTCGGCGGCTTCCAGCACGAGCGGGACGCCTTTTTTGCCTGGCTGAAAAAGTCTGGCCTGGACCAGAAGAACTTTTATATCGTCTGCGGCGATCGCCACTGGCAGTACCACTCGGTCGATAGCACCGGCATCGAAGAGTTCTCCTGCGGCGCCCTGGTCGACGCCAACTCCCGGCTGGGCCGCAAGCCGGGCGACCCCAAGTCGACCGACCCCCAAGCCCTCATCCGCCAGCCTTATTACCAGACGCCCCGATCCGGCGGCTACCTCCTGGTCGAGACAGAACCTGCCGCCGGCGAACAGCCCGCCATGCTGTCGTTCATCTGGCACGACGAGCACGGCAAGGTGTTGCATACGACGGTGAAGAAGTAAGCGTACTCAGGGACGAGATCAACATCTCCGCAAACCGGTCCTGGCACATTCGTCAGGGCTGTCGTCGTTGTCTGGCGGGAGGCTGCCATGATCGTCACGATACGCTCGCTGCTGCTCACGGTCCAGCTTTTGTCCTGTGTGTTTGTGGGCTGGAAGAGGGCTGACTCAAACGGATATTTCGAGCTATTGGTCCTGCGCGATCTGGCCTATGTTCTGGATGTTTTGTTTGTGGTTACCTTGCGAACCCGGCAGGACGCGACGTCGCTGAACGTCTTTCGCCTGGCCGGTCTTGTGCGCATTGCAGCGTTCTCTACGTATGTTGCCTGGACCAATTTTTTTATGGTTCCCTGGCGAGATTCTGAGGAACTAGCACATGTGGAAATGTTCGCTTTTGTTGGTAGTGTCGAAGTGTGCGGCGGGATTGCGCTGGCATCGATCCTGGCTCCAGCGCTGGCTGTTTTGCTGTTCGATCTGTCCTGGAAAAAGCTGTCGCTGGTCGACTATGGCACGGCGGCGAACACGCTCTTGTGGAGCTACTTTCTCCTGGTGTCGCACGGCATGAATCGTATGGTAAACCTTGGCTGAGTTCGCGTGTTCTGCGACTGCGGGCAACGGACATCACGATCAGCCCCTCCCCTGCCCTGGCGTTGGGAAACGAGGCCTTCCCAGCTTTGCTGAAGAACATTCGCGTGTCGTGTTTTCACGCTTTCGCCCCCAAGAAAATGACGGGGACAGGCACGACTCAGGCCCGCGAATCGCCTATAACCGGAGGGGAACCGCGGACCGTCGTGGCTTGTCTTTTTCTTTGAGACACGCGGCGAACGTGGCTGCTGTGTTTCTCTTCTCGTAATTTTCTCCGACTCCTCCAAGGTGCGTCTTCCATGTCTGATCAACGCTATTCCCTGAATGAATTTGTCGAAGAAAGCCGCCAGCGCGACCGGGGCGAAGGGCTCTTTGAGCTGGAAAGCGCCCGCATGCTGGAGGTTAATCTCAACGGCATGGTCTGGTCGAAGATGGGCGCCATGGTCGCTTATGTGGGCGCCATGAAGTTCACCCGCGAAGGGATGATGGAACACGGCATCGGCAAGTTCCTGAAAAAGGCCGTCACGGGCGAAGGCACCAGGCTGACCAAGGTCGAAGGCCAGGGGCGGTTGTATCTGGCCGATAGCGGCAAGAAAGTGCAGATTCTGAACCTGCAGAACGAAACGCTGGTCGTCAACGGTAACGACCTGCTGGCCTTTGAGCCATCGATCCAGTGGGACATTTCCATCATGAAGAAGCTTACCGCCATCGTGGCCGGCGGTTTGTTCAATGTGAAACTGTCCGGCACCGGCATGATCGCCATTACGACCCACTACGATCCGCTGACGCTGATGGTCCGCCCTGACCAGCCGGTCCGCACCGACCCCAACGCCACGGTCGCCTGGTCCGGCAACCTGTCGCCTGAGTTCAAAACCGACGTCTCGCTGAAATCCTTCTTCGGCCGCGGTTCGGGCGAGTCCATCCAGATGGAGTTCCGCGGCGACGGCTTCGTGGTGATCCAGCCCTTCGAAGAAGTCACCTTCCAGGGACAAGGCTAAGTAAAACGCCTGCGCAGGCCAACGGACGAACGCAGCAGGCGAACGCTGCCGTCCAAGGTCCGCCAGGTTTCTGACGGGCGTCCGGGAGTCGTTTCCTGCCTGGCGCCCAGCCGTTTCCACCCCTGGCGACGGACCGATGGGGGCGGGTTAGATTGTGGGGAGGGAAATTGTTAATTCATTGGGGCGTGAGACGCCGCCCAAGGAAGTTGCCGTATATGAATACGCCTGATCACTCGCGTTGCTGGCTGAAAGTGCTGGCGGTTGTCGCCATGCTGTTGTCTGGCTTCCCGCGAGGGAGCCTGGCCGAAGAAAGGACGTTTCGCCCGATGTATCCAGAAACCAAAAAGTGCGACCAGGTTGACGACTACCATGGCGAGTCGATCGCCGATCCGTATCGCTGGCTGGAAGAGGCCGACGCCGAAGACACCAAAGCGTGGGTCGTCGCGCAGAACAAAGTCACCGAGTCGTACCTGTCGCAGCTGCCCCAGCGGGACAAGTTCCGCGAGCGGTTGACCGAGCTCTGGAACTTTGAACGCTTCGGCACGCCGCGGCAAAAGGGCGGGCGATACTTCTACACCCGGAACGACGGCCTGCAGAACCAGAGCGTGCTCTGCGTGGCCGAGTCGCTCCATGCTGAGCCCCGCGTGCTGCTGGATCCAAACCAGTGGTCCAAGGACGGCACCGTCGATCTGGCCAGCTGGATCCCCAGCGACGACGGCAAGCTCCTGGCGATTGGCGTCTCTCATGCCGGATCCGACTGGACCGAGTGGAAGGTCGTCGATGTCGACACGGGCAAGGAGCGTTCCGATCTGCTCAAGTGGGTCAAGTTCTCCGGCGTCGCCTGGACGCCCGACAACAGCGGCCTGTATTACAGTCGCTACGCCGAACCGGCCCCCGGCGAAGAACTGACCGGCGCCAACTATAACCAGCAGCTGTATTTCCATCGGCTGGGCGAATCGCAATCCAGCGACACGCTCATCTATGAACGTCCTGACCAGAAGGAATGGGGCTTCCAGGGCGGCGTGACGGAAGACGGCCGCTACCTGTTAATCCATGTCTGGCGCGGCACGGAACGGAAGAGCCAGATCTTTTACCAGGACCTGCAGGAGAAAGGGCCGATCGTCGAACTTCTGACCGGTTTCGACGCCGACTACGACTACCTGGGGAACGACGGCAAAACGTTCTACATCCAGACCGACCACAGCGCGCCGCGGGGCCGGGTGGTGGCAATCGACCTGGATCACCCGGAGGTCGACGCCTGGAAAGAGATCATCCCGCAGACCGAGGACACGCTGGAATCGGCGGATCTGGTCGGCGATCTGTTCTTTGCCCGCTACCTGAAAAACGCCTGCAGCGTGGTCGAGCGGTTCCATCTGGACGGCAGCTCGGCCGGCCAGGTAGAACTGCCCGGCATCGGCTCGGCGAACGGCTTCCACGGGGAACGGGCGGACAAGGAGACGTTTTACTCGTTCACCAACTTCACCACGCCGTCGAGCATTTACCGCTACGACCTGACGACGGGCGAAACCACCTTGTATCGGGCGCCCAAGGTCGCCTTTGACGGCTCCGATTTTGAAACGAAGCAGGTGTTCGTCACCAGCGCCGACGGCGTCCAAGTGCCGATGTTCATTGTGCATAAAAAGGGGCTGAAGCTGGACGGCTCGCATCCGACCATGCTCTATGGGTACGGCGGGTTTAATATCTCGATCACGCCCGGGTTCAGTCTGACCGCGGCCGTCTGGCTGGAGACGGGCGGCGTGTATGCGGTCGCCAACATCCGCGGCGGCGGGGAGTTTGGCCAGGCCTGGCACGAAGGCGGCACGGTCGAGAACAAGCAGCATGTGTTTGACGACTTTATCGCCGCGGCCGAGTGGCTGCAGGCGAACAAGTACACCAGTGCGGAACACCTGGCGATCCGTGGCGGCAGCAACGGCGGCCTGCTGGTTGGCGCCTGTATGACGCAGCGGCCGGAACTGTTCGCCGCTTGCGCCCCGGCGGTCGGGGTTCTGGATATGCTCCGCTTCCACAAGTTCACCATCGGCTGGGCGTGGATCTCCGAATACGGTTCGGCTGACGACGCCGCGCAGTACAAGATTCTCAAGGCGTACTCCCCCCTGCACTGCCTGAAACCGGGCACCCGTTATCCGGCCACGCTAGTCACCACCGGCGATCACGACGACCGCGTGGTGCCGGCCCACAGCTTCAAGTACGCCGCCGCCCTGCAGGCCGCCCAGGCGGCAGACGGCCCGCCGACGCTGATCCGGATCGAAACCAGCGCCGGCCACGGCGGCGGGAAACCGACTAGCAAAGTGATCGAAGAATCGGCCGACGTGCTGGCGTTCTTATGGTCGGTGGTGAAGTAGCGGGAGCATATGGAAGAAGAGGTTCACCGCAGGGGACGCAGAGAAAGAGGAGGGGAGAGGATTGAGGGGGGTGAGCTTGCTGGGAATGGGAGAGAAGTTATGGGGTTGCCGCACGATACGCGCCGGGATTTTTATTACGCCCTGCGTTTCGCCGTCTTTGGTCTGCTGTTCACGGCGGCGAACCTGATCCCTTACCTGTGGACGCGGGGCCACAACGTTGTCGTGGCGGGATGGCCGTTCCCTTGCTACGAAACGGGAGGGATTGCCCATGCTGGCTTCAACCCCTGGTCGATGACGGCCAACATGGCGATCGCGATCTGCGTCTCGGCCAGCCTCGCCTGGATGTTCTGCGATGGCGTGCTGGTCACGCTTTGGCGCTGGAAAAACTGGGGCGCCCCCTGGGCCGAGTAGACGCGCCAGGTTCGCGATTCAGGGTCCCCTGCCCTACGGCTCTTCTTCGGGCAGCGGCGGGCCGGGCTCCAGGGACTGGCTTTGCAGGATGATGCCGAAGACCACCAGTGCTACGAACAGGGCGAACGCATACTGCGGGTGCAGGGTCAGTTCGCCGACGATCGCGCCGGCCCCCATCAGGCTGGAGAGCACGATGATGGCCCAGTCCATGATGACGGCGGCGATGATGGCGCCGATCACGCCGCCCAGGATAAACCAGAGCAGGTGGTTCTCCGTGCTGCCGGCCATCTCGGCGATCCGCAAAGCGGCGTAACCGCCCGCATACAGGCCGCAAATGGCGAACGCCAGTCGCTGGGCGATCACGCCCAGCAGCGCCCCGATCAGTCCTGCCGCCACCGCCGCCAGAATCCGCACGACCTGGCCCTGGCCGACCAGCAGCACATCGGCCAATTGCATGCCAACCAGGAAGCCGGCGATGGCGACAAACACCCAGTACAACTTGCGTCCGAAGAGCAGCAGTACAATCCCCAGCAGAATTCGAATCGCTTGCATGATTTGTGCTCCCGATTTACGGTGCTGATGGCCCTGATACTGACGGATTCTGGTTCGTCGTTTTTGAGGAAGAACCGACGTCGGAAAGTCGACTTTCACTCCGTGAAAGTACGCAATGCCTCTCCACAGGACGATTGCCTTCACGCAGGACGCGTTCTTTTGCGGAGCAAAAGACGACTTACTGCGACTGCTCGCCCTCGAAACGACGATCGCCAGGTCGGTAGTCATTCTGCTCGCGTTCCGAGTGAACGCCTTTACTGTCGCCCTTCCTACGGCTTTTCCGGTTCTTCCTCGTCTTTTTTCTTGACCAGTTCTTCCAGCGTTTTGTCGGTGCTTTCCGGATCGACGCCGCGGCAGATGATCGTTAGCCGATCGGCGATGTCGCGGAGGGCGTCTTCCCATTCGAAAAAGTCGCAGTCGGGCGGGCAGAGCTCCATGAACTCGCCGACCAGCAGGATCATCCGCAGCAGGTGTCGAAAGATGACACCTTCCTGCTTCTGCAGTTTTTTGCTGGTGACGTAGCTGTTGAAGTCGTTGAACTCCAGCACCTCGCCGGCCGCCCAGACGCTCTGCACGCGCAGATCGCTCACGCCGGGAAAGTCGTGGTCGAACAGCATTTTCAGCTTTTCGCCCAGCCGCAGCACGAACACCCGTTCCTCGAACATGCCGCCGCGGCGATCTTCTTTTTCTTCATCAGGGGGCGGACCGGCGCCCAGTTCTTCGGCCGAGGCCAGACCCAGCTGCAGTAGTTGCACGTCCAGCCGGGTCGTCGCCAGCGGACCGGGCGGCAGTTCTTCCACGCCCGGCACACGGACAAAATGCGCGACGGAACCAGGCAGCTCCAGCACGCTTTCCAGCGCCTGGATCCGTTCTTTTTGATCGGCCGCGCCCAGCTGGTTGACGAGGAACACGCCGTATAAAGGATGCACGCTTCGCAGCAGCAGCAGCTTGGACAGCGAACCGGTCGGGTAGGCGAAGTCGGGCTGGTAGGCCGGCGGACGTTCCACCTCGGCCGGCGGCTTTTTCTGCCCGGTCAGCGGGTCGATCGTGGGGATCAGTTGCGACTTTTGCGGCTCGGGCGTTTGGGTTTCCGCGGAACCAGGCGACGTTTTCGGCGCCTTGGGCGGTTCGGGCTCCAGCTCGACATAGCCGGCCCGGTAGAGCGTCATCAGCATTTGATGCAGCGTTTTTTCCGCAAATTCCAGCTGTTTGCTATCCATCAAACGGTTGCTGACCAGCTTGCGGAGCAGCGACACATCGGGCGAGGCGTCCAGCATGAAGGCCAGCAATCGCCAGGACAGCGGCCCGCGGCTGGCCAGGTCGCGGGAGCCGGCGTCCCGCAGTTTTTCAAACTGGGCCTGGTCCCAGTACTGTTCGTTCTGGCGCCGTTTGGGCTGTTTCTTTTTGAGGGCCTTCTTCGCTTTGATCAGCCCCGGGTCTTTGGTGTCCTCGGGGATCTGGTCGTACTTCTCTTTCCAGCGGAGGATCTTTACGTCGTCCTCGTGGGCCAGGCAGTAGACGAAACCTTCCGAGTCAAACTGTGGCCGGCCGGCGCGGCCGAACATTTGATGCGCCGAGCTGGGATCCAGCAGCTTCTTCTTCCCCGGCGGACCTTTGAGCAATCGCGGGATGACCACGCTCCGGGCCGGCAGGTTAATGCCGGCGGCCAGCGTTTCCGTACAGACGCAGATCGACAGCAGCTTCTGCTGGAACAGGTCCTCAATCACCCGGCGATACTTGGGCAGAATGCCTGCGTGGTGCACGCCGACGCCCCGCATGAGAATCTGCTTGAGCTTGGGGCCGGCGCCCTGGGACCAGTCGTGATGAGCCAGTTCTTCGACCAGCCGTTTCTGCTGGCCGTCGTGGAGCAGGCTCTTCCCTTTGAGTTGTTCGGCGACGTTCCAGCATTCTTCCCGGTTGAAGCAGAAGACCAGCGCTGGCGTTTTGCGGATGTCGTCGCCGCCCTGGGCGATGTCTTCGATCAGCTCGTTCAGCAGGACGTCGTCCTGGTACAAAAAGGTCAGAGGCACCCGCCGCTCGGTGCTTTCGACCAGCTCCAGTTTTCGGTGCAGCCGCACCTGGAGCCAGTTGCAGAAACTTCGGGCGTTGCCGACCGTGGCCGACAGCAGCAGCGTGCGGACATGCTTGGGCAGCATGCTCAGGCCAAACTCCCAGACGATCCCGCGTTCGTAATCGTTGAAGCTGTGGAATTCGTCCATCACCACGGCGGCCACATCGGTGAAGTCGAACGCTTCTTCATGCAGCAGGCGGTTGAGCAGGATCTCGGCCACCACGACCAGAATCCGGGCGTCGGGATTCACGCGACGGTTGCCCGTCACCAGACCGACATCGTCGGCGGAGAAGCCCCAGCGGACGGCCGCCGCCTGCATCTCGGCGAACTTTTGTTCGGTCAGGGCGATCAGCGGGGTCGTATAGTACGCCATGCGATCGGTGTGCAGCGCTTCAAACAGGGCCGCTTCGGCGACCAGTGTCTTGCCGGTGCCGGTCGGCGCGCAGAGCAGCACCCCTTGTTCCGAAGTGAACCAGGCCAGCAGGGCCTCTTCCTGGGCCGGGTACGGCTCGTAGGGAAGCTGCTCCAGGTACATGGCGGCCAGGTCGTCGCGGGTGGGCTGCATAAGGATGGATCAAATCAGAGGAATGGCGATAAAAACAGGGACGCAGAGCCCGGCGACCGCGGGACGAACCTTCTCGAAGAACGCCCTTTCCGCCACGTCGCTGCGCGGTTCCCGTTAACCTACCAGCCGCCTGCGGAGCGGTCGATAACGGGCGAGGAGCGTGAAAAGATGCCCGCACGGAAAACGGCCGTCTCCCCGGGTGAACGAGCACCGGGAGAACTTCTGGGGAGCGTACCGCAACTTTCGGCCGCCGCTGGGGTTTAAGTCAATAAACGGGGTAGGCTGCGCGCTGGCCTGCTCGTTAGAATGCATTGGCTGGGAGGCCGGGTTCTGTTTCGCATCGCCGCTGGCGGAACCTGTCTGAGCATTGCCTCCTCTTTTCCTCAAGGAGTGGTCTATGAAGTCGCCGCTGGTACTGCCCAATCGTCGTGCTTTTCTGGGCGCTAGCGCTTTTGGCGCCGCCATGTTCACCACCGCGGGTCTGTTCGCCGAGCAGCTGGATTTGACGCCCCGCCAGACCGAAGGGCCGTTTTATCCCGATCGCCTGCCGCTGGATACCGACAACGACCTGCTGCGGATCAACGACCAGATCACTCCGGCGGTGGGGCAAATCACCCATCTGACCGGCCGGGTGTTGTCTTCCTCGGGCGAGCCGCTGCGCAACGCCCAGGTGGAGATCTGGCAGTGCGACGCCAATGGCGCCTACCTGCACAGCCGGTCCGGCAACGCGGAGAACCGCGACAGCAACTTCCAGGGATTCGGCCGGTTTCTGACCGACTCGGAAGGACGCTACTACTTCCGCACCATCAAACCGGTCGCTTACCCGGGCCGCACGCCCCATATCCACTACGCGGTCGATCACGGCGGCCAGCGGATGCTGACCACCCAGTGCTACATCCAAGGCGAGCCGCAGAACGCCCGCGACGGCGTGTTGCGCGGGATCACCCCGCAGGCGGCCGCCCTGTTGATGGCCGAGTTCAAGCCGATCCCCGGCAGCAAGATCAACGAACTGGCCGCCAACTTTAACCTGGTCGTCGGCGCCACGCCGGAAGACAAGCCGCGGCGCCGATAGGCGAACGTCCGTCAGATTCCCAGGGCGACGTCGGTAATCCCCGGCGCCGCCCTGTTTCGTTTTTCGGCATGCTTCGCGCGCGCCGTTCACACAGCGTCGCTCCTGGCGTGCTGTCTTCCGTTCTGCGAGAATAGGGGCGTTCTGCCGGGGCGTCTTTTGATGCCTGGCCGCATCCTGCTTGTTCTTTACGGAGGCGCTTCTCGCCGTCATGATCACTGCCCACGATCTGATCGCTGACCCGATCGGCTGTTACCCGGCCGATACGGTCGCCTGCTTTGACCCGACCCAGGGCGGCCTGCCCCGGCGCTCTCTCGACGACGCCCGCTGCCGGACCTTTCTGGAACGCCTGGCCCAGGCGGGAGCCGGCGGGGTGCTGATCGCCGCTTCCACCGGCCATGGCCATCTGCGCACCGTCGACGAGTTGGCGGCCTGGTTCCGCGTGGCCGCCGAGGCGGAGCTGGGCGATACGCTCAAGATGGCTCTGCTGCGCCCAGAGGACGGCATCGAAGCGAACCGCCGGCTGCTGGATCTGCTGGCGGAGCTGGAGTACCGCGTCATCTTTGTTCGGCCCGGCAATAACCTGGAACACGACACCAGCCCGGCGGAGATCGCCGAGAACATGCGGCCGGTCGTGTTCGCGGCGGCGGAGCGGAACCTGGCCGTTGGCGTGTATTCCATCCCCGACGTTTCCGGGCTGCCGATGCCGGTCGAAACGGTCGTCGATCTGCTGCAGGGCCGCGGCGGCGATCATTTGACGGCCGTCAAAGTCACCGAAGCAGACTACGACGAAAGCACCCTGCAGTTCCTGCAGAGCAAGCCTTTGGCGAAGCTCAAAATCGTCCAAGGCTGGGACCCGCACCTGGCCCGGGCCCTGCAGGACGGTCCCCGCTTTGACGACCAGGGCCGGCAACGCTGCGGCGTGACCTCGGGGCCGATGTCGTTCGCCGTGTTCCAGTACGTCCACATTTTCCAGGCGGCCGATGCGGGCGACTGGGAAGAGGTCGCGCTGGCCCAGCAGGCGGTCACGGCCCTGTTTGTTTCCATGCAGGACGACCCGAAAAAGTTCGCCGATCTGCAGCGGGCCAAGTACATCATGGGGCTGGGGCATCCGCTTTCGGCGGAAGTCTCTTCCGAGCAGGTCGAACGGGTGTTCGCCGCGCTGGAAGGGCTGGCTCGTAAAGAAGACCAGAAACGGCTGGCCGATAGCCTTGACCTGATGGGAGACGGACCGTTCCATGAGCGACTCGCAAACCTCGGTTCATGATTTACGGGAGATGGTTCGCCAGTTCGTCGACGCCCGGGACTGGCAGCAGTTCCATGCGCCGAAGAACCTGAGCATGGCGCTCTCGATCGAAGCGGCCGAGCTGATGGAGCATTTCCAGTGGATCACGCCAGAAGCCTCCCGCGCGATCGGCGACGACCCTAATGAGCTGGCGGCGGTTGGCGAAGAGTTAGCCGACGTTCTGTGTTACGCCCTGGCGATCGCCAACGAGCTGAACCTGGACGTCGCGACCATCATGCGTGACAAGATGGTGAAGAACAAACTCAAGTACCCCGCCGCCGAGTATCGCGGCCGCTACGGGCCCAAAGATCAAGGCGGAACGCCGGACGGGGAGTGAGGGACGAGACGCAGGCTCACTCGCGGAAGGATCGCCTACGACCCTTGCTGGATGCTCTCCGTTAACCGCCAGACGCCGGTAGACGGATTGGGGACGGGGTCATTTTTTGCTGGCGGCGTTTTTTCCAGCTGTGCAGCCCGCCTCTTTGCATCTTCATAGCCCTTAGCGTAGTCGGCATAATTGACTGTCTTGTCGTAGCCAGCGATACATTCTTTCATTTTCGCCAGCATTTGGTGTCGGTCCTGTGGGCCCGGTTGCGAACGTAAGTGCAGGTACAGCCAAAGTTCAATACAGGGGCTGGAAATGGCGAGCCGGATATCATTCGCCTCCGCCATCTGCATGGCGTCGGGGATGTGCGGATGCTCGTCGATATCAAAGACGGCCCAGACTTCGTCATAGCGCAGGTTGTCGTCCTCCTTGCGCCGGGCTTCGTCCTCTGCCTCTCTTTTGCGTCTTTTGCACTCTTTGACGATCGTGCGGGGAACGCCCGCAGCTGGAATAGTTTCGACGTCAACCCGCGGATTTTCACAGGCCTCGGCAAACCCGTTGAGATACTGGACCTCCGTAACTTCGCCTTCGGAAAGGACGAGGATTCGCGGTTTTGGATCTTTGAAAGGAATTGGCCTTGCTGGCCGTCGCGGCTTATCTCGTCTACCCATTTTTCTTCTCCGCGATCCAGGTCATGTCGCCGAGATAGGGGATAGCGCCGTATCGACCCTGGAGATATCCACGCTCGATGTTTTCCGAGTTGCGAGGCTTAAAATCGGTCAACGGGTAGAGGTTTGACGCCCCGTTATCGTCTTTCTCGGTAAACCAGATCTGGTCACGACGAAACGGCGGCTCGCCAACTACAGGACTCAGCAAGTTCGTGTCATGCGTCGTAAAGAGCAGCTGGGCGTTAAGCGGGTTTGATTCTGGCGAGTTGAACATCTTAACGATGGCCAGGGCGAGTAGCGGATGCAGGCTAGATTCTAATTCGTCGACCAGGAGAAGGCTGCCTGTGTCGAGGGCATCGAAAAGGTAAGGCGATAGATTAAACAGGGTTTTTGTTCCGTCGGACTCATCCTCAAGTGGTAGCCACGCATCTTCATTGTTGCTCCGATGCTGCAGCATGAATCGCGAAAAATGACGACTGGTATCTAAGCCGAATTTCTCCTGCCGGATGCCAACAATTCCGAAGTCAGCTGCACTCAGGAGGGCCTGTATTCGTTCCAGCGAACGATCGCTCTGCTTGACAGCAAGGTTAAGTCCCCGTGGAATTTCGAAACGACGAGATGCATTTGGAATACGCCCACCAACATTCCAAGGCGAGACTCCGCGAAACCAAGCATAGATGGGCGTCAATTGTTCGTGTCCTTGCTGCGCTGCTGCGGACAGATAGAGCGAATTGACTCGTGTGACCTCCTTCACCGATCCATTGGGCCCTTTGAGATGTTCGCCGAATTTGAACTGCATGCCATCGCGTTCCAGCCAGACCTGTTTGCGGTTTTTTGGCCAGGAGTACAGCCACTCTTCTTTCACGACTTCATCATCAACAACGAATCCATACACATATTTCGTTTCGTCAACCAGGAATGTCGCTTCAAGCATCGATGGGGACTGCGCACTGTCGCCCCAGGCGAATGCCGAGCGCGGAATGCCGCCTTCGGGTTCCCAGAATCGTTGCGAAGCCTGCACTGTATCTCGCATGAACGCCATTGCGTATAACACGTTACTCTTGCCGCTGGCGTTAGCGCCGTAGAGGACCACGGCGGGCAGCAGGGCCGTGTCGTGGCCCGGAACCTTTCGCGGTCGGGGGTCGTTTGCATCGCCGACGTTGCTGGCTTCGAAGGTGATGGCTTGCTCGTCGCGCAGGGAGCGGTAATTCTCGACTCGGAATTCGATCAGCATCGGTCATCTTTCTCCGTTTGCCCGTCACGCAGGATCGGCATCGTTCGGACCCTTTATTTAGTATATGCGGTTCCCTGGGAGTGAAATCGTGTGTTGTGGCCGTTTTGACGTCGTTTTTTGCAGAATAACTGCATGGATAGCGGTGTAGGCGGCTGATTCTCCCGTTTTCGTCCTGTTTTGGTGCAAGGCATCCCCCCTTTTATCCGTTCATCCTGCTGGCGGTGTTGCATCGCGTCTCAATCCCCGCGTTTCCTGGCGACCAGCGGCGTGCCGGGAGCCTGCCCCTGGTTCGGGGACGGGGATCGGTGTAAATTTGTCGCTGGGTTGGGGTTTTTGAGTTTCTGGCAATGTGGTTTGGCGCTGTGGAATGACGCTTACGGAATTGACGGCCTTGGAGTTGCTTCGCGAGATGGAGGCGGGCTCGGCCACAGCGGTCGAGGTGACGACCGCCTTTCTCGATCAGATCGAGCGACACGACCAGCAAATCGGCGCGTTCTTGCGCGTGGATCGCGACGCGGCCCTTGCCAGGGCGGGCGATGTTGATCGCCGACGTCGGGCGGGCGAGAAGCTCGGTCCGCTGGCCGGCTTGCCGGTCGCGGTGAAGGATAATATCTGCGTGGCGGGCGAACCGACCACCTGTGCGTCGAAAATGCTGGAGCACTATCGGCCGCCGTATAACGCCACCGTCGTTGAGAAACTGCTTGCCGCCGACGCCGTGCTGCTGGGGAAGACGAACCTCGACGAGTTCGCCATGGGCGGATCGACCGAGAACAGCGCTCTGGGCGTCACGCGAAACCCGTGGGATACGACCCGCACGCCTGGCGGTTCCAGCGGCGGCTCCGCCGCCTGTGTGGCGGCTTCCATGGCCCCGGTCGCGATTGGCAGCGATACGGGCGGCTCGATCCGCCAGCCGGCGGGACTGTGCGGCGTGACCGGTTTGAAGCCCACCTATGGCCGGATCAGCCGGTATGGCCTGGTGGCGTTCGCCAGCAGCCTGGATCAGATCGGGCCGTTGACCCGCACGGCGGCCGATGCGGCCCTGATGCTGGAAACGCTGGCGGGGCACGACCTGCACGATTCCACGTCTGCCGACGCCGAAACGCCCTCTTTTACGCAATCGCTGGATCAACCGCTGGCGAACCTGCGGATCGGCGTGGTGCGGGAGCACTTTGGCGAAGGGCTCGACGCCGAAGTCGAAGCGTCCGTCCGCGAAGCAGTCCGCGTGTATGAATCGCTCGGCGCCACGGTGGTCGACGTCTCTTTGCCGCATGGCAAGTACGGGATCGCTGCGTATTATCTGGTCGGATCGAGTGAAGCCTCAAGCAATCTGGCCCGTTACGACGGCGCCCATTACGGCTATCGGACCGATGAGCAAGCGATGCGGGCCGAGCTCGACGCCGAACGGAAGGCGGCCGTCCAGGCGGGGCGTGATCCGGAAGCGATCGACAGCCCGCTGGTCCGCATGTATCGCCGCAGCCGGGCCGAAGGACTGGGCGACGAAGTCAAACGCCGCATCATGCTGGGAACTTACGCCCTGAGCGCGGGTTATAAAGACGCCTACTACGTGAAGGCTCTGCAGGTGCGACGGCTGATTCGCAACGATTACGACGCCGCGTTCCAGCAGGTCGATCTGCTGGCGGGGCCCGTCTCGCCGACGCCTGCCTTTCCGCTGGGGGAAAAGACGGAAGACCCGCTGGCCATGTATCTGGTCGATCTGTATACGGTGGGGGCCAACCTGTCGGGCGTCGCCGGTATTTCCGTGCCATGCGGTTTTTCCTCGGGCGGATTGCCGATCGGCCTGCAGTTACAGGCGCCGCCGCTGGCGGAAGATCGCTTGCTGCGAGCGGCCCACATGTTCCAGCAAACGACGGACTGGCATACACGGAGGCCCTCGCTGTGAGCTACGACCATCCCTTTACGGTCATCATTGGCCTGGAAACGCACGTCCAACTGCTGACGGAAAGCAAGCTGTTTTGCCGCTGCAGCACGACCTTTGGCGAACCGCCCAATACGCAAACCTGCCCGGTCTGCACCGGCTCGCCAGGGGCGCTGCCTGTCATGAACGCGGAGGCTTTTCGGCTGTCGGTCAAAACGGCCGTCGCGCTGAACTGCCGTATCCCCGAGTTCACCAAGTGGGATCGCAAGCAGTACTACTATCCGGACCTGCCCAAAGGCTATCAGATCAGCCAGTTCGACCTGCCGATGTCGGAAGACGGCTGGCTGGAGATCGCCGATCCGCTCAACCCGGACGACGTGCGGCGCATCGGCATTATCCGTGCGCACCTGGAAGAAGACGCCGGCAAAAGCATGCACGATGAAGCGGCAGGCAAGTCCGACACGCGGATTGACCTCAACCGCACCGGCACGCCGCTGCTGGAAATTGTCACGCAGCCTGACCTGCGCAGCGCGGCCGAGGCCAAAGCCTATTTAACAGAGCTCAAGCTGCTGCTCATGTACCTGGGCGTGTCGGACTGCAACATGCAGGAAGGCAGCCTGCGGGTCGACGCCAACGTGAACCTGCACATTGAAACCGACGGCGGCAAAATCGCCACGCCGATTGTCGAGGTGAAGAACCTCAACAGCTTCCGCGCGGTCGAACGCGCGCTGACCTACGAAGTCGATCGCCAGTACCACGAGTGGTGCGATACGGGTCGCAAACTGGGCGACCCGGGCGTCAGCAAGCAGACCTCGGGCTGGGACGATGCGGCCCAGCGCACCCGCTTGCAACGCAGCAAAGAAGAGTCGAGCGATTACCGTTACTTCCCCGATCCCGACCTGGTCCCGGTCGTCGTCTCGCCGGAAGAGGTCGAAGCCGTCCGCCAGGCGCTGGGCGAACTGCCAGCGGCATTGCGGTCCCGTCTGGAATCGCAGTACGAACTGAAAGCGTACGACGCCGACGTCATCGTCAACCAGGGACGGGCCGTCGTCGACTACTATGAAACGCTGGCGGCCGCTTCGGGCGACCCGCGGCGGGCCAGTAACTGGCTGCAGCAGGATGTGCTCCGCACGCTGAACGAAATGAGCCTCACGATCGAGCAGTTCCCGCTCACGGCCGCTGGCCTGGGCGAGTTGCTCAAACTGGTCGAGCAGGGTGACCTGGACAACACCAAGGCGAAAGACGTATTCGCCCACATGCTGGCCCATGGCGAGTCAGCCGCCCAGGCGATGAAGTCGCTGGGGATCGAGCAGGTCGACGACTCCGCGCTGGAAACGCTCTGCCAGGAGTTGCTGGACGCCAATCCCAAAACGATCGCCGACGTGCAGGCCGGCAAAATGCAGGCCGTCGGGGCGCTCATTGGCCAGGCGAAGAAGAAGAACCCCAACGTCAATCCGGCCGACGTCAAACGTATCTGCCTGGAGCTGATCGCCCGTATGTAGGGGGCGTTCGCACTGCCGGTCTTTTCTCTTCAATCGACGAACCTGCCTAACCGATCGCCGCTGATGGATAGTCGAGAACAGGAGCTGCTGGCCGCGATCAGGGCGGAGCCCGACGCCGATCCTCCGCGTCTGGCGTATGGAGACTGGTGCGAAGATTGGGGCGACCCGCGCGGCGAGTTCATCCGCCTGCAGTGCGAGCTGTCCCGGGTGCGGGCCGAAGAGCCGGCCCTCCCGCTGCTGCAGATTCGCGAAGCGATGATGCTGCAGGAGTACGAAGCCGCCTGGATCGACGCCGCACCGCAGTTTGACGGTATGGAATGGGGCATTGATCCGTGGTCGCTGAACCACGTTTTCCATCCGCACCCGATGCTCTTCCTCCGCGGCTTTCTGGAGGCGGCCACCTTTGCCGATTGCGCCGCGTTTGCCCGGGAACAAGAGAAGGTATTTTCCCGTACGCTGCTGCGGCAAGTGCGTTTGGAAAAGGCGACGCCCGGCAGCCTGCACGAAGTGCTGGAAGCCCGCGATCTGTTCCGGTTGCGGGGGCTGCATTTATGTAACCTGAAGCTGACGCACGAAGACGCCCTGGCGCTAACGCGCTCCCCTGCCCTGTCGAAGCTTACGCATCTGGGGCTGTCACAGAATGCGATCGGCGCGGCCGGGGTCAAGGCGATCTGCAGCTCGCCCCATCTGCGCAAGCTGCGGTGGCTGGACCTGGCCGATAACGATCTCAACGACAAGGCGGCGGCCCCGCTGCTGGACTGGCGTCCTTTGCGGAAGCTGCAGTTTCTCGATCTGGGCGGCAACCTGCGGCTGGAACGGACGCATGTAGAAATCATCGAGTCGGGCCTGCTCCGCGATCTGCACATGCTGAGCGCCTGGCAGGTCGGCCAGGCGGCGGCAGTGGTCGCCGCCCTGGCGCGCGCCAAGTCCCCTGCCCGGCTGACGCACCTGCTGCTGGCCCGGAACCGACTGGATGATGAACCGATCGTCAGCCTGCTGCAGTCGTCCGCCATGCAATCGGTCCGCGTGCTTTGGCTGGAGTACAACTGGCTGGGAGCCGAGAGCATCAAAGCCCTGGCCGAATCGCCTTACTGCAGCGAGATCGACGACCTCAACCTGGGCTATAACGCCGTGGGGGACGAAGGCGCCCGGGCCCTGGCTGCGTCGCCCTATCTGAGCCATCTGCGGGTGCTGAACCTGCGGATGAATCCGCTCAGCGACAAGGGGCTGCTCGCGCTGGCCGAGTCGTCGCAGCTGGCCTCGCTGGAAATGCTGCACGTGGGCGGGATCGAAATCAAACCAGCCACGCGCGAGCTGCTGGTCCGTCGCTTCGGCCCCGGTCTGGCCGAGTAAGGAACGAGAAACTTTTCACTGACGGAAGGCGACGGTCAGTCGTCGTTTTGAGGAAGAGTAGACGCCGGACAGTCGCCTTTCACTCCGTGAAAGGACGCGTACATTCGCGGAGCGAAAGGCGACTTTCTTTGTCGGCTGGTTCGCAATACCGCCAAACCAAAAGCGGCAGTAATTACTTTCGCGGTCCGAGTGAAAGTCGACGTTCCGGCGGTTGAGCGTGGAACGGCTCAGGCAACACGCGCGGTAATTCGTTCCGTCTGCAGGAATCCGGGCGGCGCACCGACTATACTGGCCCGCCAGAGGAACGTCGTATTTTCACCATGACTGGCCTGCGTCCGTTCGTTATCCGTTGCACGCGGGCACGTCCCGTGTGCGAAGCAGAAGGCGACGGGCCAAAGGCATCAGCACGAGCAGCAAAGGGACCCCCCATGCACCCATCCAATCGACCCGGACGAAAGCTCCTCACGGCCGCCAGCGTGGCGGTTACTTCCGGCCTGATGCTGCTGGCCGGGCAGGCCGCGGCGGAGGAACCGGCGGCTGCTCCCGCCAAAACGACCCTGCTGCAGGTGACCAGCTCGCTCGATGGGAAGCCGCAGCCGGTGCTGTACTGGGCGCCCGAATCGGCCGCGACCCAGGCGGCTCCGCTGCTGGTTTATCTGCACTCCTGGAGCGGTGACTATCGCCAGAGTAACCAGGCCTGGTTGAATCAGGCGGCGCAGCGCGGCTGGATCTATCTGCACCCCAACTTTCGCGGCCGGAACGACGATCCCGAGGCGTGCGGATCGGCTTTGGCCCGGCAGGATATTTTGGACGCGATCGACGTCATCTGTGAAAAATACCAGGTCGATCGGGAGCGGATCTATCTGGCCGGCAGTTCGGGCGGCGGCCATATGTCGATGCTGATGGCCGGCTATCACCCGGACCGTTTTTCGGCCGTTTCGGCCTGGGTCGGCATTAGCGATCTGGCGGCCTGGCGGCGGCATCATACGAAGAACGGCGAGCCGCAGAACTACGCAAGAATGGTCGACGCCTCGTGCGGCGGAGCGCCCGGCGCTTCGCCCGAAGTCGACGCCCAGTATCGGGCCCGCAGTCCCTTGTTCCATCTGCAGGAGACGGGCGACCTGCTGCTGGATCTGAATGCCGGCGTCAACGACGGGCATACGGGCTCGGTGCCGATTCGCCACACGCTGGACGCCTTTAACGTGGTCGCCAAAGCAGGCAAGCAGGAGACGATCTCCGAGGACGAGATCCAGCAGCTCACCCAGGATCGCAAGCTGAAGGAGCCGCGGGCGACCGACCAGGGCTTTGATGAAGCGTACAACCGCGACTTCCTGCTGCGTCGGCAGGCTGGCCCCGCCCGGGTCACCATTTTTGACGGCGGCCACGAAGGCTTGCCAAACGCCGGCTGCTCCTGGCTGTCTCGGCAACAGCGGCCGACCAAAAAGTAGGTCGCCGCGGCCAGCGTTGGTGCTATCGGTATCCGCCGTGCTACTTGTTGTCGACGGGAGGCGGCGGCAGGTAGTCCT
Source organism: Lignipirellula cremea (assembly GCF_007751035.1). Lineage (NCBI taxonomy): Bacteria > Pseudomonadati > Planctomycetota > Planctomycetia > Pirellulales > Pirellulaceae > Lignipirellula > Lignipirellula cremea. The sequence goes on along the minus strand of NZ_CP036433.1, from coordinate 7,561,629 downwards.
GCGCGACCAGGTAGGAACGCAAGCTGGAGAGCAGCTGCCGGGCCCGTTCCAGGGCGTTCGAACGGCGCCGGTCGCGATGGCGAATCGGTCGGATCGAAACCAGGATCAGCGTGCGCGACATCGGTCCGATGCGGCCTGGCGACGGGATTTCCGTCTCTTCAAAACTCAGCTCGATCGAGAACGGCACGGGCCGGTCGTCGTTCCGGCGAGACTGCTGCTGGCCATGTCCTTCGATCTTCAGCGAGATGTTGTCTTCTTCGATGCTGACAATCTGGGCGTGATGATCGGCGACAAACCCACGCAGTTTTTCCACCACCACGCCAATCGGCACGGCCGTGATCAGCTTCCGTTCCAGCAGCTGGTCGGGCGAGGACGACTTGAACCAGTTGAACCAGCCGGTCGTTTGCTGTGGGGTCGGTTCGCCCGCCATACCGGCGCCCAGCTGCACGACCGTATTGCGACCGAGATCTTTCGCTTGCATCAGGGCCCGATCGGCCCGGCGGAGCATGGTTTCGGGGGTGTCGCCTTCCTGGAGCTCGGTGACGCCAAAGCTGGCGGTAATGCACTTGCCCGCGAGCATCGGCAACGGGGTGCCGGCCAGTTCACGGCGCAGCTCTTCCGCCTTGCTGGTGGCGGAGGCGTTTTCGCATTCCATGCAGAGCATGATGAATTCTTCGCCCCCGTAGCGGGCGACCAGATCGCCGGGCCGGCAGAACCGCGTGAGCAGGGCGGCAAAGCTGACCAGGGCGTCGTCGCCGGCCTGGTGGCCGTAGGTATCGTTGATCTTTTTGAAAAAGTCGATATCGCAAATGATCAGGCTGGAAGCGACGCCGCGTTGCAGGCCCGTTTCGACCAGCTCGGCCAGGGCGTCGTCGAACTGGGCCCGATTGGCGACGCCGGTCAGCGGATCGCGCGTGGCTTTGTCGGCCAGTTTCTCCACCCTTTCCTGCAGGTCGACTTCGGGAGAAGCATCGTGCAACACCAGGGTCACGCCATGCACGATGCCGTCGCGGCCGACGACAGGGCTGATGTGGGCGTCGACCGACATCTCTTTGTTCTCGCGGGCCCGAATCGACAGCCGACGCAGCGACTGCTGGCCATTGCCCAGGCAGGTCAGCACGGGGCAGTTTTCTTCAGTCAAATAGCGGCCCATTTCGTCGCGGAGGCCGATGATCTCGGGCGTCCAGGCGCCGTCGCAGACCTGGCTGTTGGTGGCGCCGGTCAAACGTTCCGCGGCGCGGTTCCAGAGGAAAATGCGCCGGTCCGAGTCGATGAATACGACCGCATCGTGCATGCTGTCGAGCAGTTTGTGATGGAACAGGCTGTTGATCGAAGGCAGCTGGGTCGCCGCGGCAGTGACATTTCCCGAGCACCACAGGGCGTTAGTCGCTTCCGGGTACAGTTCATGCAGCCACCGTCGGCTGACGCGTTCATTGAAGCCGACGCTTTCCGAACTCAGCAACGCGGCGAATTGTTGAATCAGCTCGGGATCAAACTGGGTGCCAGCCCCTTCGAACAGTTCGTTCATGGCGCGGTCGCGCGATAACGCTTTGCGATACACATGGTCGGTCGTCATCGAATCAAACGCATCGACAATCGACAGCAGACGGGACCCCAGCGGCAAGTCCATTCCCGCGCGGTCGAAGCCTTCGCGGGCGCCGTTGAACCAGCCGCCCGTGTAACGCACAATTTCCAGGAGCGTTTTGGAGTCGCTGCAGCAGGAAAGAATGGCGAGGCCGTTCTGGCGATGGTGCTCAATCAGGGAGTATTCGTCTTCGGTCAGCTTGCCGCATTTCTGCAGGATGCGGTCGGGCACGCCGATTTTTCCGACATCGTGCAGCAGGGCGGCGACTTCGATTTCGTCGCGTTCTTCGTCGGTGATCTCGACGGACAAACCCCAGGCGGAGCAATTCAGGGCGACCCGCAGACAGTGGGCGGCGGTGGGAGGGTGCTTGAGCCGCAACGCACTGAATAACGCGCTGGCGACTCCCAGTCGCACGGCGACTAGCTTGTTCTGGTGCGCATATTCCGCCCGCGACCGTGCCGTGGCCATCTGCTGGGACTCATCCACATTTTCGAGCAGATTCGAAAGCGCCGAGGGTTTCTGCGGCGTCGACTGCTCGACAGGGAATTCGCCCAGCGAAGACGTCGAACTGGAGTACGACGGGTTATCCATCAGCGGGGAGGTCTTTCAATGGAAAGGCAAATCATCAGAGGCACGCCGCCGCTGGTGTTCCTCAAAAAAATTAGGTCGAATACGGGGCGCCGTCAAACAGACCAGCGCGGCTGTCTGCTTACCGTCTTCTTTTTTTTCCGATGGCGCCGATGGCGCCGGTTGTAACGCCGAACCGCTAAGGTTATCCATGCATGGACTCTGATGTTCGCAGTTTCATCGGTCGGGAGATTTACCAGGTTTCGCCTCGGGCAATTTCAGCTCCCGGGACGGCTGCAGGCCGAGGTCTGCCTGCTACTTGCGGACCAGTGCCTGCTCTCCGCGGATTCGTTATATTCATTACCAAAAGCGGCCATTACCTCAGGAAAATTAAAAATGCATTTTGTGACCTTTGAACGAGCTGGCTCCGTGCGGATTGGCGCCGTTCGCGAGGGCCAGTATGTGGACCTGCACCAGACCGACAGCCGCATCCCCGCGTCGCTCAAGGCCCTGCTGGCCCTGGGGGCGGACGGGCTGCAACTGGCGACCGCCGCTGCAGAAAAAGGAACGGCGATCGACCCTGCCGAAGTCCGCCTGCTGGCGCCGATTCCTGACCCCGGGAAAGTCATCTGCATCGGGTTGAACTACGCCGACCATGCCGCCGAAACGGGCGCCGAGATTCCCTCACAGCCGGTCGTGTTCTGTAAATTCCCGACCGCCGTTTCCGCCCATGGCGACGCGATCGTGTTACCCGCCAGCAGCAGCAAGGTCGATTACGAGGCCGAACTGGTAGTGGTGATCGGCCAAGGCGGGAAGCACATTCCCGAGGCGTCGGCGATGGATCATGTGGCCGGCTATGCGTGCGGCCACGATGTTTCCGCCCGGGACTGGCAAAAAGGCACGCCGGGCGGCCAGTGGCTGCTGGGGAAGACGTTCGACACGTTCGCCCCGTTCGGTCCAGAAATGATCACCGCCGACGAAATCGCCGATCCGGGAGCCCTGGCGATCGAGTTGCGTTTGAACGGACAAACCATGCAGAAGTCCAGCACCTCGCAGCTGATCTTCTCGGTCCCCCAGTTGATCGCCCATGTGTCTTCCGTTTGTACGCTTGAGCCGGGTGACGTGATTTTCACGGGCACGCCGCCGGGAGTGGGAGCCGCCCGCAAGCCGCCCATTTTCCTGCAGCCGGGGGACGTGGTCGAAGTGGAAATCGAAGGCCTTGGCCTGCTGCGAAATCCCGTCGAAGCAGAGCCCGCACATTAAGTCGGGCGCACGCGTCGGCTGGTCGCTGGAAATGCAAGGAATTTGCCGATGACGACGCTGCAGTCCGCCTTGCTGTTTTTCGCCCTGCTGGCCTGTGTGTTGGCGGCGGCGTTGTGGCGGCTGTACGCGCGCAGCCCTTACAACCTGATGCAATCGGCTCTTTATTTCGTCAATGTGCTTTTGACCCGCTTTCTCTGGCGGACGCGGTTTCCCGATCCGCTCCCACTGCCGACTGGCCAGGGGGCAGTGATTGTTTCCAATCACCGCAGCAGTGTCGATCCGTTCTTTGTGCAACTGGCGGCAGGACGCGTTGTTCACTGGATGGTCGCCCGGGAGTATGTCGTGCACCCAGCGTTTGGCTGGTTCTTAAGGGCGTGCCAGGTGATTCCGGTCCGGCGGACGGGCGTGGACACAGCGGCCACCAAGGCGGCCATCCGCTATGCGTCGCAAGGCGGCGTGATCGGCGTTTTTCCCGAAGGCCGGATCAACATGACCGACGCGTTCCTGCTGCCGTGCCGGCCCGGCGCGGCGATGATCGCCATCAAGGCGGGCGTGCCGCTGATACCCTGCTATATCGAAGGGTCGCCTTATAACCAGACGCCCTGGAGCCCGTTTTTCATGACGGCGAAAGTCCGCGTGCAGTTTGGCGAGCCGATCTCGGTCGCCGGTTGCGATGAACGGAACAGCGAACAACTGCAGACAGTCATGCTCGCCTGTTTATCGCAGATCACGCGGCTGGCGGGTCGCCTGGATGTGCAGCCGAAGCTGGCCGGTAAAAAGTGGATGGCCAGCCGCCAACAGATCGAAGCCGACATGGCGCTCAGCGAACAGCGAAATCGCCGCCCGCCACGGAAGCAGCCCTGACCCGGCCGATGCCGCAAGGATTTCGTCTTTCGCTCAGAACGAGTAACTCAACTGCGATCAGAGCTCGAACAACCAACAACAAAGAACCTGGTGGTGCGTCAAGTTTCCATTTCAGGTTTGGCCATTTTCGCGCGAGCCGCTGTTCCTTTTAGTTAACCGTGGCTATCGCCAAAACGGCTAATTGGAAGAACCCGAACTCTTTGCCTTGACGCAGCACTAGAACAATTTAAAGCCGAACCAGCCGCTGCCCGCCCAGGCGGCGGACCAGTCGCCGCATTTCCAGCACGCTGATGGTCGCCAGCACGTTATGGATTGGCAGACGGCTGCTGGCGACAACCGTATCGATCGTGGCGGGCTCGGTCGGAATCGCATCGAGCACTTGCCGCTCCATCTCGCTGAGCTTCAGCTCGGCCGGATGGCGGACTTCCGCGCCGTTGTCGGTCGTTACGCCTTCGACCAGCGGGCCGAGTTCTTCCAGCACATCGTCGACCGTTTCCACCAGACGGGCCCCGTCGCGGATTAGTCGATGGCAGCCGCGGGAGTTGCGGCTGTCGACGCTGCCTGGCACGGCGAACACCTCGCGATTCTGCTCCAACGCATGCCGGGCCGAGATCAGCGCGCCGGATCGCTCGCTGGCTTCGACGACGATCACCCCCAGGCTCAGCCCGGTGACGATCCGGTTCCGCTGCGGGAACGAACCTTGCGACGGCGGCTTTTGCGGCGGGTACTCGCTTAGCAAGGCTCCGTGGGCGATCACGTCCTGGGCCAGTTTGTCATGTTCGGGCGGGTAAATGTTCAGCACGCCGCTGCCGAGAACAGCGAGCGTTCTTCCACCTGCGGCGAGCGCCCCGCGGTGGGCCGCCTTGTCGATTCCCCGGGCCAGGCCGCTGACGACCGTAATGCCGGCGCGGGCCAGCCCGCCGGCCAGGCGTTCGGCCTGGGTGGAGCCGTAGTGCGTGGCGTGCCGTGAGCCGACAATGGCGATGGCGATGGCGTCGGTCGGCAGCAGGTTGCCCCGCAGATACAACAGCGGCGGCGGATCGGGGATGTCCTGCAGTGGCCGCGGATAGTCGTCGTCGCTGGTCGCCAGCAGGGAGATCTGGTGCTCGCCGCAAAGAGCCAGTTCCTGATCGACGTTCGTCAGTTCGTCCGCCTGGAGCAAGGCCGCCAGCAGTTTGGGGCCGACCCCCGGCGTGCTGCGAAGTTCGCTGGGAGCCGCCGAGAAGACGCTCAGGGGGTCGCCAAATCGCTGGACCAGGTCCTGGTAGATGCGCGGGCCGACGCCCGGAACCAGGGACAGCTTCATGGCGGCCCGTTTCTGGGGCGACAAGGTGGGGATCATGGGGAGCGGCGCCGGCCTGCAGGGCGGAACAAGCAGCATGGATCGCGTGATGAGTGGGACCTGTCGTACTCGCTCGACGACCGCTCAGGGGTGAACCTTTTAACCCTGGACGGGAGATTCAGGTCGCCGGGGAGCCGAGCCCGTCGATGTCGGGGCCTTCGGGCACCAGGTTATCTTCCATGTACAGTTCGTACAGTATGGCGATTTTGACTGCCTCCGCCAATGATTTCACGCCGAACTTTTTCAAGATATTGGAGCGGCGCAGCTCGACCGTGCGCAAGCCAATATCCAGCCGCCTGGCGATCTGTTTATTGGGCATTCCTTCTACCAGCCGGTCCAGCACCTCGCGCTCTTTGCTGGTCAGCGAATGCATCAGGCGCATGACCTTTTGCCGCTTGGATTCCGCACGTCGACACCGATGCTGATACTGGAACGCTTCGGCGAGCGCTTCCAGAATGGCATCGGCGGTGACGGGTTTTTCCACCAGCGTCAGGGCGCCTGATTTAATTGCTTTTACGGCGGTGCTCACGTCGCCCCGTTGACTCACGGCGATCACCGGCAGGTACGGAGCCAGCTGCGTCAGGTGCAGCAACAGATCGATACCGGCGATCCCAGGGAGATCCAGAGCAAGTATGAGGATACCTTGACGATTGGGTTTGAACTGTTCGAGGAGTTTCTCGCCCGAGGAATAAAGTTCGGAGCGGTGGCCATGATTGGTTAGTAACTCAACGAGCGAACGCCCATTCGTGAGATCAGGTTCAACAATGTAAATGATAAGATCGGTCATACCGATGTCTCGCGGGGAAGTGCTATCGCGGCTCTATCCCCTCTATCTCTGTTGATAGCAGTCTACCAAAAGCGGAATGCAGGAAGCAATCTAAATATGTATGCCAGCTCACTGAATTCGTTGCGGGCGGCCCCTCAGGGAACGTCGTGAAGGGCAGGAATTCGACGATCGGACGGCCCTTGGAGTGCGCTGGGGTGCTAGAGCTTTTCGTGAACTTTTGCAATATTGGTCATCAATCTACTGATAAACCCGTGGTTAAAATGCATCGCCTGTGAAATGCTGATCCTAGGCGTAGAGATTGTGGGAACCACAGAAATAACAGCGTTTTTTCCTTGAAAATGGTACGATCCAGGCGTCTTTCCAGCGCAGGTTTGCTCGATCCCCGTATCAGTCGGCTCATTGGAAGGAGCTTGTATCTTTGAGATGCATCATTTCGTATTATTTTTCTACTAGAAGGATTTCCTTACAAATTACCAAATCTGTTTTTAAAGGTTGCCATCTGGGGGTCGGGTGGATGCTTACAGCTATTGCCCCAGGCATGCGGCTTTAGTTTTCCGGGTTCGGCAGAAGACATAGAAGCCGCCGTGGAGCCTCGTGGAAGCGTTCGACGCCGCCAAAAAAAAGTTTGCCAGTCCGGGCCAGCGGGGCGTGATTTCCGGGCAGGCGGGACGGGGACCGCTGAAACGAAGGGAGGGCCCGACGGGAAAGGCGCCCGGTTGACCGCGCCGGCGGGTTGCGGTCCGATACAAAGTTGCTCGCCCAGGGTCGTTTCCCGTCACTTTTTTTCGCAAGCTGGGAGTCCCATGAACGCATCTTCTCCGGCAACGGCGTTTCGCTGTTTCCTGGTCCGCCAGGGCGACAAATACCCGTCAGGCGCGGTGGAACAGCAAACGGTTAACGACCTGCCCCCGGGCGAAGTACTGGTCCGCGTGGCTTTTTCCTCGTTGAATTACAAGGACGCCATGGCTGCGACGGGCGACCGCGGGGTGGCGAGAAAGTTGCCGCTGGCGCCGGGTATTGATCTGGCGGGAGAAGTGGTCGCCAGCACCTCGTCCCATTTTGAGCCCGGCGACTCTGTTTTTGCGACCGGATACGAGCTGGGAGTCACTCACTGGGGCGGCTGGTCGGAATACGCCAGGGTCCCGGCCGACTGGTTGATGAAACTGCCGGCCGGAATGTCGGCCAAAGAGACCATGACCTTTGGCACCGCGGGGCTCACGGCCGCCCAGTGCGTTCTGGCCCTGGTCGAGCACGGCGTCAAACCTGAGGACGGCGATATCGTGGTGACCGGCGCCACAGGCGGCGTCGGCAGTTACGCCATCGGGTTCCTGCATCGCCTGGGTTACCGGGTGACGGCCGTTTCCGGCAAACCGGAAGCGTCGGGCTGGCTGACAGAACTTGGCGCCAGCTCGCTCCTGGGTCGCCAGGAGATGGAGCGTGATCCCAAACCGCCGTTACTGTCGGCCCGCTGGGCCGGGGCCGTGGATACGGTCGGCGGACAAACGCTGGTCAACATTTTGCGGGAAACGTCGCTCAACGGCTGTGTGGCCGCATGCGGCATGGCGGGAGGGGGAAAGCTTGAGATGACCGTTTTCCCCTTTATCCTGCGCGGCGTTACCCTGGCCGGCGTCGGCACGGCTTACTGCAGCCGGGCGCGCCGGGAACAGGTCTGGGGGTTGCTGGCAGGCGACTGGAAACCCAATGACATAGAGAACGGCGTCAAGACAGTTACGCTCGATACGGTTTTCGCCGAAGTGGAAAAAATGCTGCAGGGCCAGCACCAGGGACGTACCTTGATCGACCTGCGGTCCTGAAGCTGACGCCGCCCTGACCTTCCTTTCCTTCGCGGGGACGATTACCATCCAATCCGCAAAGCCAGCCAGGCGGGGCCGGCGAAACGTTTCCGGTATGGGTGGACAGTTGACGATGGCCAAATGTGAAGAAGGTTACCTGTGCGAGGTTTGCGGAGCGGATGTGGAATTGTTGAGCGACAGCGATCTGTACCTGCGCTACGTGACAGGCATGCTTGATCCCGAAACACTCCACACTTCGCCGGAAAGGCACATTCGCTGTAATCCGACCCTGGCGCAGTTTATCGTGGAAGAGCGGTTTGAACCCGTCGAGGTGACGGGCGTGTTTGACAAACGGACGCTCGATCCGGAATTTGTCGCCCGGCGGGAAGAGCTGGCCACCCGCGGCTGGCTGCGACTACGGGAAGTCGCCGAGCTGGAGATTCCGATCACCGAATACCCGCTGCCAGAAATTCGTGAGAAACTGCAACAGCAAGCTAACAAAGAGCAGGAAAGATGATCAGTCAACGCATCGGATTTATTGGCGGCGGACAAATGGGCCAGGCCCTGGCCCGCGGCTTTCTGCAGAGCGGGCTGACCGCGGGCGAACAGCTGGCGGTCTGCGACCCGTCGGCGGCTGCCGTCGAGCAGTTCCAGTCCCAGGCGCCCGGCGCTGTGGTTTGCGCCGACAAGGCCGAACTGGCGGCGCGCAGCGAAGTGATCGTGCTGGCTGTCAAACCGCAGTACATGCCCCAGGTGCTCAAAGAGCTGGCCGCTTTGCCGACCGAAGATTGCCTGGTCATGTCGATCGCCGCCGGCGTAACTCTCGCAGTGCTGGAGAAAGATTCCGGCGCCCAGCGGGTCATCCGCGTAATGCCAAACACCCCTTGCCTGGTCGGTCAGGGAGCGGCCGGCTTCGCCAAAGGGAGCGGAGCCACCGCCGCCGATGGCCAACTGGTGCAGCAACTGCTGGAGTCGGTGGGGATTGCCTTTGAGTTGCCCGAGACGCTGCTCGACGCGGTAACGGGTCTGTCGGGCTCTGGCCCGGCGTTCGTGTACGCCATGATCGAAGCGCTCAGCGACGGCGGCGTGCGGATGGGTCTGCCCCGTCACGTGGCCGCCCAGCTGGCGGCGCAAACGGTCGCCGGAGCGGCCGCCATGGTGCTGGAAACGGGCGAGCATCCGGCCGTCCTCAAGGATCGCGTCGCCAGCCCCGGCGGAACCACCATCGCTGGCCTGCAGACGCTCGAAGATTATCGGGTGCGAGCCGGCCTGATCGCTTCCGTCCAGTCCGCCACCCTCCGCTCCCAGGAACTGGGCCGCAGCTAAAAATTTCCGTAGTGGATTTGGCCACAGATCCCTCTTCAAATCCGGCCATAAAATCAGGCTGCCAATACCTGACGCTATCCTATGGCACTGCAGAGGAAGAGGGACAGGTGGCCAGGTCCACTACGCTTCAGGGCGACGCATGAATCGGACGTTCGGCTTTCTCGAGGGACGGGCGTTCATTAAGATAGGAAAGCTGCCTGTTCATCGTCGCTGGCTGCTGTTGCCGCCGGCGGCGAGGTCGTCCTGTCTGGGAATGTGGATCTGATGCAAAAATTGCTGCGATGCGTGCTGTTGTTTGGCGCCGGAATGGCGCTCCTGTCCCTGCCTTGCGGCGCCCTGGCGGCGGAGCCAACGGTGCAAGCGCCCGGGCTGCATACCGATGTAGAGTTCGCCCGGGTAGAAGGCGAATCGCTGACGCTCGATGCGTTTGTACCGGAAGGGAAAGGGCCGTTTCCCACCTGTATCCTGGTGCATGGCGGCGGCTTTATTCGCGGGGACAAACAGTCGTATATCAAGCCCCTGTTTGAGCCGCTGTCGCAGGCCGGTTTCGCCTGGTTCACGATCAACTATCGGCTGGCGCCCAAGTCCCGCTTTCCCGCCTGCACCGACGATGTGGAAACCGCCATTCGCTGGGTGAAGCAGCACGCGGCCGAGTACAAAGTCGACCCCAGCCGGATCGCTCTCATTGGCGAATCGGCCGGCGGCCACCTGGTATCGTACGTCGGCCTGCACGGAAAGGGCGACACGCGCGTCGCCGCGGTTGTGCCGTTTTATGCACCGCACGACCTGGCCATGCAGGCCCGTCATCACAAAAAACTCGGCGACACGCTGGCCTCCCTGCTGAACCTGACGGAGCTGAACGACGACGCCTGGGAAAAGCTGAAAGTCGCCTCCCCCAGCACGTACATCACGCAAGGAACGGCCCCGTTCCTCCTGATCCACGGCGATCAGGACGACGTCGTCCCGCTCGCCCAGTCGACCGCGTTCCAGCAGCAGATGCAAGCGAAGGGCAACGTCTGCGATCTGCTCACCGTTAAAGGCGGCATCCACGGCATGGGCAGCTGGGAGAAGGTCAACTCCGACTACCAGCAGCAACTGATCCGGTGGCTGAAAAAGACGCTGCAGTAACGACGGGCGTACACCGCCAGCCAAAGCTCATAAGTCGACAACCGTAGGACCGGCCCCGTCTACTTCTTGCCCGGCAATGACCAGACTTTGGTCCGCTTGTCGGCGGCTCCTGCGGCCAGACTGTGGCCGTCGGGAGAGAAGGCGATCGCCAGCACCTCGCCCGTGTGCTGGCGGAAGCCGAGCGAGTCGCCGGTGGACGGATCCCAGAGCTTGACCTGGCCGCCGCGGTTCCAGTCGCCGTCGCCGGTGGCCAGAGTCCGCCCGTCGGGCGAGAACGCGACCGCAAACACGTCGGCGTCGTGTCCCAGGAACGACAGCTGCTCTTTCCCTGTCGCCAGGTCCCACACGCGGACGCGGCCGTAACGAATGCCGGCGGCGATCTGGTTGCCGTCGGGACTCACGGCGATCGAACGCACTTCGGCCGCGGTGCCCGGCAGCGTGCGGACGAGTCGTCCCGTGGCGACCGTCCAGATCTTGACCGTGCCGTCGGAGCTGCCAGAAACCAGTGTCTCGTTATCAGGCGTAAAGGCCAGACCGCTGACCCAGGAGCCATGCCCGTTGAGCGTCCGGACCAGCTCGCCGGTCTCCGTGTCCCATAGCCGGATCGTGCTGTCGATTCCGCCAGTAGCCAGCAGTTCGCCCGAAGGCGAAAAGGCGCAGTCCAGTACGGCGCCCTGGTGGCCCTGAAGCTGGTGCTGGATCTTGCCGGTGCGGAGATCCCACAGGATGGCGGTGTGATCGTAGCTGGCGGTGGCCAGTTGCGGGGCGGTCGGATGGAAACGGACGGCCGCCACGTAGTCTTGGTGTTCGTGGAGTTCTTTCTGGAGCTTGCCTGAAGCCAGATCGTACAGCCGCGTGCGGTTATCGGCGCTGCCGACGGCGAGTTGCGATGAGGCGGGATCGATCGCCACGCCGCCGACCCAGCCGTCCGCCTGCAGCGACAGCCGCGGCGATTGCGGGCTCGTTTTGCCAACCGGCATGAGGTGTCCCCAGGAGAGCAGATGGGGATCGTTCGGCAGCGGATCGCACGGTTTCACCAGGCCCGCCATGACGAGCACGCCCACATGGAAGTAGTTGGCGTCGGCGTCGGAAGTGGAGCCGGGAAAGTGCCCAAAGCCGCCGTCTTGGTTCTGGCAGGAAAGGGCCCAGGCGGCCGCTTTTTGGATCGCCTGGCGGCAGTCTTCGCGGCCGGCGCCTTCGTGGCGCAGGGTAAACACGGCGTCAAACGTGGCGTGCCGATCGCGCGAGGGCATGAACAGCATCCAGCTGCCGTCGGGCTTCTGGTCGCGGAGGATCCGGTTGACCATTTCGCTCGACTTGGGCGCCTCTTCCCCGACCAGGCGATAGTAGTGCGAAGCGTGAAAGGTCGCGGCCACATGGTCGTTCATGTAGCCCGTTTCATCCTGGATCATCAGCGCGCGAATGCCGCGATCGGCCAGCGGCGGAATCGGTTTACCGGCGCACAGGTAGGCCAGCGGGAAGAAACTGGTCGAGTACGGCGGCAAGGTTTTGTAATCCTCACGGAGGATCTCTTCAAAGACCGGCAATGGATCGTATAACGGGCGGCTGGCCAGCGCGTGCAGGGCGACCAGGCCTTGCGTGGTGTTGTACGTACGGCCGGCCGCCGATTCCGGATCGACCGTGCCGGCAACGTTAAAAAAGTCGCCGTTCTTTTTTTGCCGGCTCTGGAGGAACTGGATCGTCGCTTCGGGGTGGGGCAGTTTCCACCCGAATGTCTGGTGGAGGGTGGCCGCATAGGTCACCGCGGCCAGATCGCTGTACGCCGTGTCCGACATGCCCAGGTACTGGGGGTCGATTCCTGGCTGGAACGAGCCGTCGGGACGGGCCGTTTGCGCAAAGAAGCGGCGCAAACCAGCTTTGACCTTTTGGTCAATCGACTCTTCCGCACGGCTTTTCCCGGCGCCCAGCAGCACCAGGAGACAGACACCCAGGCAGGCAAAACGGCCAATCATGAACATTCTTTCCATCGACAGGGATTAAAGCACAGGCAATTGCTGCAGCCGGCGTCCGATAAGCAGGGCCAACGCCTGTCAGGCGTCGGAACGAGAAACTTTTAACTGACGGAAGTCAACGGTCAGTTGTCTTTTGCTCCGCAAAAGAATGCGGTCTTTCACAGGGAGCGCGAAGGTGACTATTGTCGATTCTGGTTGGGTTGTTTTGCGAACAAGCCAGCGCAGAAGGTCGACTTTCGCTCCGCGAAAGGTCGCGTTCTTTCACGGAGTGAAAGACGACTGTCCGGCGTCTGCACTCGCTTGAAACGACGAATCAAAATCTGGCAGTTATTCTTTTCGCGTTCTCCGCAAAAGAATGCGGTCTTTCACAGGGAGCGCGAAGGTGACTATTGTCGATTCTGGTTGGGCTGTTTTGCGAACAAGCCGGCGCAGAAGGTCGACTTTCGCTCCGCGAAAGTAAGCGTTCTTTCACGGAGTGAAAGACGACTGTCCGGCGTCTGCACTCGCTCAAAACGACGAACGAAAATCGATCGGTTGTTCTTTTCACGTTCCGAGTGAAAGACGACTGTCCGGCGTCTGCACTCGCTTGAAACGACGAATCAAAATCTGGCAGTTATTCATTTCACGGTCCTCAGGCGTCGGGGAATTTTGGGGGCGGGACTTCGATGTCCGGCAAGGAGCCGCTTTCCAGCAGGGAGCCTTTGTCGAACAGGGAAGCGTCGTTCAGGGGGTGAACCTCAGCCAACGGGTAAAGGTCGTTCACCACTTCGGCGAGGACCGGCTTCTCGTCCGCCAGCGGCTGGCGATCTTCCATCATGCGGGCCGCCGTCGCAAAGCCGACCAGGGCGAACGCCACCACCAGCGAGCCGATCCATAACTGCAGTGTGCCTCCCAGCGGAACTCCTTGCGCCAGTCCCGCCATCGTCCCCACCAGGAAGCCGATCCCCAGGCCGGCCAGGATCTGCCGGGGATAATTCAGCCCGCACCAGCCGCCGATCAGCGTTCCCAGGAACATGCCGAGGGGTACGAAGGCTGCGTTTTTCGTCAGACTGAATAGCATCGCCATGTACGCCGCCAGGGCGATGATGATCAGCAGCGCCGCCAGCGGAAAACCACGGCTGGCGGAAGCCTGGGGGAATGGTTTCGACATCAGGGCAATCCGTCAAACGAGCCGACAAACAAACCAGACGACTACGCGTCCGGACGATAGCTGGCTTTGCCGGCGATTTTAGTGGGAATGGCCAGCAGCTTTTTGCCGCATGTAACGTACAGCGTGCGCAGATCGGGGCCGCCGAAACTGCAGTTGGTCACCGTATCCTCAGGCGTTTCCCGGAACGCCAGCAGCTTCCCTGTCGGCGACACCACATGGATGCCAGGCCGCGTGTCGAGCGTTTCACTCGTCTTGCGAGTTTTGTGCAAACCGGCCGCCACGTACAGGTTCCCTGCGGAATCAATGCACATGCCGTCGCCGCTGCGGCCCGGGTAAAAGTCGATCAGCACCCGCTCGTTCGACAGCGAGCCGTCGGCTCCCAGATCGTACGCGCGGATATCGCGATGCAGGTCGGCGTCCGGATGGGCTTCGATCAGGTAGAGCGTTTTATTGTCGGGCGAGATGACAATCCCGTTGGGCATGTGGATGTCGGGCCAGTGCAGCAGCTGCGTGACCTTGCCGTCGGGATCAATCCGGTACACCGCATTGACGTTCCCGTCCGCCGGATCGGGGGGGCCTGGTCGCGAGGTAAAGTACACCCGGCCGGCTTCGTCTTGGCAGAGGTCGTTGGGGGCGGCAAAGGGGCGGCCCTTGTACTTGTCCGCCAGCACTTCGATCTGTCCCGTTTTCATATCGGTTCGGGTGACCCGACCGGCCCCGCCTTCGCAGGCCAGCAGGCGTCCTTGCGGATCAAAATACAGGCCGTTCGCCGCGTTGCTGTTCTCGCGGAAAACCGACAGCTGGCCCGTTCTGGGCGAGTACTTGAGGATCTGCTTCATCTCCGTATTGGTGAAATACAGATCGCCCTGGCGGTCGGCCGCCGGCCCTTCGGTAAAGCACTTTTTGTCGGGCACCACGGCCGCGACCTTCACCTTTCCCAGGTAAGCGTCGCTGTCGAGCCCCGCATAAGCGTCGGCCGGCAGGCCGGCCAGCGTGCTTCTGCTTGCGCCCCAGGCGATTACGGCGCCCAGGCTTCCCTTGATCCAGCTACGTCGCGAAAAACCAGCAGCATGATGCATCTCACGTTCTCCCCAGAGTCAACGTCCGACAAAACATGCCGCAGTATGCGCAACCCAGCAGCACGGTTCAAGCAAGCAGGCCGAAAGCAGCTGCTGGCGGCCGGGCGTTACTGCCCGGAAAAAGCGGCTGTCCGGTCAGCGTCGCCGACAGATGTCAGATCGTGCCACTGACGGGATCGTCGGGAAAGAGCTGCGCGTAAAGACGATCCAGCAGGTCGTGGTCGGTCGGATAGTCGGAGTCAAGCAGCTTGCTCAGCGGGATCGGCGCCTCATCCATCCGGTACGCGGTGCCGGCCTGGTGTACGCCGTAGATGGCCGTGGCGAACTGCACGCCGGGCGTAAAGTCGGGCTCGGTCTGCGGGTAATCGAGGGCAATCGTCGGGATCTCCGTCAGCGTCCGTCGGGCCGCCGGGGAGAAGTCGCTGACGTTCTCCGAACCAACGAGCAGGCAGAGGTCGACCTCCCGCCTTTCCAGCAGTTCGTTCGCCGAGTACTCGCCCGGGTTGTAACGCGGATAGCCGCGGGCGAAGTTCACCGCGAACGGATAACCGGTCGACCAGCAGAGCACGCTATCCGCCCCCGTGACGTCGCCCGGGATGCGCATGCGGCGGGCGATAAACCGGGCGTGCTGGTTCAGCTCGTCCACCAGACGCAGCAGGGCTTCCACGTTGGCGTGGCCGATTCCCCTTTGGGCCAGTCCCAGCCCAAAGAACACGGCCCCATAGCGGCAGGTTTTCATCTGCTCCGCCAGGGCGACCAGATCGGCATGCGGCAGGCCCGTATCATGCCCCGGCTGCAGATCGTGCCCGGCGACCAGTTGCCGCAGGGCCCAGATCGCTTCGAAGTCGCGGCCGGCGGGAATCTGCAGGAACAGGTCGGCCCGTGCGCTGGTGGCGGTCGGCTGGCGATCAATCACCACGACCTTGCGGTCCGCGCGTCCTGAGATGAACAGACCCGGCGGATCGACCGAATACCGCTCCAGGTGCCGGGGATGGCTGACCACCGGATCGGCCCCCCAGAAGATGACCAGGTCGGCCCGATTGCGAACTTCGCCCAGGGTCGAGGTCGATTCGCCCACCTCCTGGATCGCCATGATCGAGGGACCATGACAGACCGACGCCGTGGTGTCGATCGTGCCGCCCAGTCGCTCCGCCAGACGCACTGCCGAGCGTTGTCCCGGCGTGCTGCTGCGTGACAGGCCAAAAATCAGGGGAGCCCGACTGGCGGAGAGCAGACGGACCGCCTGGTCGATCGCCTGGTCGACGGAGACAGTGGCCCCGTCGATCCGGGCGGCGGGCGGCCGGGCTGTTTCCAGCTGTTCGAACCAGGGTCTGGCCAGGGAGCAGTCGTTCTCGATCGACGTGATGCGGTTCTGCTGCACCTGCACGCGCAGGTCGTCGCACACGCAACCGCAAACGGTGCAGGCGACATCGGTCAAGGTGCGGCTGTCCTCGCTCATGCGGTGCTCTGTTCTCGGGGATACGCCGTGATTTTGCCCGCTCGGGAGATTCTTCCTGCGTCCCCCCCCACTGCCGTTACGCGCGGGTGCGAACGGCCAGTTCTTGAGGGTCGAGGAGGGCGTCGACTTGCTCGACCGGGGCTCCGCTGTCCCAGGAGATGAAGCGGCATACGTTGCGGGCGACCGACTCGGGGCTGAGGATGATGGTTCGCCGGACGCCCAGTTTTTTGGCGTACGCTTCCTGTTCGGCGGCGGATCGTTCCAGCAAATCCGACACGACCTTGAGGCCGGCTGATCGCAGACCCATCGCCAGTTTCACGCAGTCGGCCGTTACGGAAGCATCGACGCCAAACACGGCCACATCGGCCGAGGCAGTGCTCCGCTTGCCGGAAACGGCCTTCTGATGCGCGTCGACCAGCCGATCAAAGCCAAAGGCAAAGCCGGTCGCCGGGGTCGGCTGGCCGCCAAAGTCTTCGACCAGGCGATCGTAACGGCCGCCGCCGCACACTTGCGTACGGGCGCCGTGCAGGGGCAGGTCGATCTCAAAGACCACGCCGGTGTAGAAGTCGAGGTTGCGGACCACGCCCAGGGCCGCTTCGTAACCGTCGATGCCAAAGGCGTCGAGGCAACTGCAGACTTCGCTCAGGCGATCGAGTTCCTGTTCGGCGGCGGTGCCGCTGACCAGCTTCTTTGCCGCGTTCCAGAACGCATCACCGCGGCCGCGCAGCTTGGTGAGCTGCAGAAGCTTCTCCCCTTTTTCGCGGCTGACGATTTCGTCGGCTTCCCAGGCGTGGAGGATGGTCGCCTCGAGCGCGGCCGGCAGCTGCGCCAGTTCTTTTTCGTCGGTCGGATCGTAGTCGGCCGCCAGCAACTGGTCGCCGGCGTAGCCTTTGGATTCCTGTTCGCGGACGATCGAGGCCCGTTCGCGGCCGAGGAAGGCGGCGTCTTCAGCCGGCAGTTCCATGCCGGACTGGAGCGGTTCTAGCTTTTCGCAGATATGCGTCAGGCGGTCGATATCGTGGATCACGCGGTCCTGCGTTTCCGCATCGACCGGGGCCGGGCCGTCGTGGAGCAACTGGCGGAATACGCCCACGGCGCCAAGACGCAGGTGATAGTCGTCGATCTCGAGCGCCTGCAGGGAGTTGACGGCGACGGCGATCATTTCGGCGTCGGCCAGCGGGCTGTCGGCCCCCAGCAGTTCAACGCCCATCTGATGGAACTCGCGGTACCGGCCCGCCTGCGGACGGCAGTAGCGGAAGCAGGGACCAAAGTAGAACAGCTTGTACGGGAAGGGCTCGCCGGCCAGTTTGCCGCCGGCCGCCAGTCGGCAGACAGCCGAGGTCATTTCGGGACGCAGGGCCACCCGCACCGCATCGACCGAAAAGGTAATCATGGAGTCGATGATCTCTTCGCCGGAACGGGCCGCAAAGAGATCGAAGTTTTCAAAAACGGGTGTCTGGATCGGCTGGTATCCGAAACGACGAAACACCCCGCATACGCGCTGTTCTACATCGTGGCGAATGGCAGCCTGTTCAGGCGGGAAATCGCGTGTCCCCCGGGGCGTATCAAAGCGTTCCATAGGTTAACCTTCAATCGAAAATTCCGACGGGCTGGCCGTCTTGAGTCGTACGCCGCCAACAAAAAAACCCTGGTGAATCACCAGGGCTCAACCATCGCATGAAGATTCCCTTTTCATGATTCCCGCCCCCTGCAGGCCTGCTGGCTGACAAACCCCGGGCGAAGAAAATGGTGCTGAAAAGGATCGTTCCCTGCAGAATTTCCGGGCACTTTTCAGGGCGTTCCCTTCACGACCCAAGGCAAAAACCAGCGGGCTACGCTGTTCCTTCGCCGCTCGTCGAATTCGGGCAAACGTCATTCTGGGTGCTTGAAAATCGTCCAGAGGCAGGCTTCACAACCGTCCTTATTTTTCCCAACCGATTCTACCAAGCCGAGTTAGACCGTCAAGCGACTCACCAGGCCAGAGAGAGGCCCTCCGGCAGGTGATTGAGTAACCCACCAGGGAGTGTCTGTTTACCAGACGTCTCTTTCTACCACAGGAAATGCCATACAATGGCTAGCGACGATGTCGCCTGGCGTTTGACAGGCTGGGCGACTCACCAAACTGCATTTTTTTTACCCCTTTCCCGCATGACCACCGCCGCCCCGACTTAGGCGGCCCTGATGGTTTCGCGCTGAGAATCCCATGACTGAATCCCCCGGTGCCAACGGCGAACTCCTTGACGTGGAACAGGCGGTGCGGGACCGATATTCGGCCGCCTCGCAGCAGGTCGAACCGCAACTTTGCTGTGCCGTGAGCTACAACGCCGACTTGCTAAAAGTCTTGCCGCAAGAACTGATCGACCGCGATTACGGCTGCGGCGACCCTTCCCGTTATGTGCAGCGGGGGGAAACGGTCCTGGACCTGGGCAGCGGCGGCGGCAAAATCTGCTATATCGCCTCGCAGGTCGTCGGTCCCGAAGGCGCCGTGCATGGCGTGGATATGAACGACGAAATGCTGTCGCTCGCCCGCACGCACCAGGCCGACATCAGCCAGCGGATCGGCTGGGATAATGTGGAGTTCCACAAAGGCCGCATCCAGGATCTGGGCCTCGACCTGGAGCAGCTGGAAGCTCGCCTGCAGCAGCAGCCGGTCGCCACCGCCGCCGCCTGGCTGCAGTCGCAGTCGACGGCCGCCGAGCTGCGCCGGAAGCAGCCGATGATTGCTTCCGACTCGATTGACGTGGTGATTTCCAACTGCGTACTCAACCTGGTCAGCCCCGAGGACCGGCGGCAGATGTTCGCCGAGATCTTCCGCGTGCTCAAACGGGGCGGACGGGCCGTAATCAGCGATATCGTCAGCGATGAACCGGTTCCCGATGCATTGCGGCAAAACGCCGAACTCTGGTCCGGCTGCATCTCCGGCGCCTTCCTGGAACGCGAGCTGCTCCAGGCGTTTGAAGAAGCCGGCTTCTACGGCGTAGAAATCGTCGAGCGTCAGGCCGAACCCTGGATGGTCGTGGAAGGGATCGAGTTCCGCAGCATGAGCGTGCGGGCCTTCAAGGGGAAGCAGGGCCCGTGTGACGACCACCACCAGGCCGTCATCTACAAGGGTCCGTGGAAACGGGTCACCGATGACGATGGCCATGTCCTGGAACGGGGAGCCCCGATGGCCGTATGCGACAAGACCTTTCAGATCTACAGTCGCCCGCCGTACGCCGGGCAGATCATCCCCGTACCGCCCAGCCGACCCATCGACCCGGCCGCCGCCCTGCCCTTCGACTGCCGCACTGGGGAACTTCGCGATCCCCAGCAAACCAAAGCAGGCAAGCAGGAGCCGCAGCCAGGCGACAAGAAACAGAACGCTCAGAAACCCGGCGGCCTGAACCTGCTGCCCGGCGACTGCTGCGGTCCGCAGGACGGCTGCTGTTAAAGAGCAAGCCGTTCGTCGCTTGCAAAGACCCCGTACGAGGGGCGCTCCTGCCCGTCGATTCAGTCGCCGCCGCCGCCAAAAGGGAACAACGATGGTCAGACGCCGCGCGTTTTCGCACGGCGTCGTTTCCGCGACTAACCGGTAATCGTAAACGGGCGGGAGTCCCCGTTCTACAGAAGATCGAGGACGGCGTCTGCGGTCCTGCCGTGCGACCAGCCAGAATCTCGACGACCTCTTCCTGCTATCTCGAGTGAACCCTCATGCGAAATCACGGCCCACACTCGCGTCCTTGGCGTCGCTCCCCGTTGCTTCCGTCTTTACTGCTGGCCCTGCTGCTCGGCGGGCTATCTTCTCCGTCATCGGTCCAGGCGGAAGAAACGCCGGCGGTCGGGAAGGCGGCGACGGCCCGGCCGAATATGGTCGTCGTGCTGGTCGACGATTTGCGCTGGGACGAGCTGGGCTGTACGGGCCATCCGTTTGTGCGCACGCCGCATATCGATCGGATCGCGAATGAAGGGGCCCGTTTTCGCAATGCGTTCTGCACTGTGCCGCTGTGCTCGCCCAGCCGGGCTTGCATCCTGACGGGGCAGCACGCGCATACCAACGGCATCGTCGATAACACGGATCGCAGCGCGCAGAGCCATCAGCTGACGACCTTCCCTGCCCTGCTGGATCAGGCCGGATATGTAACGGCCTTCATTGGCAAATGGCACATGGGGAACGACGCCACGGCCCGGCCCGGATTTGATCGCTGGGTCTGCCTGGCCGGCCAGGGAACGTCGAACGATCCGCAGCTGAATGTGCAAGGGAAAGAGATCCAGCGGCAAGGGTACACGACCGATATTCTGACGGAGTACGCCCTGGAGTTTCTGGCACTGCCGCACGAACAGCCGTTCTGTTTGTTTTTGGCGCACAAGGCGCTCCATCCGGAACTGGTGCAGTACGACGACGGCAGTATCTCCGACCCAGGCGCCGCCGAGTTCATCCCGGCGAAACGCCATCAGCAACTTTATACCGACGCCCCCGTTCCCCGCCGACTGAACGTGCTGGATAACGCCGCCGGCAAGCCCGCGTTGCTCCGCCAGCTGCCCGGCGTGCCGCCGCTGAGCCGGCAGACGGGCACCTCGGACAAGACGGTTCGCGACCGGTTGCGGATGCTGGCGGCGGTCGATGAAGGGCTGGGAGCCATGCTGCAGACGCTGGAGAAGTCCAGCCAGCTGGACAACACGATCGTGGTCGTACTGAGCGACCACGGCTACTTCTACGGCGAGCACGGGCTGAGCGTCGAACGGCGCCTGGCCTACGAAGAGACGGCCCGGATCCCGCTGCTGATTCGCTATCCAGCCAGCATCCCCGCCGGCACGCTGATCGACCCTTTCGCCCTGACGATCGACCTGGCGCCGACGCTCCTGCAGTTGGCAGGCGCCAAGGTTCCCGCCGGGATCGAAGGCCGCAGTCTGGTCGGCCTGTTCCAGGGAGCTGAGCCGGCCGATTGGCGCAAGGCTTTTCTCATTGAGTACTACTCGGACACCGTGTTTCCCCGCATCGCCCAGATGGGCTACCAGGCGTTGCGGTCCGAAAAATACAAGTACATCCGCTACCTGGAATTGCCGGACGCGGATGAGCTGTATCTGCTGACAGAAGACCCGTACGAAATGCAGAACCGGATCCACGATCCCAAAGCGAAAAAACTCGTGCACCAGCTGCGCCGTCACCTGGACGAACTGGCGCCAGAGCGCAAGTAGACAGCATGTAACTGAAGTCGCCCGACTTTGGACGGAGCTCCCCAGGCGATGGAAACCACCGCCATACTCGGGCGAATTCGCCTGCGGGGGACCGCCGAAAAAGTTAACCACGGGCAGCACAGAGGTTCACAGAGAGTAAGAGGAGAAAACAGGGAGGGGAAGCGGACTGCTTTGAGGAGCAACCGGGCGTTTGGAACGAAATTCCAAATCCATCCCAAGGAGCTTCTCTCCCTCTCCTCCGCGTTTCCCTGCGGCCTTTGCGGAGAATCCGTTTTCTAGCTGCCTTTCGCCTACTGCATTCGCCTACGCCAAAATCTTCTGCACCACGTTGCCGGCGACGTCGGTCAGGCGGAAGTTGCGGCCCTGATGCTTGAAAGTCAGCTGCTCGTGGTTCATGCCCAGCAGGTGCAGCAACGTGGCGTGCAGGTCGTGCACGTGGACGGGGTCTTCGACTGGGAAGTAACCCAGCTCGTCGGTCGTGCCGATTGTTTGGCCGCCTTTGACGCCGCCGCCGGCCATCCAGACGCAGAAGGCGTCCTTATGGTGGTCCCGTCCGGCTCCGGCCCCGCCCGATCCCTGCAGTAACGGGGTGCGGCCGAATTCGGCGCCCCAGACGACCAGCGTTTCATCGAGCAGGCCGCGGGCTTTGAGATCCTTCAGCAGCGCGGCGATCGGCTGGTCGGTCTGCTTGCATTTGTTCGGCAGGCTTTTGAACACGTTGCCGTGATGGTCCCAGCCCTCGTCGAACAGTTGCACGAACCGCACGCCCCGTTCCACCAGGCGGCGGGCCAGCAGGCAGTTGTTGGCGAAACCGCCGGCCCCCGGTTTGGCTCCGTACAGGTCGAGCGTCTCTTGCGTTTCGCCCGACAGGTCCATCAGCTCGGGCGCCGAGCTTTGCATTTTGTACGCCATTTCGTACTGCGAGATCCGCGTGGCGATTTCCGGATCGCCCACGTCGGCCAGACGCTGGCTGTTCAGCGCATTGACGCGATCGATCATGCGGCGACGGTCGCCGTCGGACAGGCCGGCAGGATTTGACAGATACAGGACCGGGTCGCCCTGGCTGCGGAACTCGACGCCCTGGTAGACGGTCGGCAGGAAGCCGCTGCCCCACAGGCTGTTTCCGGCGCCGGCCACGCTGCCGGTAATCAGCACGACAAACGCCGGCAGATCGCGGTTCTCGGACCCCAGGCCGTAGGTCGTCCAGGCGCCAACACTCGGCCGGCCGAAGCGACCGAACCCGGTTTGAAAGAACAGTTGCGCGGGCGCATGGTTGAACAGCTCGGTCTGCACCGTTTTGATGATGGCCACATCGTCGATGACTTCGCCCAGATGCGGCAGGTATTCTGACAAGGGGATGCCCGATTCGCCGCGAGGGGTGAATTTGGCGCGGGTGCCGAGCAGCTTGGGATGACCTCGCAAGAATGCGAACCGCTGACCTTCCAGGTATTCCTCGGGACAAGGCTGGCCGTCGTTCTTCTGCAGGACGGGCTTCTCTTCAAACAGATCCAGGTGCGACGGCGCCCCGACCATGTGCAGAAAAATGACGTTCTTCGCCTTGCCGGGAAAGTGCGGCGGCTTCGGCGCCAGCGGCGAGTCGGGCGCGCCCGGCGATTCAACCGCGGGAGACGATTCCCCCAGCAGCGAAGCCAAAGCGATCGACCCCACGCCGACCCCCACACGCTGGAACAAATCGCGACGATCAAGCAGGCGCCAGTCAGCAGACGAATTCATCAGCAAAGTCCGGTGGCAAACAGGGAATACGGGTATTAGCGAACTGTAGTGGACTTGGCCACAAGTCCCTCTTCTTTTCGTCGTCGATCTCGAACGGCTACTCTTTAGTGATCGTCTCATCCAGGTTGAGCAGCACATGCGCGACGAAGAACCAGGCGGCCGTTTCCAGCGTATCGTCGCCGGTCGGGACGAGCTTCTTCACCGCGGCCGGGTCGTCGGCCAGGCGGGCCCGCTCTTGTTCATACAGGCCCAGCAGCTGATCGGTTTCTTCCGGCTGCGGCCGGCGCGCCAGGGTGCGGCGGAAGGCATACTCCACTTTTTCCGCTGGCGAGGGCAAGCCGCTGGCGACGATCTGATGGGCGAACGCTTCCGCCATTTCCAGGTAGGCCGGATCGTTCAGCAACGTGAGCGCCTGTAACGGGGTGTTGGTCCGGGCCCGCTGCACCACGCACGAAGCGCGGTCCGGCGCGTCGAAGTTGGTAAAGCTGGGATACGGCGCGCTGCGACGCCAGAACACGTACACGCCGCGGCGAAAGCGGTTGGGCCCTTCGCTGGTGGCGTACTTCGGCGCGTTCCGGCCTACATGTCGCCAGTGGCCGTCGGGCTGCGGCGGATAGACGGGCGGGCCGCCCACTTCGCGCGACAGCAAGCCGCTGACCACCAGCGCGTTATCTCGCAGCATTTCCGCCGACATGCGATACCGCGGGCCGCGGGCCAGCAAATGATTTTCCGGATCCTGCTGCTGCAGTTCCGACGTGATCCGCGAGGACTGCCGGTAGGTGTTTGACAGCACGATCGTGCGGTGCAGATGCTTCATCGACCAGCCCTCGTCGACAAAGTCGCGGGCCAGCCAGTCCAGCAACTGCGGATGCGTGGCCGGTTCCGACTGCGAGCCAAAGTCTTCGAGCGTCGCCACAATGCCGCGGCCGAAAAACTCCGCCCACCAGCGATTCACGACCACGCGCGGCGTGAGCGGGTTGTTCTCATCGGTCAGCCAGCGAGCCAGCCCCAACCGATTGGCGGGCGCTTCCGCCGGCAGCGGATGCAACGCGCCGGGAACGCCCGGCGCGACCGCTTCGCCGGGGGTGAGGAAATTGCCCCGCTGGAACAGGTGCGTCTCCCGCGGCTCTTTCTGTTCAATCATCACCAGCGACGTCGTCGGCTTGATCCCTTCCAGCGCCGTCCTGGCGGCGGCGACTTTCTTCCGGGCGGACGCGGTTTTCGGATCCAAATCCTGGTAATACTCACGCAGCTGGTCGAGCTGCTTCGCGTTCCGTTTCTCGGGCGGCAGCAGCAGGACCTTGGCGATTGCTTCCGGCTGCGGGCCGGGCGGCGACTCGGAATCTTCGGCGGCCAGCCAGTCGTCGAAGCCGGTGCGGGTCGCGACCAGCGCGGCGAGGTTTTTCTCGGCCGCCTTGACCTTGTTACGGGCCTGGTCCCGTTCCGCACGTTGCTCCGGCGTGAACGGCAGATCGAGGGTCGGGCCGATGAAGTTGTACGTCACGCCGTTGCCGCTGACTTCCAGCGGCGTGTTGTTGAAGTAGGCGAACAGCTGGTAATAGTCTTTCTGCGCGAACGGGTCGTACTTGTGGTTGTGGCACTGGGCGCACTCGATGGTGGAGCCCAGCCAGACGTAGCCGGTCGTGTTGACGCGGTCGATCACCTGGTTCACGCGGTTCTCTTCGGGATCGACGCCTGCTTCCACATTGCAGGTGGTCAGCCGGTGGAAACCGGTGGCGATTTTCTGCTGCAGCGTGGCGTCGGGCAGCAGGTCGCCGGCCAGTTGTTCGCGGGTGAACTGGTCAAACGGCATGTTGGCATTCATGGCGTTAATGACCCAGTCGCGATACGGCCAGACGCTGCGGTACTGGTCGGCCTGGTAACCGTTGCTGTCCGCGTAGCGGGCCAGGTCCAGCCATTGGCGGGCCCAGCGCTCGCCGTAATGGGGCGAAGCCAGCAGCCGATCCACCGCCAGGGCGTACGCTTCAGGGCGATCGTCCGCCAGGAACGTTTCCAGCTCTTCCAGCGTCGGCGGCAAGCCGATCAGGTCGAGCGACACCCGGCGGAGCAGCTGCGCTTTCCCGGCCGCGGGGGAAGGACGCAGTCCTTCCTGGTCCAGGCGAGCCAGCACCCAGGCATCGATCGGATTGACGACCCAGTCCGGTTGCGAAACCTTGGGGGCCGGCGCTTTCTCGGGCCGCTCGTACGCCCAGTGGCGCTCGACCTCGCGAGCATCGGAGCCGAGGCCGGCCGGCCAGACGGCGCCTTCGTTGATCCAGGTTTTCAGCAGGGCAATCTCGTCGGCGGAAAGCGGATTGTCGTCCAGCGGCATCTGTTCTTCTTCCCCTTCGCCCAGGACGCGCTGCAGGAGCAGGCTTTCTTCTGCTTTGCCAGGGCGGACGGCTGGCCCCGACACGCCGCCGCGGAAGACGATTGCTTTGGCGTCCAGCCGCAGCTGGCCTTCCTGTTCCTCTTCTCCGTGGCACGCGTTGCAACGGGAGACCAGGATCGGCCAGATCTGCCGTTCAAAATCGACCGAAGGCTTTTCTTCCGCCCCCGCGGACAGCGGGCCGGCAAAGATCAGCAAAGCGAGTACAGGACAAACCCGTTTCATGCGAAGTATCCTTAGCAAACCAGCACAGGGCAGCCAGTCCGACGACAAGAGCAAAGGGTGGGAAAGCAGCAAGGCAGGAAAACGGGCCGCGCGGAACGGCAACCCGGCAGGACGATCGTCCACCCCCCTATTAAACCAGAATGCCCCGGCGATTGCCATCATTTTTGCGGGATCGACTATGCCTGATTCCCCAGCTAAAATGAGCAAGGAGGAGACGCCATGAACGTTGAGCAAACCATTTCGGATTTATCCAAACTGCCAATCGCCGATCGGCTGCGAGTCGTTCAAGCCATCTGGGACACGCTACCCGATGACGTAGGCCTTACGACAACGCCGGAGCAGCAAGCGGAACTTGATCGCCGATTAGCTGCTCATCGTGCAAATCCAAAGACGGCAATTTCGCATGACGAACTCATGCAACACATTGAGAACCGCCGCTGATGTGGCAACTATCGTACCGCCCAGAGGTTGAGGACGATCTCTTTGACGCCGTTGCCTGGTACGACGACAAGCGACTTGGTTTGGGCGACGAATTCCTGCTCGAATTCATGGCGGGCATCCAGCGCATTCGCGATAATCCACTTTTATTCGCTGTCGCGACAAATGGACTGCGTCCCTGTCGGCTTAAACGGTTTTCCTTTCTCATCCATTTTGACGTCGATGGCAACGATATCCTGGTCGTTGCGCTGATGGGCGGCGGTCGCGATGACTCCGGATTCGTTCATCGTAACGGATAAATCAAGCCAGGCGCCGGAACCGGGCTTGAGCGTTTTCTAACCTTGAAATTTTGGCCGCCCGGCCGGCAGAAAGGGCCACCCATTTCTCGCACGGAACCAAAGTGACGGGACCGGTTTAGAGCCAAAGTTTGGGCCCCCGCCTGCCCATCAAGGGATGGCCCCAGTTCGCCTGGAAAAACGGCGTGACAAGGAAGTAACCCATGACTATCATTTCCTGTGCGAGAAATGGCTGCCTGCGAGTCAGGCCGCAAAGGCGCCGCCAGCAGGCGCCGGGCGGAAACTCACTGTAAGCAAGTTCGATAACAGAGGTGGTGATGGCTGACGAGCGAATGCGGCTGCAATGGGTCAGTACCGCAGGCGGGCCGCATCTCGTTCTGCCGGAGAAGCACGCCTCCGCCTGGGAGGGATCGCTCGCACCGTCGGGTGGTCGAATCGTGGAGGCAACTTTCCAATGCAAGCCAAATGGCCCAGCGACCGACTACGACCGGGCCTGCGCGGTGGCTGGGGGTGATTCCGGTCGGCAAAGGAGAGGCGCTGGTCCTGACCGGGGATGATACCGCGGCAGCGTACTACCGTACCCGTCAAGGTCAGCACTTTCTGCTGCGGTGGCTGTGCGCCCCCTCGGAAACGGAGCTGCTGGACCACTTTCACGACGTCTGGAAAGAACTCCCGATCGAGGAAGAGACGGTTTTCCGTCATCCCGGCGGCAAAGTGCTGTTGATGGATTCCGTCGATGTGGGCAGCGATGCGCCGGGGCGCTGGCTAGTGCAGCCGAGTGAGTTCGTTTTACCGCGCGGTCGATATCGGGTCTTGACCTCGCACACGGAATCGGAGGAGATTGACCTCATTGTCCACCAACTGCGGGCGATGCGTGGCGAACCAGACACTGCAGCGGATCGGCCGCACGATTAATTCTTGCCGAGTTCCCTGACGCTCCCGCGTGAGCCGCCTGCTGAGCCGGGTCCTTACCCATTTACTTGAACGCCATGTCTGAGATCATCAGGTTTTACAGCGTTACCGATGACTATGGCGAGTTCTCTAACTTTGCCGAATACCCAGTCACCCTTAAAAAGGTGCGCTGGCCAACCTCGGAACACTATTTCCAATCGCAAAAGTTCAAAGACAAAAAAGATCAACAGGAGATTCGCAAGGCCAACTCCCCCATGTTGGCCGCGCGCATGGGTCGGGATCGTAAACGCAAACTGCGTCGCGATTGGGAATCCGCAAAGGTGAATGTCATGCGTGAGGCCGTTTTCGCCAAATTCACCCAGCACGAAGAATTGCGGGAATTGCTGTTATCAACCGGCGATGCGAAAATCGTCGAACACACGGAAAACGATGATTACTGGGGCGACGGCGGCGATGGTCGCGGCAAGAACATGCTCGGTCGCGTACTGATGGATGTTCGCCAGGCCCTGCGTGACGATGCCTAAAAGGCATAGCACCGGAGCGACGGGCCACATCGGTTTTTTGAATTCAAAGTCATTCGCCGCCCGTTGAATCTGGTCGTTAGGCAAAAAATGCGAGTCTTCACCGTTTGGGGAAACAAGGACGGCAATTGCTCAGCCATTGTCGAAGGCGATGATCGTCCGCGATTCGTCGATGGGACACCACAGCCGGACACTGAGGAATTCAAATTTCGGATCGAGGCCGTGACTTGGGAAGAGGCAAATGCGATATACAACTTGCGAATGGGGTGGGAACCGTACAAACCAAACGGACAATCCGAACCTTGCCCGAAATGCGGAGCAATCTTTTTCCCTCACGGTAGCGGTGAGTGCTGGCAGTGTGGCGCCATATTCTGACTCCGTTGCGTCATCGAACTGAAAATGGGGCCGCCTAACCCTTGCCCGTGCGGGCCAGGCAAGGGATGTCCCCCTGTCGCCACCATCGACTTCCGTCAGTCAAACGTCTCGCCTCCTGAGCGAAAGACGACCTGCGGCCGACGCGGTTGCAGCGACGCAGGACGTGCATCCTGCATGCCTGGGGCTTTCCCCCTGCCGTAGCCGCCGTTTTCGATTAAAGTAAAGGGGCACATTCGCTTCTCTTCTTTCATGGCAAAAGGCGCCCATGCGTATTCCGGTTTTGTTGGCTGCTGGCCTGGCTCATGTTCTGTTGTTGGCGGCGAGTGGCTTCGCCGAACCGGTCTCCGTGACGCTTGAGCGGCAGGGGGACGGCTGGCGGTTGTTGCGCGCCGGGAAACCGTATTCGATCAAAGGGGCCGGCGGGAAAGATCACCTGGACCTGCTCCAGGCGTCGGGGGGCAACTCGATCCGCACCTGGGGCGCCGACGATCTGGGCCCGCTGCTGGACGAGGCGGAGAAGCGCGGGCTGACGGTCACCGTCGGTTTCTGGCTGGGGCATGAACGGCACGGCTTTGATTACAACAACGCCGACCAGGTCGCCCAGCAGTTCGCCAAGTGTCGCGAGTATGTGCAGCAGTACAAAGATCATCCGGCCGTGCTGATGTGGGCCATTGGCAACGAAATGGAAGGGTATGAAAAAGGGGATAACGCCGCGATCTGGTCGGCCATCAACAGCATCGCCGCCATGACGAAGCAGCTGGACCCGCATCATCCGACCATGTCGGTCGTCGCCGAGATTGGCGGCGATCGGGTCAAGAATCTGCATCGCCTTTGCCCAGAGATCGACATCCTCGGCATCAATTCTTACGGCGGCGCCCTGTCGCTGCCAAAGCGTTATCGCGAGGCGGGCGGGACCAAACCTTACATCGTCACCGAGTTCGGCCCGGCCGGTTCCTGGGAGACGGGCCGCAACGCCTGGGGCGCCGCCGAGGAACCCACCAGCACGGCCAAGGCAGAACGCTACCAGGCCGTGTACGCGGCCCTGGCGGCAGATCGCGATTTGAACCTGGGGTCTTACGCCTTTATCTGGGGGCAGAAGCAGGAGGCGACCGCCACCTGGTTTGGCATGTTCTTGCCGACCGGCGAGAAACTGGCCGCCGTCGATGCAATGACGCTGGCCTGGTCCGGCCAGCCGCCGGCCAACCGCTGCCCCGTCATCACGGGCCTGGCCGTCCAGGGAGAGACGCTCGTCGAACCGGGCGCCGCCGTGCAGGTCGTCCTGCAGGCCAGCGATCCTGATAACGACCCGCTGACCGTCCGCTGGGAGCTGCGTCGCGACGCCAAGAACTACAACACCGGCGGCGACGCCCAGGCGCCGACGACCCTCTACGCCGACGCGGTCACCCGCTCCAACGAAGAAGGAGCCACGCTCACCATGCCGCAGGACGGCGGCGTGTATCGGCTGTATGCGTTTGTCGACGACGGCAAGCAGGCGGCGGCGGTCGGGAATGTGCTGCTCAAAGTGAAAGGCCCCGAACCGGAAGCGATCGTCGCCAAGGCCACGCTGCCGCTGCTCATCGACGCCAACGGCACGCCGGAGGCGCCGTTTATCGCCTCCGGCTGGATGGGAGCCGCCAAGTCGATCGCCATGGACCCGCGATCAGCCACGCAGCCGCACACCGGGGAAACATGCCTGCGAGCGTCGTACAACCAGGCCGACGCCTGGGGCGGCGTGGTCTGGCAGCATCCGGCGCAGGACTGGGGCGACCAGCCCGGCGGCCGCGATCTGACTGGCGCCAAAACTCTCACTTTCTGGGCCCGCGGCGAACAAGGCGGCGAGAAAGTGAAGTTCCTGTACGGCCTGATCAGCGGCGACAAGCCGTTCCCCGATACGGCCAAAGGAGAGCTCACCGTCGAGCTAACGACCGAATGGAAACAGTACAAGTTCGACCTGCAGGGGAAAGACCTGCACCGCATCAAAACCCCCTTCGGCTGGGTCGCCGCCGGCCAGGGGAAACCGATCGTCTTTTATCTGGACGGGATCCAGTACGAATAGTGGGCGATGGTTGACAAAGCTCTGGTCTAGAGGTAATACGCTGGTGATTGTGAAAACATGCCAGGCTTGGATATTCAAGGAGACGCGTTGTGGGCGAGCACTTGAGAGAAAGGGGCTACCCAAACTTTGAGAATCAGCCGGGATTGGCGAGCAAGATTTTTGGGGGCCCGTGTTGCTGACGCTACAGAAGACCTACTCATCATGACGAAGCAAGCGTTTGACCCTACGGAAACCCGCAACTTGTTGCTAAGTGATATTGGTTGTCAGTGGCAATTGCAGCGGAGTTTCGAGGAATCAAAAAACTGCGGAGGATTGTCCTCCAGCGCACACGCCGATCTTGGAGCAGCGGTCGAGTGCATCCTTGTCGGCCTTGGCGATTTTGCGTATCAACTTCTAGTAAAGGCCCGGAATTGGGCGACAGAGTCGATCACCAGTGAGAATGAGACTGCAGACTGGATGACTTTCCAAACACTTGCAATGAGCGATTGGCTTTTGGAGAATCGTCACAATTTGGACACCTATCAGAAGTTCATGGTTCACCTTGACCGTTTATTGGAAAACCCGACGATTGCAAATGATGCGGTCAATGTGTCCCTGATGCTGCCGGCATTCGTAGATGGCAGTGCGTTTGAACGAGTCTTGCAAATATTCGAACGAACAGCAAAGCACGTAGAACCGGGCAGTCTCGACCGAATATCTAATGAAGCGCAGTTGTGTCTGGTCATTGCACGACATCACTTGGGAGTTGGTTATACAACAGCAGAAGTTGACGCTGCTTGTGACAAATTCATGTTCAAGAACATGGCGAAGTGGCTTAGAGACGGTCATTTCGTTCGTGCGGCTGAGTGGATGAAGATCATCTGGGGAAACTTTGGTAAAGCAATTCTTCCACCCAATGAGACAGTATTGAAGTGCTATGACTATCTCCACGATTGCCACCGACCATTCTGACTGGCAGGGCAGAATGGAAGCCAAAACCCGAGACAAAGGGGCCAGTTGCTGATCGTCAGAGTCTGGCTGGCCCCTGTTGCTACTCGCTACCCACATGCCGTATCCATCAGTAGGGCCGGCCTCACCGCGACAGTGGACCACCCCGACTTTGCCCGTGGGGGCGATCCCTGGCGGGCCCGCCTTCGTCGCGGGTGCTCGATCGAGGCGGTTGCGGGGTTCGCAGTCCTGTCGCTGGGCGATCCCGCTGAGTTCTCCCTGGAAGCCAGTTTTCCGCTCCTGAAAATTCCAGCGATCTTTCCATCGAATGACTTTTACTCTTGATTCCGTCGTCCCATGGGGCCGAAACTTCTCGGAGTATTGCCAGATGTTTTCGCTGGACGACCGTTTCGCCGCGAAAGCAATCTTAGGGTGTGCCGATGGACCGGCCAGTTTCCCTGTGGAAGCGCGTCTCAGGAACTGGAACGTCGTTTCGTGCGATCCAATCTACGCTTACGCGCCCTGTGAAATTCGACAAAGGATTGCGGAAACCTATGCCACGGTGATGCAACAGATTCAGCAGAATGCAGATGATTTTCTCTGGACGCACTTTTCGTCACCCGACCATCTTGGTCGAGTTCGCATGGCGGCGATGAACCTGTTTCTTGAAGATTTCGCGGCGATGGGAAATGGCAGTCAATACGTCGCGGCGGAACTGCCCCAATTGCCATTTGTAGAGAGACAATTTGATGTCGCCTTGGTTTCCCATTTTCTTTTCCTGTATTCCTCGCTATTGAATCTCGAATTTCACGCTGCCTCAATCTGCGAATTGCTGCGCGTTGCGAAGGAGGTGCGGATTTTTCCCGTCACTTCCCTCGACGGTAGCGTTTCGCCGCATCTCGAACCTTTGCTCAACGATTTGCGGTTTGACGGTGAACTAATACGAGTGGAATACGAATTTGCACGAAACGCCAACGAGATGCTTCTCGTGAGAGAGCGCCTTTGACGCGAAATGGCAATTGACAAGGGAAATGGGGCCGCACGGCGCCGGGCGGAAACAGGCTGGCGCGAAGAAAGCCGCATGACATCAGAGCAAGTGACGGTTACGATTAAACCTATCGCAAGTGCCTGACGGCGGGTCAGGCGGATAGCCAGCGGATAAAAGGCGGATTCTTCGGGAATCCAGTCAGGCGATCGGAAACAAAGGGAAGCTGCCCATGAGACGTTTCACGTTCCTCCTCTTGATCGCGCTGGTCGCCGCGCTTTCTCCTGCGGTCATTGCCGACGAGCGACCGCAATGGACGGTGACGCTGCAAAAGGACAAGGTTTCGATCCAGGTTGATGGAGTGACGCCTTCGCAATGCATCACGGCCACGATCAGCGCGCTGAATGCGCTCGGTTACGACGAATGTACATTGAGTTTAGTCGATGCTTCGCAGCAAAGCCTGTCGGAAACGGGCGTCGTATTCATTGCTATCGCAGAAAAAGATACAGTCGCCATTGGTGCGCCACGGCCGGTTCCGGCAAAGATGCTTGATTCCTTTCTCAAGCATTTCAAGGAGAATTCGAACAAACGCGTTACTTTCCAACCCTCGCACCGCCAGGCTCCCGAAGCGTCCGGCGGACCAGCCGACGCCGCCGATTCGCGGTAGCTGTGCGGGGGCAAAAGGAACCACCCTGACCTTGCTGGGCTCGGTGAGGTTTTGCCTGGTGGATTGACCTGCTGCAGAGCCGAAACGTCCTGCTCGCTGGTTGCGGCCCGGGCGACCCGCCCAGCGTCAGGCGGTTCTTGGCAACCGATGTCGCTTGTCCTCTTCTCTTTGCGGCGCTCCTGTGGTCTCGGCGGTGAATCCACTTCTTCCTCTTCCACGATGCCCAGATTTCACGGCAAAAACTGGTCTGGACACGGACGGAAGTTGCTGAAAGAATCCGCGCTTATCTGAGCTCGACCGCAAGGATGTACGGTCGTCAATGGTTGCCTGCCGTTCGTGCGGGCCTTTTTGGAAGAGGAGATCCGGCAATGAAGTATCTCTTGTTAGCAGCGAGCCTGGCCGCGGGATTGGCGGCCAGTTCCGTCGTGCATGCGCAGGGCAATCCGACCTTGCCTGCGGGGCAAAGCTCCCGGGCCAGTTACAACCAGTCGGAAAACGCCCGGCCGTCGTCCGCCGCCTTGCCGGCGACCCGTTCGACCGCTCTTGGGCAGTTGACCAGCGGCGTGCAGCGACTCACGTCGAGCACGTTGAACCTGCTCAATCCGTTCAAGTCGAGCTCGCCCCCGGTCCCTGTCGCGACCCAGGCGCCGACGGGCAGTCGACGCGTGTACTCCGGCGGGTCGAGCAGCACCAATCGTCCCAGTACTTCGGGCGTGAAGCAGTCGGGGATTTCGTCGCTCTTCACCACGAAGAACACGATGGAGAAAAAGAAAAGCAGCGAAAGCGTTTCCAACTTCCTCAGTCAGCCGCGGATCCCGTTCCGTTAAGCGAACGTCTCTTTTGCTGCAGGCTGCACGGCGGCCGCCAGACATTGGCGGAAGCCGTCCGCGGCATTCTACTTTCAAGTTTCGCCTATGATTGTCAAACATGGCCGCGGCTGGCTGGCGATGCTGTTCCAGGTGCAAGGGAGCAGCCTGGCGCAGACCTTTCCGCGCATTCTGGTCATCACGGGCTTTTCCAGCATTGTCACCACGGCGCATATCGCCAACTGGGTCGATGTCTACTCGCTGACGGTAACGCCCTTCCAACTGATCGGCGTCGCCCTGGGTATCTTCCTGGGGTTTCGTAACAACGCGGCCTACGACCGCTACTGGGAAGGACGCAAGCTCTGGGGCTCGCTGGTCAACACCACGCGCAGCTTCACCCGGCAGGTCACCACGCTGATCAACAGCGATCAGACGGTCGAGCTGCGCGCGTTCCAGCAAGAGGTCGTTTACAAAACGATCGGCTATGTGCACGCCCTGCGGCACCACTTGCGGAACACCGACGACGAAGCCGATATACGGGCGTTTTTCACGCCGGACGATCTGTTTCGGATGAAGGGGCAGAAGAACCGGCCGCTGTTTATTCTGCGCCTGCTGGGAGAGCGGATCCGCTGGGCCTGGCGGGAAGGCTGGATCCACGACTATCACATGAATCTGCTTGAAGGCAGCCTGGAGAGCCTGACGAACATCCAGGGTGCGTGCGAGCGGATCAAAAACACGCCGATTCCGTTTGCCTATACGATCCTGATGCATCGGATCGTCGCCATTTACTGCTTCGCTTTGCCGTTTGGCATTCTGGACTCGGTCGGCGCCCTGACGCCGGTGGTGGTGCTGCTGATTTCCCATGCGTTCTTTGGGCTGGATGATATTGGCGACGAGATCGAAGATCCGTTCGGCACGGAACCGCAGCACCTGCCGCTGTTCACGCTGTGCCGCACGATCGAGGTCAACCTGCTGCAGTACCTCGACGAAACCAATCTGCCGCCCATGATCGTGCCGGTCGACGACATTCTGGCCTGATCGCTCGGCCCCCTGCCCTGGCGGTGGAAGGTGGGCGGACCGGCCGCGCAGCAGCGCATAAAGAAAGCTCTGACGTTCAGGAGTCGTGAGAATCCTTCCGGTCAGAGCTTTTTGGAATCAACGGCAAGACAAATAAAGGCTCTGCCATGCCGCAAGTTGCGGGTTGTTGTGCGTCGTAATAATAACGACATATTCACAAGTACTTATCGGTATCTGGGCGGTTCTGCTTCGGCCATTTCTTGTAAAGACTGTTAAATTTCGCACTTATGGCAAGTCCTGGGTGTTTTCGCCCACCCCCACTGGGTAGGGTGCGACGTTATTGCCAGCCGGGCCGTTACATTTTGTTGGGGGCCTGGTTCTGCTTTCTTCGAGAAACGGCCGCGCGGCAGTGTCGAGGATGGCCCGAAGGCGGCGGTTCGACCTTCCCGTCGCCAGGCGAACGGTTACAATGAAGCTCAAGGCGGGTTTTCCGCCGTTTGGCTGTGTGCGAGCATGCGAGGTTTCCGTGGCGACTAGTTTTCACCTTCCCATTATTGATTCGTCCGACGACGATCCCGCTGCCCTCGATCCCCGACGGCGTTTGCCGCAGTGGTTAAAACGCGATGTCCCCAAGGGGAACGCCAGCAATTTCACCGCCGGCCTGATGGACGAACTGGGCCTGGAAACGGTCTGCGATAACTGCAAGTGCCCCAATCGGATGGAGTGCTATTCGCAGAAAACGGCCACCTTTATGATCCTGGGCGCCGTGTGCACGCGAGCCTGCTCTTTTTGCGCCGTCTCTCGCGGACGACCGGAAGAGCTGGAACTGGATGAACCGGAACGGGTGGCCGAAGCGGCCGCACGCCTGGGACTGAAGCATGTGGTGATTACGTCGGTCACCCGCGATGACTTGCCCGACGGCGGCGCGGAGCACTTTTACCAGTGCGTCCAGGCGGTTCGCGCCCGCACCGGCGCCGCGGTCGAAGTGCTAACGCCCGACTTCATCAAAAACAAGGCGGCCCTCGACCGCGTGATCGACGCGGCTCCTGACGTCTTCAACCACAATACGGAAACCGTGCCGCGGTTGTACCGCAAGGTGCGCGGGCCGCAGTCCGATTACACCTGGACGCTCGCCCTGCTCCGCCGGGTGAAAGAGCGGAACCCCCAGATCAAAACCAAAAGCGGCCTGATGCTGGGCCTGGGCGAAACGCACGAAGAGCTGTTTGACACCCTGGCCGATCTGCTGGAAGCCGGTTGCGACTTCCTTACCCTGGGCCAGTACCTGCAGCCGGCGACCGAACGCCTGTTGCCCGTTGTGCGTTATCTGCCGCCGGAAGAATTCGCCGAACTCGGCCAGACGGCCGAGCGGATGGGCTTCTCGAAAGTGGCCAGTGGCCCGTTCGTCCGCAGCAGCTACCACGCCCGGGAAATGTCGGAAGAGTGACCGATGCCGGCCAAGAGAACCTGATGGAACCATGAAAAAAGTCGTCCCCGAACGGGACGCCTTTTTTGTTATGCGATTTTAACAGGCGACGACTGCCGTCGGTCTGTTTGCCGTCGGCGGACGATTGTCCGCCGGGCGTTGATCCCGCGAGCCTTAGTGGGCCGCTTCAACTTCGTTGTCGTCGGTCGGTTCGTCTTCGCCGAGCAGCGGCTTGATGCCCATCAGCTTGGCGCCGATAAAGGCCAGCACCGCACCAAAGAAGCTGCCGAGGGCGCCCATTTTCACGGAGTCCTGGATCGCCTGGGTGGCGACCGGATCGGCCGATCCGTCGACCTTGAAGGCGACCGTCGACACAAACAGGGCGACCGTAAAGCCGATACTGGCGACCAGACCGATCGCCACAACATGGCGATAGTTCATCCCCTTCGGCATCTCCAGCTTGAAGACCTTATCTCCCACCCAGGTAAAGAACACAATGCCCATCGGCTTGCCCAGGAGCAGGCCGACCAGCACCCAGACGGTTCCCGCTCCGGCGGCCGAGAACACCACGCCGGCGTTCACCAGGCCAAAGAGCCCCAGGATGATTTCGACCGGATTCTTCCACCAGTGTTCAAACTGGTTCAAGGTGTCAGGACGTTTGAGCTCCATCCGCGAGAACAGCCCCAGGTCGGTATGGGCGTGCGGCATGGTCGGAATGATCGGGACCAGACCCAGCGCCGGGTGGATGCCGGCGTAATAAAACGAAAGCCAGCTGAGCACGCCTGGAATCAGCAGATAGAACCAGAAATTCTGCACTCGCAGGTAACGCAGCATATAGCCGATCCCCACGGCTCCGACCGTCAACAGCAGCCACAGGTATTGCGACATGCTGGCCTCGGCGTCGCGATAGGCCACGGCCAGAATCACCAGCCCGATTGCATCGTCGGCAATCGCCAGCAACAGCAAGAAGGCAATCGCAGGATGGGTGGCGCCAAAGATCAGGCGTGCGACCAGATAACTGAACGCAATGTCCGTAGCACAAGGGATTGCCCAGCCTTTGGCCAGATCATCCCAGTGGCCCGTCGCAAACACGCCGGTCAGATAGACGAGCACCGGCCCCAGTACGCCGCCCAGCGTGGCGAACAACGGCGTCGCCGCCTTCTTCGGGTTCGACAAGGCGCCGCCGGGCAACAAGGCTTCCCAGACTTCCTTGCCGGCAATGGCAAAGAACAAGGCCATGAGCACGTCGTTTACAAACCACTGGATATCGAGCGGATGCCCGTGATGTTCTTTTGGGGAATGCCCTTCCGCTTTAACGGCGTCGCTGCCGTGGTCGGCATGATCGGCGCCGGCCTCCGCATGATCGGCGCCGGAAGCGGCGTGATCTGTGTCAGTGTCGGCATGATCTGCGTCGCTATCGCCAGTCGCGTCGGCATGGTCTGTGCCCTCCGCCGCATGATCGGCGTCGCCACCGGCGTGGTCGTCGTGAGCGTGGTCGTCGTGAGCGTGGTCGCCGTGCCCGTGTGCGACGTCTTTATCGTACAGCAGGTTCTGGAACTCGAACTTGATCAGATGCTTGTAGGTGGCCGGGTCCATGTTGGCCCACACCAGCGCTACGATGGCGCCCGCGATCAGAAAGACCGAGTTCTCAAAGAGGAAAGCAACAGCAGAATTGCTATTTTTCTGCGACATGGTTTAACGACTCCACACGGGTGTGCCAGGCGGGACGGCAGGCGGGACTTGAGGGGGGGGAACCTTCTTCAAACCACCGTCGTACGCTATCAGGCATGATCTTAACGAAATCATGAATGATCGCTAGACGACGGCCAATCGCCGGCGCAGCAAGGCGCCCACAGCGGTTCCGACAAACATAGCTCCTGGTCGGGCGCGCAGCCTGCAAGGAGCAGGGAAAACTGCAGTTCGCCTGGCGCCCTGGGAAGCGCAGGCAACCCAGGGGCCGTCTGGAAGGGGTGCGGGTGCATTCCCGGAGAGGCCCCGGCTATCGGCCAGGTCGTGACAAAAAAAGAAACGGAGCCTGCAAAAGGCTCCGCATTTTAGGATTTCCCGGTTCAACCCGCATCGCCGTCGGAACAGAAGCGGGCTTCAGGCAGGCGCCTGCGGTCCGTGTGCTGGGACGGTGAGGGCAGCCCGATCAGTCGGCTTTTTTCAGTCGGTACGGCTTTTTGTCGGCGTACATTTTGAGAATTTCCCGCTCGATCTGGCGCGAGTCTTCGTCGTTGAGCAGGGTGACAACCTTGGTCTGCCACTTCACGGCGTTCTCAAAGTCGCCAATTTCCGCATAGGCGGCCGCCAGCGATTTGACATCGTAGGGGCTGCGGTACTCGCTGATGCGGCAGGCGTTTTCGCCCGATTCGAGCGCCTGTTTCCCGTCGCGGATCTTTTCGTCGGGGCAGGTCGCCAGGAGCCAGGCGCGGTTCTGGTGGGCCAGGGAGTAACTGGGCGCCAGTTCATTGGTCTTGGCGTAATCAGCGAGGGCTTTTTTGAATTCGCCCAGCTGCTGGTAGTTGAAGCCGCGATTGTTGTACGCCAGGGCGTCTTGCGGGTTCAGCTGGATGACCTTGTCAAAATCGGCGATCGCTTCGCGGGACTTGCCCGTCATAAAATACATATAACCGCGGCCGTTCAGGGCTGGGGTGTGGTTCGGCTGCAGGCGGATCGCGAGGCCGAAGTCCTTGATGGCGGCTTCATAGTCGCCGGCAATTTTGGCGGCCGCCGCGCGCTGGTAGTAGGCGGCCGGATCTTCGGGTTTCATGGCGACCACGGCGTCGTAGTCGCGCATTGCTTTTTCAAAATCGCGTTTGGCCATGTAGGCGGCCGCCCGGTTGGAATACACCTGTTCGTTCTTGAGGCCCAGTTCGATCGCCTGGTCGTAATCCTTCAGGGC
This sequence comes from Lignipirellula cremea, assembly GCF_007751035.1. Lineage (NCBI taxonomy): Bacteria > Pseudomonadati > Planctomycetota > Planctomycetia > Pirellulales > Pirellulaceae > Lignipirellula > Lignipirellula cremea. The sequence goes on along the minus strand of NZ_CP036433.1, from coordinate 7,522,462 downwards.
TTCGTCCAGCTTTCCGGCGGCGGCGTAGAACATGCCTCGACTGACATAGGCCAGCGGATCTTTCAGACCCAGTTCGATCGCTTTGTCGTAATCGGCCAGAGCTTTCTCGGCGTCGCCCCGGGCTTCCCAGACCAACGCGCGTCCGCCGTAAAACGCCCAGTTGGTAGGTTCCTGTTTAATCAGGGTGTCAAACACGACATCGGCGTCGGCCAGGTTCACCACGGCGTTTTTCAGGATCCAGCCGCGTTTCTGGGCGGCCGTTTCGACCCATAAAAACTCTTCGCGCTGGGCCAGCACGCTCAGCACCTCGCCGGGGCCGACTTCGGCGACTGGCATGTTCTTGTCGATCAGCGTCTGCGGCGTATGCACGGCGACCAGCCCGGCCACCTGCTCGTCTTCTTCAGCCGCACTCACCGGGAGAACAGTTACGGTGCCAATAAGGCACGTCATCGCGAGAATCCAGAGAATCTTCATAGAAGGACCAACTTTTTGGCGGGGTAAAACACGTGGCTGCAGTCCCGAAACGGCCGAATTGCGTCCGTTCGGTTTGTCACGAGGGGGGGTGTCCTTGGCGCCAGAGTTTAATGGGCCGCGAACAACTCTGTGCGCCTTGCACTTCGACTTTAACATTGCTTCTCCACGGGAGAAAACAAACGCAATAAAAAATCTTTGTAAATTCTACCCAATTTACCCATCTTGAATTACATTGGTGCGAGTTGAACGTACGCTTATAGCGGCATTGAACCGTCAGCCAGGGGGAATCCCCCGGCGCACAGAACGAGGCGGCTTCAAGGTTCGTTCTAATACTTCTTTGTTTCTGGGAGACTCCTGATGTTTCGTTGTTTGGTTCTGTCCGCTTGCGTAGCGTTTGGCTGTGCGGCGTCGGAAGCGCAGGCTTTTTATGGTTGCCATGGTCGCGGTGCAGGTGGTTGCGGTGATCCTTGCGGCGCCAGCTACAGCGGCGTTTGCAACAGTGGTTGCAATAGCGGCGGCGGTCATGTTGATGGTGGTTGCGGCAGCGGCGGTTGTGCCAGCGGCGGATGCGGCGAAGCCAGCGCCCCGCAGTATGTTACGCGCACCGTGCTTCGCCCGCAGTATGTGACGGAAACCCGTATCGTTAGTTCGACCGAGTATCAACAGGAAGAGCGGCAGCGTACGGTCACCGTCAATCGCCGCGTGCCCGTTACCAAGGAAGTCACCCGCGAAGTTACCGATTACGTGCAGGAAGCGCGCAGCCGCACCGTGAATTTCACGGTCTGCCGTCCGGTGACGGAAACCCGGACTCGTACGTACAGCGTGCAGGTCCCTTACACGGAAGAAGTCGAGCAGACCTACGAAGTGCGGGTGCCGACCACTCGCACTGTGGAACGCGAAGTCACCGTGATGGTTCCCCGCCAGGAAGAACGCACCGGTTCGCGGACCGTTTGCCGCCAGGTGGCGGTTCAGGAAACCCGCACCGTGAGCCGTGACATCGGTTCGTGGCAGTCGGTCGTGTCGGAAGTTCCGGCCAGCGGCGGCTGCAGTAACTATGGCTCGGCCTCCAACGGCTCGGGCTGCCAGGGTTCGTCCGCCGCCGGTTGCGGCGGTTGCGGCTCCTACGGCTCGGCCCACTCGGCCGGTTGCGGTAATGGCTGCAGCAGCGGTTGCGGTAATGGCTGCAGCAGCGGCTGTGGCAATGGTTGCGGCGGTCACGCTGCGGCCGGTTGCGGCGGTTGCGCCCCGGCCCACAGCGGCTGCGGCGGTTGCGGCGGTTATGGCCACAACGGCGGTTACGCTTCGAATGGTTGCGGTCAAGCCCCGCAGGTCCAGACGGTTGTCCGTCGCGTGTGGGTGTCGAATGTCGTCACCGAAGAAGTGCCCTACACCCGTTATGAGAACGTGCAGGAAGAAGTTCCTTACAGCTACACCGTGACCGTCATGCAGCCGGAAACCCGGACCGTGTCGTCGCAGGTTGTCGACTGGAGCACCGAGACCCGCAGTCGTACGGTCACGGTCCAGCGTTGTCGCAGTGAAGAACGCACCCAGGATTACCAGGTCACCAGCATGGTTCGCGAAGAGCAGTCTCGCGAAGAATCCTACACTGTGACCGTTCCCCAGACCCGTCAAGAAACGGTCAATGTGACCGAATACAACACGGTTGCGGAAGAAGTCGTCCAGACCTACACCGTGAGCGTTCCGGTCACGACCCAGCGCGAAGTGCAGGTCCAGGTTTGCCGCATGGTTCCGACCGAAGTTTCGGTCGCTGTCAGCCACGGCGGTTCGCTGTCGGGTTGCGGCAGCTGTGGTCATGGCCACCACGGTCATCACCGCGGCCATCGTGGTCACCGCTGCGGTTGCGGCTACGGCTGCGGCTGCTCGCACTAACGTGGCGACTCTTCGCCTGGCGAAGAACGGCTAATGAAACGAGACGGGTCGAACAGGTGTTCGGCCCGTCTTTTTTTCTTGGCGTCTCCCCTGCCCTCCTGGCGGCTGCTTCCCTCGCGGGGTTCGCTGCCGGGGACCGTCGACCCGTGTTAGCCGACCCGTGTTAGCCGACCCGTGTTAGCCGACCCGTGTTAGCCGACCCGTGTTAGCCGACCCGGGTAGCCGACAGGAGCAGACGGCCGCAGCAACAGGCCGATCCGGTAACTCCGGCGCGACGGTTACAGATGGCCCCCCGCGGCAGGATGCAAAGGCGAGCCGTCCTGGAAACGGGAATCAGAAACGACGACTTCTTCCACGTTTTGGCGACTCCGGGATAATTTTTTGTGGCTCCGCGGGCGTTTTCCGCTATGATAGAGGAGATGCCCATGCGGTCGGTGGGTTCCAACAGCCGATAAATGCCCGCAGGGTCTTTTCCCTTCAGAAACCGACATTCTTCAACAGCCCGGCGCCTTTTCCGGCCAACAGAGCGTTGGCTGGCTGGCCAGGCGGCTGTCATCTTTGCGGAGAAGAGTAATGCGAACGCCCCTCCTGTCGCTGGCCCTGCTGCTATTGGGCGGCACGCCCGCTTTTTGCCAGTTGCAGGTCGGCACTTCAGGCCTGGTCGATACCTCGGCTTTGGCTCGCTTCGGTCTGGTGCGCCAATGGCACTCCAGCATTGAAGTGGATCGCTCGCGGGGCGAACTGGCCTTTATTACTCCGTTCATCAGCCAGGTCCGCGGAACGACCGTGCTGGAAGTGAGCGATGGCCGTCGCGTTGTTAAATTTGCAGAGAAAGATCGCGACCGCTTTGGCGAAAGAATCGGCCTCGAAGAGGCCCAGAAACGGGCCAAAGAGCAGGTGTATCGATTTGAACGTCTGGGCGTGAAAGAACCGACCACCACCACCCTGGTCGTTCCCGAAGTCACCTTGTACTGCGCCACCGACCACGGCACGATCCATGCCCTGGATGGGGAGACGGGCGAAACCATCTGGGTCCGCACCGTGGGCAGCCGGAATCATCCGACGCTGCAGCCTGGCGTGAACGAGCATTACGTGGCGATTGTGAACGGCTCGATTCTGTACATCCTGGATCGTTTGACGGGCCGGGATTTGTGGAGCCGCCAACTGCAGGGCGTTCCTGGAGCCGGTCCTGCCGTCGCCGACTTCCTGGTGCACGTGCCGATGCTTGACGGCATGATGGAATCCTACCAGTTGGTAGAATCGCGACAGCCGCGTGCCTTCTACAAGTCGCATGGGCGGGCCATGCTGCAGCCGATCGTTACCCGGGGCATGAACAAGGATCCCGACGGCGAACCGTTTGTCGCCACCAGCCTGGTCTGGGCGACGGATCGCGGCCATGTCTACGTGAACCATGCGAACAAAAAGGGAGATTCCCGCTTTCGTCTGGAAGCGAACGACACCATCACGGCGCCGCCTGTGTTCATGCCGCCGAACAAGATTCTGGTTACGTCGGTGGATGGCTACGTCTACTGCGTGCACGAAAAAACGGGCGATATGGTATGGCGGTTTTCCGCCGGCGAGCCGATCACCCGTTCGGCCTCTCCGATTGGCGACGCCGTGTATGTAACATGCGATATCGGCGGTCTTTACAAGATCGACGCGGAAACAGGCGAGGAAGTCTGGTGGGTGCCGCGGATCCGCAAGTTCCTGGGCGCCACCTCCGGACGGGTCTATGCCCAGAATGAAAACAACCGAATCGTGATCCTCGACTCCGCCACCGGCGGACGCCTGGGCGAGCTATCCACCGAAACGCTCAATTTCGCCATTCCCAACATCAGCACCAACCGCATCTACGTCGGTAACCGCAAAGGCACCATTCAATGCCTGCGTGAAATTCCCGACGAGTACCCGACCGTGTATAACGCGATCGAAGCAGAAGAAGTACCAGAAACCCAACAGGCTGACGCAGGTGAGGGAACCGGGGGCGCACCCGCCGCCGGACCTGTTAATCCGTTTGGCGGTGGCGCGCCTTCGAACCCGTTCGGAGGCGGAGCCCCTGCCGATCCCTTTGGCGGAGCAGCCCCCGCCGATCCGTTTGGTGCAGGCGGAGCAGCCCCGGCCGATCCGTTTGGTGCAGGCGGTGCAGCCCCGGCCGATCCGTTTGGTGCTGGTGGAGCGGCTCCCGCAGCCGATCCCTTCGGAGCAGGTGGAGCGGCTCCCGCAGCCGATCCGTTTGGTGCTGGTGGAGCGGCTCCCGCAGCCGATCCGTTTGGCGCTGCGGCCAACCCGTTTGGCAACTGAGTTTAAAGGGCTGCCGCTGCAGCCGGCAGTCCGGCGATTATCGCTGGATGAGAAACAATCGTCCGATCAATGCATGACCCCGCCGGCCCGTATGTCGGCGGGGTCGCTTTGTTTCCTCCTCGCTCGGCAGTTCGCGACCCGTCGGTCACGCTGGTCTGGACAGCGTCCCGGGCGAGTTTGTTTTCCCTTTCTGCAGGACGCCCTGGCCGCGTATGCTTTCCGAACAAGCGATCGTCCGTTTGCTGGAAAGTCGAGGGCTGAAACTGCGCGGCTCCCTGACGGACGAAGCACCCTCCGGCATCATCTTTCGCGGTTCGTCAGGCGGGCTCAGCGGGGCCCAGTTCTGGCGGCTGGAAACGGAACAAGGGCCGTACTGCCTGCGACTCTGGCCGGCTGAGCATCCGACGGCCGAACGGCTGGCCTGGATCCATGCCGTTCTGCAGCGGGCGGCCAGTGCCGGTTTTACCCTGGCGCCTGTTCCACTCGCGGACACGGCCGGCCGCACGTTTGCGGCCCAGCAGGGCCGACTTTGCCAGCTGGAGCCCTGGATGCCGGGCGAAGCCTTGCCTGTCGGTTCGCCGTCGGCGGAGCTGGTTGCCGACGCCTGCCAGCGGCTGGCCGAATTCCATCAGGCCGTCCAGCCGCCCCTGCAGGCGGCGCCCGTTCTGGAAGAGTCGCCCGGCATCCTCCTGCGGACGGAGCGACTGGCGTCCCTGCAGGACCCGGCCGTGCTGGCGGGTTACCGTCATGCCCTGTCGCCGCGGATTTTTCCCGCCGCGTATCTTCTGGCCTCGCGTTACCTGGAACTGGCGCCACAGGCGTTTGGCGGCCTGCTGGCACAGCTGGCGCCGGCACGTTCGTTGCGGGTTCCGCTGCAGCCGTGTATTCGGGATGTCTGGCGGGACAACCTGCTGGTCGAGGGAGATCGGCTGTCGGGGCTGGTCGATTTTGGAGCGATGAACCTGGAGACGCCAGCGGCGGATGTCGCTCGGTTGCTGGGCAGCCTGGCGCTCGACGATGCAGCGTTGTGGCAGGCAGGTCTGGCGGCGTACCAGGCGGTGCGGCCGCTTGCTGCCGGGGAACGGCAACTGATCGCGGCGTTTGATCGCTCCCTGGTCGTGCTGGGCGGCTTTTCCTGGCTGGACTGGATCTATCTGGAGCAGCGGGAATTTGCCGAGCCGGCCCGGGTGCTGGCCCGTTTGGCAGAACTGTTGCTGCGGCTGGAAACGAACGTCCTGACGAACCGATAGGACGGGCGGAGCGTAACCAAGAGAGGCGGGATCCGCGCCCGCAGATTTAGGGCGTGATTTTTGAAGCGTCAGGCTGTAAAATACGCCGACTGGAAAGGTTTTGGCGGTTTGTACAATAATTCACATCCGTCCGAACGCATCGCTCCGATAATAACTCTGGTCTCTTTTAGATCTGCCGTGTATGCGTGCACGCACAGGCACGGCCGATTTAGTTTGCTCTCGGATACTCCATAAGAGGGGCTTTTGTGTTGACCACGAAAATTGACATGCTGTAAAATTGTGGTGTAAGCTGGCGCCCCCCTCGTATCCCTCCGTATGCCCAGGTCTACCCTATGCCCTCCCAAAAACTGTGGCGACGTTTCCTTCTTACCGTGCTCGTACTGTTTCTGCTGCCGACGGCGGTTCGTCCGTTAGCCGGTCAAGAGTCGACGGGCCTGCAGCTGGATTTCCCTGCGCTGGGCGGAGCGGACAAAGGCGGGCACGAAGGCAGTTTCATGGGCTCTTTGGGCGGAGCCAATGCCCTGGGCGGAGCCATGTCGTCGAGGCCGCCGATTACGCTGTCGGCCAGTTTCCAAATGGAAGAAGGCACGCGCAACGGTAAGGTCGAAGTCTGCGCGGACATCAGCGAGGGCTGGCATGCCTATGCGATCAGCCAGCCCCAGATCAAGGACGGCGAGCAAGGCGCCGCGCCGAAAGCCACCGAGATCGAGCTGCGCACCGATCCGCCAGGCCTGGCCAAAATATTGTTGAGTGGTTTCAAACCCGACGTCGCCCCCAAGGTTTCGCCGCCGGTCGAACCGTTTACCGTCAATATCGAAGAGCACCACGGCAAAGTGGTATGGATCGCCAGTTTTGAACTGGCTGACGGTGTTGACCCGAAAGAACTGCAGCTCTTTGTGGATCTCGAAGGCCAGGTCTGCAGCGATCCGGAATTCCAGGGCGCGAACGCCGGCTGCCAGTTGTTCCCGGTTTCCACCCTGCAGGCCAAATTTCACGGCGAGTATCCGCGCGAGACGGGCTGGGTCACACTCAAAAGTTCGCACATTAAATGGCGCGCCATTGTGGCGCCGACCGTCGTGGCGCCGGGCGACAAGGTCACGGTCGTGTTTGACGCCTTTCCCCGCGAAGGCTACCACGTTTATGACCTGGCCAAGACCGATCCCGATCTGGTCGGCGTGAACAAACCGACGCTGATTGTTTTCAATGAGTCGCTCGGTCCCGTGCCGAATCCCATCGTCGAAGGGCAGTTGATCTCCCATCCGTCGAAATTGCCGAACGCCCCCGAGGTTCGCTATTTTGAAAAAGGGGTCCGCTGGCGGTACACCTTCACGGTGCCGTCGGGCATGAAGAAAGGCGAACGTCGCATCACCGGTTTGCTGGGTTTTCAGACCTGCACGGAAAATGGCTGCGATCGTCCCGATGCGCTGGAGTTTGAAACGCTTATCACCATCGGCGACAAGTCGAACAAGGAACCGCAGTATTTCAGCCTTTCCCCCTCTTCCTACCAACTGGTAGCGGAAAAGGCGGAGAGCAAGAACATCACCTCCGAGAAGGTCGCCTTTAGTTTTATGCTGGCGTTTCTCGGCGGCATTGTGCTGAACTTTATGCCGTGCGTGCTGCCGGTGATCGGCCTCAAAGTGATGTCGTTTGTGCAGCAAGCGGGCCAGAAGCGGGGCCAGATCCTGGCGCTGAACCTGTGGTATACGCTGGGCATTGTGACGGTGTTCTGGGGCTTCGCCGCGGCTGCCATTTCGCTCCGCCTGGTCTACGGCGAAACGCTCGCCTGGGGGAACCAGTTCAGCAACCCGGCCTTTACGATTCCGCTGGCGTCGGTGGTGTTCATCTTCGGTTTGAGCCTGCTGGGCGTGTGGGAGATCCCGCTGCCGGGCTTTGTCGGGAACGGCAAAACGGGCGAACTGGCCGCCAAAGAAGGCGCCAGTGGTGCGTTCTTCAAAGGCGTGCTGGCCACCCTGCTGGCCACTCCCTGTACGGGGCCGTTTTTCGCCACGGCGATCGGCTTTGCTGTCGCCGCCCCGCCGGTCACGGCGTTGATCGCTTTTACCCTGATGGGGCTGGGGATGGCGACGCCTTACCTGGTGCTGGGCTTCTTCCCTTCGCTTGTCAATGCCTTGCCGCGGCCGGGCAACTGGATGGTCACCTTCAAACAGGTGACGGGCTTCATTCTGATGGCGACGGTGGTCTGGTTCTTCACCTTCCTCGACGAGAGTTATGTCGGCTCGCTGCTGTGGCTGCTGCTGTCCTTGTCGATCGGTTGCTGGATGATCGGCGACATGGGGTACTCCGCCACGATCCGCCGCAAGGCGATGACCTGGATGAGCGCTGGCGCCATGAACGTGGCGGTGGTGCTGCTGGTGTTCTTTGGCGCCTGGGGCTGGTTCTTCCCCAGTTATGAGCTGGAATGGCAGCCGTTCTCGCGGGACAAGATCCAGGCTGAAGTCGCCAGCGGCAAGGCCGTGATGGTCGACTTCACCGCCGACTGGTGCCAGACCTGCAAAATGAATGAACGCCTGGTCCTCAACACCAAGCTGATCAAAGACGCAGTCGAAGAACGCGGAGTCGTCACCCTCAAGGCCGACAAAACTTCCAGCATTTCGTCGGAAGCGATCGACTCTCTGCTGCAGGAGCTGGGCAACGTCGACAAAGGCATTCCCTTCCTGGCCATCTACCCGGCTGGCGGCGGGAAACCGATTTTGATGAAGGGGCAGATCTATCAGCAATCGGTGCTGTCGGCCCTGGAGCAGGCCAGCGCTGCCCCCGCCACCGAAGCGGTCAAACCGACCACCGACGAAACGGCGATGAACTCCCCCTGACCCGGTACATCGCCCTAACATCGACTGACCGCCGTCCATGCCGGACGGCGGTCGTGTGATCCTTCTTGAGACCTGCCGATTTTCGTGATCGACTTGACTGCGCGCGCTTGCTCGTAAAGATACCACCGGTCATAAAGCCTGAACCGACAGCACTTTTCGTTGGTTTTGACTGCTTTCCCGCATCGACCAGCTCGCTGCCGGCTGGTGGTTTGCACCATGGCGCCTTAGAATAGTCAAGTTTAAAGCTAGACGTTTCTTGCGTGCTGGTCTTGCGGAGTCGCGGCTCCTCTTTTGCAGCCAACCATGATCACGGTGAGACATGCCCGAATCCGACCCTGTCCCCCCATCGCTGCCCCCTTTGCCCAAGGCGCTCACAGGGATTGAAGGATTCGATGAGATCACCCAGGGCGGCTTGCCGCGCGGCAGGGCCACGCTTGTCTGCGGCAGCGCAGGCTGCGGGAAAACGCTCTTTGCCGCCGAGTTCCTGGTCCGTGGAGCGACCCGCTACGGGGAGCCGGGCGTGTTCATGGCGTTTGAAGAAACGGCCGATGAACTGGCCCAGAATGTCCGCTCGCTGGGTCTGGACCTGGAAAAGCTGGTCGAACAGAATCTGGCGGCCGTCGATTACGTGCACGTGGAACGGAGCGAAATCGAAGAAACGGGCGAGTACGACCTGGAAGGCCTGTTCGTCCGCCTGGGTTACGCGATTGATTCGATCGGCGCCAAACGGGTCGTCCTGGATACGCTGGAAGTCCTCTTCGGCGGGCTCACCAACGCCAGCGTGCTGCGGTCAGAGATCCGCCGACTGTTCCGCTGGCTGAAAGAGAAGGGCGTGACGGCCGTCATTACGGCGGAACGGGGGGAAAGTTCCCTGACCCGTTTTGGGCTGGAGGAGTACGTGTCGGATTGCGTGATTCTGCTTGACCATCGCGTCGACGAGCAGGTTTCCACTCGGCGTCTGCGGATTGTCAAATACCGCGGCACGGCGCATGGCACCAATGAATTCCCGTTCCTGATTGAAAGCGACGGCATTTCGGTCCTGCCGATCACCTCGGCGGGTATGGAGCATCCGGCCAGCGAGGAACGCGTCCCCACGGGCGTTTCCCAGCTGGATGAAATGCTGGGCGTCCAAGGTTACTTTCGCGGCAGCAGCGTGCTGGTAACGGGAACCGCCGGCACGGGTAAAACAAGCCTGGCCTGCCATTTTGCGGTCGCCGCCTGCCAGCGGGGAGATAAATGCGTTTACTATTCGTTTGAAGAATCATCGACCCAGCTGATTCGCAACATGCGCTCAATCGGGGTCGATCTGGATCGCTGGATTAATGCGGGACTGCTGCACATCCAGTCGGCCCGTCCCACCCGTTACGGCCTGGAAATGCATCTGGTGCAGATGCACAAACTCATCAAAAAAATCCAACCGCGCGTGGTGGTCGTTGATCCGATCAGCAACTTCCTGTCGGCCGGCACCATGTCGGAGGCCGGCTCCATGCTGGTGCGTCTGGTCGACTTCATCAAATCGCGGAACATGACCGGCATGTTCACCAATTTGACGCATAGCCAAAACCCGGAGCAGACCGATCTGGGCATCTCTTCGATCATTGACACCTGGATTTTGCTGCGCGACGCGGAATCCGATAACGCCCGACGCGGCACGCTGTCTATCCTCAAGTCGCGCGGGATGGCCCATTCCCGGAAGGTTCGCGGCTTCCATTTGACCGACCAGGGAATTACCCTGTCTGACTCGGCTCACCCCTTGGCTAGCCCCGCGCAGGGCGACTGAGGCAGTTCGCTCAAGGTTGGCCCAACACAAGAGCCGCGAGCGGCGCCTTTTTCGGTAAAACATGGGGAGGAATGCTTTGGAGAACGAATCGACCGCCGATGAGCCGCTGTGGGAGCTGCGTCTTTATGTGGCGGGACAAACGGCCAAATCGCTGACCGCTTTGGCTAATCTGAAAAAGGTTTGCGAGGAGCACCTGGCCGGCAAATATACGATCGAGGTCGTCGATCTGCTGGAGAACCCCCAGCTGGCTCGGGGCGACCAGATCGTCGCCATTCCGACGCTGGTGAGAAAGCTGCCCGAGCCGATCCGGAAAATCATCGGCGACCTGTCGAATACGGAGCGCGTACTGATTGGCCTGCAGTTGCGCCCGGGAGAATTTCCGAAGGAGTCCTCATGACCACTTCGCGGGAATCCGCTGGCGACAATCGTGAATGCCCGGGGGCGAACCCTGACCTGCCGCATTACGGATTGCGGCTTTTTGTAACGGGAATGACGCCCCGTTCCACCGAGGCGATTGCTCGGATCAAAGCCATCTGCGAAGAGTTTCTCGCCGGACGCTACCTGCTGGAAGTGATCGATATCTACCAGCAGCCGCTGCTGGCCAGGGCGGAGCAAATCATCGCCACGCCGACCCTGATCAAAACCGTCCCGGCGCCGTTCAAACGGCTGGTCGGCGATCTGTCCAACAGGCAGCGGGTCTTGCTGGCGCTCGACCTGCAGGAAAAATCGTAAGCAGGGCCTATGAACGATTCGTCCCAGAACGAACTTCAGGATCTTCGGCAGCGCCTGGAAGACGCAGAAGAAACGCTGCGAGCCATTCGGGCCGGCGAAGTCGACGCCCTGATCGTCGACGGCGTGGAAGGCGAACAGGTCTATACCCTGCAGGGTGCAGATCTGCCGTATCGCACCCTGATTGAAGAAATGCATCAGGGCGCCGTTAGTCTGAGTAGCGACGGAGCCATTCTGTACTGCAACCGCAGCTTCTCGCGGATGTTGAAACAGCCCCAGGAGAAAGTCGTCGGCGCCGCCGTCGCTGATTTCCTGTCCGAGTCGCAGCAGGATCGTTTTCAGGCGATGCTGGCCGCAGGTCGTACGCAAAGCATCCAGAACGACCTCCAGTTTCAAACGGCCGACGGCAAAACGCTGTCGGTCTATTTGTCGATTGCTCCGCTGCCGTTGTCGGACAACGTCGCCATGTGCATGGTCGTGACCGACCTGACCGAACAGAACAAGCACCGCACCATTCGCGAGTCCAACCAGCGCAAGGACGAGTTCCTGGCGATGCTGGCCCATGAGCTGCGCAATCCGCTGGCGCCCATTCGCAGTGGACTCGATGTCCTGGCGATGGTCGGCGGCGGACAGGAAGAAACGATCGAACTGATGCGTGGACAGGTGAATCACCTGGTTCGGCTGGTCGACGACCTGCTGGATGTTTCCCGCATTGTGCGCGGACGGGTCGACCTGCGGCGTGAGCCGGTCGAGGCCGCTTCGCTGGTCCGACAATCGGTCGACGCCCTGCGCGGCATTCTGCAGACGCGGAACCAGGAGCTTGTCATTTCCTTGCCCGACGAGCCGCTCTGGCTGGACGCCGACGCCGTTCGGCTGAACCAGGTCATCGGGAATCTGCTGAACAATGCTTCCAAATACACCGACCAGGGCGGCCACATCGAAATCACTCTCCAGCGCCAGGGCGAGCAACTGCTGATTCGCGTGACCGATAACGGCATGGGGATCGATGCGGAACTGCTGCCCAAGGTGTTTGAACTGTTTGTGCAGTCTTCGCGTTCGCTGGACCGCTCCCAGGGCGGTCTGGGAATTGGCCTCACCCTGGTAAAGAACCTGGTGGAAATGCATGGCGGAACGGTGGCGGCCCACAGTGAAGGTTCCGGGAATGGCAGCCGCTTCGAAGTCCGATTGCCGCTGGCGGAAGCTCCGCGTGAGGTCGAGGAACCGCCCCAGCCAGCCGCCGCGCAGGGAGCGTTGCGGGTGCTGGTGGTCGATGACAACCTGGGGGCCGTCAAGATTCTGACGATCCTGATCTCGCGACTGGGATCGCATGTGATCGAAACGGCCCACGACGGCGAAGCGGCCCTGGAGAAAGCGACACAGTTCCGGCCCGACCTGATCCTGCTCGATATCGGGCTGCCCAAAATGGATGGCTTCACCGTCGCCAGGAAGATCCGCGAAAATGGCGATTTGGAACGGACGCTGCTGGTCGCCTTGACCGGCTATGGGCAGGAAGAAGATCGCCAGAAATCAAAGGAGGCCGGCTTCGACGTGCACCTGGTCAAACCGGTCGACGTCGCTACGCTGCGCGAACTACTGCAGTCCTGCCAGTCCGCACGCGGATCATGCTGACGCCGGCAATAAAGAAAACAAAAAAAGACGTTCACCCCGCCGGCGCGCGTGCTTTCTTCCGTCAAGAACGGGACGTTCCGGCAGGCGGCTTGCTGCCGCCGAATGCCGCGAAGCAGGCGTTCTTGTGCAGCACTTCCAGCGGCGCAAAACCGCAACGCTGCAGCAGCGAAAGCTGATACATCAGCGGTCGGGGCGTATCTTCCTCGGCGATGTAGGCAAACACCTTGTCGCGGTAGGCTTCGTCCTGCAGGCCGGTCAGGTACTGGCCATAGCGGGACTGCATCAGCTGCTGCACGCCGGGCTGGTCATGCTCGACCAGGTCGTAAATCCAAAGCGACCCGCCGGGCGCCAGCCAGCGATAGAAAGACTGGAATACGGCCTCCCATTCGGCGTCGTCGCGCAAGTGATGCAGCACCGAGGCGGCGACGATCACATCGAACGATGCGTCCGGCGCCGTGAAGCTGCGCACGTCGCACTGCATGGCCGACACCTTTCCGGTCGTTTCCGCCTGGACCCTTTCCGTGGCCCGATCGAGCATCGGCTGGCTGAGATCGATCAGCGTCACTTCCAGACCGGGCAAATGCTGCAGCAGCTTGAGCGAGTAATTCCCGGCCCCGCAGCCGACATCCAGAACGGAATGCGCCTGGGGAGTGGCGGCCGCCGCCGCGGCTGCGACCAGGTCCATGCATAGCGGCGAGTCGATCGCCGCGCTCTGGCCGGTCGTCAGATTGGAGAACCGCTCCACATCGGCGTCGAACCGGGCGCGAATTTCTTCCGGAGTGGATTTGGCGGGCGTCGTCATGGTGCTGTTTTCCTTTTCCGGCAAGCGGCCGTTTCCGCCGCCCCAAACCGCACCAGCGGCGGTCCAGGGGGGAGCCGGAAGTTCGCTGCTGCAGGGGAAGCAGGGCTTCCCTGCGGCGGAGATCCGTTCGACCGTTCGTTTGACGCTACGGCTTTTTGACCTTCTCGTATTCCTGGAAAGCTTCGGCGACTTTCCCCTGTTTCTCGTCCCCTTCGTGGATCAGCACGCGGTAACGGAGGTCGATCGATTCACCCTTGGCCATTTTGTGCTCGCCGTGCTGGGCGCCCTTGGTAAAGTCGCTCAGGCCAAACGGATTGGCGGCGAACAGGCCATAGGTGCGCACGTGCCAGTTGGTTGGATAGCGGAAGCTGGAAGGGTGATTCAAAATGGCGATGCCGACCGTTTCTCCTTCGACTGGGCCATGATAGTCGACCCAGGGAGCCGCTTTGCCCCAGGCTTCGAGATCGGTGTCGCCATGGCTGGAGACGATTTGTCCGCCTTTTTCGGCGGTCGTTTTCATGGTGCCGGCGACGCGGATGCCGAAACTGCCTTCTTTGGTGTCGCCGAACTCGACCGGCGCCAGGGCCGTGAGTTTCAGGTCAAAATCAATCCACACGCTCTTGCCGAATTCGCCAAAGGTCAGCGTGCGCTGATCGCCCAGGATTTTCTCGCCAGCGGGGGTGACCCATTCGCTCTGCGTGACAATCACGGCCTGGTCGCCGCCTTCTGCTTTGACGAGCTTGCGATGTTCGATCGTGCCGTTTTTGCCAGTCTCGGCCCAGAAATCGACGCCGTTCACATTGCCGTGCGTAAAGTAAAACGAGCGGTGGTGGATATGGTCTTTTTTCTCTGTTTCCTTCCCCTCTTCCACCATCGGGTAGGAGCGGGTGATCTCTTTTCCGTGCGGACCGATCAGCGGCCACAGGATCGGCTTGGCGCCCGACTTGAACAGATAGCGGGTCAGCAACTCGCCGTTGTGCTTGACCGTAACGCCGTCGTCGGCGGTTTCCACCGTGAATTTTTCCGCAGCCATGCTCACACTTGAAACTACGGCCAGACAGCAGGCCAGGGTAAGGGGACGAATCATTCGAAGGTTGCTCCAGGTTGCAAAAGGCAGCGACCCAGCCTGCGACGCCACACGGCAATCGCATCGCCAGGGTAACTATTCTCAAAAACAGAAAAACGTCCAGGCCCCATCGTAATGTCTGGCGCACCGAAAATCACGCTGGTTCCGCCGGTAACTTCGCCGGCTGCAGCTTGCAGGCAAGGCGGGCTGCTTTCTATGATGCAGGGTGTTGTCCGTTTTTTCTGCCAGGGGAGTTGCTGCCTTGATGCGTCTTTTTATCGGGTTGCTGCTGGGCGGCCTGTGTCTGCTGAGCGATAACGTGTGGGGCCAGGCGTCCGATCTGCGACCGGGACGGCTGAGTTCGGCCGAACGCGACGCCCTGCAGCCCGGCCTGCAGGCCGCGTTCCAGATGCTCCCCCTCGACACGCCGTCGTCCGATCCGACTCTGGCTGACGTCCGCACGGTCCGCCTGCCTGCGCTGTTCGTTCCGGCAGGCGAGCCGGCCACGCCGTTTCTGGCAGCGGGGCCATTCCGCTGCACCTTTACCGGCTATCTCAAAACGCGACTGCGGGGCGAGGCCCGCCTGGCCTTTGCCGGCCGCGGGGCCGTGAAACTCTGGCTCAACGACGAGCAGGTCCTGGCGATCGAACAGGGCGACCTGCAGGCCGCTCCGGCTGTGCCTGTCGAACTGGCTAAAGGCTATAACCACCTCCGGCTGGAATACGACAGCCCGGCCGCCGGCGACGCCCAGTTGCGCGTCGACTGGAGCAGCGACGAGTTCCCCCGCGAGCCGCTCTCCCCTCGCGATCTGTTCCACAACGGGGATGATCCGGCGATCCGGGACGGCGGACAGCAGCGGGCCGGTCGCCTGCTGTTGGCTCGGCACAACTGTCTCAAGTGCCACCCGGCCTTTGAGGGCGACCCTTCCGCATTCGCGCCCCTTCTCATGCCGGAAGCCTTGCGGGATACGCCCGACCTGGGCGAAGTTGGCGCCCGACTGCAGGCCGACTGGATGACCGAGTGGATCCTGGCGCCCGCTTCGCTGCGAAACAAAACCACCATGCCGGCCGTATTGTCGCATCTGCCGCCTGCCACCGCTCGCCAGACGGCCGTCGACATCGCCGCTTACCTGGCCACCCTGCAGGGCGAACCGGGCGACAAGCAGAGCATCGAACCTGCACCGGCCGCCGACGCCGTGCGGCTGGGCGAAGGGCTGTACGAAGAACGCGGCTGCATCGCCTGTCATCGTTTTACCCCGCCCGATCAGGACGACCGCTGGCAGCGGGTGTCGCTGCATTATCTGTCCGCCAAATTCCAGCCCGACCAGGTCGCGCAGTTCCTGGCCAACCCCCGGCGCCATTACCGCTGGAGCCGCATGCCGCACGCTCCGCTGGAGCCGGTGGAAACCCGGCAGCTGGCCGCTTACCTTGCCAGCCGGTCGCAGGGATCACTGCCCCTGGCCGCTGTCGACGCGACACCCGCTGGCGATCCGGTCCGCGGGGCCGAACTGTTCCAGTCCGTCGGTTGCGTGCAATGCCATGCCCGCGGCAAGACGCCGCCCTTGCCTGCCCGCGCCGCTACACTGGCGAGCCTCCTGGCTGCCGGTCATACAGAACGCGGCTGCCTGGCCGAAGAGGTCGCTGGCCGCGGCTCCGCGCCCGATGTGCAGCTGGCGGCGGAAGATAAGACCGCCGTCAGGGAGTTCCTGAAGGCGTCGCTCGAAAGTTTAACTCGCGACACGGCCGACGACTTTTCGCAGCGTCAATGGAAGACCATGTCCTGCCGGGCCTGCCATGCTCGCGACGGCGTCGATGCGATCCTGCCAGCCGTCCTGTACGACGAAGGCGAACGCGGTCTGCCGCCGGATCCGGTCCCCGATCTGACCTGGGCGGGAGAGAAGCTCCAGCCGCAGTGGACCCAGCGTCTGCTGGCTGGTCTGCTGCCGTACCGGCCGCGGCCGCACTTTCACCTCCGCATGCCGGCGCTGCCGGCCCGGGGCGATTTACTGTCGCAAGGGATCTGCTTCGAGCATGGCTTTGCCCTCGACGAGAATCCCCAGCCGGCCTGGAGCGAGCCGCTGGCCGAGACCGGCAGCCAGGTGGCCGCAATGCAGAACGGGCTTGCCTGTCATCGCTGCCACGCCATCGGCGACCAGCAGGCGACAGCTCCGTTTGAAGCCCGCAGCACCAATCTGTCTTTCGCCGCGGATCGCTTGCGTTACCGTTTTTATCACCGCTGGATGCGCGATCCGATGCGAGTCGAGCCGGCCACCAAGATGATTAAATTCGCCCCTGACGGTTTGAAAACGGGGCTCGATCGCTACTACAAGGGCGACGCCCATCAGCAGTTCGAATCCGTCTGGCACTACCTGCACGCCCTGCACGCCGCCGAGAAACCGGAGCCAGCGGCCAGCGATCCGTAAAGAACGCGAGGGGAAATACTGTCGATTTGGGTTTGATCGTTTTGCGAAATCGCCGGCGCAGAAAGTCGCCTTTGGCTCCGCGAAAGTACGCGTTCTTTCACGGAGTGAAAGACGACTGACCGGCGTCGGTTCTTCCTCGAAAAGACGAATCCTTGTCTGCCAGTTATTCCTTTCGAGTTCCGACAGTGATTCGTCGCACGTTCCTGACGCCCGACATTCGCCCTGCAGAATGACCGCTCTCGGCCGTTGGCGTTCACGGTCGTCCCGGCGGGATGACCGGGAATCATCGACGGGCAGGAGTGCCGCAGCCTGCAGGCGAATAGCTAACTGCTGCACGCCGTTACGCCGCGCGGTTCTGTTTGGCGGGCGGGTGATACTGCACCACGATTTGCTGCAGCTCGCGCAGGATCGGTTCCGGGCCGCTTTCGCTCACGTCGGCCAGGCGGCGGATGGCGGCTCGGGTGGCGGACAGACTGGCCGGTTCGCCGGCCGCGACCATGATCTTGGCGTGCGGCGTCGGCAGGTGTTTTTCGTCGTCGATGTACAACTCTTCGTACATCTTTTCGCCCGGTCGCAAGCCCGTGAATTCGATCTCGATGTCTTCGCCCGCCTCCAGGCCGGAGAGGCGAATCATGTCGCGGGCCAGGTCTACGATCCGCACCGGCTCGCCCATGTCGAGGACGAAAATCTCGCCGCCGTTCCCCATAGCGCCGGCCTGCAGCACCAGCTGCGAGGCTTCCGGGATCGTCATGAAGAACCGCGTCATGTTTTCATGCGTCACCGTCAGCGGGCCGCCGGCCGCGATCTGCTCGCGGAAAATCGGCACGACGCTGCCGTTGGAGCCCAGCACGTTGCCGAACCGCACGGTGACAAACTTGCAGCTGGAGGTCTGGTTGAGCGACTGCACGTACAGTTCGGCCACCCGCTTGCAGGTGCCCATGGTGCTGGTCGGATTGACGGCCTTGTCGGTCGAGATCATCACAAAAGAGCCGACCTGGTTCTGGTTGGCCAGATCAGCCAGCAGCTGCGTGGTCAGGCAGATGTTCTTGACGGCCTCGCCCGGGTTGGCTTCCATCAGCGGGACATGCTTGTAGGCGGCGGCGTGAATCACGATCGCCGGTTGATGTTCGCGGAACAGGCTGGCCATCCGCAGTCCATCGGCGACGTCGGCCATGCAGACTTCCAGCTCGGCCGTCGGTTTCAAGGAGCGCAGCTCCCGTTCCAGGAAGAACTGGCCGTTCTCCCAGCGATCGACGAGCAGGATTTTTCGCGGCTCAAACTGCAGCAGCTGGCGACAAATTTCGGAGCCGATGCTGCCGGCGCTGCCGGTCACCATCACCACGCCGTCATCGATCCAGCGGCGCAGTTTCGTCATGTCCAGGTCGACCGGATCCCGCCGCAGCAGGTCCTCGATGGAAACGGTTCGCGGCTTCAGCGCCACGCGGCCGCTGAGCAGCTGGGCGTAGCTCGGCAGCACTTTCACGGTCACGCCGTGGGCCGGTCCGCGTTCGACCAGCGAGCGCACCTGCGAGCCGGGCAGTTCGTCGGCCGTGATCAACAGCTCGGTCACGCCGCTGGCCTCTGCCAGGGAACAGGCGTCGTCGAGCAGGCCGACGACCGGCACCCCGTCGATCCGCGATCCGATGGAGCCGGGCGTGTGGGTAATGAACCCTTCGACCCGATACGACAGTTCGGGATTTCGTCGGACAGCCCGCAGTAACGCTTCGCCGGAAGCATTGGCGCCCAGGATAAAAACCCGGGTTTGATGATTCTTCGACTGGCTTTTGACGCGGCTTTCTTCGGCAAAACGGAGCAGGCTGCGGAGCCCGCCGACGAGGACGATGGTAAAGCCCCAGTCGGTCAGCAGGACCGATCGCGGCGAGTTAAAGCCCGGCGCCTGGAACATCTGCATCAGCAGCAGCACGCCGGCGCTCAAAGAGGCGGCGCCGCCCAGGGCGATCAGGTCGTGGAAGTTCACCACCTGGCTCCAGCCGCGAAACAGATGAAACCGGCCGAACACCAGCAGCTTGACGGCGACGGCCCAGAGCACGGAAGTGGCGATAAAATCCCGGTCCGGCAAGCCATCAAAGCGCAACCAGTAGGCGGCCAGGTGAATAAACGCAAAGACCCCCGCCAGCACTCCCGCGCAAATCACCTGTCGGGTTGCGGGGCTTAAATGATGAAAAGATTGAATCCGCACCATGAAAGTTCATGCCTCACCAAAAGCAGCACACCTGGGCGATGCAAAACTACCGCCGTCATCGCAGGGGCAGGTAACTACCAGGATCCGGCAAATGGTTCAATTTCAATCTTGCCTGGCCCCTCAGTGGGGGTAACCGCTTGAGGGGCGAAAAAACACGCCTGCGGCCCGAAAGAGGGGCAAAAGAGAGCCGGGCATTTGTCGGATTTTTTTCTGCTTAAGACAGAATATCGTGGGCGACCCGGCCATGGACATCGGTCAGGCGGAAGTCCCGGCCGGCGTAGCGATAAGTGAGTTTCTCGTGATCCAGGCCCAGCAGGTGCAACAGCGTGGCGTGCAGGTCGTGAATGTGGACCTTGTTTTCCACGGCGAAATAGCCGTAATCATCGGTGGCGCCGTACTTGATCCCCTTTTTCACGCCGGCGCCCGCCAGCCAGACGGTGAAGCCTTCCGGATTATGGTCGCGACCGTCGTTTCCTTGCGCGGTGGGGGTGCGGCCGAATTCGCCCCCCCAGAGGACAAGCGTCTCTTCCAGCTGCCCCCGGCGTTTCAGATCAGCCAGCAGACCAGCGATGGGGCGATCGACCTCCAGGGCGTTCTGCGAATGACCTTCCTGCAGTTTGGCGTGCTGGTCCCACTGCACCTGGGAGTTGCTGTGGGTCGCCTGGACAAACCGCACGCCGCGTTCTGAGAAGCGGCGGGCCAGCAGGCACTGGCGACCAAAGTCGGCGGTGGTCGGGTCGTCGAGCCCGTAGAGAGCCAGCGTTTCGGCCGTTTCGTCGGACAGGTCCTCGATCGACGGCATCTCCGCCTGCATGCGGAAGGCCAGCTCAAACGCGTTGATACGAGCCTCCAGCAGCGGGCTGGATCCCGTCTCTTGCCGCAGGTCGGAATTCATGGCCTGCACCAGATCCAGCTGCAGCCGCTGGGCGGCGGGCGACTGATGCGGTTGCGAATAACGGACGCGGGCCTCACGCGATGGCATGCTAGCGTTGCCAAGCGGCGTGCCCTGGTAAGCGGCCGGCAGGAAGGCAGAGCCCCAGTTCTTGACGCCGCCATGCGCCAGGGTGGGACAGATGGTGACGAAGCCGGGCAGGTTCTGGTTTTCGGTGCCCAGGCCGTAGTTGATCCAGGAGCCCATGCTGGGTCGGACGAACGTATCACTGCCCGTGTGCAGTTTGAGCAAGGCGCCGCCATGGGCCGCGTTGGTGCCGTGGAGAGAGCTGAGAATGCACAGCTCGTCGACCATTTTGGCCGTGTGCGGGAACAGCTCGCTCACATACAGCCCGCTGTCGCCATGCTGCTGGAACTTCCAGGGGCTTTTCAGCAGGTTCTTTGTTGGCGCAAACTGCACGCGGGGACGAGCAAACGGCAGCGGCTTGCCGTGGTCGCGCTCCAGCAGCGGCTTGTAATCGAACGTATCAATCTGCGACGGGCCGCCCTTCATAAACAGAAAGATGATCCGTTTCGCCTTCGCCGGAAAATGCGGAGGCCGGGCCGCCAAAGGCGAATCGTTCGCCGGCGCCGCTTCCGCCGCGGCCAGATGCTCTTCCGCCAGCAACGAGGCGGCCGCCAGCCAGCCAAAACCGGCCGCACTGCCCTGCAGCAGCTGACGACGAGAAAGCGAAGGAGCAGGCGAGGGTCGGTTCATTATCGCACCGTAGCGAATTCGTTAGAGAGCAGCACACCCTGGCAGAGCGCTCGCCATGCCTGGTCGCGGAAGCTGGCAGCGGTTTCTTCTGGCGTTGCGGTTTCTTCTGAGGTCGGTTCTTCCGCTTTTGTCGCTTCGCTCGCCGTCGCCAGTTGTTCCCACTGATCGAGAAAGCGGACGGCGCGAAGCGTCTCGGCCGGACGCGGCTCACGCTGCAGCGTCAGCAGGTAGAGCTGGCGCAGACGGGCCTGTTCGACCGCATCAGGCGACAGGTTCTCGACCGGCGTTTCGGCCAGTAGTCGAGCCTGCAGGGCGCCGGCCAGCTCTCGCACCCAGGGGCTGTTCATCAGAAACAGGGCCTGCGGCGCGACGGTGCTGGTGGCGCGATCGCCGCTGACGACGCCGGCGTCGGTGTAGTCGAACAGCTGGAACAGGTCGTACAGATTGTTGCGGATCACGGGCAGATAGACCGAACGGCGGTCGCTGTCGTAGCGGGTCCGGTCGATCGACGTATGGTCGAACACATGCTTCCGATTGGCGACCGTCAGCAGACTGCCGCCGGCCGTCCGATCCAGGCGGCCGCTCACCGCCAGCAAGGCGTCGCGCAGTTCTTCCGCCTCCAGGCGTCGCAGCGGGAAATGGTGCAGCAGACGATTCTCGGGATCGACGTTTTCTGGCTGGACGTCCCCCTGCCCTGCTGTCATGGGTCCTGCCATTTGATACACGCGGGTGAGCATCATCTGTCGGTGCAGCTGCTTGAGGGACCAGCCGTTTTCCGGCAGGCTGGCGGCCAGCCAGTCCAGCAACTCGGGGTGGCTGGGACGTTCGCCCAGCTGCCCGAAGTTATCGGTCGAACGAACCAGTCCGGCGCCAAACCGCCAGCGCCACACGCGGTTGACGATCACCCTGGCGGTCAGCGGATGGTCGGGCGAAGCCAGCCAGCGGGCCAGCTGCAGGCGACCGCTGGCGTCGGCCGGCAGCGGCGGCTGATCTTCGCCAGCCAGCACCAGGGGGAACCGCCGGGGAATGATCGGGCCGAGGGTCAGATGGCTGCCCCGCAGATGGACGGCCGTATCCTGGATCGGCCCTTCGATCACGCCCATGGCGGTGGACAGGGCCGGTGCTTTGGCGCGTAGCGCCGTGAGGCTGGCCCGCTGCTCTTTCAGTGCGGCTTGAACGGCCGGCGGGAAGGCCGATTCCGGATCGGCCTGTGCCGCTTCTGCTTGCCCGGGCGACGATTCGTCGTTGACGCCAGCGGCCGTCGATTCGCGGGCGGCGGCCACGATGGCGTCGATCGCCTGCTGCTGCTTTTCGATCTGGGCCGCATGGGTCTGCCGGGCCTGCAGCTCGGCGTCGGTGGGAACTTCGTTCTCCTGCCAGCGGGCGATCTTTTTGAACGTCTCCATCGAACGCGTGCTTTGAAAGATGCCAGCCAGGGCGTAATAGTCCGACGCCAGCAACGGGTCGAACTTGTGGTCATGGCAGCGAGCGCAGCCGAATGTCAGCCCCAGGAAGGCCCGGCCGACGGTGTCGATCTGCTCGTCGACGATATCCATCTCCATTTTCTGGGCGTCGACTTCCGCCAGCACTTTCGGTCCCAGCGTGAGGAATCCGGTCGCCGTGAGCCGCTCGTTCCGCAGGTCGCGGTCGTCGGTGGGCAGCAGATCGCCAGCCAGCTGTTCCCTCACAAACTGGTCATACGGCTTGTCGTCATTCAAGGCGTCGATCACATAGTCGCGATACCGCCAGGCGTTGCCGTGGGCCACATTCTCATCGAGCCCGTTGGAGTCGGCGTAACGGGCCACATCCAGCCAGTGGCGGCCCCAGCGCTCGCCGTAAGCGGGCGACTCGAGCAGCCGGTCGACCACTTTGGCGAAAGCGTCGGGAGAGTCGTCGGCCAGAAAGTCGGTCAGCTCCGTCTGGGTGGGCGGCAGTCCGGTCAGGTCGAAGGTCGCCCGGCGCAGCAGCGTCCGCTTGTCGGCTGGCGGGGACGGCTGCAGTCCGGCAGCCTCGAGCCGGGCCAGAATGAAGTGATCAATCGGCGACAGCGGCCAATCCTGCTGATGAACGGTTGGCACTGGCGGCCTGACGATTGGCTGGAACGCCCAGTACTGGCGGGCTTGGTCCAGGTCGATCCGGGCCGGCGCTGCGGCCAGACGTTCGCCCGGCAGGACGGCCCCGCGAGCGACCCAGGCGGTCAGGTCGGCGATTTCGCCAGCCGGGAGCTTCGTCTCCGGCGGCATCTGCAGCTCTTCATTCCGATGGCTGATCGCCGCGATCAGCAGGCTTTGCTCCGGCTTTCCGGCGATCACAACCGCCCCCGACGCCCCGCCCTGCCGAATCCCGGCCGGCGAATCCAGCCGCAGCTTCCCTTCCTGCGCCTCGGCCCCATGGCACTCGGCGCAGCGCTGGAGCAGCAGGGGACGCACCCGTTTCTCAAAAAAGGCGAGCTGCTCCGCCTGCTCCGCGGGCGAAACCGTTTCGGCGGCCATGACAGGAAGCATGCCGTTTGCCAGGATCCAGCTGCAGGCGAACCAGCCACAGGCGACGAGTGCCAGACGCTTTTTCATGGGCAGGCTCAACGGAACGGAAGGGAGAAACGAGCAAGCCTCCACCATACCGAATGTCGCATCAAAAGTCACCAGTTTGTTGCGAGGAGTGCCGTTTCGAATTCTCGTCGTGGTCGGGGACGCATCTGCGTTGGTTCGGACGCGCGGCTCGGTAATTGCGCACATGCGTGACGACGAGCATGGCGATGACCAGCAGCGTGGTGGCGATCCAGCAACCGCCGAGGAATTGGAAATCTGCTGCGGCGGAGAAGACATCGGGGTCCTGGTAGTCTTCCGGGGAGAAAGGCGCCAACAACAGCCACGGGGAAAACAGGCAGGTGAAGCAGCCCAGCAAGACAATCGCGATCCAGCCCAGGACCAAGGAGCGGATGACCACGCCCAGCACCGACACCAGCGCAATCACCGCGAGCGCGCCGCCAACGATGATCGCCTCGATCACCCAGGCGGCTTCCGCAAGACCGGCCGCCGCGAGTAGATCAGCTGCCATGGGTCTGCTCCTGCCGGGGTCAGTCGTCTTTCACGCTGTGAAGGAACGCGAGCTTTCGCGGAGCGAAAGCCGACTTTCTGCGCCTGCTCTTCCTCAGAACGACGAAACAGAATTCGGCAGTCCTTCGCTTCGCGTCCGCCAGCAATCGCGTTCTTTCAACGACGGGCCCTTACCGGATCACTTTGGCGAAGCGGTCCTGCAGGGATTCGACTTGCATCTCTTCTTCGCGAAGGGCTTCCATCGCTTTGACGGCGGCTTCGGCGGCCTGGATGGTGGTGATGCAGGGGACGCCCGCCTGGACGGCGGCGGCGCGGATCCGGCCTTCGTCGGTGCGGGCCCCTTTGCCGGAGGGGGTGTTCAGGATCAGCGCCACATTGCCGTCGATCAGGTAGTCGAGCAGGTTGGGGTGGCCTTCCTTGATCTTCTTCACCCGCTCCACCGTGATACCGTCGGCTTCCAGGCGGTCGGCCGTGCCTTCGGTGCTGATCACTTCGTAGCCCATCCCGATGAGCCGTTTGGCCAAGTCGGTTACGTGATCTTTATGGCGTTTGGCGACACTGATAAAGATCTTGCCTGACTCCGGCAGCACCACGCCGGCGCCCAGCTGGGCTTTGGCGAAGGCCAGGGAGAAACGTTCGCTGACGCCCATCACTTCGCCGGTGCTGCGCATTTCCGGGCCGAGGACGATATCGACCCCAGCAAACTTACGGAACGGGAAGACGCTTTCCTTGACGGAAACATGGGCCGGGATCGGTTCGGTGAGGAAGCCCAGTTCCGCCAGGGTCATGCCGGCCATGACTTTGGCGGCGATCTTGGCGATCGGCATGCCGGTCGCTTTGGCGACAAACGGCACGGTGCGGCTGGCGCGGGGGTTCACTTCCAGGACGTAAACGTTCTCGCGACCGTCTTCTTTTTTGACGGCGAACTGGATGTTCATCAGCCCGATCACATTCAGGTGGCGGGCCAGGGCGCGGGTGGCTTCGCGGATTTCCGCGACGACCGGACCGGAAAGGCTGTAAGGCGGGATGGCGCAGCAACTGTCGCCGGAGTGGACGCCAGCTTCTTCGATATGCTCCATCACGCCGGCGACCACGACATCGGTCCCGTCGCTGATGCAGTCGACGTCGACCTCGGTCGCGTCTTCCAGGAAGCGGTCGATCAGCACGGGCTGTCCTTGCGCGACGACGAACGCCGCCAGCACGTACTGTTCAAATTGCTTCTGATCGTAGCAGATCTCCATGGCCCGACCGCCCAGCACAAAGCTGGGGCGTACGAGCGAAGGGAATCCGATGACGGCCGCTTCGGCCCGGGCCTGCGCCATGTTGCGGGCGATGCCGTTGGCTGGCTGCTTGAGGCCCAGCTTTTTCAGAATGCGGGCGAATTTCTCGCGGTCTTCGGCGTCTTCGATCGTATCCACGCTGGTGCCGATGATCGGCACGCCGGCCGTTTCCAGGGCGCGGGCCAGGTTGAGCGGGGTCTGTCCGCCGAACTGTACGATCACGCCGTCGGGCTGTACGCGGTCGCAAATGTTGAGTACGTCTTCGGTGGTCAGCGGCTCAAAAAAGAGCAGGTCGCTGGTGTCGTAGTCGGTGCTGACCGTTTCCGGATTGGAGTTGACCATGATCGACTCGATGCCCATTTCACGCAGCGCAAAGCTGGCGTGGCAGCAGCAGTAGTCGAACTCGATCCCCTGGCCGATCCGGTTGGGACCGCCGCCGAGAATCATGATCCGTTTTTTTCCTTCGGTTTTGGGCGGCGTTTCATCTTCGTCTTCGTAGGTCGAATAGTAATAGGGAGTGTACGCTTCAAATTCCGCGGCGCACGTATCGACCGCTTTGTAGACGGCTACGACGCCCAGTTTCTTCCGATGCGCCCTGACGGCGGCCTCGGTCACGTTCCACAGGGTGGCCAGCTGCCGGTCGGAAAAACCGAAGCGTTTGGCTTTCCGCATGATGGGGTAGTCAACCTCGTCGAGGCTGGTCAGCACGGCCAGTTCTTCTTCGAGCTCGACAATTTCGTGCAGCTGGTCGAGGAACCAGGGGTCGATGTGCGACAGTTCGTGCACCTGTTCGACCGACATGCCGGCCTTGAAGGCGTAACGAATGTGCCAGACGCGTTCGGCGTTGGGCGAGGAAAGCATCGCCTTGATCTGGTCGTCGTCGGGCTGGTCTTCAGCGCC
Source organism: Lignipirellula cremea (assembly GCF_007751035.1). Classification (NCBI taxonomy): domain Bacteria; kingdom Pseudomonadati; phylum Planctomycetota; class Planctomycetia; order Pirellulales; family Pirellulaceae; genus Lignipirellula; species Lignipirellula cremea. Next base: position 7,496,201 of record NZ_CP036433.1, on the reverse strand, counting down.
CCACAGATCCTTGCCGTCGCAGCCGAACCCAAACGCGCCCACTTCCATGCCGCGGAGCGCTTTCTGGAAGGACTCCTTGAAGGTGCGGCCGATCGCCATGGTTTCGCCCACGCTTTTCATCTGCGTGGTCAGCATCGGGTCGGCTTCGGGGAATTTTTCAAAGGCGAATCGCGGCGACTTGACGACCACATAGTCGATGGTCGGCTCAAAGCAGGCTTTGGTTTCCCGGGTGATGTCGTTGGGCAGTTCGTGCAGGCGGTAGCCAACGGCCAGCTTGGCGGCGATCTTGGCGATGGGGAAGCCGGTCGCCTTGGAGGCCAGGGCGCTGGAGCGGCTGACGCGGGGGTTCATTTCGATAACGATCATCCGCCCTGTTTGCGGATGCGTGGCGAACTGGATATTGCTGCCGCCCGTTTCGACGCCGATCTCGCGGATGACGGCCAGGCTGGCGTCCCGCATGCGCTGGTATTCTTTATCAGACAGGGTCTGGGCGGGAGCGACGGTGATGGAGTCGCCGGTGTGCACGCCCATGGCGTCGAAGTTTTCGATGGCGCAGATGATGACGACGTTATCGTCGGCGTCGCGCATCACCTCCATTTCGTACTCTTTCCAGCCGATGATCGATTCTTCGATCAGCACCTCGGTGACGGGGGACTGGTCGAGTCCCCGCTGCACCAGCATGTCGAACTCGCCCCGGTTATAGGCGATCGCCGAGCCGGATCCGCCCATGGTGAAGCTGGGCCGGACCACACAGGGCAGGCCCAGTTCTTCGAGGACGTCGCGGGCGTCGACGAGCGTGCGGACCGTGCGGCCGCGGCACGTTTCCAGGCCGATTTTGTCCATTGCCTGTTTGAACTGCTCGCGTTCTTCGGCTTTGGCGATGACCGAGGATTTGGCGCCGATCATTTCGACGCCGTATTTTTCCAGCACGCCGTGGTGATCCAGATCCATCGCCACATTCAGGCCGGTCTGTCCGCCCAGGGTGGGGAGCAGAGCGTCGGGGCGCTCTTTCTCAATGACTTTGGCGACCATTTCCCAGGTGAGCGGCTCGATATAGGTGCGGTCCGCCATATCGGGATCGGTCATAATGGTGGCGGGATTGGAATTCACCAGCACCACTTCGTATCCCTCTTCGCGCAAGGCCTTGCAGGCTTGCGTTCCGGAATAGTCAAACTCGCAGGCCTGCCCGATGACAATCGGACCGGAGCCAATCAGGAGGATTTTTCGAATGTCGTCGCGACGCGGCACGCTGGACTCTTTCTGATTTCTGCAAACGAAGGGAGCGCGACGGTACGCCAACGGTCACGAGTGCGCAATCAGGGCTTGCGGCAAACGGTCGCCGGTGGGGGGCGGCTCAGGTTTGCGCAGCATAACTGCGGTCAGGGGCGCCGTCACAAAATTTCTCGAAATTAACATCCTGCCGCGCGGTTGTTAAGGGGCCAAACCGGGAACGAAGCCTGCTCGACCGCCCTGCCCTGCCCCGGATTCCCCGTTCCTGCTTTGTGAGGGCGACTGCAGCGCCCCGGCGGCCCGGTTTTTTTCCCGCGAGAATCGGCCCGGATTTACTTTGCCGGCGGCTCGGCTGCGGCGGCGGGAGACGGCCCGAAATGCACGGCCAGCCAGATCGTCGGCTGGCCCAGGGCCGTCCCGTTGACCCGATGCGGTCGGTGCGCCGCGATCAGCAGATAATCGCCCGGCGTCAGGGATACCTCGGCAGCGGGTTCCCGCAGCTCCAGATGGGCGGATCCTCGCAGCAGCACGACCCATTCATGCTGCGGCTGGTCGTACCAGAAGCCGTCGGGCGAGGCCTGTCCGTGGGAAACGATCCGTTCCACCCGAACGTTGTCGCCGCTGGCCAGGGTTTCGAAGACTTCTGCCGACAGATCGGTCGGAAGTTGTGCGAACAGATTACCTGGCTGCATCTGTTGATGTCGCCTTTCACTTGGAACGTGAAAAGAATAACTGCCAGATATTGATTCGTCGTTCTGCGAACAAGCTGGCGCAGAAAGTCGACTTTCGCTCCGCGAAAGTACGCATCCTTTCACGGAGTGAAAGGCGACTGTCCGGCGTCTACTCTGGCTCAAAACGACGAACCAGAATCCATGAGTCAATCTTTTCTCGGTCGCCGTGAAAGTACGGGTTGTTTTGCCCAGGAACAGGGACTTCTGGCGAAGTCCACTACAGTCCTGATTCCTGGTCGTGACGTCGCCCTTAGTCGCGCATCGACATGAACAATCGCAGCACGTACCAGAACAGGGTGGCGACAGAGCTGAACAACGCCAGGGCGGCCGCGACGTGCTGGTCGGTCTGGTAGTGGTGCAGAATATTCGAGGTTTCATACAGAATGTAGCCGCTCATCAGCACAATCATGAAGCAGCTGAAACCGATCGAAATCACCGAACCGCCGAATGCCGCACCGAAAAATATCGCGCAGATGATAAAGCCGATGGCGCCAAAGCCGCCAATGACGAGCGCCCCCCGCAAGAAGGAGAAGTCCGCGTTGGTCAGCCAGGTAAACGCCGTGAGCCCGCCAAAAATGGTCAGCGTCATCACGGCCGCTGAGCCGATCGTGCCCGGAAAATGGGTATGGGCAATCGCCAGCAGCGGCAGAAAAATGATTGCCTCGGCGCCGACGAACAGACTCAGCCCGGCATACTGCATTGTTTTAGAGGCGCCGGAATTGGCCCAGCTCTGGGCCAGCCAACTGACGACCATGAAACCGCCAATGACGAACAGCCAGTTCCAGCCCGACATGGCGGTCCTGGAGACCATCAGCAGCGTTTCTTGGGGCACCATGGCGAAGATCAGCATCTCAATGCCGACGAAGCCCAGCATCGCTAGCGCCAGATGCAGGTACGTGCGGCGAATGAATCCGACCCTTTCGGAGACCGCTGCCGACGCCGCGTCCATTCCCATGCTGTAGGAAGACGAATAGGGATTCTGGCCGTAACTCATTTTTTAAGTTCCTTGCTGGAATTCACGCACAGTGAACATTTTGCCTGAGGCATCGTATCGACGGGGGGGATAATAGTCAATGAAGCCCGATCTTCCCCGATAGCAACGGGAAACGTTTTCCCGAAACGGCCCGGATCGCTGCCGAAAGCGGTCGCTTCCCCGATATGACGAACGTTTCCGCTTGCGCCGATCGAACTCTTCTTGATTATAGCCCAGAACACGCCGCCTGGCTTGATCCTTCGGCCGCGGAAGGGGCCGTTAGCACGCCGGTTCAATGCGGACAACCGTACCGCTGAGCACTCGGTGCACGCCCTGCTCGCTGGCCAGCAGCAGGGCGCCGGCCGCATCGAGTCCCAGGCAGCGGCCTTCGATCAACCCTGCCGGAGTTTCTACGGTTGTCTGGCGATCGACGAGCAGCGAGCAGGCGTTCCAGTCGGCTGGCTGGTCGTGGTCGTTCTGTCCCAGACGATGCAGCTCCTGGTCCATATGGGCGAGCAGATCCAGCAGCAGGCCCGTCAGTTCAAAGTCGCGGCCGACGATTTCCCGCAGGCTGACCGACAGTTTCGCCACCTCGGGCGGCAGCCCGTCGAGTGAGTTGTTGATGTTGACCCCCACGCCGGCGACCAGTCGCGGCCCGCGGGAGCTGGCCAGTGTTTCCAGCAGCACGCCGCAGATTTTACGCCCGCCCAGGAACACATCGTTCGGCCATTTCATCCCGCAAGTCGGAGCACTGGAGGGCAGCAGCGGAGCGAGCGTGCGGCAAACGGCCAGCCCGATGGCGGCCGAGCAGGAAGCCAGTCGGGCCGTATTAATCTCGTACTGCTGCGGTTCGATCACCCAGGAAAAGGTCAACGCCCCGGGACTCGACCACCAGCGATTCGATCCGCGGCCGCGACCGGCCGTTTGTTGCGAGGCCAGCACCAGGGCAGGCATGGGCAGCTCACGCTCGGCGGCGATCTGCCGGGCCTGGGTTTGGGTCGACTCGGATTCCGCAAAGTAATCCAGGCGAGCGATCAGCGGGGACTGACGCAGCTCGTCCAGGTCAAACAGGTTCGGGTCGATCATGGCTGGCGGGATTCTCCCGCGGCGGCGGGCAGTCGGGCGAAGATCGCGTCGGCGATCTCGCTGGGCGTGCGATCTTCGGCGTCGACCGCAAAATGGCTGACGGCCTGGTAGATCGGCTCGCGCTGCGCCAGCAGCTGTTCAATCTCCGCCAGACCGCCATGCGCGGTCAGCGGGGGGCGGTTCGCCTGGGTCGCTGCGTCGGCCGTAATGCGTTCATACAGTCGGCCCGCGGACGCTTTAAGCCAGACCACCAGGGCCGCTTCACGCAATCGCTGGCGGGTTGATTCCCGCATCACGGCGCCGCCGCCCAGGGCCAGCACCAGCGGCGGATCGTGCTGCAGCAACCGGGTGATGGCGGCTTCTTCCAGATGGCGAAAGGCGGGCTCGCCGTCGTCGGCAAAAATCTGGGCGATCGTTTTTCCCGCCGTCCGCTGCAGTTCCTGGTCGGCGTCGAACCAGGGGGCGCCGAGTTTTTCGGCCAGCGGCCGAGCGACCGATGTTTTGCCGGATCCGCGGTAGCCGATCAGCACGATGCGTAGCGCCCGCGGCGCCGGAGAAGACGTATTCAAAATGGTGCGTAACTTTCGTTTCCCGTGCCTGGATCGGCAGCTGGCGGGCAGCGCGAGGTCGTTTGCGCGAATGCCGGCTTGTACCTGGTTCTATTCCGGGTCGGTAGGACGTTCCTGCAGTAGCTCATTGGGTGAGAGCAGCTGGGTCGATCGCTGATCGATCGGCATGTCGGTGGTGTCCAGGTCGGCGAAGTTTTCGTCGTCGTCGCCTGGAAGGAAGCGGCAGACGACGATCGTAATATTGTCGTCCCCCCCGGCCAGCAGGGCTTCGTTACAAAGAACACGGCACACCTCGTCCGCCGGAGCGTCGCTGGCGAGCGCCTCGCCGATGCGTGCGTCGGTAATGTATTTGGTCAGCCCGTCCGAGCAAAGCAGCAAGGCGTCGCCCATTTCCAGCGGATGCCGGGAGATGTCCGGTTCGGGCAGCTGGTCGCCGCCGCCGATCACATTATAGAGCTGGTGGCTCCATTGCGAATCGACCGCATCTTCGGGACTCAGGGCGCCCGTTTCGATCAGGTACTGGGCCATGGTATGGTCGTTGGTGATCTGTTCGAGCTTCCCCTGGCGGAAGTGGTAACAGCGGCTGTCGCCCACATGCACGACAAACAGTCGAGGCCACAGAACATAACCCAGAGTCAGCGTAGCTCCCATGCCGCGTCGTTGCGGGGAAGTGGCGATATCCTGCGACAGTTTCTCGTGGCACTGACTGGTGACTTGGCGCAGCTGTTCGATCGTTTCTTCATCGTGGACGTCGTCGACCTGGAAATACCACTGCATGGTGTTCAGCAGGAAGGCGGTGACCGTTTCCACGACGATCTCGCTGGCGCGCTCGCCTGCGGCGTGGCCGCCCATGCCGTCAGCCACGGCCAGCAGGGTTCCCTGGGAGCCGCCGAATAGTCGGGTGTGGTGGTTCAATCCGACGCTGGTCTGATGCACCTTCATCGACTTATTCACATCGGCGACGATAAACTGATCTTCGTTTGTCTCGCGAACTTTGCCGATGTCGCTTAGCCCAAAGCATTGAATTTTGCCCGCCATCATCGTCCCTTCCTCAGAGGCATCCCGACCGGAAGCAACATGATGTCGCAAATCCGGTCCTATCATCGGGATAATCCTGGTGTTTGGCAACGTGGGAATGCGGTTTGCGGCGTGTTTTGTCAGACGCTTGCCTTACCGTGTCCACTTTTGGGGATTCACCCCGCTGGCTGCCTGACGACCGGCCTGAGGGTCTGGCGATCAATTTGCGGTCATTTTTCAACAAGGGTCCGGGTGAGTAAGGGTTTTCGCCCATCGGCCTGGGATTTGCTAGGTTGATCAGGGATGCGGCCCGACTTCCGCGGACCAGGGTCCTGCTGGCTGGTTGCACGAGTATTTTTTTTCGCCATCCCATTTGAATCCCAAGACTGTTTTCTGGTTTCGTTCCTTCGTGTCCTGGCTCCTCCCTGGCTCCGCTGACGATGGTCTGCGCGGGAGAAACGGGCGCTAACGCCAGCCGAACACAGCCGTGCGAGTTCCCGGACTCGGAGGGTCGTGAATATGCAACTGCAGGTCATTCTGGTGCCGACGGATTTTTCCCCTGCCAGCGAACTGGCGGTGCGGTACGCCGCTGATGTCGCGGAAAAGATGGGCGGCACGCTGATCATCGCCCATGTGGAGAATCTGTTTGTCGCCAGTGGAGAACGTTCCACCTCGGCGACAACCGCGGTGGAGAATGCGGCCGATCGCCTGAAGAAAATTACGCCGCACAATCCCAACGTCCGTTACAAGTACCGCCTGGTCAGCGGCAATCCAAGCGAGGCGATCATCAAGCTGGCAGGCGACCTGGAAGCGGATCTGATCGTGATGGGCGCGCATGGCCGGCACGATTTCAATCGCTTCCTGCTGGGCAGTACGGCCGAAGAGGTAATCCGGGCCGCCCCCTGCCCTGTGCTAAGTCTCAAAGGAGCGAATCTGTAGGTCGGGAAACTTCCGCGCCAGCACGGCAGTCGCCCGTTTGTGCTCCTGGATCACCTGCTGCTGGTCAAAAACGGCCGTGTCGGGGCCCAGGAACGTTTCGGCGACGATCTCGGCCCGGATGCGAAGGGCGTCGGCCTGTTCTTCACTGCTCACCGACTCGCCAATGGTTCCTAGCGCCTTTAACAGATGCAGCGAAACCAGCAGGTTCGTCGTCGAGCAGCGGCGGATCGGATCCAGCGCCGAAGCGACCAGGCCGACAAAGTCGAACGGCTGCGCAATCAGCCGGACGCTGCCGTTGTCATCTTCTCGCCGATAAGGCGTGGGCGACTTTCCCTCGGCCACTTTCCGCAGGTTGGCCGTGATCCAGTCGATGCAGGTAATGGCCGTAAACGAATCGTTGATCCCCGGCGACAAGGCCCGCAAGGCGATCTCGACCAGTTCATTAAAGGCGTACTCCACATCCTGCACCGGCGTGCGAGAGATCGACAGAATGAACGCCCCTTGAATCTGATCGGCCAGCTCTTTGTGGTCGCACGCTTCGCCTTCCTGATCCTGCCAGACTTCCGCCAGGGTGCGGCCTTTGACCATGAAATCGCCCGGACGATAGCCCAGCCGGACGACCAGCCGCTGGTCCTTCGCCATTTCAAACAGCGAGGGAGCATCGATCGCCTGGATGTACCCCTGCTGCACGGTTTCTACGCGAAAGCTGGGCAAGTCCCGCGGGCCGCCCAGGTCCTGCTTGAGCTGTTCTGTCTCTTCCTTTTCGGCCGGTTCCCCCAGCTTCTCGGGAAACAGACGGGCCACCGCCGATCCCAGATCCTCAGCGGCCGTGTGAATGATTACCGGGGCTTGAATCTTGGAACCGATGTTGTGCGTAAAGTAAATCAGCATCCCCAGGTTGAACGAAGCCAGCACCAGGGCGAGCGCGACCGAAAGATGCGGCACATAAATCGCCTCGTCCTCGCGCACGGCCGACAATACCAGCAGGCAGTACAAGCTGGAAGCCAGTAATCCCCCCAGGGTCAGCTGCGTCACGCGGTCGCGGAGAACGGTCCGCAACAACCGGGAGCCAAACTGCGACGCCGTGACGGAAAGCGAGACAACCGTGATCGAGACGACCACGCCGGAAACAGTGATCAGCGCCCCCGCCAGGGCCGACAAACTGCTGCGGGCGGCCTGGCTGGTGGTTTGGACCCACGGGAAGGCCTCGATCACTAGCGAGCCGTAACGCTGATCGATTTCCGTGCTGGCGTAAGCCAGCAGCACGGCCAGTAAGGTCATCGTGGCGGGAGTGAGCCACAAGCTGCCGCGGGCCCAGTCCAGCCAGGTATTAATCGAGATATTCACAAACGTGCAAGTCGAAGTAGTGGAGGCTGCGGATTAAAAAGAGATAGGCAGACTGCAATTTACCACTTTCGTCCGCCCTGTGTACGGCGACTCGCCGGTCAGCCCGGCGACGTCAGCAAGCTCGGCGACGTCACGAAGCCCGGCCGGCCAGCTTGATTTTCAAATCAGCGCTCGATTATGATTGGAAACGGGAAAGGCCGTCGTCCCCACCTTCCTGGCGACAACTCCGCCAGCGATACACCCCACGATAGTAGCCTCCCTGGTTCCCCTTTCTGCAGTGATCGCGGCGATCCCCGACCAGAATCCGCGAAATGCAGGGAAACGGGATTGGGAATTTCCGTTTTTGAGAGCTGTCAGGCGTAGCAGGTCGTCCTGCGTTCGGCGCAAACAAGCTTCCTGTACGGAGCAAACGACGACGATCCTTCGAGTTTCTTCAGTAAAGCAAGCGTTGCTCTTCCTTGGCGCCTGTCGGTCGATCCGGCGGCAAAACCTTTTGCAGGCTCCTTATGTTTATCCCGCGTCTGTTCGCAAACCGCTTGCCTGGCTGGCTGCTGGTGTTGCTGGTCATGGCGTCTGTCGCCCAGGCGGAAGAAGCGGCCGACGCGCCGGCGGCGCTCGATGCGCATGCGGCCATTGATATGCATCGTGGGCCGGCCTGTTATACGGTCGATCCTTATTTTGCGACGGAAGTCTGGAGCAAGGTGGCGGAAGTCACCTGCCTCAACTGTCATGTGGCCGGAGGCGACGCCGCCGAGAGCCAGTTCCTGCTGCAGAAACTGCCGGCCATGCCGGATCAGCGACAGGCCTTGCTGTACCAGAATCAACGCGCGTTCCAGCGGATGGCGGCCGTGCTCATCGACCAGCAGCCGCGGCTGTTGCTGAAAGCGCAGGGCGGTCTCGATCACGGCGGCGGCGAAGTGCTCAAGCCGGACAGCACCGGCCTGAAGATCCTCACGCATTTTGTCCGCCGGTCCGATGACGGGGCCGTAGCCGCGGCCACCGCAGCGGTCGACCAGGCGGATGCGCGCCCGTTCTTCGAAGGGGTGGAAATGCTGCCTGACACCCGGCTGCTGCGTCGGGTGGCTTTATCGCTGGCCGGCCGATTGCCGACCGATGAAGAACGCGCGGCCGTAGCGGCCGGCGGCATGCCGGCCCTGCTGGGAGTGATGGATCGTTTGATGCAGGAGGAGGCGTTTTATGATCGTCTGAAGGAAGCGTTTAACGATATCTTCCTGACCCGCGGACTGGATGATTCGGCTGAAGGCGTGCTCTCCTATCAGTATTTCCACAATACGCGGCTATGGCCGCAGAAGTACGATTTCAGCGATCTGCCGGAAAAAGACCGGAAGCAGGCCGGCTACAAGCTTTACCGCGAATATCGCGAGGCCATGCACCGCGAACCGATGGAACTGATCGCTTACATTGTGCGGAACGACCGGCCGTTTACCGAAGTGGTGACGGCCGATTACCTGATGATGTCTCCTTATACGGCCCGCGGTTACGGACGGTACGAGGAACTGAAAGACCAGTTCCAGGATCCCGAAGACCCCTACGAGTTCATCCCCACCCGGCTGCCCCAACTGACCGACGACCGGGGGAAATCGCCCGAGTCGCCGACCGGCTTCTTCCCGCACTCCGGTCTGCTCACCGCGTTCCACTACCCGCACCGCTATCCCAACACTGAGACCAACCGGAACCGGCTCCGCGCCCGGATGTACTTCCAGCATTTCCTGGGCATCGACCTGATGCAGCTGGCTCCGCGGACAACCGACGCCGCCGCGGCCGACGCAAAATACGAAATACCCACCATGCAGGCGGCCGAGTGCGTGGTCTGCCATCGGGTGATGGATCCGATCGCTGGGCTGTTCCAGGACTACGCCCTGAACGGCGACTTCCAGCCGCGGAAGGAACCTTGGTACGAGGATATGTTTGGCCCGGGCCGCGACGGAGAAGATCTGCCGGCGGAAGAAAAATGGCGGGCCATGCAATGGCTGGGCGAACGGACGGCCCGTGACCCGCGGTTTGCCGTGGCGATGGTCGAGCATGTCTACTACCTGTTATGCGGTCGCCAGGTGCTGCAGTCGCCGCAGGATATCGACGACCCGTTGTTCGCCGCCAAACGGCGCGCCTATCTGGAGCAAAGGGGAACGATCGAAAAGATCGCCCAGGACTTCGCCGCGAACGATTTCAATCTGAAATACGTGATCAAGGCGATGGTCGCGACGCCGTTTTATCGAGCCGATGGTCTGGCGACCGGCGAACTGCAGCCGGAGCGTCTGGCCGAGATCGAAGATGTGGGCCTCGTCCGTCTGCTCACGCCAGAGCAGCTGGAACGGAAGATCGCCGCCGTGTTCGGCCAGCCCTGGGGCAAGCTCCAGGGCGGAGACTCCAAAATGGACATTCTCTACGGCGGCATTGATTTCAAAGAGATCACCGAACGCATCGCCGATCCCAGCGGCGCCATGGGCGCGATCCAGCGGATCATGGCGAACGAAGTCTCCTGCAAAAATGTGGCGTTCGATTTCACCACCCCGCCCAGCCAGCGGCTGTTGTTCCCCCATATGGAACCGAACGTAACGCCCGACGACGGACCCGCCGCCGAGCGGCAGATCCGAGAGGCGATCGTTCATCTGCACCAGCGCCTTTTGGGCCGCGACAGGGCGATCGACGATCCCGAGGTCGAACGGACCTGGCTGCTGTTCACCGGGATCCTGGCCGACGCCAAAGCAGCGCCGGGGTTTGAAAAAGTCGACAGCTATTTCTGCCGTGGCCGCGACGACAAGCGTCTGGACGACCCGCACTATACGCTCCGCGCCTGGCGGGCCGTAGTGACTTACCTGCTGCGGCAACACGAGTTTTTGTACGAATAGCAACGCTTGCCAGGAAGGAAGTTGACTCTCGCTCGTCGTTTCCAGGAAGGGCAGACGCCGGACAGTCGACTTCCGTTAGTTAAACGTTTCTCGTTCTGAGCGAAGGACGAGCGATCGAAGCCTTGAACGCGAACCTTACGAGCCAGGCCCCTGCGCTCGTCCCCTGAAAATACTGTCACCCTCTGGGTCGGAACCGGTTACTATGCAACGTCGAAATTTCCTCCGTTTGTGCGGTCTGGCCGGCCTTGGTTTTGCGACGCCGATCGGCGGACGGCAGCTGCTCTCGGCGGAAGCCGTTACGGGCGATTTGCGGCCTTACGACGGGCCGTTTTACGTCTTCCTCAATGCGTCGGGCGGGTGGGACACCACGTACATGATGGACCCCAAAGGGGTCAACGAAATGAACCGCCTGTACCAGGAAGGCGACATTCTGACCGAGGGGAATCTGCGTTTTGCTCCGACCAAAGCCCATCTCGCCGACGGCCTGAGCAACGAGGATTTCTTTGGCAAGTACGCGGACGAATTGCTGGTCTTCAATGGTCTGGACTATTCGGTTAACAACCATTCGCCTTGCTCCCGGTACATGGCGACCGGCCGGCTCAGCAGCCTGGAGTATCCGACCTTTGCCGCGCTGGCGGCCGCCTGTCGCGGGGCCGAACAGCCGCTGGCGTTTTTGACGTTTGGCAATTATTCGGGCACGGGCAACCTGGTGCCCATGTCGCGCGTGCCGTACGCCAACTCCCTGGAGAAACTCGCCAATGCCGACGGCGTGAATGGCTCGTCCCAGCATTCGTACCACGATCCGTTTGTGATCGATCGGATCGAAAGGGCGCTCGAGTCGCAATTTCAATCACGGGTGGAGCAGGCCCGATTGCCGCGTCGGATGCGCACGCAAAGCATGCTGTACGCCGCCCAGACCAACTCCCAGGGACTGGCCCGAGTGACCCAGTATCTGCCCCAGGAGAGTTCCAAGAATCGCATCGCCCGCCAGGCCGATATCGCCCTGGCGGCCTTCTGCGGCGGCGTGGGCGTGTCGGCCAATCTGTCGATCGGCCAGTTTGACAGCCACGCCAACAACGACAAAGACCAGATGACTCTCATCCCTGAATACCTGCAGGGAGTCGATTATCTGCTGACGCGGGCCGAGGAATTAAAAATCCGGGAAAAGCTGGTCGTGGTGCTGCAGAGCGAAATGGGCCGTACGCCGACCTACAACAAAGGGAACGGCAAAGACCACTGGTCCATCGGCTCCATCATGTACATCGGCCCCGGGATTCGCGGGAACCGGGTGATTGGAGCGACCGACGACAAGCAGATGCTGATTCCGATCGATCCCCGCACGCACGCCCTGGACACAGAAAAAGGGGTGCGAGTGCGGCCGGAGCATTTGCACACAGCTTTGCGGGAATACGCAGGAATCGCCGATCACCCCCTAGCGCTGCGTTTCCCGCTGGAAGTACCGGCCGAAGAACAGCTGGTCGATTTCTGGAGTTAACCCGAAACGTCGTGGACCAGGCCGCAGGTCCACGAAAGGGAAGAAAAAAGTCGCAAAGTGAACCTGTAAGCCGGGTTCTGTCTCTTCGCCCGAGGGCGAAGCGGCGGTCATTTATCTAGAACGGCGATTGCTCGCCGCTTCAAGCAGCCTACCCGAGAGTCGACTGAGACGGACCGCCTCAGGAGAGCGTTGCCGCCCTCTTCCTCTCTGTTTGGCTTTGCTCCGGGTGGGGTTTACCAAGCCAGCCGAGTCGCCCCGGCTGCTGGTGCGCTCTTACCGCACCGTTTCACCCTTACCGCCATGCAAGCATGGAGGCGGTTTACTTTCTGCTGCACTTTCCCTGACCTTGCGGTCGGTCGGCGTTACCGACCACCCTGTCCTGTGGAGCCCGGACTTTCCTCTCGCGGTAAAAAATACCGCCAGCGACCCCCCAGTTCACTTTGCGACCTATATTATCCTAAGATAGAAGCAGAGACCGCAAACCGGTAGTGGTTCGCCGAAAAAGGCGGTAGAATTGCAAAAAGTCGGCGATTCGGGTCCGCTCGACACGATCGCCAGAATCCCCACCTCGACGCGCGCAGACGATCAACTACCGCTCGATTCCCGCAAGCTGTGGGAGTATCCTTACCGAAGGAATAAACTGTCCCGCAGTTTTTGCAGCCTGATCTTGTCTTACTCGCCATGCCGCTGGTATTGTTCCTCCACTATGTCGCAACCCGCTCCACGTAAAGAACGTCGTTCCTGGCGCCGCCGGCTACGCGACTTCGTGGTTTTTCAGGTGCTTCACGCTGACGACCCGCCGCATCGGCTGGCTTTGGGCGTGGCGCTGGCGATGTTTGTGACGTTTACGCCGACCGTGGGCATCCAGATGCTGCTGGTTGTCTGCTTTGCCTGGCTGTTTGGGGCAAATAAAGCAGTCGGCCTGCCGATTGTGTGGATTTCCAACCCGGCCACCATGCTGCCAATCTTTTATGGCTGTTACTGGTTAGGCCGCTGCGCCCTGGGCGGAGAACCCGTCGACGCCGCCTGGTGGGAAGCCCTGCGGCATCCGCCTGTCGGTTTTGGCGCCGCGATGGGATTCTACTGGGCCCAGTTCTGGCATATTGCCGGACCGCTGTGGCTGGGGAGTCTGATCGTGGCGACGGGACTGGCCGTGCCGACGTACTACGCGGTGTATTTTGCCGTGTGTCGCTATCGGATGCAAAAATGGGGGGCTCTCACCCGCCCTACCGCGGCGGCCCGCACCCGCCACTCTAAGTCGCGGATCCGGTCTTCTCTCGCTGCCGCCCAGCACGACGCCGCCTGAATTTTGCTGGAACGTTGAGCCTGCGTGCTCCCGGGTCGTCGCGCCGTTGCCCGATTGTTGGTGATTTGCACGGCCTGCTCGGTCTCGGTCTTCTGCTGCTGTCGGTTAATTGCGTCCTGTGGCTACGGTCAGAGAAGGGGGAGACAAAGGTGGCCGCCTGTTCTGCGCCGGTGGTTGCTTTTATAATCGGCCCCACGCGATTATCGAGAGGAAACCCATGACCGCAGCGCTACGCATCGGAGCCGTATCGTATCTCAACACCAAACCGCTGGTGTATGGTCTGGCCGAGCGTGCGCCGCAAGCCGACATTGTGTTTGATTTGCCCAGCCGGCTGGCCGACCGCCTGGCGGCAGGCGATCTGGACGTGGCCCTGATCCCGTCGATCGAGGCGTTCCAGGATCCCAGCTATACGATCGTGTCCGATGCGTGCATCGGCTGTCGCGGTCCCGTGCTGAGTGTGAAACTGCTCTGCCGCCGTCCGGCCCGTGAACTGCGTACGCTGGCGCTCGACGAAGGCTCCCGTACCAGCGCGGCCCTGGTGCGGATTCTGCTCGAAGAGAAATTCGGCGTACGGCCGAAGCGTGAACGCCTGCCGATCGGCTCCGGTCTGGAAGATACGCAGGCCGACGGCGTGTTGTTAATTGGTGATCGCGCCATGCCGCCCGCCAAGGAAGAATTTGTCGAAACGTGGGATCTGGGAGAGACCTGGCGGGAATGGTCGGGGCTGCCGTTTGTCTTCGCCATGTGGACCGCCAGGGCGGGCGTCGATTGCGGGGCCATTGAAGCGGCCCTGGGCGAAGCACGAAACGCCGGCGTCGCCCATCTGGAAGAGATCGCCCGGCGTGAAGCGGGGCCGGCCGGCCTGACCGAGCAGCGCTGTCTGACCTATCTGCGCGATAACTTGTATTTCTATTTAGGCCCGCGCGAACAGCAAGGGCTCGAACTGTACTATCAGCACGCCGCCCGACTGGGGCTGGCTCCTGAAGGATTGGATTTGCGGTTTTATGGTTGCCAAACTTCTTGAAAAGGCGGTCGCCGGCGAACGGCTGACCCCCGACGAAGGCCTGCAGTTGCTCCAGTCGCACGACCTGACCGCCATTGGCCAGGCCGCCGACGCCGTGACCCGGCGCCTGCACCCGGGGCCAATCCGTACGTACAACATCGATCGCAACATCAACTACACCAACATCTGTACGGCGGTCTGCCACTTTTGCGCCTTTTACCGCAGCCCCAAAGATCCCACCGGCTGGGTACTCCCGCGTGAGGAGCTGCTGGCCAAGATCGAAGAAACGGTCGCCCTGGGCGGCGACCAGATTCTCATGCAAGGCGGCCTGCATCCCGACTACGACCTCGACTGGTATGTGCAGTTGCTGCACGATATCAAGTCTCGCTTCCCGCAGGTGAACGTCCACGGCTTCAGCCCGCCGGAACTGCATCACTTCACCAAGGTCTTTAAACTGCCCATTCGTGAAGTCCTTATCCGCCTGCGCGAGGCCGGCCTGGGCAGCATTCCGGGCGGCGGGGCCGAGATCCTTGTCGACCGCGTGCGACGCGAGATTACCCGCGGCAAGGTGATGACCGACGACTGGCTGAATGTGATGCGCGTCTGGCACGAACTGGGCGGACGCAGCACGGCCACCATGATGTTCGGCCATGTCGAAACGCTCGCCGAGCGGATCGAACACCTCGAACGCGTCCGTCAGCTGCAGGACGAAACGGGCGGCTTCACCGCCTTTATCTGCTGGACCTTCCAGCCCGACAACACCGACATGGCGCATGTCGTACCGGCCGGCTCGTTTGAATATCTCAAAACGCAGGCGATCGCCCGGCTGTACCTGGATAATGTCCCCAGCATCCAATCCAGCTGGGTCACGCAAGGGCTGAAGATCGGCCAGCTGGCGCTGCTCTTCGGGGCGAACGACATGGGCAGCCTGATGCTCGAAGAAAACGTCGTCGCCGAAGCCGGCACGGTGCACTATTTGACCCTGCGGCAGATCCGCGACGCCATCAGCGAGCTGGGTTATACGCCCCGCCAGCGCGATGTGCACTACCGCCTGATCGGCGAAGCACAAGAGCAGGCGGCCCTGGAAGCCAACGACCGTCGCGACCAGGCTGCTCCCACGCTGCATCAGCTGGCGTAAAGCTCCGCTGCACCGTCCAAACAACTCGCAATGTCTGCTGTAGAAACTCCTGCCCGTTCACGATTGCCGGCCCGAAACGGAGTTGGGATGGCAGGTAAACGAGCGACGCACGACAGTCGTCCGACTGTTTCGGCGATGCACCCCTCGAACTAGTCGGGCAGGAGCGCCCAACCTGCAGACGGGGCGCGTCATGAGTGCCCATCGTGCCGGGTGAATCGGCTTGCCTTTCTACGTTGTCCCTTCGACCCAGATCGGGCTGGACCAGGCCATTTGGCCATTGTGCTGCGTGGCTCGCACGTAATACCAGTCGGCCCCCTGGCTGGGATCGCGGCGATCGTGCCAGCGGATCTTGGCGGAGTATTCGCCGGGGCTGACCAGCCGGTTGATGATCAGGCTCTCGCTGGTGAACACGCCGGTGAACTCGACCACGTTCTCCACCGCCAGATCGCCCAGCCGGGCCTGCACGACCTGCTGTGCCGGCTGCTTGAGCGTCAGCGTCAACACGGCGTCGGGCGCGCCTTCCAGTTCCAGCACCAGGGCTTTGGTCGGGTCTTCGCCATAGCACTGGATGCGGCTGGTGAACGACCGCAGCCGAATCTCCGTGTCGGAGATAACCTCCAGCCGATCGCGCATCTGTTCTTCGTACGGTCCCGACTGGAAGCAGGGGGACACATGGTGGAACCGGCCGCCGGTGATTTTGATCTGCATCTCCCAGGGGCAGGTGCGGCCCAGGCCAAGCGCCGCCCAGGGACCCCAGCCGTAATGGATGCGGCACTTCGCTTTGCCGGGCAGTTGCACGCCGGGTTCCGTGTGGTCTTCCGGGAAGTGGCGCTGAATCACCTTGCCGTTGCGGATCAGTTCGACCAGCTGCAGGGAGTCCTGTGCGTCGACCCGGACGTCGATCTGGCGATCGGCGACGGCAGCCGTTTCCGAGCCCATCGGTTGCTCGTTCAGAGCGACTTCCAGGGCGATGCGGTCCCCGGTCGCGGCGTATGTGCGACGGGAACGGATGGCGTCAAACAGCGACTCCTGGCTGAGGTCCCGCGCCCAGACGCCCAGCACTCCTTCGCCATGTGCGCCCGGATACCCGCGATGGTTATCGCTGCTGGCGACAAAGCCAAACCGCCGGCCTTGCTGCAGCTGGGGCGCCACGGTGTTCCCGGTTGACCGGCCGCCGTTGCTGTGGCGGATCATCGGGAACGGAGCGCGGTCGCTTTCGCAGCAGCCGTGCTCGCTGAAAATTTCGACCACCGGGGTGACGCTGGCGCGGAAGTGGTCAAAGTTGGCGCCGCGCCAGCCGCTCTTGTAGCCCAGGTGATGCGGAATCGCGAAGGCCTTCTGGGCCTCGGCGAAGTCGAGCAGTTTGTCGGCATGGTCCGGCAGGTACAGCTCCGGCTGGTCGTCGGGAAAGATCATGCAATAGTCGCCAAAATGGCTGGAGTGCCATTCGTAACCCAGCAGCGCGACGAAGTTCTCGCTGTTGGCGTCCTGGATCAGCCGCCGGGTTTTCTCCCAGTGCTTGGAGTGCGCTTCGAAACCGCGGACCCACTTCAAATGCCGGTCCCCCGGCATGTTGGGCATGTCGTGCCAGGAAGCATGGCCGGTAAAGGCGAAAAAATCGAGATGCTCCTGCGCCACCTCGATCGAACGCTCCAGCGATCCCACCGCATAGCCGACCGCATTGTGGTTGTGCAGATCGCCCCAGAACAACTGCAGACGTTCCTGGTCGGCGCCCGCGGTCAAAGCGGAGCGGGCCGGAGCCGTCGATACGGCGGCTGCTGCGAGCGCTCCGCCCAGGAAATGGCGGCGGTTAAATTCCAAAGGACCCATCTGCATACCTCAAGCGGAGAACCGGCAAACCATTGGGCGACGGAGCGATTCTAACCTGGCCAGGGGGGCCGCCGCCAATCGCCAGCCGCAGACTGCTTGCGGCGGGACCCTTTTCCCCGATAATGCAGCGAACCGTATTAACTCTGGGAGAATGGAAAACCGATGTCGCTGCTTGTCGTAGGTTCCGTTGCGTTTGATAGTGTCGAAACGCCCACCGCCCGTCGTGATGACGTGCTGGGAGGTTCGGCCGTGTACTTCTCGTACGCCGCCAGTTACTTCACCGGCGTGCGCCTGGTCGGGGTCGTCGGCGACGACTGGCCGGAAGAGCACACGAAGTTTCTGCAGAATCGCAAAGTCGATACTTCGGGGCTGCAGGTAATCGCCGGTAAAAAAACGTTCCGCTGGACGGGCAAGTACCATGCCAACATGAACGACCGCGATACGCTTGAGGTGCATCTGAACGTGTTCGGCGAATTTGATCCTGTCCTGCCGGAAGATTTCCAGCGCAGTCCGTTTGTGTTCCTGGCGAATGGTTCGCCCGGCGTGCAGATGAAAGTGCTCGACCAGGTACGGGGGCCGCGGCTGGTGGTGGCTGACACCATGGACCTGTGGATTCGCGAAACCCGCGACGAACTCATGGCCCTGCTCCAGCGGATCGACGGCCTGGTTTTGAACGACAGCGAAGCCAAGCTGCTCACCGGCGAAGAGAACCTGGTCAAAGCCGGGCACCGCGTGCGGGAAATGGGCCCGCGTTTCGTCGTGGTGAAAAAAGGGGAGCACGGCGCCATGTTCTTCTCGGAACATGAAACGTACGTGATGCCGGCCTATCCGACCGAAGACGTCGTCGATCCGACCGGCGCCGGCGACAGTTTCGCGGGCGGCATGATGGGCTACCTGGCCGAGAAGAATAACTTCGACTCCAGCACCCTGAAAGAAGCAATGGCCTACGGCACGCTGGTCGCCAGCTTCAACGTGGAAGACTTCAGCCTGGACCGCATGAAAGGCATCGAACGGGCCGACCTGGATCGGCGTTTGGAAGAGTATCGCAAAATGCTTTCGTTCTAACCGGCGATTCCCAGGGCTACGTCGATGGCCCTGGCCAGGAACTGCTCGCCCAGCGCAACCATTTTCAGGGACTCCTTACTTTCATGGACGCTATTCGTTCGTTTATCGCGTTGGAACTGACGCCTGAGATCAAGTCAACGGCGCTCAAGCTGAGCGATCGTTTGCGCAAGGCGGGGGCGGAAGTGCGCTGGGTCGAAGACGAGCAGATGCACATTACGCTCAACTTTCTGGGCGACGTTCCGAGCGTGGCGATTCCCGCCGTTTGCGAAGCGATGGCTCGGGCGGCGGGGGCGATGCCGGCGTTTGATATGGTCGTGCGCGGAGCCGGCGCGTTCCCGCGGAACGATCGCCCCCGCACGATCTGGCTGGGCGTCGAAGAAGGCTCCGAGGAGCTGATTGAACTGCAGCGCGCGGTCGGCATGGAGCTGGACAAGATCGGCATATATACCGACCGGAAAAAGTTCCGTCCCCACATCACCCTGGGACGGGTCCGCGGGGGGAAGTCGATGGAAGCCCTGGCCGAACTGCTGGAAGCTAACGCCGACTTCAGCGCCGCCGCCATGCAGGTCGCCGAGATCGTCATGATCTCCAGCTTCCTTGAACGCCGCGGGCCCATCTACGACGTCATGGGCCGCGCGGACCTGGGGGAGGAGTAGCTGTTAGCGATTAGCTTTGATCTTCCTGCTAACTGCTTATTCCCCTCTTCGCTGATACTGTTGCGCTTGCTCGACGATGTTGAGGCCGACTTTGGCGCTCCAGGCGCTGATGAGTCGCTGGTAGACGGGGCCCGGCTGGCCGTCGCCTAGCTGGCGGCCGTTAATGCGTGGGACGGGCAACAGGCAGGGCGAGGTGCTGGTCAGGTAGAGTTCATCGGACGTTTCCAGATCGGCGACGGTCAGGTCGCGATGCACCACGCGGATGTCGAGCTCCGCCGCCAGATCGAAGAGCGTTTTCACGCTGATGCCCGGCAGGATCTTTTCCGTCGGCGGGGAGATGAGGCCTTCCTCGGTCCGGTAAGCCACCAGGTTCGCCGTGGAGGCTTCGGTCGCCAGCGCGTTCTGGTCGAGCAGTACGGCCCGCGCGCCCCGTTCCATCGCGGCCGCTTCGTGATCGGCCAGGTAGTAGTGCATGCGGCTGCGGCATTTGAGCTCGGGCGGCCAGCACGCAGCGGGGATCTGTTGCGTGGCGACGGTCCGCAGCGGTTGACCCGCGGCGTACAGACCGGCCCAGTCGGCGAACGGCAACGGGGAAGAATGAATGCAAGTTCGCGGCTTGCTCTCCGGCTTATGGTCGTACGGACCCGGAGTGACAAAGACAGTCACTCCCAGGTCGTCCCCGGGCGAAAGCAGCGCGTGATTGCGGGCCGTTAGTTCGATCGTCGCCTGCTGCAGGTTCGCCAGGCCTTCGGGCGGTTCTACCCCGACGATCGCCAGCGAACGGGCGAGGCGTTCAAAGTGCTCGTCAAGCGAGAAAAGTTCGCCGCCAAAGGTGCGCAAGCGTTCGGCGACGGTGACTCCCAGGAGAAAACCGGTGTCATTGACCGGGACGTTGATCTCGTGCGGGGCGACCCAGCGGCCGTTGAGATAGGCGATCATGGCTGCTTTATTGCGTGTTAATGGCATGCGTAACGGGAACCGCGAAGGGCTGTGGCGACGGAGTTACTGCGTCGCACCTTCCCTCAGGGAAGCGGCCGGGCGGCGCCGTGAGGGCTCTGGCCGCCGGGTAACTTCTACAATTATCACCACCGGAACCGAATTGACGACGGGGGACGCAGATCGATTCATTTCTTAACAAAATGTTTGACTCTGCAGCGGCGACTTTGCTATAGTTGAATTGTTGGTTGACAAGAGTTTTCTTCCTCAATTTGGTCGCCGCTTTGCGGTGAAGAAAGGAAGGGCACTATTCCACCAGGCTTATTTAAGGGGAGGTTTCGCGGACTCCCCAACTTCTTCTCTTCTCGTTAAGTCGCGATTCCGAAACCTTCCAATATGGAGGGGCCTAATGCTTGATCCACCGAACCAGGATCAAAGGAAACCGGTCGCTTCGCATTAGCTTTTGTTTCTACAATCGTTGATCGTGTGTGTTCCAGGTTTTCAAGTTTGGCGACGTTCGTTCGAGCGTCTGTTAAGTTAAATCTCTCTTAGTGAGGGGCATTAATGTCGGATCCACCCTGCTATTAACAACGGGAATGGCAAAGTGCAATTCCCCAGGCTTGTGTTCAGTTTAGTTTGCAAGCTTTACAACTGATAAAAACCCTTCTCATCTCACGGTGAGGAGGGTTTTTGCACTTCAGGATGTCCTTCGTGGGTAATGGCGAAAAGCCGCGGTTTTCTGGAAGCAATGGCGCGGTAGATTTACGAGTGACAGGAACGGCTGATTTTAAGACGCTGGGTTGATGAATCACTGGCGCTAGATCGGCCAAAGGAAAACAAGCGTCCCTTGGTGAGATCCTCATCTGTCTCTCTCTTGCGGTGGTGGCCGGTGGCGGTCGGGGCCGCTATTTTATCAGGGCTGACTTTTTCTTCCTTGCCCTGATGTTGAATTCGCTATGAAACTTGTAGGCCGCCGTTACGATACCGAGGAAATGATCGCGCTGACGCTGGAACTGGGAGTGGTGAAGGCCGTGACTGCGGTCGACGATCCGGCCGCCCCCTGGCTGGCGCCCGGTTTTATCGATCTGCAGGTCAACGGCTATGGCGGGCTCGAGTTTAACGACCCGGAACTGACAGTCGCCAAAGTCGAACAAATGATGACGGCGTTCGATCCGTTTGGCGTCGCCAGACTGTCGCCCACCACCACGACGGCCGGTTACGACTTGCTGCATCACGCGTTGACCGTGCTGGCCCAGGCCAAAGCCGAGTCGCCCAAAGTGGCGCAGCGCTGGGCTGGCATCCATGTCGAAGGCCCTTATATTTCGTCGGAGGACGGTCCCCGCGGGGCGCATCCGCTGGCCCACTGTCGGGCGCCGGACTGGGACGAGTTCCAGCGACTGCAGGAGGCGGCCCAGGGGGAGATCCGCCTGTTGACTCTCTCGCCGGAATACGACAACGCGCCGGACTTCATTCGCCAGGCGACGGCGACCGGCGTGCGCATCGCCATCGGCCACACCGGCGCCAACAGCGAGCAGATTCGGGCGGCGGTCGACGCCGGAGCCACGCTCAGCACGCACCTGGGGAACGGATCGCATGGGATCATTCGCCGGCATCCCAATTATATCTGGGATCAGCTGGCCGAGGATCGTCTGGTCGCCAGCCTGATTGTCGACGGGCATCATCTGCCGCGCGAGGTCGTGCAGTCACTGGTCCGCGGCAAAACGCCGGAGCGCTGCATCCTGGTCAGCGACATCACCAGCATGGGCGGTCTGCCGCCGGGCTATTATAAAACGGGGCTGGGGGCGGTCGAAGTGCTGGAGAACGGCAAGCCCGTCGTGGCGGGCCAGCGAGAGTACCTGGCCGGCGCCGCCTTGCCGATCCATGTGAACATCGCCAAGGTGATGGACTTTGCCGGCGTCGATCTGAAAACGGCGATCGAGATGGCGACCAGTCGTCCAGCCGAGTACATCGGTTGCGACTACGGGCGCTTCACCCCCGGCGCTCCGGCCGACTTCGTGCTGTTCGACCAGGACGCCGACCCCACGCAGCCACTCCACATTCGCACCAACGTCCTCGGCGGCGAGGTCGTGTACCAGGCGTCGTAAACGGTTGTTTGGCAAGGCGAACCCCTCTTGAAAAAGCGGTTCACCGGGGAGTTTGCAGAGAAACGCCGTGGAAGAAGAGCAGACACGGAGGAGAAGCCAGCTGTCGCCGTGGAAATACGCTCCGCCTGCTTTCCCTTCTCTTCCTCCTTCTCCTTTTTCCCTCTGCGTTTCTCGACCGCGTTCTGCGGTGAAATCCTTTTATTGTTTTTCGTTTCCGTAAGAAACCGGGTGGCGCCGGGGCGCCCCTGGAGCAGTTGCGGCGGTTCTGTTCCAATGCAAAGAAAGCCACTGAAACTGCCGGGAGCCTTGCCATGAAACTCCACGCCACTACCATTTTGACCGTTCGTCGCGAGGGGCAAGTCGCCCTGGGCGGCGATGGCCAGGTAACGCTTGGGTCGTCGATTATGAAGGCGGACGCCTGCAAGATTCGTCGTCTGCTTGATGGGCAACTGCTGTGCGGTTTTGCTGGCGGTGCGGCGGACGCCTTTACCCTGTTGGAACGGTTTGAAGCGAAGTTACGCGAGCATCCGGCCAACCTCGCCCGGGCGGCGACGGAGCTGGCCAAAGAGTGGCGGACCGATCGTATGCTGCAGAAACTGGAAGCGATGATGGCGGTCGTCGACGTGAAAACGTCGCTGCTGGTTAGCGGCACAGGCGATGTGATTTCCCCGACCGACGGCGTGATCGGCATCGGTTCTGGCGGGAATTACGCGATCGCGGCGGCCCGTGCGCTGCTCAAAAATACGGATCTATCCGCGGCCCAGATCGTGCGGCAATCGCTGGAGATCGCCGCCGGTATCGACATTTACACCAACGATAACATCGTGGTGGAGGAATTAACGTGTTAGAGCGGAGCGAAGCATTGCCAGCCCCCGAGGATCAAACCCCCCGTCGTATTGTCGAGTATCTTGACCAGTACATCGTCGGCCAGCACGACGCCAAAAGAGCGGTCGCCATTGCGATCCGCAATCGCTGGCGCCGGCAGCAACTGCCGGAGGAGTTGCGCCAGGAAGTGGCGCCGAAGAACATCCTGATGATCGGCCCCACCGGCGTCGGCAAAACCGAGATCGCCCGGCGCCTTGCCAGCATGACGGGCGCCCCGTTTATCAAGGTCGAAGCCACCAAGTACACCGAGGTGGGCTACTACGGCCGCGATGTCGAGAGCATGGTGCGCGAACTGGTCGAGAACGCCATCGGCCTGGTGCGCGAACGGGAACGGAAGCATGTGGAGAAGGAAGCAGCCGAACGGGCCGAGCAGCGCCTGCTCGACCTGTTGCTGCCGCGGCCGACCAGCGGTTTTGAAGCGCCGCCTGCCCCGCGGTCCGACGACGACAGTTCTTCCGGCAGCGGACAACCCGAGTTTGAACGCTCCCGCGGCAAGCTGCACGAGATGCTCAAAGCGGGCCTGCTGGAAGAACACAAGGTCGAGCTCACCGTCGAGAAACAGCAGCCGTCCGTCATGCTGGGCGGCATGGGGCTGGAACAGATGGATGTCGACCTGCAGGGGATGTTCGAAAAAATCATGCCCAAGCAGACTCGCCGCACTGAGGTCACCGTCGCCGCGGCTCGCAAAATTCTGTTCGAGCAGGCGTGCGACTCCCTGCTGGATCCCGACAAAATCCACGCTGCGGCGATCGAGCTGGCGGAGAACCTGGGCATTATTTTTCTCGACGAAATCGACAAGGTCGTCGCCAGCGGCAGCAAGTCGGCCGACGTCTCCCGTCAGGGCGTGCAGCGCGACCTGTTGCCGATTGTCGAAGGCGCCACCGTCCAGACCAAGTACGGTTCCCTCCGCACCGATCATGTGCTGTTCGTGGCGGCGGGTGCCTTTCATAGTTCCAAACCGAGCGAACTGATGCCCGAGCTGCAGGGCCGGTTTCCGATCCGTGTGGAGCTGAACGAACTGACGCGGGAAGACTTCGTCCGCATTTTGAAAGAGCCGCGGAACTCGCTCACCCGCCAGTACACGGCCCTGCTGAAGACCGAAAAGCTAGAGCTGACGTTTACCGACGACGCCATCGACGCCCTGGCGGACTGCGCCCACAAGGTGAACACGGGGACGCAGAACATCGGCGCCAGGCGATTGTATACGATCCTGGAGCGACTGCTGGAAGAGCTTAGCTTTGACGCGTCGGAACGGCCGCCGGGCAAGTTTGAGATCGACGCCGCGTATGTGGCCCAGCGTCTGCAGGGCGTGGTCCAGGATGAAGACCTGAGCCGCTTTATTCTGTAGTCCGCAGGCAGAACCGTCGTCTTTTGCTCTGCAAAAGAACGCGTACTTTCACGGCGTGAAAGTCGATTGACTGGCGTTTACTCCTCCTCGAAACGATGAAACAGAATCCGACAATAATTCTAAATCCTGAGCGAAAGGCGACCAACCATGAAGGCTGCATACATTGAAGAAACGGGGCCGCCGCAAAACATTCAGTACGGCGATCTGCCCCAGCCGTCGCCCGGCCCTGGCCAGGTGCTGATCAAAGTGGCGGCGGCTGCGATCAATCCAGTCGACACGTACATTCGCAACGGCGCCAACTACTGGCCGCTGCCTCAGCCGTTTATCATCGGCTGCGATGCGGCCGGCGAGGTCGTGGAGGTCGGCGAGGGAGCGTCGCGATTCCAGCCAGGCGATCGGGTCTGGACGACCAACCAGGGGCTGATGGGCCGGCAAGGCGTTTTTGCCGAGTATGCCGCCGTCGATGAAGACTGGGTCTACGCCATTCCCGACGGCGTCGACGCCGAAACGGCGGCCGCGAACGCGCTGGTCGGAGTCACGGCCCATCTGGGTCTGAGTGGCCGGGCCCGTCTGGCGGAGAACGAAACGCTGTTCCTGCATGGCGGCTCCGGCGGCGTCGGCTCGATGGTGCTGCAGATGGCCAAAGCGGTTGGCGCCCGGGTGATGACGACCGCTGGCAGCGAAGAGAAGATGGCCGTCTGTCGCGAACTGGGCGCCGATCTGGTGGTGAACTACAAGACCGACGACGTCGACGCGGCCCTGCAGCAGTTTGCTCCCGGCGGCGTGAATGTCTTCTGGGAGACGCAGCGCGAACCGAATTTTGAGCAGATCGTTTCCCGCATGGCGGAGCGCGGCCGAATCGTCCTGATGGCGGGCCGCGACGCCCGCCCTGTGTTCCCGGTCGGTCCGTTCTATGTGAAAGAGTTGTCGCTGCTGGGCGTGGTGATGTTCAAGGCGACGGCGGAGGAAATGCGGGTCAGCGCCGAGCAGATGAACGCCTGGATGGCGGCCGGCAAACTGCGTCCGCAAATTGGCGCCCGGATGCCGCTGGCCGAAGCAGCCGCGGCCCATCAGCTGCAGGAAGAGAACACCTTGCACCAGGCAGGCACGCTGACCGGCAAGATCGTGTTAACGCCGTAGGGCAAGCACTACGGACGGATCAGGTGGAGTCGCGCTGGGGATCTTTGCCGGCGACTTCGAGCAGGCGGCGGCGCAGGTCGTCGCAGACCTGGCTGAAATCGTTTGCCGTTTTCTGGGAAGACAGCGGCGCCGGCGTCAGGGCAGCCGGCGTGGGGCCTGCGTCGCCCCGTTCCAGGCGGTCGCCTACGTGGCGATACACGCAATTGCGACCGGCCTTTTTGGCGGCGTAGAGCGCTTCGTCGGCCCTTTTGACGAGCGTGATTTCGGTGTCGCCCGGCTGGGCTTCGGCCACGCCGCAGCTGACCGTGACGCGCAGAACTTTCCCCTCGTACAGGAAGGCCTTTTCCGCCACCGCGTGGAGCATGTGGCTGGCGGCGATGCCGCCGTCGGCGACGGTGGTGCTCGGCAGAATCACGGCGAACTCTTCCCCGCCGAAACGGACCAGCACATCGCTGCGACGGAGGGCGTCGCGGAGCGTCTGGGCGACTTGTTTCAGGACGGCGTCGCCGGCCAGGTGCCCATGCGTGTCGTTGAACTTTTTGAAGTGATCGATGTCGACCATCATTACCGACAACGGCGTACGATAGCGCTTCCACTGGGCGAAGCGGGCGGCCAGGTCGTCGTCGAAGGAACGCCGGTTGGGCAGTTCGGTCAGTCCGTCGGTGCGGGCTTCGGTCATATAGCCGGCCAGTTCATGCGACTGGTTTTTCAATGCCGTTTCGGCATCGTCCAGCCGTTTCTGCAGGGCGTCGTTGGCCGAGAGAATTTCGTGCACAACTTCGCTGGCTGCCTCGTCCGAGGTTTCGCCTGGATTCTTTTCGGCGTTGTTCAGCCGGGCCAGCAGTCGGCGGAAGTGTTCCTGGTGCTCGGACACATCGCCCGCCACGCCGGAGGTGAAACGACTGACCCCCTGGAGCATGCGGAGAATCTGTTCCGTCTGGAATTCAATCGAGGCCGGCGGCGCTGAGCTGCGGCGACCGTACCAGAGCCCGGCCATCAGGGCGGTCAAAACCACCAGTGCGCCCAGGCCGATGCCTAGTGCAAAAATGGGAAGACTCGCTGCGGCCAGTTCAGTTGGCATAAATCGTTCCACGCCCGTCGAGAAGGAAGTTGCTCTTGAACCTTACTTCAGAATATGTGAAATCACCCAGCCGGTTTAAAGTGGTTAGCAAACTTTTCTGGAACGCGCCCGTGCAATCGGCTGTTATTCGTTACAATCCGAACATGACTGCGTTATCCGGATATCCCGTCATTGACATTGTATGCTGGACGGAACTATGAGTGTTGTCGTTTTTGAAGACCACGCTACCGAACGGCTTTATCCCATTACGCTGGGACGACTGGCCTATAACATCAGTTGCGGCGGTTATCGGCTGTGCGACGGCTTGCGCGACCTGGGCGCGCCGGTGCGATCCGTGGCTCGCCCCCATCTGCTGGAAATCGAGCGGGCCGATTTTTCCGACTTTGCCCCGGCTCGCCATAGCGCAGGCGCCCGCACGCAAATGCTGGTGAACGCTCGGGTGGTTCCCTCGCGCACGAACTTTCAAACGCTGCAGCAGCTGCTGAAGGAAGGCCGTTCCGGCGTGATATTCGACGACCGGGAAGCGATCGCCGCCGTGGTGCTGGCGGGCGATACGCCCCCGCCGCCTTTGGAATTGTCGGTGGAGAACCTGCCGGACTATTTCAACTACGCCCGCATTCCCAGCCTGCCGCCGCTGCCGCAAACGCTGACCCTGTTTGATTACCCTCACGATGTGATCCGCTTTCACATGCAGATTCTCGAAGAGAATCTCAACCATCGTCTGGCGCAGGGCGACTATACCGAGCTGGTCGACGGCGTGTTCGGCGCGCCGGGAGCCCGACTGGGCGAACATGTCGTGGTGGCGCCGGGCAGCGGACCGATCCTGCTGGACGAGAACGCCACCATTGGTCCGTTCTGCTTTTTAAGCGGCGCCGCCTACCTGGGAAAGAACGCCCGCGTGATCGAGCACTCCGCTTTGAAGGACGGCGTCTCCCTGGGCCATACAACCAAAATCGGCGGCGAGGTCGAAGCCTCAGTCATTGAACCGTATACCAACAAACAGCATTACGGCTTCCTCGGACACAGCTACCTGGGCAGCTGGATCAACCTGGGCGCCGGCACCTGCAACAGCGACCTGAAAAACACCTACGGCGTGGTCAACATGGAGTACCGGGGCGAGAAAACGCCCACCGGCATGCAGTTTGTCGGCTGTATCATGGGCGACTACGCCAAGTCGGCGATCAACACGGGCATTTTTACCGGCAAGGTCATCGGTTCCTGCAGCATGGTTTACGGCTTTGTCACCACGAACGTGCCCAGCTTTGTGAACTACGCCCGACTCTTTGGCCAAGTGACGGAACTGCCGCCCGAGGTGCAGATCGCCACGCAGGAACGCATGTTCAAACGCCGCAAGGTCGAGCAACGTCCTTGCGACGCGCAGCTGATCCAGGATATGTACATCCTGAGCCAGCACGAACGCCAGTTGGCGGGCGAACCGTTGTCGCTGTAGCCTGCCGCAACCCAGGGCGCGCCGATCCTCCGGCCGCCGTGGTTGTGCGATCGGGCTTGTGCGGGATCGCCTGCAGCAAGGGGGGATTCTGGGCGATTGTCTCTGGCCCCCCTCCCCTGCCCTGCCCCGCCCGGCAACAATGCAGCAGTAGACCACGGGGCTTTTAACTGACTTACCGGACCCTCACACATCCACCGCCGACACGGTGCGAATCGTTTGACTTTCGAGGAAAGAGTTTACGGATGCGAACGCAACTTGCCGCTTGTTATCAGCCAGGAAGGCTCGGCCTGTCGTTTGAGTTATTCCCTCCCCGGACGGCCAAAGGGGACGAGTCGCTGTTTGAACACGTCGCCGACCTGATGCAGTTCTCCCCCGACTTTCTGACTTGCACCTATGGGGCCGGCGGATCGACGCGGAATAAAACGCTGGAGATTGTCGAACAGGTGAAGGACCGGTTCAAGGCGCCCGTCGCATCCCACTTGACGGTTGTCGGCGGCTCGATCGAGGAGCTGCGCGATTATCTGCAGGAGGCGGGAGACCGCGGCGTGGATTATATCGTCGCCCTCCGCGGCGATCCGCCCAAAGGGGAGACCGAGTTCCGTCAGGCTCCCGGCGGACTGCGGTACGCGAACGAACTGGTCGACCTGATTCGCAGCGAATACGACCATTTTGGCGTGGCGGTCGCCGGCTATCCCGAAGTGCACCAGGAAGCGGAAAGCGCCGAGGTCGATCTTCTGAACCTCAAACGGAAAGTCGAATCCGGCGCCGATGTGGTGATCACCCAGCTGTTCTACGACAACGCCGACTTCTGGCGGTTTCGCGAGCAGTACCAGCAGGCGGGGATTACAGTTCCGTTGGTTCCCGGGATTTTGCCCGTAACGAACCTGGCCCAGATCCAGCGGATCACGGCGCTCTGTGGAGCCCAGCTGCCGGAATCCTTTGTCGCGCGGCTGAACGAACATCCCACCGATGATGACTGGCAGTTCCAGGTAGGGGTAGAGTTCGCCGTGCAGCAGGTGCAGGAGCTGATCGACGGCGGAGCGCCGGGCATTCATTTTTACGTGTTGAACAAATCGCAAGCGACTTCAGCCGTGCTGCAGACCGTACGCAGGACGGCGATGTAAGCCGTCTGTCCTTCCTTGAAACGACGAACGAGAATCGATCTGTTATTCTTTTCTCGGTTCCCGTGAAAGGCGACGATCGGGGAGCCGGCGGGAACTCTCTTGGCCGCTGGTTATTTTTCGCCGCGCAGCGCATGCAGCGCGGCTTTCAGTTCGACCTGCAGCGGCTGGGGCAGCACGGCGACGACGTGCTGGCTGGCGGCGTCGTAGGCGATTTCACCGGGGCCGCCTTTATCGGCGAATGCTGTTTCGCCGACCTTGGCGCGGATCCGTTTCAGCAGTGCTTCGGCCGTATCGCCTTCGCGAAGCAGATCGCCGGCCGGGTACATTTCCACGTCGAGCGATTCGGCCAGTCGCTGGGGCGTGGTTACCTGGAGCAGGTTCGCGTCGAGCACGCGAACGGTCAGGTTCATCCGCGTGAGCAGATCGTCGAGGGCGGCGCCGAGCGTTCCTTTTTCGACGCTTAGCGTGACTTCGGCCGACGGGTTCCAGCCTTCTTCCCCAATGGCCTGCCAGTCGACCAGCAACCGCACTCCGGACTCGTTCTGCAGGCGATCCAACACCGTCGTCAGCAGCGTTGGCTGCAGGAAATTCAAGGTCAGGCGTTTGTTCAAGTTCACCGCCGCCCGCTCGACCCGCGGAGTGGGAGAGAGCGTGGCCGGATCGGCGCCGTACAAGGGTCGTTGGCCGCGGGCCACCCGGAGTCGCTGCAGCAGCGTGACGATCCGGGCCTGGACCGGCATCGGCTGCGTGACCGAAAGATCGGCCCCTGCGAGCGAAATTTTCCCGGCGCCGCCCAGGTCGGTCCAGTCGCCTGGCGCCGCCGTTTTGACCAGTTCCAGCACTGCCTGGCGTTGTTCGTCCGTTGCGGCCAGGTCGCCCAGGCTGTGAGTCTTGGTTTGCATGCCGGGCTCGGCAAACGCTCGCCGCGTTACCAGCAGTTGTGTTCCCTGGTCGATCGCTTCCAGGCCCTGCGGGCTGAGGCCCGCTTTGAGGATCTGTCCCAGGGTGGCGTTGGACAGCTTCAAAGAGACCGGCTTATCGAACTGCAGGCCATTCTCGATGGCGGCCGGATCGATAGTGACGGGGATCGCGCTGAGCTGGCTGGTGAAGCTCAAAAAGTCCGACAGCGGGCTGCCGGGGATTTCGATGCTGGGGAAGATGTCGTTCAGGCGGGCCGGGATATCGACCTTTAACGGGGCGGGACGGGCGAGCGAAACATCGTCGCCGACGATCTCGTCGCCGGTTGGTTCCGACTCGGCATGTTTGGCGTCCTCATCCTTCGGGGCGGTCGATGGCGCCTCTCGCGTTGCACTTTCGAAGAACGGGGCAAACTCGCTCAGCGACTCGCCCAATGAGGCGATCTGCTCCCGCGCATCGACCGCTGGCGGGTCGACCCCCGGTGCGTCGACCCCCGGTGCGTCGACCGCAGGCGGCTTCGGCCCGGCTGGATCGATCATCGGGTCAGTCATCGGGTCCGTGGCCGGATTGAGAGTCGCGGTGTCGACCTTCGCGGGATCGGCCGGTTCGTCATCGGCGGGCGAAGGCGGCTGGACCGGGGCGGCCGTGTCGTCGATATCCACTTCGGGCCGCTTGACGGTCGGCAGTGCGGGCGGCGGGACGACCGGGGTTTCGGCAGCCGGCGGCAACGCGATGGACGGTTCGTCCGAAGGCCGCGGCAAAGGGGTATCGCCCGACGAAGGATCGGCCTGTCGCAAGCCTCCGCCGGCTCCCGTAATGGCGACCGGCTGGGGCGATGCGGCGCTCGAGAACTGCGAAACAAACAGCGCAAACAGTCCCAGCGCCAACGCCACGCCGGCCACGCCGGCGCCCGCCATCAATGCAATCTGACGCCATTGCCGGGCGGCAGGCGCCGACCATTCGTCGCCGGGCAGCAGCGGTTCGCTCGGAGCGTCGGCCAGATCGGTGTGCTGGATGGGCGGGGCCGATATGTCGCCCGACTCCGCCGCGGGCTGGCTGGGCGGCGTCTCTTCGTCGGTGCGAAAGGCGGCCGCTTTCTCGGAGCGGACGGCTGCCTGGCGAGCTTCCAGCCGCAGCGTCTGGTCGGCGTCGACCGTTTCGTCGTCGTCGCCCGCGTTGCGGATATCGGCGGGCGGCCCGGCCGTGAAAACATCGCCGGTCAGGTCTTTCGTCTGGGCCAGCTCATCATCGGAAACAGGCGGCTGGCGTTCTGTCGATGTGCGGGCCGCGTGGCGGGATTTGTCCGCCGTTTTTTGGGACGGGCCGGGAGCCGCTTCCTGGCCGGCAGTTGGCTGGTTCGCGGGGGAAGTCTCGGGAGCCGTCGTGGCGGCGGCGGGAGCTTCTGGTGCAGGAGCTTCTGGCGCCGGTTTGCGGGGCATGATATCCACGCCCGAGGCGGCTGCGGTGGCGGCGGCAGCCGTGTCGTCGGGTGGGACCCAGCCGGCGGGCGGCTGGATGAGCACCATGCCGGCGCATTTGGGGCATGCCAGAATCTGGCCGATCGCATCGACGCTGCGCACCGTCAGCTTCGCCTTGCAGGTTTCGCAATGGATCGAAAAAAGCACCACGACGCCGCCTTCTCGAAGGGAGGAGCTGGTTGTTGGGCCGGGGAAACGCAGGTTCGCCCTGGCGATCACGAACCGCATGGGGGTACAGCCGAGGTGTTCCGGGCCCCGGCCGTGAGTTTCTATTGTAGCATTTTCGCCCGGCGAACGCCGATTAACTGCCGACGAAGACGGCGGGCAGCGTGTAGCCTTTGATTTCCGCGGCGGCGCGGGTGGTGATGAGGATCGACTGTTTGCTCGGATTATCCGGATCAGGCCCGACAACCCAGATCATTTTTTGCGCAGGATCGGTCGGCGGCTTGCCGGTCGCCATGGCGGTAACCACTACGGCGGTAAGAATTTCCGCAACTGTTTTATCGCGTTGCACCACGTCGCGGACTTGCTGGTTGCGGGTCAGGCCGTCTTTTTCCAGGTCGGCCCCGATAATCTTTACTTCCAGATCAAACGGCAGGTTTTTAAGCTCCGATTTCAGGTCCTCGGCAATATCCCGGAGGGCGAACTCGAGCGATTTCTGGGCGAAGCTCATGTTCGTTTTGAACTGCAGCAGTTCGTCCATCGTTTGCGGCGTGGTCGGTTTGGTGTCGGTCGATGCCAGCAGCGGAGCGCCGGGCGTCTGGGAAATGGTTAGCTCTCCGCCTTTGAGCAGGTTGGAGGCAGCGGCGGCCGGCAGCACGGCGTTGACCATCGCTTGCTGATCGTCGTCGCCGACGCGTGCGCGGGCCCGCAGTTCGCGGATCATGCCGGGATAGCGGTTGGCCAGCTTTTTCCAGAACGGATGCGGATCCAGTCGGTAGGCCATGTAGTCTTCGATCATGCCGGGAATGTCGTCCAGCTTGTCGCGGAGTTCGGTCGCCAGGTCGATGCGATCTTTGTTCAAATTGGCGACCACGCGCACCTCCAGATAGGTATGATCGGTGACGTTGGCCGAGATCAGGGCCGCTTTGACGCCTTCGCTCAGGAACCATTTGAGCGGATCGAGCAGGCGTTCCCGCGGGCCGGCCATTAACGGCCGGCCGTCGGTGTACAGGTAGCCCGGCGCCACGAGCAACGTGAGCTGGCGATCGGCGTCGGTCGTTCTGGCAAGGTCGCCCATTTCTCGCGACATGGGCGCCACGCCGATGCCATTGGCGATGACGTCTTTGATTTCCGGCAAAGCGCCCATCACAAAGGTGTTGCCGTTTTCCTGCGTTGGCGCATAGAACGAATAGCCGTTGGCGTTGTAGAAGTTGGCTTCGCCCTGGGCGGTCGGCGCCGGGTCCCCCCACTTCTCCAGCAACTGATTGGTTGTCGTGGGGTTTTTCAAATACGCCACCACGCACGGCCGGGGCGCGCGGCCCGGGTTATCGTGAAAGGAAACGATCAGCTGGTTAACTTCTTCCAGCGGAAAGCCGCTGGCTTTCTCCCAGTCGGCGCGCACCGCGGCAAAATCAGGGCCGAGGGCCTGCAGGGCGGCCGCGCCCTGGGGCGTGGCTAACAGGTCCGCCGGTCGGGCGTACAGCAGAATCTGCGAGCCGGGAGGAACATAGCGAAAGCTGATCGGCTGACCCATCGTGGGAGACTCCCACAGGGTTTCTCCATCGTCGGGGACGACGACCTGGGCGTTCGGTCCGGATACGACGGGCGCGGTGGGGGCCGCATCGGTCGGCGTACCGGCGGGCGTTGTCGCACTGGTGGGAGTGGTGGCCGGGTCGCCGGCGGCGATCGGGTCGGATTCGTCGCCGCTCATCCCCCAGGCGATCAACAGCCCCAGCGCCAGGACGGCGGCCGCGGCTCCGCTGATTCCCAGGTAGGTGAGGTTCTTTTTGCTGAACATCGCCTTGGGTTCGCCCGGTTTACGGCGATCTTCGGCAACGACCAGGGGCGCTTTGGCCGGCCCGCTGGCGGTTCCTGCTGTTCCGGCGGTTTGAATGCCGGCGAACGAAGGCGCTCCGCCCGGGGTGCGGCTGGGAGTCGGCTTGTTCTGCAGCAGCGACTCTTCAAAGGCGGCCAGGCGAGGATGCACGCTGGGAGCCGGCGCTTGCACTTGCTCTTGCGGAACCAGTTGCGAAACCTGTTGCGCAACGACCGCCGCCTCCTGGTAGCGCACCTGGGCGTTTTTCGCCATCATATAAGAGACCAGCTGCGACACAGCCTGCGGCGCGCCGAACTGTTCCAGCGGGACGATCGCCTCGCTGGCGTGCCGCTGCATTTTCTGGTCGATCTCTCCCCCGGCGAACGGCGGCCGGCCGGCCACCAGCTCATAGAGCGTGCAGCCGAGCCCATAGATATCGGTCAGCTCGTCCGGCTCTTTGCCGGGATGCAGCATTTCCGGAGCCAGGTAGTCGCTGCGGGCGGCTAGCTTGTCGGGATCGGTGATCTGCTGCGACTGGAACGAGGCGGGCGTTTCAAACGGGTCGATCAGCAGGCGAACATTTCCGCTGGGCTCCAGCCATAAGTTACGCGGCCGGATATCGCCGTGGATCAGCTTTGCTTCGTGCAGGGAGCCCAGCGCGAGCGCGGCCAGGCGAATCACGCGGCAGGCTTCGGAAGCCGGCAAAGGCGATTTCGACAGCATCGAATCCAGGCTGCGGCCCTGCAGGTCTTCGATCACGGCGAACTTGAACGACTGCAGGTCGACCGGTTCAAACACGCGCTGGATCTGCGGATGTTTGACCTGCGCCAGACGCCGGGTGCGGCTGGCGGCCGTCGACCAGAGCTGCGGGTTCTTGACCGCCGCTCCTGCCAGGAACTGCAGGATGACCGGGTAGCCCGTGGCGCGGTGCGCCGCACGGAACATGCCGGCGAAGCGACCTTCCAGACGATCGAAAACGCGATAGTCGCCGTATTCAAAAGGACCGGATCGTCCGGCCTGTAACACCTTGGCGTGGTAAGCGCTGATGGCCCGTTTGGCGACCAGCCAGCTGGCGAGTGCGGATACGTCGCCGCCGCTTTGAGCCTGGGAGAATTCGGTATTCAACGCCTGGCACTGCTCGGTGTTGAGCAGGCGGCTCTCGATCACCAGCCTCCAAAACTCCGGTATCGACATCAGGAAAGGCCTCGATCGAAGAACTTGCGGAAAAGAAGAACTCTCTCCAATGTACTCCAAACCTCCGCCTTCGTGCAAAGCCAGGCCGCGCAGAACAACGCCGCCGGGCGCCTGCTGCTTCCCGGGCCGGCGCGTGGTAAAAAGGGCCATTCTCCCACGAGGGGTTGGGGGTGAACGGTTTTCTCCAGGGGACGTTATGAAAATCACCGACATTGAATGCCACGTGCTGCTGGCTCCCGACGTGCGGAAAGACGCCACCTCGTCGGCGCAAGACGATATCGTGGTGTTTGTCCATACCGACGAAGGGATCACAGGCGTCGGTGAAACCGACGTAAACCCCTGGATCGCCAGGGCCTGCATCGAGGCGCCGGGAACCCACACCATGGGGCTGGGCCTCAAGGAGATGCTGCTGGGGGAGAACCCCCTGGAGCCGCAGCGGCTGTGGGAAAAACTGTATACGGGCAGCGCGATGAACGGCCGCCGGGGGGCCGTGATTTGTGCGATCGGCGCGCTCGATATGGCGCTGTGGGATATCGCCGGCAAGGCGGCTGGCAAACCGTGCTGGGAGCTGATGGGTCAGGCGGCCAAAACCGAGATCAGGCCGTACGCCTCCCTGCAGCCGAATGGACATTCTTTTAGCGAGTACAAGGACTCCCTGGTCGCCTGGGCCGTGAAAGCCCAGGAGCTGGGATTCCAGGCCGGCAAGATGGAAGTCACGCTCAGCGGCCCCTACAACCACAGCGGGCTGAACGAGCCGGATGAGAAAATGACCGAGGTGGTAGCCGCCTGTCGGGCCGCCGTCGGTCCTGATTTTGTCATGATGGTCGACGTCCAGTACACCTGGACCGAAGCCGACGTGGCGCTGCGCACGCTACGGGACTGGGCCGATTTCGACGTCTATTTTGTCGAAACGCCGTTGCAGATGGATAACCTGCAGGGCTACGCACAGCTGCATCATGAGGCCCCCATGCCGATCGCGGCTGGCGAATGGCAGAACACGCGGTTTGAGTTTGCCGACCTGATGGATATCGGTCTGGTCGATGTGGCCCAGCCCGATGTGGGCCGGGTGGGCGGTTTGACGGAAGCTCTCCGTGTTTGTCAGATGGCGGCCGAACGGAATCGCCGGATTGTGCCGCATTGCTGGAAAACGGGGATCGGCATTGCGGCCAGCGCCCATCTGGCGGCGGTCACGGCCCATTGTCCCTTCATTGAGTTTCTGCCGGCCGATCTGTGCGACTCGCCCTTGCGGCGGGAACTGGTGGAAGATGAGCTGATCATACAGAACGGGGCGATTCGCCTGCCGGAGAAGCCCGGCCTGGGCGTCGAAGTGCGGGCCGAGGCGCTGCGGAAATTCGCGGTCACGGTATAAAAGGGGGAACTGTTACTGCCCGCTCCCCCGCCGAAAGTCGAAGCGATGTCGAAAGTTCCCGGTCTGTTTATTGTTGGCGCCGATACCAGCGTGGGGAAAACGTACATCACGGCGATGATTGCCCGATCGCTGGCAGCGGCGGGCGTGAAAGTGGGCGTCTACAAGCCGGTCGCCAGCGGTTGCGAGCAGGGCGACGACGGGCTGGTCTCCGACGACGCCGTGCAGCTCTGGGAAGCGGCCGGCCGGCCGGGCGACCTGGAAGCCGTTTGTCCCCAGCGGTTCGCCGCGCCGCTGGCCCCGCATCTGGCGGCCCGGGCCGAAGGGAAACAGGTCGACGCCGACAAGCTGCGCGCGGGGTTAAAGTACTGGACCGACAGCAGCCAGATCTTGCTGGTCGAAGGGGCCGGCGGTCTGATGTCGCCCGTTTCTGATGATGATTATGTAGCCGACCTGGCGGCCGACTTTGGCTTCCCGCTGCTGGTCGTCACGGCGAACCGGATCGGCGCCATCAACCAGACCCTGCAGACCCTCATTACGGCCGCCACTTTTTGCGAAGGGCTGGAGATCGCCGGCGTGCTGCTCAACGGCGTTGCCGACGCCAGCGACGATCCTAGCACCATCAGCAACGGCAAGGAGCTGGAGACCCGCTGCACGCCGCCGTTGCTGGCCGAAGTGAAATACGGCGCGACCGAGTTCCCCACGGCGATCGACTGGCGGGCTCTGGCCGCGGTGCAGGAGTAAGGCGGGAAGAAAGAAGAGCGTCGCAAAGAGCAGTGAGAGAGTTGCTGACTCACCGCCAGTCGCCGCTGAGGGCGAACGCGGCCCAGTACTGCGGCGACAGGCGTTTCGAGCCGCCTGACGGGACAGAGCCGATGCGTTTGTCGCCGCGGTTGGTCTCTGGTTGATTGAGTGGTTGCCCCTGGCCCTGGTCGCTGTAGAGGCTTTCGGGGTGGTGGAGCAGGTGCAACTGGGCTTCGCGAAGGGCTTCCAGTTTGCTCATTTTTTTCTCCCACAGGTTGCGGTAGAAGCGGCTCATCAACTGCTCGGTGGCGCGGTCGTCGACTTTCCAATAGCTGGCGATGGTGGAGCGGGCCCCGCTTTCCTGGAATGCCCTTTGCACCCCCAGCAACCCTTCGCCGCCGGCGACGGCGCCCAGGCCCGTTTCGCAGGCGGAAAGCGTCACCAGGTCGACCGCGGACAGGTCGAGTTTGGAGATTTCTTCGGCCGTGAGAATGCCATCCGGTTCGTCCGGCTGGGCGGGACGGTTTGCACCGGCGAATGCCAGACCGCTGAGCAGGCCAGGATTGAAGCCCTGCAGGTAGGTTGCTCGCTCGCCGGTCAGCAATTCCAGGCGGTCGGCGTTGCGGTTCTCGGAGCCGATCGGCTTTTTGGAGGCCGGGGCAAAGAAGCCGTGCGTCGCAATGTGCAGCACGCGAAAACCGGCTGCGTTCTGCTTGAACGCCCGTTCGGTGGCGTCGCTCTGTTTCAGCTTTTTCAGATCCCCTGGCCGCTGCGAGTAAATTTCGGTGTACAGCTTTTCGAGGTACGCCACTTCGCGGGCCGCGCCGTCGAGGGGGGAGAACTGCTGTCCGTCCCGCACCAGGCCAGTCGAACGGCTGACGAACGCATCTGGCGCGGGGCGGAGATGGGTTTCCGCCGTCGGCTGTTCGTGGTAATTGACGTCGCCTACGAGCAGCAGTTGGCCGGCGGGCGACGGCCTTTGCTGGGGCGCCAGCAACTCCGGCAGCATTTGCGCCATGGGGATCATCACCAGGCGTTGCGTTTCCATCAGATACGTTCCCTGTTTCGTTCCCGGCAGCGCGGCGAGCGGAAACCGGCCCAGCGCGCCGTCGGTGGAAACCAGCACCATTGGCGCCGTGGCGACCTGGGGCCCCAGCGGTTCCCAGAGTTGTTGCCGCAGCTGTTCCGCCGCGGCCTGCCCGTCGCGCGACATGCCGAAACTGGACCGCCATGTGTCGATCGCTTCGTCGAGGGAGCTGGCTGGACCCAGGTCCAGCAGGCGGATCGAGTCGCGTGTCACGATCGTGGCCGCCATGGAGCGGATGGATTTCCAGTTCTGCTCGCCCGCGACAGGCTCGATGCGGTCGAACTCCAGGTAGTCGACCAGCACGGTGTCCGCCGGCAATGCGTTTTGAATTTCTTCCAGCGTGGTTGGCTTGCGGGCGTTGCGGAATGCGGCGCTGTCACGGCTGAGCTCGACTTCCTGTTTTTCCTTCTGGCTGGTCAGTTCGTCCAGGCGCCGACGCCAGAGGACGATATCGCCCTGGGGGGTGCTGCGGGCCAGCGACGCCACCTGGCCTGCCAGCTGGGAAAGCTCCTGGAACCGCGCCGCAATCGCTGGATCGGCTGCCGCCGCCCGCATGGCTCTTTGTCGCATCAGGGTGGCGCCCTTCCAGCGGAAGATTTCACGCATGGCGTCCTCATGCGACTGGCCGCTGGCCAGGGCCAGCGAAAGGTACAAGTCCAGGTACCGGCGAGAGGCTTTCGACATGGCCAGTTGCTGGCGTTCCGATTGCGCCAGGGCGGCGTCTTCCTGGCTTGTCCACGCAATCGCCAGCGCCTGTTTGCTGAACGGCACCGCTTGCGCATTGTGGCCCAGCAGGTGATGCAGCAAAGCGAGATTGTTCAGGTTGCTGGCGTAATCCGGATGCTTCTCCCCCAGGACTTTCTTGCGGATCTCCAGCGCCTGCTGGTAAAGCGCCAGGGCTTTGGCGCTGTCTCCTGTCGCATGATACTTTCCCGCCAGATTATTCAGGCTGGTGGCATAGGTCGGATGTTCCTCTCCCAGGGTTTTCTTTTCGATCGCCAACGCTTTCACAGAGAGCGAAACGGCTTGCGCGGGGTCGCCCAGCGAGTGATAGACGCCTGCCAGATTGCCCAGGGTGACGGCGTAACTGGGATGCTCCTCCCCCTGGACCTTTTTCCTGATTTCCAGCGACTGCAGGTACAGCGGCAACGCTTTCGCGGCATCGCCCTGCGATTCGTAAAGCTCGGCCAGATTGTGCAGGCTGTCGGCGTACGTCGGATGATTTTTCCCCAGGACATGCTGGCGGATTTCCAGCGCCTGCAGATAAAGCGGCAGGGCTTTCGCATCGTCACCCAGAGATTCGTATAACCCGGCCAGGTTATTCAGGCTGTTTGCGTAATCGGGATGCTTCTCTCCCAGGGTTCTTTTGCGGATCTCCATCGCCTGCTGGAAGAGCGGCAAGGCCTGCGCGTAGTCGCCCAGCGATTCGGACAGCGACGCCAGATTGCTCAAGGAGTCGGCGTATTCCGGGTGATCCTGGCCCCGAACTTTCTGGCGGATCTCCAATGCCTGGCGGCAAAGCGCCAAGGCTTGTGCGTCGTCGCCCAGCGTGTGGTGGAGCGCCGACAGGCTGTTCAGGCTGGTGGCGAAGTCCGCATGCTCCGTCCCCAAAGCGCGCCTGCGAATTTCCAGCGCCTGCTGGTATAGCGGCAACGCTTTCTCGTAGTCCCCCATCGAGTGATACAGGTGCGCCAGATTGTTAAGGCAAGACGTGTAGCCCGGATGCTGCTCGCCCAGAACCTTTTCTAGCGTCTCCCGGGACTGCAGGTAAAGCGGCAAGGCTTTGGCGTCCTCTCCCATCGAATTGTAGAGTCCGGCCAGATTGTTCAAGGCGGCGGCGTATTCCACAGACTCCTCGCCGAGGGTTTTCCGGCGGATCTTCCGCAGCTGCCGGAAGAGCGGCAGGGCTTTGGAATAGTCGCCCCGCGATTTGTACACTCCCGCCAGATTGTTCAGGGCGGCGGCGTAATCGGGATGCTCCTCTCCCCCGGTCTTTCTGCGGATTTCCAGCACCTCCAGGTAGAGCGGCAGGGCTTTGGGATAGTCGCCCAGCGAATCGTACAACGACGCCAGATTGTTCAGGCTGGCGGCGTACTTCGGATGTTCTTTCCCCAGGACTTTCTTACGGATCTCCAGCGCCTGCAGAAAGAGCGGCAAGGCTTTGGCATAGTCGCCCAGCGACTGGTGCAGCGACGCCAGATTGTTCAGGCTATCCGCATAGTGGGGATGTTCTTTCCCCAGGACTTTCTGACGGATTTCCAGCGCTTGCAGAAAAAGCGGCAGGGCTTTGGCCGACTGGTCCATCGCAAGGTACGTCGCCGCCAGGTTGTTCAGGCTGTTCGCATAGTCGGGATGCTCCTTTCCCAGGGCTTTCTCGCGGATCTCCCTGGCCTGCAGAAAGAGCGGCAGGGCTTTCGCCGACTGGTTCATCGAATGGTGCGTCGCCGCCAGGTCGTCCAGGCTGTTCGCATAGTCGGGATGTTCCTTTCCCGGTGATTTCTCTCGGATCTCCAGCGCCTGCTGAAAGAGCGGCAGGGCTTTCTCAGGTTCGCCCAGCAAGCGCAGCGTCCGGGCCAGTTCGTCGAGGCTGGCAGCGTAGTCGGGGTGATCCTTTCCCACGGCTTTCGCCCGCAGTTTCTCGATTTGCTGGTAGTA
Source organism: Lignipirellula cremea (assembly GCF_007751035.1). Lineage (NCBI taxonomy): Bacteria > Pseudomonadati > Planctomycetota > Planctomycetia > Pirellulales > Pirellulaceae > Lignipirellula > Lignipirellula cremea. The sequence goes on along the minus strand of NZ_CP036433.1, from coordinate 7,455,457 downwards.
AACCACGGCTTTCGGATAGTTGCCCGTGACGAAATACAAATCCGCAACGGCATCCAGGCTGGCGGCGTAGTCGGGATGCTCTTCCCCCAGGGCCTTCTTGCGGATCTCCATGGTCTTTACGTGGAGTGTGATCGCCCGCGCGTGGTCGCGCGTTGCGTAGTACAGTCCCGCCAGATTATTCAGGCTATTGGCGTATTCCGGATGCTCTTCTCCCAGGTATTTCCTGCGGATCTCTGCGGATTGCTGGAAGAGCGGCAAGGCTTTGGGGTAGTCGCCGCCGGAGTGGTGCGCCGTCGCCAGAGCGTTCAGGCCGGTCGCGTACTGAGGATGCTCCTTCCCCCAGGTTTTCTCGAAGACTTCTAGCGCGTGTTGCAGGTGAGGAAGCGACTGCTGGAATTGCCTGAGCCGAAACAGTCGCAGGCCCTCGTTGGTTGCCTGCTTCGCGGCGTCGAGCTGGTCGAGCTGGTCGGCGGACATCTGCTGCAGACGGCGGATGGTTTCTTGTGCGAGTCGTGCGTCGGTCGTTCGCCAGTGATCCTCGCCGTGCAAGCCCGTGAGAAGATCGAGCTGTTCTTTGGCTGTTTCCTCTGCCGGTTGCCAGCGGCGGCTCTGCTGGAACTGTTGCTGAAGCCATTCCAGCAACTGCAGCTGCAGGGAGACGGCCGACGCGTGTGCTTCTTTCTGGCCGGTATTTTCCGCGACGGCCAAACGTTGGCGGTTCCAGATGGTCGCCTGCAGGAGCTTTGCCTCTGCCGCTTCGCGATTGCCGCTGCGTGCGTCGGCGGCTCCGGCCGATAGCATCGCACGGAACTCCGCTTCCGGGACGGCCGTTTCGACCGGCGGTGATTGCCCCCAGACGGCCGAAGCCAGTAGCAAGCAAAGCAACAGCCCCGTCAATGCTTTCATCTCCTCTTCCCCTTTTCGGGGTGGGATTGCCCCTGCCCTGTCGCAGCGATCCGCCCACCCGTTAGTAGTGAGTTGATGTTATCCCTGGAGTGTAGCAGTCTTTCGGCCCGTCGCCATGAGAAATCAGACGTCGCTCCGCGCGGAGATTGGCTGCAGAGTCCCTCGCCCTGGGGCAAGGAAACCAAGGTTCATGAGCCCAATGTCAACGAAAAAAGCCGGCCGGGCTCTGGGATGCAGGGCCGGCCGGCTGATGGTGTTTTTGCCAGATTGCTGACTTTGTCAGCGGAGCAGGTTATTGCTGGGGTGCGATTTCCTGCGCCGCGTTCTGGGCGGTGTTTTGCGATTCGCCGGGAGAGACGGTCGGGTTCGCCTGGGCGCGGCGGGCCGCTTCCTGGTGGATGCGAACGGCGAACATGATTTCCTGCGGCTGGAAGTATTTTTCTGTGTAGCCGTTACGCAGCTTCACGCGGTCCTTGCGGGCCAGTTCCTGCCAGGACAGACCGTCGGTCAGGTGCCAGGCGGCCGCCTGGGCCGTGTTCTGGGTGACTTCGCCGCGACCGAGCATTTTGCAGACTTCGATCACTTCGTTGCTGCCGGTGAATTCTTCGATCGGTACGATCTGATATTCGACGCGGGGGTTGGGATCGTCTTTGCCGTGTTCCAGGCAGACGACCGGCACTTTGAGCTTGCCGACTTTGTCAGGAGCTACATTCATGAAACCGCCGCCGCCGAAGCCGCCGCCGCCCATGCCTCCCATGCCGCCCATTCCCATGCCGCCCATGCCGCCGCCGAATCCTTGATTCATGCCGCCGCCCATGCCCATGCCGCCCATGCCGCCGCCCATTCCCATGCCGCCCATGCCGCCGAACTGGGCCAGGACAGGAACGCCCGCAAAGGCCTCCGGCAGTTTAATGGCGAGAGGACGATCGGTTTTGTTGCGCAACAAGACGTTGGCGACTTTGGCGTCCTTGGGGATCAGTGCGACTTCGATATCGCCTGCTTTCATCGCGGCGAACAGCTCGACTTCTTCGTGATCGGCAGCCGCTGCTGCGATGGGACCGGGGGCCGCAGCGAGCGCCGGGGCCGACATCCAGGGAGCCAACCCGATCATGGTAAGCAGAGCGAGCCGTTTTGCACCCAACAAGCATTTCATAAGTACTTTCCTCCGGTCTTATTCCGATTGCGCCCCTGAATTGGGTAACGCGAAGGCGTCCCGCTGGTAACTCCAGTCCTGTTTCCCCAGGGAAAAGGAAGGTCGCTGATTCCGCCACCCATCTCTAAGATAGTCGGCGATCTGTAATTCTCCAACTGGAAACCGGGAACTTCCTGGTTTTCCCTGAAGGCGTGCCGGTTTTAACGAAGACGCCGTTGGACTCTTCGCTTCGGTAGCTTCGCTGCAGAGGGGTGGGGGCAGGCTAGAGTGCGTCTGCACCGGGAGCAGATAGCTGTCAGGGGCGGCATTTCCCCCTGACGACCAATTTTAGGGGGATGAAAACTTCCGCAAGACGGTTCCGCACCGTTGACAGTAGATTCCCAAATTCATTACACTTCGTCACTTAACGCTTTCTCAACCTACTATACCGCGAGAAAAAATGCTGTCGATGGCAGCTCTGGTAACGATTTTTCTCCCCTACAAAAGCGTGATCGCCCTACCTCTTATGGGCTGGTTTCTCTGTTGAATTTAGGATTCTTCCACGCACGGAAATAGCTCGGACTTCTGGCCGAGGCGGCGCCACTGCGGAGCCTCCGCCTCGCGTTCAACTGGCACAAAGGTTTTCATCATGATTTCAAGGGTTTGCCGCACGTTCCCTTCCTTGGCTCGGGTCGCCATCGCATTGCCGGCAACAATCGCCGCCTGCTGGTCCCCCACCCTGGCGTTTGCCCAGGATGCCGCGGAAACAGCCGCCGATACAGCCGCGACGACGCCCGTCGCGCTGACGGACCTGGGATCGATGGAGTATGTTTTCTGGGGAGTGGCCTTTGTCGCTTCCCTGGTCGCGCTGGTGCAGGCCGTCTTGTTCTACAAGTCGATGATGCAGGCCGACGAAGGTACGCCGAAAATGATCGAGATCGCCGGCTATGTGCGCGAAGGCGCGGCCGCCTATCTCCGCCAGCAGTACATCGTCGTGGCGATCTTTTTCGCCGTGATTTGCGCCTTGCTGGCCTTCGCTTCGTACTATTTGCATGTACAGAATGAGTATGTGCCGTTTGCCTTTTTGACAGGCGGTTTCTTCTCGGGCCTGGCCGGCTTCTTCGGCATGAAAACGGCCACCTGGGCCAGCAGTCGTACGGCTGCGGGCGCCCAGAAGTCGCTTAACGCCGGTCTGCAGGTGGCGTTCCGTTCCGGCGCCGTGATGGGGCTGACGGTCGTCGGCCTGGGGCTCCTGGATATCACCGTCTGGTACGCCATTCTGCGCTGGGGCGTGGAACTGCCGCTGGTCGACATCACCGTGGTGATGCTCTGCTTCGGCATGGGCGCCAGCAGCCAGGCATTGTTCGCCCGCGTCGGCGGCGGCATCTTCACCAAGGCGGCCGACGTGGGCGCCGACCTGGTGGGGAAAGTCGAACAGGGAATTCCCGAAGACGATCCGCGTAACCCGGCCACCATCGCTGATAACGTGGGCGACAACGTCGGCGACGTCGCGGGCATGGGCGCTGACCTTTATGAATCGTACTGCGGTTCGATTCTGGCAACGGCCGCCCTGGGCGTGGCCGCGTTCGCGGGCGTTCTTTCGACCGACAACGGCATGGCCGTGGAATCGGGCCAGTTGCGGGCCTTGTTCCTGCCGATGATGATCGCCGGCGTTGGCATTTTCCTCTCCATCCTCGGCATCTACCTGGTGCGGACCGATGAAGACTCCAGCCAGAAGGCGCTGCTCAAAGCGCTGGGCCGCGGGATTGATATTTCGACCATCCTGGTGATCATCGCTTCGGTCGGTTTGACTTACTTCCTGCTCCCCAGTTTCCTGGGAATCAGCGGTAGCGTGATCATCGGTCTGGCGGCAGGCTGGGTCATCGGTAAATGGACCGAATACTGCACCAGCGACGAATACCAGCCGACCAAAAATCTGGCGGCCCAAACGTTGACCGGTCCCGCGACCGTGATCATCGCCGGCGTAGCCGACGGTATGAAGAGCGTGTGGGTGCCGGTCATCGTCGTCTGTCTGGCGACGCTGGGCTCCTTCGCCCTGGCCAGCAGCCAGAATTTCCTCGACTTTGATAACTATGCCCGCGGCCTGTACGAGGTGGAGTATTTCGCCCTGGGTCTGTACGGCGTAGGCATCGCCGCGGTCGGCATGCTCAGCACGCTGGGCATTACGCTGGCGACTGACGCTTACGGCCCGATCGCGGACAACGCCGGCGGTAACGCCGAAATGGCGGGTCTGGAACCGATCGTTCGCGAACGCACCGACGCCCTCGACAGCCTGGGCAATACGACCGCCGCCACCGGCAAGGGGTTTGCCATCGGCTCGGCTGCTTTGACGGCCCTGGCGTTGCTGGCGGCATACATTGAAGAAGTCCGCCTGGGCTTTGAATACTGGGCCAACGACGCCGCCGTGGTGCGGGAAGACCAGGATCCTGGTTTCTACAAAGTCACCGATCAGCTGGTAGTGCAGATCGGTCCCAAAGTGAAAGAAGGCGAAACCCGCGAGCGTCTCGCCTGGCTGGTGTTCCCCGAGGACTCCCGCAAGTTCGGCTGGTCCGCCCGCCGAACGCCTGAGATGAACACCTCCAAGGGCGTCATCAAACTGGACATACCGGAAGCGGAAGAGTACGCCGCCCGGATCCCGCTGCAGTTGCCCAGCAACGAGAAAGCGACCGCAACCGACGTCAGCAACTTTATCACGCTGGTAAGCGCCCAGAAGGCGACTTTGCCTGACTACGCTCGCTATTACGACGCTTCGCTGTTGAACCCCAAGGTTCTGGTCGGCGTGTTTATCGGCTGTATGGCGACCTTTGTCTTCTGTGCCATGACGATGCAGGCCGTCGGCCGCGCCGCCCAGGGGATGGTGGAAGAAGTTCGCCGCCAGTTCCGCGAGAACCCCGGCATCATGAAGGGAACGTCCAAGCCGGACTACGCTCGACCGGTTGCCATCAGTACGAAAGCGGCCCAGAGAGAAATGGTCCTGCCCTCGCTGCTGGGTCTGGTGACGCCGATCGCCGTCGGGCTGCTGCTCGGCGTGGGCGGCGTGCTGGGGCTGCTGGTCGGTACGCTCTGCTGCGGCTTCTGTGTGGCGATCTTCATGGCCAACGCGGGCGGTTCCTGGGATAACGCCAAGAAGTATGTCGAATCCGGCGCCCACGGCGGCAAAGGCACCGACGCCCACAAGGCGGCGGTGGTCGGCGATACGGTGGGCGATCCGTTCAAGGATACGTCCGGTCCCAGCTTGAACATTCTTATCAAACTGATGAGCATGGTCAGCGTGGTCGCGGCCGGCCTGATCGTACGTTACAGCCTGGCGGCGATGGGCCTGTTCTAAACAGCCGATCTTCCTCGTCGCAGCACCCGTGCTGCCCGAGGCCGTTGATACCATTACGGCAGGCGAAATTTCGCCTGCCGTTTTTTATGAAAGTCCACCGATGCGAACGGCCCTGGTAACCGGCGGCGTACGCGGGATCGGCCGCGCGATCGCGGAGGCCTTTGCGGATGCCGGTGTGGAGACGCTGGTGACCGGTTTAACGGCCGCCGAGGTCGACAGTTTTGATCCGGGCCCGCGGGCGATCAGGGCCCTGCTGCTGGATGTCCGTGACCCGGAGAGCATCGCGGCGCTGGTCGATTCTCTGGCAGGACTGGACGTGCTGGTGAACAACGCCGGCATGATTCTCCGCCAGGGGCAGGAACATCAGCCCGAGAACTTCGCCCAGGTGATCGACGTCAACCTGAACGGCGCCATGCGGATGTGCGCCGCTTGTCGGCCGCTGCTGGCCCGCTCGCAAGGCTGCGTGCTCAATCTGGCGTCGATGTTGAGTTTCTTCGGCAGCGGCTTTGCGCCGGCTTACAGCGCCAGCAAAGGCGGGCTGGTGCAACTGACGCGCTCCCTGGCCATCGCGTGGGCGGCTGATCAGATTCGGGTCAACGCCCTGGCGCCAGGCTGGATTGAGACCGCCCTGACGGCTCCGCTGGTGGCCGATCCGGCGCGGCATGCGGCCATTCTTGACCGCACGCCGCTCCGGCGCTGGGGTCGTCCCGAGGATGTGGCCGGCGCCGCCCTGTTTTTATGTTCGCCCGCTGCCAGCTTTATCACGGGCGCCGTGCTGCCGGTCGATGGCGGCTATTCGATTGCGTAGGGAACCTTGGGATGACAGAAGTTAACGGGATGGCTGAATTTGACGCGACCCGCTTTCATCCGGAACTGCTGGATCCTACGGCGTACGTGGCGCCGGGGGCGACCCTGGTAGGCGATGTGCAAATGGCGGCCGAGTCCTCGGTCTGGTTCGGAGCCGTGCTCCGCGGCGATACGGCCACGATCCGACTGGGGCGGCAAACCAACGTGCAGGACCTGTGCGTGCTGCACGCAGATCCCGGCTTTCCCTGTCTGCTGGGTGACCGGGTGACGGTCGGTCATGGCGCCATTGTCCACGGAGCTACGGTTGCCGACGATTGCCTGATCGGCATGCGGGCGGTCGTGATGAACGGCGCGCAAATCGGCGCCGGCAGTATCATCGCGGTCGGAGCCGTGGTGACCGAAGGGACGATCGTGCCGCCCGGTTCCGTCGTGATGGGGGCGCCCGGCAAGGTCCGCAGCGCAGCCGAAGCCCGGCACCGGGAAGCGATCCAGCATGCGTCCGCGCATTACGTGGCGAATGCCCGTCGCTTCCGCGGGGAGTAATCTGCCGGGGTAGCGCGCTGAGTTGACGCTGCTTTCTTACGTCTGATATATTCCCGGCAGTTCTGCTTGTATCATGCAGCGTCGGGGGATGTGACGATTGCGGGGTGATCGGCGCAAAGCGACTTTCTGGAATCCCCTTTTAACTGTTGGGCTCCGCCATCTGGCCGGGCCATTCCTGCTTCAATGGCATTCTCTACCTGGAACGGAGGCTCTCATGGCCACGGTCAACGGCGGCATACACGAAAATATTACCGACTGCATCGGTAACACCCCCCTGGTCAAACTCAATCATGTCACGGCAGGCTGCGTCGCCACTGTAGTCGCCAAAGTGGAAAACATGAATCCGCTGTGGAGCGTGAAAGACCGGATCGGCAGGGCCATGATCGACGCCGCCGAACGGGACGGCAAAATTAAAGACGGAACCGTGATTATCGAAGCGACCAGCGGCAACACCGGCATCGGCCTGGCGTACGTTTGTGCGGCCCGCGGTTACAAGCTCAAGGTCACCATGCCGGAAAGCATGACCCTGGAAAGGCGCCGCATGCTCAAAGCGCTGGGCGCCGAGATTGATCTCACTCCCGCCGCCGAAGGCATGCCGGGAGCCGTCCGCCGGGCCGAACAGCTGGTGGCCGAGGACCCGGAAAATCACTTCATGCCGCGACAGTTCGATAACCCGGCCAACCCGGAAATCCACCGGAAAACCACCGCCGAAGAAATCTGGCGCGATACGAACGGCGACGTTGATATCTTCGTCAGCGGCGTCGGCACCGGCGGCACCATCACGGGCGTCGCCGACGCCCTCAAAGGGAAGAAGCCCGGCCTCCAGGCGATTGCGGTCGAGCCCGAGAACAGCCCCGTGATTACCCAGCGCAAAGCGGGCCAGGAACTGAAGCCCGGCAAGCATACCATCCAGGGCATTGGCGCCGGTTTCATTCCGGCCGTGCTGAATGTGGATCTCATCGACGATGTGGTGCAGGTCAAAGACGAAGACGCCGCCGAAATGGCCCGGCAGCTGGCCTCGACCGAAGGCCTCATGTGCGGCATCAGCAGCGGCGCCGCGGCCTGGGCCGCGATCCAGGTCGCCAAACGCCCCGAGAACAAAGGGAAGCTGATCGTGGTGATCCTGCCCGATATTGGCGAGCGATACCTGTCGACGGCTCTCTTTCCCGAGTAAGCCGCCATCCCGTCACACGGCACACTCCGTCCAGCTTCGTCGCACCGGCGGCGAAGCATTCTTTGACGATGGACTGCGGGAACTTCTTTTCTTTTCGGTCTTTCGTTTTCGCCGTGATCTGAGCGTCTACTTCAGCTGCTTCTTCAGCCAGGCGTACGTCTGCTGGCGGATTGGCTCGGGGAAGTCGTGCTGGGCGTCCGGGTAGACGACCTCGAGGGCTCCTTTCGCCTGGAGCAGGTCGTAAACTTTCTCTGCTTCGCCGATAGCTTCCCGCACGCCGACCACGTCGAAGTTGGAGTCGTGCAGCGGGGCATTTACAAAGATCGGCCGGGGTGCGATCGCCGCGAGGACCTCGTGGAAGTCAAACGGAACCTCGTCCGGCGAGGCGTGCCACTGGTCCAGGATCCGCGGCATGTAACGGGTGCTGGTCCAGCCTTTGAGGTCGCCGCCTTTGTAATAGTGGAAGGCGTTGAAGCCGCAGCTGGTGGCGACCGCTTTGATGCGCAGGTCGAAGACCGAGGTATACAGGGCGTTGTGTCCGCCCAGGGAATGGCCGATGCAGCCTAGTCGTTCGCCGTCGACTTGGGGCAGGGTTTCCAGCAAATCGAGGCCGCGGATATTCGTCCAGATCGCTTTCATTGTGCCGCTCTCATGGGCGTCGGCCTCAAAGTCGTAGTCTTTGTAATCGCCGAAACTCGGATAGTCGGGCGCCAGGCAAACAAACCCCAGCTCCGCCAGCTCATGGGCGTAAAAGCGGCTGGGCAGGCCATCGAGTCCCACGATTTGCGCCTTGCCCAGATGGCTGGTCGGATGCAGGCAGAGGATGCCGGGAACCTTGCCCTGCAGGTTTTTCGGCACCAGCAGATACGCCGGCGTGCGGTCGCCCGGCTCGCTGGCGTAGGTGATCTTGTGACGGATGTACTTCTCGGTTTCGACGCTTTCCAGGTACTCTACGTCCAGCGGCGTACGACGTTCCGGGCCTGGCAGATCGCCCATCGCCAGCTGCATTCCCTGCTGGATATGTTCCCGCCGGCGAGCCCAGTCAAAGGGCGTTTCGACCGGAGTTTCTTTTCCTTCGGGCGTGTTGACGTACATCACCCGGCGATGATCTTTGTAAGCGATCGGCGCGGCCGGTGCGGTGGGAGCCTTCTGTCCGGTGAGCTGGTTTTCGAGCAGCCAGAGCCCGCCCCGGGTGGAGGCGACCAGATCGAGATCGCCGTCCTGGTCGATGTCGACCGCCTTGGCGTCGAGATCGAAGCCGGCGCCTTTGGCAATCGTGAACCGCCGCCACGTGCGGGATTCCGCACTAAGCTGGTAGCCGTAGATGGCCAGTGGATCGTATTCGCCCAGGTTATTTCCTTCGTGGCCCATAAAGCGTTTGCCGGCGATCAGTTCCGGGGCACCGTCGTTATCCAGGTCGGCCAGCAGGAGCGTGTGCGCCTGGGACCAGCTGGTATCGATCGCATGCTGCGTCCAGCTGCGGCTGCCGTCGTCGGCTTTTGCTTGTTCCAGCCAGTACAGGCCGCAGCCGTGACCGCGGCCCCAGATCAGGTCGGCGTCGCCGTCGCCATCGACATCGTGCACCAGGATCGGCACGCTGGCGTCGCGGTGCAGCTGGAACTCGGCATGCTGCGTCCAGCGACCGGTGCGGCGATCCTCCGGCGCGGCGAACCAGCCGACGGGCGAAACCAGGTCGCCGCGTCCGTCGCCGTCGATATCGCCAAAACCCAGCCCGTGCGCGGCCGCTTCCGGCGGTAACGGGTGCGCGATCCAGGAGGCTTCTTCTCCCTTTTTTTGCGGGGGTTGAAGCTCGTACCAGGCGGAGTACTTCACGCCGTTGGGCAGTACGTCCAGCCGGCCGTCGCCGTCAACATCGACCAGCCGGCCGGTTTCCGCCGGCCCGGGCGTATCGATCACATGCTTTTTCCAGGCGACGTCGTCTGCGAGCTTCTCGCCTGGGTGTTCAACCCAGTACAGCGACTGGCTGCGATAGTTAACGCTGATCAGATCCAGCCGACCGTCGCCGTTGACATCCAGCGGCAGGCAGGAGTAATCGTCGTTCCGGCCGCGAATCTGTTCGACGTCGCGCAGGAACCGGCGTTTCCAGGTGGGCGCCTGGTACCAGAACCCGCCCGCGACAATATCCAGCTGGCCGTCGGCGTCGACATCCATCGCGGCGCAAGCCGGGTTGACCGCATCGGCATCGATCGTGTGCTGCAGAAAGCGGGGCGGCTCGATCCTTTTCGGTTCGTCGGCCGCGGCGGGGGATCGCATCACGGCCAGCAAGCCAAGGAACAGGGCCGTCTGGGAAAGAACTCGCATCGCAATGTCTCGCAGGCCAAGGCAAAAGAACAGGCGAAGCCTGCAGGGACCGGTCTTCGAATTCAGGTCAGGGGGATCATCTTCCGGGTCAGGTGAGAATCTCTTTGACGACCCGGCCGTGGACATCGGTCAGGCGGAAGTCGCGGCCCTGATAGCGGTAAGTGAGCCGTTCGTGGTCCACGCCCAGGCAGTGCAGGATGGTGGCGTTGAGGTCGTGGATGTGGACCGGATTTTCGGTGATGTTGTAGCTGAAGTCGTCGGTCTGTCCATAGACGATGCCCGGTTTGACGCCGCCGCCCGCCATCCACATGGTGAAGCAGCGGGGGTGATGGTCGCGGCCGTAGTTGGTCTTGGTCAGTCCGCCCTGGCAGTAGGTGGTGCGGCCGAACTCGCCGCCCCAGACGATCAGGGTATCGTCGAGCATGCCGCGGCGTTTCAGATCTTTGACCAGCGCGGCTCCGCCCTGGTCGACGTCGCTGCACTGGTTGCGAATGTCGGCCGGCAGGTTGCCGTGCTGGTCCCAGCCGCGGATGAAGATCTGCACAAACTTGACATCCCGTTCCACCAGGCGCCGGGCCAGCAGGCAGGAAGCGGCGAACGTCCCCGGCTTGGTCGCTTCGGGGCCGTACAGGTCGAGCGTCTCCTGGGTTTCCCCGGAAATGTCGGTCAGCTCGGGCACTGAGGTTTGCATGCGGTACGCCATTTCGTACTGGGCGATGCGGTCGTTGATCACGGGGTCGCCAATCTCGGCGAACCGCTGCTGGTTCAACTGGGCCAAGGCGTCGAGCATTTTCCGCCGCTGGGCTTCGCTCATGCCGGGCGGGTTGGACAGGTACAGCACGGGATCGCCGTCGCTGCGGAGCCGCACGCCCTGGTGCCGGGTGGGCAGCCAGCCGGAACCCCACAGCCGGTCGTACAACGCCTGGGCCGATTTGCGTCCGGTCCAGGAAGAAAGCAGCACGACAAACGAAGGCAAATTCTGGTTGCCGCTGCCGAGTCCATAAGAAAGCCAGGCGCCCAGGCTGGGACGGCCGGGGATCTGGCTGCCGGTTTGAATATAGGTGATGGCCGGGTCGTGGTTGATCGCCTCGGTGTTGACCGTTTTCAAAATGGCGATATCGTCCGCCAGCGAGGCCGTATGCGGCAGCAGCTCGCTGATCCAGGCGCCGTGCTTGCCGTGCTGGTCGAACTTGAACATGGAGGGGGCGATCGGGAACCGCTTTTGCCCGGAGGTCATGGTCGTGAAGCGTTGCCCATTGACGACGGAATCCGGCAGGTCCTGGTCGTACATGTCGTTGAGCTTCGGCTTGTAATCAAACAGATCGATCTGCGAAGGCGCGCCCGACATGAACAGGTAGATGACCCGTTTCGCCTTGGGGGCGAAGTGCAGCTCCGGCAGGGCTCCGGGTTCGGTGTCAAAGCGGGGCTTTGCTTCGCCGCCGAAGAGTTGCGGGTTGAGCATCGAAGCCAGAGCCGCCCCGCCGATGCCGGTCGCCGTGCGTCCAAAAAAGTGGCGTCGCGTTTCAAGCAGGGAATGTTCTCGCAACGGATTCATGGCAATTTCCGCGGTCAGGAGGGACGTGGCGTGCAGGCTGGCTTGTTGACGACGCGCTAGGCGAAAGGGGGACGGCAAAAAATGGCAGCGCCGTGGAAGACGCCGGGGACTGCGCTGGCACAGGAAGACGGTCGCCGGCGAAGGGTCGCCGCGGGTCGTCTCCCGCTCCGCGAATCGGGGAAGGCAGGGTCGGTTTTCAATCTGTCCATTTTGAACGATTTCAACCGCAATGCAACCTTTTATAAGCGTTATACGAGAAGACCCGGCAGACGGGCCGCCCGGCGATTCCCGCGGCCGGCGGATGCGGGGCGCCTGCCCGCTGCGAAGTGCGGCTCCTGGAGTGCGTCATGTTCTGTCACAGTGACAAGATTTGTCACCAGGGCGGGGCTCGGCGGGCTTCGCTGTGGCGGCAGTCGCGGCAGGCTGGGCCCGGCGCCTTTGCGACGGGGCGGGCGATTCCCTTCAGAAGGACTGTGGTCGGGGTAGCCATTCGAGGGTCTATACCCGAATCGCGTCGCTCTCTAGACTGCTTTCCGACGTCGTTACAGGCCCTATTTAATGAGAACAAAGCAGAAACCGCCTATTTTATATAAAGGCTAAATTTTGCGAATTCTTCCCTTATAGCCTAGACACCCCACCTCCCACTCGCTATCTTTCGCTAATTCAATCGGCCAACTCGGTTGAATTCGTAGCGCACGATAGCCCTGCACCCCGGACCGACCATCCCCCTGATGGTCGACTTCCCTGGATTGGTTAGATCGTTTGTCGGTCAGAGTGTTCGCATCAACATCCTTCCCGTTGATTTTTGTTTAGAACCCGCCGCTTCCTGCTCCCTTCCACTAACTTTCTTTCGTGAAATAGCCGTGCGCCTGTAGAATTGCCCCCTAAGGCAACTGCCGGCACCCCGTGGTGCCAGCAAGGTTTCAAGGACGCTCGCTATGGCTTTTGTGTCATTTAAGGAGAACGTTCACGATGACAGGATTGACTGCCGCGCTAGTACTTCAAGCCATGCTGCTCGCCCCTGGGGCCCAGCCGTACTCGAAGGCCTATGCGAACAGCGTCGAATCGGGCCGACCCATGCTGGTGCTCGTTGGCGCCAAATGGTGCCCTGCTTGTGTCGAGATGAAAAAGAATGTCCTGCCCGCGATGGTCGCCTCGGGCGATCTCGAAGGGGTTGAGTTCGCCATGGTTGACGCCGATGAGCAGAACTCGCTGGCCTCCACCCTGATGCGGGGGGACACGATTCCGCAGCTGATTCTGTTCGAGAAGACTGCGACCGGCTGGAAGCGTCAGCAACTGACCGGCAAGCAGGCCAGATCCCGCATCAGCGGGCTGATTCGTCCGGCCCTGACCCGTTATGCGTCGTACCTGAAGCAGGTTTCCGCCCGCACGGTCATCGAATAGCAAAAGAGCGACAGGGATCGAACATTGCGATCGGCTGTTGTGCGATTTTCAGAAAGAGTGTCGCCAGCAGATAGACAGATCGGCCCCGGCCGAGCGAATCCTGTAGGCTGCGACCGCGGAACTCGCTGGAGTTGCGGTCGTTCTGGATCACAAAGAAGCCGCGTTTCCGCCTGGGAGAACGCGGCTTTTTTTCGTTTTCGGCGTTCCTTAACCGGCGCGGCGGGTCGGCTGGTCGGCATCGTCGGCCGTCGGCATTCGCAAGGTGGCCGCGGGCGGGCTGCGGCGTTCCTGCATGAAACCGCGTTTGCCGCCGCTGAAGAATTCAAAATACCGGCGGGCCGGATATTCCGGGAAGCGTTCGCCGAGTGCTGCCAGCGTATCCTGCCAGTTGCTTCCGCTGCGATAAATCAGGCGATACGCCTCTTTTAACTGGGCCATTTCTTCCCGCGTATAGCCGTTGCGTCGCAGGCCGACTTTGTTCAGCCCCACAATGGTGCTGGAAAATCCGTCGACCGTAACAAACGGCGGAACATCGCGTTTGATATGGGCCTGGCCCCCGACCATCGCAAAGGCGCCAATCCGCACAAACTGATGCACGGCCACTGCCCCGGACAGGTAGGCCCGGTCCTCGATGGCGATGTGTCCCGCCAGCATGACATTGTTGGCAATGACGCAGTGGCTGCCAATTTCGCAATCATGCGCGATATGCGAGTTGACCATGATAAAGTTATGGTCGCCGATGCTGGTGACATCGTCGGCGTGCAGGCCCAGATGGATCGTGACGTTTTCACGAATGACGTTCTGCTTGCCAATCACCAGGCGGCCCGGTTCGCCGCCCTGCAGGTGCTGCGGAATCCCGCCGACAATCGCGCCTTCATGGATCACGGTGCCAGCACCGATCTGCGTCCGGGATTTGACCGTGGCGCGGGCTGCGATCCGGCAGCCGGGGCCCAGGGTCACTTCCGGTTCGATAATGGCAAAGGGACCCACTTCAACGTCGTCGGCCAGACATGCTTCGGAAGATACGATCGCGGTGGGATGGATCTGAGTCACGTTGGTTGCTCTCGTGATTGACAATAGTTGCCCCGGGCAAGCCCGGATCGGACGAGGGTATCCCAGGGCCAGAATGTATAGCTTGTCAGGGGGTGCACGGCGCGGATCGCCGCCAGGTCGCCCGCCAAAATTGGAAAGTTGCGGCGGCTTGGGTCCTGAAATCTGTCAGGGAATATATCGGCTATACCGTTTTTCCGGCGTGAAGGGAAAGGTCAAAATGCTTCGTATCGAGCGACGGCGCAGCTGGCGTCGCTAGCGGACACGTCTGCCTCGTCGCCAGGCGATCCCTGTCGGACGGGGCCTGTTCACGCCGTTTTTTACGAAAAATGTCGCCGCAGCCGCCGCATGTCGCCCGGGCCGGGCAGCGCCCTGGCAGCCGGGCCCCTTTCGAAAAGCGCCGTCCAGCTGATAAACTACAAAAAAATTTTCCCGCGGAGAAAACATCATGTCGGAAGCTAGCGACCTGTATAACGTCGCCGAAAAACTCAAAGACGAAGGCAAGTACGAGGAGGCCATCGCCAAGTTCCTCGAATCGGCTGCCGCCAATCCGCAGTACGCCCTGCCCCACATGGCCCTGGGCATCGTCTACGGCAAGGTCAACAAGCATGAAGAGGCCGTCCGCCACGCCCACAAAGCGTGCGAACTGGAGCCGGAAGAGGCGCTCAATTACACCACGCTCAGCAGGGTCGCCGTTTTGGCCTTCACCGCCTCGAACGACGAGCAGTTCAAAATCCTGGCGGAAGACGCCATGGCCCGGGCCCAGATGCTGCAGCAGCGTCGCTGAGCCGCCGCCGTCAAGTCGCGTGCGTCCAGCGGCAGGCTCCCGCGGAACTTCACCTGGCCATGAGCGACAGCAGCAGCAGCCAGGACAGGTACGCCAGCGCGCCCAGATGAACGGCCTGCACAAAGACCAGCACCGGCAGGCTGGCGCGGCCCGCCAGTCGGCTCAGCCCGGTGAACAGGGTGACGGCCAGCGCGCAGGCAAACGCGGCCCCCAGCAACGCCGATAGTTGGGGAGTAAAAGGGGCCCAGCCGAAATGTTCCCGGAAGAATGGATTCGGCGTGGCCCGCACGCACAGCACGACCGCCGGCAGAGAGCACAGCAGCGACGCCGTGTCGTACGTTTTCCGGCTGCTCGACTGCACCTCAAAAATGGCCCAGCCACCGCACAGTAGCAGAGCCAGCCCGCTGAGGACCAGTCCTGGCAGATGCGCCTGGCTGAAGAGCGACCAGAGCAAAGCGGCGATCGCTGCCGTCATTCCCAGCATCGCGCCGAACAGACGCAGCATCGCTTTCTCATGGTTCATGCTGTCGATCTTGTGTTCGAGGACGTAGTCTTCCCCCTGTGCTTCGTCAGTCTACGAAAAACGGCCGTCCCCAGGACGGCCGTTTCTGTAGTTTTGACAAACCGTGCGTGATCGAACGCCCGGTTACTTGTGGTCAAAGGTCCCCTTAGTACTCGCGGGTGATGACCGTGTCGTCCTGGTAGGCCAGGAGCTGCTCGAACAGGCTGTTGCAGCCGAGCGTATCGGGCAGGTAATTGATGTTCTCCGACAGGAAGTGCGTCGAAGCATCGCAGAAGACAAAATTGGCGCCGCCTGGGTGAAGGCTGCTGTACCCGTTATAGGCGTACGTGCCGGCCGTGGTGGTGTTGCCAGGGCGATTGATACCGCCGGAGCCGCCGATCGCCACCAAAGCAGCCAGCCCATGGCGGGCGCGCTCATCGTCGTACTTGGCCCCAAAGGGGCTGGCCGCCAGATAGTTGGCGGAGATGGTGGCGGGCGTCGCCAGGGTGGAATCGAAGTACTTCATCGACCAGCAGCGTTCGCCGGCGGCAATGGTCTGGGAAGTACCGTCCGAAATGTCGTCGATCCGTACGGTCGAGTAGTCGACGGTGGTGCTGGCCGCAAACACGCGAAACGGTCCTGTGGAGTCGAACCGCGCCACGGCTCCGTTGTTTCCATTGGTCGAGTGGGCGATCCCGTAGCCGTTGTTCGCCACGTAGTTGCTGACGGAGGTATAGATGTTGGTTTCGGTCGTGCCAGCCAGATACATTCCGGCGCACCGGCCGTTCGGATCAGACGGATGGAGCACGGGACCGGTATCGCTCGGGCAATTCAAGGCGTCCAAAGACGTCAGCGGACCTCCGCCGCCCACGATCGTGGTGGGATCGGGAAAGTAGCGTGAGCCTACCTGCAGCAGCGCATACAGGCCGCTTTGCTCCATCTGCGGCAGGATCATCGCTCCCCAGCCCCACACCGTTTTTCCACTTACGCCGATACCGCCGGGCGGGAATGTTTTGTGCGCATCATGGTAATTCGACAGCGCCAAGCCGATCTGTTTCATATTATTCGTGCAGGCGGCGCGGCGGGCCGCTTCCCGGGCCATTTGCACGGCCGGCAACAGCAAAGCGACGAGCACGCCAATAATGGCGATCACGACCAGCAATTCCACGAGCGTGAAACCACGTGCTTTCAGAAAGGTTCGATTCATAGCGCTCCTGCAGATCAGACGAAAGGGATGAAGTCCATCGGTCAAAGAAAAAACGACCGACGAGAGAAGGGGGCAAAGTAGCAGAATTATATCGCGAGTCGTCCGTTGTGCGAGTGTGGTTTTTACGAATGCCCGGTTTTATCAAACGCATAAGACTTCCCTTTTAATGAGATAAAATCTCGTCTTTGAGATTGGCCCCCTCCTGCAGGTGATGGCAAGCCTGGTACTCTCATGGTTCATTTTCAGACATCAAAAATTCTTGGGAGTTGGGGAAAAATAACTTCGGCTATTTCCCCCATCTGGTCGGAGTCTGAAACGCGACATCCCCAAGGGTCGCGGCCAATTTATTCTCACACCATTTCATCCTTCTTTGCGCCTTCGCGCCTTTGCGTGAGTCCCCATTGACGCGAGGGAAATTCTTCAACCGGCTCATTTTTTCTTCTCGCCGTTCAAGGACGGATTGGCGGTTCTGTCACGAAGAGGATCTCACGCAAAGGCGCAAAGGGACGGTCGGCAGCGGATCGTCCTTGATGAAGTCGGCCAGACTGGCTCTTTCGGCACAGGTCACGACCTGATTTCAAGCAGGCTCGCTTTCCGCAAGGAACTGGGGAAGAATAACTTCGGCTCACAGGAGTAGAACCGCCCGACGCTAGCGCGTTCGGCTCACTATACAAAAACCGAAGTTATTTTCCCCTCGTTCCTAAAAGACGAGTCCCCGCAACCTCCGCCGCTGGACGCATCGCCCTGGAATCGCCGAAGACGCCGAGCCCTGTTTGTCGCCATGACACCAGGTTTCCTCACCAGGCGGCAGAGACAGTCCAGCCTGTCAGTTTAAGCCTCCGTAAGAGCTGGTAATGCCTGGCCCCAGAAGGAAGGGTTTTGTTACTTGCCATGGCCTGGCATGTCAGCAAATTGCCTGGTGTCTGGACTAAATGTAAGCTGGAAGATTGGTTTTCTTCCCCTGCCCTTTCGTCTGGTTTGCTTTCTGATGACCGAAGAACTGGCGCCTGTCTTATATGTGCAGTCGGCCGCGTCCTCGGCGACCTGGTATGCTCGTCTGGGGTTTGAGGTCCAGGGCGAACATCGCTTTGCGGACGGCCTGCCCCTGTATATGTTTCTGCGTCGCGGCGGCGTGATACTGCACCTGTCAGAACACCAGGGCGACGCCCGACCGGGCACGCTGCTGTATCTGTACGTGGAGGATGTCGATACGATCGCGGCCGAGTTCGACGTCGAGATCACCGAGCAGCCCTGGGCTCGCGAAGTCCATCTGATCGACCCCGACGGCAACCGCTGGCGAATCGGCGAGCGGAAAGCCTGAGGCGGGAACCCATGACCTACTGCTGACGGTTCCCCGCCGCGCCGTTGCCCCCTGTAGAATGGAGTCACACGTGCGATCGCTGACGCCGGAATCCTTGGCCGGCTGTTTGCGGATCTGCCGGGAGAATTTGCGATGAATGTCGCCAGTTACTTTGAGAACGCTTCCCATGTCGGTGCGCCGGAGGAAGCGGCGCGATTTGCCGCGTCCTATGGCGATCGCCAGGATGAATGGTGGCGAGCCTGTCCCTGCGGCAGCTGGCTAATCTGGGTCGCCGGCAATTGCGGGGTGGATCCCGCACTCCTGGTCGCCGCCGCGTGCGATTGCGCCCGTCAGTCGCTGGTATATCTTCCGCCAGGAGAAACACGCCCCGAGTCGGTCATCGCCGTGGCGGAAAGCTGGATCCGTGAGCGAGCGACGGTGGACGAATGCCGGCAGGCAGGCGACAGTATCGGTGCGATCCAGCGGGATATTGGCGACCGTCTGCAGGATGCTTCCTTGGCGCCGATCCCCGGGATCTTTCCCGCCGCCGCGATGATGGCCGCAGCGGCGGCCGAAATGCCTGCCATGGCAGCGGCCTTTTCCGGTGATCCCACCTTATGCGCCAACTTCGCCTCGCAGGCGGCCGCTCGTGCTGCGGCCGCGGCCCGTTTTGCGGTGGACGACCAGGAATGGTGGGCGATGCAAGCTCGCTGCGCGGAACGCGTTCGAAGGCGAATCCCCGAACTGATAGGCTGAATTCGCCTGCGGCCGCTTCCTCGATCAGCCGCGAGCCTGACTCCCGGAGCTTTCCCATGAACGTTCGCTGCCAAAAGTGCGGCCAGCCGGCGCCCTTGAACTTCCCGCTGTGCGATCCATGCAGCAGGGCAAATACCATCTGGCACTGCGCCCATTGCGGCGTGCAAGCGATCTATCCGGTTGGCGACGTCTGTCCCGCCCTGTGCTGCCTGTGTGAAATGGGCGACCGGTTCGACCGCCTTGCGGCGTCGGAGCAGGAGCGGCTACTGGCTCTCGCGCGGGCCGGACACTCTATAAACCTGGTTATCGCCGCGAGGGCAATTATGGGGCTAACAATCGGCGAAGGCAAAATGCTCGTCGCCGTGCTGCAGGACCGCCTCGCTTGAGCGGGGCGGTTGGCGTCATCCGTTCGTCGTCCCCTCGACGACTGTCTGTCGACTGACCGGGGCGCGGTTTGCCGGGACGGGCCGTGATACACTGGAACTCCCTGTCCGGTGTCTCCTTCCTGCCCCCTTTGGAATCCAAGGTGGATGTATGCGTTATCTGTCGAAGTGGACTCCAGGGCTGGCCGTTGCTCTCGCTTTCCTGCTGGGCGGGTTTGAGGTGGAATCCGCGCTGGCGGTGGAGGGGACGATCTGGCTGATTGGGGACTCGACGGTCGCCTCCTACCCGGCCGAGCGCGATCCGGTCGCCGGCTGGGGGCAGTTGCTGGGCGAGTATTGCAAAGAGGGGGTCGTCATCCAGAACAAAGCCGTTTCTGGAACCACCTCGCGCAGCTTTGTCAGTCGCAAGTTCTGGGAGAAGGTGCTGCCGCAGATCAAAGAAGGCGACTACGTCTTTATCCAGTTCGGGCACAACGACCATTACAAAGAACGGGGCGAGCACCTGGTTTCGGCCGACGACTTCAAAACCAACCTTGCCGGTTATGTGGCCGAAATCCGCGGCAAGGGCGCTACGCCTGTGCTGGTCACGCCTATGTGCCGCCGGATTTTCGACGCGAATAACAAGATCAAGAAGCAGTTCGCCAACTATCCCGAGAAGGTGATCGAACTGGGCCGGGAAGAGAAGGTCGCCGTGATTGACCTGGAAGAGATCAGCTTCCAGGAACTGGGCAAGCTGACCGTCGAAGAAACGAAGGACGTCTTCCTGTACCTGCCGGCCGGCAAGTACCCGGCGTTTCCCGACGGCAAGAAAGACGGTGTGCACTTTCAAACCCACGGTGCGCGACTGCTGGCCGGCTGGGTCGTGGAAGACGCCAAAAAGCAGAAGCTGCCGATCGCCCAGCTGTTCCAGTAAGCGGCGTTCTGCTTTCTGTGTCGACGGCCGAGGGTGCGCGCGTTGATCTCTGGTGAATGCCAGGGGTAGCGGTGAATGCTGGGGAACCGTGGGCTATCGCCCTGCGGCTGATGGGGAGACGCTCCGCTTCTGGCGCCCACAGATCTGACGCTCGCACGTTTGCGGGCCATGATACGCCGCAGGGCCCGCCGCAGCAGTCGTGAATTCGTAGTGCATTGACGCATAAACGGGGTTGCCAGCCGTTAGAATGAAGGGGGTTGGGAGCAGGCCTTTTCGCCTTTGTCCCCGTCCGTCCTGGCAGCCAGGACGCAGTTTTCCGTCCGCCTTCTGGCAAGCGTCATGCAAGTTTCCCGCAGGCATTTCAAACTTACCGCACTCGCCGGGCTGCTGGCCGGCTGGTGGCAGCCCTGGTTTGGTTCGTCGTCCAAAGCCCTGGCCGCGGCCCTGCGGCAGGCCGAAGGCGCCGCCGCCGGGCCGCTGGTGGGAGCCGTGACTCCCGATACGGCCGCCATCTGGATGTATACGCCCGCCGACGCAAAGATCGAAGTGCGGTGCGCTCCCGCTGACGATCCGGCGAATTCGCTGCGGGCCGCGATTGAGCCGATCCCGACCGACGACCTGGAACTGCCGGGCCAGGCCTGGCAGGCGGCCCTCCTGGGGCTCGTGCCAAACACGGTTTATACGTACCAGGTAATCCTCGATGGCCAGACCGCGCCGGAACATGCGGGCTCGTTCCGCACGGCCCCGCTTCAGGGCGCGCCGGTCAACTTCCGACTCGGCCTGACGTCCTGTATGAAGGTGGAAAAGCCGCAGGACTCCTGGCCGCTGTTCCTGCAGCAGGAGCCCGACCTGCACCTGACGCTGGGCGATACCGTTTACGCGGATACGACCGACCCGCGCGTGCAGTGGCGGCATCATTTGCGTTACCGTCAGTCGCCTGCGTTCGCCCGTGTGATCCGGTCCGTTCCGACCTTTGCGCTGTGGGACGACCATGACTTTGGCCCGGACAATTCCGACGGCACGGCCAAAGGGAAAGAGCATTCGCTCAGCGGCTGGAAGCGAGTCTGGCGCAACCCAGGCGCCGGCGCTCCCGACCTGCCGGGCGCCTTTTACCGGTACGCCTGGGGCGATGTGGAGTTTTTCGTCGTGGATGGGCGCTACTACCGCTCGCCCGGCAAAGCCCGGGACGACGCCAGTAAAACGATGCTAGGCGACGCCCAGTTCGCCTGGCTGGTGGCAGGGTTAAAGGAGTCCCAGGCAAAGTTCAAAGTCGTCGCTTCGGGCAGCACCCTGCACCACAGCATGCACGACGGCTGGCGGGTTTATACGCGGGCCCGGCATCAGTTTTTTGACGCGATCAAAACGCACCGCATCGACGGCGTGGTTTATCTGTCCGGCAGTCTGCACAACTCGCTGGCCTGGGAGCATCATGAATCGGACCGCGTCGGTTATCCGCTGGTCGAGGTGATTTCGTCCGGCATCGCCAACAGCAAACGGCTCGGTTTCGCCACCCTGGATTTTGACACCACGCACAGCGATCCGGCGATGCACGTCCGGATCGTGAACGGCTCCGGCAAACTCCGTCAGGAGCAAACCTGGCGACTGTCGCAGCTGTCGCATGGATAGAAAGGCGTCGCCGGTAAGTCGACTTTCCGGCGTCTGCTCTTCCTCAGAACGAGTAACCCGAATCCGGCAGTTGTTCTTTCCGCGTTTCCGTCCCCCGAACATCCCCCAAAATCATTCCTTGCGAAAGGGCGTTACGTCCTCGCTTCTACTTCCATTCGGACTTGCCATGACCAGGTTTTTTCACCTCTTTGCCCTCCTGCTGTTATGCGGGCTGGAACTACTGCTGGCGATGGCGCCCGTCGCTGCTGTGGCCGCGGAGTCGGCCGTGTCGGACGCGTTCACGCCGACACGGCTGGCGGAGTTTGAGCAGCAGATCCAGCCGTTTGTCGCACGTTACTGCACCGAGTGTCATAACGAGGTTTCGGCGGAAGTCGGCTTTCGGCTGGATAACCTCGACGGCATGGTGACGGCCGGCCAGGATACAGAGCGCTGGGAAAAGACGCTGGAGATGCTGGATATTGGCGATATGCCGCCGGAAGATGCGGACCAGCAGCCCAGCAAGGCAGACCGACGCCGGGTCGTCGCCTGGATCACGGCCGAGCTGAAAAAGATCGGCCGCGGTCCCGATGACGCCCGCCTGGAACGGCCCGAGTTTGGCAACCGCGTGGATCACGAGGATCTGTTCAGCGGCCAGCACCAGGGTCCGGCTTTTTCTCCTTCCCGTTTGTGGCGGAAGACGTCGCAGATCCATCGCGACTTTGAAGCAAGCCTGCGTCTGCCGCAGGGAGCCAGCCCCTTTACGCCCCGCGGCGGCGAAGGTTTCCAGGACTACGATTATCTGTTCGCCAACGAAGCGACCATCATTTCGATGCGGCTCAACACGAGCAATTACGCCGCCGAGATCCTGGACGGTCGCATGGTCAATCCCCCCGGTCCCGACGGCAAGACGGACAGGAACCAGCGCGTCCGCGAAGGCGTCAGCCGCTTTCGCGAGTTCAATGACCTCAAAGAAGTCGCCGGCGAACCCGCCGCCGAAGCAGTCGCCGCCGCCGTCGATCGGGCGTTTACCGTGCTGGTCTATCGGCAGCCGTCCGCTGCAGAAGCGGAGCGTTATGGGGCCTTCCTGCGGAAGAGCATCAGCATTGGCGGCGGCCGCATGGGGCTGGAGAATCTGCTTACCGCCATCATGCTGTCGCCCGAGTTCATCTACCGCCAGGAGATTGGCCTGGGCCCGAAACTGCCCGACGGCCGCCGGATGCTCTCTCCGCCGGAGATCGCCCTGGCGATCGCCTATGCGCTGACCAACTCGCCGCCCGACACGCAGCTGCAGCAGGCCGTCGCCGCCGGCAAGCTGTCCACTCAGGCCGATGTGGAACGGGAAGTCCGCCGCATGCTGGACGTCAGCACGAAGGACTACTGGGAATACGAAATCAACCACACCTTTGAAAGTCACCGGGAAGCCTGTCGCAACCCGCGAGTGCTGCGTTTCTTCCGCGAGTTCTTCGGTTACAACCGGGTGTTCGATGTGTTCAAAGACGAAACCCGCAACCCCCACCACAAGCCGCAATTCCTGTTCAAGGACGCCGACCTGTTTGTGCTCAGCATCCTGGAAGAAGACCAGCAGGTGCTGCAGCAGCTGCTTACCTCGGACCGGTATGTGGTGCACTATACGTCGCCCAGGCAGGCCGAGAGAAAACTGGAGCAGATTCGCAAGAACGACAAAGGGAAGAACGCGGAAGACCTGCAGCGGCTGCAGTCCGGCCGGACGCCCGTCCTGGGCGGATACCGGGGCGGCCAGTATTACACCACGTACGGCTTTGAAAAAGAGACGTGGGACTACCCTCTGGAACAGCCGTTCGTCGTGCCGCACCGGGCCGGCATGTTGACGCATCCGGCCTGGCTGGTCGCCCATAGCGGCAACTTTGATAACGACCCGATCCGTCGCGGCAAATGGATTCGCGAACGTCTGCTGGCGGATACCATTCCCGATATCCCGATCGGCGTCGACGCCGCCCTGACCGACGACCCGCATCTGACCTTGCGCGAGAAACTGGCCAAAACGACCCGGAGCGAGTGCTGGCGGTGTCACAGGAAAATGAATCCGCTCGGCCTGCCCTTTGAAGCCTATGATGACTTCGGCCGCTATCGCGATAACATCTATTACGACGACAACCAGGAAATCGCCGGGACCTTTTACGAACGAGAGACCAGGAACAAGATCGCCCAGCGCCGAAACGGCCCGGGCCTGACCTTTACCACCAGGCCGGTCGACACCACCGGCGCCCTGGCCGGCAGCGGCGACGCCCAGCTCGATGGCGAGGTTGAGAACGCCCAGGATCTGGTGCAACGGCTGGCCAAGAGTGAACGGGTGCGGCAGTCGTTTGTGCGGCACGCGTTCCGTTACTGGATGGGCCGCAATGAAACGCTGAACGATTCCCCCAAGCTCATGGCCGCCGACCGGGCGTACGTAAAGAGCGGCGGCAGCTTCAAAGAACTGCTCGTATCGCTCCTCACCTCCGATTCCTTTTTGATGCGGAAAGACGAAGAGTAAGCCATGTTCCATCGCCGTGATCTCCTGAAATCGCTCTCCGTCGCCGCCGGCGGGGCGCTGCTGGCTCCGATTGTGCAGCAACTCCAGGCGCAGGCCGCCGGCGACGCTTCCCGGCTGCCCCAGCGGTTTGTGTTCGTCGTCAGGGCGAACGGCCTGCGTCCCTGGGGCATCGTGCCCGAGGGGCTCGAAGCGCACGGCGAGAATCGCCGGCAGCAGGAGCGGCTGGAAGAGTTCTCGCTGGCGGACCGCAAGCTGCACCCGACGTTTGCCTCGCTGGAGCCGCTGAAAGAGCACGTCACGATCATCAACAATCTGTCCGGCCGGGCCGCCGCCGTGAGCGATCCGCACGGGGCCAATTTTGGCGCGCTCGGCATGTATCGCAGCGCCGGCGCCGCACCGCCGGCCGGCGAAACGATCGATGCCGCCCTGGCCGCCGCCCTGCCCAGCGTGTTCAGCCATCTGGGTTTCAAGATGGGATCGGCCGACGACCTGATCGCCCATCCGCACCTTTCGGCCGCCGGCCGCGGCAAGCCGCTCCCCTTTTATTGCTCCCCCCTGCTCGCCTACAAAGAGCTGTTCGGCAGCCTGGCCCGCAACGAAGAGCTCCAGGCCGCCAGCCAGCTGGACAAGGAGCTGCTCGACTTCATGGTCGACGATGTCAAACGGGTGCAGCAACGACTCGCCGCGCCGGAAAAAGCGAAACTTGAGCATTACCTCCAGGGCTTCGAATCCCTCCGCGATCGACGGGTGAAGCTGGCCACGCTCGACGACAGCTTCCGCGTGCATATCCCTTCGATCACCGATAAATTCACTTCCCCCGTGGAAACGCACCGCTTGGAGGCCCACTTCGACCTGGCCGCCGCCGCCCTGATCGCCGGGCTGACCAATGTGGTGACGTTCGACGCCGACGACCTGGAAGGCCACTACTCCGGCCTGGGACTGGGCGAGAAGACGCTGCACGGCATCGGCCACCTGGCCGACGATTTCAAAGTGGGGCGGGACAGCAACTTCGCCGACGGCACCGACGGCATTGGCGCCCGAAACATTGTCCGCAAGTTCCAGCTGGACCTGATCGCCGGCCTGGCGACCAAGCTCAAGGCCATCCCCGAAGGGGACGGCAACATGCTCGACAACACCCTCATCGTATTCCTCAGCGACGCTGGCCAGCAGCACCACGCCAACTACGAGAATTTCCCGCTGGTCCTGGTCGGCAACGTCGGCGGCAAATTCAAAACGGGCCGCTTCCTCAACTATCCCAGTTACCAGCAGCCCGGCAACCGCACCCTCGGCAGCTTCTACCTGTCCCTCCTGGCCGCCGCCCGTCACGAACGCGAGAGCTTCGGCGAGCTCGATCTCAAACTGCCCACCGGCCTGCAGCAGGAGCCACTGCCGGAACTGTTTGTGTGAGGTTGGAAGCAGTGTAGCGGAAAACTTCTGTAACCGGGTGCGATGAAAAATGAAACGCTTGCTGCTGCGACGATTCCTGATCGTCGCGCTATTGCTGGGCATCTACCCCGCTTGCGTAATCGGCTATACCTGGACTTGCGTGCTCCAGTCCGATTTCGAGGGCGGTAAACGCGGACCGCTCGACGCCTATCGTCATGCTCTGGCGAGCGCCGTCGTGTCCTATACCCTGGGTGACTGGGCCGTTGACTTCACGACTTCTGTATGTGAATCGCCTGATAGCGAATCGGGCAAAATGGATATCCATAACAACCGATTGGGCGCCGCCATTGGCTCCCAGGCCAGTTCGTTTCAAGAGATCGAGCCCGCCATCCGTCAGGCCGTCTTGGAGGGGGGCGTTTTATCCGATGATCCCGAGCAGATCTATTGGCTCCCCCAAGACACCTGGGGGAAAAACAAGCTGTGGTAGATTGTGTATCCGAAGGTCATAAGCAGGTTTTGCCATGGAGTCCTCGATGTTGCGAATCGCCGACCTTGAGTTCGCCATTACGAGCTGCCGGCTTGAGGCATACTGTTACGCCGAGAAGATGAACTGGGATATTCAAGTCGATTGCGCTCCCCACCCAGAGGGCGAGTTTCACAGTCAAGGACCCAACCTGTCCTTAAGCCTGTTTGAGACGCCGCTGAAAGCGTTCAATCACTGGACAGAACTCCTTCCCCGCGAAGCTCGGTGGGTCGAAAAGAACGACACCGATGTTACTCCTTCAGGCATGCTCTATATCTTTGAGCACACTTGCCTTTTTGAATGCCATGCCCGCTGTTATGAGGAGGCCGGCAAAATGCAAGTTTCGCTTGATGGAAAATGTGATGTGTACTACGGCGATCAGTACACGACCAGCCTGGATTTACATCTGGATTCCGCGGTCGTTTTTCGTGGAGTGTGGTTTGGTCGCCAAACCGAATATGATTGCAAAAAGAGTATCGCCCGGTTTCTCAATCCTGATGACTTTCTGTTTGTTCCAACAGAGCACGGCATATCGATGCTCACCCCCAAGTAGCCCTGCTAAGGAAGGCGTTGAAAAGTGTCAGAGCGAATGGAATTCCGGCTGGCAAATGGCCGTTCGATTGTATTGTCGTCGATTGATCAGTGGGGAACGTACCGGGGTTTGCTCGAAGGCGTCCTTCACAAGGAGCTGAATGCCCGGCTCATTGCCCGAACTGTGAACGACGCTCGCGAACGCTATCGTCTTGAACCGTAACTGATTCAGCCGAAGGAAACTCCCATCGACATCGGCAGAGATTACCCGTTTGGCACACCCGCCTCTATCCCTGCCATTACATGCGTCGCACAGTTCAGTAGACACGCAGAGGTTTGCACCAAGGGAGCACTTCGATGTCACGGTCCGGCGGATACATCCAGAACGGTGAGGAGTGCTACAGCTTCCGCCGCGCGGTCTGCTTCGGGAACGAAATGAACGCCGCCATCCTCGTTGCCCATAATCTGGCCCAGGTTTGAGCTAAAGTCCTGAATTTGCTTGGGGTAACCGCGATTAACGCCATTTCTCGCAACACCTGGACGGATACATGGCAAATCCAGGCGATTTTTGGGGTCCATCAATTCGCCAAATCGGTAGCACCAGACTTCACTCCACGAAAAACGCCGACCAAGGGGTCGGCGTAAGTCGTTTGTGTTTCGTCACTTAAGAGTGCCCCCTGATGGAATCGAACCATCAACCTACTGATTAAGAGTCAGTTGCTCTGCCAATTGAGCTAAGGGGGCGGGGTGGTTGTTACATCTTACGTTCTTTTTCGGCTGGTGCCAGGGCGGCGGTTGCCAAAAGTTGACGGGGTTTGCCGACCTTATTGCAGACGTTGGCCCAGAAACGGTGTAATCGGCAAGTTTTGCCCGATCGTTGCGACTGGCCTGCTGCCGAGTCTCGGTCGGCCGGCTGGTTTCTGAATTACGAGCGTCGATCGGGGAAAACTGTTGCGAAGGCCAGTGGGGGCGATTAACATAACCTCTAACCAAACCAATGGATTGGGACCAGCGGAGGTCGGTCTGCGCCAGGCAGAACCAGGGTTTATTGGTGGGATTTCACCCTGTTTATCAGGGAGAGCCCGCCTGTTCGCTCCGCTGGCTGCGTCGAGGGATTTTTCGTCGTTATCTCTGCCCGTCTGTTCTGTAACGTCGTCCCGTTTTTTCGACGTTCAACGATTCCGACGCTTATCGATTCATTCGTTCCATGTTATCTGT
Organism: Lignipirellula cremea; assembly: GCF_007751035.1. Taxonomy (NCBI): domain Bacteria; kingdom Pseudomonadati; phylum Planctomycetota; class Planctomycetia; order Pirellulales; family Pirellulaceae; genus Lignipirellula; species Lignipirellula cremea. The sequence continues at coordinate 7,427,592 of NZ_CP036433.1, read as the reverse complement.
TGGGAGGTTCCCTCTAATGGGATCTAAAGCCTTTAGGCTCACAAAAATAGCGGTCGTATGGGGAACCATCGGATTGCTCGCCGTCAATCCGGTGTTTGCCGGTCGTTGCTGGTCGCACCGCGGTAGCGGTTCGCGGGTGACTTACCATCGTTCCTCGTGCGGGGGCGTGGTTCACCACAGCAGTTCCCGATGCGGAACTTCGCAGCCTTTTGACACGGGGTCGTGTTATTCGAGCCCCTGTTACTCGGCTCCGCAGCAGGCGTCGCCTTGCTATTCGTCGCCGTGTTATTCATCGCCCTGCTATTCCAATCCTTGCTACTCCAGCGGCGGCCGCGTGATTTCTTCCGGCGCGAACTGCTCGTCGTGCGAGCCTGCGGCGGTGGATTCGCATGACGACATTGCTCCGGCGCCACCGGAAGATTTCGACGTGCCGGCTCCGCCGATGGATGATCTGCCGGAACCGACTCCGTCCCAGCCGGAACCTCCTGTCGTGACGGAACCGGAACCGCAGCCGCCGGCCAATCCGGAACCGACTCCGGTGACGCCCGATCCGGAACCCGTCAAACCGGTTGTTCCGACCCCGCCGCCGGTGAAGCCCGATCCGGAACCGGCCCCGCCGAACGTTCCCACGCCTGATCCGGAACCGGCCCCGCCGAAACCGATCCCGGAACCCGAACCGGTTCCGGCCAACGATCCCAAACCGCCGGTCGAACCGGCCCCGCCGGGCAGTGAACTGCCGAAGAATTCGCTGGACGATCTGTTTGGCGCACCGACCAAACCCGTTGATCCGCCGAAACCGGCCGATCCGGCTCCTGTTGACCCGCCGAAGCCCGCCGATCCGGCTCCGGTTGATCCGCCGAAACCGGCTGATCCTGCTCCGGTTGACCCGCCGAAACCGGCTGATCCTGCTCCGGTTGATCCGGTGAAGCCCGCTGATCCGGCCAAGCCGGACCTGGACGATTTGTTTGGCACGCCCGAAGGAAAGACCCCGGCTGACCCGGCGCCTCCGGCCGACCCGGCCAAACCGGCTCCGTCCGATGTGGACGATCTGTTCGGCACTCCGGCCAAACCGGAACCGAGCGACTCGGCGCCCCCGGCCGACCCGGCCAAACCGGCTCCGTCCGATGTGGACGATCTGTTCGGCACTCCGGCCAAACCGGAACCGAGCGACTCGGCGCCCCCGGCCGACCCGGCCAAACCGGCTCCGTCCGATGTGGACGATCTGTTCGGCACTCCTGCCAAACCGGAACCGGCTGACCCGGCGCCTCCGGCCGACCCGGCCAAACCGGCTCCGTCCGATGTGGACGATCTGTTCGGCACTCCTGCCAAACCGGAACCGAGCGACTCGGCGCCCCCGGCCGACCCGGCCAAACCGGCTCCGTCCGATGTGGACGATCTGTTCGGTACGCCGGCCAAACCGGACCCGGCTGACCCGGCGACCCCGGCTGACCCGGCTCCGTCCAATGTCGATGATATCTTCGGTAACCCGGCCAAACCGGAACCGAGCGAACCGGCGGCTCCGGCTGAACCGAGCGAACCGGCCCCGTCTGGCTTTGACGATATCTTCGGCAAGCCGGTCGAACCGGCCGCTCCGGCGGAACCCGCTGCTCCGGCCAATACGGACGACCTGTTCGGCACGCCGGCTCCTGGCGACGCCGCGGACATTTTCGGCGCCCCGGCCGACAAGGCCGAGGAAGCGGATGCTCCGAAAGCCACCGGACTGGAAGGTCTGTTCGATCCTGAACCGACCGCGGAACCGGCCGCGCCGATCGAAGAGCCGACTGGCGTCGTCGAAGAACCGGCTGCTCCGGCCGCCGAGCCGAAAGCCGACTTTGACGACCTGTTCAAAGTTTCCCAGGCGGACGTCACGATGCGTACCTGGGTCGACAACACAGGCACCTTCCGCGTGGAAGGAAAGCTAGTGGTCGTCCTGGAAAGCCATGTCCGTCTGCTGAAAACGAATGGCCGTTACACCACGGTTCCGTTCAGTCGCCTGAGTGTGGCTGACCGCGATTACGTGTCGTCGATCGTGGCGAAGTATGGCGCGAAAGCGATGGGACAGGTCGCCGCCCGCTAGGGGACCAGGCGAATCCCGCGGGGGCGGCTGAGTGCTTTCCCCCGCAGTTCGGTTTACAATGCAAAGGCTGGGACGGTCGCTCCGTTTCAGCCTTTTTTCAATGGGAACGGGCGAACTGAACCGGGACCGCACACGGCGGCTTTATCAGCAGGAACTGCCGGGCGACGGGCCTGACGTCATCCTGGCGGAGTTCCGGTTCCCGGTCGTTTGCTGCAGCCGCAGTCCTGTTTACGTCGTCCTGGGTCAGGAACTTTCATGAGAGATCGCCGATGGCTGATCGCAGCGGCGGTCGGGTTGTTGCTGCTGCTGGCGGCGGCGCCGGGGGCCGTGCAACCCGTTCTGGCGGGACTGCTGCTGTTTCTGCTGTTTGCCAGTGTGGCGGCGACCCTGTTGCTGGCGTGGAGCGTGCTGGATCGCGATGTCGTGCATTCGGCGGCGGTCGGGGCGGCGATCGGGTTCCTGCTGGACTATGCCAGCGGCGGCCCGTTCGATGAATGGGGATTCGCCAGCGGAGCCTTGGTTGGCGCCTTGCTGGGCGACGTGATCCGCGACCAGAGGGCGCAGCGACTGGCGGACGCTTCCTACGCCGGCGGGCGACGGTGGTGGCAGGAGCGATTCCTGGAGCCGTTGTGGCTGGTGCGTTTTGCCTGGACGCTGGCTCTGGTCGCCTTGTCGTTGACGGTTACGCTGGGGGTCTTTTACAGCTTTCAATCGATCGCCGACGATCGGGTGCTGCTGGGCGATCTGTTGACGGAAATGATCGAAGCCCGCACGGCCTGGTCTCCCAGCGAGGTCCTGCGCCGGGGCTGGGCGACGTACGTGCTGTTGTCGCTGGCGATCCTGGCCTGCTGGCAATTGTGGTTTCGCCGGTTGACGCCGTTGGCGGCGGATCGACTGCTCCGCCGGATCGCCGTGCTGCACTGCCTGGCGTTGTTGCTGTTGAGCTTGCGCGTGCTGATCGAATGGCGTCCGGCCCTGATGGCGCTGACCAGCGGACAGCCGCTGGCCTGGGGCGATGGTCGCCTGCGCGGGCTGGCGTTGTTGCTGGTCGAATCGCAAACGCCTTTGCTGACGATGCTGTTCACCATGATTTTGCTGGGCGGGCGCATGTGGCGATATTTACGGCTGTTCGGCTGGATGCCGGCGCTGGGCGTGGTCGGCTGGCTCTCGACGGCCTGGCTGGGCTTGCACCTGAGCTATCTGGCCAAGATCCTGCCGTAAGCCGGGATTCTGCAGTAAGCCAGGATTCTGCCGTAAGCGGATACGCAGGCGTACGGGTTGAGAGAGTTCCGCGGCCGCCGCATAATGACGCCCTGGTTTGGCGTCGTCCAGGGACCGTCTACCACCCATTGCTAACAGGGGATGTCCAACACACGTGAGAATCATACGCGACCTGCATCAACTGCCTGCCGATCTTGTCCAGGGGGCGATCGCCATTGGAAACTTCGACGGCGTCCACCAGGGACACGCCCGCATTGTGGAGCGTCTGAAGGCGCAGGCCCAGCGGCTGTCGGGCCCGGCGGTGGTGTTTACCTTTGATCCGCATCCGGTGCGTTTGTTGCGGCCGAAAGAGGCGCCGGCTCCGCTGACCTGGACCGAACGGAAAGCCGAACTGCTGGGCGAACTGGGCGTCGATGCGCTTATTGCCTATCACACCGACGCGGACTTGCTGGCGCTTTCGCCCCAGGCGTTTTTCCAGCGGCTGATCGTGGAGCAGCTGCAGGCCCAGGCGATGGTCGAGGGTCCGAACTTCTTCTTCGGCAAAGACCGGGCAGGCGATATCGGCGTGCTGGCCGACCTGTGCCAGGCGGCGGACATGGCGCTGGAGATTGTCGACCCGTACCAGGCCGGCGGCGAGTTCATCTCCAGCAGTCGCGTCCGCTCGTTGATCCAGACGGGCGACGTCGCGACGGCGGCGCAGTTTCTGACGCGCCCCTACCGCATCCGCGGCCTGGTCACGCATGGCGCCCAGCGGGGCGGGAGCATCGGTTTTCCTACGGCCAACATCGCCGCGATTGATACGGTGCTGCCGGCGCCGGGCGTGTACGCCGGGTTCGGCCGGTCGGGCGGATCCGTCTGGCCGGCGGCCGTGAATATCGGTCCCAATCCGACCTTCGGCGAGGATGCGCTGAAGATCGAAGCCCATCTGCTCGGCTTTGAAGGCGCCCTGTATGGCGAGGTGTTAGAGGTTGACTTTCTCCAGCGGCTGCGCGACATTCGCCCCTTCGAGTCGGTCGACGCACTCAAGGCCCAGCTCACCCGCGACGTGGCCGCCACGGCGGAATGCTGCAGGGCCGCGTCTTAGGGCGGGCGACCCAACAAGGGGATTTATCGCAGAGCGTCCAGAGGAAGATGTAGAGAGGAAGGAAGAGTTTTCGGGGCGTCGTCCGGTGATGGAAATGAGGGCCGGTTACCGGCGGGCTTCGCGGACGAGGTGGCCCAGTTCGGGCAGGATTACTTTCTCCATCGCCAGCTGCACGGCTTTGGGGGAGCCGGGCATGGTGAGCAGGACGGTGCGGTCCAGCAGGCCGCCGACGGCGCGGCTGAGCAGGCAGGCCGAGCCGACTTGCTCGTAGCTGAGCTGGCGGAACAGCTCGCCGTAACCGGGCAGCGGTTTGGTCAACAGGGCGGAGACGGTTTCGTAGGTCTGGTCGCGGCTGCTGACGCCGGTGCCGCCCGTCATCAGGATGGCATCGACATCGTCCCGCTCGGACAGATCCACCAGCAGCAATCGCATGGCGTCGGGTTCGTCGGGCAGGATCTTGCGGGCCGTGATTTCATGGCCGGCCGCCGTGAGCAGTTCGACCAGCAGCTTGCCGCCCGTATCGGTTTCTTCGGTGCGCGTATCGCTGACGGTGATCGCCGCGCAGCGAATCTCGGTGGGGGCGTCGGCTTTATGTTCCTGCTGCGACATTGCATCCTGCCAGGGATAGGAGGGTTGGGCTGCTTGTATAGCCTGCCATTTTAGACCAGACTCAACCCTTCATCACCACGGCAGACGGGCAAACTTTCTCTCCAAATCTCCGCGGCGGCTTGCATGAATTCCTCGCCAGTTGACGACTCCTGTGACAAAGAACCGCTTGAACTGCAAGATTCAAACGCCTGGCGGAGGGAACCGCTTGAACTGCGAGATCCAGGCGTCTGGCGGACGATTTTTGGCATCATCATGACGGGCCCTGGTCTGCCTGGCCTGGGAGCCAGCCAGGCGATTTACGGGTGGGCCGGCGAAGCGCTGTTCATGCGGATCGGCTATCCAACGGTGAGTATCCAGATGCGGATGCGGGACTCCCCTGCCCCGTTGGGCCCGTCGCAGTGGTTTGCGACGGGCGGATGACGGGACGCCCTACTTGGAAAGTTTGGTCAACGTTTTCATCGTTTCGTTGAACGTGTATTCCAGGTAGGCGTCCATCGGCAGGTTGGCCGCTTCCAGGGCGATCAGCTGGGCTTCTTCTTGCGGGATGAAGCTCAGGGCCCGCACGGCTTCCAGGCGAACCAGCGGGTGTTCGTCGGTCACCTGGGCCAGCAACAGATCAAGGGGATCTTTGACCCGGTCGTGCCAATAGCCCAGCACGCGGGTGGCGGCGGCCCGGGCGCGGTGGTCGTCGGACCGCAACACCTGGCGGAGGAGTGCTTCGTTGACCACGTTGTGGTACTGGTGCACCCACAAGGCTTCCAGCAGGTTATGGGCGTAGTCGGGATCGGCTTTGTCGAGCGCTGCGGCCCACTTGTCGACGGCGGCTGTGACGGCGGCGCTATCGCGGCTGCTGAGTTCGATTTTGGCCCGGTAGCGGACGCGATCTTCGTGCGACTTGAGCAGTTCCAGCAGGGCCGGAATCGGCTCGCCGGCAACGGGGACGGGCTGGATCAGGTCGCGGCCTTCGCAGGTAATGCGATAGACGCGGCCGTGCTTTTTGTCCCGGTTGGGGTCGCGGATGTGATGCTGCAGATGGCCGATGATCGGGTTCTGCCAGTCGGTGAAGTACAGGGCGCCGTCGGGGCCGATTTCCAGATCGACGGGGCGGAAGTTGAGGTCGGTCGATTCAATGATCGGCTCGATCTCTTTCCCCTGGAAGCTGGAGCCGTCGGGCGTCACTTTGTACTGCAGGATCCCCTGGAAGCCGATGACGTTCTCTACCAGCAGGTTCCCCTGGCTTTCCGGCGGGAAGTGGCTGCTGCTGAGGATCTCGGTCGCCGGACAGGGACGCGTTCGTTTCTTGTACAGTTCGGGCGCCCGGCCGTGGCGATCGGGATAAGGCAGATGACCCGAGAAGAGCGTTTCATGGTACGGCACGGCGCCGGTGCCGTCGTGCATGAAGCCCTGGCCCCAGTAATCGTAGACATGCCCATGCGGATTGGCGAAGCCGTACGGAATGTGGCGATGGACCTTCCAGGTGCCCGGTTCAAAACGCCACATGCAGCCGTCGAGGTTGCGGACGGGACCGTAAGGCGTTTCGATTGAGGAGCGGTGGAAGGTGCCTTCCTGGAAGTACAGGGCGCCGCCGGGACCGATCGTAAAGCTGTTGGCCGCGTGATGCGTGTCGCCGGAACTGATGCCGTGCAGCACCCGCATGCGGACGTCGGCTTGATCGTCGCCGTCGGTGTCTTTGAGGAACAGAATATCGGGGGCCATGGCGACCAGCACGCCTCCGCCCCAGAACTCAAAGCCGGTCGGGTTGTGCAGCCCATCGGCGAACGTTTTGCATTCGTCTGCTTTGCCGTCGCCGTCGTTGTCGATCAGGATCAGCAGCTTGTCGTCCATTTTGTCTTTGGGCGTCCAGTGCGGATAGCTGGGCCAGGCGCAGCAGAACAGTCGTCCCTGGGGGTCGAACGCCATCTGCACCGGGTTGATCAGCTCCGGAAACTGCTCTTCGGAGGCGAACAGCTCGACCTTCAGCCCCTCGGCGACTTTCATTTTGGCGAGCGCTTCTTCGCCGGACAGGTAAACATGCTCGCCGTTTTTGCCAGGGCCGGGGAAGTTGGTTGGCGTGGGAATAAAGGCGGGCGTGTCGTTATCGTCGACTGCCAGGTCTTGTCCCTGGGCGAGGGCCCAGATGCGTTGATCGCGATTGGTCGCCATCGCTTCCAGGATTTCCATCTCGCGCATCATCACTTCGCGATTGCTGACGCCGGCGTAGACCTTGTGGGAGCGCCCGCCGTGGACGTTGTAGCCATCGGTGGTCTGGTAGCGGTTGAAGTAGTAGAAGTTTTTGTCGACGACCGCCTGACGCAGCTTTTCCAGGAGCGTCTCGTCGAGATCCGAGGCGGCGCCCAGCGCGGCGGCGATCGCTTCGCCGACGACGCGGTTGCCCCGTTCGTTCAGGTGGACGCCGTTAATGGTCAGCGGTTTGGCTTCCCGCTGGTAAGCGGCCAGCGTCGGCGTAAACAGGTCGACGTACTTCACCCCACGGGCGGTCGCCACTTCGGCGATGGCGTCGGCGTACTGTTTGATCTGTGGGTTGCCAGCCAGGCCGTCGGGCAGGTTGGGGGTGTTCAGGTTCTCTTGCGCGATGGGAGAGAAGAGCACGATCGCCGGGGGCGACTGGCCGTTGTACTGCTGCCGCAGCCAGCGATCAAGCGTTTGCGACAGGTCGGACTTGAACGCTTCGAGACCTGCTTCTCCGGCGAACGATTCGTTGAAGCCGAAGAACGCAAAGATGGCGTCGGCCTGGGTGCGGGCCAGCCATTCATCCTGCGAGCCAAAGCCGTCGACCCGGTTCTGCACGGTCAGCGAATCGGCCGAGAAGCCCAGGTTGCGAAAGGTCAGTTCCTTGCCGGGCGAGGCGGCCTGGAGCAGGGTTTCCATCCAGCCGTCGTGCTGCATTCGTTCGGCCAGGGTGTTGCCGACGATGCTGATGCGGAGCCCCTTGGACAGGGAGAATTTGGGCGCCGGCTGGGGTTTGGGAATCGCGGCCGCGGCGGCTTTGTCGTGGAAGAAGACGCCGGCGGGAATCACCTGCTGTCCGCCGGGCGTTACTCTCCAGGAGAGCGCGCACATGGCGCCGCCGGTGTTGTTGAAGTACTCGACGACGACCTGATGCCGGCCTGCCGTCAGCCTGGCGTCGGCGCGGGCTTCGGTCGCGCCATGGAGGCCATCGTGATCGACGACGACCTTGCCATCGATCAGCAGGCGGGAGCCGTCATCGGAGTTGAGGATGAAAGTGTGCTTTGCCGTTTCGTCAATCTGGATTTCGCCTGCCCAGCGGACAAACACTTGCTCGCCGCTGCCGGCCAGAACGCTCAGTCGGGCGGGCGAGCCGATATCGACATTCGCCTCGATCACCTGCCGGGTGGGTTTCGTGTTTTGCGGGGCGTCGGCGAGTTTCGTGATCGGCTTGTCCAGCAGGTAAACGTCGGCGATCAGTCCCGGGCTTGTGTCGTCGGCGGCGGCGAACCGCGGCGCCAGGAGCGCGCCCAGCATCGCCAGCGGCGTGAGCCAGCGGCTCCAGTGATTCATGCAAAGCATCGGTTATCCCTTTGAAAATCCGAGAAAACGTAGGGGTTGTGCGGCTCCCGGAACTGCAGGCGGGGAGCCATGCGGCGTCTTGACGCCGGGGGATGGGTGCGGGATGCCTGGATGCCGCACCCGCAGCCGCAGTGTATCGCCTGGGAAGGGGCAACGCAAAACGGTGGCGGCCGCGTTCCTGGGGAAGGGAACCGTCCGACGGGCCGAGGGGATGGAAGCAGGCGTAACCGTTGCATTCCGCTTGTCGGGAATGATTCGGACAGACGTGTTTTCTGCGGGCCGGATGAAGTCGGCCGGGCCGTCGTCTCGATAAGAGAAGCACGGAGAAACAGTTTTCAAGATGCCTGGTGTTGAAGGAGCGGCTGCTCGATGGAGTTCACACGCAATCACTATTTTATGGCGGGCGTGGTGCTGTTACTGCTGGGCGCCCAACTGCGACTGGTGGAAGGCTTTGTCCTGAATGAGAAGGCCAACGACTTTGTCGTTCAGAAGCTCAGCAAGAAAACGCCCCAGCAAACCATCGCTTTGCCCGTGTTCATGGCGACCACCGGCCGAGCGCCTTCGCAGACCTTCCGGCCGCCCCGCTGGATCGGGTGGGCCCTGATTTCCGTTGGCGGCGTGCTGGTCGTCCATGCCCTGGCGATGAGAAAACCGGGCGGTTGACCGGAGTCCGGAAGCTGGATGCCCGCCCAGATTCTGCGGTCAGTTTTCGCCCCGTTTCGTCCCTGCCAATCGTCTCCTGACGATGCGCGCCGATCGCTTCTTCGGAACACGAGGGCAGTGACCGTCGATTCGGGTTTGGTCATTTTGCGAAAAAGCAGGCGCAGAAAGTCGACTGTCCGGCGTCTGTCCTCGCCTAAAACGACGAATCAAGATCGGGAAGTTATTCTTTTCACGGTTCGAGTGAAAGAAGAAGGTCCGGCGTCGGTTTTTCCTCTTCTACGTCTCGCAACCTTCGCTCCCTGCCGCTGCGGCCTTCTTTGCCGGTTCCGCGTTTCCGCCCTGGGCGGGCTTAGTAGCGATAGCCGAGACCCGCGTTCGAGAAGAAGCTGGCAGCTTCCCGGTTGAGGCCCCAGCCGACGCGGACGCCGATTTCCAGGTTGGGCGTAATCAGATAATGGGCGCCAGGGCTGAAGAAGTTCTGCACCGTTTCATCGGCGCGGTTGTCGCTCATCACGCCGAAGTATTCGGCATGCAGTTTCCAGTGTTCGCCCACGGGGATTTTGAGCACGGTGGAAGGCGCCCAGACATTGAAATGATCGTCTTCCTGGCTGCCGGTTCCATAGCGGATCGAGGTATCCCAGACCCAGTTGTTGGGGAGCGTCCAGCCAAACACGTACGTGGCGCTAAGCTCTGTATTGGTGGCTTCGCCGCCGGTGGGAGTAAAGCCCTGAATGATGAACGAGCTGGCGGGACGCCAGCCCTCCTGCTGGCTGACGGTTGCCTTGAGTCCGTACAGCAGGCGGTGTTCCCGCTCGATCCGCCCCTCGTCATCGAAGTCGCTGGGCACGTTGCCGGAAACGGGACTCCCGGCCCCGCCGACTTCGTAGTTCCAGCCTACGCGGAACTCCAGCCAGTCGTTGGCGCCGACCCGTACGAGCAGTTCAGGAAAGCTGTGCGTTTCCGCAACCGACCGGTTATCGACGAACGAGTGGGCGGCCTCGACAATGATCCGGCCCGCTCCGGCGGTGGTGACGGCAGGCGTAAACGAATCGCGGTCGGTCTCGATTTCGTCCGGCTCTTCCTCGGCTTCTTCCCCCGCTTCTTCTCCGGCAAAGAATTCTTCCACCGTGGGGAGTTCCAGCGAGGGACGCAGCGAGAATTCCTGCGCGCCGACCAGCGACGCGGAGCTTGCGAAAAGTCCGACGGCGACGAACAGGATCCAGGGACGGTGCATGGGTTGGGCTCCGGCAAACAGCAAAAAAGCAACGGCGCTTCCTGTTGTTCATCGGAAAAAACGGTGGTCGATCCTTGGGGGGAGCCGAAAAAAACGCCATTCGTTGCGATTATCCGCCAGTTGCTGCGGGTTAAAGTTTACCCAGCCCGCAGTCTTTGCGGTCCCCGGCGCCGAGACCCGTGTTTGCGGTCCGTTACGGCTGTCGGGCCGGGTCGTGCCGCTGGAACCAGTCCAGCACCCGGCGGAGCACGTCTTCCTGATGGGGCAGGCTGCGGATGCCGTGACCTTCGCTGGGGTAGATCACCATCTGGCTTTCCACGCCTTGCGATTGCAAAGCGCGATAGTACATGCGGCCCAGCGGCAGCGGCACGCGGCGGTCGTTCTGGGAGTGCAGAATCAGGGTCGGCGTTTTCACATTGGCGACGTACGTGAGCGGGCTATGCTCGCGCATCGCTTGCGGCGTTTCCCAGGGACGTCCGCCGAATTCCCATTCGGTCCAGCTCTGGATATCGCTCAGCCCCCACATGGCCGTCAGGTCGGTCACCGCGTTTTGCGGCACGGCGGCGCAGAACTGGTTGGTCTGGCCGATCAGCCAGCAGGTGGTGAAGCCGCCGTAGCTGGAACCGTAGATAAACTGACGCTTGGGATCGACGCGTTTTTTGGCGACCAGCATGTCGATGCCGGTCAGTATGTCGCGCATGTCGCCGCCGCCCAGGTCAAAGCGATCGGCGTTGATGTACTTCTGCCCGTAGCCTGCCGAGCCGCGATAGTTGGGCTGGAACACGGCGTAACCATTTGCGGCCAGCACCTGCACCGTCAAATGGAAGCCTTGCGACGAGCGGCTGTGCGGCCCACCGTGCGGATACAGCGCCAGCGGATAGGGCGGCTGGATCGACGGATCGGCCGGCGGCGTGAAGAGCCCTTCGACCTCCAGCCCGTCGAAGCTCTTCCAGCGGACGATCTCGCTGGAGGCCAGGCGGCGGTCCTGCAGGAACGGGTTGCTCGGCGGAGCCAGACGGCGCCGGGTCTGGGCGGCGGCGGCCCGGGCCGGATCGACCGATTCGGGCGTCGCCTTTGGTAAAGCCGGGGCGGAGCCGGTCAGGTCGATGACTTGCCGGATCTGGTCAACGCCGACGTTGGCCCGCGTGTAGATCGTCGTCGGCGACAGCCAGCAATCTTCCGGCAACGGGAAACTGGGCGGCTGATGCGGCGCCTGGTCGGCCGCCGGTCCATGGTGATCGAACAGCACCCGTCCCGCTCCCCCGGCCGGACCCAGGTCAAGCAGCAGCAGATTAAAGACATCAAAATGCGAACCCCGTCGCGGGATGCTCAGGCAGAGCAGACTGCGTCCGTCGGACGACAGGCGGGGTGAGACTTCAGGTCCTGGACCAAAGGTCAATTGCGTCCGTGTCGCAGGACGGGCTACGTCGCCGGCCGGGCCGCGGGGCGGCAGGTCGTGAAGGCGCCACAGGTCGAAGTTCTTGTTGATGCTGTACCGGACCGACTCCCGGTCGGCGGTCGTGTTGGCGTGTACGATCAGCGCGTGTCCCGCTGGCTCCCATTGCGGATCGCCGTACCAGTTCTGGTCGTTTGTCACGCGATGGATCTGCGCGGACGCGATGGTGTTGCGGTCCGCGGCGGCGGCCGGCAGGTCCAGGTCGGCGATCCAGACCTGGGCGGGGCCGTAGCCTTCATACCCTTCGCCCTGGTCCTCGCGGACGATTTGCACGTTGTTGGCGATCTCCGCCGGGGTGCGCGGATCACGGCCGTCGTCGGCGATAAACGCCAGGCGATCGCCCTCGGGAGAGAACACGATGCCGCCATAAAACCCGTCGGTAAAGACGCGACCATACGGTTTGTGCTTCCCTCCGAGCGGAATGGCGACACCGCCGGCGGCCGGCATCAGCCAGATATCGGTCGCCGGATCGGAGTACGGCGGAACGGGAGTAACGGCCCTTTCGCCGCCGGGGAACGGACGGGTGGAGGTGAACAGGATCCACTTGCCGTCGGGCGAATAGATCGGAGACCGGGCGTCGGGCTCGCCTGCTTCCAACGGATGGGCGGCCGCGGCGTCGGACGCCTGCCAGAGCGAATGGCGTTCTTGCCGTTGGTTCCGATCGGCCCAGCGCCGCTCAAAAACGATCGTCTTGCCGTCGGACGCGGCGGCGATGCTGGCGGGTTGATCGAAACGGTAGAGGTCGTCGACCGTGACTGGTTGCTCTTCCGCCCTGGCGGCGAGTGCCGGCGAAAACAGGAGAGCCAGAATCAACAGGCGGCGCGCTGGCGGGAGCATGTGCATGGCGGGAACTTCAGGCTGGCGGCAGGAGGCGGGCAGGGACGATGCTGGCCCCATTGTGACGGCGGCCGCAGCAGGAATCCAGCCTCTGCGTGCTTCTGGACGGCGGCCCTCACCGGGCCGGAGGATTCCGCTACAATGCTCGCCTATGGAAAAGCATGACTCGCTGTGGATTACGGCGCCGTACTATTTGATTATCGATCTCGAAGCAACCTGCTCCGATAATGGCCCCGTGCCCCGGCAGGAGATGGAGATTATCGAGATTGGCGCCGTGCTGCTGGATTCCCGCACGTTCAATGAGGCGGCCGAGTTTCAAACGTTCGTCAAGCCGGTGCGGCACCCGCGGCTGACGTCGTTCTGCACGGCGTTGACCTCCATTCGCCAGGACCAGGTCGAAGAGGCTCCCGGTTTTGTGGAAGCGCTGGCCGCCCTGGAGGCCTGGCGGGCGCCGTATGGCGACTCGTTATTCTGTTCCTGGGGCTTTTACGATCGTGGGCAGTTTGAGCAGGACTGCGAGTACCATCAGGTGGCCTATCCCTTTGGCGATGAGCATTTGAACCTGAAAGAGGCGTTCTCGGAGATGACCAACCAGAAACGTCGTTTCGGGATTGGCGGGGCGCTGCGCAACCTGGGGCTGTACTTTGAAGGGACGCCGCATCGCGGCATCGACGATGTGCGAAACATCGTCCGTATCATTCGCCAGGTATGCCAGGGCGGTTAATGGATGGTCACGCCTGATTTCAAGGTCGTGGACCAGGCCACAAGTGTTTTTCCTGCGCGATGGCGGACGGACGTGCAGCCAACTCCACGACCTCACCCTCTTTGTTTTAAGGGGGACGCAGCCCGTGTGGTTTGTCACGCCTTTCGCAAGCGTACGAAGGTTCCCTTCAGCGCGTTTTAATGGCGTTTTCGCCATTGTAATGGTTTGGCGGGTGGGGGTGGTTCGGTTATAATCCTGGCTTGGAAACATCCGATGAGTGAGCCAGAAAGTCAAGCAAATGATGTTGCGGAGCGTCCCTATGAAACTTCTTCAAATGCGGCGTTCCTGCCTGCTGCTCCTCCTTGCCGGCGCCGCCCTGGGGCTGGCCGGTGGCAGCATGGTCCAGGCGGATCCTCCTGAAGAACGAGAGTGGCCGCAGGATATTTCCGCCGACTTCCGCAAGGATCTGGGAAGAATCGAAAAAGAGATCGCCCGCCTGCGCACAATTGGCGAGGTCGAAAAGGCCGACAAAATGTCGGCAAAATTTGAACGCACGGTCGCCCAGTTTACCGGTCCGTTTCAAGTCAACGATCCGGAATCGCCCACGGTGCATGCGTTTAGCGTGTATCGCGGCACGGTCAACGCCAAGGCTCCCCAGGTGCAGAACCGGGCCCAGGGAACCGTGACCGTCAAAGTCCAGGCGATTGGCCAGCCGTGCGTGCTGGTGCTGGCCGGTTACGATCCGGTCAAATGGACGATCGAACTGGAAGAAGGCGCCGAGGTGCAGAAGATCTTCCTCAGCGGTTATCACCCCCAGGAACTGGCGAGCACGCCCGAAGGCGCCGAGGTGGTCGACTTCTCTACGGCCGCCACTCGCAGCCGGATCGGATACTTGACTTCGGCGCTGGGGCAGGCCCGTATCCAGTTTGAGCAGTTTGTTCGAGTCGAAGCGGGCATTCCTGTTTCGACCCTGCATGTGGAAACCATTTATCGCGGCAAGCCGTTTGTGCTGGGGCCCGAGAATCGAGCCTGGGTCTACCAGTATCTGGAAAGCGAACTGGCGGATCTGCGCCAGGCGGCTGTCGACCACGAACAGGCCGTCGCCCAGGCCCGCATGGCTCCTGTGCGATTTCTGGGCGTTTATCAGAAGCCGGGCGATCACCAGCGGGCCAAGATGGAGCTGTGCGAATTCACGCCGGCCGGACCGCTGGCGAACACGGGCCGCAAGCTACCCCGCGGAACCACGCATGTCGCGCACGATACGCGCGACGATGTCTGGTATGGGCTCGTCAATCGGAAACTCTGCCGGATCGAACCGGGCGCCGACAAAGCCGAGCCCGTTACCTCCAAAGGCGGCGAGCCTCAGATCAGCTGGCCGACTGGGCTCCTGTTCGACGCCCAAAGGCGCCGGCTGCTGGTCCCCAGCTATGGCACGGGCGCCGGAATCTACGAATACGATATCGATGTCCAGGCCTGGGGCGTGCTGATGCTCGATCGCACGGTCGAACACATTACGCTGAACTGGGACCAGGAAAAGCAGAACATGATCGGCCTGTCGATGCCGTATCCGCGACGGCAGATGTCGATCTGTCGCGTGGCTCCCGACGGCGGTTTGATTTCCAGCCAGACGATCGACGGGAAAGTGGAGTTCAACCGTTCTCCGCTGGAGCCGGTGCAGATTTTCAGCGTCGGCGGGTACGCCGTGCTTCTGCTTCCCGCCCCCCGTGGCCCCACGAACGAGCATGCGTTGCCCGCGAAACTGTTCGTGATTGAGGTGGACACCGGCAAGATCGAATATGAAGGGGAAGTGGCCGAACATGCGTCCGTTGTCGAAGTCGATGACGAGCAGCTGGCCGACGATTGGCGCCAGCTGGCTGACGACGACGACCACGAACTGGCCATGTGGCGCCTGGTGGCTGGCGGTTCACGCACCGCCAGCATCATTGCCGGCGATCTGTCCACGCTGGGAGAGGCCAATCCCGAGAAAGTGCAGGAACTGATTCGGCTGCTCGATGACGACGACTACGCCACCCGCGAGGCCGCCGCGGCAGAGCTCGAAGCGCTCGGCCCGGCCGCAGGCGAGCAGTTGCGGGCCGCCCAAAAGAGTCCCTCCCCGCAGGTGCAGAAGCAGGTCCAGCGGCTCATGATTCTGGTGCTGTTAAGTGCGGAGAAAAGCCCCGGCACCCGCCGCGAAGTACGGGCCGCCCGGATCCTGTTCCGCATGGGCACGCCCGAGGCCGTCGCCATGTTGAAAGACCTGGCCGACGACTTGCCGCTGCATCCGCGCACCATCGCCGCCAAAACGGGGCTGCTCGAACTGGGCGAGCTGAACAAGCCGGCTGAAGAAAACAAGCCAGAAAGCCCCGCCGAAGGCGATCCCGCTGAAAAGGCCGCAGACAAGAACGTTCCGGCCGAGAAGGACGAACCAGCGGCTGCGACGACCGAACCGCCCGTCAAAGACGATAGCGAAGCACCGTAGCTTGTCGCAGCAGGACAGGCGCCTTGGTACGCGGGATTTTTCCGCTTCCGTTTGTCAATGCATCAGCAGCTGCGGGTCGATCTTGGCCAGGATCTGGGCGGTGGCGTCAACGGCCCCACGGATCTGCTCTTCGGTGTGACTGGTCGTGATGAAGAACCGCAGTCGGGCGTTTTCTTCTTCAATCGCCGGGTGCAGCAGCGGCTGCACATGATAGCCCCGCTGGGCCAGTTCTCGCGATGCTCGCAAGGCATGCAGCGAGTTGCCCAGAATGACGGGCGTAATCGGCGTGTTGCCGGCCTGACCCGTGTTCATCCCGCGTTGACGGGCTAGCGCCAGGAACAAGTGGGAACGCGACTGGCAGATAGCGACCCGTTCCGGCAACTTCTCCAGCTTCCGCAGGGCGGCCAATGCGGCGGCGGCGGCCGGCGGCGTCAGGCCGGCGGAAAAGACAAAGCCAGGCGCCGTGTACTTCAGATACTCGACCACTTCCGCGCACCCGGCCACATATCCGCCGCACGAGCCCAGGGAGTTCCCCAGCACGCCCAGATGCAGATCGATTTGTTCGGGGTCGACGCGATAGTGCTCGCATACGCCGCGTCCCCGTGCTCCGACGGCGCCCAGCGAATGGGCTTCGTCCAGCAGCAGGAACGCCTGGTGTCGAGTCTTGACATCAACAAACGCCGGCAGATCGCAAAGATCGCCATCGGAGCCGTAAGCACCTTCGATCGCAATCACGACCCGTCGCCAGGAGCCGCGTTCGGCCGTGAGGAGTTCGTCGACCGCCTGCCAGTCGTTATGGGCGAATGCCTTGCGGGCGGCGCCTGACAACCGAGCCCCCTGGACAATTCCGGCGTCGGCCTGTGCGTCGTACAGGACGAGGTCGCCCGGGCCGAACAGATGGCCGATCGTGGTTTCCGCGGTAGCGTGGCCGCTGACGAACGCGACGGCGTCTTCCACCCCCAGGAATTGCGAGATCGCCCGTTCCAGCTGGCCGTGGACGGGCTTTTCTCCGGCGATCATTCGGCTGGCGGAAACGCTGGTGCCGAACTGGTCGACGGCCGCCTTGGCGGCGTCGGCAATTTCGGGATCGCCCGACATGCCCAGGTAATCCCAGCTGGCGAAGTTCACCAGTTCCTTGCCGTCGATCACGGTCAGGTTGGCGCTCCGGTGTTCGTGCGGCTGGAAGTAAGGGTTCGGCTCGCCGCTGGCCCGCAGCATGCCGAGCGTCAGCTTCAGGTGACGATACTCGGGCATCTGGTCAAAGCAGTAATATTCCAGAGGCACCTCGCCGGCGCTGCCGGGCGGGGCGTCTTCAATGCCCAGGTACTGCTCGACCGCCACGGCGATCTGGCGGCACGTTTCGATTTCCAGCAGGGTGTCGTCGGGGAAGCGGCCGCCAAAAGCGTGTTCCAGCCCGGCGACAATCTCCATTCGCTCCATCGAATCGAGGCCCAGGTTCATGACATTGGTGTCGACGGTCAAGGCTTCGGCCCGTTCCTTGGCCACGCCCCGCACCAGTTCCATCACCGTATGCAGAATATTCGGGTTGGGCGCCTGCGATCCGCCCGACGGACTCCTCAAGGAACCATTGCCGCCTGCGGTTTCTATCGACATAAATCTTCCTGTTCGCGCACACATCAAAGGCCGAGAAAGGGCCATTTCCCATGATCGCCCAGCCGGCTGCGGTCGCCGTCGGCTGCGATCATTTTCGACGAGAATTCAGGAAGAACAGAATACCGCGCCGAGGGAATCGATAAAAGGCAAACTTTACTGCAGGACCCCGCGCCGGGCAGATAATCGACCTAGGCGAGCAGCTTTTTAACGACTTTTCCGCCCTGATCGGTCAGGCGAACATTAAGCCCCTTGAAGCGGACATTGAGCTTGAAATGGTCAAAGCCAAACAGGTGCAGCATGGTGGCGTGCAGGTCGTTAATGTGGATCGGGTCGGCGACCGGCGACCAGCCGATGTCGTCGGTTTCCCCCAGCGTTTGCCCGCCGCGGATGCCGCCGCCGGCCATCCACAGGCTGAATGCATACGGGTGATGGTCGCGGCCTGTATTGTTCTTGGCCGAGCTGCGGTTCTCCCCCAGGGGGGTGCGGCCGAATTCTCCCGCGCAGACGACCAGCGTGTCGTCGAGCAGGCCCCGCCGCTTCAGATCCTGCACCAGGGCTGCGGCTGGCTGGTCGAGCATGCCGGCGTTGTATTCAATCTCCGGCGTTAAATTGCTGTGATGATCCCACGAGGCGTGCATCAGCGTCACCACCCGCACCCCCCGTTCCACCAGGCGCCGGGCCAGCAGGCAGTTGGTCGAAAACTGCTGGTACACATGGGCGCCTCCGCCGCGGAAGTTGTACTTGTCGGGCTCTTTCCGGTTGACCCCGTACAGGTCGAGCGTCTCCTGGGTTTCGTCCGAGATATCAATCAGCTCGGGCGCCGCGGATTGCATCCGATAAGCCAGATGATAGGCCGACGTGCGGCTGGCAATCTCATCGTCCCCCAGTTGCTGCAGACGTTCCTGGTTCAGGCGGCTGATCAGGTCCAGCCCCAGCTGCTGGCTGGCCTGGGAAACGCCGGGCGGGTTGTTCAAATTGAGGACCGGTTCCCCTTCACTGCGGAAGAGAACGCCCTGGTAGGTCGAGGGCAAAAAGCCGCTGGTCCAGTTAGAAACGCCGCCGCTGCTGCCGCGGCCAGCGGTCAGCACCACGTAGCCCGGCAGATCCTTGGAGGGACTGCCTAGCCCATAGGTCAGCCAGGAACCGAGGCTCGGACGGCCGAAGCGGGGGACGCCGGTCGTCATCATCAGCTGGGCCGGGTGATGGTTAAAGGCGTCCGTATGCATCGACCGGACCAGGGCAATGTCGTCGGCGCAACCGCCGATGTGCGGCAGCAGATCGGACACCTCCATGCCGCTTTCCCCATGCTTGCTGAACTTGCGCGGCGAGCCCAGCAGCACGGCCGACTCTTTTTTGATGAAGGCAAACCGCACCTTCTCGGTCAGCGAATCCGGCAATGGCTCTCCGCTGCGTTCGTTCAGCACCGGTTTGGGATCGTACAGATCCACATGGCTGGGGGCGCCGGCCAGGAAGATGAAAATGCAGCGTTTGGCCTTGGGCGCAAAGTGCGGCATCTTCGGCGCCAGCGGATTGATAATCGACTCTTCAGCCGACGGCTCGGCCGCGATCAGACCGTCATCCCGCAACAGCGAAGCCAGCGCCAGAAAGCCAGCCCCCGACGCAGTCGAGGTAAAAAACTGCCGTCGTGCAAGGTCCACAGAGCGCTGCAATGACATGGCGGGTATTTCATCGTGAAGGAAGGAAGTCAGGATCGCCGCCCGCCAGCCTCGCCCGATCCCGGCAAGACGAGCGTTCCAGCGAAAGGACGCAGCGAAACGCGGCGGTCAGCTTAAAGACCAGTTCGCGATCCATTCCCTGTAGTATGCCGGGCGCCGCCCTTCACGGCAAGCATTTCCTACCTCTGACGAAAGGGCGCATTGTCCCGAATGAGGAAGCAAAGTGTGTCGGGCAGGTTTGCAACCTGCCATAACACCTGTTCGAAGCAGGAGTGCGAGCCGGTGCGTGACAGAAAAGGGGGCCTCTATTGATTATCCCAGATGCATATCCCAGACTGGCAGAGTTGGGGCGGGCCCATTTTTTGCCCACACGATGACGCATAAACAAGGTTGCACCCAAGTGGCGAACTGCGGTGCTGCCCGGCCCAGGTGTGAGGCATCCGTGTCTGCGATTCAATGTTCTTACTTGCTGGCTGCGACAGGATGGTTCGCCCTTGGCGTCTGTGCTTCGTGCATGGGGTGCGCACTGCTGGAGATTCCCGATTCCAAGCCGGGTTCTCGCTATCACTCTGACCTGGGGGTTCTTCTCGCTGTTGCCGGGGCGCCGCTGTCGGCCGTTATCCTCGGTGCGCTCTTTGCTGCGTGGATCAATTTTCGCGTGCCAAAAGGGATAACAACCGCGATCTCACCGTATTTTTTTGTCATGCCTTTGGCGTGTGGCTTGGCGCATCCCCTGATTTGGACGGCCATTCATCAACTTGCTTTTTTCGTGATCGGCGACAGCGCATTTCACGCTGAATTGCTCGTTTCGTTGGGGTCGTTTTTCCTTCTGCCAGTTCCTTTCGCCGAATTATGTATCCGGTTCCATCGTGTGCCAGCGAAGTGAATCGCGGCCCGTTCGCTCCGCCTGGCAACTTCTTTCCCGGACCGCGTATCCGGCTCGTTGGCCGCTGCAGTGTCCCCGTCGAGCGGCGATCAGGCGGGGCCCGTCATCTGGCTGTTCGAAGAGGGAGTGCGGGTTAAGATTCGTCGTGGGGACGGATACAGACGCGGACGCTTTGATTAAAATGGCGGCACGGGGTGCAGGTGAATTGGCGACGGCGACGAACTTCTTTTGAAGACGGGGACACGCATGTTGAATGACGCGGCTTCTATTCTGTGGCGACGGACGCTTGCTGGAATCGTGTGCGGGATGGTGCTGGCGGCGGGGCTGCCGGCGAGGGGGGCGGAGGAGCCGTTGACGCGGATTGCGCTGGGGTCGTGCGTGCGGCAGAATCTGCCGCAGCCGATCTGGGATGCGATTGTTGGTTTCAAGCCGCAGCTGTTCCTGTTCATTGGCGACAATATTTACGGCGACTCGGAATCGATGGAGGTCCTCCGTACGAAGTACAAACAGCTGGGCGACCAGCCGACGTTCCAGCGGTTGAAGGCGGCGTGCCCTATTCTGGCAATCTGGGACGATCACGATTATGGCGTCAACGACGGCGGCGCCGAATACCCGATGAAGGCCGAATCGCAGCAGGTGTTCAATGAGTTTTTTGAAACACCGGCCGACTCCCCCCGTCGCCAGCGGCCGGGCCTGTACGACGCGCAGGTTTTTGGTCCCAAGGGTCGCCGGGTGCAGGTGATTCTGCTGGACACGCGATACTTTCGCAGCCCCCTGCAGCGGCTGCAGGCCGACCAGCAGCGGCACGGACCGTTCGGTCCCAGCGACGATCCTGCAGCGACCATGCTGGGCGAAGCCCAGTGGAAATGGCTGGCCGAGCAACTGCAGCAGCCGGCCGAAGTGCGGATTATCGCCTCGAGCATCCAGGTGCTGCCCGACCAACATGGCTGGGAGAAGTGGGACAATTTCCCGCGGGAGCGGGCCCGTCTGTTCCGTCTCGTTGGCGAGCAGCAAGCGGCCGGCGTGCTGTTCATCAGCGGCGATCGGCATCGGGCCGAACTCTCGCAGATCGACGATACGGCGGCCGGTTACCCGCTGTTCGATCTGACCTCGTCCAGCCTGAACGCCCCCAGCGGCCCCAACTCGGGCGAGCCGAACAGCCATCGTCTGGGCGAGCAGTACAACGGCGTCAACTTCGGCTCCATCACGATCGACTGGGAAACGTCCTCGCCGACCATCACGCTTGCGGTTCATAACGGCGACGGCGAAACGGTGCTGAAACATGCGCTGAAGTTAAGCGACCTGCAGCCGCAGAAATCGCCCTGATCGCGGTAACGCGATCAGGCAGCGACGGTACATCTCTGCGGTGAACTCCTTTTCTTTCGGCTCCTGGTTAAACGTCAAAGCCGACCTGGATCGGGCCGGCGGGTGAATCAAACTTAGCGCCGGGCTTTGCCTGGGCGGTGCGGACGTAGCCCAGGCCGATGACGGAGTTGCGTTCGGGGGACCAGGCGGCGGACGTCATGCGCCCGACGACTTTGCCGTCCAGGGTGAACTCCAGCAGTTCCGTCGGGGCTGTGTCGGCCTGCAGGAGCAGCGGGGTGAAACGCCAGTTCACGTGGCCCAGGGCGTCGATCCGGGCAACCGTCTCCTGGCCCAGGTAACAGCCCTTGCGGAAGTTAATCGCCGTGTCGTCGCGGTCGACCTCTTGCGGCAGATTGGCGACGGTCACATCGCGGCCGAACTCCGGCATGCCGGCTTCGATACGGATGCGATCATAGCTGGCCAGACTGCAGTCGCGGGCTCCTGCCGCACGCAACCCGTCGCCGACCGCGGTAAAGTCGTCGGCCGGCATGGCGACCAGGAAGGTCGGGGCCGGCGTCCATTTCACGCGGCGGACGGAAACAGGGACGCCAGCGATGAGAGCGTCCTGATGCGCGTGGCCTGTTTCCGGGACGGGAGCGGCGGTCACGGCGGCCAGCAGTTCCGGCGCATTGGCTCCGGCGAGCAGCCATTCACGGCGCTCGGCGGTGCGATCGTGGACTTCGACGTCTTCGCGAATGATGTAGCGATCCAGGTGGCCGTGCAGGGTGGGGCCCTGGCCGGCGACCGTTTCTATCCAGAGCGATTCGGGGCCGCAGAAAATGGCGACCAGACCGATGACTTTCCCCTGGGGGTTGAGGAGGAACGCCTCGCAGCCTTCGCCCTGCTGGAGCAGTTTGATTTCGTTGGTGCAAAAGTTGTGCAAGAACACGGTGCGGTCAGCGCCTTGCAGTTCCAGGTGCGTGCGGTGGGAGAAATCGACCAGCCCGGCGCCCTGGGTCAGCGTTTGATGTTCTTCTTCCTGCATGGTGTTTCCTTCTGTGGAGAGTCGCGGACCGGTTGAGTTTATCACGTTCCCGGCGCTGCGGAATCGAGCGACTGCAGGCCCAGATCCTGGCTGGCCAGTCGCTGCAGATAAAGGGGACCAAACTCGGGCAGGTTACGGCTGCACCCATCGAGCAGTGTGCGCAGCAGCGGATCGCGGCGATGGGCCAGCACAAGCCGGCCGCAGCGGGTCTGCTGCCAGTTGATTTCGTATTCAGTCCCTTGGGGAGAACCCTGCACGACGAACTCGGCAAGGTAGCTGGCCATGCTGGCGATAAATTCGGTAGAGCGGCTGCCGTCGGGGTGCAGGGAGTGGATCGCGTTGCAGGCGACGGCCGCCGCGTACAGCGGTCGGGAACGTTGGTCGGCAGGAAGCGTCACCGCCTGGGCCAACGCTTCGTGCCAGATCAGCGACAGCGGTTCGCCCGCCAGCCCGGCCTGGGCGGCCTGCAGTAAGGGGGCCGCATCCTGGCGTTCCTGTTCGTCGGCGGCCAGCAGCACCAGGGCGGCGAAGTCGCAGCAGCACATCGCTGCAAAATAAGGGGGAGCGTCGGCGAAGAACGTGGTGAGGTTCTCCTGGTTCCATTGTCCGGAACTGAAGTGGAAGTCGGAGCGGTTGGGCAGGGCCGGCAGGGGAGCGACGATCAGCGGCATCTGGTGTGCGGCGAAAGCCAGGCAGATCGTTTGCGATTCGACGTCGCCCTGGTCGCCCCAGAAGTCGGCCAGCAGCAGCCAGGTTTGCCAGCGTCCGTTATCAGCCAGATCCTGCAGCAGTGCTTTGACGGTAAATTCTTCCGGCGAAAATAGCGCCATGCGACAGCTCCCGGGCGGTTGCTCTGCAGTCCCCTGCCCTGCTGTTTTTAACATGGGGGACGTCCGGACGACAATTGGACGGCGTGCGGGGAGCTCGTCTTCCTCATGCTGCGGGAAGTCGTGCGTCTGTCAATAAAAAAACAGCCGGCTGGCTGGCCGGCTGTTTCGCGATCCGATTCCATGGGATGGTAATCGGGCTTACTGCACCGCATAACGATGCCATTCCCCCTGTGTATGGACGGCCCAATATTGATTGGGCATCCAGTACCACCACATGCCGTTGTGGAACCGGTAACGCCAGTTGTCTGCTTCCAGGTGGATCTGCGTCCGCGGGTCAACGCGGTATTGTTGGGGCACGGCGGCAGGTCGGGCGGGCGAGAAGATCGGGTCCTCATCGCTCAGTCGGGCGGCCGACTGGGCCCGTACGCGGCGATCCAGGTCGGCGCCGCCGCGGAGATCGATATCGATCGGTCCGTCGGGATCATTCGTGCCGTTGATGTCGACATCGACCACGCCGTCGTGATCGGAGATGGGACCTTTGCCGGTATCCCCGCTCAGGTGGACACCTTGTCGACGGCTGTAATCAACATTGACTTCGGGACCGTCGTCGAGGGCTTCGGAAACGGTTTTTTCCAGACGCAGTCCATCGGCCTGTCCCCATAAGGGACCAGTGGAAATGGCCGTAAGTAGCGTCGCTGCGGTCAGGCTGAGGGCGAATCGCACGGGAGTGCTCCTTGCTTGGCTGTAGACTTATAGAAAGGATCGCAGCGAAAAGACTGCGTTAAAAGCGAATCCAGGATTTTTCGGTTCGCTGAAGAAAGTATGTTGCAGTTCCCGCGCCAAACGGCCTGGCGGGTCGGATGTGGCAGGTTGGGTAAGAAACAAGGGGTTTTTCGATTTTTTGGGCGGCAATCTGGTGGTGCGAGGATTAGCAACGCGGTCGCCCGACGCCCAGGAAAGGGCGGGTGTCAGAATCGTCTTCGTCGTAAGAAGAATCGTTACCAGCCCGATTTAAGGGAATATCGTGGGCGACTGCGCTTTCCTTACGGGCGGATGCAGCCTATGATTCACGAGTGTCGAGCGATGCGTCGATAAAAATGGAACGCTTTAGCGCTCGCCCAGTTTCGTCCTCAATTCAAGGAGTTTGTTATCGGAAAGCAGCGGATTAATGAGCAGATTCGTATTTCACCCGTCAAAGTTGTCGATCAGAACGGGGAAATGCTGGGTGAAATGCCCACCGACAAGGCCCGCCAGCTTGCTGTCGAGGCAGGTCTGGATTTAGTGGAAGTCGCCGCCGATGCGCGGCCGCCCGTCTGCCGCATCATGGATCACGGCAAGGTCCAGTATGAGCGGAAAAAGAAACAGTCCGACGGCGGCAAGACGCATCGCACCCAGCTCAAGCAGATTCGTCTCCGCGCCAAAACGGGCGATCACGACATCGACTTCAAAGTCCGTCGCGCCGAGCAGTTTCTGAAGCGGAACGATAAAGTCAAAATCAACGTGATGTTCCGTGGACGTGAAAACGCCCACCATGAACGCGGCCGCGAAATGCTGCTGGAGATCATTGACACACTGCAGGAAGTGTCGACGGTCGAGAAGCCGCCTTCGATGGAAAGCCAGCGTATGATGACGACGATTCTCGCTCCCAAGAAGTAATCCGCAGCTTGCCGATCCAGGCCGCCTGCTTCTCCCAAAGAAGCTGGCCTGGTTGAACCGGCGAATGGGAATCGCGAAAGCGTTTTCGCGATTCCCAACTCCTGACCGGCGCCCCGATGGCGGGGCCTCTTGCCGGCGGAGCCTTTCTCCCATTCACGGAGACTGGCCCTTCCCTGTTATCCATCCAACGCCTTTGGTCTGGCATTGCTCGGCCCGCGGGGAACGCTTCGCCCCCGTTCGCCGGAAAGGCCGCTTCCCATGGAATCCTGGAACGCGGAACGCTACCTGCAGTTTGGCGACGAACGCACCCGCGCCGCAGTGGATCTGGCATCGCGAATCGCGCTGGATCAGCCCGCCCTGATCGTGGATCTGGGATGCGGGCCCGGCAACAGCACACAGATTCTTCGCCAGCGCTGGCGCCGTGAAGGCTTGTGATGATCACTATCCGTAAAGAAACACTGGCCGATCGCGCGGCGATCCGGGACATAACGATCGACGCATTCGCGAACTCCGTGCACGGTCACCAGGGCGAGGCCGATCTCGTCGATGCGCTCCGCAGCAGCAATGCCGACGGGCTGTCGCTGGTGGCTGAGAGGGAAGGGACGCTCGTCGGGCATCTGCTTTTCTCGCCGGTCGTGGTGCGCCGCCAAGGAAGAGAATTGCACGGCCAGGGACTTGCTCCCCTGTCCGTGTTGACAGCGCAGCAGAGACGGGGCGTGGGCTCCGCGCTGGTGGTCGCGGGACAGGAGTTGCTGGCCGCGACGGGGAATCCGTTTACGGTCGTCGCCGGGGATCCGGCGTACTATGGCCGGTTTGGCTTTGTGCCGGCCGGCCAGTTCGGTTGGACGCATGGCTTTGCGGGGATGCCGCAGGAATTTTTTCAGGTCCATGCCCACGACCCGGCGGAACTGGATCCGTTCCGCGACGGCCAGGTCTTCTATCGGGAGGAATTCGGGCCGCAGCATGAGGCCGGCTGAACGGTTTCACTCGCGGGCGGAAGCAGAGACAGAAACGGGGCGGACGTTAGCTGTCGTAAGGAGCTTCGCCCGATTCCAGCAACGGCGCGGCGTCGAGGTCGGTCGCTTCCATCATTTCGACGACTTTCTGCAGCGAGTCCAGCAGTCCCCGTTGTTCGGACGCAGGCAGGGCCCGCAGTCGGGCGACAAACTGTTCCTGTAGTGGAGTCGGCAGCGTATCGACCTGCTTTCGACCCAGTTCGGTCAGCGACAGGCAGACCTTGCGGCGGTCCTGGCTGCGTCGTTCCCGAATGACCAGATCAGCGTCTTCCAGTCGATCCAGAATCCGGGAGACCGTCGCCGGCGCCAGTTGCACGGCCTGGCTGACCATGGCGACGGTGATTTCCGTTTCGGTGGTCGCTTCGGCAATGAACCGCAGGCACAGCACCTGCGGCACCGTCAGCCCGGACTGGCGAGAAAGCTGGCGCGAATACCCAGACGTTTTTCGCAAGATCCGACGAATGGCCCGCAAGGTTTCGTCGGCAATGTCGTTGTGCGCCACGGTTTCTCCCTGAGTGGATTCGCCCGATGGGGCTATTTCCTGTTTATAGCCGCCAGGGGGGCGGGGCGTCCAGGGCTTGGATCTGCAGGCTGTAGCCTGCGACGGGCCTGCGACGCTGATAAATCGGTGATCCTGTCGGAGGGAACGGCAGGATTGGGGGCGGATAGACGGTTTCGTTTTAAGAAACATTGGGCCACGTGCATCCTTTTTTACGCCGGACTACAATGCACCTTTGGGGGCGGAGGTCTCCCTCGCGATGATGCGAAAAAAAAGATGTCCGGCAGACAGGGGAAAAAGGGATGTTTCCTGGAGAATACCGTATCGGGGGTGGTAACACAGGATCAGCATCCTGGTTCAGGATTTTGGTTTAGAAAACTGGAGCAAGGAACAGGAATATGATGACGTCTGTAAAAAAGTACCTGCAGGTGTGTCGCGAATTTCATCAGGATGAAGACGGCGAACAGGCCATGTCGACCGTGATGGTGCTGGGGGTTGCGGCCCTGGTGGTCGTGGCGTTGATTGCGGTTGGCGTATTTATTTTCAAGGCGGTCAAGCCGTACCTGACCAATGCTGTCAAGGATGGCGGCTTTGAAACGCCCTAGTCCTGCATCTTTGCGCTCCCGCCCTGTTTGATGCGCCTTATGCCAACGCCCGCCGATCTTCCGCTTCCTGCGCCTGCTTTTTGGCCGGCGGAATCCCGGCGAAAAGCCTGGCTGATCGCCCTGTGCGCTCCGCTGCTGACGGTTCCCCTGGGAGCCGGTTTGCTGTGGAATGTGCTGCCCTATCCCTGGGGGACGGCAACCGGTTTGACGTTTGCCGTGTTCTTGCTGGTTTGTTTGTGGACCGACAGCGTCTGGCATAAGGTGTTTAACTGGGCGACGTATCCGGCGCTGGGCTGGGCCCTGTTGCTCAATGTTGGCGGTTCGCTGCAGGCCGCATACGGTTCCCCTTCCCTGGGGACGGAGGAAGCTGCGGCCGCGCTGACGGCGGACCTGCTGGGCGAAGTGGTGGGACCGGTCGCCTGGGGCACGATCGGCCTGGCGGCCAGCTTGCTGGGAGCCGGTTGCCTGTTTGGGCTGATGACGTTCATCAGCATGCTGGCGCGTTGTGGAGGCGGGGATATCAAAATGGCGACGGTGATGGGCGCCTTCCTGGGATGGCGAACAGGCGTGCTGGCGATCTGTTTGGGTTACCTCCTGGCGGGCCTGGCCAGTCTGGGTCTGCTGTTATGGCACGTGGGACTATTCCGGCTGGTCCGTTTTGCCGTGTTGCGGATCGGCTATGCCCTGGTTCCGATGCTGGTGGTGCGGCCGCAACTGCAGGCCGATGCTTTGTTGCGGCGTCCGATTCCTGTTGGCGCTTATTTCTCGGCCGGCTCGGTGCTGGCGCAAGTTTCCGTGCTGGCGGAGATCGTATGGCTATGATCAGAAGACGTTATCAACAGCAGCCCGCGCTGTCCGGTCGGGCGGCTTACGGCTCCCGTCGGGGCGTGGTGGAATACGAGGCAGTGATGACGCTGGGGGTCATGTTTCCGCTGGCGGTCGCTTTGTACCTGCTGGCCGTTCGCGGCTTTGCGGCTTTGTACGACCTGATCGCCTGCAGCGTGGGCTGGCCGTACCTGTAGTGGTCGCCCCTGAGGGAGCCTGGTGATGTCCGAGAACCTGCAGATAGCGCTGGAGTCGGTCGAATGGATCGTGCCGCTATGGCTTGCCAGCATGCTGGGGCTGGGAGCGATGACGATTCAGCTGTGGCGACGGCTGGCCCGGCGCCGCGGAGCCTTCCGGATCGCCCAGGCATGGCGGACGCTCCATCGAAGCGAGTCGGGCGCCGCCTACTCGCTTGGCTGGGTTTTAACGCTCCCCTTTTACGTGACATTCCTGGCGTTCACGCTGGAGTGCGCCTTGCTGCTGGTGGCGAAAACGGGGTCCGTGTACAGCGCATTCGCCGGGGCCAGAACGGCCATTGTCTGGCAGTCGATCGAAGCCGGCGGCGCCGGCCAAACGGGCCAGCGCGCTCGCCAGGCGGCGCAGCAGGCTTTTGTGCCTTTCGCCAACGGGATGCAAAAAAAGAACGGTAGTTCCAGCAGCGGAACCGCCAGTGCGCGGGAGCGAGCATACCTGGCGGCTAACGCCCAGTTTTCGCAAAAGAAAGCGTCGCCCGGATTCCTGCGAGCGAAGTACAAAGACGCCGTCGAATCGCTGGCGGTGACGACGACCGGACCGGCGCAATTTAACGACGACATTGTTTGCCGCGTTGTTTTTCATTATCGATTCCACGCGCCGTTGATCGGTCCGCTGCTTGGGCAGCGGGGCGCCGACGGCGAATACTACCGCGACGTGATTTCCACGGTCGCCCTGCAGAACGAAGGACCGCAAAACAAGAATGGTCGCCTGGGGATCACTTTTGCCAGCCGCTAGACGGCGGCGTCTGCGAGAATTCCTGCTCGCCGTTCTTCACGGCGAGGAGTCCGCTGCTGCGCTGCGCCGTCTGCCACGCGAGGATGCTCGCCGTCGGCCCGTTCCCGGCGGTGGGCCGACTTCGCCTCGAGTGATCGCCGTCAACGAGGACGGCAAGCTGACCATGGTCACGCTGGTGACGTTGCTCTTTTTTCTGCTGCTTATCGGATTCGTGTGTAACGTGGGCGTCGCCGTCAAACGGAAGATGGACCTGCAGAACGCGGCCGACGCGGCCGCTTACAGTACGTCGCTATGGCGCGCGCGGGGAATGAACGCGGTCACCGCCAGCAACCACTTGCTGGGGGAAGCGACCGCTTTGATCACGATCATCGATAGCTTCGGCGGCCGGCAACTGGCCTCTGGGGACGAGACATCGGTAATTCCCGAGAGCGCCCAGATGTGCCGCACTCTGCGCTTGCTGCTGGACGCGCCTCCCTTTCCGCCATGGGCGGGCGGACAGAATTTTTCCCAGGCGCTGGAGCAGCCTGACAAGAAACTGGTCGAACTGGTCATGGACGAGTTGCTGCCGCAGGACGAAGCGAAAGACGGCGTTCATCAATCGGGCGCCATGTTGTACGATGCCAAACTGACGCTGAGAAACGCCGCCATTACCTGCCTGGCCGCCAAGAAAATCGCCCGCACGGTAAGCGAGCTGTGCCACAATATTCCGTTCGGCATTGGTCCGGCGATCGAGGCGGTTTGCCTGGGAATTCATGTGCATGTCAGTTTGACCGTGCTCACCCGGGTGCTGCTGGAAGCCAAATCGCTGAACGCCGCGGAAGATGTCATGGTGCTGCTTGTTCCGGCGCGGAACGGGATCCGCAATGCGCTTATTCCTGCGCTGAGTTTTTATGGCGATGCGGCGGCGGGTCGCTTGCCGGGCGGCGGACCGCCTGGCTCGGCGGGCGGCAATACCTTGCTGAGCCAGGGGGCTTCGCGATCCCTGCAGGAACTGCAGGAATTCTACGGCGGCCAGGGGATTGAACTCCGCGTTTTTCCCAGCGTCAAAAAGTTGACGCTGCCTGTTGAGCCGGAGTCGTCGCTGCCGTCCGGTTCCCGTCGCGAAGTTCCGCCGAGCGAGTGGAGCGAAAGTTTTGAGCAGGATCCCAGGCTCAAGGAGGTCCGTATCTTGCTCAATCCTTTGGGCGATCGGCTGACCAATTCGGTAGAAAAAATCAACCAGGTGCTGGGATTTGCAGTCGAGATCCTGGAGAAACTTAACGTTCCTGTAGACGCACTCAAGCAGGGTCTCGCCAATCTGACGAATGCCACCGGGAAGTTCCGGGAGTGGATGGAGTTGCTCAAATCGCCCCAGTATCCCAGGGACTATGCTTCCAACCCGTGTCGAGATCTCTCGTCCGACCATCCCATGCCGCAGGTGGATGTGGAACAGGAAAGAATCTCGCAACTGGCCCGCGCGGGCTATCCGTATGTGGATAGTTTTCGCGGCCCGCTTTACCGCTTGCTGCACGAGTACGGCAAGTTGTCGGCCGCCGGTCATTTATATGTGCATTACACCAACCGCTATCTGCTGGCGAACAGCTTCGATATACGCACCGGCAACGACGGGGCGCCCGCGGCCCATGCCTATGTGATGCAGAACAGTCCCGCAGCCCGTCGCGGCTATGAAAGCTGGACCTCGGCCGACGCCGAAGCGGAGCAGATGTTCTCACTGGCGGCCGTCGCCTGGTCCAACCGCATGCCGCCTATGCTGTTGCGCAAGATTTTCACGAACCCGCATCGCCAGGGCCATGTCGCCCTGGCCGGGTCTATGATCTACAACGCCAACGGCCGTGAGGTTCCGCCCGGCGGACCGCAGCGGCGGGCCGTTCAGGTGAACTCGGGCTGGAATACCTTGAACTGGACGCCGCCGGTTGCTGCGCCGGAGTGGGGCGATCATCGTCCCGACCAGCGCGGCGCCTCGATCACGGGCCTGTTCACAGGTTCACAATCCAGCGCGCCGTCGGCCCAGGTCCAGATCGACTGGCAGGCGAAGCTGATTCCCCTGGCGCCGTCGGGTTCGATCCTGCAGCCGCTGGTCCAGGGGGTGGATAACGCCTCCTCGGATCTGCCAGGTGAAAGCCGCGAGATCCTGAAAAAGACGTTCGAACACCCGGAACTACTGGGGCACTAAGCATGGCGCAAAACGGCAGCAGTCAGGGCAAACGCAACAGGGCGAGGAATGCTCGTCGTGGCGTTGCGCCGCTGGAGATGGTGATGTGCCTGATGGTGCTGGTCCCGTTGCTGCTGCTAATCCTGTTCGTCGGCGCCTTCTGGTCCAGCCAGGCGACCCTTACGGCGAAAGTCCGCAACGACGCCTGGCGTCAGCGGTATGAATTGGCCCAGGCCAAGGCGTACGATTTCCAGGCCGACTCTCCCGCCTTGACCGCCAGCGGCCAGCATACGGTCGAGATCGTTCCGCTCCTGCGGAATTTCGCCCAGCCCCAGTCCCGTTGCAGCGTGTTTGGCGACGCCTGGCACGCGCGGCCTGACGACCCCAGCGCGGTTCCCCGCCAGCGTCATCAGGAACTGAACAACCACTGGAACGGTCCGTTGTCGGCCGAACTGGCCAGCCTCGCCGGATCGGCCGCCGCCGGGGATGCCGCCAGCGCGGTCAGTCAAATGGCTGCCCTGGGGCCCCAGCTCGCACAGGATATCGGCCAGGCGGTCGCCTTGGCGGAGTCGCTGAGCAAAGGTTTTTCATCAATGGAAGGCCTGGCGAACGACGGCATCGGCCAGGCGCAGGAGTTGGCGGAGCAAGGCCAGGAAGAACTGGAAGCACTTCTGAAAGCGGCCGAGAATCTGATCGCGCAGGCCGGCACAGAGCTGGAAGTGAAACGCAAGGAAGGCCAGGAAATCGCCGGAGAACTGGCCGATCTGGCGAAACAGCTGGGCGACACCAAACTGTCAGAGGCGGACCGCAAAAAACTCGAAGAGCAACGAGACAAGCTGCAGGCGGCCAAAGAAAAACTGGAAACGTCGATCGGCGAACTTGAAAAACTGGGCGACGGACTGCAGAAAGGAAAAGACGCTCTGTCCGGGCTCATCGGTTTGTAACCTCCCCTAGCGCTCGTGTGGTTCTTCTGTCTCCAGAAAGTGGTTTGTGTCCGACTCTCCCGCCGGTACTGAAACGTCCCCCGATCCGGCGCCGCGGCCCCGGTCGTGGCGTACGCTGCTGGAACGCGTGCTGACGACGGCGCTGTGGCTGGGACTGGCGACGGGCAGCTTTTACACCGTGACCGCCCTGCGGGAACTGCTCACCCCGGCGCCCGCCCCGCCGGGGTTGGCGACGACAACCGCCGCGGCGCACGATGCGGCGATCCCTTTGACGAGCATCGCTGGCGGTGGATTCTGGGGCGTCAAAGACAGCCGCTGGCGCCTCCGCACCGAGGAGGTCTCCGCCCAGGTGATGCAAGAACGCTTCACACGGCTGACCGACCCGCAGCCCGTTGCCGAGCCCGCAATCGCCCTCCGCCCCACAGCCGCTGACAATTCGAGCAGCGACAATTCGAGCAGCGACAAGTCGAGCAGCCATGTGGCGGCCGACGACACGGCGGAACTGCTCGCGCTGGTGCAATCGCTGGCTGCCTCTGTCGACTTGCCGGGTAACCGAAAGGCGTACACGGCGAGCGGGCCGGCGGGGCGCTTTCGCCTGGTTACCTGGCGACAGGGCGAACGGGAAACGATTGTCGCCGGGCTGGCTGCCTTGCCGGCCGACGCGCCGGACCGCTGGCTCGTGCTGGAGATGATTTCCCAGGTCGACCGACCGACAGATCGCGCCGGTGCGTTGCTGCCTTTGCCGGTCGGTGCGGAAGAAATCTGCTGCCGGGTCGACGACCGTGGCCGTCCTTCCCTGCAGATTCTGGCCGCGCCCGATAGCCCGGCGAACCTGGTCAAACACTGGCGTCGGGCCGGGTGGCGGGTAGAATCCGTTGCCGCTGCAGGTCCGCCGCGGTATCTGTGCGTGCGGGAATCGTACAGCGTGCTGGCGACAATTTTGAAACAGACCGACGCCGACTGCCAGGTCCTGCTGGTCCAGGCCCCACCGCTGTCGAACTCCCCCTGAACGAGGAATTTTGCCGATGAAGACCATCGTTCAATTGTTGATCGCCGCCTGCTTTGGGGTGATTGCGGTTGTCCTGAACTTTATGTGGATGAGTCGCGAGAGCAATTACCCTTTGTATGTTGCGGCCGATACACGCATCGCGTACGGCGAAACGATCCTGCCGGACAAGCTCAAATCGGTCCCTGTCAAGGGAGACGAAACGGCGAACAACCAGTCGCTTGTCCCCTGGAAGAATCGACATCTGTTTGAGAACCGCCTGGCGACTCGCGAGTTCCAGCCAGGCGACCTGTTCTTCCAGCGCGACCTGGTCGAAGAAACCCAGGCGACGCAGTGGGACTATCTGGGTCCGTTCCGCCTGGTCGGCGTTGGCGGCTCGCCGGCCGCGGGCGTAGAGCAACTGATCGGCCAGGAATACGCCACCACCGGCAGCGTGCTCACCCTGGCGGTCTCTGCGGAGAATCGCGCGGAGACAGAACTGCTGCTGCGTTACCTGGCCGCCATGCGCGGCGAGTACCTGCATGGCGAATCGGAACAGGAGAAACGCCTGCTGCGCATCATGGCGATTCAATCGACCGACCTGCAGCTTGCGCCCAGCCCGCCCGGTGGAATCGGGGCGACCGGAGCGTCGCCGATTAAAAGCCCGCTGGAAGGCGCCGACCGGCTGATCTATGTGGACATCGATGGCGTCCCCAACGCCCCGCCTTTCTTGCGGATTGGGGAAACGATCCTGTTTGTCACGCCGTATGGCAAGCAGAAATTCCTGGCGTCGCCCGAGGTCCCGCGGGAACCGGCCGTCGTGACCACTCCCGCCGCTCCCTGAGTCGCCCGCTATGCAAATTTCCTGGTACAGCATTGTTAATGATTCCGTGCAGGGCGAGTTCACGGCCCAGGGCAGCCTGGTGCATGTGGGGCGCAGCGCGGCCAACGATATTTCTCTGGACAGTCCGATGGTCGCCGAGTCGGCCATTGTGCTGGAACGGGTCGACGCTGGCTGGCGGCTGGTCGTGCTGGGCGGCAACACGGTCGAGGTGGGCGAGCAGCGCGTGTTTGTCGGGCAGGACGTTCTGGTGGAAATGGAAACGCCGATCCGGCTGTTCCCGTTCGTCCTTACACTGACCCGCACGGCCGAATCGTATTCCGGCTCCGCCAGCCGTGATGAACGGAACGAGCAAGTTTCCGCCCTGCTCCGCGGCGTGCACCACGACCTGCTGGAAGAAGACGACGCCCTGCTGGAGAAGATCTATAACCTGCTGGAATCGAACAAACGGACCCAGCGAAAGCCGGCCGAGGAAGATCAGCTGGAGCTGCTGTTCGAAACGCTGGAAACCGATATCGGCTCCTTCGTGGAGCGGACCGGTTTCGACCAGCCCCGCGGCCAGGTGCTGCTGGAGCATCTGGCAGGGCAGTCGGTCCGCAGCGCCTTGCTGGCGACCCTGCTGGAGGCGAACGGCCCGGCCGAAGAAGCAATCCTGGCCCAGCCTGCCGCATGGTCGGAACACTTTGCCATGCACCCCGGTCGCGAGGAGGAGCTCGAAGAGCTGATCCAGTACATCCGCCAGGATTTCCAGTTTGGCGAAGAACGCGATATCTCCGCCCAGGTGGACCGCGTGATGCGGGACTACTGGAGCATCTGGGAAAAAGTCTCTCCCCGCACGCAGCCCGCTTTTCAAAAGTACCTGGGGCTGCGCTATATCCGTCAACAAATCAAAGACATTCTCTTCGGCTTTGGTCCGCTGGAAGACCTGCTGCGGATCCCTTCCATCTCCGAAATCATGGTCGTCAGCAGCGACCGCATTTATGTCGAGCGCAAGGGGGTGCTGGAAATAACGGGCCGGCGGTTCATCTCCGACGCCGTGACGGAATCGATCATCGCCCGGATCGTCGGCAAAGTCAGCCGCCGGATCGATCGCTCGCAGCCGCTGGTCGACGCCCGACTGGAAGACGGCAGCCGCGTGAATGCGGTCATCAAACCGCTCGCCGTCAGCGGGCCCTGTCTGACCATCCGCAAGTTCCCGCTCAGCAAAATGACGGTCGGCGATCTGATCGAGAAAAAAGCCCTCACCCGCACGGTCGCCGATTTCCTCAAAGCGGCCGTCATCAACCGCCGCAATATCCTGGTGGCGGGCGGCACGGGCTCGGGCAAAACCACCCTGCTCAACTGCCTGGGCGACTTCATCCCCAACAAAGAGCGGATCGTCACCATCGAAGATACGGCCGAACTGCGGCTGGGGAAGGATCATGCGGTTCGCCTGGAAACCAAGGACGCCAACATCGAAGGGGCCGGAGCCTATCTGATCCGCGACCTGGTGCGGAACGCCCTGCGCATGCGGCCTGATCGCATCATCGTCGGCGAGTGCCGCGGGCCCGAAGCGCTCGACATGCTGCAGGCGATGAACACAGGCCACGATGGCTCCTTGACCACCATCCACGCCAACTCCGCGGAGGACGTCGTCCTGCGGCTGGAGGTGCTGGTGCAAATGGCGGCTGATCTGCCGATCCAGTCGATCCATCGCCAGATCGCCTCGGCGATCGACCTGATTGTGCAACTGCATCGTTTCTCTTCCGGCCGGCGCTGCGTGACGCAGGTGACCGAGGTTGTCGGCATGAACGCGGCCGGCACGGCGGTGCGGCTGCGCGATCTGTTCCTGCTGGATGACGACGACGGAGAAATTCACGCCACTGGCCGCTTGCCTTCCTTCATGTCGGAATTGATGGACCGGAAGCTGATCGACCTGGACACCTTTTACACTCTGCAGACCGCCGGGACGGAGGAGTCGCCATGAACTTTGCCCTCCTGGCGATGAGCCTTACCGATCTGACGCCGTACGCCAGTTGCCTGTGCCTGTTTATCGCCGTGGTGCTGGCGGTGAGCCCTGTATTCCAGTTCTGGAATGCCGTGACCGATCTGTACCTGTGGGGCATGATGAATTCGCTGGAGAGCACGGGCCTTCGCAGGGAGCGACTGTACATTTACTCCCGGTTTCTCGTGCTGGCGATTGTGCTGACGGTGGTCGGCGGGATCCTGCTGGACATGTACATCCTGGCCTTCATTGTGGCGTTGTTGCTGGCGATTGTGCCGCGGACGCTCCTGCAGGGGCGGATCGCCCGGCGTCGGGCTTTGCTGCGGAACCAGCTGGCCGCCGCCTGTACCGGGCTGGCCAGTTCGGCCCGCGCCGGCATGTCGCTGCCGCAGGCGTTGACGGCCGTGGCGCAGGATTCGCCGGAGCCGATCAAATCGGAGCTGTGGCGGATCTGCCGCGACTATCGCGGCGGCGTGCCGCTGCCGGAGGCGATCGGCCGCGCCAGTGAACGCCTGGAGCTGGATACTTTTTCGATCTTCGCCATCTCGCTGATCACCTGCCTGGAGAACGGCGGCAAGATCACCGACATGCTCGACAAGATCTCCCGGAACATCAACGAAGTGCAGCGTCTGGAACGACGCATGCTGTCCGAAACGGCGGCCGCCCGCCGGGTGGTCTGGGTGCTGGCGATCTTCCCGTTTGTGTTTCTCGCCGTAATGGGCGTGCTGCATAGCAGCGGCACGGCGCTCATGTTCACGACGATTGTCGGCCAGTGTCTGCTGGTGACGGCGATCATTTTTATCGGCCTGTCCATCCTCTGGAGCCGCAGCATCCTGTCGCTGGAAGTGTAGCGTCGTCGTCCTCGTCGGCCCTCCCATGCGGTTCGCCCGTGATTGCGTTTCCTCTTTCCCCCGTAGTCGTCGCCATGTTTGCTTTCCCTCCCCTGGATCTGTATGGAATGGCTGGTCTGGCTGCCGCAGCCGCGGCGGGGCTCTGCCTGGGCTGGCTGGTGGCGGGTTTCTTTCGACCGCATCGGGATCCGGAAGATCTGGACGGGCTGGAGGTCAAACGTCGGGCCAGCCTGCGCGAAAATTCCCGGGTGTATCGTTACTGCGAAACTGAGATCCAGGACCTGCTGCCGCTGAACGGGACGGGCGATCCTCGCGATTACGAATCCCTGGCGATTGACCTGTCCCTGGCGTACCCGCACGAACCCTGGACGCCCCGGGAGTACTTCGCCGCCCAGCAAACGCTGGCTTTGCTGGTGGGCCTGGTCCTGTTTTTTCTGCTGGTGCTGGCGGCCCCGCTGGTGTCGGGCCTGCTGGTGCTGCTGGCGGCCCCGGTGGGGCTGATCGTTGGCCTGTTGTTTTATCTCCTGCAGATGCTGGCGATTGGGTCTGGCTCCCGGCGGTATCGGGAACGCTTCGGCAGTCGCTTGCCGTACGGCATCGACCTGCTGACGCTGACCATGGAAGCCGGCGCCAACCTGATCGACGCCCTGAAGATTGTCGCCCGGGAGAATGCAGGGCATCCGCTGGGACTGGAACTGAGCCGGGTGGTGCAGCAGATGGCGCTGGGGCGCCCCTTGGACGAAGCGCTGGAGAGCCTGGCCGAACGGGTGCAGGACGACGACACCTCGGAACTGGTGTTTGCGATCAACAAAGGGCACGAACTGGGCAGCTCCATTTCAACGACGCTCCGCACCCAGTCGGAACAGATCAACCTGCGCCGCAGCCAGTCGGCCGAACGGGCCGCTAAAGAGGCCGAAGTGAAAATGACGGCGCCCAACATGCTGATCATGATCGCCTGTGTGATCGTCATCATGGGCCCGATCCTGCTGCCGCTGCTCTACCAGGTCGGCGTCGGCTTTGAGTTCTAAGGCACGGAAACGCGGAAGAGAGAGGCAGTTTGATGGCGTATCGAGACGACGTTTCGGCAGGCGCCGTCCAGGAATCCCGCGCTCGATTGTGCTTCGCGCTTGTCCAGGTACTTGAGTGGTTGGTTTCAACGGTACAATAGGGCCGGTGAAACCTGCTCCCGCTTTCCCGTGAGGCGTTATCCATGTCCTGTATCTCTGTTCGCTCGGCTTGGACGGCGGCCGCCTGGGGCATGCTCCTGCTGCCGGCCCTGCCGCTGCTGGCCCAGGATCCGGCGCCGCCGCAGGAAGCATCGCAGCCCGCCGATCAGGACGCCGCCGATAAACCGACTGAGCCCGAAACGACGCTGCAGCTGGCGGATCGCTTGCGGCTGACAGGTCGCTATGCGGAAGCAATCAAGCATTACGACCAGGCGACCGGCGCGGCGGCCGCGATCGGCAAGTCACGCGCTCTCTGGGAAACAGGCGAGTGGACCGCGGCCGCGGAAACGCTGAAGAAGCTTCCGCCTGAGTCGGCCGACTTGCCCGAGGTCGCCGCCGAACAGGCCCGCCAGGCGTTTGACCAGGGCGACTACCCGGCCGCCCGGCAGGCGGTGGAACGGGCGCTCAAAGCCAATCCGCAGCAACTGTGGGCTCGCTGGGTGCAGGCCGAACTGTACCGGGTCAGCGGCCAGGCGGACGCCGCCGACAAGGAGTACGCCTGGTTCCTGGAATACTCGCGTCAGGCCCGGCGGATGGAAAACCCCGAGGACCTGCACGCCGTAGCGCTGGCGGCGGCCCAGGTGGCCCGCTGGCGGCGGAACAGCCGGCTCTTCTCGCAGCTGGTCAACGACTACTATCCGACCGCACTCAAAAAGGAAGCAAATTACTGGCCCGCGGCGCTCGAGTCGGGACGGCTCTTCCTGGAAAAGTACAACGAAACGGCCGCCCTGAAGGAGTTTGATGCGGCCCTGCAGATCAACCCCAACTCGGCCCCGGCCTACGCCGCCAAGGCGCAGCTCGCGCTGGAGAATTACGACCTGGAAGCGGCCCAGATCGCCCTGGGACAGGCTCTGCAGATCAACCCAAAACTGGTCGCCGCCATGCAGTCGCAGGCCGACCTGCACATGCTGAACTTTCGCACGCAGGAAGCGATCGACGTCCTGAAGCAGGCCCTCAAAACCAACCCGCTTGATGAAGCGACGCGGGGTCGACTTGCGGCTGCGTACGGCGCTCTCGATGGGCTGAGCGATCCGCCCTCGCCCCGCATGGCCAAAGTCATCGCCCAGGCCGTCGAGCAGAATCCCGAGTGCGGCCAGTTCTACTTCCATCTGGCCGGCGCGCTGGAGAACCAGCGTCGTTATCCGGCCGCCGCTCTCTACTACGCCGAAGCGCACCAGCGTTTGCCCCGTATGATCGGTCCTCGTGGCCGACTGGGCCTGATGTACATGCGGCTGGGGGACGAAGCCCAGGCCGGCCCGTTGTTGACGGAAGCGTTTGCCGCCGACCCGTTCAATGTACGGATCAAGAACACGCTGGCGGTGCTGGACCTGCTGCAGAATTACGCCGTGCTGGAAACGGAGCACTTCATCCTGCGATTCGACCGCACGCACGATGAACTGCTGGCGCGGTATGCGGCCCGCTATCTGGAAGAGGACGTCTACCCGGACATCACCGCCAAACTCGGTTACGAGCCGCCGGAAAAATCGCTGTTCGAAATCTTCAGTCGGTCCGGCCGCACCACGGGACATGGCTGGTTCAGCGCCCGGATGGTCGGCCTGCCGTACGTGCATACGGTCGGAGCGTGCGCGGGAAAAATGGTCGCGATCGCCTCGCCCGGCGACCTGCCCAAGCCGTACAACTGGGCCCATGTGCTGAAGCATGAGTTCACGCATGTGGTCAACCTGCAGCAGACCAACTTCAACATCCCGCACTGGTTTACCGAAGCGCTGGCGGTCCTGTACGAGAACCAGCCGCGGCCGACCGCCTGGCTGGAGGTACTGGCCAAGCGGGCCGCCGACGATGATCTGTTCACGCTGGAGACGATCAACTTCGGCTTTGCCCGACCGAAGAACGGCGACGACTGGACGCTGGCCTACTGTCAGGCCGAACTCTACGCCGAATACATGACGGCGACCTACGGCGACGACGCCCCCGCCAAAATGCTGGCCGCGTACGCTGCCAACCAGAACACCCGACAGGCCATTCTGCACTGCTTTAAAGTGGAGCAGGAAGAGTTTGAACGCGGCTATCGGCTGTTCGTCAACACGGAACTGGCCCGTTTCGAGCCGACCTCCACGACGACCTTGCGCGATATCCCCACGCTGCAGAAGCTGCTCCAGGAGAACCCGGACGACGCCCAGGCGACGGCCGAAATGGCGTACGCTTACCTGCAGCGGGACGAAAAGCCGGAAGCCCGCAAGCTGGCCCTGGCGGCCCAGACCCTGGAAACGAACCAGCCGCTGGCGGCCTATGTGCTGGCCCGCATTTACCTGTCGATTGGGGATGCGGCCCAGGCGGTGAAACTGCTGGAAGCGGCCCTGCAGGCCGATCCGCCCCAGCAAAACGCCCTGGCGTTACTGGCCGCGTTGCGGATGAAGGCTCGTCACTGGGCGGCGGCGGAGCAACTGTATTTGCGGGGGCAAAAATCGCACCCGCATCCGGACCGCTGGCTGAAAGCGCTGACGGCCCTCTATCTTCGCTCGGGTGAAGAAGAGAAACTGCGGGGCGTGCTGACCAGCCTGGCGCAAATCCAGGGAGACAGCGCCTCGGTTGCTTTGAAGCTGGCGCAACTGTCGGCCAAACGCCAGGAATATGAGGCCGCCCGGCGATGGTCGCAGCAGGCGATGCAGATCGACATTCAGAGCGCGGAAGCTCACGCCTTGCTGGCCGGTGCGCTGGTCGGCCTGGAGAAGTACGCCGATGCGATCGAAGAATTTGAAACGGCCCTCGAACTCGACCCCGAGCGGTCGGACTGGCGGTTCGCCCTGGCCGACGCCTGTGTGCAGGCCGGCGACAAAGCCAAAGCCAAGGCGACCCTGCAGGCTTTATTGAAACGGGACGCCTCCTACCCTGGCGCAGAAGTGCTGCTTGAAAGTTTAGAACCTTGACCGAATCCAAAAACGACATCACCCTGTCCGATTTCCAGCAACTCATTCGTGAGATGTATATCGAGAAAGACCTGGCCCGCGGGGTCGACGGCACCTTCATGTGGCTGATGGAAGAAGTCGGCGAGCTGGCGGCCGCCCTCCGCAGCGGCACGCTCGAAGAACAGACGGCCGAGTTTGCCGACGTGCTGGCCTGGCTGGCGACGATCGCCAATGTGGCCGGCGTGGATCTGACCGCCGGCGTGCGGGCCAAGTACGGAACCGGCTGCCCCGGTTGCGGTCAACTCGTCTGCCAGTGCAGCGACGCCGAGAAGCCGTAAACGGGTCCCATCCGCCCATTGCAAGAATGGGCCCCTTTGGCGACGATAGAGAGCCTTGAACCGCTATCCTGCGTTCGTGCCAATACCCGAAACGTCTGGCTTCGACTTCCTTTACGTTCCTTTTACCGCTGCGTTTTTATGCCCGAATATACGCCCTTTCCTGTCCGCATGACGGAGATTGGCGGCCTGTCGGTCGCTGAGCTGGCCCGTCGTTTTGGCACCCCGCTGTATGTTTATGAAGCGTCCAAAATTAAAGAGCGGATCGCCGACCTGAAGCGGTTCGATGTCATCCGTTACGCCCAGAAAGCTAACTCCAACCTGGCGGTGCTCGATCTGGTCCGTCGCGAAGGGGT
Source organism: Lignipirellula cremea (assembly GCF_007751035.1). NCBI lineage: Bacteria > Pseudomonadati > Planctomycetota > Planctomycetia > Pirellulales > Pirellulaceae > Lignipirellula > Lignipirellula cremea. The sequence continues at coordinate 7,386,192 of NZ_CP036433.1, read as the reverse complement.
GCTGGTCGATGCGGTCAGCGCCGGCGAAGTCCGCCGCGCGCTGGCGGCCGGCTATAAGCCCGGCGGCGATCCTCCGCAGATTGTGTTCACCGCGGACCTGTTCGACCAGGAAGCAATTGACCTGGTCCGCGAGCATGGCCTGCATGTGAACGCCGGTTCGCCCGACATGATCGACCAGTTGGGTGTCGTGGCGCCCGGCAGCAATCTGACGCTACGCATCAATCCGGGTTTCGGCCACGGCCACAGCCAGAAGACCAACACCGGCGGCGAGCAGTCGAAGCACGGCATCTGGCACAACCAGATCGACGATTGTCTGCGCCGGGCCGACTTGTACGGCATGCAGATCACGGGCCTGCATATGCATATCGGTTCCGGCACCGACTTTGAACACCTGTCGCAGGTGTGCGGGTCGCTGGAACAAACGGCCCTGGCGGTCGGCCGCACAATCACCTCGATCAGCGCCGGCGGCGGTCTGCCGATTCCGTACAAGGAAGGGCAAACGTACGTCGACATTGACCGCTATTTTGACCTGTGGGACGCCACGCGGAATCGCCTTAGCGAGGCGTTCGGTCATCGTCTGTCGCTGGAAGTCGAACCGGGCCGTTACCTCGTCGCCGAGGCCGGCTATCTGCTGGCCGAGATCCGGGCCGTGAAGCAGATGGGCGACAACACGTTCTACCTGGTCGACGCCGGTTTCAACAATCTGGCCCGCCCGATTCTGTACGGGGCGTACCATCCAATGGCGATCGCCGCCGCGGTCGAACGGTCGCTGCGGCCGGTGGTCGTGGGCGGCCCGCTGTGCGAGTCAGGCGATATCTTCACGCAGGAAGAAGGCGGCTTTGTCTCCCAGCGCGACCTGCCCGCCGCCAACGTCGGCGAGCATCTGGTCATCGGCTGCGCCGGCGCTTACGGCTTTGTGATGTCGTCGAACTACAACTCCAAGCCGATGTCGGCTGAAGTGATGCTGGTCGACGGCGAACCGCACCTGGTGCGCGCCCGTCAGACCTTCGACGATCTTATTCGCGGCGAACAGATCGTGCGTTAAGGAAGGCCGACGCAGGACAGGCGTCTTTTGCTCCGCACGTCGATTTAATTACTGCGTGCTGGGTAAACGCTGTAGGTTGGGCGCTCCTGCCCGACCAGTTTGATGGAAGCAATGGCGCCAAAGTACGACGATGGGCTTGCGCCGCTCTGTTGCCTGCGAGGCCTGCTTTGCTTCGATCCCGCAATCGCAAAAGGGCGGGAGTTCCCCTTCTGCAGAAGACAGGATGCGTACTCTCACCGAGCGAAAGACGACTTTCTGCGAATCACGGCGCCGGGGCGAACAGCGCTTTCAGGTTGCGGAGATCTTCGAGCGTGAGGGCTTTCTCCAGCCCTTGCGGCATGATCGAAAGGGGCGACGGTTTGCGCACTTCGATCGACTCCAGCAGCAGCACGAACGGCTTGCCGTCGACGCCGATGAAACGCTCGCTCTTGCCGTCGGCGGTGACGCCTTGCGACAGACCGGCCCGCACTTTGCCGTCGTCCGTGGCGAGCACCCAGGGGACGAACAGCGGGGCAACTTCGCGGCTGGGCTGCAGGATCGATTCCAGCAGTCGCTGCGGCGTGAGCCGCTTGCCGACTTCCGTCAGATCGGGGCCCACATCGGACCCTTGCCCCTGGTAACGGTGGCAGTTCACACAGCCGCCGCGGCGACTGTCGAAGAACACCCGCCAGCCGGCTTCGGCGTCGCCCGGATCGGCCAGCAGTTCCAGCCAGCGGTCCGTTTCCTCCGGCGCCGGTTTGGTTTCTGCCTGCAGCGGCTCCCGGCGGGCCAGACGCACGGCGATCGCCGCTTCGCGTCCGGCGGCTGAATCCTCGCGGGCCAGTTGCTGCAGCAGTTCGCTCGCCGTGTCGGCTGTTCGTCCCAGACCAAAGACCGCGTCAGCCCGCAGCGCTTCGTCGGCGGAGGCGTCTACGGCCTGTTCCGCCAGCACGGCCATCCGCTGGGGGTCGTCGCTTAAGGCGAGCAGACGCACGGCCGCACGGCGCAGTTCCGGCGAGCCGTTGTCGAGCAGCTTCTTCAGCTCGGGAACGCTCACTGCCGCGTGTTCGGCCGGCAGCAAACGGAGCGCCATCACTCGCAGGGCGGGCGCCCTTTTTTCATCGGCGAGAAACTTCTCCAGGTAGTGGGTGTACTCGCCGTTTCGCGGCAGGCCCGATTTGGCTTCATCGAGCCACTCGAGCGCTCCCAGCACGGCCTGGAACAGGGCCGGCGTCATCGGCCCGGCCTTGAGGAGCCCTTCCACCTCGCCGCGCATGGCGACCAGACTGTGGTCGGCGATCCAGCGGACGGCCATCAGCCGCACCTCGGCCGACGGATCCTGTAGTGCTTTCTGCAGTAGCGAGGTGAACTTCGCCGGGGGCGTCTGCTGCTCCTCGGCCTGCCAGCGGACAGCCTGCAGGTAGCCGATCCGCTGCCGCGGATCGGGGAGGGCCAGCCCTTCGATCTGCTGGAGCAGCTTCGGCTGCCGGACCAGTCCGGCCACCACGGCCTGGCGGAGGAACGGGTCGTCGGACGCGAGCGCCGCCATGTCAGGTTCTGACATCATCTTTGCCGCCTGCAGTTCGGCTTTTGTTTTTCCAGGCCAGGCGTCGGCGGGTTCCGCGCCCGGTTTCGCTTCTGTTTTCGACAATCGCCAGAGTCGTCCTTTGCCGTGCACCGGGTAACTGCGGTCGACCCAGTCGGTGAAATAGAGCGAACCGTCGGGCCCTTCGGCAAAATCGACCGGCCGGAAATTCTCGTCCCCCTGGACGACCGTTTCCAGGGTCGACGTCCAGGACGCCCCCCGGGGCGCCAGGCGAAACCGCTCGACCCGATGATCGCCCCAGCTGCCGGTCCACAGGGCCCCGGCGTACGGAATCACGGCCGACGGCGCTTCACCGGTGCCGGCGACCATCGGCAGCGTGCCGGGCAGCTCGCCGTTCCAGGCCTGCAGCGGGTGCCGTCCGCTACGGCCGTAACGGAACTGGAAGCCATAGTCGCCCGCCATGGCCACCTGCACCAGGCGACAGGGCGGCTGCGAGTCCGGATCGTTCCCCACGGCGAACAACCGTCCGGCCGGATCAACACACATGCCGAACGGGTTCCAGAACCCGGTGGCGATGCGGGTCAGCCCTGTGCCGTCGAGGCCGATGCGATAGACGTTCCCGCCTTCGCCCCCGCCGCGGTAGGTGGTTCCGTCGGCGCCAATCAGGGAGTAGTCGGCGCCCAGATTCTCGCCCAGGCCGAAGTACAGATTCCCTTGCCCGTCGAGCGCTAGTCCGCCCAGGCCGTTATGCGGGTACTGGCCGGGCGTTTCCAGTCGGGCCAGCACGAACTCTTCATCGGCCGTATCGTCGCCGTCCGTATCCCGCAAGCGAAAGATCCGGGAGCGGGTCGCCACGTAGATCCAGTTGTCGGGACCCGCCCGCAGGCTCATGGCGGCGGTCAGTCCTTCGTGAAAGGTATGAAAGCGATCGATCTGGCCATCGCCGTTCTTGTCTTCCAGCAGGCGGATGCGATCGCTTTTCGGCCCCTGGTAATCCTTGGGTGGAAAGTGCGTGTGCGATTCGATCACCAGCAGTCGCCCTCGCCCGTCGAAGGTCAGCCCGATCGGCGTGACCAGGTCCGGCGCGGCGGCGACCTGCTGCAGACGGAAGTGCTTGTCGAGCACTTGCGGCTCCTCTCCCTGCACGACAACAGCCGGGCAGACGCCTGCAGCCACAGCAACGAAAACAGCCAGACGCACGCACATAGCAGGGGTTCCCCTCTAAAAAGAAACGCCGTCTTTCCCAGGAAAAAGACGGCGGAAAATCCAGGCAGAAGGTCGCCTTTCGCTCAGGAAAGGCGACCCGGTTGTTGACGGTCAGTAGCCGCACCCAGGCGGACGACTATTTGTCGCTCTTCAGTTCGCGGATGCGGATGTTCTTCCACGAAACTTCAAACGGGCCAGAATTCTTGCCGATGCCGTGCACCTGCAGGCCGATAAAGCCAGCGGGATGCGTTTTGTAGATTTCCGCGTCGGTCAGGTCTTCGATCGGTTCGCCGTTGATCCAGGTCTGGATGCGGGGACCCTGGGCGACCACGCGGAACTTGTTCCATTCTTCGTTCTTGAATTTGGCGTGCGGCTTGAGGCGTTCCGGCGGGGTGAGCCAGCCGCGGCCGGTCGCTTCGCCGTAAACATAGCCGGCTTCGGCCGGGCCGGATTCGATCTCGACCTGCGGGCCGTTGACGCGGCCGGTGGGGGTGTCTTTGGTTTGCGAGCGGATCTGCACGCCCGAGTTCAGGCCGTTGTCGACTTTGACTTCAAATTCGAGTTCAAAATCGCCGTAGGACTTGTCCGTGCAGAGGAACGAGTTGGGGCTGCCGACTTCGGTGCGGCCGACGACAGCGCCGTCTTCCACGGTGTATTTGGCGGTGCCGTTTTTCTGCGTCCAGCCTGTGAGCGTTTTGCCGTCGAACAGGGGCGTCCAGCCTTCTTCGGCGATGGCCAGGGCGGGAGACAGGATCAGAGCCGCCAGGGCGGCAAACTTCATCAGGGTGATTTTCATCGAGGGTTCCTGGGAGCAGGCAGGGTTTTTCCAGGTTTGCCTGAGTACAGAATTGGCAAACCGACGCTTACCAGGATAGTTGATTGGCCCGTAAAAGTGTATCAATCTTCCCAATCTTCGTTTGCCGCTTTAGAATCAAGGGGGAAAGGTCGAGGAATTGAGCCTGCCGTACGGATCCCCGCAGGACGCATCGTCCCCTAGCCGAGTGGAGACGAGCCTTGTTCCTTTCCCTGTTGACGTCTTCAGTTTCTCCAAGAGTTTCCCATCGCAGACGGCGCTCGGTTACTTTCCCTTCTCCAGAACGCGATTCGGCAACTGCCGGTCGATTGTCCCATGGATACCGAACGCACCTTGTTTGACAGGCACTTCGCCGTCGGCGTACTAAGCGGCGTTCTGGAAACGTTCGCGCGCTTCAATACCACCGCCGTGACCCGGTATGCGTTCCGTCTGGAAGAGGTCCGCGCGCCCGGCGAGTTGGCCGAGGCCGTGGGCAGTCATTACGGGCAGACATCGCCCGATCTTTCCCTGTTGCTGGTGCCGCAATGGCCCGCGGAGCTGGCAGGTTCGCTCCGGAAGTGGCTGTTTGGTTTTCTCGATACGGCCGAGGATAGCCTGCCGGGAATCATGTCATTACGCAGCGAAGACGCCCAGCAGGTGTTCATCGCCGACCTGATCTACAGATTTGAAACGGCCCTTACCCCGGCCCGCGTACATCTGGTGACGGGAGAATCTTTTCCCGCGACGGAACGCCAGGAGAAGTTCGTTTTTGAAACCGACAACGCGGTCTGGGTGCTGTACCTGCGATCGGCCTCGCAGGAAGCAGAGAGCAGAGATTAGGGACTTGTGGGTGAGTCCACTACGGGGCTTTGGGGCGAGTCCGCTTTGGGGGAGAGGGACTTGTGGCCAGGTCCGCTACGTGAGCTGGGATTCTTCGTTTTGACGGAGGACCAGGCGAGGGTTTTTTGGGCCTGTTGACGATCCGCCTTGGTTGCCGACGCGCAGCCTCGCCCCGATTCTTGCGAGGGCCGGGCATCCGCCAATCCGTCGGAAAGTAACAAATCCTTATCGCTTGATGCGTTGCGATCGCGTAAGATAACAAACGTCGTTGACTTGCCTCAGTCTACGCGTTTGCTGTTGCGGCCCGCTGGTCGCAGGCAGGGACGCGGGAACTGGCGGCGGGTCGTTCGCGCTTGTTTAACAGGAATCCACGCCATGTTGACCCTATCGGATTCGTTGTCGCAACGTCGTCAACTGGGCCGTCGCTATTTCATGCAGATTGGCGGAGCAGCGCTCGGCAGCCTGGCGTTGCCGATGCTCAATTCGCGACAGGCGCAAGGCGGCGGGGCCCGCAGTCCAGTCACGGGCAAGTCGGTCATCTGTTTGTTCCAGCAAGGCGGGCCGTCCCAGCTGGAAACGTTCGATCCCAAGGTCGACGCGCCGGCGGAAATCGCCAGCGTCGGCGGAGAGATCCCGACCTCCGTGCCCGGCATCCGGTTTGGCAGCTCTCTGCCGCAACTGGCGCAGCACGCCCATCGGATGGCGGTGGTGCGGAACTACCAGACGAACACAGGCCACGGCGGCGTGGCTCCGCTGGTCAGCAAGCAGCTGGGGGACGCCTCGATTGGATCCGCCTACGCGCGGGTCGCCGGAGTCAACCATCCCGAAACGGGCTTGCCCAACTCCATGTTCATGATTCCCCAGTCGATTGATGGGGACCAGAAAACCCTGGGCGAGCGGTTCGGCAAGTTCGACGCCGTCGGCGGCCTGGGCAAGGCGTATGCCCCGTTCGTCCCCGGCGGCAAAGGGCCCCTGCAGGAGGCCATGAATCTGACGCTGCCGCGGGACCGGTTCGATAATCGGCGGAACCTGCTCAAGAGCCTCGACGGAGCTCGCCGCCAGTTCGACGCCGTCGTGGAGATGGACGGCCTCAGCGGCATCCAGGCGCAGGCCCTCGACCTGGTCCTCAAAGGCGTGGCTTCCGCATTCGATCTTTCCAAAGAAGATCCGCGCACCGTCGCCCGGTACGATACCAGCCAGTACTATAACCCACGGCTGTGGAGCTACGCCGGGGACAAGACACGGAACAACATTCCCTGGTACACGGCCCACACGAAAACACTGGGGAAAATGCTGCTGCTGGCCCGGCGGTTGTGCGAGGCGGGCTGCGGCTTCATCACGATCCATTCCGAGTTTGTCTGGGACTTCCACGCCGACAGCAATAATGTGGCGGTCGCCGAAGGGAAGCAGCTGGTGATTGAGCCGTTCGACCATGCGGTGTCGGCCTTTATCGAAGACTGCGAAGACCGCGGCCTGTCGGACGACATCCTGCTGGTATGTTGCGGAGAGATGGGCCGCACGCCCCGCATCAACAAGAACGGCGGACGGGACCACTGGCCCAAGCTGGCGCCGCTGATGCTCTACGGCGGCGGACTGACGGCCGGCCAGGATATCGGCCGTTCCACCCGCGACGCGGGCGAAGCAGTCGGCGTGCCGCAAACACCCGACGACCTGCTGGCGACTATTTTCCACACGCTGTTCGACTATGCCGAAGCGCGGCTGATTCCCGATCTGCCCACCGATCTGAAGCGGGCGCTGGCCAGCATCGAAAAGAACCCCGGCGTGCTGGCCATCCGCTAACGGCCCTGTCGATCACGGCATGCTGGTGAGCGGCTCTGCCGCGGCCGGCTGGCTCAGATCCGTATGCAGAGGCAGTTTCCAGCAGGCGGCTCGCTGGGCGTCCCGGACCAGCAGATACGGTCCATAGATCGCCAGGTTGTTCCAGATTTTGTCGCTGTCGATCGCCTGGAAGCGGCCTTTTTCGTGCGCGCCTTCGGGCGTCATCTGCACCAGGATGACTTCGCCCGTCAGTTCATCGGTCGCCAGCAGCGAATTGCCGACCGCCAGGATTTGTCCCTGGTGGTAGCGTCCCTTTTTCCACATCTGCTCGCCGGTCGCGGCTTCGACGCATTCCAGGATGCCGTCGCTCAGTCCATAGAGATAGCCGTCCGCATAGACGGCGCTAGTGAACTTGGTTTTCATCAAACGGTAGTTGGACCAGACTTCGGTCACCGTCCAGTGATTGTTCGCGTCGCGCTCCAGTTGCCGGAGCGATCCGCCGACGCTGTAGCCTTTGGAAATAAACAGGCGGTCGTCGCCGATCGGTATCGGCTGGGAGTTATTCGATTCGGTCGCGCTGTCGCCTTCCCACTCAAACTGCCAGAGGACCTTGCCGGTGGCGGGATCATGTCCGCTGACCGAGGATTCGTTGACGCTGACAATTTGTTCCTGGTCGAGCAGGGTCGCCAGCCGGGGCGAAGCGTAGCTGATCTGGTCGGATCCGCCCCGCCAGACCTCGTCGCCGGTCGTTTTGTCAAACGCGATCAGAGAAACGGCCGACTGGGCGTCGACTCCGCCGCCGGGAACCACCACCAGCTGATCGACAATCAAAGGCGAATTGGCCCGTCCGTAGAGGATCTGTTCGGCCTCGGCTTCGGCCGGAATGTTGAGCACCTGGAGCAGGTCTTTCCGCCACAGTTGCCGCCCCGTTGCGCCGTCCAGGCAACGCAGCACGCCCGTCGCGCCCAGCGCATAGACCCGGCCTTCATCGATCGTGGGGGTGGATCGGGGACCGACGCCGGCAATGAGCGTACTATAGCGGGCATCGATGCCGTGGGACCACCGCAGCTTGCCCGTTTCGACTTCGTAACAGGTGACCAGTTCCCGCTCGCCCCGTTGTTCCATGGTGACGGCAAAGCCGTTGACCACGGCGAATGATCCCCAGCCGGCGCCAATTCGATGTTCCCAGATTTTCTCTGGCGGGTGCGTTTGCCAGTCCTGGTTCAGACTCACGCTGTCGACCCGCAAGTTCCGATCCGGGCCGAAGAAGCCAGGAAAATCGTAAGGCGTAACGGTCAGCATGTCGACCGCCGGCGTGGTCTCGGCAGTGACGGCGGGAGTCGGCGGGATCTCCAGCTGTGTATCCGGTTTGGCGGCCCAGCGCCAATTAAAGTGCGGCATCAGCTCGCCGGAGAACTCGTCCACCCGCAGCACCGAAAACGGCGCGGCAATCGTCGCCAACAGCAAGGCGGCCGGAATAAAGCGTTTGGGCCCGCGGCGTCCGCTGAAAAAAGTGAACCAGATAAACGGCGAAAGCAGGGCCGCACAGCACGCGACCAGCAGCACCAGTTTGCCGGCCTGGTGATCACCCAGCAGATCGAATCCCCAGATCACCAGCCCCACGGCTAGAAAAATGGCGGAAAAGCAGCGGTTGCGGATCGGCGGCAGAACAGGCAGACGTTGATCGGGAGAAGCCGCGGCGGAGGTCGTTGGTTCGCCGGTCGCTGCTAACTTTGTCATGGTGCAGATCAGCCAGGTGGCAAAGGCTAGAGTCCGATCAGGGGTGATCGTTGAATTGGGGGCGTCGTCCTGAAGTGCAACGATCGGGGGAAAGGCGAAGCTGCCTCGCTTCCGCCCCGACCATCTCGAATTTCTCCCTTTCGTAGTCCGCTCTATCGAAAGGGCGCCAGGCGGGCGTCGGGCTGCCGACGAACACGCTTGCTCTTCGAGTATACAACAGAATTCCAGACCGGTATATTTTTCCCAGGGGGTGATAACCGCCCCCGTTTTGGCGCGGGGATGCATTCTTTAGTCGGTTCGCTTCCGCCTTGCCCACCGTATTTTTCCGGCTGCAGCGAATGACCCTGGAAACCGCCGCATCCCGCACGATCGCTCTAACAGGACACGCCCCCTGCAACCGGGGGCGTGGAACCAGGCACGCCATGACGAAACGCTTCCCTTCGGCCCTGCGACGCATCCTGCTGGCCGGTGGCCTGGCGCTGCTGCCGTCGCTGGCCGCCGCCCAGACCGGTCCTTTCGACGTTCTGCCCGAAACGCTCGACGGCGGACCCAAACAGCAGATGGTCCGGCGGTATCTCAAAACGCAGACCGACGCCGCCTTTGCCAAACGGAAAGCCGAATACGAAGCAGTCAAAACGCCCGAGCAGGCGCTCCTGCGACAACAGCGGCTGCGGGCCCTCATGATCGAGCACCTGGGCGGCTTTCCCGAACGGACGCCCCTCAACGCCTTTGCCCTGGGGAAGCTCGAAGGGGACGGCTATCGGGTGGAGAAGCTGATCTATGAAAGCCAGCCCCGCCATTACGTGACGGCCGTGCTGTTCCTCCCCCGCGGCGAAGGACCGTTTCCCGCGGTCGTGATCCCCAGCGGCCACAGCGCCACGGCCAAAGCGGCCGAGTACAACCAGCGGGCCGCGATCCTGCTGGCCCGCAACGGCATCGCCGCCCTCAACTACGATCCAATCGGCCAGGGCGAACGCTCGCAACTGCTGGACGAAAACGGCAAGCCCCGGTTCAGCTCCGTCGGCGAACATACGACCGTCGGCGCCGGCTCCATCCCGCTGGGCCGCAACACGGCGACGTTCCGTATCTGGGACGGCATGCGGTCGATCGATTATCTGCAGTCCCGCCCCGATATCGATGGCAAGCGGATCGGCGTGACCGGCTGCAGCGGCGGCGGCACGCTCAGCAGCTATCTCATGGCGCTCGACGAACGGGTCGTCTGCGCCGCGCCCAGTTGCTATCTCACCAGCCTGGAAAGACTGCTCGCCACGATCGGCCCGCAGGACGCCGAGCAGAACATCCACGGCCAGATCGGTTTCGGCCTGGACCATGCCGACTACGTCATGCTGCACGCCCCGCAACCGACGCTGATGATGGTCTCGACGCACGATTTCTTCGACATCCACGGCGCCTGGGACAACTTCCGCGAATCGAAGCGATTCTACACGCGGCTCGGCTATCCCGAACGGGTCTCGCTGCTGGAAACCGACGCCAAACACGGCCTGCCCCTGCTCCAGCGTGAAGGCATGCTCCGCTGGATGCAGCGCTGGCTGCTGGACATCGACAAGCCGACGATCGAAACAGAATTCGACGTGTTCACAACGGCCGACCTGCAGTGCACCCCGACCGGGCAAACCCTGCTGCTCGACGGCGCCCGTTCTGTCGTCGACCTGAATGTGGAATACAACGAACAACTTGCCCGCAAGCGCGCCGAGCGCTGGAAGAAAGAACCGGCGGACGTCCTGCTGGCCGAGGTCCGCACGCGGGCCAGCGTCGCCAAACTCGATGCGATCGGCAAGGAAGCCAAAGTCCTCGACACGCAGCAACGGACTGGCGCGACGCTGGAGAAGATCCAGCTGCAGCCAGAGCCCGGCATTCTGCTCCCCGGCCTGTTATGGACGCCCGAGAAGCCGACCGGCCCGCCCGTGCTGTACGTGCATGGCGACGGCAAAGCGGCCGCCGCCGGACCGGACCAGGCGATTGCCAGACTGGTCGCCGCCGGGCATCCCGTGCTGGCGATCGATCTCCGCGGTCTGGGCGAAACGGGCGGCTCCCCCGACGAGCGCTGGGGCGACGACTGGAAAGACATTTTCACCAGCTATCTGCTCGGCCCGTCACTCGTCGGCATGCGAGCGACCGACGTCCTGTGCGCCGCCCGCTTTCTGGCCGAGCGTAACGCCGACTCCCCGGCGCCGGTCCGTCTGATCGCCGTCGGCCGCGCCTGCGTCCCGGCCCTGCACGCCGCCGCGCTGGAACCGCAGCTGTTCACCGCCGCCGAGTTCCAGCAAACGCTGCCCAACTGGTCGGCCTTCGTCGCCAACCCCGCCGCCCCCGGCCAACTCGTCAACGTCGTACATGGCGCGTTGCATCTGTACGACCTGCCCGACCTGGTTAGCTTTCTTCAGGAGCAGAAGAAAATGAAGGTCGTCTGGGATCCGATTGAGCTGAAGGATTAGGGCCGACTGTTTTCAGGTATTTATGAACGGCAATTCAGTACGGCGCAAATGTCATGGCATCGAATGAAGAGGATTCCCCCGAACAAGTCGCCCAGGCTATGACGCGATGGATGGAACTGAATAAGGAGCTTCTTGCTCCCTCTCGCGACAACAGCCAAAAGGAAAGCGATCGTCGGGAAGAACTGGTCGACGAGCTGATGACCCTGGACATGGCGCTGCAAGAATACCGACGGCGAAGAGAGGCAGAGGAGAAATAGCGCGGTGAATTTAAGGCGATCAAAACTGCTGGGCAGCTTCAGAAGCCTGTCCCGCTACCCCTGCGCCTCAAAGTTCAAGTACAAGGATTCTTCGACCCGTTCCAGCGGGCCGTTCAGCACTTTGTTGACGGCGGAGGCGCCTGTGTCCAGACGCAGTTGCTGGCGATATAGTTCGGGCGGGACGGCGTGCGTGAGATCCTTGTCGCCGCGACTGCCGTCGAACGACAGGGCCCAGTGCACGCCGCGCTGGTTCAGGTCGGCCAGCACGCCGAAGAAGCGGTCCAGGTCCAGGTCGGCCGTGTAACGCTGCCGGTTCCCGGCGTACGGCGGGTCGAAGTAAACCAGATCGCCTGCGCCGGCGGCGGCGACCGTATCGGCATAATCCTGGCAGACAAAATCGACCTGCCCCAGCAACGGCCGCCAGGCTTCGACCACCTTGGCAAAGCGGTCTGGCTCCATCCCGCGGCGACTTAAATGGAAGCTGTTGTTGAACTCGCCCTGGTCGTTGAAACGAACAATGCCGTTCACGCACGTTCGTAACAGCAGGTTCAGGTCGAGCGGATTGGGCCGACGGTTGAAGCGATCCCGCACCGCATAATAATGGGCCGGCAAACGCTCGCCCTTCGCCGCAGCCTGCGGTCCCAGGCGATCCAGCTCGGCCGTGAGTTTCTTCCAGTCGCGACGATACGCGGCCACCACTTTTTGAGGTTCGTCGCGGAGCAGCTTCCATAAGTCAATCAGCGGCGGATAGGCGTCGCCTGCGACCGCGCCAGGGGTCGCCGTCAGATACAGCAGGGCGCCGCCGCCCAGGAACGGTTCAAAGTAGCGGCCAAACGGCGGGAGTAACGCGGCGATCCGGCTGGCCTGGGAGCGTTTGCCGCCGGTCCATTTGATGAGCGAAGGAATCGACTTCGCCTGGCGCGCCCGGAACGGCCCGGCCGGCGAGGAAGTGGAGGACGCCGGCGGACGTGCGACGCCGTTCGTCTCGCCTGTCTTCTTGGCGGGAAGATCGGCCAGACGATCCGCACTGGCGGCCAGGCGGCGGCGGCACAGATCAACATAGGCGGCGTCCGTATCGAAGCCCAGGAAGTGCAGGCCAAAACGCTGGGCCGCAACGCAGTCGGTGCCGGCCCCGGCGAACGGGGAGAGCAGCAGATCGCCCGGTTTGGCGGAGATCGCCAGCATCCGTTCGATCAGCCGTTCCGGCTTCTGCGTGGGGTGCTTGCCGGCCTGGAGCTCTTCCCGGCGTTTGTTGTTGGGGATATCCCACACAGTCCGCAGCTGCTTGCCTGCCTGTTTCAGACCGTCTTCGGGGCATGCCATCGCCTTGGACTGCAGGTAGTCGAAGTAATACTGCCGATTGCCGGCCCCGCCCGTGTGCGCCCAGAGGATCGTCTCGTGGCTGGCGGTCAGGCGACGTCCCGACAGGTTGGGAAAGCTGTTCCGCTTGAACCAGGCGACCTCGTTGATGATCTCCACTTCCAGCAACTGCAATGCAAAGTTGATCAGCCCGATATTATGATAGGCGCCATGGATCCACAGGGAGCCGGTCGGCCGAACGACCCGTTTCAGCTCTCCCAGCCAGGCGAGCGTGAACCGGAAGTAATCGACCAGCGGCATGTTATCCCAGGATTCCATCACCTTCGACCAGGCGCCGCCAAAGCCCGGTAGCGCCGCGGCCGGGTCCCATTTCCACTGGCCGCCTTTGCTCAGATTGTATGGCGGATCGGCAATCGCCAGATCGACCGACCGGTCCGGCAGTTGTTGCAGCGCCGCCAGGCAGTCGCCATGGTGCACCGTGTCCAGGGCGAACGGGCCCATCATGGCGGTGGTCGTCGATGGAACAGAATTCTCTCGCCCGGCCAAACGGAAACGCCTTTGCTGGATGCCAGATCAGATCAACGCCCTCCTGGGATCCCCCGACAGGACGAACAGCCGCCTTGATGCAGGCGGTGACGGCGATGATAGCAAAGATTGGCGGCCCAGGCGGCCGACTGCTGGCCGCAGCCGCTTAATGCACGGTAAAAAACCGGCTGGAAACGCCGCCGGCGCCAATCTTCAGCCGTATTGGCTTGGCGCAGCGGGGACAGCGACCTTCGTAGGCGTCGGCCTGGCGATTGCGATAAACGCGGCAATACACGCTGCAGCAGGCAAACTGCACGCCGACAAAAGGCCGGGCCGTGGATTCGGCCGGTCGCGTATCGGGTGAGTCGTAAGCGTCGAAATGTTCTCCGGCCATCGGTTGGCTCCTCGTTCCCCGCCCCAGATTCGCAGGACCCGCCAGCGCGGCTCCCAGATGAAAAACGGACGATTTCCAATACCGAGAAAAGAAAATTGGAGCAAGAGCAATCGTGAATTCGCCGTGAAAAGGCGGCTGCCAACGTTCTGAGGCAGGATTCCGGCCCTGGCGAGAAAGAAAATCCCGATTGCCCCCCTCGACGCTTCGCAACGGATCGGTAGAATACACCATAACTTAACGCGGGGTGGAGCAGTCCGGTAGCTCGCGAGGCTCATAACCTCGAGGTCGCAGGTTCGAATCCTGTCCCCGCAACTTGAAAAACCCGCCAGCATTTATTTGCTGGCGGGTTTTTTCGTGCGTCCCTTCGCTTTCCCCGTTTTGCGGTTGTCCTGTCGTGCAGATCAAAGCAAGGGAAGGGGAACGCTGGGCCGGAATCGGGAGGATCTGGCGGCCCGGTAATCGTCGTCGCGAGCTTACTTCGAAAGCAGGGTTTGCGGATCTTGCTGGACAGGAAAAGCGTTTCGAATCTCTTTACCGACGCTCGGTTGGTAGTGGACAAGATCGTAGAACGGAGGATCAGAATCGAGCGACGAGTCCGATTCGCCCGGAAGAAGATTCGTCCTTGCATACCGCGTGGAGAAATCAATGAGCGACACATGCGGGTCGCCAATTTGATCGACGATCTGCTCAATATCGACCTGCATTCTTTTGTAGTCGTCCAGGATTTCGAGTTTCTCCAGGGCTTCGAAGTAGAGCGGATGCGAGGGATTGATGAACAGGTTGACTTGCACGTTCCGGGCCGCCAGTTTTTGCAGCGCTGCGGTCAGCATGTTGAGACGCTCCTGGTAACGTTCCTGGGCGATCGTCCCTGTGATCGCAGCATGCTGGGCAAGAAGCGGAGGCGTCAAAGCCTGACCGGCCTTGATATTAACCGGCCGGCGCCCGGGTTTTTGAAATCCGTCGGGGTCGCGATCCTTCGATTCCGGATTGCTGAGTCCTGCGGCGTCGAGCAGCGCCGCGCGAATCCTGCTCGGGCGAATGGCGCCCAGTCTGGAGGCCCATGTTGGATCCTGGTCGCGATTCAATTCAAACTCAAATTCCTGGCGATGCTGGTCTGGCATGCAAAACATCCCAAAGTCGATTCCCAGCCAGACTTTCTGAAGATCCGGGCTTTTCATGGCTTTGTTCAGAAGCAGGATCACGCCCGGCAAGGCGACTGCCGAATGTCCCAGGTTGATCGTCCCCTCGGGAAAGTCATGATGGTCAAACCCTCTGATCACTCGCGAGTTGCCCAGCAAAATGGCCGTCGGCCGCCGGTCCAGCACAAGTCGCGGAGCGGATTCAAACGGCCCTGCTCCATGCTTTTTGTCACCTTTCGATACCCCTGAGGGATCCCCGATCGCGGTAAGCAGAACCGCCGCCAGCACACAGGTGATAGCTCCCAGCATGGCGTAAAGAAGGAAAGCTCGCGGCCCCAGTTTAGAATTGCTCATAGATAAACCGCTGGGATTGATCGAGAAAAAGGAGCGAGCAAGCGAAAAGGATTCCCATTACGATCGCCCATTTGCCCGACAGTTCGAATTGCGCCCAGGGGTGATCTGTCTGCGACGGGCGATTTCCTGCAGGACGCAGGTCTAGCGCGGTCCAGTATTTTCTGAAGAAGATCTGCGTAGCTGGCCAGCCCCAGACTGCGAACGCGCAGGCGCAGAGGATCAACCAGCTTCTCCAACTGATAAGGCTCCAGTTATCCTGAAAAGAGAATAACGATTGAAGCATTCGGACAGTTGCTTCCAGCGACCCCGAGCGAAAGCAGAGCCCGATCATGCAGGTAATGAAAAAAGTCGCCGCCACCCCTGTAAACACGCGGAAACGAGAGGGGGACGCATTGTACCCAAACAGCTTTCGCCGATAGTGCACCACCAGCAAGATGATAGCCTGCAGCAGTCCCCAGAGCAGAAAAGTCCATCCCAGCCCGTGCCAGACTCCCGATATTAGTCCCGTCAGCGCCAAGGCAACAACAACGGGCGCCCGGGCGCGAAGTACAAGCGGAAGAAAGACATGGGTTCGAATAAAAGAAACATAAGAAATATGCCAGCGCCGCCACAGATCGAATCGATCTCGGGCCTCGAACGGCCTGTCGAAATTGAGAGGCAGATCGATCCCAAAAATTCTTGCTAAACCAATCGCCATATCGGCGTAGGCGGAGAAATCGAGAAACAGCTGAAGTTGAAAACCAACAACAGCAAACCAGGCGTCGATCGCCGGAACATGAACCCACTCGGCCGCCGCGAAGATTCTTTCTACGGGAATCAATAAATGATCAGCAAGCAGTGTTTTCTTGGCAAGCCCAAAGCAGAAGATGCTCAGGCCAATGGCAAGATTTTCTGTAGTTAGCTGAGCAAGGCTGCCTTCGCAAAGCTGTCTTTGAATATCGCGAAAGCGGACAATCGGCCCCATGATGAGCTGGGGGAAAAAGAATAGAAAGAAAGCATAGTCGGCGAATTTAACCTGCCTGATGCGGCCCTGTTCACAAGCGACGATAAAGCCGATCTGCTGTAACGTGACAAAAGCTAACGCCAGGGGCACCAGGATATCGGAAGCGGTTCGGAATCCTGTGCCGACTGCCGTTACAACAGCCATCCACTTAAACGCGAGCAAGCACGCAATGTTTGCTGCGATTGTCCCCCACAATAGCAGCTTGCGGGGTAGTCTGCGTGTTTCTGCGTCGTTAACGAGTGAAGCGCCGATGGCATAGTTTGCCAGCAGGGAGAAGATCAAGACGATTAGATTCTCAAACCCTGACAGTCCATAAAAAGCGATCGAAGAAACGATCAGCACCCACTGCCGGGTCCTGCTGCCGCGCACGCTGTAAACTGCAAGCAGCACCGCAGGCAGGAATAAACCCACAAACGACCAGGATGCAAAATTCATTGCGGCGTACTTCGGTTGAAAAAAGTTCTGGCCGTTCCGCCTGGCGATGCGGTTCGCCGCTGGTGCATCATCGTTAATTCTGCATGGCAAGGTCGCGCATGCGTCCGGCGACTTGGGCGCCCATCCAAACGCTGTTCATGTTGCCAGAGGCTTTGACCGTGGCGGCGACTGGGTGCTGGGCGGAGTAGCAACAGGGGGATTTTCAGCGCCGCTACGCAGGCGGGAGGGTATCGAGCCGGCGCATGGAAGTCAAGCGGAGTTGCCCGGCGATTCGCTTGCTAGCAATCGCAATGTTTGCGCGGAAAACTGACATTGCATTAGTGGTTGCACCTGTCTAAGCTCCCCGCGCGAGCGTCGGCTCTGCTGCTTCTGGGCTGCATTTTCAACGAAACTCTTTTGCAAGGCTCTCTCATGGCGCAAGTGATTACCGACAAGGAGTCAACCCTGGAGCAGTTGCAGAATGCCTATTGCCCTACCGAAATCCGTTATCGGCCTGAAGACTCTCCGTTTCAATATCTGCTCGCCGATATTACACATCGCTGTAATATGGCCTGCCGAAACTGCTATATACCGGTCCGCAACCTTCCCGATCTTCCGGTCGAATGGTTGTACGATGTTCTCGGCAAACTGACTCGCCGCCATCGTATTCGACTCGTCGGCGCCGAACCGACGATGCGCGAGGATCTTCCCGAGATCATCGCCAACGTGCGGCAGCTTGGACACATTCCGATCGTCTTGACCAACGGACTCAAGCTGGCGAATCCTGACTATGTCAGCGAGCTCAAAGCAGCGGGCCTCCGCACGATCTATCTTTCGATGAATGGCGGTCTGCGGGATGACCTCTACAAGGCGATCGACAATCTGTTCTGTGCGGAACGCAAGCTAAAAGCTTTAGATCACATTCTTGAAAATCGTATGCTGCCAACGATTGGGATGATCCTGGTTCGAGGGATCAATGATTCCCACTTGCCAGAGTTTTTGCGGTATCTGCTCAGCAGAGGATTAAGAGATATTCATCTGCGCTCGGTGGGCCCGATGGGAGATTATATCGACGTTCCCCCGTACGATCTCGAGGAAATGGAAGCGATCCTGCGCGCCGCTTTGGGTGATGACGCGAGCCAGTTAGAACTGAGTCAAGCCGAGGGGTCGTCACGCGACTTTCGTTTAGGGAATGCGGAGATTCAGTTGACGCAATGGCCCGACCTGGGAAGCCTGAGTCGCGGTCGAATCGCTCCGGACGGCTTTCTCGAACCGGTGTTCGAAAGCTTTGTTGCAAATCAAAACGAGTATTGAAAAAGAGGCCATCATGGAAACTCTGACCACGAAAACCGCTTGCGGGAAAAATGATCAGGAAAGTCTTACGCCTGAGGAAATGGAGCAGCGACTGTATGCTGCCGTCGATTCCCATAAGTTTGAGGAATCGCGATTCTACAAACTGGTGGTTAAACCCAAGTGTCCCCCCGCGCTGATCGCCCGCTGGGCCTGGGCGGTGCATGCATCGGCGACCACGTTTTGCGCCATGCTGGCGGACCTGGTGGAAACGGCGCCGACGACTGCAGCGCGGTTAACTCTGCTTGAAAACCTGATGGAAGAGGAAGGGATTTTTCTTCACGCTTCACACGGTCTGGTCGCAAAGCCTGAAGCGAAACATTGCGCCCTGTCGCTGCGTTTGGCGCAAGCCTGCAGTCAAGAACTGGAAGCCCCCCAAGGCGCTTCAGATACCATTGTGAAGGCGAATCGCTATATCCAGGAAGGCCGATGGCTGGAAACGGTCTCCTTTATTCTCGTCGGGCAAGAGTTGCGATTTGCCAGGACGTCTCTGCTTATGTACGAGGTACTGAAAAAGAAAGGCTTCTCGGAATGGGATCTGGCCTTCCTCACCGTCCATGGCGAGGCGGATGAACGGCACGGGCGGGAAGCGATCGAGCTCGTCGTTGATCACGCGTTGACGAGAGAAGAACAGGAACTTGCCCTGCAGGCAGCGGAAGCCGGCGCCCGGCATTTTTTCAATACCTACAATTAGGTTCTTCCCCAACGGCAATTCCTGCAAGGTCGACGCCCTCACGGCATCGGCCTTTTTTTGTGCGAGGTCGGCGACGCCTGACTGTTTGCTATTCAAAGCTCAAGCCAAAGCCGACGTTTCGACGCCCGCGGAACGCCGGCTTTTTTCATGCGAGGTTCTGCTGCTCGCTATGCTCTCCGCGAAGGATGCCGGGGCCTGCCGCAATGGAAGCGGGGCTGGCCGTTCCTCGGGGAGAGTGTGTGTCGGGTTTCAACTACTGGATGGGCAAAGCCTGGGACAGCAGCACGGCGGCGAAGTTGACGAGCCCCCACAAATGCCAAAGTCCCAGTACGATGGTCAGCACCATGTAGACCGGGCTTGGCCTTAAATTGGCAGCAAATATCCGAAACAGAAAGAACATTGACAGCAAGACCAGGACAAATCCGAACGGTAGAAAGCACCCGATTACCAAGGAGAGCACGGCCAAACGAGCGAGGTCATTGCCGCTTTTTTCGCGTTCCTGTTCGGTGAAGGATCGTTTGTCCGATTCGCCCACGTCGATTCTAGGCATGCAGACAGGAATCGCGGGTGCATCGAACGCGTCCGGTAGCCGGTCATTGCTTGTGAAGTTCAAATTATCCATGGAAATCTCCGACTTGAATGCGCTGGATTGGTTCGGCTGCAGCCTCTCGTTGAAAGGCTCGCATCGAGTTGTGTCATTACCAGTCAATCACGAATCTTCCCGTTTTCCGGACAAATATTCCTGATGGTTTTACTGCTTCGTCATTGCGGCGGATGTCGTGCAGAACCCGCCTTTGCCGGGTCACACTCAGAAACTGGGGTCCACTACGCAGAAGCCAGGCAGTGACGACGCACTGGCAGGGGCCCGCAGGATGGCACGCCCGGCCGCAGAGGAAACTCGCCCTGCGGTTACTCTGGGGAAGTGGATATCGCGTTTCCACGCCAGGCTGGAAGACGCGGCTTGACGCGGCTATTCGTCTTTGCTGAGTTCGCGATACTTGACGGAGTCCGCCCGAGCTTTGAGGTTGTGCTTGATCTGGCTGTAGGCGCGGCTGCGGTGGAAATAGGCGACTGCGTTTTCGGGAGCGATGCGGATCGCCGTGGACAGATCGTCGATCGCTTTGTCGGCCTCCTCGAGGTTGACGTAAGCAATGCCGCGACAGACGAAACCACTGGCTTCGTCGGGGTTCAGCCGGATGTATTCGTTGAGGTCGGTGACTGCTTTCTCAGGAGAGTCGTCCAGGTAAAGCGCGGCTCGTGAATACAGGGCGAGGCTGTATGCGGGATTTAAATGGATCGCCTGTGAATAATCGGCGATCGCTTTTTCCGGTTCTTCCTGGTTTTGCCAGGCGAGACCCCGCGCAAACCAGGCTTCGGGGTTGGCGGGGTTCAGGCGTAGCGTTTCCCCGTAGTCCGCGATCGCCTTGTCGTATTCGCCTGCCAGGTAGCATGTTCTGGCCCGGGCGTAGTAGTACGTCGGCTCGGTCGGATTCAGCCGGATCGCTTCGGTGAGATCGGACTGGGCCAAGTCGTATTCGCCCTTCCATTCGTAGCCGTGTCCTCGACCATACCAGGCCGTGGCTTCAGTCGGGCGCAGTCGAATAAGGGTCGTGTAATCCGCAATGGCCAGGTCGGTTTTGTAAACGCGTTCGTTGATGCTGGCTCGAAGCAGCAGGGCGTTGGTGTGTTCGCTGTCCAGGCGGATCGCCTCGGTGCAGTCGGCAATACTCCGATCGTAGTCGCCAAGACCATTCCAGGCCGACGCGCGCAGATAATGGTACTCCGAGTCGGTCGGCTTCCGGTCGATGGCTGCCGTCAGGTCGGTAATCGCTTTGGCGTACTCATGCTGTTTCAGGTAGTTGATCGCGCGCAAGTAACGGACGTAAGCGCTGCTGGGGGCCAGATTGATGGCGATCGTCAGGTCGGCCACGGCCTGGTCGAAGTCGCCCTGGTCTCCGTGGATTTGACCGCGAACGAAAAAGGCGTACGCTCGTTCCGGCTGCAGTCGGATCGTTTCCGTGAAGTCGGCGATGGCCCTGTCATGTTCGCCTTGAGCTTCCCAAGCGTCGCCCCGTTTGCGGAAGGCTTCGGCATGGTCGCCGTCCAGGCGGATCGCGGCCGTATATTCGGCGACTGCTTTACCGTGCGCTCCCAGAGCGACATATTCATCGCCGCGGCGGACATGCTCGTTCGCATCTTCCTGCGTCGACGCGGCCTCTGCCGGGGGCGAATCTGGACCGTCGAAATCGATCCGGTGGTTGAGCCTGGCGGCCGGCTTCGAAAGGTCGCTCGGCGCGTCGGGACCAATCAGGTCTTCGATCGTATTTTCTTCGGGTACAGGCAGTCCTGTGGGAGCAGGCAGTTCGACGGGAGAGGGCAGTTCGACGGGAGAGGGCAGTTCTGTGGACGCGGCCGCGCTGTTCAGTCGCGCGGTCGGATGATTCTCCGACGCTGGCCCGCAGCCCATGACGACAAGGGCCGTGCAGAGCAAAGCGAAGTCGCGAGAAACGAACATGTTGCGCATGGAGTCCTCTCCGCAAGACGACAGGGTGCGGCAAGTTACGGCTCGCCCCGGTTGTGCACGACGAGATCGGGGGTAAGCGCATTTTATCGCAATCTGATCCCGGCCGACGGCAGATTCGGCGAAATCCTGAAACACGGCCGCTTCTGCCGGGACACGCCCTCGGAGGGGAACGCGGGATCAGGTATTCTGGTCAGTCGAGTTGCGGGCAGGAGCGATGATGTTCGCGACGTCCGGCGTGTTGAGCATCCCCACGTGAAAGGGTCGCCATTTGATTCGCAAATTGCTCGTCTGTTGTCTGCTGCTGGCATTTGCCGGATGCGCGGAATCTGCCCCGGCGCCGCAGGGCGGGAAATACCCGACGTCGCGGATCGAAGCCGGAACGCCTGTCTGGGACGGCTGGCCGGCAGACGGTCCGCCGCCGGCGATGGTCCCGTTTAATGCAGATGAGGCCGAGACGCATCGCCAGGAATGGGCCGCCTTTCTGGATCTGCCGGTCGAGCCGGAACTGAAACTGGCGGAGGACGTCCGGCTGAAGCTGCGGTTCATTCCGCCCGGCCAGTTTTTGATGGGAAGCACTGGCTCGGAGTCTTTCAAGGAGCCCCACGGAGGCCCAGTCGTCGTCACGATCTCCGAGGGTTTTTACCTGGGAGAGACCGAAGTCACCCAGGCGCAGTGGACGGCCGTGATGGGCACGGAACCCTGGAGCGACGACGCCAATATCAGGCAGGATCCGGCCTGTGCGGCGAGCTGCCTTTGCTGGGCGGACGCCGTGGCGTTTTGCGAAAAGCTCACCAGGCAGGAACATGCGGCAGGGCGCCTGGCGGAGGGCTGGCGTTACACGTTGCCGACCGAAGCGCAGTGGGAATACGCCTGCCGCGCTGGAACCTTGTCGACGTTCTATTTTGGTGAAGACGCCGGGCAGCTGGTCGACTACGCCTGGTTTAACCGGAACACCTGGTATGACGACGGGCCCGTAGCGCAGCCCGAAGAATACGCCCATGCAGTCGGCCAGAAGAAGCCGAACGCCTGGGGCTTGTACGACATGTACGGAAATGTCTGGGAGTGGAACCGTGACTGGCAAATTGGCCAACTTCCCGGCGGGATCGATCCGCTGGTCGTGACAATGGGAACACACCGGAGCGCCCGCGGCGGAAGCTGGGACCGCGGCGACAAGTGCTGCTATTCGGCGTTCCGCTTCTGGATTTCCCCGGAATATGGTCTCAGCTTTACCGGCTTCCGCGTTGCCTCCGTTCCATCCGGCCAGGTTGAGGAGGAACCTGTTACTGCCGAGCGGGAAGACGCAAGCGAAAGCCCGTAGCGCAACAGACGCTCCGCAAGAAGACATTCAAGGGCCGATCGTGTTGACCGAAACGGCGTTACTGCAGGAAATCGTCGCGCACCCCCATGAGGAAGATCTGTGGCTGGTCTTCGCCGACTGGCTGGAGGATCGCGGCGACCCGCGCGGCGAACTGGTGCGGCTGCGGCACGGATTGACTCGCAGCATTGAAGTCGAAGGCCGCGCTGGTAAAGAGTCGCGGCTGCAGGAGCTGTTGGCGGCGGGCGTTGAGCCGATCACGCCGACGAGGACCAATTCCATCGGGATGAAGCTGTCGTTGATTCCGCCGGGGAAGTTTCTGATGGGCAGCCCGGCGTCGGAAAAAAATCGCATGGAGTGGGAAGACCAGGTTGCCGTGACTCTGACGCGGGCCTTTTACCTGGGGGAAACAGAAGTCACCCAGGCGCAGTGGAAAGCGGTGATGGGCGCCGAGCCCTGGAGAGACGACGACGACGATTTCCAGGAAGGGCCAGAGTATCCTGCAACGTACGTCAGTTGGGATGATGCGGTGGCGTTTTGTAGGAACCTCACAAAGCAGGAGCATTCGGCAGGGCGCCTGGCCCAGGGTTGGCGCTACGCTTTACCGACCGAAGCGCAGTGGGAATACGCCTGCCGGGCTGGAACAACGACCGCCTACTCTTTCGGCGACGATCCGGCGTTGCTGGGCGATTATGCCTGGTTTATCGAAAACGCCTGGGACCTCGGCGAGGAGTATGCGCACGAAGTCCGCCTGAAGAAACCGAACGCCTGGAACCTGTACGACATGCACGGCAACGCTTGCGAATGGTGCGCCGACTACTGGCATCATCGCGAGATCCCGAATCTGTCGCCGCAGAGCGATCCCACGGGGCCCACCGAAGATCTGGGACGGGTGCTCCGGAGCGGATGTGGGTACAAGGAAGCTCACTACTGCCGGTCATCGTTCCGTGACGGGACGCTGCCGACGGATCGGGGCGATAGCCTGACCTTCCGCCTCGCCGCCATTCCAACAGAATAAGCTCCGCCAGACGTCGGTCGCTGACGCACTCTCGCCGGAGCGACGTTCTTCGCCAAGGACGGTTTGCTTCTTGTTGAGGGGGATTTGCCGAAGCCACGGCCCCTCGCGGACGCGAGTTTCCTGTCTCAGAATTCGCGAGCGGCTGGCGGCGATGGTAGACTGGCTGCATCCGTTTGGGGGTATCGGCCAGGTGTTTGTCGTGGGGATGGCTGTGGATTTGTCAGCTTCAGTTCGCCAACAACTTGATCAGGCGGCTGCCACATTCACAAGGGCCTGGCGCGCTGGCCAGCAACCGCAGCTGCTGGATTATCTTGCCCGCTATTCGTCCCTTGATCGGTCAGCGCTGGTGCAGACGCTGCTGCAGGCGGAAATTGACTTGCGGCGGGAGGCGGGCCAAACACCCAGAACGCAAGAGTACGTTGAGCTGCTCCCGGAACACGCGGAAACGGTGCGCATGCTGTTTGGCCTGGCCGATACGGCGGCCATGCCGGAGCCGTCGCTGGCCGATACCTTGCCGGAAGCGAAAGCGGCGCCTGAACAAACGACGACTCGACTGGGCGACTATGAACTGCTGGAGCGGATCGGTCGCGGCGGCATGGGCGTGGTGTACCGCGCCCGTCAGACGTCGCTGGGCAGAATGGTCGCGCTCAAAACCATCCGCACTGGCGCGGTCGCCGACGATGATGAGGAGGTCCTCCGTTTTCGGGCGGAGGCGGAAGCCGCCGCCGCGCTCAACCACCCTGGCATTGTGCCTGTCTATCAGTTCGGCCAGGCCGACGGCCAGTGGTTCCTCTCCATGGAGCTGGTGCAGGGCGGCACGCTCAACGACCTGCTGCGAGACGGCCCCCTGGAGCCGCAGCGAGCGGCCGCATTGCTGGAAACGATCGCCGCAGCGGTCGCCGCCGCCCATGCCCAGGGCGTGGTGCACCGCGACCTGAAGCCGGGCAACGTTCTGCTGGGGGAGAACGGATCGCCGCGGGTGACCGATTTCGGACTGGCCAAGCGGACGGCGGCTGACAGCGGCATGACGGCGACCGGCCAGATTCTGGGCACTCCCAGCTATATGCCGCCGGAGCAAGCGCGGGGCGATATGAAAGCCGTCGGACCCGCGTCCGATGTGTATTCTCTGGGAGCGATGCTGTACTGCCTGGTGACGGGACGTCCCCCGTTTCAGGCCGCCAACATGCTGGAGACTCTGCAGCAAGTGCAGGAGCGGGAGCCCGTTTCGCCGCGCGATCTGAATCCGTCGGTCCCGCGGGATCTGCAGACGATCTGTTTGAAATGCCTGGAGAAAGACCCGGCCAAACGTTACGGATCCGCGCAGGCGATGGCCGAGGAACTCCAGCGTTTCCAGTCTGGCGCGCCGATCCTGGCCCGGCCAATCAGCCGTGCGGCCCGCATGTGGCGGTGGTGCCTGTGGCATCCGCTGGTTGCTTCCCTGCTGGCTTCGATCACCTTGCTGCTGGTCGTTACGATCGTTGTCGCCGGGCAGGCGTACTGGCTGACGCGCCAGGCATGGCAGGCGGAAGTCGCGGCCCGCGAGGAAACAGACGCTCTGCTATACGAGAGTCTGCTCGATGTCGCTTCCAGCGCCCTGGCGGCCGGCGATCTGGGGCGGGCGAACGAGGCCCTGGCCCGCGCTCCCGTCGACCTGCGCGGATGGGAATGGTCGTTCCTGCGGCGCCGCTGCCAGCCGCCCGGGCAATTCCTGTTAGACCATGAAAACCAGGAGGTGTTCACGGGCGCCTTTGACGACACGGGACGCTGGCTGGCGACCGTCGCCTATCCGTGGCCGCCGAACACCGGCGCCTTTAATGACGGGCAGCTGCGCCTTTGGGATACATCAACGGGCGAGCTGCGATCGCAAGTCGGCCGGATTCAATTCAACGCCTCCTTGGTGGTCAGTCCTGACGGTCGCTGGGTGGTTGTCGACGACCGCGATGGTGACGAATTGATCCCGACAGCCGTTCGCGTTTTTTCCGTGCCCGACCTGGAACTGGTCAAGGAGTTGCCGGCCCGAATCTGTCACAGGCCGTGGGAAAGTACGCTCGCTTTCGATTCCCAGGGAAGCCGCCTGTTCGTGGTGGATCCGAATGCCAGCTCTACAGATTTCGTGAAGGGATTTATCGCTCGCCCCGCGCGGGTGCAGATTTTTGATACGGCAACCTGGGAGAAGCAGGGAGAAATTGTTTTTGGCGAAGAGGACCGCTTTATCGTTGATCGGGGCGTCATCTGTCGCCACCGGGCCGCGCCCTGTCGGTTAGAGTTTCTCACCACAACGGGGCAGGTGGACCATGTCGTGGAACTCCCTTTGCCAGCGGACCAGAGGGCCTATGCCTTTGACGCCGAACAGCGCTGGGCTCTTTCGTCCGAGAACGTCGGCACGCAAACGTGGAGTGTCTGGGATTTGCGCGAGAAACGGAAGGTCGGCGTGGTGGAGGAGGGACGCTTCGCCGGTTTTGCCCCGGGCGGCCAGGCCGCATTCGCCATCGGGAGTGGCAGCGACGAAACTCGGCTTGAGCTGCGCGACCTGGCGACGCTGAAAAAGACGGACTGGCTCCCCTCCCAACTGACGCAGGCGGGCTGGCAAAATTCGCTCCTGTTCAGCGCCGACGGTAGAAGGGCCGTCCTGGACCGCACCACGGTCCGGCTCTCTTCGGCGACCGCCCATGGCGGGTATCTCCAGGTTTCCGCCGAAGTGTTTTTCAACACAGGTTCCCTCATCGGTAACCTCCAGGCATTCGACTTTGGGCGACAACCCGACGGTTCCAGCAAGGTGGTCGGCTCCTGGTGCTCGATGCGCCCGCCGATCAAAGTCAGCGACGACCAGACGGCGCTCTGGGTGGCGACGCCCGGCCGGCAGGAGGTTGAGATCGCAAAGTATGACCTGGACTCGGGCGTCAAAAATCCCCAGGAGGTCAAAGCGTTGCCGGAATCCGCTCCGTCGGATCTTGACATGCGGCTGATGGCGTTCTGCCAGGAAAATCGCGACTTGCCCGGCGGCGAGGACACCCTGCTTCTTGATACTGCAACCGGCGCCCGAATCAGAATCGCTGCCCATAGCTTCGCCACCGAATACGATGCGTCGCGACAGTGTCTGGCAACCCTGGTCGACGACGCCAAGGTCTGGGAGCAAGGTCAGCCTGGCCATGCGGTCGAAGTGTACGACATGAAATCAGGGCGCCGACGATTCTCGCTGCCGATCCCATACGCCGTCGATCTTGCCTTCGCCCAGGACAGCCGCTCCCTGGTCGTGCTTCTGGCAGGGCGTATCGAGGAAGATTCCCGGTTTCTGATTCTGGATGCTCTCACCGGCGAGGTACGGCGAGAGATCGACGCCGCATTTACCTCGAATTTTCTCATCCACCCCGGCGGAGAGCGGGCGATTCTGTGGAGCGGCTTCGATGAGGCGGGCGTCGTTTCGGTGCTGGAAATCGAGTCGGGGAAAATTTCAAGTCAGTTCACCATCGATGCACGTGGGGCCGTTACTTCGCTTGCCCTGCACCCTGGCGGCGACCGGATCGTGGCAGCCAGCATTGGGAGCAAGAAGCTTCAGGTGTACGACCTGAACAGCCAAAGAAAAGTGTTTACCTTTGAGACGCCCATGCCCGGCCTCCACGGAGGACACCTGTTTTTTAGTCCCAGCGGGCAACGACTCTTGCGCTGCTCCAGTTCTCCCGGAACGATCGAAATCTGGGATTCCGAACCGATCAAGCCGTAAGGTCGCTGGTAATCCGGAGCCGCGGGCAACCGGCAAGCGGCGGCTTTGTATGGCGTTGTTGTCGGCGGCGTCTGGGGGATTCTAGCGAATTCCATTACGGGTTTGTTCTTCAGGGGCAGCCTGGAAGGCGGCGCGATTCGCGGGGACGGGCGTTCCCGGCTAGAATCGGGGAAACCATCGCCGTTGTTGCTGGGGAGTTTGCCATGATGCGTGCTGTGCTGCTGGTGGGCGTTACGTTGTTGCTGACGCCGTCTGCTTTTTCTGCGGAACGGGAGAAGCCGAATATCGTCTTTATCATGGTCGACGATCTGGGGAAGGAATGGGTCTCTTGCTACGGGGCGGAAGGGATCGAGACGCCGGCCATTGATCGGCTGGCGGCGACCGGCATGAAGTTTAACAACGCGTGGTGCATGCCCCAGTGTACGCCGACGCGGGTGACGCTGCTGACGGGCCAGTATCCGTTTCGGCATGGCTGGACCAATCACTGGGATGTGCCGCGCTGGGGCGCCGGCGGGCATTTTGACGCCCGGCGGAATACGACCTTTGCCAATGTCCTGCGCGATGCGGGCTATGCGACCTGCGCCGCGGGCAAGTGGCAGATTGATGATTTTCGGGTGGAGCCCGACGCCATGCAGGCGGCCGGTTTCGATGACTGGTGCATGTGGACCGGCGCCGAAGGAGAGAACCCGCCCAGCAGCAATCGCTACTGGGACCCTTACGTCAACATTCGAGGAAAAGGCAGCAGCTCGCGTCAGGGGGAGTTTGGCCCGGATATTTATTGCGACTACCTGATTGACTTCATCGGCAAGAACAAAGAGAAGCCGATGTTGTTGTATTACCCGATGGCGTTGACGCACGGTCCGTTAACCACCACGCCGGACAACAAAGAGGAGAAGGATAAGCGGCGGCTGTTCGCCGGCATGGTTCGTTATACCGACAAGCTCGTCGGCAAGATCGTCGCGGCCCTCGATGCGGCCGGCGTGCGGAAGAAGACGATCCTTGTCTTCACGACCGACAACGGAACGGGCGGCAATAGTAACACCCGACTCGGCCGAGTGGTACGCGGCGGCAAGGCGAAGATGACGGAGCAAAGCGGCGTCGCCATGCCGTTTATCGTCAATTGCCCCGGAGTCACGCCGGAGGGGGTGACGACTGACGCGCTGGTCGACTTTACCGATCTAATGCCCACGTTTGCGGAACTGGGCGGAGGCCGGCTGCCGGCCGGGCGCGTGGTGGACGGCAAGTCCTTTGCTCCTTTGATCCGGGGCCAGGCGGAAGACAGCCCACGGGAGTGGATCCTGTCGATGGGCGGAGGCCCCGCCGCCCTGCGGGACGGCCGTGTCGTACCGAAGCTGCCGTACGACGATCGCGTCCTGCGTGAGAAACGTTTCAAGCTGTGGATCGATACCGATCGCACGCCGAGCAGGCTGTTCGACCTGATCGGTGACCCATGGGAAGAGCAGAACCTGATCGACTCGCAGGACCCGGCCGCCATGGCCGCCCTGCAGCGTTTGACCCGGGCAGCGGCGACCTTTCCGGAGACCGACGCAGCCCCGATCTATGAGAAGAACCCGCCGCAAAAGTGGGACAAAAAGTAGTCGTCACTTGGACTTTTTGGCCTTGCGCTTTTTGGAGCCGGTAGCGCACGGTTCGCAGTCGGATGCGTCTTTGTAGTCGGGCTGGCAAAGCTCAGGGCGTCCCGCGCAGCAGTCTTCCATCAGGTAGCTGAGGAGGGCTCGCATTTCGCAGACGTTCAGCGTGTAGATCAGGGAGCGGCCGTCGCGCCGCTGCTTGACCATGTTGGCGTTCAGCAATTCCTTCAGGTGGAAGGACATCGTCGCTGGCGGGATGGCCAGCTCTTCGGCGATCTGCCCGGCCGGCAATCCCTCGTCGCCGCTGCGCACCAGCAGGCGGAAGACTTCCAGGCGGGATTCCTGGGCCAGCGCGGACATCGCTTTCACGGCGTCATTAATTTTCATATTTTCACAATACTCAAAATATTTGCAGCGGGCAAGGCGACATGATTGGAGGGGCGTTTGTCGGGCGGGACAACGTCTGCCGGAAGCCGCATTCTGTCGCTTCATCAAACATTAACACATTGCGCAGCCGGGGGTGCGCATCGCCAGCAGACATAAGTTTTTTGGCGTTTTTACGCGCGCTTGCGGCGGTGGTCGAATTCCTTCGGGGGTCCCTGGCGACGCCATCCCGACGCGGCGGTATTGCAACGTTTCTGTAATTCCATAAAGATCGAACTTTTAGAGACCGGGGAGTTGTATCGCCTGCTGTTCGGCGTTTCCCGATTGGCTTTGTCTTGGGAGTTTCGCATGACGACCGCTCAGAAAGCCGTCTGGCTTTTGATGTGTGCACCTTTTCTTGGAGTTCTGGCGGGTTGCGACAAGTCGTCTTCGGACGCAGGAATTTCTATCACGGGCGCAGGATCGACGTTTGCGGCACCGCTGTTTGATCAATGGGAAGAAGAGTATCCCCGGCGGAATCCAGGCGTGAAAATCATCTATGACCCTGTGGGCAGCGGCGACGGCGAGTCGCGTTTTCTGGCGGGGAAGCTCGCCTTTGGGGCAACCGACGCCGGCGTACCGCCGGAGAAGCTCCAGGAAAATCAGGGCGCCATTCAGTTCCCCATCACGGCGGGGATTATCGTGCTGGCTTATCACGCTGACGGTTTGCCGCCCGCTCTGAAACTACCGCGGGAAGTCTATGTGGACGTCTTTCTGGGGAAGGACGTGCAATGGAACGATGCGCGCCTCGTTCGGTAAAGTTCACGCCGCGGAGCATCCGCAGATTGATGTAGGTCTGTTCGACGAGTCGTTCAAATCCGTCGTGCAGGCGCAGGCTGGGGTCGGCTTTGGTCGAATCGATCTCGCTGCCGGCGACAAACATGTCGGGTCGTGTGCGACATCGCCAGCGGCCAGCTCCGCTACGACAATTTCAGTGGCAGGTGGGGCGAGCAGGCTCGCCTGGACGAGTTTCTGCAATCGTACGCTGTCGAGAAGGCCAAGATCGAAGCTCGACGCAAGGGCCACACCTGCACCGAGCAGGCCTTGGCGGACGGCTCCATCAAGCTGACCGTCAACGTCGGAGGTGCGGCATGAGCAGGATCATCGAGATCATCGTGTCGCCGAACGGTCAGACGCGGGTGGAAACCAAAGGCTTCGCCGGAAGCGAGTGTCGCGAGGCGAGCAAGTTTATTGAAGGCGCACTGGGAACTCGGCAGGATGAACGCCTGACCGCCGAATTTCACCAGGGGCAGTCGGCCTCGCAAAGCAACCAGCAACACATTTAGCGTACCTTAGCTTCGCACGCCGTCCACCAACTCCGTGATGGTGCGACGCAAGAGTTCATCGCTGCCGAACTGCATGCCGAGCGCTCGGATCTTTCCCGTAGCAATTTGATGCATCGGCTGCATCGGCTCGCCTACGATTTGGCTCGTGCTGCCCGACAATTCCTTCGCCAGCGTGGCCACGTCCAGTTCCGATATGTAGCGGTCGTAGCAGTTGAAGGCTTCGCCGGCGATTCCTTTTGCTGTCAGCAAGATGCCGGCTGCCTTGGCGACGTCGGCGGCGTGGACTTCCTTGCCGCCGCGTGAGCACTGCACCTGCTCGCCACGCACGACCGCCGCCACGAGGTCGTACCATTTGCTGTTCTGGACGGGACGGGAAACGCCGTAGACACCGGTGGGACGCAGCGCGCAGATCGGGTAACCCTGCCCAAGACCGTAGCTGTGAACAAATTTTTCAACGGCCGCCTTGTACGCACCGTAGTGGCTTGTCGCCCAAAGCGGATGGGCCTCGTCGAGCGGGCGGTCGTCGAGAATCTTTTCGTGCACCGCACAGGTGGAGATGAAAACGAAGCGACCGACATTGGCTTTCCGGGCGGCTTCAATCAACTCCAAGGTCCCGACCACGTTCTTCTGCACGAACTCGATCAGGTCGCCCTCCGCGCCGCGGAACCCCATGCCAGGTCGGTAAAGCGCCGCATGGATCATCGCGTCGCAGCCCTCAACCAGGGCGTGCGCGCTTTCGCGGTCACCCAAATCCCCCTCGACCCACTGGAGGTTCCTGATCTGGTCGAAGCCCTCCCGGTCGCTGGACGGTCGATGCCAACAGCGAAGCGTGTGCCCCTGATCGGCCAAATGGTGAGCGATGTACCGGCCGATAAAACCGGTGGCTCCCGTGAGGGCTACCTGCATTGTTCTCTTCCCTTCCGCTTTCAGCGTCCTACTCGTCGTCCGTAAAGAAGATGTCGTCATCGGCGATGTCCGGGATGCCCGTCACCAGCACCCGCATCCGGCCGCGCGCGCCGTGCACAACGCCGGGCGGAATGTGGACCAGCGATCCCTTCCGCACCGGTTGCTCTTCGCCGTCCAGCAGGACGACGCCCTCGCCTTCGAGCACGTAGTACAGTTCGGTCGCCCGCTTGTGAAAGTGCGGGCGGGCTCCGTCGATGTCGACCGCATGCACCCAGGCGGCGACGTCGGAATCTTCGCGGCTGATCAGTCGATCGCGCCAGCCGCAGGTACTCCGTTCACGCGGAGCATCGCCCTCGTGCCGGACCAGCGTTTGTCGTGGGGTCTTCATGGTTCGTGTCCGTTTTTGTCGCATGCGGTGATCGCACCGCTAGAGATCAATCGTTCTTTCAACACCTGAGACATTATGTCACTATCTTCCAATCTTCGCGAATACATCGCGGCCTGCTTCACCGGCCTGTGGATCGAATCCCATGAACACCCCGACGCCCTGGCTGAGATCGCCCAGCTCTGCCGGGATGAAAGCTGGCGGCTGGCGGTGTGGGGCATCGAGCGCGGGCTTCAAATCGCCGGGCAAGACTCGTCCGAAGTCGCCGGCGGCGATCCGCTGGCCGCCATTCGCTCGATCAACGCGGTGGCGAGCCCCGACAGTTCGGCACTGTTCGTCTTGCAGAATTTTCATCGCTACCTGTCGTCGCCCGAGGTGATTCAGACGGTGGCCCGCCAGGTCATCGAAGGCCGGCAGACCCGCGCGGAGCGGCAATACAATCATGTCGACCCTGAGAACCGCTTGATCGCTGCTTCGCTGGAACGCCGCTGGGAGCAAGCACTGGACGAGTTGGAACAAGCTCGCCGGTTACTCCGTGATCTCGAGTCCGGTCCGCCGCCTGCGGTGAAAGTATCCGCGCGAGATCGCAAGGCGTTTTCCGATGTTGGCAAACAGCTGCCGGGCATGTGGAACGATCTGGCCATTGAATCTCGCAAAGCATTGCTGCGTACACTTGTGATGGGGGTCAATCTGGATCGGGGCGATGAGGGAAAAGTGACGGTTCGCCTGGTTTGGCGTGGAGGGCTCGTGACCGAGGTTGAGCGTCAAGTGCCGATCCATTCTCGACGCTATAGCGAACTTGAAGAGCGGGTCGTCAACCGCGTTCGGGAACTCAATGAAACCGGTGCGAGCACGGACGCGATCATTTCCTGCCTCAACAAGGAAGGCTTCATTCCCTGTCGCGGCGGAGAATTTACAACCGCAATCATCATGAAGCTCAAGCAGCGTTACGGGATCATTTCAAACCTTGAGTCTCTTCGGCAGGGCAATCAGCCGGCGAACAAATACACCGCTGAGCAAATCGCCGCAGAAGTCGGCGTGAAACGGGAGTGGATTTATCGCAAGATCAGCAGGGGAATAATCCGAATAGAGAAAAACAGTCTCTACGGTTGCTACCTTTTTCCACGGACCAAACAAGCGGTCCGTGAACTACGTCGCCTCAAGGAAGGAAAGTGCGCGCATGTCTCGTTCTAAAAGGAGCAGCTCGAAAGTTGAGGGAAATCGCAGTTCGCCAAAGCCCTCGGCAACGAAACCGGCCGGCCGACGCTGACCCTCGACGTCGGCAGCCTGGTCGGGCAAAGTGAAGCGAACATGCGGCAGGCCCTCCAGGTCGCCGATGCGATGAGCCCCTGCATCCTGTTCTGCGACGAGATCGAGAAACCCCTCTCCGGCGTCGCCAGCAGCGGCCAGACCGATTCCGGCGTCTCCGCCCGGCTGTTCGGCAATCTGTTGTCGTGGCTCAACGACCGAACCAGCGACGTTTTCTTCATCGGCGCCTGCAACGACATCTCCAAGCTACCGCCTGAATTCGCGCGGGCCGAGCGCTTTGACGGCGTCTTCTTCATCGACCTGCCCGGCCGCGAGGAGAAGGACGCGATCTGGAGCATCTACCGCGATCTGTTCGAGATCGACCGCGACCAACGATTGCCCAGCGACGAGAACTTCACCGGCGCAGAGATCCGGGCCTGCTGCCGACTGGCGGCGCTGCTCGACGTGTCGCTCGTACAGGCGGCTCAGAATGTTGTGCCAGTGGCGATGACGGCGGCGGAAAGCGTGGAACGGCTGCGAGGTTGGGCGAGCGGGCGGTGTCTATCGGCGAATGAGTCGGGGATTTATCAGTATGCGGGCGGATCGCCGAAGCCGCGGCGGCGAGTGCGGCGTGATCCGTCGAATAGTTGACTACGGTTTCATTCCAGAACAATGGCAACAAGAAGTGTTAGTCTGGTTCTGGGATTCCCTCTTTGTACGCACTGAAACGCGATATCCATCCTCCTTCGGCATAGGGCTCGGCGGCCAATCCGTCGCTCAAAGAAGCCACATCCTTCGAATCAACGTCACCATTTGAAAAAGGAACCGCAATTTGATGATTCTCAATAAAAGCTAAGAATTGAGCAAATGTTTGATCGACAGCTTCCAGCATAAACTTTCGAAGCAAACTGGCGGCAACCGGATCAAGCGCTTGATATCCGTTGTGCAGCGGATCGGGTTTATTTCCTCTCATGCCGCGTGAGATCACGTCAAACAAGTACTTGCAAGAGCGATCGTAGACCTCATGAACGACCGCCTTCCCAAACGCATCCAATGCCTGCCTCGAAGCGGGATCCATTTTTCATCAACCTCCCCAGGGAATATGAACAGGCGCGGTTACTCCCCACGACTTCAACTGTTTCTGTGCTTTACGAACCGCAGCTGCTGCATCCTTCGGATCCATACCGTGTTCAATTAGTGTTTGTCGAGCGATTCTGGCATGTTCCGCGAGTGTATTGGGGCGACCGCTTTTCGCGAATTCGCGAAAGAGTCGCTGCTGCGTAGTCGTTAAGCTATCTGATCCTAGATGTTTTAAGCCGAGTCGGCTTAACTCTGCTTGGCCAATTGAAAGTGCCTCGCGAGGCTGATAACCCGGAACTCCTTCAAATGCTCGGCGGGGTGGCACTGGAATATTTTGGGTGCCACTGGCTTTGCCAGTGCTGATTGGCTAATCGAAGGCTTCGGCCGGCAATCCATGGATGAATGGCAACAACGGAGTTTGCTGCTTTGAGGGTTCGTTCAAGTAATAACGGGCAGAAGACCATTTCCAGGCCACGGCTTTGCGGCACAAGCCGCGGCGGACGGGGTTCTCGTGAATGTATTCAATGGAGCCCATCAGAGCTTCTTTGGTAAGGATGTTCCGATCGTAGCCTGCCCCCTCCTGCCAGAATCGAAAGCAATGTTTCCCGGGTCGCTCCCGCACGGTCAGTTGGTCCAGCAGACGGGATCTTCGAGCCAGCAGAATCGACTTGATCTCCTTGGAGCAGGGCTGCTTGATTCGAGCAAGGTAGGCTCCAAGGTTCGGATCTTGGTCCAGCGGCAACGCCAGCAGATGCACATGCTCGGGCATAAAAACAAACGCCGCAAGCTGAATGCGATGCGCTTCATTGGCCTCGTCGATGCACCGTGCGAGCGTCTCTCGCCAGCCATCATTCGTCAGCAACCGCATACGCCGGTAGGTCGAAAAGGTGAACTCGTGCAGATGACCGGGTTCATGAAAGTGCTTTACGGTCTTGCGATGCATAACGTCTCCTCTCATCGTTTCGCCCCCATTCTAGGCGACTCCGACGCGAGAAGCACCATGCAAACTGTAAAAGCAGGCTTACGATAAAACGAGACGACCACATTGCTCGGCAGCTTGAAGTATCCGCCGTCACGATCGATGCGAGTTGACCCAACCTAACACTGGCGTAGCCAAGCCCATAATATGAGACTATACCGCAGGCGCCACCCCGCCGTTCTAATCACATCCAGGAGCACCAGGCCGGGTGTAAAAGCCACGCTAACAATTGTGGTAACTATTCAGCCTTCTGCGGCAGGGGCGGGATTTTTCCGGTTTTGGCGTAGTTCGCGAGGGCTTCGAGGATCGTTTCGAGCGGTTGTTGATTTCGCAGTTTGAGGGTGCGGAAGATCGTCATCAGTACTGATTGGGTGAGCATGCCGCGGTCGCTGTGGTTGCCGTAACTGTTCTTGCGGATCATCACCGCCGGACGAATCTGACGCTCGCCGTGGTTGTTGTCCGAGGGGATGTCGTCGTGCCATAAAAAGGTCAGCAACTGGTCGCCGTACTTCGCCAGGCGTTTGGCGAGGCGGGCCGCGTCGGGGTGGTTCCAGGCTTCGCCGGCGATGGTCGCCAGTCGGCTTTCTAATCGCATCGCGGCGATGTCGTAGTCGACCGCAGCCGTTGTCGCCTTGGCGGCGTGCAGTTTCTTCGCTTCGCGATAGACGCTGATCACTC
The DNA here is from genome assembly GCF_007751035.1 of Lignipirellula cremea. Lineage (NCBI taxonomy): Bacteria > Pseudomonadati > Planctomycetota > Planctomycetia > Pirellulales > Pirellulaceae > Lignipirellula > Lignipirellula cremea. The sequence goes on along the minus strand of NZ_CP036433.1, from coordinate 7,350,203 downwards.
GCCGCGCGAACGACTGCCAGACCTTGTCACCGGCGTGTTTTTCGTCGACGCTCGCCATGTCGCGCAGCAGGTGCGGCCAGCACTTCTGTTTGTCGGCGCAGACGATCGCATCGTACGGCGACCAGAAGTCGGTAATGAGGACGCCTTCGAAGGCTTTGGTAAAAAACTTTTGTAACGCCGGCGAACCGCGACTGCGATCGATCATATAGAAAGTCGCATCCGGCCCGGCGAAGCACCACAGCCAATGCGTCTTGCCTTGCACTCGCCAGCCGGTTTCGTCGGCGTTGAGCCGGGCCGAGTCGAGACATTCGGCTTGAATCTGCACATACCAGGCGAACAGCAGAGTCGCCAGCCGATGCCACATCTGCATGAGCCCGCCCGGCGTGACCTTCATTCGCAGATGGAAGTTGAAGGTGTCGACAATCTGGCTGATCGTCAGTCCCTGCAGGTAATGGAGCACGGCCGACAGGACCAGCGTGCGATTGCCGAGCGTGCAGTTCGGCAGGACGTCGGGCGGCTTGGGCTCGACGCGTTTTTTGCAGGTCGGGCAATAGTCGCGATGCAGGATGTCTTCCGTAATGACCGGCTTGAGGCCGTCGGGAATGTCTTCGCTGCGGCGAGTGCGAGTGTCGCCTGTTCGCTGCAGCTTGCCCTGGCACTCAGGGCAACAATCGAGTTGGAGTTCGCGGCGCCGATCCGGCTCAGGAAGCGGCGGTCGGGTGACGCCGGGATGTCCTTTTTGTCCGCCGCGTCGCCGCTGACCTTTCCTGGGCGAAGCGGTCGGCTTGGCGTACGGCGGAACGGCGGCCGACGGCGTGTTCGGCCCGGCCGCCTGCTGACCAGCGACCCGCTGCGTAAGCGCCAGCATGGTAAAGGCGATAATCTCGGCCCCGGCCGCAGCAAACGTTCGAGCCTCAGCCTCACTCAACCGCCCACGCAGCACCTTCTCCAAAAAGGCGGCGTCCACCAGGCCATCGTCGTTAGAAAGAGAAGCGTCCATGATCCCCAAAACAGAACGAATTTGTCGAAATCAGCCAAGAGCGATTTCAGAAGGCTGAAGGGTTACCAATTGTGAAGAAGCGGACTCCCTGCCGATGCAGCTACGGCTGCCCTGATGAAAGCTTCCAGCCATGAACGTGACTCGTCATCGCCCAGCACTGGCGGAGCCAGTGGCGCTCATAGGTTTAACCTACATCGTCAGTGCCACCCCGCCGCACGCCAAACCGGCTAAGACATCGCGGCGGCAAATGGGGAGGTGACATCAAGACGGAACACTCGAATTGCAGGAAGATCTGTGTCCAGGTGCCGAACCTGGACGCCATGTAAATCTGCCGGCTGCAATAATGCCATCCGGGATTTGCCCTCTCTGAGACTATACTTCTTCGAGCATTTTCGTAACGGCTTCGCCTAACTGCTCCACACCAGTGGAATGCTTAACTCGACGTTCGGAAAAAGGTTCTAAGCTACGAAGTTCAGAACTGTATTTCAAAGAACGAATAAGCCAAGACTTTTGGCCTGCGCGATACTCGACCTTGCCATGCGCAAATTTCTTTGCAAGCGCTGACGTTGAATCCTGCTTCCTACTAGAAAAGTACTTCTCGCGAACATATCTCGTTTCGTCATCTAAGTTGGCATCGTCATACTCTTGGATTTGGCTGATGCGGTAGCCCGTCGGCCCTGAATGCTCAAGCATATCAACAACAAGGAGACCGACACGTTCTGGACTCGGGTCGTTGACTTCTCGGTACGGAAACAAAGCCACGTAAGCACCATAACCCCTAAATGTTCCATTGGGATTCAAGACAAAATTTCCAGTTTTCCGTTCACGGAAGATGTTGACTGACTGCAACATTGCGCGCTTTGTTAGTACAGCTCGTAGACCGTGAGTTGGACCGGAATTTTCCAGCGTGCAGCTCTCCGGGCCTCTTCGCGTAGTATCGTTCGTTGCCAATTCTGAAGTAGTCCGTCCTGCACTCCGAGTTCTAATCTCTTGCCGCGTAATATGGGGACAGATATGGGACGGCCTAACGCTGGGCTATTTCTCGTCGACCCCCCACCATAATCATGCATTAGATCGAAGTACTTTTCGAATTGTCGATCGGAACCTCACTGGGTCATTGGCAAACTGAGATGTTAGGTCAAGGGTCTTCACGCTTGTACCGACACCCGTCGCTCGGTTTATTCTGTCAATCCTCGGGAAATTGTTAGGCGGATCGAGATTGCCAAATCGAACTTTTTCAAATAATCGCCTGTTTTGAAGCCCGCCTCCGAAGATGTCATGCTGTTGTGAGGAAACTCGTTTGAATACGCAACTAGGCCTTAACCCAGCGTAGGCCGCTTGATGCGGAGACGAAAAAACTCGAAAACCCTCGGCGTTTTTGCGTAAATTGGTGATGCCAATCAAAACAATTACGCACGCCAGAAAGGGTTTTCGAGTGAAGAGAAAGATACGACCAAAAGCGCAGCGACGCAAGCAGAGAATGCAGCGCCGGATTGATCCCCAGAACGGGTCCGGCCAGTCGCCGATGATCGTTCCCGAGAAAATCGTTTACGAACTGGCCGACCGCCAGCAAGCGATCGCCGCCGGCGGGCTGGGCGCCCTGGTGCAGACGGCGCGGCGGCTGGACCTGCGTCAGGCGATCAACAATTCGATCACGCTGCTCAAGCTGCATCGGCCTTACGATGAGGCCGACCATGTGCTCAACATCGCGCTTAACCTGCTGGCCGGCGGCGGTTGTCTGGAGCATCTCGAAGATCGCCGCTGCGACGAGGCGTATCTCAACGCGCTCGGCGCGGAGCGGATTCCCGATCCGACGACTGCTGGCGACTTCTGCCGCCGCTTTCAAGAGATGGATATCCTGCGGCTGATGAACGGCTTCAACCAGGTCCGCGAGCGGGTCTGGAAAGAGCAGCCCGACGGCTTCTTTGACTGCGCCATCATCGAGGCCGACGGCACCCAGGTGCAGACCTCGGCCGAGAAGAAACAGGGCATCGGCATCAACTACAAAGGGGAGTGGGGCTATCATCCGCTGGTCGTTACGCTGGCCAACACGCGTGAGCCGCTGTTCATCGTCAACCGCAGCGGCAATCGTCCCAGCCATGAAAACGCCGCGTTCTTCTTCGACCTGGCGGTTGAGCGCTGCCGCAAAGCGGGCTTCCGCAAGGTGGTCCTGCGGGGCGACACGGACTTCGCCCTGACGGAGAACTTCGATCGCTGGAGCGAGCAGAACGTTGAGTTTGTGTTCGGCATCGACGCCATGCCCAAGCTGGTCGGAATCGCGAAAACCCTCGCAGAAACCGAGTGGAAAACGCTTCACCGCCGCAAACACAAACCGCCCTCAAGGCGCGCCACACGGCCGCGTTGTAAAGAACAAATCGTCGAGCAGAACGGCTACCTCAACAAGAAGCTCGTCTCCGAGCAGATCGCCGAGTTCGACTATCAGCCGGGCAAGTGCGGCCGTTCTTACCGCATCATCGCGCTCAAAAAGGAAGTGCATCAGAAACGCGGCCAGTTGCGGCTGTTCGACCACGAGAAGCCGGTGTACTTCTTCTATATCACCAACGCGACAAAGGCTGACAAGTCGGCCCGGCAGGTGGTGCTGGATGCGAACGCGCGCTGCAATCAGGAGAACAACATCGCGCAGCTCAAGCAATGTGCGTTGTCGGCGCCGCTGGACAACCTGCTGAGCAACTGGGCGTACATGGTGATTGCCTCGCTGGCCTGGAGCTTGAAAGCCTGGGCGGCGCTGAGTATCCAGCCTGCCGGCAACGGCGAATCGAGGGCGGAACAAACGCGCCAGAAGGCCGCACTGCTGGCGATGGACTTCACGACGTTTCGTGATAGGGTGCTGATGGTCCCGGCGCAGATCATTCGCAGCGGCCGGCAGATCGTCTATCGGTTGCTGAGCTATCGTCCGACGCTGGACTACCTGCTGTTGATCGTGCGAAACGTCCATCGCCCGCTCCGCTGTTGACGACGCCTCCCCCGAAGTCAGCGTCCGGACGCGCTGACGCCGCCGCCACGCCTCACCCCGAAAGCCGCCCCACATGCCCGACGCCTCAATCCAACCATCCCCCACCAGCGCCGCTGGACCGCAAACACCTGCGCGAGCCCCAGCCCACAAAATCACGCCAGGCCAGAACCGCCATACGCTTGTTTAAGGACTAGGCCTTAACCCAGCGTAAGCCGCTTGATGCGGAGACGAAAAAACTCGAAAACCCTCGGCGTTTTTGCGTAAATTGGTGATGCCAATCAAAACAATTACGCACGCCAGAAAGGGTTTTCGAGTGAAGACAAAGATACGACCAAAAGCGCAGCGACGCAAGCAGAGAATGCAGCGCAGGATTGATCCCCAGAACGGGTCCGGCCAGTCGCCGATGATCGTTCCCGAGAAAATCGTTTACGAACTCGCCGACCGGCAACAAGCGATCGCCGCCGGCGGTTTGGGCGCCCTGGTGCAGACGGCCCGGCGACTGGACTTGCGGCAGGCGATCAACGATTCGATCACGCTGCTCAAGCTGCATCGTCCGTACGATGAGGCCGACCATGTGCTCAACATCGCCCTGAACCTGCTGGCCGGCGGCGGTTGTCTGGAGCATCTCGAAGATCGCCGCTGCGACGAGGCGTATCTCAACGCGCTCGGCGCGGAGCGGATTCCCGATCCGACGACTGCTGGCGACTTCTGCCGCCGCTTTCAAGAGATGGATATCCTGCGGCTGATGAATGGCTTCAATCAGGTCCGCGAGCGGGTCTGGAAAGAGCAGCCCGACGGCTTCTTCGACTGCGCCATCATCGAGGCCGACGGCGCCCAGGTGCAGACCTCGGCCGAGAAGAAACAGGGCATCGGCATCAACTATAAAGGGGAGTGGGGCTATCATCCGCTGGTCGTCACGCTGGCCAACACCCGGGAGCCGCTGTTCATCGTCAACCGCAGCGGCAATCGTCCCAGCCATGAAAACGCCGCGTTCTTCTTCGACCTGGCGGTTGAGCGCTGCCGCAAAGCGGGCTTCCGCAAGGTGGTCCTGCGGGGCGACACGGACTTCGCCCTGACGGAGAACTTCGATCGCTGGAGCGAGCAGAACGTTGAGTTTGTGTTCGGGATCGACGCCATGCCCAATCTGGTCGGAATCGCGAAAACCCTCGCAGAAACCGAGTGGAAAACGCTTCACCGCCGCAAACACAAACCGCACTCAAGTCGCGCCACACGGCCGCGTTGTAAAGAACAAATCGTCGAGCAGAACGGCTACCTCAACAAGAAGCTCGTCTCCGAGCAGATCGCCGAGTTCGACTATCAGCCGGGCAAGTGCGGCCGCTCTTACCGCATCATCGCGCTCAAAAAGGAAGTGCGTCAGAAGCGCGGGCAGTTGCGATTATTCGATCACGAGGCGCCGGTGTACTTCTTCTATATCACCAACGCGATGAAGGTCGACAAGTCGGCCCGACAGGTGGTGCGGGATGCGAACGCTCGCTGCAACCAGGAGAACAACATCGCGCAACTTAAGCAGTGTGCGTTGTCGGCGCCGCTGGACAACCTGCTGAGCAACTGGGCGTACATGGTGATCGCCTCGCTGGCCTGGAGTTTGAAAGCCTGGGCAACGCTGAGTATCCAGCCTGCCGGCAACGGCGACTCGAGGGCGGAACAAACGCGCCAGAAGGCCGCACTGCTGGCGATGGACTTCACGACGTTTCGCGATCGCGTGTTAATGGTGCCCGCGCAGATCATTCGCGGCGGACGGCAGATCGTCTATCGGTTGCTGAGCTATCGTCCGACGCTGGACTACCTGCTGTTGATCGTGCAGAACGTCCATCGCCCGCTCCGCTGTTGACAACGCTTACCAAGAAGTCAGCGTCCGGACGCGCTGACGCCGCCGCGCCTCACCCCCGAAAACCGCCCCACATGCCCGACGCCTCAACCCAACCAACCCCACCAGCCCCGCTGGACCGCAAACACCTGCGCGAGCCCCAGCCCACAAAATCACGCCAGGCCAGAACCGCCATACGCTTGTTTAAGGGCTAGCACCCTAGTACCCCTTTTTTTGCCGCGGCGTCGACCGCGGCTTGTATCGCCTGGGCTCCGATTCGATGCACAATGTCGCGCGCTTCGAACTCTGTTTTGCCGAAGATTTGACTGTCGGGTTTGGAGGCCAGCAGCACCGACAGTTCCACAAGATGCTTGTCCGCATTCGCCCGCAGATGTTGCAAAATAAGGTCCGCGCGTTCCTGCTGCTCAGGACTCAACTCCGCCGCCTTCGTCAGAGAGCCGTTCAACTTCGCCATGACACCATTCTCCACAAGCTGGAAATCGGGACGAAAAATCGACACCCCCTCATCAGAGCAAATTTCCCACCCACAATCGAGACGCCCACACGGACCTGGGCGGGCGATGTCTTTCGGCGAATGAGCCCGGGATTTATCAGTACGCCAGCGGTGAGTCGAAATCGCGGCGGCGGGTACGGCGAGATCCGTCGAATAATTGACGGCGGTCTTGCTTTATCCTCCACTCGCTCGGAACGGACGTCAGCAGCGGTACGACTTACGGCGAATCCACGTGAGCAGCGGCTCTGAAACCGCTACTCATTCTGTCCGCCAGTATTCACGGCATTCACAGCGTATTATTGGGAGTTTGCGGAGCAAATCCAAGATTAGTTGCGTGGCTGTCGCCTCGAACGACCATCGCGAGCATCCCCGCGAACGGGGGTGCATTCACCAGCAGGAGATGCTACGCTGCATCTGAGTTAGATGTGTTCGTGCAATTTTTATTTTCGGGGAATGAAATAAATGCTACACAAATTCTCATCTCGTAGGCTCGGTTTCACACTTGTGGAAGTCCTTGTCGTGATCGCGATCATTGGTGCATTGGTCGCATTGCTGTTGCCGGCTGTGCAAATGGCTCGTGAAGCAGCCCGCCGCGCAAACTGCCAAAGTCGCTTAAAGCAAATTGGTTTAGCACTCCAGGGCTACGCCGATGCAAATAAGTCTTTTTGCAGTGGGCTAACAGTAAAGAAAAGTACATCGCGTTGCGGCACCGGTTGGGCTGTGCACTGTTTGCCCCACATCGAGCAATCCGCTCTTTACAACCTCATGCGTCCCCAAATCTATTCGGACGAAGGTCTCTTTAGTTGGAACGCGGCTAACAAAGCCCATGTTCGACTCAAGGCATTTATCTGCCCTTCGGATAACAAAGCCAAAGGCAATATCCAGTATTTCTCGGGCGGCTCACACCAGATGCACCGAGCGAGCTACATTGGCAACTACGGTCTGGCCTCTGTAGACCCTTATAAACACACTGTTTTTTACTCCACACACGAAGGCAGTGGAGTTCTATTTTCCAACAGCGCCATTGGATTTAAGCACATCACCGATGGTGCAGCGAACACCTTCCTGGTTGGCGAGCGGCACAACAAGTCAGTCAGCAATCCCGCTCCCAAAGTTGGCCACGATTTGTACGATCTTCCGAATTCGGGCGGTGACACCGCTTGGGCAGGCGCCGGCAATGGCGATTACACTTTTGCTGCTACTGCTGCTTATTCGTCGCCAGAGGTAGCCCCGCAAAATCTTGGCATCGTCTTCTACGGGCCGAATCGGGACGGTCGCGTCGGTTTCAGCAGTCAGCATCCTGGCGGGGCTCAGTTCACCATGTGTGACGGAAGCGTTCACTTTGTTTCAGAGCAAATTGAGGATACAGTTTATACCTTTTTAGGTATACGTCGTGACGGCTACCCTACGCAAGTGCCGTAGACTGCCTGTGTTGTCTCGTGAGACCTTGGCATACGATTAACTTCCACATTCGCCAGATGTCTGGCTATGCGGCCTTCCCGGATAGAGGGCCCTTGTTTTGAGCATTGCCTGCGCGCCGGGAAGACGCCCGTGCTCTCAAGTCGGTCTTTCGCTAGGGTACGGCAAGGTCCTTCTGCGATACCGCTGCCGATTGGATAGCTTTGCGAGAGATACTCGTCGTAACGCATCCGCTGGCGGTTGTTTTGGAAATATCCAACCGCCGCAGTCGCCGTCTCCCGTCCCGAGGCGGACCAGCTCCCGGCTTGCTCAGCCGCTCGGGCCAAGCGATTCCCGCCGCGGATGACCGTGTCCACGCGTCCGGTCGGCCTCTTGATCGCTGACCCACGCTTCGCGTTTCGATTTATCCTCGGCGTGGACCACCTTGGAGACCTCACCGCCGCTTTCAAACTCTGCCAGACCTTTCGTTGGTTTATTCCGCTCCGCTTGCCACGCGGAACCCCACTTCGTGGCTCCGATATGACGGGTAGCTCAGTTCACGCTTCGACGACTGGCAACCACTGGCGGCACCGAAGAAGCTTCCACCGCGGATCACCGGGCGGAGGTCTGAATCTTTGTCTCGATCACACACCCATTCAGCCACGTTTCCGTGCATGTCGAACAGTCCCCAGCGATTACACATTCGTGATCCAACATAAGCGGTGCCCAATGAGTCAACCTGACTGTAATGTGACAACTTTGAACCATCGCTGCCAAAGCAGAAACGTGTCGTAGTTTCTGCCCGGCACGCGTATTCCCATTCGGCATCCGTGGGCAGGCGATAACCCGTACCCTCCGGTAATAGCTGGCACTTCAAGGTCATCCTTGATTCAGCATTCGTTCCTTCGATCACTTCAATCTTGTAACAGGGCGTCCGCCCCTGTTCCTTGCTGGTGAGCCAATTGCAAAACAGCACCGCGTCTTCCCAGCTCATTTCCTGAGCCGGACATTTGGGTGTGGCATTGGTTTTGCTGTAAACGGCCCAACGCCCCGGCTTGAGTTCCGTGTACGTCTTGTCGTCCATAAACTCCTGAAACAAGCCCACGGAAACCTCGACGTCGCTGAGCCAGAAGTCGCTGGTCAATTTTATCAGTTTTTTCTGCCTGTTGTCCTCATGACGTATCTCAATCTGACCGGCGGGAATCCGAACCATTGTGAAGCCGTGCGGGGTGATCTTCCAGTCGCGATCTGTCGGGTCGCTAGTGTCGGGAGTGAGCGACGGTTGACGACTCACTTTTTTCAGCGCCCAGCCAGCCGCGCTGTGTGTGCCGGAGTCGGAGGCTTCCTGGTACCAGGTGGACAGTATTTGCGCCCAGCGATCCTTTGCAGTACCAACCAGTTGGCGACCAAAAATGTTTCCGATCGAAAGCGCGATACCCGAGCGAAGCGGTCCGTCCTCAATGTCTTGAAGTTCGTCCGCCAAGTGGAGCAAGTCACCATGCCATGTGGGGAAAACGTCATGCACAAATACTGTTTGCTGTGTCGGGTCGTTGCGCCCTTCGATCCGATGAATCTCGCTGGCGTTGGTCGACTCGCCCAAATGTAAGGCCACAATCGCCATTTTGGCCTTTGCTTCTGGCGACCAACTCACATGGCGACGAATCACTTTCTGGCGATCTTCCTTCGGTAGTTTAGCGAAAGCGGCGACGATGATTTCGCACCCGGCGGAACGTGTGGATAGGCTTGACAGTAGGAAATCAACTTTGACCTCTCCATATTCGGCCAGACCGCAGGACAACGCCAGTCTCCGACTTGACGTATCGACGAACTGTTCTTTGACTTTTCCATTCTCGATCATGGCCAATGCCTGTAGCCGACTGTCCTGGTTATCTGAGAACTGTTTCTTGAGTTCCGCAAGCACCATACTACGGGGAAAGTCGCCGAGATTGTCTATCGCGCTGGGGATTCTGGAGTCGGGTGCATTGGCCAGTGTCTCTACGGCCTGTTGCAGTCGCTCGTATTGATCCGCCGCCCAGATACGTCCCATCACGACTCCCGCTACGAGCAGGATGCCGATTGTCAATTCACCGCGAATTCGATGCACGCGGGCCGCCTTGCGCATTATTTGTTGCTGCGGCGCGGACCACTTTCGTTTGTTCGTGAGAACTCGGATGTTCGCCCATTCCCACAAATTCGGCAGGTAGCGATTTTCCTGTTTGACGTTCCACAGTGCCGCCCGTTCTTCGAGTCGTAGTTCCGCGCGGCCGCGACGGGTCTCTTTTTGTTTGCGGGTCAGCCATTCGCGAAGCGCAGGCACCAGGTAGTCGTGCGTGAGCTGGAAATGCGAACCGCCTTCGGCCTTGACGCCAGCAGCCTCGCTGGCTTCCTGCTCGGCCGCTGCGCGTTCCGGGTCCGTGGGCGTGATCAGCCGCAGTTCGGTGTCCAGGATCCGCAGCAGATCGCCAAAGTCCCGTTCGCGACTGGCGTAGCCCGAGGCTGCCAGCAGTTGCTGCTGCGACCGCCAGTGGCCTTTGATGTTTGTACCTTCGCCTGGCAGCAACTCTTGCAGCACCGCCCGGGCCGCACGCTGGTGATGCCGATGCGCGGGCGGAGCCGACGAGGCGCTAAATGTTTCTTCCAAAAACGCCAGCCCCACGCCGGAGATGCCGCCCAGTTGTTTCAAGGTTTCGGGCGTCCAGGCTTTCCCTTTCACCATCTCGGAGAAAAGCGCCAGTCGCACCGAGATCACCTTGCCGTCGGTGGCAAGTCCTGTCACCGCATCATCCAGGAATCGCTCCTGTTCGCCGTCGAGTTGCCCCAGGTTGTCCGGCAGGCGGCCGAAAGCGCGGCCGAACTCGGCCAGCACCTTCCGGGCGTGCAGCAGGTCAAACAGGTCGACCAGCTTGCTGTTTTCGCCATCCAACAGCCGAATGTCGAGATCGAGAAACAGACGGCTAACCGCCAGCCAAAAATCATCGCGCACCATCACCACCGCCTGCACGTTGCCGCCGTCGCACTGCCGCAAAGCGTCGGCTAGCTCGGTGTTGCTGTAATCATTGCGGGCGTACAGCCATTGCTCGAACTGGTCAATGATCAGCACCACCTTGCGCGAGGCGCGGGTGCTCTGCCCCAGTCGCAGGCGGGCGATGGCTTCTTTCAGCGAAATGTCCTGGGGTAGTTCCGGGCACGCTTTGCGCAGACCCGCCAACAACCGGGTTTCGGTTTCGTTCGCCGTCGCTTCGATGTAAACCGTGCGGACGTTTTCGGCGAGCTTCGGCAGCAGCCCTGCTTTGACCAGCGACGACTTGCCGCAACCGCTGGGACCGTACATCAATCCCACGCGAAAGGTCTGGTCGGGATCGCGATCCTCCAGCCGCCGCTTCCAAAAGGTAATACTGTCGGGCAGGCCGCTGCGGTCGCGAGCGCCCGGCAGCAGGTCCAGGAAGAAGTCGCTGTCACTCGCGTCAAAGCTTCTCAGCCCCTTGGGTACGATTCTTGCCTCGTGCTGCTGCTCCGCCGTCTTGCCTGCCAGGAACGCCCGCAGATCCTCGGCCAGATCTGCCGCGGTGGTGTAACGATCGCTGGCTCGCTTGGCCAAGCACTTGAGCGTAATCCGCTCCAGTTCCGGCGGCAGTGAATCGTCGATTTGCCGCGGCGGTTTGGGTTCGCTGTGCGCCACTTGCGTCAGCAGTTCGCTGATGCCGCCGCTGAACGGACGCTGGCCGGTAAGCAGCTCGTACAACACGACGCCCAGCGAGTAGATGTCCGAGCGGCCATCGACCAGATGCCCTTCGTCGCGGGCCTGTTCAGGACTCATGTAGGCCGGAGTTCCGGCAAAAGTCGGTCCCTGGCCGTATTGCTCCTCCTGTAGGGCCAGCCCGAAGTCGCACAAGTACGCTTGACCTTGCAGGTCGAGGAGAATGTTGCCTGGTTTGACGTCGCGGTGCACCAGTCCCTGTGTGTGGGCATAATTCAGGGCGTCGGCCAGCGTGGCGATCAACTCGACCGACCGGCGAGGTAGCGGACGGTCGCTATGCAATCGCTCGGCCAGATCGCTCCCTTCGATGTACTTCGATACGACATACACTTGCCCCTTGGCGGCGCGGCCCACGTCGTACACCGGCACGATGTGCGGATGATCCAGCGTAGCCACGATGCGGGCCTCGCTCAGGTAGGCGTCGGCATCGGCGTCGCCAATGACCCTAGAAGCCACCTTGACCGCGACCTGCCGCCGCAACTCTTCGTCCACGGCCAGATACACTTCGCCAAAGCCGCCCTTGCCCAGCAGCTTCTCGACGCGATACCTGCCAAATTGAAGGACGGCATTGGTCTTGGTTTCAGCGCCGTCGCCGCCCATGGTCACAGCGATCGTGGAGTCGGTTTCGTCGGGGGCCGCACCAACCACTGAGTGCGTTTCCAGTACGCCTTCCTCCCGACTGCTTTGCGAGCGGCTCTCGGCCAGCTCGAACGCCCGGCTGATCCGCTCACCGTGCTCGGAGAAGCGGGTCTGGTACTGCTCGGCCGCCACGGTTTCGCCCGCAGCGCGGCGAAGCTCGACTTCCACCGCCAGCAGTTCCTCAAACAACTCGCCCCGCTGCGCGACCGAGAGACGTTCCAGATAGTCCTCGATCCGGGGACGCTCGCCTGATCGCCAGGCCGCCTCAAACTCGTCGGCGATCAGATCCAGCTGTTCGCGGAGGTTGGCGGATTGATCCATGGTGCGGCCCGTGTCTCGAAACTCGTAGCGACTAGGTTTTTTAGTCTACCTGCTTCGGAAGGGGGGTGGTAGTTGCTGTTCCGTCTTCGAGCAAAGTGTTGAACTTCTGTTAAGCATTTCGTGCCGAAAAGTGGCCATCTTGGCTATCGTCCGGCCTTTCTCATTTCTTGGGAGACCCAAATATGACCTCATTGTTGGATGAACCTCGCGCCCATCACACTGCCTCGCCGAGCGACCGACTCCGCACCACCATGGCCGCCGCCCGGCTGAGCTTCACCTGGCTCGGTGTCCGCAAGTCGCTCAACTCGCAGCAGAAGAACCAGGCTGCCGACTCGTTCGGGGCCGAAGGCAAGTTTCTCTCGGCCGGCAAGAAGCTGCTGGATACGTCGCACCCGGCGTTCAAGGCCGTAACGGCGATCCGGGGTAGGGCCGTCGCGTACTGGAAAGGCGTGTCGCTGCCGTACCCCGAGCCGGGCGTGCGGCTGATCCGGCAGGATGCGATTGCCCGCTTCGATGAGCAGATCGCCGCCTTTGGCGAAGAGCTGGACGACGCCGTCGCTGAACTGGATCGGCATTACGACGAGCTGCGGGCGGCGGCTCGGGATCGGCTCGGCGATCTGTTCGACAACGGCGATTACCCGGCGACGTTGGTGGGACTGTTTGGCATCGAGCATGACTACCCCAGCGTCGAACCGCCGGACTATTTGCGGCAGTTGAGCCCGGCGCTTTACGAACAGGAATGTCGCCGGGTGCAGTCGCGTTTCGACCAGGCCGTGCAGCTGGCCGAAGCGGCGTTCATGGAAGAGCTGGCCAGGCTGGTCGAGCATCTGACCGAACGGCTCGGCGGTCAGGAAGACGGCAAGCCCAAAGTCTTTCGCGACTCGGCCGTCGACAACATGACGCAGTTTTTCGAGCGGTTTAGGGCGCTGAACGTCCGTTCCAACGAACAGCTCGACGAACTCGTCACCCGGGCGCAAGGCATCGTCAGCGGCGTCGCCCCGCAAGCGCTGCGCGATAGCGGAGAACTGCGGCAGCAGATCGCCACCCAGCTGGCGACGGTGCAGTCGTCCCTGGACGGCTTGCTGGTCGATCGTCCCCGCCGCAACATTCTGCGGCGACCTCGATAAAGGAGGGTGTTATGGAGATCATCATCAACGCCCAAGGACAAGGGCGATGCGTGTACGACGAAGCAATCGACTTGAGCAATCTGGGCGTCGTTTCCATTCGTCGCGCAAGTCATGTGGAGCCGACCAGCAACGGCAGATGGACGGCGGACCTGGGGCCAGTTGGCGGCCCCATGCTGGGGCCGTTTGACCGTCGATCAAACGCCTTGGATGCCGAACGTCAATGGTTGGCGGATCACTGGCTCTCGCCATACGCCTGACAGGCCTCCATCCACTGCCTACGGTATAGCCCATCGGAGCAAGCCGATCAGGAAACGCCGGGTTCGTCGGGATCGGGGCCTACTGCCGCCTCCAGCAGTCGCCGGGTGATCCCGACCTCCTCGGGCGAGTTCAGCCCCGCGTCCGGGGCACGGTTCAAACGATTGTCGCTCTGGGCGCTCAACCACGCGACGAAGGCGGCTCTGTTCTCGAGCCGGCGGATGACGGGGGTGGTGTCGTAGAACGCAGGCCCCCCACTATCGTGCGCGTACCCGTAGAGGAACGCCCCGTCGAGTTGGGCCAGACACACGCCATGGAAATACGGGTGGCGGCCAGGGATCTCCCCGCCGGCCAAGAGGAAGTCGGCTACCCGTTCGGCCAACGAGTTTCCGTACGGGGCGGTATCCAAGGGCGGCAGGGGGAGGTCGATCGTCATCCGACAGCGGCAGCCCGGACAGACGCGGACATCCCCGTTGCGGAAGGCGTCGTCCGCACCAGCCCGAACCACCATCCCGCAATGCGGGCACGTGTATTGCTCAGTTTCTCGCATCGCGTTTCTATTCACCAAACTTGGCTGTTATGAGATTTACGCCTTTCAACTGTAGGCGGCACATTGGCGGCCTCATGCGCAGGCAGCCGATTGTTGCAAGTCGAATGTTAGCGGCTGGTTTATCCAGTGTCACGCCATTTCCCGCGAGGCCTTGCGCTTCTATGACGAAGCGATCAATCTCGCCACATTCGGCAAGCTGACCATCCGCCGCGGCAGTCATGTCGAGCCCACCAGCGACGGCAGATGGACGGCCGACTTGGAGCCGGTCGGCGGTCCGGTGCTGGGTCCGTTTGGGCGAAGGTCGGAAGCGCTTGCGGCGGAGCGAGATTGGTTGGCGGCGAACTGGATCACCTTACAAGCTCCCAGATCCAACTGCTATCGGACCGGATACCGGAAGTAGACGTCGACAAGCTTTCGAAACGAGTCGCAGACGGGCTGCGTGTGCAGCGATACGTCCTCAAGTTCAAATGGAAGTGGTGGACTCGTAATGCTTTCGAAAAACTCATCTCCTAGTGCATGGCTAATCGCAACGATCTCGTAGTCCCCCTCGGCGTCCGAGAAATGGGTATCGAAGGCGAGACGATCATGGATACTCCAACCGATCAGCAAGAAACCGAGATCAAACAAACGGCGTGCTAATCCGGCCTCAAAGCTACTCGCAAGTTCACCATTCGCATGCCGAAACGTCGGGAATGGGTCATCAGGCGTCATTCGGGCGAATCCGACTCCACCCTTCCCATGGCTGCTGTCAAAAGCGACGAGATGCTCGAACAGGTGAAAATAGGATCGCAGGTACGCTCGATACATCGGCGGCAAAGGGCAACGCAACCCTGATTCAAGGCGTCGGATCTCGGCAGGCGAAGTCGTCGAAGGGATCATTTTCCATAGCACCGATCCGTCATCCTCGACATCCTCGGCCATCCCCGCCGGAACTTCCTCTGCATCGAGTCGCAGACAGGGATGGTCGTTTTCAATCGCCGCCGCGTAAAACTCGCGCAGCATTTCGCGAATTGTCTCGACATCGTTTTCTTCGGAAGCGCGGCTCACAGGCTTTTCCCTCTCGTTGTCACCGGTTCACCATCGCCAACTGTTTTGCTACGACTTCGTCGAGATTGGAGCAGGGGGACGATAGCCGGTGCAAGTTGATTGAGCGTTGACGACAACAACCTCACCAAATCGAGACAGCCGGGGGAACCCCTCAATCTTTGTCCCATCGGGGTGGCGAAAATCGTAGCCATGGTTTCGCCTTGCAGCGTTTGGGCCAACCTTAAATGCGGCGGTCCCCTGCGATTCGACACGCCAATCGCAACCATCTTCTCGAACAATGAGTGAGCAGGTCAGATTGCCATACAGTCTCGAGCCTTCAACAACTGGACCGTAGAGCCCGTAACGAATGTGGCCGTCTTCAAGCCAACCTGCAACTTGAAAGATAAACGGCGACCTGTCGTCGATGAACTCCCAGCTTTCATTTTCGTGACGCCAGTACTGAATATCGTCGCACGGCGTAACACGAATTAGATTGCCGACAGTCGCTAGCGCTGTCATCTCACGATCCCTTCGGACTTGAAAAATCGTCGACAGCCAAATCTGGCTTCGCTCGAATTAGCTATCCATCTAACGCGCCCATCGGGACGGTTGTGTTTTCCACACGGCCGTCCCGGCTGTTGTTGGGGCGGTCGGTTTCCTCGTTATGGAGTTTCCGATATGACCCAGCAAGAACTCGAACGCCTGGTCGCCAACGCCACTGGCGAATCCCTGGACGACATTCGCCGCATGGGCTTTAGCCTGGCTGACCCGTGCGATGTCCATTTTGACCCTGAGCCCGACGACATGCTGCCGACGATGGTCGACTGGGATCAGGCCGATCTCGATCGCAATGTCGCCCTGGTGGAGCAGCCGCCGTATCGTTGTCGTTCGTTCGCCTGATCGAACGGATGACTTGCTTTCAGCACGCCGCCCTGGTTTCAATGGTCGGGGCGGCGGCGAAGTGGGCGATGCTCATCGTTCAACAGATCGCAGCGAAAGATATGGACGCCAAGAACCATGTGTACCTCGATTCCGTGTGCAACGACTGGGAATCCGAGTAGCGACTCGATAACCGCTAAAGCCTCCAAATCATTACGAGGTCGGTACAATTTGCGAGAGCAGCCGCACAGGTAGTGATGACTTTCGTCCCGTAGTCCTGTTCGACGGCATTGTGCCAAGCCGGCTCGATATGTTCTTCCTGCTCATATGCCGCAACCCACGCGGCGAACAAGTTTGGACCGTCCGTCTCGTGGAGCCGCGAGAACTGTTTCACCCAAGCCCTACGTAGCCGGTCTGCACAAGTGCCATCGTTGGCTTCATACCGATCGAAATCAAATGGAACATCCGAATCCGGAATCAAAGTCATCAAAGCAGTGCTGAGATGCAGGATATCACCGGCGCGGATCGGCCCCAGCAATGCGATGTGCTCGATAGAGCAGGGAAGCGCAGCAAGATAGTCTAAACTCCCGTCATTGACTGCACTGCAGGCCAAATCCCAATCGCAAGCCTGCAAAGAGAAACCCGGGTTGTCAATCGCTGCAGCCGCCATGAGACCTTTCGGACAACTTGCTTATAGAGTTTTCCGCCTATCCTGCCGACCGAAATTACTCACAATCCGAATTTTAGCGTGCAGCTACTTGCGTGTCGCCCCAGTTTCGAGGCGCCAAGCGGTTTCTTCCTGTTGCTCCTGCGATCGGCGCGCGAGGCTATCCGCCGCGCTGCGTACGCCGCGCCCGCCCCACTTCACCAGTCTGCTCGCTCCGTCAGCGGTTTTACTACGGACTCGCAAACGGCAACGCCCACTCGCGACATGCGTTTTGGTTCTTGCAAGCCGCACCGAACCTCCCCATCAGGGCAAGTAACGAGTGCTTCACTATCGAAATCACAAACGGAGGCCGTATTGAACGAAACCGAATTGATCGAACGATTGGAACGTGAGTTGTCGACGAGCCAGGCGTGGCCCGACATCCAGGCCGTCGTCTCCCATCGGACGAATCCGACGTTCGCCCCCAATGAATTCTTCCTGGTTCTCGGCCACCCCAACCCGGCAGACGCGGCGATTTTGTGCATCGTCGCCGAGCCTTCCACAGGACAACGCCATGATTACCCTTTCAAGATCGCTGGTGCGCCGACTGCGGATCGCTTTTGGCCGCGGGCTGGGTATTACGGCCAGGCACACGGGTCCGCCGATTGAGTTCCAGTCGGGACCTCAAGGCGTCTGTATCCGCACACAGAACAAGCAGTTCGCCATCGAATATCACGAGCCGGGGGTGCATCAGGAAGAACGCATCGTCGCGCCGTTTGACTTATTGCGCCAATGCGAAGGCGCGAAGCACGACCTCGTGACGTTGCATCGCACCGGCGATCGCGTCACCGCCGACTGGGTCGACTCCGGCATCCCGCAAGCCGTGCAGCACGACCTGCAAGAGTTTGGCGATTTCCCGCCGTTGCCGGAAACCATGGCGGTGAATGATTCGCGTCTGCTGGATGCTCTACGCGACGCGGTCGAAACCACCGAAGCGGACGCGACCCGGTATGCTCTCAACCATTTGCGCCTGCGGGGCGATGGCCAGATCGCGGCCAGCGATGGTCGGCAGCTGCTGGTGCAATCCGGCTTCTCTTTTCCCTGGGAAGGCGAGTTGCTGATCCCGGCGAACCGCCTGCTTGCCAGCGGTGAACTCAGCAATGATCTCGGCAACGGAAAAACTGTCGAAGTCGGCCAGACCGAAGACTGGGTGACGATCCGCGCGGGAGCCTGGACGGTCTGCCTCAAGATCGAAAAGGAGGCCCGGTTTCCGCAGGTCGACGACCTGTTGCCGGCGGCAAACGTCGCTGGTTCGACGCTGCACTGGTCGAATGCGGATGCACAGTTTCTCGCAAAGGCTCTCAAGCGATTGCCGTCCAGCGACGAAGTCAACGCCCCGGTGACGGTCGACTTGAATGGGGCCGTGTCGGTGCGTGCGGCGGCCAGTAGCAAGGCCCCGCCGACCGAAGTCGTGCTGACCGGTTCCCGGCGTGACGGCGATGCAATCCGCATCTCCACCAACCGCGTCTACCTGGGGCGGGCGGCGCGGCTCGGTTTCCGTAGCGTCTTCCTCACCGGGCAAGAATCGCCGGCCTTTTGTCGCGAACCGCATCGCACCTACCTCTGGGCCGTGCTCGGCAAGGCCGGAATCATCCCGTCCGACCCCGAGGCGACGCGCATTGAGTCGCCGACCTCACAACACACTACTGCGATACCGCAGGAAAGGAACAACGCCATGATCACCAGCAAGCCAGAGCATGCGACGAAGCAGGCCGAATCGAATCAAACCGAAACGGTCGGCGTCGATTCTCTGATCGAGTCGGCGGAGACGGTGAAAGCGTCGTTGCGCGAGTCTTCGGCGCAAGTTTCGGATCTGATCGCCGCCTTGAAACGCCATCGCCGCCAATCGAAGACGCTGCAATCGGCATTGCTGTCGATCCGCGCGTTGCAGGCGATCGACGCCTGATGCGGCAATACCCTCTCTTCCGCTCACCAGCTCCTAAGCCGCCGTTGGTCGTCGCCTACGGTTTGGGGGTCGATTCCACTGCCATGCTGATTGGGCTCCAGCGCCGCGGCGTCCGCCCTGATCTGATCCTGTTCGCCAATACGGGCGGCGAGAAGCCGGAAACGTACCTCTAAGCCCCCATCATTCGCCAGTGGCTGCGGGATGTCGACTTTCCGCAATTCGAGGTTGTCCGCTATACGCCGCCGATCGCGCCTTACGATTCGCTCTACGGCAACTGTTGGCAAAACGAGACGCTGCCCAGCTTAGCTTTTGGCCGCAAGAGCTGCTCGATCAAATGGAAACGCGAGCCGCAGGACCGTCGCGTTCGCCGTTGGCTGCCGGCGCTCGATACGTGGGAGGCCGGTCTCAAGGTCCAGAAAGTGATCGGATTTGACGCTAGCGAAGAACGCCGGCGATATGGCGACCGGGGCGACGACCCCCAGTACGAATACCAATATCCGCTGATGGATTGGGGCTGGGATCGCCAGGAATGTCAGCGCGTAATCGCCGACGAAAGCCTGCCCGTTCCAGGGGGCGACTGGTCCGCAGGGCTTCGACAAGCGAGTCGGTGGTGTTGATGGTCTCAGCCGCCGCTGCACAAGCATCGCAGTGTAGTAGATGCTCCCCTAGCTTCTCGCGTTCGGCGGCAGGCAGTTTGCCGAGCAGCAGGACTTCTAAGGTGTTCAAGTCAGGACAGTCGGGAGACTTCATCTTTACGCTCCTGGTAATCGTAGTCGGCAACCGTGGTGCGCGTCTGCATTGCCCACCGTCCACGGTCTACGTGCGTCCCCGCGATTTCTGTCATAAAATCGAAAAAATGTTGCGGACCTAGTCGATCAAGCCGTCCAGCTCTTCGCGTAAACGCCCAAGCACGCGAGACTTAGCCAAATAGACCATGTTTGGGGAAATATTCAGTTCACGGGCCGTCTCCGCGCCGGTTCGACCTTCGACCACCAATTTCCAGCAAGCCTGCCAGACGTGGTCGTGGAATTCGGCCTGCATCAGTCGCATCGCCCGTTCCACCAGATAGCCGCGGTACTCGACCTCCTCGAACAGATCACCCTCCGCCGCCGAGGCGTTCTGCAACGATTCCTCACGGCCGGTTTGCGGTAGAGCTTTGTTCCGCCGGTGCAAGTCATTCGCTTTGTTGCGGGTGATGGTCCGCAGCCAGCCGCGGAAACGACGCTGCGGGTCATATTGGAACTGGGGCAGTTTCTCGACCAGCGTCGCCATCACCTCTTGCACCAGATCGGCGGCGTCCTCCACTTTCAGCCCTTGTCTCTTGCCCCAATGAAACACGAGCGGCGCATACAGATCCACAAACCGCTGCCAGGCTGTCTCTTCGTGAGGTTGTTGCAGCCGCCGCAACAGACTAACCGAAGTGGTGTCCATAATTGCCCCAAGAGAAGGTGTTGGGAATAGTGTAGCCCAGTCCGCTCCCCTTGTGCATCCTGTGACGGGCAAAAAATGGGGTGTAGTGTTGCACCGCCGGAATCAAGCCTGCAAGCATCTTGCTGGGCCGCGCCGGCATTGCCGTGCGAGCTGGTCCAACAGTCAGCATTCGCGCCGCAGGGCAGGTCACATCGGCCCGTTTTCGCAGCACCGCTGCGGCCCCGAGCGGTTGCTCATCGCCAGCGGTGAACCGGGCCAGCCAGCCTTGCAGCGCGTCACAGGGGGCAAGGCGATAGACTGCCAGGCAGCGCACTCCGGTGAGCTGTTCCTGGGGGTCTGGGACACCTCGCCGCGCGACCATTCCGGCAAGTTCGCCGCATTCGTTATGTAGCGGTTCGCCTTGAATGCCAAACAAAAAGGCGTTGGACCCAGACCAACGCCTCTTTGACGGTAACCGATTGCGATGCTAATTGTTTCAGAGCGGCCTCCTTTCTTGCGACGCTTGCCTTACCGGACAAAGAATTGCTGCGGCACGTAGGCTTGACGTTGCATGTCGTTCAGTTCCCATTTCATCACTTTGATGCGAACGCGAACCGCGTCGAGCGTGCGCCCTTCCGCTTCGAGCTTTTGCTCCAAGGTGCGATACTCGCTCAACGTGTCGATGCCTGCTTCTGTCGCTCGATCCAGACGCTCTTCGGCGATCTCAAATTCGCCCCAATGCAGTTGGAGTCGCGCGGCCTGGAACATCGCCTGGATGGGCAGGTTGTCGATGCCGAGCGATCCCAGCAGGTGGCTGACCGAAGGCGGAGCGATCGGCATATAGGCGCCTTGTGGATCGGCAATTTCTCCCCAGTTATGCGGGACCAGCGAGTCATCGTGTCGGGTGTCTGCCAGGGTGATGGCTCGTTCAAAGGACTGCAACGCGTCGAACCGGGGAGGAGCCAGACCGTGTTCCGTTTGAGCGACGCCTAACAGATAGAAACCCACGGGATTCTGCGGATGCTCATGCGTGACGACCTCCAGCAGTTTCGCGGCTTCCGCATAACGGTGCTGCTCCAGCAACGCTGCGCTGATCGCCAGTTCTCGCCAAACGTGCGTGCGTGGAGGCAAAGCCAGAGTTCGCCACGTCGCCACAGCCTCGCCGTAAGCGCCCTGTTCATGCTGGGCGAGCGCCAGCCATAAATGGAGGCAAGTCTGATACTCTTCCTCCGGGGAAGCGAGCGTTTCGCGCTGATCCATCAGCGGCATGACAGGCATCGGCAGGGCGCTCTCCGTCATTTCCTCAGGCAGAGCCTGCGGCGTAGGCTCTCCTCCCGCGGCGGTCGACGCGGTCAACGCGACGGCGAGCACTCCTGCGATGAAGGAAAGAGCTATCCACTTCCAGTGTTCGAATATTTCCGATTTTTTGGCGGTTTTCGTAAACATGGCCCACCTTCCTTTCGTCTTGGATTCACCGGATGTTGACTCGATATCCGGTGCAAGATGCGCGCCGCTTTTCCACCAATCGCCGCCCCTTCGCGCCGCTTGCCATTCAGGGCGGCTCGCGAAGCCGAACTAAATCCCAACTCTTTCGCAAAGGTCAGGAAAACCAGGTGTTCCGGAACCGGCTCGATGTGCGAATTCAGGTCGATGTCGGGCGGATTCGCACAGTCGGAAGCGCAAGCGGGAGTGTTGCGCGGGAATTTGCATGAGGCACGCGTGCCACGTGCTCGTTTCTCTAGGGTAAGGGCGCATTGAAAACACGCCCCACGAGGCTCACTCCTTGCCGACCGAGAACCGGCGTTCGATCCGGCTCACGTTGCCTTGCCGGTCCTTCACCGCGACGGAGAGTGTGGCCGATGTGCCCGGGGCCAGCGGCGTCTGGAGCCGCCATTCCCAGCGGCTGTCGGCCAGCGGAGTGAATTTCTCGGATAGGTTTTCGCCCGCAGGCACGCCGTCGAGCGCCACGTCGGCCGTGACGGTGAACGTGGCCGGATCGAGGCCCGTATAGGCGTCGGTCATGCCAATCAGAATGCGCGTCAGCGACTCGTTGCGGCCGGCGTGGGGCGAGGTGAGGACCAGCGTCGGACGCTGGTCGTCGCCGAGCCAGCCATAGCTGCGAGAGTTCGGCTGAGCCGGGTCGTATTGGGGATCGACGTCGATCGGGCAGCCGAGGTCGATCCAGCGGACCAGCGTGCGGCGGTCTTCGTCGGACAGCGGCTTGACCTTGCCCGCTTTCACGGCCGCGGGCGGCGGCATGACGCTCCCGGTGAAGTCCTGGTCGATCGTATAACGGCGCGTGAAGTCGAGCAGTGCCTTGTCGTCGTGGTAATCGAGCTTCTCGATCGGCTGGTCGCCGGGGCCGACCAGAGATTTCAAATCACCCACCGTGCGGAGCGAAGGAAAACTGTCGTTCGTGAAGCCGTCGAGCCGGCGGCCGTAAATCTTCCAGATCAACAGGCTACGCCGGGATTGGTATTTGGTGACGTAATGGCTGGCCGCTTGCGGCATGACTAGCTCGCCGACGCGCGGCTGGGTGTAGCGCTTCCAGGAGGCGAGCCGGAAATACGTGTTGGGCACGGGCACGTCGGGACCGGCGTCATGGCCAAACGCCCCTTGCGTACCAAGGTGGTCGTCGTCCAGCACCAGCCCCGCGGGCGGCGAGTCGGCCGTATGGGTGTGGCAGGCGACGCAGCTGCGTTCCAGGATCGGTCGCACATCGCGCCGGTACTCGACGTTGACCACCGCGCTGTCGGCGAATCGTAAGCCCGTTTCGTCGTCGGAGTCCCAGCGGCGTTTCGATTCGTCACGGGACTTGTCCGCCAGCAGCGGCGTCTGGGCGGTGAGGTCGAAGAGCTTGTAGTCGGGCAGCGCCGCCGCGGTCAGTTCGAACGGCGTCGGCTGCTGGCTGTGTGCGTGACAGCCGCCGCAGTCGTACCGCGCTTCGCCCGGACGAACCTGGTGCCAGGTCTGAGCGGCGGTCAGCGTCATTCCTTCTTTGTTGACGAGCTGAAAGGTAAACGACTGATCGGCCGGAATTTTGGCGAGGAAGCTGGTGTCGGGATTGCCGTCGGGATCGAGGGGTTGCGAGTCGCTGCCGAACTTCCGAACCGGGATTTCTCCCAGGATTCGCAGCCGTTCCAGTCCGTGGCTGGCGTAGAGCGGCCGGCCGCGATTGCCGGTGATGTCGGTCCGCGGCTCCTGGGCGACGATGCGAATCGCATGGATTTCGTCGTTGTCGTACAAGCCGGCGTCAGCGCCTTGCAGGCCCCAGTTGGTCGACCAGCTCGACCACGACCACGAATTGGGGTTCTTCGTCGGAACCACGGCCGTCACGCTACCCTCGGGCACCACGCCGCCAGGAGCGCTCTCGCGTTTGTACATGCTCGATGTGCCGACGAGCCCAAACGGCGTCCCTTCCGGCAACTGGCGATAACGCTCGCCATCGTTCTGGTGAATCCGCTGCTGGGGCTCCTTCACGCCATAAAGCCGTTCGTAGGAGACCAGCGGACGCGGCCATTGCTCGTTGTAGCGGGGATCGTTCTTGATCATGAGCATATCGCCGGGCTGCCGCGTGACCGCACCGTTACGAATGAGGCAGATGCCGGAATCGATCTGCATCGGGTTCATGTACGGCCGCACCGCGCCGGCCGAGCCGCCGATCGGCCCCAGCGTCCAGGCCACCAGCAGATGGTTGTCTGGAGCCCCACACGGATGCGTCACCTTGCCGATGCGCGGCGAATTCTCGTCGTTCGAGATCGACGCATACGAAGGGTTGTCCTGCCAGAAAATCCAGGGCGTGATCAACTCCATGCCGGCGGGCGAAAACGGCACCGCGTGGACGGCCTCTTTGCCACGGACGTCGATGAAACGGACCTTGTTTCGTTCGTCGTTCCGATCGCCGGGGCCAAACGCGGAGACCCCGGCCGGCGGCGTTTCCGGCAGCTTGAACAGCGTACCGAAGCCCTTCTGATTCTGGTTGTAGTATTTTTCGATGATGATCGAGCCGTCAGAGAGCTGCGTTTGAAAGTGATAGCCGCTCGGCGCGCCGCCGTTCTCGAACGCACTGATCACCGGCGACCAGTTGGTGCCGTCGGGGTGAATGCTCCAGATGCCCCACAGAATCGAGCTGTGGATGCCGTGGGATTCGAGCGTGCTGAACAGCACCCGCCCGTCGCGCAGGATCACGGGGTGCAAAGCACAGGCGATGTTAATGAATCCGACCTGCTCGCAATTCGCCCCGTCGTCGTCCATCCGAAAGAGTTGCAACGTGACGGGCGGGTAGCCCCGCGGCGGCACATGGGCGTTCCGGTTGCTGGTGAACATCAGCTTGCCGCCCGGGACCGGGCAGGGACCCAGATTGAACACGCCGTAGCTCATCGCCGTCGTTCCGTCTCCCTGCGAGCGCGTCCGAAAGTCTTTCGACCACGGCGCGGCCCCGGTGTTCGGCGTGAACGTCTGGTCGGTAAGCCGGACGATCTTCCGCGACGGCACGTGCAGCTTGTAGATATCCGAGCCGCTGTGTTTCACGTCGATGAACTTCGCGTAGAAAACCCACTCGCCGTCGAACGACACGTACGGGTCCATCACCGACCCGTCCTGGCCGCTGACGAGCAGTTCCTCGCTCCCATCCGGATGCAGCAGCATCAAGTCCGCGCCGAGTTCCATCAGGTTGGGCTTCGAGAACTCGGCCCAGCGAATTTCTTTGCCGTCGGTGCGCCGCGGTGCCCGGACGTAGACGATGTCATAGTCGTACTTGATCGACTTATCGGTCAAGACGTGCGGCGGACTGATGTTCAAGACAATCGGCGGCTGCTCCACCTGGGCGGACGCGTCGGAGGCGGCGATCAG
This sequence comes from Lignipirellula cremea, assembly GCF_007751035.1. Taxonomy (NCBI): domain Bacteria; kingdom Pseudomonadati; phylum Planctomycetota; class Planctomycetia; order Pirellulales; family Pirellulaceae; genus Lignipirellula; species Lignipirellula cremea. The sequence goes on along the minus strand of NZ_CP036433.1, from coordinate 7,325,062 downwards.
CAGCACGCTGGCGGCCATGGCAGCTACGCACCACGTCAGAAGCGGCAGCGGATTCCAGCGGCGTTCACGGACTTGTCGACAAGGCAACATGAGAGATTCCTTTTGTCCGACCTTTCCCTTTGGGCGTGAGTCGGGATTCGATCCCGGCTCAGAGAGCTCGTCATTTTAACCATGCATCCCGCCTCCCGCGTCTAGCGAAGTATGAATTTCCAGCAATTCTTACCCTCGAGTAATGACCTGCGGCGCGGCGGAGTACTTTGGCCCAGCGCGCTCGAAGGGCGGCCGGACTCGTGGAGTGGGGGCGTTGTCATCCTGCCTTGCGCCGGCGGCATCCGTGGCCAGCGCTGTGGCTCTATGCAGCCGGCGAGACTCCCGTTGCAGCGTGTCGAGGACTGGTTCCACCTTTCGTACCGCGGCCTGCTCAGTAAGTAACTCGGCAACGGCGGTCGCTGCTTCGGCGCAGCGTGTCCAGGGCGGCAAGGCGATGGAATTTTCAGCAGCGCACTCCGGCGAACTGTTCCTAGCTGGACAGCGCCAAGTCGGTCGTATGCTAGCCCTTAACCCAGCGTAGGCCGCTTGATGCGGAGACGAAAAAACTCGAAAACCCTCGGCGTTTTTGCGTAAATTGGTGATGCCAATCAAAACAATTACGCACGCCAGAAAGGGTTTTCGAGTGAAGAGAAAGATACGACCAAAAGCGCAGCGACGCAAGCAGAGAATGCAGCGCAGGATTGATCCCCAGAACGGGTCCGGCCAGTCGCCGATGATCGTTCCCGAGAAAATCGTTTACGAACTGGCCGACCGGCAACAAGCGATCGCCGCCGGAGGTTTGGGCTCCGTGGTGCAGACGGCCCGGCGGCTGGACTTGCGGCAGGCGATCAACAATTCGATCACGCTGCTCAAGTTGCATCGTCCGTACGATGAGGCCGATCATGTGCTCAACATCGCGCTGAACCTGCTGGCCGGCGGCGGTTGCCTGGAGCATCTCGAAGACCGCCGTTGCGACGAGGCGTATCTCAACGCACTCGGCGCGGAGCGGATTCCCGATCCGACGACTGCTGGCGACTTCTGCCGCCGCTTTCAAGAGATAGATATCCTGCGGTTGATGAATGGCTTCAATCAGGTCCGCGAGCGGGTCTGGAAAGAGCAGCCCGACGCGTTCTTCGACTGCGCCATCATCGAGGCCGACGGCACCCAGGTGCAGACCTCGGCCGAGAAGAAACAGGGCATCGGCATCAACTATAAAGGGGAGTGGGGCTATCATCCGCTGGTCGTCACGCTGGCCAACACCCGCGAGCCGCTGTTCATCGTCAACCGCAGCGGCAATCGTCCCAGCCATGAAAACGCCGCGTTCTTCTTCGACCTGGCGGTTGAGCGCTGCCGCAAAGCGGGCTTCCGCAATGTGGTCCTGCGGGGCGACACGGACTTCGCCCTGACGGAGAACTTCGATCGCTGGAGCGAGCAGAACGTTGAGTTTGTGTTCGGCATCGACGCCATGCCCAAGCTGGTCGGAATCGCGAAAACCCTCGCAGAAACCGAGTGGAAAACGCTTCACCGCCGCAAACACAAACCGCACTCAAGTCGCGCCACACGGCCGCGTTGTAAAGAACAAATCGTCGAGCAGAACGGCTACCTCAACAAGCAGCTCGTCTCCGAGCAGATCGCCGAGTTCGACTATCAGCCGGGCAAGTGCAGCCGCTCTTACCGCGTGATCGCGCTCCAGAAGGAAGTGCAGCAGAAGCGGGGCCAGTTGCGACTGTTCGATCACGAGGCGCCTGTGTACTTCTTCTATATCACCAACGCCGTGAAGTCCCCCAAGCCGGCTCGGCAGGTGTTGCGGGATGCGAACTCGCGCTGCAATCAAGAGAACGACATCGCGCAGCTCAAGCAGTGTGCGTTGTCGGCGCCGCTGGACAACCTGCTGAGCAACTGGGCGTACATGGTAATCGCCTCGCTGGCCTGGAGCTTGAAAGCCTGGGCGGCGCTGAGTATCCAGCCAGCGGGTAACGGCGAGTCGAGGGCGGAGCAAACGTGCCAGAAGGCCGCGCTGCTGGCGATGGACTTCACGACGTTTCGCGACCGGGTGCTGATGGTTCCCGCGCAGATCATTCGCGGCGGACGGCAGATCATCTATCGGCTGCTGAGCTATCGTCCGACGCTGGACTACCTACTGTTGATCGTGCGAAACGTCCATCGCCCGCTCCGCTGTTGACGACGCCTCCCCCGAAGTCAGCGTCCGGACGCGCTGACGCCGCCGCCGCGCCTCACCCCCGAAAGCCGCCCCACATGCCCGACGCCTCAACCCAACCATCCCCCACCAGCGCCGCTGGACCGCAAACACCTGCGCGAGCCCCAGCCCACAAAATCACGCCAGGCCAGAACCGCCATACGCTTGTTTAAGGGCTAGCGTCGCCAGGTTGGGGCGGCGCTTTACTTTGTTGATCTTGACTTGAAGGAGAAAAAGAGACGACCCTCCGTGTGCTTAACGTTTCTTACCGAAACCACGGAAGGTCGCTCTATGTCGGTTAAGGATATCGCAAAGTTGGGGAAATTGCTCGCCCAGTTCCTTTCACTTTTTGCGGGTTGTTTCACGCGGACCGAAGGTCGCGCTTTATTGGCCGTTTATGTGGGCGGTCTGCTCTCGGACGTGCAGCGGAAAAACGCCGAGGCGATCGCGCTGCAGCAGAATGTCGCTCCCCGAACGCTGCAGCGGTTCCTGCAGTCGATCGTTTGGAACGAGCAGCAACTGCGGGATCAGTGCCAGAGGCTGGTGGCGGCCGAGCACGCTCATCCCGAAGCAATCGGCTGCGTCGACGAGACGGGAACCGCCAAGAGCGGCAAGCACACCGCCGGCGTCAAACGCCAATACAACGGCAACCGCGGCAAGATCGAAAACTGCGTCAACCACGTCGCGCTGTCTTATTCGGCGCCAGACTTTGATTGCCTGCTCGACGCGCAGTTGTACCTTCCCCAGGAATGGGCCGAAGACCCGGTACGGCGAAAAAAAACTACATCCCCGACGAAATCCTGTTCAAGACAAAGCCGCAGCTCGCGCTCGAGTTGATCGACCGGGCGAAAGCCAACGGGGTCCGCGTCATGGCGTGGAACGCCGACGAACTATACGGCAACGACGGCGCCTTTCTCGACGGTCTGGATCAACGCGGCGAAGCCTTCGTCGTTGAAGTTCCACGCACCGCTCGGGTGTGGCTGCGGAAGCCGGAAGTGCTGAAAAAATCGAGTCGCAAAGAGCGCGGGCGCCGAAGGATCTATCCCCGCCTGAAGAAACTCGCCAAGCCCTGCGAGGTGCAAAACCTGGCGAAGTACTCGCCTTTGTTTCGCGACCAAACGCCGCAACTTTACCGCATCAAAAACACGCAGCGCGGCGCCGAGGTGTGGGAAATCCGCTGGCGCCCTTGCTGGCGAAAACCGAAGACCGGCAAGCTCATCAGCAATCAGGGAACGATCATCGTCGCCCGCAACGTGTTGACGGACGAAACCCAATACTTCCTCTCCAATCGCGCCGTGGGCCGCGACGGCTGGACGTTGCGCAAGATCCTCCGCGTCGCTTTCGGACGCTGGCCGATTGAAGACTGCTTCCGCGAAGCCAAAGAGGAGTTGGGTCTGGACCATTACGAGTGCCGGGGTTGGCGCTGCATCCATCGGCATCTGTATGTGGCGATTCTGAGCCAACTGTTCTGCGCCCGGGTGCGTCAGCAACTGACGCCGAGCGAGGACGTACTCCGCGGGGACCGGCTGACGGTGGAGCAAGTGCGACGGGCCGTCAACGTCTTCCTCTCCTCGCTCGATCTCCCGCCGCGCTGCCGAGCGCGACGTTACCAGGACGAATCGAACCGTCAGGCCTACTACGCGCGCCGCACCGCCCAAGCCGCGAGATCCCACCAGACAACGCGCCGCAAGCAGCTCACCCACCTCGGAATCGACCCCGACAAGATCAAATCCGTCCCGCCGAAACCACTAAGATGCTAAACTCCGACGCGAACTTGGCGCTGTCCAGCTAATCCGTTTCCCCAAACCATCTATGACAACATTGCGTTCGGCCCCCGGCTGCATCTGAATTTGACCCGGCGGGAAACGGACGAACTGGTCGAAGCCTGCCTGACGCGGGCCGCTCTCTGGCAGGAAGTGAAAGATCGACTGCGGCAGTCGGCTCTGGGACTTTCCGGCGGACAGCAGCAGCGACTCTGCATCGCCAGGGCGATCGCCACCGGTCCCGAAGTGCTGCTGATGGACGAGCCCTGCTCGGCGCTCGATCCCAAGTCGACGCTCGCCATCGAAGATCTGATCAACGAACTGCGCGACGATTACACGATTATCATCGTCACCCATAACCTGCAGCAGGCGGCGCGGATCTCCGACTTTACGGCGTTCATGTACGCTGGCGATCTGGTCGAACACGGACCCACGGCGCGGCTGTTCAAAGAGCCCCAGGAAAAACAGACGGCCGATTATATCAGCGGCCGGTTCGGCTAAACCGCTGGCCACTCTTTGCCAGTCCAGGGCGCCATCCGTCCCCCGCGGAACGTCGGTTCGGCTTCGCTTGCGGCGTCGCTTTCCCAGCGTCAATTCTTCCCGGTGCTTGAGTTCCGCTGCGACGTCGGCTATCGTCCTGAAATAGCTTTAATGGGGCGGCAGGCGGGCCAGAGGCTGGCGCGCATTCCCATTCCTCTTTCTCGCGGTATGGGAATTCCACCATGAAACGCACCTTCATCAAGTGCCGTGAATGTGCCTCTTTGTGCGAAGTTATGAAACAGGGCGGGCGGTTGACGGCCCACTGTGAGAAGTGCCGGGCGCCGATTCGGCTGGAAGACGACCTGCCTGCTGCGGACAACACCCTGTTGCCCGTCCTGCTGCTGGGCGGAGGCGCCCTTTTCCTGGTGCTCCTGTGCAGCGGTCTGGTCGGCGGCGTCTTGCTGGGGCTGATGAATCGGCCGGCGGCGGAAGTCGCTCAAATCGCGCCGGATCCGGCGGAGCCTCCTGCGACAGCGTCATTTCCGGCCAGCGACCCGTCAGAAGCAATCCCGGTGAGCGTTCCGTCACACGCAGTCCCGGCGCCGGCGGATCAGGCCGGCGCGGCGCCGGCGACGTCGTCGATCGAAGAGACCGCTGCCGCAGCATCCCTGCCCGAGCGCACCGACGATCCTCTTCCGGCGGAAGAACCCGCTGTCGCCTTGCCAGAGCCCCCGTCGCCAGCGGTGGCGGTCGAGGGCGTCGAAGGCTGGCAGGTTCAGCCTGATCCGCCGGCCGACATGCTTTCCGAGCCGAAGAATCCCGCGCTGCGGATTACGATTCCGGAAAGGAACTATGCTGCCGGTCACGTGAACTGGGGGACGAGCGACTCCCGGATTTGCTACGTCAGCGATTCCGAAAAGAGGCAGTTCCTGGTGTGGGATCTGCAGGAAGGCGTCCAACTGGGGAAGTTCTTTCCGCCGCCTGATCTTCCGCCGGTGACGAAGGCCACGGTCAGCCGTCGGGGCAAGTACCTGGCGACCTATCATAGCGACCGCTCGGATGACGACCAGATAAACGTCTGGCGTGTGGCCGACAGTTCGCAGACGCTGTCGATTCCCGTGCCCAAAGGGGTTGGTCTCGGTTTCCTGGAGTTTGCCGGCGAGGAGCGGCTCCTGTTTTTTACAAACGAAGAGCGTGCCTTTCAGGTCTGGAACCTTTCCCAGTCCAAGCAGGAGCATCTCCTGAAGCCGGAAAGCCCTCTGTACTCGCCCATTGCAGCAACAAGCCCGGGCGGCTCCTATCTGGCGTATTTCAATGAGGAGGCCGTGCGGGTGGTCGACCTGCGCAGCGGCGTGCTTGCAGGATCCTGTCCCGGGACGAGTCGGAATTCCAAGCTCATTACGTTCGCGCCGGACGGGACCGAGGTAGCCACCCTCGATACCGACCGAAACCTCGTCGTTTTTTCCATGAGCGAGGGAACGGCGTCCCCGCCTGTCTCTCTGCAAAGCGCCGAAGAAGGCGCCAGGCTTTCCGGCTCGACTTACGACGGACCTTTCGTTCAGTGGCTGCCCGACAAGTCCGGTTGGTTGGTTCTGGGCGGAGCATTTATCGACCGGGAGAGCGGCAAGATCGCGCTCAAGTTTCCGCTGCCCCCGCACCCGACATACCGGCGGGGATCCCGCCGGGTTTACGACGCGAACTATCTGCTGGTCCAGGGAATGGAGGAAGACATAGTCGGCATCACTTTTGAGAAGACGCCCCACGACCAGATAGCCGCGGGAAAAACGATCGCCCTGTCCGGCGGTCTGCCGGAAGATATTGGCCTGCCGCCGCTCACGCTGGCGAAGCTCGACCAGGTAGAGGAACGCTCGCTCAGCGACGAACCGCAGGGACCCTTTACGCCGGATCCGGCGCCGACCCCGTCCGCCCCGCCTGCGGAGAAGTTGCGGGTGGAAGGGCCCTCGCACCACATCCAGTGGGTGGTCGACCAGCCGCAGACAGGAACCACAACCGTCCTGTTCGGAGGTTACGGCGCGGACAGACTGCAGGTATTCGACATGGCGACCACGCGACTGCGGGCGGAGTTCGCCCCGCCCTTTGAAAGCAAAGCGTGGGCCGTCAGTCCCGACGGCGCCAGCTGCCTGTGGGAAGGGAAGAACCGGAAATCGCGGCTGGATGTCTGGTCGTTGCCGGAGGGCAAGCATATTGCCAGCTGGCGGCCCTATGCACATCGGAAAGGATCTTATCAGGAGGTCCAAGCGGCCTGGTTGATTGCCAGCGATTTCGCTCTCACGATCAATGGCGAGGGGCTGGTCATCGGCTGGAAGCTGCCGGAGTGCGCAGCCGTTTATCAAATCAAAATTTCCAGCGGCCGGGAGAACTTGCTGAGCCCCGGCGGCAAGTATCTGCTGGCGCCCCAGGGCCGCGAGATCACCGTATTCGAGACACGAACCGGCAAAGTATCGGCCCGGCCCGAAAAGAACGAGCGGGGAGGCGCAATCAGCAATGTCGTCTTCCATCCCGACGGCGATCGCGTCGCCATGCTGGCGAGCTCCCTTACTGACGAGTACGCCGTCGTCTGGCGATTGTCCACGGGAAAGATCGAGCACTCCGTGCGCGTGCCCGACCGCGACCAGGCCGTCTCTTCCCTTGCCTGGTGCGACGACGACTATCTGCTCAAAGGGACGCACGGCATTGGTTCCCCGGGTTGTAATTTTCACCTGATCGACCTCCACAAAGAACAGATCGAGTGGCTGTACCAGGCTGCGACGTACCGGAAGGTCGGGGGCTCCTGCTTCGATGGCCACTTGCGATTCATATCGGAAAAGCCACCCGGCGCACCAAAAAAACCGGGGAACGAAAGTACGGTGTTGTGGCGTCCTTCGTTGCCGGGGCCGGAGGTCGCCGCCTTGCTGGCGAAACGTGCTCCGGTAACGCCGCAGGAGCCGCTCTTTCAGTCCGGCTCCGCACTGAAGGTTGACGTCGAACTATCCAAGCCGCTGGTGATTGAGGACTCTGATAACGAAAAGCTGAAAGAAAGCGTGCAAGCGGCGGTCACCCGGTCGCTCACCCTGAGTGAATATCTTGTGGAGGACGACGCCGGCTGGTCGCTCGTCCTGCGCACGAAAGAAACGCTGCTCCCCCACAAGCTCAGGATTCGCACCCAGGCGTTTGGCCCCACGATCGAGGTCCGTGTGACCCGGCTCACCGTCGAAGTGTCGCTGCTTTCCCCCGAAGGAAAAACGGTCTGGTCCAAGACGACGACCGGGGAAACCAGCATCACGCGGTCCACCCGGCCGCCGGCGAAGGTCGACCTGGAGCAGTACCTTCATCAGCGGCAGTGGGCCGTCGTGCTCGGCCAGGCGACCCTCATCGGATTGCCGCCAGAGATCTTTCCGTCCGGTCATGCGGACGGGGCCGGCCGTTCTTCGCTGCAGGACGGCGAAGTACTGTTCCGCGAAGCCTTTACGGAATAACCAGCCGAATAACAACCGGACTCTTGCCTGAGGAAGCTGCTGACGATGTCGAAGTTCAACAAGTGCCCTGCCTGCGGCAGTATCGCCCAGATCCAGCAAAAAGACGGCTGGAACGTTTCCGACTGCCCTGCCTGCGGCGCCGAAGTTCTGCTGGAACGGGTCGGCCCTGCCCCTGCTAAACGCGCATCGCCTTTGGTGCTGGTCTTCGCCGCAGCCGGAGTGTTCGGCCTGGCGACCATGACCCTCCTGGCCGTCGTCGGTTACTGGCTGCTGGCAACGCCTGGCCCAGATTCCCCGGCGGCCGATCCGGCTGCGGTGGTCGCCAGCAATACGCCGCCTGCACCGGAGGAAAGTCAGCCGTCCACCGCCGCCGATCCCTTGCCCACGGCCGATCCTCTGCCCGCTGCCGAAAGCGATACCGACGGGACGGACGATGTCGTCCGCGTAAATGCGACGCCGCCCGTCGAGCCGACGCAGGAGGAACCGTCCACCCCGTTGGCGAACACGCCCGAAGCGGACACGCCGACCGACAACACGCCGACCGACAACACGCCGACCGCCAGCGTGCCGGCGGGCTCTTCCCCGAGCAGCGAAGCGGCGCCGTCCGGCTCGCAGGTGATCGAGGGCGTTCCCCAACTCCTGCAGATCCCACAACGGACGCTGCCGGCGGAGCCCGTGGTTCCCTACGTTGCCGAAGCGGGCGAAACGCCGCAGGGGAAGGAGCAGTTCCCGGCGGCCTATAGCAACTTCGGGCTTGGCGGGTTGACCTTTGTTCCTGGCGTCGCGGTTCAGGAGGAATCGCGGAGATCGGGCCGCGACTTTTACCGCGAGATTCAATTGTCCCGGCTGGCGACCGGCGAAGAGATGCTGCGTTTCCGCCCGCCGCACCCGGGAGCGTTTCTGGGGATGAGTCCCAGCGCCAAGTATGTGCTTTATCACGATATGGAAGACGTCGCCCGGCTGAATGTTTATTCGCTGGAAACGCGGGAGCTGGTCGCCGCCTGGCGCCCTCACCGCCGCCTGGCGACGGCCGTCATGATCGACGATGAGCATGTGCTGACCCTGGGGAAAGAGAATACATTCGTCCTTTGGCGTCTGCCCGATTGCAAGCCCGTGTATCGCCTGTTCGTGCCCTCCAGCGAGGTGACCCTGGGCGCGACCATCGACTTGAGCCCGCAGCGCGGCTACTTTGCGGTGCTGTCGCGCGACCGCCGCTCGATCCAGGTGGTCCATACGCGGACGGGCGAACTGGCCGCGGTGTTGCCCTTTGAGCATCCGCAGTTTCTGGGAATGGTGGCGGCGTCTTTTCGCTCCGATGGTCGCTTCCTGCTCTCCATTAGCAGGACGAGAGAAAAAACGGAGATCATTGTGTGGGATATCAGCGAAGGGACGGTCGTTCGTCAATTGCCGATCGAGCCGGCCACCTACTTCGTGCAATGGATCGGCATGCGGCGACTCCTCCTGCGGAATACCAACGACTGGAAGCCGATAGAGGCCGCTCCGCGGGTTCCCGACCCGGTCCCTGCCGAGCCTGGCTTTTTTACGCTGCGGCTGGTGGAAGTGAGCGACGGCTCCCGAGTCCACGACTTTCAAATCCAGTCTGGCAAAGGCAGTGTTGCGGCCACTTCGCCCGACGGCCGCTTGTGGACCATGCTGGCCAAATTGGACGAAGCGCCCGGAGCAAACAAAGCGGCGGCTACGACGGTGGTCAAGGCCTGGGACCTTGCCGACTTCACGGCTCCGCCGCCTCCGCCCGCCCCGGCCGAGAAGCCCCAGTTTCCCGCCGGAGCCCCGGTCCGCCTGGTCTTCCAGCTGCAGCCGCAGCCGTTGTCCGAGACTGACAAAATCGTTTTTGTCCACTTCGCAAAGATTTTCATCAAGGACATCACCGAGACCTTCGCCCAGGCGGGGCACGCCGAGGACCCTGACGCGGAGTTTGAAGCACGCGTCAAATTGGTGGAGAAAGCGGGGGAAGTCGGCGCGCGAGACACCGTTTCCGGCGGCATCACCATCACGAATCGCCAAGGCGACGTGCTTTTTGAGTCGACGTATGCACAAAAGGATTCCGACTCCATTAACGACCGCCTTAAATGGACCACGGCGTATATCCATCTTGGCCGAATCGAACCGCCGCGGGAAAACTACCCGCCCAAGGAAGGTCCTCCCCCGGAGCCGACCAACCTGCTCCAGCCCTGAGCCTGTTCGGCGCGCCCGTTTGTTCCCTCTCCCCTGCCCCGATGATTTCCGATGGCGAAGAACTTTGGTAAATGCCCCCAGTGTCAGACCTTGTCACCGGTGGTGAAGGAGGACGGCTGGAAGAAGCTCGCATGCAGCGCGTGCGGGGCCGAGGTCCTGCTGGAACGGGCGGCGAAGCCCGCTCCGGCGGCGTCGTCCGCTCCTCGGTCCACCATGTTCTGGCTGCTGCTGGGAGCCGTGTTTGGCATTGGCGGGCCCGTGCTGCTGGCCGGCTGTATGGCCGCCGGCTATTTTCTGACGCGCTCGCCGGACCTCGCCCAGGTCGATCAACCCACGGTCCCGGTCGCCGCCGCCCGGCAGAAGCCGCCCGCCGCGATAGCTTCGGCTAACGAGACAATCCCGCCCGACGCGGCCGCGCCTCCGGCCGAAGCGCCCGCCGCCCAAACAGGGCCGTCGAACGCCTCCACTGAACCCCTGACAGCCGATGCTACGGAACCTGCCAGCGAAGAAACATCGCCCGCCGGCCCGCCGCTCGCAGATCCAGGCCAGACCGGCTGGCAAGTCACCCCCGATCCGGCGGCGACGGTCGGCAAAGTGGAACGGCCTGATTTCAAAATTGATATGCACTGGACGGCTACCTTTCGTAGCAGTTTAGCCCTCTCTCGCAATCGTCGTTTTCTGTTTGAGGAAACCACCTTCCCGAACTCGTACGTCTGGGATCTGTTCACCGGCGAGAAAGTCCTGACGACCAAATTTTCAGGCGTTCGGGAATTACGGATCAGTCCCGACGGCGTTCACGCGGCGCACCTGGGATACAGCCCACAAGATGTCATCGTCCGCGACCTCGCCAGAAAGGAAAACCTCCTCCGCGTTCCCGCCAAAGGAAGCACGCCGTTTTTCGACTTCGTCCAGCCGAACCTGTTGCTTGTCTGCACGGAAAAGAACGGCTGGGCGTTGCATCGGATCGACACGCAAGAAGTCATCTGGAAGACGCCTTCCGGCCTGCTCAAGGCGTCGACGATCAGCCCCGGCAGCGCCTGGCTGGCCGCGGTGGGGGAAGATCTCATCGAGATCCTTGACCTGAGAAACGGCGCCGTGGCGGGAAAGATTCCGATCAAGCATTCAATCGGTTCTCAAAAGGCCCTGGCTTTTTCCCCCGATGGCACCCAGTTGGCCTTTCTGGACAGTAGCAAATTAACCTTCTACAGCATGCTCGACGGTTCGCCCTTGCGCACGCTGGAAGTAGAACACGCCGAAACGCCGATGGGGTTCTATCAAGGACCCGCGCTTGCCTGGCTGGAGGATCAGTCGGGCCTGTTGATCAATGGCTTTGCGTTCGTCACCGCCCAGCATGCTGAAGTCGTCTATCGCATTCCGGATTCGCTCGTCAAGGATCTGCCGAAAGTCACCCGGATTCCGCTGGATGCGCACTATCTGCTGGAGAACCTGTCCGATCAGGAAACGGAAAAGGGGCTGCTGCACCTCATCCCAGTGCCGCGGGACGCGATCCGCGAAGGGGAACGACTCGTGCAGGAAAGCACGCTGCCGCCTGCCCTGGATCCATACGACTGGAAAACGGCTCCTCGCGTGCTGAGCCTGGGCGCACCGATTTCGGCCGATTTTGAAATCGACGCCGCCCCCATCCACCAGGTCTCCCCGCCCTTGGATCTGGGGACCGATCTGGACAAGGTTTATTCGCTGGAGATCGTCGAGCAGTTCGCCGTGGTGCAACGACATATCGATCCCGACAATCCGAAAGCCGGCAACAAGATCGTGCTGCACGATCTGTCTCTCAAGCAGCGCCCTTTGGAGTTCCAGCCCCCCGCCCCCGGCTGGATGCGGTCGATGACCCCTGACGCGACGCGCGTTGCTTTCAGGACCGGCAAATACCCAGGTCGGGTCGATGTCTGGTCCGTGGCCGACGGCAAGCATGTCGCCGGCTGGTCCCCGTATCCCCACGAGGAACGGCACGGCGTGCTCCTTAAACTGATGCTGATCGATCAGGACCATGCCCTGACCACCTGCAGCCGGAACGAGCTGGTCCTGTGGCGCGTGGACAAGGGGGAGATCGTGTATCGGCTGTCGCTGCCAATGGACGCGCCGCTGATTTTCAGCGCGCGTCGACGCTATCTGGCGGCCCAGCAGGAGGATCGTCTGGTGCTGGTGGAAACGCACACCGGCAAGATCGCCCTGGATGTCAGCTCGCCCGAACTGCGGCGGTTGAAGCTGATCAGCGGGCAGTTTTCGCCCGATGGCCGGCAACTGGCGGTCACCCTGACCGACGGCCAGAATCATCGGCTGGCGATCTGGAATCTGGCGACGAAGGAACTCGAAGGCATAGCGCCGGCTCCCCTGGCGATCATCGTCGGCTGGAGCGGCAACGACCATGTCATCGCCATGCCGCGTCAGGCGCCCTCCAAAGGGTTGCACGTTTCCCTGTTCGACGCCCGGAAGCGCGTGTTTCAATGGATGTATCTGGCGACGCGCCGCTTTATGGTGACGGGATCCTGCAACGGCCAGTTCTGGCATGTGGTGCAGGAAGACGACGGACTGCCCTGCTGGCTCACGGCGTATCCCTTGCCGGACCCGGACACAGGCGATCTGCTGACGCAGGAGGAGCCGACCGAGGCGCTGCTGCCGGCGACGGCCCGCGTGGAGGTGGAGGTGAAGTTCACCCCGTTGCCCGACGAAACCCGGAAAGGGTTCGACCAATGGACCGATACGTTCCAGGACCAGGTTCGCAAACAGCTCAACGTCGCCAATCGGCCGGCCGGCGACGAGGAACCGGCCTGGCGACTGCAGCTGGTCGCCCGGGAGGAACCAACCGACCGGGTCATCAAACGGAAAGCGCTCGAAGCGGGTCAGGGCGAACCGACCGAGGTCGTCATTCCCGTCAGCGAGGTCCAGGCCCATGTGCGTCTGCTTGATCCGGCCGGGAAAACGGTCGCCCAGTCCAAGGTCTCGGTCTTCACGCCGAGCGAATTCCCCGGAGCCGTTCCTCCGCCGGCGCAAATGCGTACCGTGCTCAGCCTGCATCAATGGCAGCGCGTTCATGACGAAATCTCGCAGCGCGTCCTGCCGCGGATCACGGCCGACGCCTTGCCTTACCTGGGTCTGGGCGCTTCGATCCTGGCCGTCGACGGGCCAGAACCCGTTTACCGCTTTCATTATGTAAAGTAGGGGATACGAAGCACGGCCGCCTGGCGGCCATGCCGCAGGTGACAATCCCCTTGGACCAGGAGCGATCGCGATGGACTTTGAACTTGCCGACGTCACCACGCCCCCGCCCACTCCGTCGAGCTACTGGGTGTTGCCGGGACGCCTGCTGGCCGGCGCTTACCCGGGGCATCGGGAGCCTGCGGAACACCAGGCCCGGATCCATGGGATCGTCGACTCGGGCGTACGCCTGTTTCTGAACCTGATGGAAGAGAACGAAACCAACCATGCGGGCCAGCCGTTCGTCCCGTATGCGGAAGTCGCCGCGCAACGTGCGCCGGCCGTCCGCGTCAGCCGGCACGCGGTGCGGGACCTGTCGATTCCCACCTCTTCGCAAATGATCGGCATCCTGGATACGATCGACGCGTCTATGGCCAGCGACGCGCCCGTCTATGTGCACTGCTGGGGCGGAGTCGGTCGCACCGGCACGGTGATTGGCTGCTGGCTGTTGCGGCACGGCCTGGCGCAGCCCGACAACGTGCTGGAAATCCTGAAGGAACTGCGGCAGCAGGATCAGGAAAGGCGCCATCGCCGCTCCCCTGAGACCGAGCAGCAGGAGAATTTTGTCCGACACTGGCTGGCCCAGGAAAACCAGGCCTGACGCACCGCGCAAAAAGAGCGACCGTCCAGGCCGTTTCCTGTCAGGCCTCGCCCAGCGGCGTACCGACGTTTGCAGGTCCTGTCCGGCGGGACGGAACGCTCGCAATCAGGAGGAAAAAAGGTCGCCACCACTTTCCTTTTTTCTGGAGGCCGGCAGATGCAACTTTCGGCAATCTTTCGTCGCGGCGTGGTGCTGCCTTTGACGCCAGCCGCCCAACTTCGGATGGAAAAGGGCCAGCTGGAAGGGGAACTGGCGGTCCGGTGGCTGGATCTGTCGCACGACTTGTTCTCGGTAATCTGGGGTCGTGGATTCTTTCAGGAAATCAACGCGCGGCTGGGGTCCCAGATTGACGATTATGTAGAAGAAGTCGTTCCCTGGGAGTCCCTGCCCGTTATTCTGGAACTGACCCAGCAGCAGGCGAGGTTGACTCTGGGGGGAGCGCCGGCGGGGCAGTTTTTCCACTGCCTGGCCGATCTCTGCCGTGAAGGCTTCAGCCGGAAGATGCCGCTATACTTTGTACTTTAAGCGCCATCCGCCTGATCGTTTTGTGGCGACAGAGGGACCTGTGGCCAGGTCCACAAATTGGAAATCAGGCGGTGAAAAAACAAGCAAGGCGGCCAGGCGGGGACGCACCGGGAGATCGTATGTACGGATGGATGCTGGCGGGATACGTCCTGGTGTCGGCGGTGATGAGCGTGGTCACTTTTGCCGCCTATGGGCTGGATAAACGCTGGGCACAGCGGCAAAAACGCCGTATCCCGGAGAAGCGACTGCACATGTTCGCCCTGCTGGGCGGCTGGCCTGGGGCATGGGCAGGGCAACAGTATTTTCGGCACAAGACCCAGAAAGGGGCGTTTCTCCTTGTGTTCCGACTGACCGTTCTGCTGCACCTGCTTCTGCTCGGCTGTCTGCTCTACGAAGCTTCCGGCCTTGCCGCCTGGCTGCATCCGACCGGGAATGGATAAGCAATCGGGACGCACTTGGGAAAGCAGATTGGCGGCTGCGTTTCCGCAAAACTTCGGAGAAGCGCGTCCCGAAGTTTTGCTGTTTCCGCTTCTACCGCACGCCGAAGGGGTCGGCGGACAAACGGCTCGAAGCCATGCCATACTGCGGCAGTTGCACCAGAGCGTTATAGCGGTTCTTGTCCCCTTCGATGGCCAGCACGTACACATGCTGGTTGCTGCTCCAGGCGGCGACCACCAGATTGCCGGTTGTGCTCTGCGGGGCGTGCGGCACGGCGGCGCCCAGTCCGGTCACCCGGTCGGCGCATTTCAAAACGAAGAGCGCGGCCCGCGGTTCCGTCGTGCGGCGACGCAGGTCGTACTCCACCGCATCCCGATCCAGGGAGGTGGGGAAAGGCCGCCAGGCCCGCACCGAGGAAACGGCGCCCCGGTCCAGCGGATAAGCGGCCGGCGCCTCCGCCAGTTTCGTGTTCCAGGTGTCTTCCTCAAGGCTCCGAGCACGGCTGTCCCAGCCGTCGGCGGAGACGACCTGATCCACTAGTTCGCGGGAGTCGATCGTGTGCGGCAGGGCGAACCAGCAGGCGACGCCTGCGGCCAGGGCGGCCGCTGCGGCCACGCTGTATCCAAAGCGCCGGCGCGTCCATCCTGCGGCAGGCGAGGGAAGCGTTTCGACGGCCGAATCGGGCGACGTTTCGTCGGTCGCTTGTTCGCTCAAGCTCTCCGTCGATTCGGCGGCTGCGTCAACGAGCGCTGCGGCCGGGTTCGGTTCCAGCTGGGCGAGAACGGCTGCGAGCAGACGGTCCTCCAGCCCCACCGGGGCCGGCGCCTTCTGAAAGACTTCGCCTACTTGCGAATCGAATCGGGCCGTCCGTTGGCGCAGCTGCTGGAGCGCCGGGTCTTGCGCCAGGGCTTCGCGCAACGACCGCAGTTCGGCGGCCGAGGCATCGCGCAGCTCGTCGCCTGAGGGCTGACAAGCGTCGATGGCTTCATAGTACTGTTTCACATCCATGGTTATCTCCGATCTACCGCAGACGGTGCGGCATCGCCGGCCGAGGATTCTCCATAAATCTCAGCCAATTCAGGATCCGACGCCAGCAGCTGCCCGCGGAGTCGACTTTTTGCTCGGGAAAGTCGACTCATGACGGTGCCAATCGGTAATCCCAGGATTTCCGCGATCTCCTTATAGGACCGCTCTTCAAAATAATACATACCAACGATCAGCCGGTAGTCGTCGCTCAGATCGGCCAGGGCCAGCTGCAGGGTCTCGTTATCGAGAGCCGTTTCTGGCGCCTGTTCGGGGATCGCATCAATGTCCAGCTCCAGTCCGGCGGCCGGCGCGGGAGGCGGATTCTTGCGACTCTTCAAAAAGGCATTCCGCACTACCGTTAATAACCAGCTGCGAACTTTTTCCGCTTCCCGCACCTGGTGCAGTTTCTGGCAGGCAATCAAAAAGGCTTGCTGCGCCAGATCCTCCGCGTCGGTTGGGCTGCCTGACAATCGCAAGGCATAACCGTAAACGGCCTGGTGGTGTTCGCGGATCAGGCCGATTAACTCGGCCTGTGGGTTTTGCTGCGGGTCGGGAGGATGGGTTGCAGGGGCCCCAGTGATCAACCCAGCGCTCAAGGGGGATTCCTCTCCGCGGCCGGCCGCGGGGCCGACAGAAGGGGTTTCGGGTTTGAGAGAGCCGCCAAGGGGCGGGTTCTCCGGGCTTCCTGGTAAACTCATATCCGACCTCGTTGCGCGTTCCCTCTGGGGGAATGCGTAACCTATAGAGTTAGAACCGGTGGGGACGGCTTTTATTCCCCATCACGATTAAATTTCGCAGGTTTTCTGGTAAATGCAAGCCAATCCCCCCGTCCTGGAAGGTTCTGCTGACGCCAACGTTGGGGGCGGCAGAGTAGCTTTTCCCGGAAAGGAACCTGCCTGGGGCGTTGGCTTCCCGGCGTTTCGATGCGTTTGCTGCAGCACGGAGGCAACAAGGCGTTCTTCGCGATTGTCTGGCAGGTATTCGCGACCGCATTCAAGGGCGTTGAGAGATTGGGGAAAAAAAATAATTCTCCGGGAATAAAACGAACCTTAACAAGCTCTAACCTTGCAGGAAGCAGAAAGATTCACGCAGGGCGGTCGCCCCGCACCTTTCTTTTCTGACCTTCACGGCTGCGGCTGTTTGTGTCGCGGCTTCACTTTTTTAACTGATGTTCGAGGGAAACTATGAAAAGCCTGTCCTGTGTCGCCATTCTGTTGAGCCTGGTCCTTGCCGTCGGTTGCGCTGCCGAAAAGAAGGAAGAAACCAAGCCGACCACCCCCGCCGACACCTCGGCCGCCAGCACCACCGCCGCCACCACCGAAGATAGCACCACCGACAAACCGGCCGAACCGCCGGCCCCGCACGACGAAGCCGATCATGGCGCCGCCGTGACCCCGGACGCCGTGACCCCCGATGTTGATGCCGGCGACGCCCCGGCTGGCGATGTCCCGGTTCTGCCGACCGGCGACGAATCGTAAGCCCAACGGGCCTCTGGGCCTGTTTGTGGGATCATGTTCGGGACGAGCGTTTCTCGCCGTCCCGTATGTATCAGGCCGCCCTGGCTTCAGTGGCGGCTTTTTTTATGCGCCGATCCCTGGCGTAGAGTGCGAAGGCGTAGAGTGCGAAGGCGTAGAGTGCGAACCGACAGGATTCCTCCGACGGCGCCCTTACCCGAGTTGAAAGCGGCCCGTCCAGCAGCGAGAATCGCAACAGGCGATGGCGACCTTTTGTCACCGTCCTGCCGTTGCCTGACTCCCTGACCCCGATTCCTTTCCCGTCGTGGCGGCCATGCCGTGCGACCAGGAGCGTTCGCATGACGTCTGCTGCAAACTCCCGTCCGACCGCCACTTCTGCCAGCGCTTCCCGGCGGCAGTTCCTCGGAGCTGTCGGCGCCGGCGCCGCCGTGCTGGCGGCTCCCAGCTTGTTGCTGGCAAAAAAAACCGACACCGCCAATCCGGTGCTGGGTTTCGGCGAATTCCAGTACGAGTGCGTTCACGACTGGGGCCAGCTGCCGTCGGGCCATCATTACGGGAACGCTTCCCATGGCGTGGCGATCGACAAAGCCGGGTTGATCTACATCACCCACTATGGCGCTCCCGGTTCGATTTTTGTGTTTGACCCTGACGGCAAGTTTGTCAGGGCGATGGGAGAAGAGTTTGTCGAGCAGGGCCACGGCGTCGGCCACGGGATTGATATCCGCGACGAAGACGGCCAGGAGTTTATCTACCTGTCGCCCAGCAACACGACGCTGGGTTTCGCCAAGATCACGCTCGACGGCAAGATCGTCTGGCGGAAGGATCGCGACACGATCGCCCGGGACTCGGGACTGTACGAAGGGGACCAGCGGTTCCGCGCCACTAACTGCAGCTTCTCGCCCGATGGCGGCTACTACCTGGGCGACGGTTACGGCAGCGGCTATCTGCATCACTACGACAAAAACGACAAGTACGTCGGCAGCTTCGGCGGGACGGGTACAGAGGACGGCAAGTTCCGCACGCCGCATGGCCAGTGGCTCGACAGCCGCGACGGCACGCCCAAAATCGTCGTTTGCGATCGGGCCAACAAACGGCTGCAGTACTTTGACCTGCAGGGAAAATACCTGAGCAAGCTGGAAGGCTTTCTGTTCCCGGCCGATATTGATATCCAGGGCGACCTGATGCTGGTGCCCGACCTGCACTGCCGCGTGTCGCTTCTGGATAAAGAGAACCAGGTGCTGACCCACCTGGGCGACGACCCGGCCTGGCGGGAGAAGGCGCTGGACAAATTCGCCATGCGGGGCCAGCGGGAGAACTGGCTGCCGGGCAAGTTCGTCCATCCGCACGACGCCTGCTTTGACAAAGACGGGAACATTTTTGTGGTCGAATGGGTCGTCACCGGACGCGTCAGCCGGCTGCGCAAAGTCAGCTAAGCTCGTCCCCGCAGCAGGACGCCGTCTTCCCCTTTTTTTCTATGGATACGAATCGCATGCAGCCCCCTGCCGCGGACAAAACCAACCCCGGAGCCGGCATTGATTACGGCCTGTTCCTTGACTGCGTGCATTGCGGTTTGTGCACTGCTTCGTGCCCGACCTATGCGGAAGACGGCAACGAGAACGACAGCCCCCGCGGCCGCATTTACCTGATGCGGGCCGTGACCGACGGCCGCCTGGAGATGAATCACCAGGTGAAGCGGCATTTAGAGCTGTGCCTGGACTGCCGGGCCTGCGAATCGGCCTGCCCTTCCGGCGTGCAGTACGGCAAGTTGATTGAACCGTTCCGCGTGGCGATGGAAGAGCAGTCGACCGATGATCGGAAGTCCGAGGACTGGTTCCATCGGCTGATCCTGTTTGGCCTGTTCCCCTATCCGGAGCGGATGCGCAAGTCGCTCTGGCCGGCCCGTATTGCCCAGCGACTGGGGCTGGATCGGCTGGTGCTGAATTCGCCCTTGCGACGACTGATCCCGTCCCGACTGCAGCGGTTGATGTCGTTATTGCCGCCGCTCAAAAAAGATCCCGGCCCCCTGCCCCGGGTGCTGCCCGCCATCGGCAAGCCGCGCGCCCGGGTGGCCATGTTTACTGGCTGCGTGGCCGATGTGATGTTCCGGCAGACCCACTGGGCGACCGCCCGCGTGCTGCAGGAGAACGGCTGCGATGTGATCGTACCGGACTCGCAGGTTTGTTGCGGCGCCATTCACTACCACGCGGGAGCCAGCGACCCGGCCCGCGAACTGGCCGACCAGAACCTGCAGGCGTTTGACCTGGACGACGTCGATGCGGTCCTGGTGAATGTGGCCGGCTGTGGATCGATGCTCAAAGACTACGGCCACCACTGGCCCGACGCACGCCAGGCGGAGCGAGAACGGTTCGCCGGGAAGGTTCGCGACGTCAGCGAGTTCCTCGACGAGTTGGGCCTGATCCCGCCGCAGGGCGAGCTCAATATCACCGCGACCTATCACGATGCGTGCCATCTGGCCCATGCCCAGCAGGTCCGCGACCAGCCCCGACGGCTGCTGAAGCAGATTCCCGGGCTCAAGCTGAAAGAACTGCCCGAGTCGGAAATCTGTTGCGGGGCCGCCGGCACGTACAACTTGACCGAGCCCGACATGGCCGATCGCCTCGCCCGGCGCAAATGGGAAAACATCAAAAAGACGGGCGCCCGGGTGGTCGTGACCGCCAACGCGGGTTGTCTGCTGCAGATCGCCCGCGAGTCCCGCAACCAGGGCGAGCCGCTGGCCATCGTGCACCCGATGGACCTGCTCGATCTCAGCTACCGCCGCCAGCCATTGAACTGACAACGAGACGGCATCCGGCTGAGATCGGCAATGTTGAGGGCAGTTTTGCAACCTGCCATTGCTTTCCGCAATTTCCTCTTTGATGAGCTGGTCAAAAACCTGCTCCACGAAAACTTCCGTCACCAGCGGAATTGGACGACGTTGCGTCGCGAGGTTTCGCGGCTTTACGTCAATAGCGCCAGGGAGTGCGGGCCGACGTGTTCGGTGACGACGGCGCCGTGCAGGGTGAAGGCGGAAACGTCGTAGATGGCGACGGGCATGATCTGGCCGACCTGGCGAAGGTTCCCTTCGAAGACCACGATCCGGTCGCAAGGGGTGCGGCCGGTAAGCTGCAGCGGCGAGTCGCCGGTGACGGTCGTTTCGCCGGATTCTTCCCGTTTGACGGCCGCCTTGCTGGGACCTTCGACAAGCACTTCGACGGTGGCGCCCAGGAAACGGTGGTTCTCTTCTTCGCTGATCCGGTTCTGCACTTCGAGCAGCTCGTTATTCCGTCGCTGCTTGACCGGGTAAGGGACGTCGTCGGGCAGCAGGTTGGCGGCCTTGGTGCCGGTCCGTTCGCTGTACTTGAAGATGAAGCTGTTTTTGAAGCGGCACTCTTCGACCAGTTCGATCGTCTTTTGGAAGTCCTCTTCGGTTTCGCCGGAGAAGCCGACGATGAAGTCGCTGGCCAGCGAAGGATGCGGCAGGTGCTCGCGAATGCGGTCCATCATTTCGCGATAGTCTTCGACCGTGTAGCCGCGCTTCATCCGCTTGAGCACTTCGTTGGAGCCGCTCTGGGCCGGCACGTGCAGGTAGGGAGAAACCTTCGGCAGGTCGCGCACAGCCGTCAGCAGTTCGGCCGTCATATCTTTGGGGTAGTTGGTGACGAACTTCAGGCGGCGGATGCCTTCAATCTCGTGCAGCTGGTGCAGCAGTTCGGCCAGGTTGGTGGAGCGGCCGTCGCCGTGGCGGTAACGATAGCTGTTGACCGTCTGCCCCAGCAGGGTAATTTCCAGACAGCCCTGGTCGGCCAGGATTTTGGCTTCTTCGATCAGTTGTGCGGGCTCGCGGCCTTGTTCGGGACCGCGGGTCATGGGGACCACACAATAGGTGCAGAACTTGTCGCAGCCGATCTGGATCCGCAGAAAAGCCTGGAACGGCGTGGGCCGCATGGTCGGATCGCGGAGCGGATCGAACGTTTCGTGGCTGCGTTTGACCACATCGGAGGAGCCGCCGGTGCGTTGCAGGCTGACGGCCAGCTGCTGTCCGGCTCCGGCCTGGCTTTGGGCGATCAGCTCGGGGACCTGCTTCAGTTGACCGGGGCCGACGACCAGATCGACAAACGGCGCGCGCTCAAAGATCAGGCGCTGGTCTTTCTGGGCCATGCAGCCGAGCACGCCGATGATTTTGTGCGGGTTTTTGGTTTTGGCGTCCTTCAGGCGACCCAGGGCGCTATACGTTTTATTTTCCGACTGCTCGCGCACGCTGCAGGTGTTAAACAGGATCGTATCGGCCAGCTCGATATCGCTGGTCAGTTCGTAGCCGTCCCGACGGAGGCTGGCGACCACCATTTCGCTGTCGAGCACGTTCATTTGACAGCCGACGGTTTCAATGTAGAGACGTTTGGTCATTTTTTCGCTCGAGCAGCTTGTTTCTTCTTGAGCTTATGGACGCGGACTTTTTCCAGTTCGATCTCGCCGCGGAGTCGCCCCAGCAACCGCTCCCGGCGGGTGCGCATTAAACGGACCAGCATCAGCACGGCAAAATAGCCAGCGCCGGCCAGCAGGGCGATATCCCAACCGTTCCAGAGCGTCATCGAACTCTCAATCTTACCAATTTTCCGGTTGCTGCCGAGTGCGGAAAGGAGAACTGGTCGACATTCGGCCCGCTTCCTGTTGTTTTCCGTACTGTGGCCCGGGCCGTCCGGTCAAGACCAACTTCCGGCCCGCAGCGGGTGCGGACCCAGAGAACGTCGTACTTTCGCCCCCCTGCCCCCCCGGGAAAGCGGCCGAATATTCCGTCCGCAAGGTGCAAAACGGTCGGCGGATAGGGGATAATAGAAGGATTGAGCCGCTTTGCGCGCCTGTTTCTTTCGCTGAGGAGATTCCCCCGATGCAACGACGCGATTTTTTGAAAACGACCGCCGCAGGCGCCGCGTTCACCCTGGCAAACTCCGGCGTCAACTCCCGCGGCCGGGCCGCCGAAACGGCCGCCTGTTGCGATCGCACCTACGCCACGCCGGCCGCCGCCATGCTGGCCCCGCCGGAAACGACCGCGTACATGCCGGCCATTTATACGGGCACCAAACGGAAGAAACCGGACTACATGGCGACCGTCGATGTCGATCCGCTGTCGGCGACCTACAGCCAGGTCGTCGATCGCCTGCCGATGCCGAACGTGGGCGACGAACTGCATCACTTTGGCTGGAACGCCTGCAGCAGCTGCCACGGCGAGGACGGCGCGTCCCGCCGGTTCCTGGTCGTTCCCGGTCTGGCGTCCGGCCGCATCCATATTCTTGATAGCGCCGATCCCCGCCGGCTGAAGTTGCATAAGGTGATCGAAGGGGACGAGATCGCCCGGAAGACGAACCTGTCCACGCCGCACACGGTCCACTGCCTGGCCGATGGCCTGATCATGATCTCCATGCTGGGCGACGCCCAAGGGGAAGCGCCGGGCGGCTTCCTGCTGCTCGACAGTGAATTCCGCATCGCCGGACGCTGGTCGCAGAACCAGACCGGCATGAACTTCAACTACGATTTCTGGTACCAGCCTCGCCACAATGTGATGATCAGCAGCGAATGGGCGGCCCCCAATACGGTCCGCCGGGGGTTCCAGCTGGACGATGTCAAAGCCGGCAAGTACGGCCATTCCCTGCATTTCTGGGACTGGGAGAAGCATGTCATTTCGCAGAGCATCGACCTGGGCGACCAGGGAATGATCCCGCTGGAAGTCCGCTTCCACCACAACCCCGACAGCGCGCATGGCTTTGTCGGCGCCGCCTTGAGCAGCTCCATGTGGCATTACCATAAGCCGGGCGACCAGTGGCAGGCCGACAAAATCCTGCAGGTGGAGCCGGTCGAGCTGGAAGGCTGGCCGTTTCCCGTGCCTGGCCTGATCACCGATCTGGTGCTTTCGCTCGACGATCGCTTTCTGTATTTCTCCAACTGGCTGCACGGCGATATCCGCCAGTACGATGTGAGCGATCCGGCCCATCCCAAACTGACTGGCCAGGTCTGGCTGGGCGGCCTGCTGAAAAAGGGCGGCAAGATCCGCGACAAGCAGCTCAACGGCGGCCCGCAAATGCTGCAGTTAAGCCTGGACGGCAAACGCCTTTACGTGACGAACTCGCTGTATAGCGTATGGGACAACCAGTTCTATCCGGCGATCGGCGAGGAGGGTTCGTACCTGCTGCAGCTGGACTGCGATACAAAGCAGGGCGGACTATCGCTGAATGAAGAGTTCTACGTCGACTTCGGCGCCGAACCCGGCGGCCCGGCCCGCGCCCATGAGATCCGCTTCCCCGGCGGCGACAGCACGTCGGATATCTGGGTTTAAGACGGCAAGGATCGGGGACGAAATCCCGTTACCCAAGTTAAGCGTTTCCCGTTCCCCAGGACGATGATCGTGGAAGAACCTGTTGCTTCAACCCCGCCGACGAACGTCGCGCACGGGGCGGCTCGATTGACCTGGCGAAAGATCGTGCTGCTCGTCCTCTTGCTGGCGGCCGGCGCCTGGCTGGGGCTGGGGTATCTGCAGGTGCGGCAGGAACGGTCCGCGCTGCGGGAGCTGGCTCTGCTGGGCGGCGAGGTTGGGGAACGTACGCAAAGCAACGCGCCGCGGTGGCTGCAGTCGCTGCTGGGGGAGGAGTTCTTCACCGACGCCTCCAAGATCACGTTCCAGCCGGGCGAGATTAACTCCAGCCGTCTTGCTCCGCTGGCCCTGTTGCGTTCGCTGGAGAGTGTTGACTTGAGTCTGACCAATGCGGACGACCGGGCCGTGCCGTTTCTGGCCCGCCTGCCGGAACTGACGACGCTGTTCCTGAAAGGGACGGCCGTCACCGATAAAGGCGTCGCCGGCCTGGCCCATGCGGCGAAGCTGGAACGGCTGGATCTTTCCGGCTGCCCAATCACGCCGGCTGCCGGCGAGTCGCTGGCAGAAATCCGCTCGCTCCGTTTCCTGTGGCTGGACGACACGCCCCTGGGCGACGCCGGGCCGCAGTCGCTGTCGCTTCTCCGGTTGGAGTTCCTGTCGCTGAACCGTTGTCAGCTGACCGACGCCAGCGGCGAGCAGGTGCGGCGGATGAACACGCTGCGATCCGTGCGGCTGGCCGGCAATACGATCGGCGATCCGGCGCTGACGGAGATCGGCCAGATGCAGCCGTTGTCGAATCTGCTGGACCTGTCGGATTGCCCCGTGACCGACGCCGGCCTGGAGTCGCTCGGGCAGTTGATCTACCTGCGCAGCCTTGACCTGCGCGGCTCCCAGGCGACGTCGGCTGGCATCATGCGTTTGCGACGGACGTTGCCCCGCTGTCGCATTCTGGCCGACGCTTCGCCTGAAGGTTAAGGCGGCAGCCTGTGCCGTTTTTTCTTTCCGTCTCGGCGGTCCGGCGCTTGAGTCGCTGGACAAAATCGACGATTATGTGCGCACGTGAGTGTCGTGGTCGCCGGCGCATCCTGTGAGGGCGCCCCCGCCAGCGCCGTCGCGTCTGTTTTTTTCGATTGGTTCCCTGAGCAAGGATTTTCGCCGATGCCACGCGTTCTAGTGACGCCCACCATGTTGTTACGCAAGCCGGGCGCCTATTCGGAGATCCTGGAGCAGGGCGGCTTTGAAGTGGTCTATCCGCCCGAGGGCGCGGATACGCAGAAGGCGGAAGTCATCGGCCCGCTGGTGCAGACGGTCGACGCCGTGCTGGCCAGCACGGAACCGTTACGCGGAGAGACGCTGGCCAGTTCCACGCTCCGGGCGATCGCCCGGATGGGCGTCGGCTATGATTCGGTCGATATCCGCCAGGCTACAGAACTGGGTATCGCGGTCACGATCACGCCCGGCGTGCTCGAAGACTCCGTCGCCGAACACACCATGGCGATGCTGCTGGCCCTGACCCGTGATATCGTCAAGCGGGACCGCGAAGTGCGCGAAGGAGTCTGGCCGCGGCTCGGTCTGCCGCGACTGGCCGGCAAGACGTTTGGCATTATCGGCCTGGGCCGGATCGGCCGCGCCGTGGCCGAACGGGCGCTCGGCTTCCAGATGAAAGTCATCGCGTTCGACCCGTTTGCCGATCCGGCTTTCGCCGCCACGCAAGGGATCGAGATGCTCTCGCTGGAAGACCTGCTGGCCAGCTCCGATGTGGTCAGCCTGCATGCGGCCTCCACGCCCGAGACGCGTGACCTGATCAATGCGACCACGCTGGGACAGATCAAGCAGGGAGCGATCCTGGTGAATACGTCCCGCGGCGATCTGGTCGACGAAGACGCCCTGTGCGACGCCCTTCGCAACGGCAAGCTGTGGGGCGCCGCGCTCGATGTGTTCAAGAAAGAGCCGCTGCCGCTCGACAGCGAACTGCTCACTTTCCCAAACGTTCTGCTCTGCACGCACATGGGCGGGCTCGATCTGGCGTCGGAAGTCGCCGGCAGCAGCCTCGCCGCGCAGTGCATTGTCGATCTGTACCAGAACAAGCCGCCGCTGAATTGCATGGTAAATCGCCAGATAGCCGACGGCTGGAAATGGTAAAAAGAAGCGGCCAGCTGGCGAACTGATCGCGGGCGGCCGGGTTACGTTCCTGTTCCTTCTTACTGCAGGGTTTCGCCATGGACATGCTCTCACGTCGATCGTTCACGCAGGGGACGCTGGGGTCGCTGCTGACATTCTCGTTGCTGGAAACCCTGTACGAACGGGACGCCTTCGGAGCCGACACGGCGCCTGATGTTTCCCGCTGGTTCGCCGACGTGAACCAGCTGGGCTGGGATCTGAAAGAGCAGCAAATTTCCCAGGCCGACTGGCGGTCCAAGCTGGAGGAACTGCTGGCCAAAGTCGACCTGCCGGCGCTGCTGAAGTCGATCGACTTTGACAAGCTGACCAAAAATGTGACGCTGCCCGACGCCGGCGCCCGGAGCCTGCGGTTCTCGTTTACCCAGATCGAAGGCGCCCCGCAAAAACTGGCCTATGGCAAGCAGGTGTTCGCCATGAAGAAGGGCTGCTCGGTCGTGCCGCATGGCCATAACAACATGGCCACGGCGTTCATTATTCTGCAGGGGAAATTCCGCGGCAAGCATTATGATCGCCTGGCCGACGAAGCGAAGCATGTGGTGATCCGGCCGACGATCGACCGTGAGTTTGGTCCCGCCGAATACTCCACCGTGACGGATGAAAAAGATAACGTCCACTGGTTCAAGGCCGAATCCGAAGGGGCGTTTATTTTTAACCTGCACGCGATGAACATCACCCCCGGCAAAGGCGTTCCGACCGGCCGCATCTATCTGGATCCCAACGGCGAGAAGCTCGACGACGGCCTGATCCGGGCCCGCCGCATCAACCACGACGAAGCGACGAAGCTCTACGGGTAAGGGTTGCGGAAAGTCGGCAGAAAGAGGGGTTCACCACCCGATCAGAGAACGATGGCCCATGCTGGATGTTTTGATTGTTGCGCCGCATCCTGACGATGCGGAACTGGGGATGGGCGGTTCGATCTGCCGCATGCAGGCGGAGGGCCTGCGGGTCGGCGTGCTGGATTTGACCAGCGGGGAGCCGACTCCGCATGGCAGCGTGGAGCTGCGGCAGGCTGAAACGGCGGCGGCGACCCAGGCGCTCGGTCTGATGTGGCGGGAGAACCTGGGGCTGCCGAATCGCAGCCTGGAGCCGACGCTGGAAGCCCGGCGGAAGCTGGCCGAAGTGATCCGCCTGACACGGCCGCGATGGCTGTTCGCTCCGTACTGGGTCGACGCCCATCCCGACCATACGGCCGCGACGGAGCTGGTCGAGGCGGCCCGGTTCTGGGCCAAGCTAAGCAAGACCGACATGCAAGGACAGCCGCATCATCCGGAGCGAATCTACAACTATTACTGCGTGCATTTGAAAATGGCGCCGCAGCCCGCTTTTATTCTCGATATCAGCGAATACTGGGAGCAGAAGCTGGCCGCCATCCGCTGTTATGAAAGCCAGTTTATCACGGGTCGCGATCCGGGGCCGCCGAGCTTTGTGGATCGCCTCCGCGACGAGGCCGCCTGGTGGGGGAAAACAATCGGCGTCGCCTACGGCGAACCCTTCAACAGCCGAGAGCCAATCGGTCTGCGCGGCTGGAGTGAACTGATGTAGGTCTGCCAGTAAGGACGCAGGAAAAGAAGAAGTCGAAGAGCCGCTGCGAGACCTTCCTTTTTTCGCCTCGCTTCCCGCGGCGTTTTCTGGCGAACCGTGCGAAGCGACTTGCCGCACTTGCTTGACTCTTGCGTCTGGCTGATTTTACAATGCATGTCCCCCCTTTTCGGTCGAGAATTCTTCTGTCCCGCCTTCCGTTCTGGCCGGATCGACTTGCTGACCCGTTTCGAGGATGGTTTCCCAATGTGTGTATTTCGCAGTTTTGTCGGCTGCGCGCTGGCGTGGATGCTGCTGTTGTCGCCGGCGATCGACGCCCGGGCCGACGAGCCGGCCGTGAGCTTCTCGCGCGAGGTGAAGCCGATCCTGTCGCAGAACTGCTTCGCCTGTCATGGGCCCGATGAGAACAAAAGGGCGGCCGAACTACGGCTGGACCAGCGCGAATCGGCCGTCAGCAGCGCGATCTGGGCCGGCAAGCCGGAAGCCAGCGAACTGATCGCCCGCATCGTCACTACCGACCCCGACGAACGGATGCCGCCGGCCCGCTCCAAAAAACCGGCCCTGACCGCCGAGCAAATCGACATCCTCAAACGCTGGATCGCCCAGGGCGCCAACTACGACGCCCACTGGGCCTACGCGCCGGTCGCTGGCAACGGCGACAATCCGCCAGAGCTGGCCGCCGCCATCGATCACCAGGTGCAAGCGACGCTGACCGCCCATGGCCTGCAGTCGGGCGGGCCGGCCGACGACCGGATCCTGGTGCGGCGGCTGTACTTTGACCTGACCGGACTGCCGCCGACCGCCGCCGAGACCGCGGCCTTTGTCAACGACGCCGGGGCCGATCGGTATGAACGTCTGCTCGATCGCCTGTTGCAGTCGGAGCACTACGGCGAACGGATGGCCATGTTCTGGCTGGACCTGGTGCGGTACGCCGACACCAACGGCATCCATGGCGACAACCATCGCGACCACGCGCTGTATCGCGACTACGTGATCCAGGCGTTCAACGGGAACAAGCCGTTTGACCAGTTCACCATCGAACAGCTGGCCGGCGACCTGCTGCCGGAGGCCACGCCGGAACAGCAGATTGCTTCCGGCTATAACCGCCTCAACATGACGACCCGCGAAGGCGGCGCCCAGGCCAAGGAGTACTTCGCCAAATACGCGGCCGACCGGGTGCGGAACGCTTCCACCGTCTGGCTGGGCTCCACGCTCGGTTGTGCGGAGTGCCACGACCACAAGTTCGACCCGTTTTTGACGCGTGACTTTTACAGCTTCGCCGCGTTCTTTGCCGACGTGCGGGAAACGGCCGTCGGTACGCAAGCGCCGGTCAAAATGCCGACCGCCATGCAGGACGAAGAGCAGCAGCAGCGGCAAAAACAGATCGCCGCCCTGAAAGCGACGCTGGCCGCCGACACGCCCGCCCTGCGCCAGGCGCAGACCGCCTGGGAAGTGACCGCCCCGAAAGAGCTGCCAACGCAGCCCAAAGTCTGGCAGACCGTCCAGCCGAGCAAGATGGAGTCGACCGGCGGCGTGAAATTCACCGTGCAGGAAGACGGCTCGATCTTAACCTCCGGCGCCAATCCGGCGACCGACATCTACACGCTCACCCTGCCCAATCCGGCGACGCCGACAGCCGGCTTCCGCCTGGAAGCGCTAACCGACAGCGACTTCCCGGCTGGCGGATTGTCCCGCGGGAACGGCAACTTTGTGCTGACCGAAGCGACTGCCTCCACCGCCTCCGACAAGAAAGAGCAGCCGCAGAAGATCCGCTCCGTCGTCGCCGACTATGAGCAGCAAGGCTTTCCCGCCGCGCACGCCATCGACGGCAACGGAAAGACGGGCTGGGCCGTGGACGGGCATCAAAAGCCGGCCAACCGGACGGCCGTGTTCCTGTTCGACCAGCCGCAATTCGGCGAGCAGCTGACGATCCAGCTGGCCTTCCAGTCGCAGTACGCAAAGCACGCGATTGGCCGTTTTCGGCTGTCACTGACCAGCGTGGAAACGCCGTCGATCACGCTGGCCGGCGACGGTCCCTCCGCGGCGATCGTCGCGCTGCTGAACAAGCCGGCCGACCAGCGATCTCCAGCCGAACAGACGCAGCTGGCCGACTACTACCGCAGCATCGCTCCCGCACTGGCCGCGACCCGGAAACAGCTGGCGACGGAAGAACGGGCTCTGCAGAAGCTGACCGAGTCGTTCCAGCCGATCCTGATCACCCAGGCCGGCGCCCCGCGGGAAATGCGGGTGCTGCCCCGCGGCAACTGGCTCGATGATTCGGGCCCCGTAGTGCTGCCCGCCGCCCCGAGCTTCCTGCCGCCGCTGCCCACGGCCGAACGGGCCAGCCGCCTGGACCTGGCCCACTGGCTGGTCGATGGGAAGAACCCGCTGGTCGCCCGGGTGTTTGTGAACCGGCTGTGGAAGATCATGTTCGGCGAAGGGCTGGTGCGCACGCTCGACGACTTTGGTTCCCAGGGGGCGCCGCCCACGCATCCGGAACTGCTCGATCTGCTGGCGGACGACTTCGTCCGCAGCGGCTGGGATGTGAAGCATCTGCTGCGGCAGATCGCCCTGTCGAAAACGTACCGGCTGACCTCGCAGGATACGCCCGCCCTGCGTGAACTGGACCCGGCCAACCGCTGGCTGGCCCGGCAGAACCGATACCGCCTGGATGCGGAGATGGTGCGCGATAACGCCCTGGCGATCTCTGGCTTGCTGGTTGACCAGATCGGCGGGCCCAGCGTCAAGCCGTACCAGCCGCCCGGTTACTGGTCGCATCTGAACTTCCCCAAGCGGGAGTGGCAGAACGACCAGGGCGACAACCTGTATCGCCGGGGCCTTTACACTTACTGGTGCCGCACCTTTTTGCATCCCAGCCTGCTGGCGTTTGACGCCCCCAGTCGGGAAGAAAGCTGCGTGCTGCGGAACCGTTCCAACACGCCGCAACAGGCGCTCGTGCTGCTGAACGATCCAACCTATGTTGAAGCGGCCCGCGTATTCGCTGAACGGATCGTAAGCGAAGGCGGATCCTCGCCGGACCAGCGCGTCGCCTATGCGTGGCGGCAAACGCTCGGCCGGAATCCTTCGCCACAGGAGCAAGCGCTGCTGGTCGAGCTGGTCGAAAAACATCGGCAGCAGTACACGGAAGACGCCGCAGCCGCCAAGGCGCTCCTGCACGTAGGCAGCCGCCCGGCGCCGGAAAAAGTCGACACGCCCGAACTGGCGGCCTGGACGTCGCTCGCCCGCGTGCTGCTCAATTTACACGAAACGATTACACGTTATTAACGAGTGCACGAATCGTTACTGACAGAGGTTGGTTCGTCGTTTTGAGGAAGAGCAGACGCCGGAAAGTCGACTTTCACTCCGTGAAAGATCGCGTTCTTTTGCGGAGCAAAAGACGACTTACTGCGTCTGATTCCGCACCAGGCGACCGAACCGGAATTCCAACGTAACTTTTCTCACATCACGCACCCCACACGAAAACTGCTGGAACGAGACGAACCATGCATCTCGATAAAATTCTCAGTCTGCGACATACGCGTCGGGCCTTCCTGCAGGGCAGCGCCGGCGGGCTTGGTTCGGCGGCCCTCGCTTCGCTGCTGGGCGGCGGCAGTCTCCGGGCCGCGGAACAGCCGGCTCTCGCCAGCCGCGGGGTGGTGCAGCCGCTGCACTATCCGCCGAAAGCGAAAAGGGTGATCTGGCTCTGCCAGGCCGGCGGCATGAGTCACCTGGAATCGTTCGACCATAAACCGAAACTGGCCGAACTCAACGGCCAGCCGATGCCCGAGTCGTACACTCAGGGGCAACCGATCGCCCAGCTGCAGGGGAAAAAGCTGACCTGCTTCGCGCCGCAGCACGGCTTCCAGAAACATGGCGACAGCGGGCAAGAGATCTGCGACATCTTCCCGCACCTGGGGCGTGTGGCCGACGAATTGTGCATCGTCCGCTCGCTGCATACCGAAGCGATCAACCATGATCCCGCGCATACGTTCATGAACACCGGGGCGCTCATTTCGGGACGTCCCGCGATGGGTTCCTGGCTGACCTACGGCCTGGGGAACGAGGCTGACGATCTGCCCGGCTTCGTGGTGCTGACCTCCCTCGGCAAAGCGGGCCAGGCCCAGCCGATCGCCGCCCGGCAATGGCACAGCGGCTTTCTTCCCAGTCGCTACCAGGGCGTCGAATTCCATAGCGCCGGCGATCCGGTCCTGTATGTGAGTCGCCCCCAAGGGATCAGCGCCGGCCGCCAGCGGGATGTGGTCGAGGCGGTCAACGCCCTCAACCGGATGCAGGACCAGCTGGTCGACGATCCGGAAATCAGCACGCGGATCAGCCAGTACGAACTGGCCTTCAAAATGCAAACCAGCGTGCCCGAGCTGATGGACATCGCCGACGAACCGCAAAGCATGCTTGACGCTTACGGCTGCCAGGGAGCCGACGGCACGTACGCCTCGAACTGCCTGCTGGCCCGGCGCCTGGCCGAACGCGGCGTGCGGTTCATTCAGCTGTACCACCGCGGTTGGGACCACCACGGCAACATCAAAAGCAGCGTCGAACGGACCGCGGCGGAAGTCGACCAGGCGACGGCCGCTTTGATCCAGGACCTGAAACAGCGCGACATGCTGAAAGACACGCTGCTGGTGTTCGGCGGCGAGTTCGGTCGCACCCCCATGGCGCAAGGAACGGGCCGCGACCACCATATCAAAGGCTTCTCCATGTTCCTCGCCGGCGGCGGCGTCAAGCCGGGCGTGACCTATGGAGCGACCGATGAGCTGGGTTATAACGCCGTAGAAAACGTGGTCAGCGTCCACGACCTGCACGCCACCATGTTGCACCAGCTGGGCGTCGACCACGAGCGCCTGACGTTCCAGTTTCAGGGCCTCGACTTCAAGCTGACCGGCGTCGAAGAAGCCCACATCCTCCACGACATCCTGGCGTAGCATCAATCCAGCGCCCCCTCTTCCTGCGTGCTGGGCGTTCCAGCCGGGCTGGCGGGACGACGCCTTGGGACGCGTTTCTCCCCTGTTTTCTCGGGGAAATCGGACCGATCCCGGAAGATGGCGCCTGGGAGCGACAGCGCCCGCGCGTTATGCTGGTGGTTTCTATGATGGTTGTTCTCAAGGTGCTGCATGGCTGGTTCTTCCCAATCCAAATCCTCTTCCTCCCCGGGCGCTGAGCGGCTGCAGAAAGTGCTGGCGGCTGCAGGCGTGGGCAGTCGTCGCGAATGCGAACAGTTGATCGTCGATGGACGGGTCGAAGTGGATCGCGTGATCGTGGATCAGCTGGGAACCAAAGTCGACGCCGACAAGCAGCTGATCCGCGTCGATGGCGAGCCGGTGAAAATCACCCGGCGCCAGTACCATATGGTGAACAAACCGTCGGGCGTGGTCTCGACCAATCGCGACCCCGACGGCCGCACCCGCGTCATCGATCTGGTGAATATCGAACAGCGGCTGTTCACGGTCGGCCGACTGGACAAGTCCAGCGAAGGGCTCATCCTGGTCACCAACGACGGCGAACTGGCGAACCAGCTGGCCCATCCTCGGCACGGGATTGAGAAAACCTACTACGTGCGCGTCGTCGGCAATCCGACCGTCGAAGACCTGAACCTGCTCCTCAAAGGGGTCCACCTCGCCGAAGGTGTGGCCAAGGTGTCGCGGATCAAAGTCCGCAAGAAATTCAAAGAGTGCGCCGACCTGGAAGTCGTCCTGAACGAAGGCCGCAACCGGGAAATCCGGCGTCTGCTGGCGAAGATCGGCCATAAAGTCGTCCGCCTGCAACGCGTCGCCCTGGGACCGCTCAAACTGGGCCTGCTCCCCGCGGGCGCCACGCGACGTTTGACGAATGAAGAAGTCGAAGCGCTGGAACGCGCGGTCAGCCGCAAGGTGGTGAAGAAGCCGTCTTCCAACAGCGAGGCCATTTCCGCCGACGGACTGGAGGCTGCCCGCAGCGCCGCGGCGATGAAAAAGCCGGCCCGCTCCGACAAGCGATCATCCGCCGCGGGAGAACGCTCCGGCGCCCCCGGCAAACGGTCGTCGTCCGCTTCCCGCCCCGGCAAACCAGGAGGCCGTCCTGGCAAGCCTGGCGCCCGGTCCGGCAAAGCATCGGCTGCACCCTCTCGACCCGCCACCGGTCGTGGCGCCGGTTCGCAACGGGCCGCCAAAAAAGCAGCCAGTCGCCAGGCCCCGCAGCCCCGCATCGGAGCGATTCTCGACTACGACGGTCCTTCGAATGATGGCGGCGACGCCTCGCAGGCCGGATTCGACGCTTCGGGCCGGAAGAAACGGGCCGCCAAATCCAGCGCCCGGCCCGCCTCGGGCGCCCGCAAGAAATCCGCCTCCAGCCGTGGGGCCGCTCCCAAAACCCGACGACCGAAAAAACGGAAATGACCAACCCGCTTCATGCCCCTTACTACGCCGACCATTGCCTGCAGCAGGGTGCGACCGTAGTAGAGAACGTGCGGCTGGCCCGCGATACCTACCGGCTGCGGGTGGCGTGCCCGGAGATCGCCGCCCGGATCCTGCCCGGCCAGTTCCTCATGTTTCGTCTGGCTGGTTTTACCGATCCGCTGATCGGCCGGCCGCTGGCGCTCTTCAATACGATCGCCGACGACAGTGGCGCCCCCTGGGCTATTGATGTCGGCTATCTGGTCAAAGGGAAGTTCACCAGCCGCCTGCAGCACTTTCTGCCCGGCCAGGCGATCGAACTCTGGGGGCCGCTGGGGAACGGCTTTGAGCCGCGCCCGACCGAAAGACTTTTGATGGTCGCCGGCGGCATCGGACAAACGCCTTTCCTGGCGCTCGGCCGTGAGATGCTGGGGAAGCAGACCTACGGCGATCCGTCGCGTTCCGTGGATGCCTGCAGCCAGGCGATCCTCTGCTATGGCGCCCGCAGCGCCGACTACCTGGCCGGCATCGAAGCGTTTGAAGAATCGGGGATCGAAGTCCGGCTGGCCACTGACGACGGCACGCGCGGGCATCATGGACTGGTGACCGATCTGCTGTTGGCGGCCTTGGACGAAAGCGACCAGCCGACCCGGATCGTCTGTTGCGGACCGGAACCGATGATGGCGGCCGTCGCCCGGATTGCGGCCGAGCGCCAGGTTCCCTGCCAGGTCTCGCTGGAAACACCGATGGCCTGTGGCATTGGCATCTGTTTCAGCTGCGTCGCCAAAGTCCGCACGCCCGACGGCGAATGGGACTACAAGCGCACCTGCGTCGAAGGCCCCGTGTTCAACGCCGATCAGTTGGAGTGGTAGTCGAAGCTCGACGACTCTCTAACGGCCTCGCTTCCCTTTGGCGGCGCGTTCCTGGTTGAGGGCGAACAGGCGGCGGAGGATTTCAGTCTGCGTTTCGGCTGCCAGGTGAAAGCCGGTTGCATCCAGGGCGCGCTCGACATTCAGATCGCTCCAGCCATAAGCGGCGGCCACGGCTTGATCCAGGTCGACGTATAACTGGCGGAGCTGACAGATATCCTCGCGGTTGTCCGACTCGGAATGCAGGCGCCGACAGACTTGCGACAGGCCGACCTGATTGGCGTCAAGCATCGCTCGGCGGGCCTGGTGCAAGGCGGACGCCGCGGAGCGGATCGGCTCCAGCGGAGGCAGGGCGAACGTATCGAAGCAGTCCGTCGCGCTGTAGCGCAGACCTTCCCCCAGCGTCGAGCCAAGCTGCCGCGACCAGACTTCGTGCAGGCCGCTGGAAAGGGCTCCCCACAGGCCGATGTCGTCGCTGGCGAACACAGCCAGCGACTCCTGGAACACCACGCCTGGCTGCACAAATTCAAACGCCCAGTGGGGGCTATGCCGGGTCTTGCACAACACCCGCGGCAGCCCCGCGATGCGGGAGTACAACTGCGGCCGCTTGTCCGCATAAATCCACCAGCGCTGCGGCAAAGGCCGCCGCAGCACATAGTCCCCATTGGGGCGAAGGCGGGTCCGCTGGGGCCGCACTTTGGTTTCCACGATCGATAACAGATCAGGAAAATCGGCCGCCACTGGGCCCTGGTAATCCTCCGGGGCCGTTGCGTGATCGAGAGGCCAGTCGAAGAAATTGATGACCCAGCGGCCGGGAGCCTGTTGCGGGTGTTTGTTCAGGTTCTCTCCCGTCAGGTAAGGACGCAGGGCTTGCGCATTGCGCGGGTTCCGCCCGATCAGATCACTCGCCTGGTCATGCGTCAGCACGAAGCCCAGGCCCAGCACGATCGATCCCTGGTACGAAAGCTCCAGATTCTCCACCAGCCGGTCCGGCTTCTGTTCGAAATCGCCCGTCGTCAGAAAAGAGGAGATGCGGCGGGCCGGTCGTCCATCCAGCATGGCCGGCTGGTCGTCTGTTGAGGCCGTCGCAGGCGACTTCGACTCCCGGCGATACCAGACGAGCGACACCTGAACGGTAGCGCTGCCGGGCCAGGTGCGCTGGGTTTCCGCACGAAAGATGCTGCCCTCCCGCAGCATGGGGGCCAGGCCCGTTTCCCGCGTGTCACCCTGGCTGATGGTGTTGGTCGCCACCAGCCCCAGCACGCCGCCGGGACGTAGCAGTTCGGCCGACCTGCGGAAGAAAAAGGCGCACAGATCGGCGTTCCCGCTGGCGCCGGGGCACAGGTCGCTGGTCAGCCAGTCCAGGTAATCGCGGCCCAGAGTGGAGCGGATTTTTCGTCCGCCCAGGAACGGCGGGTTCCCCACGATCAGGTCAAAACCGCCCCGCGCGGCGATCGACGGGAAAACCTCCGGCCAGTCGAACCGCGGGCGATCAGGCAGCGCGGGGGGAGAGGCGGAACGGGTGAATGCGTCGCCCAGCAGGCTGTCGCCGCAGCCAATGTTGTCGGCAAAATAATCCAGCGGCAAACGCGGATCGCCGACGCACAACCAGACCGCCAGCCGGGCCGCTTCCACCGCCAGCGGATTCCGGTCGACGCCAAATAATTGTCGGGCGGCAATACGTCGGGCCGCCAGCTCGGAAAGCTCGTGGTGCTCCATCAGCCGGTCCGCCAGCTGACGACAGGCCTCGACCAGGAAAGCTCCGCCGCCACAGGCAATATCGCCCACCAGCGGCAGTTCGCGGTGCGGCCCCGCTTCGTGAGGCTGGCCCGCCTCGTATGCCTGGATCGCATGCTGCAGGACTTCAGCCGTCAGGTCGGCCGGCGTGTAATGGGAGCCGCTGGCCCCGCGGGCGTCGCTCGCGCAAAGTTCGTACGCCGCAGCGGAGGCATCGTGGGAAGAGGAAGCACACTGGATGGAAAACGCCAGCGACTCTTCCACCAGCGAACCGAGCAACAAGGCGGCGTCCTGGCGATCGTCGCGCGGCCCGAGCAGGCGACACAGTTCCGCCGATTCCGCATCAGAAAACGGAAGATGATGGAAACAGCCAGCAGGCTTGATGGCAAACAGGGGCGCCGAAGTGTTGTCCCGCCGTCGCGTATGGCAGCCGGCGATGATGGCCTGGCGATGCTGCAGGCCCTGCCAGGAAAGCTGGTCGGGGGAAAGAGGAGAGCCGGCCAGCTGCAGAAAAGCGATACGCAGCAGCGTGCGGACCGCCTCCTGATAGACCGCTTCGGGAGAGAGTGACGAGCACTCCTCCAAGGTCTGGCCAGGCTTCGGCGACCGGCCGCACCAGGGGTCGCCCTGCCGCAGGGTCAGATTAAGCCGATCCAGCAGCAAAGAAAAAGCGGACGACAGGGCGGCGGATTCGATGGCGTCGGTCTCACAGGTGGGACCGACGCCGTTTGCGCCGGTGGGAGTTAGTCTTCTTCTTCGAAGAACTCAATTTTCTCGTCCTGGGCGGCGGCCCGCAGCTTGTTGAGGGCGCGGGCTTCAATCTGCCGGATCCGCTCTTTGGTCACGCCCATTTCGGCGCCGACCTCTTTGAGGGTTTGCGGCTCCTGCTGGTAATTGAGCCCGAAACGACTGATGATGATTTTCTGTTCGCGTTCGTCGAGCGCGGACAGAATTCGTTCCACCTGCCGTTCCCGCATCGCCTGGGTCGACTCCTGTGTGAACAGGTCGACGTTGTTGTCGGGCTGGGCCGAGAACATTTCGTCGGTCGAGGTGCGATACCGGTCCCGCTGCTTGTACTCTTCGGGAATGGTGCGGGCAAAGTTCTTCATGATCGCCCAGCTGGCGTACGTGCTGAACTTGTTTCCACGACCATAATCGAATTTTTCGGCAGCGCGAATCAGGGACATGTTACCGTCACTGACCAGCTGGAAGAAGTCGTCGGTCGGATTCACATGCCGTTTGGCGATGGAAACCACCAGACGCAGGTTGGCCTGCACGATCTGGTTTTTCACCTTGATCGCTTCTTCGTACAGCGATTCAATCTCATCCATCAGGCTGGCGCGGGCGCGGGCCGGATCGAGTTCTTCCCGCAGCTTTTTCGCTTTGTGCTTCAGGAAGTTGAACTTGCGGAACAGGTGCGCTTCCTGCTCGGCGTTGAGCAGGGCCGTTTCATATAACGAAGCGAGGTACGAAGGCAGACCGCTGGGCATACGGGCCTTGCGGGGCTTATCGGTCGACTCCGGCATGGGGGCGACGATTTCCGCTTCCATCTCCGCGTTCTCGAAGCAGTCGTTGGGAATGTAGTCGAGCGGCAGGTCCAGGATGCGCAGGGCGCGCATTTCGCTAACGATGCGATGGATGCTGCTCTTGGTCCGGCAGTAACGCTTGGCAAGCGCATCGGGCGAATCGCCGCGGCGGTACTGCTGGTAGATTTTTTCTTTGGCCTCGATCGTGAGCGGGCCTTTATGATCCGGGAAAACCGCCATGTCGGGGTTCCTTTGATCAAACTGACGAAGCGTGTAACGGATGGTTTCCACACTGCGGTTCATGTGCCGGGCGATCCGTCGGGTGACGTCGGCCGGGCAGGCGCCCGAACGGGCCAGACGCCGGGCGCGATCGATAATATCATCGCGATCGTGGTCGGTCAGCTGGCTAAAACGTTCGCCCCGCTTCACGCGGTCGCGGTTCGCTTCGACAAAACGGTCGACGCTGCTGTTGAGAAACCCAACTCGCTTGCGGCCGTCGAGCACAAAGCGGCGGCTGACCAGACCCTGCTGGCGCCATCGCGAAATGGTTTTCGTGGATACGTTGAACATGCGGCTGACCTCTTCGAGCGTCAGCACCGGCTCGCCGACTTCGGCGGCCGAGATGTCGGCGGAGTCGGACAGGTCTTCAATAAAGAACTGCAGATCCCGACGGACTTCCCCGCCGGTGGCCAGTTCGCCCGGTCCCGTGTCGGGGCGGTAGCCCGTAATGCGGAAGCAGAGGTATTCGTAAGAATAGTTCTTCGCGGCTTCTACCTCGCGAATGAGCTGCTCGGCGCGATTCAACTGCTCCAGTTTCTTCTCGCGGGGAGCGAACCGGCTTTGCTGGTCGGCGAGCTGTCGCATCGCCTTGGTTTTGTATTCGCCGTGCATGAATCACCTCGTTCTTTAACGCTGAAACGGTGTTCCTTGCGACTCCCATCGCCCGTCTGAGCTTGTTTTTCCTCGTTTTGGTGTGGTCCAACTCGCATTGCGTTCGCTTTGCGATTTGCTGTTGGGTAACTAGTTATACGCCCTTGGCGTGGCATAAGTTCATTGACGGGTGTTCGGGGTTATCCCCTTTTAACCCGTCTTTCGCCAGAGTTTCCGGCGAAGGTTTTCAGTTCAACAAGTCCTTGTCACGAAAGAGCTAGTGCACAAAACAGGATGCACATTGCGGGCCAAACCAGCTCCCAACTTCTTCCGAGGGGAAAAGATCGCCATTTTTCCGCCAGAATTGAACAACTGCTAGCAAAGTTTTTGACGCAGCAAGCTTAGTGGGGCGCTGTCCCTGTCAGGTTCGCGCTCCGGCTTGAAGTTTCTTCCCACATTCCGTATCGCAGCGAAAAAAAAGATTTTTCCGCTGCGCCTGCATGAACAGGCTGTGCGAGGTCGATGTACCGAGATAGCGCAACGTGTATTGCGTCGAACCAAGGTGTCGATCCCCGCGAATTCAACTCGAATCCCCCAGGTTGACCACGAGCCTGCCGTTTCGAACCCAAAAAGATTCGAAACGACGCGCCCAAATGCCGACAAACCGATGCCAGGGGCGCTCGACCGGCAACTGGCCGGCTCACGCTCCCTGACGATGATTTGAAACGGGACGACCTGGTGGAAATCGCGGGGCAGTTGATCAACCGCAAGACCGCGGTCGAGACAACCCATCCGTTCACTCGCTTGCAGGGAAGAAACTTCGTTATGTCATTCGCCTCTTCCTCCACAATATTGGATGCCGCGGACACGATTTTGGTTACGCCCGTGGATCGCTTTTTTCGAAAATTCTCTAAAGGTTTGGCAATTCTGCTCTTAGGACTCTTGTCCCAGACCAGCGAAGCAGCGGAAAAAGTGCTGCTGAAGGCCACTCCCCAGGAGGGGTCGTGCCTGACTGTCAGAATGGCAGTGGAAACAGAAGGGGAATTACGCCTCAATGCGGACGGAAAAAAAGTGCGTCAAACCCCCGTCGAGGTGAAGGCCAACTTCCTGTTTGACGAAAAAATTACCAGCCAGGGCGCCGGCAAGGTCGACTCGGTCCGGTACTACCGGGAAGCCGACGCCAAAATCAAACTGGGCGAAAACGCGTTTGAGGCCCAGCTGGGGGATAACCAGGCGCTGATCGGCGTGGCGGCCCGCGTCGATGGGGTGACCCTGTTCTGCCCGCATGGTCCCTTGACCCGCGACCAGTTAGAACTGCTCGATGTGCAAGGCGGCAGCACCGTGCTGGCAGCCTTGCTGCCTGAGGAAGAAAAGGAAGTTAAGGAGGAATGGGAGGTTGGGGTCGCGGCGCTGGTCCCGCTGCTTCGCCTGGACGCCATCGTCAAGTCCAATGTCACGGCGCAGCTGATCGAAGTCAAGGATGGCGCCGCCGTGGTCTCCGTGAACGGCCCGGTCTCCGGCATGATCGACGGCATTGCGACCGAGATCACCCTGAAGGGGAAGCTGAGCGTCGATCTGGAAAAAGAAACGGTCGCCTGGCTGGTGCTGTCGATCAACGAGACCCGCTCCATTGGCCATGCCCAGCCCGGCTTTGAGACGAAAACGCTCGTCCGCATGGCGACGCTGGCCGCCAAGACGCCGCCGGAGCTTACGGTCGACGTCCTTGATAAACTGGTGCTCACGCCGACCGCCAGCGGGCAGCTGCTGAAATTCACCTCGCCGTCCGGCAAATTCCGCCTGCAGCATGAA
Source organism: Lignipirellula cremea (assembly GCF_007751035.1). Taxonomy (NCBI): domain Bacteria; kingdom Pseudomonadati; phylum Planctomycetota; class Planctomycetia; order Pirellulales; family Pirellulaceae; genus Lignipirellula; species Lignipirellula cremea. Next base: position 7,284,358 of record NZ_CP036433.1, on the reverse strand, counting down.
CGGCAGTGGCGGATGATGACTGAGGCTGCCAACGTCACCATTTTCCGTATGGTCGACAAGGGCGATCTGGTCGCCCAGCTGGATGTGGCCGCGTTGCCTCCGCTGGAAGCCGGCCGGCAGCTCTCGCTGGAAGAGTTCACCGCTTCCACCCAGCGGACGATCGGACCCAGCTTCCAGCAGATCGTCGAAGCCAGCCAGGCCGAAACCGAATCCGGCCTGCGCGTGCTCCGCGTGACGGCGGTCGGCATGGTCGACAAACTGCCGATCCAGTGGATCTGCTGCCACTTCTCCGACGCCGACGGCCGCAGGGCTTCTTACGCCTTTACCCTGGAAGCCAGCCTGTCGGATCGATTCGGCGGCGCCGATCAAACGCTGATCAACTCCTTGCAACTGCTCTCCCCGCAGCCCTCGGTCAAAACGGCCCGCAAGCCGTAACGGCAAGCGGACGGTCGAGAGGGGCAAACGTCTCTGACCTGGCAGACCAGCTGCCGGGCGAAGGGCGGATCGACAGGATTCGGGTTTATCTGGACGGGTCCGTTTTGCTACATTGCGGGCTTCGAGAGGAATCTCCGCCAGGAAGCTCGCCCGTCATGGAAACGACGCTGCATCGCCAGTTGAAGGAACACTACGCCGACAGCGAGGCGATTGTCGAAGCGCCCGTCGAAGCGTATCGTATCGACGTGCTTTCCGGCGACTGGCTCATTGAAATCCAGCATGCAGGCCTGTCCGCCATCGTTCGCAAGGTGCAGGACCTGGTCGAGCGGCACCAGGTGCTGGTGGTGAAACCGCTAATCTTGCGCAAGCGTCTGGTCCGGCAGAAGAAAAAAGACGGCGCCGTGATCAGCCGCCGCCTGAGTCCCAAACGCGGCGGCGTGCTCGACCTGTTCGAAGAGCTGGTCCACTTCACCCAGGTGTTTCCGCACCCCAACCTGGTGCTGGAAACGCCTTTGGTGGAGATCGAAGAGTGGCGATACCCAGGGCATGGGCGTCGTCGTCGCCGCCGGAAAGACGACTTCCAGGTGGCCGATCGCAAGCTGGTGTCGGTCGAACAGACGCACCGTTTCTCCACAGCCGCCGATCTGCTCACGCTGCTGCCGGAAACTCCGTCCGGCCCTTTTCATACCGGGCATCTGGCCGACATGCTGGGGATCAGCCGCTGGGCCGCCCAGAAAATCGCCTACTGCCTGCGCCAAACCGGCGCGGTGAACGTGGTCGGCAAAGACGGCAACGCCTGGCTGTACGAAGCAGTCTCGCCGCCCAAGCCAACCGGCGAGCGATTGCCCGTGGTGGCGTAACGGGCGAGCATCTGGCAGGGGCTTAGGGCAAACTGCAGAAGAGACGCAGGTGCGAGCGTCGTTTTGCGCGGAGTTCTGCAACCCCGTAACGAGGAACTCGCGCGCTTCAAGCCGCCGAGACAGCAGAAAGTCGATGGCCTACTGTATTGGCCTGCCGTGTGCACCCTGCGATTTCCTACGGCATGAAGACGCCAACGGGATTGCAATCCCACTTCAAATAGACGGATAATGGATGGCGCGAATTGTCGCCGCATCCCAGCCGTAGTGCAAGAAGTTTTACTCATAAGATTAGAGAGGTACCTCGATTCCAAAGGAACTTGCGAGCAGTGTGCCAAGCTTCAAGACCTTTGGGGCGATGTCGACCGCACCGCCAACCACGCTCCAGACCCTGTCCCAGTAACGCTTTAACAGCGATGGGTCAGGCGTTTCTTGCTCTAAAACGTCTTTGACTTTTCCGAGTTGCTCTGCGGCGTCGCTCTTGTCGGCATCACCAATCGAACTATCCTTTAGCGATTCGAGAACATCAAGTAGCGCACTGCGCAACTCGCTGTCCATTCGTTCGGAGTTCTTAATACTGCTGATGATCTCCGAGTGCGTCGCGAAAAAACTTGAGCCTGATCCTTGATTTGCCGAAATAACGCTGTTCTTGGCATCGATTCTATTGCTTTGGTCCACGTAGTTTACCACTTTAGTTGAAGATGGGTTGAGCCTTTGAAGTTCCACTTGAAAATGCACGCGCCAGAGCGATTCTTCGGCCGGCCAATTGGCGCGAGTTGTGTGAAGCCATTCGCCTAACAAGCGTTTTCGCTCGTCCACGCAAGTCACGCCAGCGAGACATATGTGCAGATATAACACGATACTGCCATTACAATCTGAATACTCCTCGGGGATGATCACTTCAACTCTTCCCTGAAAAAAAACACGGGAAGAATATTCTCGTCACGAACCTCGAACGTATGTTGAAAAAATCGGTCTTCAAGCTCCGTCGGGATGTCGCTCACATTGTCGTATACGCTTTGCAGTAGCGGACCGCTTGGAGTACGCACCATATAACCCAGCCTTAGATCCCCCCCTTCTGCAAGCCGAACAAGTGTCTTGCTGAGTTCCCACGAAGCCACTTCTGGCAATTCCGCTGACAAGCGGTCGGTCTCAAGAAACCGCACATCTGGATGAGTATCCACCCATCTTTCCAATCCCAAACAAGCTTTCGAAAGCTCTGGGTCGGTTCGGCGGAGATTATCGAAGTTTATTCGTGACATAGTTTAGCACTGGGGCTGTCGTTTTTGACGAAACGACCAAGTCATTACATCCTGCACCTGTCGCAGTAGTCAGAAGTCCATTACCCGGAAAGCATTGTGGCGTGTCGCCACAAGGCTTCCATTGGATAGCTAACCTGTGGCCAACGGCTGCAGACTTAATTAGCTGATCTAGCGCGTTTGAACGACCATTTTCAGCGTCAAGCTCTTCTTCTGGATCGTAAGGATGAAATTCTATTATACCGCGGCGAACGTCGAGAAGCTTTACAGATCCAATCGCGTAGGCATGTTTGTTGGCGACTCGATTTCTAATCATATCGGTAATTGAGTGGCTGAGACTGTATGCCGGTAAGTCGTCGGGAGCGACAACCTCCGAAAACATCTTCAACGCGGAGTTGAGCCGGTCGTCGATGACGCCGGATTTCTGTCCCCCGTGCTGGTCGATCCGCACTTCTAAGAGATCGGGGTGGTTCCAGCGAAAAAGTAATACCGTGGAATAATTGTCCATGGTGTAGTCAATTACTTCGCGGTAGGCCGTCGAGGAAATTGTCTCCTTGGTACGCTTCTCGACTTTATAATGCCGTTCGTGGCCATAAATCTTGGCAATCCAGTCCTTTGGTTTACCTGCCAGTCCCATACGAAAATCGACCCAAACCAACTCTTCTTCTCGACGGTCAAAGATTGGGAAATAGTCAGGTCCCCAACATTCGCCAAATAGTTTCTCTGCGACTTCCGTTCCGTCGGACAAGCGATCTTTAACAACACGGCTCGTCGGGCGATAAAGAAAAATATGCTGAGCGCCATTTTCTTCACAATCGCGGACCAAATCATGGACCGTCTCGGTCGATATCAATCCACGACCAATGGCGCGACTCACGTTTTCGATAAGAACACTTTTTTTCCCCGAGCATCGAATTTCGGATTTTGCAAGTTCACTGGTTTCTTTTATTTTACGCAGCAGGTGTGAAATCTGCTCTGCATTGCACTGTTGATCAACAATCTCTAGAAGTCCAGAGTAGAGCTTTTTCATCTGCCGCCCGGGTTCGAATGCGTTTTGTCAGAAGTGTTCCCCATCGCACTCGGAAAGGCCTCGTGCATGATTTCCCCCATGCGTGGGAGTCGGGGTTTATTTTGCAATCGTAGCGACCCCAAGAGCGGCTATCAACTGTCTTGCCTGAAACGGATCGGACTGGGGGGGAGCGCCAGCGAACTGACGAGCTGCCCCTTGGTTGAAGTGGGAGTTAGCGTTAATTTTTTTGGAAGAAGGATGGTTTTGAATTATTCTGAACATTTGGACACGTGCGGTCACTCGCGGAGGATTTTTCCAACTTTCGAGTCTAGTGACTCAAGCGGTTAATTGTTCGGAATTTCCCTCCAATTCCGGTTGCCTTTCGGACCGGCAAAAGCGGCCAGCCAAACTCTGGCTCTCTAACCCCCACCGATACCCTGGCGATTTGGGCGGCCCTTCCGCCTGCATTAATAATGCGGGGGCTTCTCGTCGACGATTTCCTGGCTGGTCGTGTTGTTTTCCGTCAGCCACTTTACCTGGCGCCGGTGTTCCCGGTTCTCGGATTCCAGGCGTTCGAGATCGACACGCAGCTGAATGACGATCTGGTTCAGTTGCTCGACCAGATGTTCCTGGTGCGCTGTGCTTTCTTCGAGTTTGGTGACGCGATCCTGCAGCGGATTGGGTTCAGGCATTATTGAGTTGCTCGTGAGGTGCGATAGGAACGCGGAAGAAGATGAACGGCCCGACGCCAGGCGTTCGGCTCACAGGATCAGGGTTCTTTACGTTGGTTCCGTTTCACCGACGTCCTCCTGCAGTTTTAGCCCACTCGCTTCCGTTTCGCTAACCCTATCGACCCGGCCGCGGGAGGCGACTCGGCATGAAGCGGCCGCGCAGGGGAAGCCGGCCGGCAAACGTTTGCCCGTGGCGGCGTGAAAGTGCGTACCCTGGGCGATTCTGGGATAATTTCAGCGGGGGGCCTGACGCCCCGATGGCTGGACCTTGCGGTCTGTATCCGGGGGCGCTACAATGCCAGGAGAAGTCAGGGATTTGCGGCCGCTTGCAGCCTTATCTGCTAAAGAGCCAGTCACTCTTTGGCCCTTCCGTAGAGATTTTCCAGTTCTCCGGAGGGGAGTGATCTGTTCCGTTGGCGCGGCCCTCCCGACCTAATATCCGGAGCCCCCGCGCTTATGACCGCGAACGATCGTCCCCAGGGATTTTCCACCCTTGCCATTCATGCCGGCGAAGCCCGGCTGAAACCGCTGGATTCTATTACGGATCCGGTTGTCTTCGCGTCGACCTATACGTTCACTTCGACGCAGGATGTCATCGACTTTATCGAACAGAAGCAGCCGCGCGAGGAATACGGCCGCTACGGCAACCCGAACGAAAAGGTCGTCGAAGCCAAGCTGGCCGCGCTGGAAGGCGGCGAGAGCGCCATTTTGTATTCCAGCGGGATGGCGGCCATCGTCGGCCTGTTCATGACGAAACTCAGCGCCGGCGATGAAGTCGTCTTCTTTGATGAGTGCTACCACCGCAGCCGCGAGTTCTGCAATAAGCACCTGGCCCGCTTTGGCGTGGTCACCCGCCAGGTGAAAACGGGCGACTACGACGCGATGGAAGCCGTGATCGGCCCCCACACCAAACTGCTGGTCAGCGAATCGCCGACCAATCCGCACATGAGCATCGTCGACCTGGATCGGTTTGCCGAGATCGGCCGCCGCCATGGGGTCGAAACGCTGATCGACGCCACGCTCGCCACGCCGTTTAACGTCCGGCCTCTCGCGCACGGGATCGACTACGTGCTGCACTCGGCCACCAAGTACCTGGGCGGGCACAACGACCTGCTGGCCGGCGTGATCATTGGCGATGAGAGCAAGCTGGAAAGCGTCCGTTATCTGCGCGGCATCATGGGCGCGGTCAACTCGCCCCATAACATGTACCTGCTGCAACGCGGTTTGAAAACGTTCGCCCTGCGGATGCGACAACACAACGCCAACGGCCAGGCGGTCGCCGAATTCCTCGATCGTCACCCCAAGATTGAACGGGTCTACTACGCGGGGCTGGAATCGCACCCGTATCATGACGTGGCCAAGCGTACCATGAGCGGATACGGCGGCCTGGTGACGTTCCTGGTGAAAGACGCCGACTGGAAACGGACGGCCAAAGTGGTCGACTCCGTCAAGCTGCCGCGCATCGGCCCCAGCCTGGGCGGCGTGGAATCGTTGATCGAACAGCCGCTGGTGATGAGCTATTACCAGTGCACGCCGGAAGATCGCGAGAAGTTTGGCATTCAGGACAACATGATCCGGCTGGCCTGCGGCGTGGAAGAAACAGAAGACCTGATCGCCGACCTGAGCCAGGCCCTCGACCAGATCTAAGAACGGCCCGACGCTAGCGCGTGCGGCTTGCAGGGTCAGAATGGCCCGACGCTAGCGCGTTCGGTTTGCAGGGGCAGAACGGCCCGACGCTAGCGCGTTCGGCTTGCAGGGTCAGAACGGCCCGACGCTAGCGCGTGCGGCTTGCAGGGTCAGAATGGCCCGACGCTAGCGCGTTCGGTTTGCAGGGGCAGAACGGCCCGACGCTAGCGCGTGCGGTTTGCAGGGTCAGAACGGCCCGACGCTAGCGCGTTCGGCTTGCAGGGGCAGATTTTGTGGTCCCTGTTGAGTAAAAAGCCGACGTTATTTGCCCGCGTTCCTTGGTGATGTTTAAAGGTATTCGTGCCAGCCGCGTTCGCCGATCATTTCGACCAGCTTGCGGACGCTTTCTTCGTCTTTTCGGTTGGCGACCATGGTGGCGGTGGGTGTGTGCACGATGATGCAATCCTGCATGCCGAGCGTGGCGACCAGGTGCTGGCCGCTGCTGCGGATGATGGAGCCGGCCGTGTCCACGCCGACGTGCCGGCCGATCACAATGTTGCCGTTTTCGTCCGGCTCGTTCAGTCGGGCCAGCGACGACCAGTTGCCGACGTCGTCCCATTCAAACGGCGCTTCGACGACCAGGCGGTTCTCGTGCCGTTCCATTACGGCGTAGTCGATCGACTTCCCTTCAATCGCGGCGAACTCCCGCTCCAGCACTTCGGCGAAGGCGTCGGTCCCGATCGCCTGGGCGATCGTTTGAATATGCCCGAACATCTTGGGTTCAAACTTTTCCAGCGCCTGGAGAATGGTGCTGGCTTTCCAGAGAAAGATCCCGGCGTTCCAGTAAAAGCCGCCGCGCTGCAGGTATTCTTCGGCGACTTCCACCGAAGGCTTTTCGCGGAACTGGTTGATCTGGAACGTTTTGTATTCGCCCTGATCAGGCAAGGGGGCGCCGCGTTCAATGTAGCCGTACGTGGCGGCCGGATAGGTAGGCCGGATGCCAAACGTGACGATCCGCTCCGGCGCTTCTTCGACCAGGCCAGCGGCGAATTCGATCGCGCTGCGGAACTTGCTGGAAGGACGAATCACATGGTCGGCCGGCATGACGACCATGACGCCGTCGGGGTCCTGGTGCGCGACGAGCGCCGCCGCCAGACCGACGCAGGGGGCCGTATCGCGTTTGCACGGTTCGCCAACGATCGAGCCGGCCGGCAGATCGGGCAGTTGGGCCGCGATCCCTTCGACCAGGCGTTGGTTCGTCACAATGAACGTGCGGTTGGCGGGAACCAGATCGCCCAGCCGATCGCACGTTTCCTGGATCATGGTCCGCTGGGAAGCCAGATCAAGCAGCTGCTTGGGCAGGTCTTTGGTGCTGGCGGGCCAGAAGCGGGTGCCGGCTCCGCCGGCCATGATGATTGCATGAAGCATGTCGCAGACTTTTCTAACAGGAACGCTTTCGGGGGCGTTCGCAAGGATCGTAAAGGTTTGCAGCCGCCGCTGCGGGACGGGAAACGCCGATCGGTCGCGCTGGCGGTTTACCAGACATCGTCCTCAGGCGGTTCCTCCAGGTCTTCTTCGGAGGGGAGCGATTCTGCTTCCGCCCAGTCGTAAATTTCATCGTCGTCGCCGGGCACATCGAGAAAGCTGCCGCAATGGGGGCAGTCCTGCACGGTGCCGCGGTCGCTGGCGGGGAACTCGCTCGTTTTGCCGCAGTCGTCGCACTCCGCCTGGGCGGGTCCGGCTTCCTCTTTATACTTCTTCCGTTTTTCGACCCAGGCGTCAAAATGCTTTGCCAGCAGGTCTTTGGCGGCCTCCGCATCGGACGGCTGGACTCCGACCCAGATTTGCGCGGCGTTCGCAGGATCGAGTTCGTGGTACGCGCCGGTGAAAGGGGCTACGTCGAAAATCTGGGAGGCGATGCCGTCCTGTTCCAGAAAAATCTGCACCAGCGGCCCATTGGTGATTACCATGCTGGAGTATACCGTCACAATTTCCGGTTCCGCCATTCTCAAACTCCTTGAAGGAAAACCATCCCGTACACGCCACACGCTCCCATCTTAACGCCCCGGGGCCATTATCTTAAGCACCTGACGGGAACTGTTTTGACAGGCGGCGAATGAAGAAGCGTTTGCGTGCGGGACGTCGCTGTCCGGAAAGTCAGAAATCGACCGTCAGGCGTCTGCTCTTTCTCAGTACGACGGGCCAGAATCCGGCAGGGATTCTTCTCGCGGAGCGACCGTCGACCTGCTGCGCCTGTGGGAGCGTTTAACTCCGGTTGATGCCGGGGATCGTTTTCCCCTGGAGCTGGTACACGTATCGCAGCACTTCCGCGACGGCGGCGAAACGTTGTTCGGGCACCGGGCGGTTGACTTCGACTTCGGCGTAGAGCGCCCGGGCCAGCTCTTTCCGCTCGACAATCGGGACGCCGTTTTCCAGCGCCAAGCGACGAATCCGGGCGGCCAGCACGCCGGCCCCTTTGGCGACCACCACCGGCGCCGGCATGGTGTCGTAGTCGTACTTCAGGGCGATCGCCAGCTCGGTCGGGTTGGTCACCACCACATCGGCTTCGGGGACGATCCCGCTCAGTCGATTCATAACCAGCTGCCGCTGCACGGCGCGGCGACGGGCGATCATTTGCGGATCGCCCTGCTGATTCTTCAGTTCGTCGCGCATCTCCTGGGTCGACATCCGCAGGTCTTGTTCATGCTTCCAGCGCTGGAATGCATACTCGGCCACCGCCAGCACCAGCAGCAGGCCGGCAATGCGGACGCAGGTCCAGAAGATCAGGCTGGCCAGAAACGTGGCGATCTGCCCGACGCCCGTATCGCTCAGCGCCAGAATGGTCGGCCACTGGGTAACGAGCGAAACGACCGCCGTGATGGCGATCAGCGTCACCTTGAACAGCCCAAACCCAAAGCGGACGACATTCGTCAGCGAGAACAGCCGTTTCGCGCCTTCCATCGGGTTGATGTGTTTCATGTTGAACTGCAGCTTCTGCGGCAGGAACAGAAAGCCGACCTGCCCCACCTGCACGATAATCGCCAGCAGAAACAGCCCCAGCAACAGCGGCAGCAAGGCCCAGGCCAGGTCGATCAGCACGGCCCGGAACAGGCTGACCGCCAGCTCCGGCGACACGGTCAGCATGGCGTCGCCGCCCAGCTGCTGCTGCATCAAACGGCCGATAAACTCAAAAATCCCCAGTCCCCACCAGTAGAACACCATCAACGCCCCGGCCAGCAGCACGGCGGACGACAGATCCTGGCTCTTGGGAATCTGCCCCTGTTCGCGCGCTTGTTCACGGCGATGGTCGGTGGCTTCGTGTGTTTTGTCGCCGCTATCATCTGCCATAACGGGCGCTCAATCGGAAAGGGAAGGAAAGACGGGAACAGGGAAGCGTTTGATGGTTGGGTAACGAAACCGGATCCTCGCGGCAACAGCCGTTTTGACGCCGACCGCCACAGACCAGCGAGCCGCCCAAATCAGCCGCCGGGCGCTAGCCCACGGTTTCTTCTGAAGGCCCGTACCGCAGAAGATCCAGGTGATGAACTACTGCAGGGAATCGTCGATGTTCATTGCTGTTCAGGAACTCGCGACGAAATACTGGCCGATACCCGAGTAACCGTTTCAAGGAAGAACCGACGCCGGACAGTCGTCTTTGACTCCGTGAAAGAACGCGTACTTTCTGCGCCTGCTTTTTCGCAAAACGACCAAACCAAAATCGACGGTAATTGACCGCGTGTTCCTTGGTGAGTGTCATGAAAATGGGGGATGACGGTGAATGCCAGGAAACCGTGGGCTAGCGCACGGCGGCTGATGGGGTTTTCGCCACGGCGGCGGTTCAGTCCTGCATCATCTGACGGAAGTTTTCCAGGGCGTTCATTGCTTCTTCGTGGAATAGCCAGCCGATCGCGCCGATCGAAACCCACAGCGTCACCAGCATGACGCTGGCGTTCAGGCTGAAGCCCAGCGCAAAAATATTCAGCTGCGGCAACGCCCGGCCCAGCAGCCCCAGCACGACCATCGATGCAAACAGCGACGCCATGATCGGGGCGGCGGCTTTCAGGCCCAGTACAAAACTCTGGGCAAGCCCACTCGTCACCAGCTCCAGCATGCTCGGAGAAAAGGCCGCCTGGCCCGGGGGCATCCAGACAAACCCGTCCAGCAGGGCGATGATCACTTGCCGGTGCCCGCCAATCGCAAAAAAGACCGCCATGGCCACCAGATCCAGCAGTTTGGCGAACACGGCCGTCTGCTCGCCGAAGTTGGCGTCGAACATATCGGCCAGTTGCATGCCCGACATCTGCCCCATGATCTGGCCCGTCACCTGCAGGCCGACAAACAGCATCATCACGCCGACGCCCAGCGTTAAACCGACAACCGCCTCGCCCGTCATCATCAGCGCCAGATCGACCAGCGAGCCTGGCGTCCGGACCGAATCGACCGGCTGCAGCGGAAAGGCCAGCACCGTCAAGCCGATCGCCAGGAACGCCCGCACCCGGACCGGCGTTTCCCGCGGACCAAAAATGGGCGCCGCCAGGAACAGCGCGCTGACACGCGTCAGCACCAGCATGAACAGCAGCAGGCCGCCCTGGGAAGGATCGAACAGGAGTCGTGCAAAGGCGTACAAGGAAGGGCTAACCGCCAGAAATGACTGCGGGAATATTAGAAATTACCTGGTGCGTGTAATCCATCATCACCTGCACCAGCCACGGCAGGCAGAAGCTGGCGGCCAGGATCATCGCCACAATTTTGGGGACGAACGAGACCGTCTGGTCCTGCACCTGGGTCAAGGCCTGCAGCAAGCCAATGAGCAGGCCGACCACCAGACCCACCACCAGCACCGGTCCGCCCACCAGCATCATCGTGGCAATCGCTCGCTGACCCAGATCAATGGCGGTTTGAGAATCCATAAGAACCGTCGGGAGTGGAAGGAAATAAAAGGTGCAAACGACGTTCGCTGGACGATTTTCCTTAAGCCTAACCGCCGCCTGTGTAAGGGACGAAGCTTTCCAGCAGCATGCTGACCATCAGTGTCCAGCCGTCGACCAGGACAAACAGCATGATCTTCAGGGGCAGGGAGATCATGCCGGGCGGCAGCATCATCATGCCCATGGAGATCGTAATGCTGGAGACGACAATGTCGAGAATCAGAAACGGCAGGTACACCTGGAAGCCGATCAGGAACGCCACTTTCAGCTCGCTCAGCATGTAGGCCGGCAGCAGGATCCGCAGCGGCACATCGTCGTACGATTCGGGCTCGGGCGTGCCTTCGGGCATGTATTCGTAAAAAAGCCATACGTCGTCGCTGTTGCCGGCGGCTTCGATCTGGCGACTCATGAAGGAGCGAATGGGCGCCTCGGCCCGTTTCCAGGCCGTTTCCAGCGACATCTCCCGGCGGGAGTAAGGGCCAATGGCGTCGGTGTACACATCGGACCAGACGGGCGTCATGATGGCCAGCGTCATGAACAGGGCCAGAGAAGTAATCACCTGGCTGGGAGGCAGGCTTTGCGCCCCGAGCGCCTGACGCAGCAGGCCGAAGACGACCACGATCCGTACAAAGCTGGTCGTCATCAGCAGGACGGCCGGCGCCATGGTCAGCACCGTCATCAGCAACATGATTTGTAACGCGGACGTCAGCCCTTCCGGGCTGGTCCAGCGTTCGGGTCCGCCGCCCAGGAAGCTGGTCATGTCGGCATTCATGTCGGCCGGGACAGACGCCTTGAGTTCTTCCAGCGTGGGCGCCGGCGCGGGTCCGTCGGGCGACAGGGGAGCCAAGGGCGTCAGCGACGACGCGGTATCCTGTGCGCAGACCGACGACGGCAGCCAGCCTCCTCCCAGCATCGCCAGCAGCAGCAGCGCCGCCAGCAGCCGGCGCAAGCAGATGCGCGGCAGCGACAAGGCGAGCGATGTGGGAATCCTGCAGGTCACTTGCGGTCCTTTGCCTAGGCTTCTAACTGGTCCAGCCGGCCGGCCGGTTTGCGGCGGCCGGTCAGCGACGACCACCATCCGCCCGGGGCCGGTTCACTGCCAAACTGTGACAGCACATTGCGGAAGGATTCCGAAATACTGTCGGGCTGTTGCTGCTGGCAAAGCCCCGCAATACGGTCGATCTCTTCCGGGTCGGTGATCTCGGTCAACGTTTCGGAGCCGCCCGGCGTGACGGAGAGCAGCAGCAGTTTGTTGCCGAAACGAACCACCTGCAGGTTCTGTCGCGTGGTCAGCGGGGCGCGGCCGAGCACCTCGACCACCTCGCGAGGCAACTGCAGATTCGACTTGCCTCCGGCCCGGCGACTGAACCAGGCCAGACCCAGAAACAGACCAATCACCAGCGCCAAACTGCCAAACACCGTCAACGCGGCGCCGCCAGGCGTCGAAGGCGACTTGACCGAATCGCCGTCGGGTCGTTCCCCTTTGCGAGCCAGCGGAATCGAGGGACGAGAAACCTTGCCGCCGCCATCCGACTGCAGCCGCGGCGGTTCCCTTTCGCCTTGCGACGCTGCTTCGCCGGTAGAGACCGGAACAGCGGGCGATGCGTCGTGGTACGTTTGACGGGAGGACGTCTGGCCAGGGGACGCTTCGCCAGGGGACGCTTCGCCAGGGGACGCTTCGCCAGGGGACGCTTCGTCGTGGGACGTTTCGTCATGCCCAGGCTCGGCGACGGGTTCGTAATGGGCGGCCGGCTGCACGCCTGTATCGCGGATCGGCGGGGCCTGCTGCTGGGAGAACTCAAAGCCGGGCAAAGAACTGCCCTGCATCGCTCGCCCGTGGGGGGGCGACGTCGTTTCCTGGGAGCGGAAACCTTCGGCTCCCTGGCCTGCCGCCGGGGTGTGATAGCCGGTCGGTTCGGCCGCACCGCCGTAGGGAGCTGACGGGCCGGGCGTTGGCTGGCCCGCAGGCGTGCTGGGAAGGTCGGGGCGGACGGGCTGGGGGGAGTAGGATCCGCCGCTGTACGCTCCGCCATGGGCGGGCGCGGCGTACGCACCGGGCGTCGTCGTCTGTCCACTGGCCAGGGCAGCAGCGACCGCGAGCATCGTAAAGCTGAGAGTGATACTCGGCCCGCGCATCCGTGCGTTTCCTTCCAGGAAAGATCGCGAGCAGCTCCCGCTCGCCTAGACTTCGATTTCTTCGGTTTTGTCTGTTTTGGTTCTGTTCGACCTTGGCTCCCGGCCCTTACTCGTCGTCGTCGCCAGTTACTAGCTCCGCGACGCGCACGCAGAAGTTATCGTTCAGTACGAGGACTTCGCCACGGGCGATCAGTCGTCCGTTGGCGAAGATATCGACCGGATCGCCGGCCAGTTTATCGAGCGCTACGACCGAACCTTTGCGCAGTTTGAGCACGTCTTCGATATACATCTGGGTGCGGCCCAGTTCGATCCGCAGGCCCAGCTCCACATCGCGCAGCAGGTCGAGCGTGGCGCGATCGTGCGAGGCCGGAGCGCCACCGAAATCGCGGAACTCAAAGGGAGAAACGTTCACGCCCTGGGTTTCGACCGGCTTGTCAACGGAAGCGATGGCGGCTTGCGCCTGGTTGAACAGGAATTCAAGATCCTGCTCGGTCACATCCGACGAGTCGGTCGCCGGTTTGGCGCCGCTGGGCGGAGAAGCGGCTGCAGTGGTTGCGCCGCTGGCCGGTTTTGCACTGGCTTCGGGGCCGTCTTGCGAAGAGCGCAACAGGGCTTCGATTTCGTCCTGGCCGATTTTATCCGGGTCTTCCGCCATGGAATCCATTCCGCTGCGGGGGCAATTGGGGGGCGTCTCTGCGGGGTCGATCGTCCCGGCGGGCCGGGGCGTCTATTGATCGACGAAGGAGTAATTGCTGAGCACCACCGATTTGATCAGGGGTTTGCCAAATAGTAGATTACTTTTCTCTAATATTCGTCTTTTAATCAAGCCCAACCTGGAGTGGACCAGGTCGTCGCGGTCGGCTGTCAGCACTTCAGTGATCACCAGATCGCGGAAACGATGCAGTTTTTCCGTGTATTGCGTATCCAGCTCGATTTTTTCGGAACTGAGCACCGTTCCGTACAAATGAAAGTCAATGCGCAGGGTGGCAGATGAGTTGGGCTGCGACACGGAGACATTGAACATTCCCAGGTCGACCTCGGCCGCCTCAACTGCCTCGGCTTCCTTTTCTTCCTCAGCTTCCACCTTGGCCACCGCCATGGCCTGGACCTCGGCCTCCGACGGCAGGAACAGGTACGCCACGCAGCATTCCGCCAGGATCACGGCGACCACCAGGCCGCCGAGCCCCAGTTTCAGCATCATCGATCCGCCTTTGGGGCCGCTGTTTTTTGCTTCTTCGGAATCTGCCATGCCTGGTTACTCCTGGCCTGCTACGACTGTTGCTGTTTCTACGACTGTGGCTGCGATTGCGCGGGAACATTGGCGGGTCGAGGTTTAATCGACGAAGCGGCTATCGCGTTGATCGGGATCGCCCTGGGTTTCGCTGACGAGCGAGTCAAGCAGGTACACTTCGACCCGGTCGTTGGTCAGATCTTCCGACGATCCGCTGACGATTTTCAGCGGCTCGTTCGGTCCGGCCACCGAGATGCGAATGCGTTCCCGGTCGATTTGTTCCTCATCGACCAGATACCGCATGACTGTTTTGGCCCGTTCATACGCCAGGTCCCAGGGGCTGACCGGCGCCGCATCGGGGGGCAGCGGACGGCGGGACACGTGGCCGCGGATCTCCACATGCTGCGGCTTGCCGGCAATCTCCGGGGTCAACAGCGTGAGGGACTGCTCGCCCGGTTGGGTCAGCACGGTGGAGCCCAGGCTGAAGAACACCACGGCGCCGATCCCCGTTTCGTCCCCCTGGCGAACCATCTGCACGCGGGGATTATCGCCGACGGGCGCTTTGACTTTGTCGCCGCCGTTCATGGTGTCTTTCCGATTGGCGCGGCCCATCGACTTGATTTTTTCAACCGGCGAGTTGCGCGGTTTGGCGTCGCCCGGCAGCACGCTGTCCATGGAGCTGGCGTAGCCAAACTGCGCATGCAGCGAGGCCAGCATGGCCTGGTATTTGTCTTCCTGTTTGATTTCGCTGAGGGAGACCAGCATGATAAAGAACGTTAGCAGCAGCGACATCATATCGCCAAAGGTAACGACCCATTCGGGAATCCCCATTACATCGTCGCCGTCGTCCATGGGATCAGGCTCCTTCTTTACTTGCCCGGGCTTTGGGCGGGAGGAAGGTTTCCAGCTTCTGCTGGATCACGCGCGGGTTCTCGCCGGACTGGATCGACAAAATGCCGCGGATCACAATCTCCAGGCTGGTGAGTTCCTGCTTGTTGAGAATATTGAGTTTCTCGGCCCACGGCATGAACATAACGTTCGACACAATGGCCCCGTACAACGTGGTGATCAGAGCGACCGCCATACCGGCGCCAATACCGGACGGATCCGACATGTCGCTGAGCATCATAATCAGCCCCATCAGGGTCCCGATCATGCCGTAAGCCGGAGCAAACCGTCCCAGCTGATCGAGGACTGCTTTGTTATCTTTGTGGCGGCCGTTGATCGACTCCATTTCGGTCCGCATGATCGCTTCGATCACGTCGGGCTGGGTGCCGTCGACCGCCATCTGCACGCCCATTTTGATAAACGTGTTGTCGATCTCTTCGACGCGGCCTTCCAGCGCGAGCAGGCCGTCGCGACGAGCCGTTTCGGCCAGGCTGACCAGGGTTTCAATCAGGCTGCCCGGGTTTTGCGGCTTGTTGAGGAACACCTTCATCATAGCCATGGGCGAACCCAGCATGATTTTCAACGGGAAGCACATCATCGTGGCGGCGATAGCGCCGCCGATAACGACCAGACCCGAAGGAATATCAATAAACGCCGAAAACGGCGCGGAGCCCATCATGATGGAGGCCAGGATCAGCCCAAAGGCGAGCACCAGGCCGACCACACTGGAAATGTCCATGGTTTACTCTCGTGACGAAAAAGCGTCGTGCCCGCGTCCGCCCAGCGGACTTCGGCGGGCGTCGACGCCAAAATGCGGGGCGGGCAAGGCGTGTTTGGTTTGCTGGTAGCGGATCGCCAGTTCAACGACCTCGTCCATGGTGTTGGCGACGATCACGCGATCGCCCGAGGTCAACGTAATGAACGTATCGGGACGCGATTCGATATACCGAATCAGATCGGCGTTCAGCACAAATCGCTCGCCGTCAAGGCGCGTAAGTACGATCATAAAGGCGGGTTCCTTCGCAAGGCGGGAGGCCCCAGTTCGAAACGCGCCTGGCGCCGCGTCTACCCGCAAAGGAGTCGCAGCCTGGCGCACGATCGGCATGTGGCATACAGGAAACATAGAACACAATCCCGGGGCCTGTCGTTTTGGTCGCGATTCAAAAACGCAACCTCGGGCCAGCCGCGCGTTCTGAACCGATCCGGCCGGTTCTGCCGATTCTTCCTCCAGGGAAGCGGATTGCGGGGCGTTCACCTGCGGCCAGGAACGGGTAAAATGGAAGCTGGCAAGGATTCGCCCCCACCTGGCGCCGTTTGGAAGGAAAGCACGTATGCCGTTTCGCAACCTGTTGGTGATCATCATCGCCGCGGTGTTTTCGATCGCTTGTTACCAGAAAGCGGTCAGCAGCCGTTATGCGGGCGAGTTGTCTTACGCCATGCAGCTGATCGAAAATAACTATGTCGAGGAAGTCGACCCCCAGCAACTGTTTGACCGGGCTATCTCCGGGATGGTCAAAGGGCTGGACCCCAATTCCATCTACCTGCCGCCCAGCCAGTTCCCGCAGTTTGATGAATCGCTGAAACAGCGATTCGGCGGAGTCGGGGTGTTTGTCGGCGTCAACGAAGATACGCATCGACTGACCGTGCTGACGCCTTTGCCGGATACGCCTGCCTGGCGGGCGGGAATCCTGGCGGGGGATGAGATCATGGCCATCGATGGCGTCCCCCAGGAACAGATTCTGCTGGCGGCGATTGCGGAGCGGATGGAGAAGAATACCTCCGAACCGATCGCCCTGAGCGTGAAAAAACCTGGTATCGAAGAGCCGGCCAGCATCAGCCTGACGCGCCGTGAGCTGGACAAGATTCTACTCCGCTACGACGCCGACCTGGGCGTGATCACCCTGCAGCAAGCCAACGACCTGCCCGACTCGCTGCAGCCGGAGGATCAGATCCTGGCGATCGATGACAGCACCATCCGCGAACTGACCATGGAAGGCAGCACCTCGCGGATGCGCGGTCCGCTGGGCGAACCGGTCGTGCTGACCGTGCACCGGCCCGCCACCGACGCCACGCTGCAGGTGACCGTTAAACGGGCCGAGATTCCGCTGGAGTCCGTCCGCGGCGACACCCGCTTGCCGGACGGTTCCTGGGATTATCATCTGCAGCAGGACCCGCGGATCGGGCTGATTCGCGTCTCCAGTTTTGGCGATAACACCGTCGACGATGTCCTGCGCGCCCTGGCCAGTTTTGAGGCGGTTCCGCAGGCCCTGATCCTGGATCTGCGCAGCAACAACGGCGGCTATCTCCGCGGGGCGGTGGAAATGTGCGACATGTTTATCGACAAGGGAAAAATCGTGCAAACCCTGGGACGCGGCGGCCATGTCGACAAAACGTATACCGCGGGAACGTCGTTACGGTTGCCCAAAAACGTGCCGATGGTCGTGCTGGTCGATAACTACTCCGCCAGCGCGGCCGAGATTGTCGCCGCCTGCCTGCAGGACCACCAGCGCGCGATCGTGGTGGGAGAACGCTCTTACGGCAAAGGAACCGTGCAGCAGGTTTACCCGCTCAAGAATGGCCGCAGCGCCCTGAAGCTGACGACCGACAGCTACTGGCGTCCCAGCGGAGCGAACATCCATCGGCGGGAAGACGCGACTGACCAGGATCAGTGGGGCGTGCGGCCGAACCCAGGTTTTGAAATCGTCCTGACCGCCCAGGAGCAGGAAGCCGTCATCCGGGACCGGGGCGATCGCGATTTGAAGTCTCTGCAGTCGGCCAACACCGATATTCCCCTGGTCGACCAGCCGCCGGAGCCGGAAGTGCCGGTCGTCGATCGTCAGCTCAACAAAGCGATCGAATACCTGCAGGGTCGCATCGCCCCTCAAAAAGCGGCTGCCTGAAAGCCCTTCCCCCTCACACCAGGCCGGTAGCGTAGTACACGGCGATGATGAAGAACACCGCGAGCGTCTTGATACAGGTGACGGCGAAAATATCGCGGTACGCGTCCCGATGCGTCAGGCCGGTCACTGCCAGCAGCGTAATCACGGCGCCGTTGTGGGGCAGCGTATCCATGCCGCCGGCCGCCATCGAAGCCACCCGGTGCAGCACCTCAAAGGGGATCTCGGCCGCTGTCGCCGCCGCCTTGAACTGCTCCGCCATGCTGGCCAGGGCGATGCTTAACCCGCCCGACGCCGAGCCGGTAATGCCGGCCAGGGTGGTCACGGTGATCGCCTCGTTCACCAGCGGATCGGGGATCGCCTGCAGTTTTTCCCGCACCACCTGGAAGCCCGGCAGGATCGCGATCACGCCGCCAAAACCGTATTCGGCCGCCGTATTCATGGCCGCCAGCAGGGCTCCGCCGACGGCGACCTGCGAGCCGGCTGCCGCCCTTTGAATCAGGCGGGGCCAGGCGAACGCGGTCACGGTCAAAATGCCCAGCACCAGGGCGCCTTCGACCGCCCAGACCGCCTTCAGTTTGTCGACATCCACCGGCAAGGGCGCCGGGAGTCCGGGCAGGTCGATCGCGTACGGCGAGTCGTACCAGCGGGCGATGCCCTCGGTCAGCAGGAGGTTCGCCACGCCCACCACCACCAGCGGCAGCAGGGCGATGAGCGGGTGGATGTGCGTCTCTTCCGCTGCTAACGCATCGCTCGCAGCGGCGTCCTTGGCCATCAACTTGCTGTCCTGCGGTTCGTCCGGAAGGTAGCCTTCGCCGGCGCGGGCGGCCGAGATGCGCCGCCATTCCAGGTAGCCCAGGCCGAGCAGCAGAATGAAGACGGCGCCGACCAGGCCCAGCCAGGGAGCGGCCCAGGCGGTCGTGTTGAAGTAGGTCGTCGGAATGATATTCTGGATCTGCGGGCTGCCGGGTAGAGCGTCCATCGAGAACGTAAAGGCGCCAAGCGCAATCGTCCCGGGAATCAGCCGCTTGGGAATGTTGGCCTTGCGGAACATCTCTGCGGCAAACGGGTAGACGGCAAACACCACGACAAACAGCGACACCCCGCCGTAGGTCAGCAAGCCGCACACGGCCACAATCGACAAGATCGTCCGCTGCGGGCCAAACGCCTTGATCACAAACGTGACCACCGCCGCCGAGAAGCCCGATAGCTCAATCCATTTGCCAAACAGGGCGCCCAGCAAAAAGACGGGAAAGTAAATTTTGACGAAGCCGACCATCTTCTCCATGAACACGCCGCTGAACACGGGCATCACGGCGCTGGGATCGGTGCACAGCACGGCCAGCATGGCGATCAGCGGCGCAAACAGAATCACGCTGAAACCGCGATAGGCGACAAACATCAACAACGCCAAAGCGGCGATGGTAATCAGCACAGACATGAGCAAAGGAGAAGAAGAGGAGAGGCGATAGAGGGATGTTTGTCGTCTGCCGAAGGCTTACGGGGCCGAGTCAGAATGAGGGCGTGGGCCGGGTGGCCGCTGCTGGTTCTGGCGGCCTTAATCGAACAGTTTCTGCCGGGCCGTTTCGACCACTTTGCGCAGTTCGGTCACGCTGGTGACCATGGCCCATTGCCGGCGGGCCAGCTCGGCGAGCCCTTCCGGCGGCTTCATCTCTTCCCGGAAATAGGCAATGAATACGGCGCCGATCCAGCGGGTGACGACCGCCTGGACGACTCCCTGCAGCAGGCCGCCGGCGAGGGTGCCAATTCCTGGCACTGCCTTCAGGCTGCTGCCCACCAATGCCGCCAAGGCCGGCGTGGCGGCGCTTACGCCCAGAATGGCGATCAGGTTTTTGCCCAGCTGCCCGACCAGATTCACGGCGGCCTGCAGGTCGATATCCTGGCGGTACACTTGCGCCAGGTCGACGACCATTTTGGTCGAGATCGCGCAGCCCGCCATCAGGTCGACCAGCGGAAACGGGCTGATCGCGGCGGCCCCGCCGGCCCCCCACATGTATTTGTCGACGATCCCCCAGGCCCGGCGGTCGAGCGATTCTTTGACGCGGGTGCGGGCCTCATCGACCAGGCCGCGGGACTGCAGCAGCAGGTTCGCCATCAGCAGGTCGGAGCCGTCCCGCTTGACGACCTTCATCATCCGGGCGGCCAAAGGACCAATGTCGGGCGGCGTGGGCACCATCTCTTCCACTTCGGAGCCATCCGCCAGCACGCGGACGCGCAGCCGCTCGCTGGGCTGCGAGCGGACAGCCAGCACGTTCTCGGGATCGGCGATCCCCTTCACCTGTGACACAATCTGACCCAGCAGCCGGTCCCGGTTCCGGGCGTCGTACCAGTCGGTTTTGTTGAGGCAGATCAGGATCCGCTTTTCCATGTTGCCCAGTCGGGCCAGCAGTTCAAACTCGGACTCCCGCAGCGGGCCGTCGACCACCAGCAGGACGAGGTCGGCGTCGGTCGCGGCGCGGGCGGCCCGGCTGATGTTCTCGGCGCCTTCGATTTCTCCCAGGCCAGGCGTGTCGACCAGCACGACCTTGTCGATCCCAGGCCAGGGGGTTTCGGCACGGCGTACGGTCGTGCCGCCTTTGAGATCGGTCTGGAACACATCGCGACCGGCGAGGGCGTTGAGCAGAGAGCTTTTGCCGCTGGAGATAGAGCCAAAGGCGACAATTTCCAGCTGCTGGCTTTCCCGCTTGGCTTCAAAACGTTTGACGAGCGGTTCCAGCTGCTCTTCGATCTGCGGATCCAGATGGGAGTCCGTCTGCAGGTCTTCAATGGCGGCAAGGTTCTCGTCGACTTCCTTCTGCTTTTCTTCCCGCGTGAGCTGGCTGGGGTTCTTGATGCGATCTTCGCGGCGTTTCTCTTTGACCCGCGACCGGCCCCATAACGTCCACAAGGTATAGCCGCTGGCAAAGACAAGCAGCGCGGCCCCCGTGCCGACCACGGCCAGATACACGTACAGCCAGACGTCGCCCAGTTCCTTGACGATCTCGATCTGTTTAACGATCAGCGTCGGCAAATAAACCAGCATGACGCCCATGCACGCCAACACAAACAGCACCAGCAGCCCGGTGGTCGTGCGTTTTGGATTCATGGAGCAGTCCGCCTGGCGTTAATCGTCGGAAGGCGTCGCCGGCTGCAGGCTGCAACCGAACGCCTGGAAGTAAGGTTCCAGCCGCCTGGGAAACGCGAGCCGGAAGCGACCCGCCGGGTTGGTGGTGGTGCGTGTTGCAAAAGGACGGACGACGTTCCGGCCGGCTAACCCTATATATTATCGAAACATTACGCCTGGGGAACAACGGGCCCGCGGAACGGCTCTTTTTTGCAACGATTGGCAGGGAGAGTTTGCAACGATTGGCAGGGAAAGCAGTGGCTCCCGGCAGGGATAGCAGTGGCCATCGGCTGGCGACGCCATCGTCGCGGGAGGGGCCGCAGCGCACTTCCTCCTCCCAGGAAGCGTGCTTTGCGAGTAAACTATCCCCTCACAACCCGCCTGTTCGATCTGTTCTGCTTCGCCGGAGCCCTGTCCATGCCCGCCTGTTTGCGATCCTCCCTTGCCTGGCAAATGGTGCTGTCCGCGTTGCTGCTGGCCTGCTGCCTGTCGCCCGGAATGGCCGCCGAATCCGACGGCATGCTGGCGATCTCGATCGACGATATCGACGATTCCCGCTGCCGGCAGTACCTGTCCGGCCAGGCCCAGCCGGCCGACAATCTGATGGTCCGCCGGGCTCTCGGGCTGCAGCCCCAGGCGCCTGTCTGGAAATTTGGAGGCGGCCCGTTCGTCACCGAAACCGACTTTCAGTACCTGATCGTCTTCAAACGTGCGGTTCCGGTCGGCTCGATTGTATGCGAAATCGAGCTGGACCCTGCTTCGCCGCAGGTCCAGCTAAGCACGTACTCCCCCGAGGCGACCGGCGAGCCCGATCCGGCCGTACCCGGGCAGTGGCAGTCGCTGAACCTGCGGCAAACGCTCCCGCCGGGCTTTACCACTCGGGCCCTGCTGGTGACCGATCGTCGTCATCGGCGGCAGTCGGCGCTGGCCGGTTTGCTGCTGCTGCGTCCGCGCTTCCATAGCATCACGCACGAAGCGATCGGCATCGCCGAGAAAGCGCCGTTCGGCTCCCATCCCAACGCCTTGCCGCAAGGCCGCACCTGGACCAATACGGCTCCCGATCCCCGGCCTGGCGCCGCCAAACAGGTGCAGCGCGGACCGGTCAGCGATGTGCTGCCCTCCTGGTATCTGCTGTTCTGGGACCAGCCGCAAACGCTGGCCGCCGTGTCGCTGACCTGCAACGCCAATCGCTATCGTCTGCTGTCCTATCGCGGCGATCCCCAGGCTAACCCGGGCCTCGCCCCGCCGTCCGACTGGCGGCCGATCGAGTTCACCGTCGTCAGTCGCTACTCCGTCGGCTCGGAACAGTCCAGCCAGCTGCTGGTCTTCCCTACGCTGCAGACCCAGGCGATCAAACTGGAGATGCTCGACTGCGACGGTCCTGTCGCCCAGATCCAGCGTTTCGACGCGCTCGTGAACCTGGGAGACGATCCCGTGCCGCCGGCCGACAGCGGCGCGCCTTCGCCCTTTAGCATCCCGTATGAACAACCGTTCGACGGCGAGCTGGCGATGGTGATCACCGATGCGCAGGGTCGCCCCGTCCGTAACCTGGTCGCGCAGCAGAAACGGACCGCCGGCCCGACTGAGGAAGCCTGGGACCTGAAGGACGAAAGCGGCCGTATGGTTCCGCCCGGCGAATACCACTGGAAGGCGATCACCTCGCCGCCGCTGGGCGTCAACTATGAAATGACCGTTTACCCGTCGGCCCCGCAGCACTTCCCCGGTCAAACGCCCTGGCTGACCGGCAAGTCGGAAGCGAACGGCTGGCTGGCCGATCACGCCACGCATGTGGCCGGGACGGCCCTGGGCGATCACGTGTACTTCGGCGCCCCCGGCGTCGAAGGCGGCGTTTGCCTGATCGAGTGCGACCTGAACGGCCGGAAGCAGTGGGGCCGGCACAGCTTTGCCAGCTTCACCGGACTCAAGCGACTGGCGGCGGACGACCGGGCAGTCTTTATTTATGAGCGCGACAACCTGTGCCGCCTGGACCCGGAATCCCACGAGATCCAGCAGATCGCCGGACTCAAGTCCGTCACGCGACAAGGCGCGGTCACCGGCATGGCGGCCGCCAGCGGCGAAGTTTATCTGTCGTTCCATGGCGCGATCCCGGCCTTTGAGAACGCCACCACCGCCTCGCGGGTGGACCTGGAAAACTGCCTGCCGCGTTATCCGGAACGTATTCCGGACCCGCTCGGTTCGCGACGCGTGCAGCCGAATCCGCGGGAGGAGTTCCTCCGTCTGCTCCGTCTGAAGGGAACCCCTCCGGGACAGGACCAGCCGCCGAAAGATGCTCGCGAAGGCCACTTTCCGATCGATCTGGAAACGGCCGGCGGCGACCCGCTGCATCAATATCTTGTCGTCGCCTTTAATGCGCCGACGCCGGTCGGCAGCCTGATGTTCCCCTGCCCGGAAGCGGTGCGACTGGAGCTGAGCGTGCTGAAGCCGTCAGCCCCGTATCCGCCCCGTCCCCAGCAGGACGGCGACTGGATCTCCTTCGACGCGCAGCCGCAAGCCGGCTGGGTCTGCCTGCCGGCCCCGCCGCAAACGATGACCCGCGCCATTCGCATCCAGGCCTTCCCCGTCGGCGAAGACGCCCCCAGCCGCGACCCGCTGGACGCCATCCTGGACAACACGGCCAAAGCCAAGGAGCCCTCGATCGACGGCCTGCTCGACCGGCCTAAAACGGCCAGCCTGCTGTCGGATCCCGGCGCCGGCGCCAAATCCAAATGGTTTGCCCGGATCGAAGGCCTGAAGCTGCTCCGACGCCGCTTCACCAGCCAGATCGCCCCGCCCCGGATCCGCGTGAATTCCGGCGAGGTGAACGCACAGGGGGAATGGGACGCCCAGCGTACGGCCGCCGTCTCCAGTGAGAGCCCCGGCGTCTACCTGATGGAATGGGATGAACCACAGCAGCTGGCTGGCCTGGCCATTAAAGAGATCGACGGCGAAGAAACCCTGGTCGAAGTCTGGGAAGGTCCCGCCAGCGAACCGATCGCCCTCGAAGGGGACGAGCACTGGCGCCAGGTCGCCGTCTATACGCAGTCCCGCCGTGACTCCTACGAGCCGGCCTTCACGCGGAACCACTGGGCCCGCTACCTCGACGGTTACGTCGATTTTGAAGAGATCATCGCCACCCGCGCCGTGCGATTGCGGGTCGTGAAGCAGTGGGCCGACCAGGGGAATCGCAACTCGGCCAGCCAGCGCGTCGATCGCGGAGGACGGGAACTTGATCCTCGCCGCTGCCGGATCTTTGGCGTCGCCGCCATGAAATACCTGGGCGACGAACCGGCCATGGAAACACTCACCCACCAGCGGATCGAAGTCCGCGACGCCCTGACCGGCGAGCTGCGCCGGGAGCTGCCGGGCAGCGTCGACCATAGCCTGCAGGTCAATCCGCAAGGCGAGCTGTTTGGCGTGTCGCAGCAACGGATCGTCCGGGTCGATCGCCAGACGGGGGAAACGACGCCTGTCCTGCCCGCCGTCGACGGCGCGTCGCTGCTGGCCGAGCGTTTCACCATCGGGCCCGATGGCGACTTCTACGTCTTTGTGCTGCCCGAGAAAACGATCCACGTCTATCATCCGTCCGGCGAACGGGTCCGCGTCATCGGGCATGCCGGCGGCCAGCAGCCGGGGCCGTGGGATCCGCAAAAGTTCCTCAAGGTGGAAACGCTCTTCGTCGATCAGGCCGACCACCTGTGGGTGGTCGAAAGCCAGTACGTGCCGCGGCGGATTGTGCAGTATCGGACCGATGGCTCCCTGGTCAAGGAGTTCTACGGCAACACTCCTTACGGCGGCGGTGGGGTGCTCGATCGGCACGACAAGTCGCGGCTGTTCTTCCAGCATGTGCAGCTGGAAATCGACTGGCAGACGGGCGAGTCCCGTATCAAAAACCTGCTGGCGACCTACATGCCGCCGGACTACGTGCCGCAACAGTTCCAAGGGCGAACGTACCTGACTTCGGCTCCGTTGTCGTACCGCTACTACCAGCCGTGCGGCGTGGTTTATCTGCTGAACGAAGCGGAAGGAACCGCCCAGCCGGCGGCCGCGTTTGGCGATGCTCGTGATTATCCCCCGCTAAAAGACGCCCGGATTCTGGCGAAGCTGGCGCCCGGCAAAGTGCTGTCCGATTACGAATTTGTCTGGACGGACCAGAACGGCGACGGCAAACCGGAACCGGCGGAAGTAACGTTTACCCCGCTGCCGTCCGGCGCCCGCGTACAGCTGGGCCGGTTCAACGCCGATCTGACCTGTTGTGGCGGCGACTACGCCTGGCAGGTGAGCGAAGTGCTGGATAACGGCGTCCCCGTGTTCACCCGCCAGCAGCTGCCGGCCCATGCGCTCTATGAACTCCATGGCGGCAAGCTGCTGGCCCTGCATCGGCCGGCCAGTCTGCATCGACCGGGCGACGAACCCCGCGGCGCCATGGAAACGCAAGTGCATGCGGCCGACGGCGCCGCGCTGTGGAACTATCCCACCACGCACACAGGCGTTTCCGGTTTGTACCTGCCGCCCTGGAAGCCGGGTTACGTGACGAACGAGTTCGGCGTGATCGGTCACGAAACGGCCGACCAGGGCGACCTGGGCGAGTTCTTCGTGACGCACGCCAACAACGGCCAGTGGAAAATCTGGACGTCCGACGGTCTGCTTGCCGGCGCCATCCTGCGGCATAAATTCTCCCCCGGCAATCGCACCACCGACGCCTTCCCCACGGCGGAGCGCGGCATGTCGCTGGACGGCCTGTCCGCCGGGCAGGAGCACTTCCACGGCTACTTCACCAAAACCGACCAGGACGGCAAGTTCTACCTGGTGCTGGGCCACAATTACATCTCGCTGGCGGAAGTCACCGGCCTGGATCAGTTCCGGCGTTTGTCGGGCGTGGTGCAGGTATCGGCCGACAACGTGCGGCAGATGCAAGACTGGCAGGAAGAACAGGCCCGCCGCGAAGTCAAAAGCCTCGCCCTGACGCTGCAGTGCCTGCCCTTCGACGGCAAAGAGCTGCCCGATACGGCTGAGGTCGAAGAAGTTACGTTTGGCGTCGCGTACGACGAGCAGAACCTGTATCTGCGCTGGGAGGTCCGTAACCTGGGCCCGTTCGCCAACGACGCCGACGATATCCGCCGCATGTTCAAGTCGGGCGCCTGTGTCGACTTTCAGTTGAGCGTGAACCCACAGGCCGCACCGGGCCGGCGGCAACCGGTGCGGGGCGATCAGCGCCTGCTCATCGGCATGGTCCAGGGCAAGCCGCGGGTGGTGCTGTACGATGCGGTCCAGGCCGGCGGCCCCACGGCCCAGGCCTGGGAAACCTCGACTCCGGCCGGCGGCGTTACGGCGTTCGATCGCGTGGTCGAGCTGACCAGCGTCCGCGTGAAACATGAACCGCACGAAAGCGGCCAGGGCTACACGGTCACAGCGACCGTCCCGCTGCGCGAACTGGGCCTGAAGATCGTCGACGGCATGCGGCTAAAAATGGACTGGGGCGTCATCGCCAGCAACGACGGCCAGACCGTGAACCGCCGGCTGTACTGGGCCAATCGCCTGGCTAACGGCGTAACCGATGAAGCAGTCGAAGCACGTCTGGAGCCGCACCTGTGGGGCACGGCGTACTTCGCCAGCCAAAGCCAGGCCGAGCAGCGACTCAACGCGGTGCTGCCGGACATCGACAACAAGCAGCGTTCCACCACCGACCTGGACGCTCTGCTCGACGATATCAAACCGTAACCGTCCCGCGGATCGACTTGACCTGAGCCAGCCTCCGCGGTACAGTTCAAATAGTTGGCGCTGGCGATGTTTTTCGCCGATAAACCAACAATCCACTAACAGCAACTCGCGACAAAATCATGATCAACATCAGCCTGCTACTTCCGCTACTTTTGTGCTTTCGCCGGCTGTAGGGGTTGAGCTTTGCTCGCTGTATGCAAGAAATACAAACCCCCGGGGCCGCAACGCCTCGGGGGTTTTTTTATGGACCGACGGGAATCCGACGCAGAATGTCGTCTTCCACGCGGAACGAGAGACTTTTAACTAATGGAAATCGAAGGTCAGTCGTCTTTTGCTCCGCAATAGAACGCGATCTTTCATAGGGAACGAGAAGGTAATTATTGTCGATTCTGGTTGGGTTGTTTGGCGAACCAGCCGGCGGAGAAAGTCGACTTTCGCTCCGCGAAAGTACGCGGCCTTTCACGGAGTGAAAGGCGACAGTCCCGCGTCTGCTCTTCCTCGAAACGACGAATCAATATCTGGCAGCTGTTTTTTCGCGTCCCCTGCGCAAGCACGCGGCCCCCAACCCTTATTAACTTTGAGACCTTTGTTATGATGTTCGTTGTTTTCACGCGGCGAATGCAGCGCGTGGCGAGGGCTCGCCTGGTGTTGCCCAGGCCGGCCAGGAGCCGGCCTGATCAGCGCATCGCCTGGACGCTCTCTTAAATATTAACTTTTGTAATTGAAACGCCATGACTGCTGAAAACACGATGACTTCTGAATCCAACGCCGCGGCGCCGCCGATTGTCATTTTTGACACCACCCTCCGCGATGGAGAACAATCGCCCGGCGCCAGTATGAACCTGCAGGAAAAGATGGAGGTCGCCCACGCCCTGGCGCTGCTTGGCGTGAACATTGTCGAAGCCGGCTTCCCCATCGCATCGCCCGGCGACTTTGAAGCGGTCCGCGAGATCGCCTCGCAGATCCACGGTCCCACCATCTGCGGGCTGGCCCGCTGCAGCGACGCCGATATCGACCGGGCCTGGGAAGCCCTGAAGCACGGCAAGCAGACCCGCATCCATGTGTTCCTCGCCACCAGCGCCATCCATCGAGAATTCAAGCTGCGGATGACGCGGGAAGAAATCATCCGCCGCGCCGTCGCCGGTGTGAAACGGGCCGTCAGTTATTGCGACGACGTCGAATTCTCCCCCGAGGACGCCGCCCGGACGGAAAGCGACTTCCTCTGCGAAGTCGTCGAAGCCGCCATCGCCGCCGGCGCCACGACCGTCAATATTCCCGATACGGTCGGCTATGCCACGCCGACCCATATGGGCGGGGTGATCGCCAACCTGAAGAACCGCGTGCCCAACATCGACAAGGCCGTGATCAGTGTGCACTGCCACAATGATCTGGGCCTGGCGGTCGCCAACAGCCTGGCCGCGGTCGAGAACGGCGCCGGGCAGATTGAATGCACCATCAACGGCATCGGCGAACGGGCCGGCAACTGCTCGCTCGAAGAGGTCGTCATGGCCCTGCGCACCCGCAGCGATTACTACGGCCGCTCGACCAGCATCCAGACGGAACGCCTGGTGCCGACCAGCCGTCTGGTCGCCTCCGTCACCGGCATCCGCGTGCAGCGGAACAAAGCGATCGTCGGTCGCAACGCGTTCGCCCACGAGGCCGGCATCCATCAGGACGGCATGCTCAAAGAGCCCTCGACCTATGAGATCATGCGGCCCGAAGACGTGGGCTTCTCCAAGACCGATCTGGTGCTGGGCAAGCACAGCGGACGAGCCGCCCTGGCCGACCGCGCCAAGGCCCTCGGCTATCGCCTGTCGGGCGAACAGCTGCAGACGGTGTTTGAAGAGTTCAAAGTGCTGGCCGACAAAAAGAAGGAGATCTACGACGGCGACATCGCCGCGCTGATCGACCAGCAGCTGAACCAGGCCCCGCAACAGGAGTGGACGCTGGAATCTTTCTCGGCCCACTGCGGCAACAACCAGCCGCCCCAGGTCAAACTGACGCTCCGCCGCGGCGACCAGACCTTTACCGAGGAAACGTCCGAAGGGGACGGCCCGATCGACGCCGCCTTCTGGGCGGTCGAGAAGATCACCGAGGTGCCGATCACCTGCAAGGCGTTCCGCGTCCGCAGCGCTTCGCTCGGTCGCGACGCCCAGGGCGAGGCCACGCTGGAAGTCGAGCACGAAGGCCAGGTTTTTCGCGGACGCGGCGTTTCGACCGATACGATCGAAGCCACCATCAAAGCGCTCCTGAATGCGATCAACCGGATCGCCTTTACGAAGGAATGCAAAGAAGCGGCCGCCGGTGAAACTGAATCTCCCGCCGCCTCGGGCTGATCGTTCCTTCACCCATTGGGGCCAGGCGTTCACCGGTCGGGCAGGCTTCCCCCGTGCAGGGAGCCTGCCTGCGGTCGCATCCTGCAGAGCGAAAATAGTTTTTCGGCGCCGGGAAGCTTACGAGGTGCGGCGAGTCGTCTATATTAGGCCGACAGGGCCCTCGCCGGCCTGCCGCTCCATTCGACTGTCGCAGGATTTTCTCGCTTTTTTGTCATGCTCGTATTCACGCTGACGCGGATTTTTCGTCACGTTCGTCGACAGAAGGCGACCAGTCTCCTGTGCGTGGTCGTACTGCTGCTGGTCAGCGTGTTTGGCAACGCCACGGCGTTCTACCTGCTGGATCACCAGAACCAGGAAGACTTAACGTACGCCGACGCGCTGTGGTACAGTGTGATTTCCATCACCACGATCGGCTATGGCGACTACTACGCCAAGAGCGGCCCGGCCCGGCTGTGCACCATTTTCTTTGTCGTGGTCATCGGACTGGCGGCGTTCAGCATGCTGCTGGGAATGGCCATTGATACTGTCGCCAAGATCGCTCTGCGCGAGGAACGAGGCATGGAACCGACGCTGGCTCGCAACCATATTCTGATCGTCAACTTTCCTTCCGCCGCGCGGGTGCTGGCCCTGATTGAGGAACTCCAGGCCGAGCCCGGCAGGGAACGCCAGGAGATTGTCCTGGTAAACGACGACATCGACACGCTGCCGTTTGCGATCGACCGCGTGAACTTTGTCCGCGGGCCGGTGCTCGACCGCCGTACGTACGAACGGGCCGCGATCGAGTCGGCGGAGATGGCGATCGTCCTGGCGACCTCGTACGAAGACCCCCGCAGCGACGCCGTGGTCGCTTCGGCCTCGGCCGTCATCGATCGGCTGAAACCAGAGATTTACCTGGTGGCGGAGTGCCTGCAGACCCATCATGAAATGCTGTTCGATACGGTCCATTGCGATGCGATCGTCAACACGCTGCAGATCTCCCGCAACCTGCTGGCCCAGGAGGTTCACGACCCGGGCATCACGCAGATGGTCGCCCAGTTCACCAGCAACCGGACCGGACCGCAGCTGTACACGTGCGAAGTCCCTCCGGCCGGCAGCCCGCTCAGCTATCGAGAGCTGGCCATCCAGCTGCTGCAGAAAGACGCCCACCTGATCTGCGTGAATCGCGGGAGCCTGTCGTACGCCCTGTTTACCGATCTGCAGCCGGCCCCCGGCGACCGCGTAGCGTACTCGGCCCGCCAGCGTTTTACCTGGGACCAGATGGCCGTGGAAACAGCCTGACCGTTATGCACAACCCTGCCAGCAACGCGACTCCCGTCGGACGCCATCTACTCGCCGATTTTTACGGCGTGGCGCCGGAGCCGCTGCGCGATGAGAGCTTGCTGACCAGCCTGCTGCTGCGGGTGCTGGGCGATTCGGGCTTTCATATTCTTTCCCATCGCAGCGCCAAATTCCCGGGAGAAGAATCCGGGGCGACGGTGATGGTGCTGCTGTCGGAATCGCACGCCACGATTCATACCTATCCGGAATTCGGCTACGCGGCAATCGATATCTTCTCCTGCGGCGACTCCTCGCCCGAACAGGCCTTAGCCGGACTGCAGGCCGCCCTGGAGCCGCAGGAGTGTCAGATCTCGACACACGCCCGCGGCAGGCTGCCCGTCCCTGACACCCGCGGAACAAGAAATTTTTAACGGACGGAAGTCGACGGCCAGTCGTCTTTTGCTCCGCAAAAGAACGCGATCTTTCACAGAGTGAAAGTCGACTGTCCGGCGTCTGTCCTGCCTCGAAACGACGAATCAATATCCGGCAGTTATTCTTTTCGCACCCGCCGCGTGTAATCCAACGCCATTAGCAACAGGTCCCCCATGAATGCTGTTCTTCCCGCCGTTTTGATCACGGGCGTCAGCTCGGGCATCGGCCATGCTTTGGCCGACTGGTATTTGAATCGGGGCTACCGCGTGTACGGACTCAGCCGCCGCCAGCCCGACGATCTGTTGGCCCGGGAGCATTTCCATTTCGCCAGCCTGGACCTGAACCAGTTTGACGCAATCGCCCCCACGCTAGGCCGTCTGCTGACGGGCGAAGCATCGCTGGACCTGGTCATCCTCAACGCGGGCATCCTGGGCCAGTTTGACGATCTGGCCAATACGCCGATGACCGACCTGCAGCACACGATGGATGTCAACGTCTGGTCCAACAAGGTGCTGCTGGATCAGCTGTTTGCCGACGGCCGCAACGTGCGGCAGGTGGTGGCGATCTCCTCGGGCGCCGCCGTCAACGGCGGCCGCGGCTGGAGCGGCTATTCGGTCTCCAAGGCGGCGTTGAACATGCTGGTGATGCTCTACAGCCGGGAGCAGCCAAAGACGCACTTCACCTCCTTTGCGCCGGGCATCGTCGATACGGCCATGCAGGAGCAGTTGCGATCCCGCACGCCGGACGACCGGTTCCCCAGCGTGGAGACGCTTCGCTCCAAACAGAACACGCCCGACATGCCCACGCCAGCCGTCGCCGCCGAACGCCTGGCCGGCGCCATGGCCCGGCTGCCCGATCTGGTCGAAAGCGGCCAGTTCACCGACCTCCGCCGGCTGGGCGAACTCCCCGGCTGAGGCCAATCACGACGCTGGGGGGCAGGATCGGTAAAGTCGCTGCGATCGTCAGACCCAAGCGGCGACGGCGCCAATTCTGAACATCACGACGGACCGCAGGTGGGGGGGAAGGGCTGCTGCTCCTTGTCATCGGCGGGCCGGCTTCGCATAATACCAGATGTCGACGCTGGCGGCGTTGGTTTGTCTTGCGTTCTAAGGGCCGCTGGCGGAAGCGGAATTTTCGGGTATCCCATGTCTGCCACTTCTACGTCTGCAACCACTCTTTCTGCGGAGACGCTGTTCCGCCGGCTCAAGCGACGCGATCCGTCCGCCTGGCGCCGATTTGCCGTACTTTATGGGCCGCTGGTCTACAGCTGGGCCAGACAAGCGGGCCGCACGCCGCCCGAGGCGAACAAATTTGTCGCCACCTTCGCCCGACGCCTGGCAAGTCGAATCGACGAATACCGTCCGGAGCAGGGAAAGTTTCGCGACTGGCTGGCGACGCAGTGCCAGAAACTGCTCGACACCCAGGAGCCCGAAGAGGCCAGCGAGGCCGCCTTCAATCGGAAGCAGTGGGGCGGCGTGATTCTGCGGGCCCTGTACGAAGCGGGCGACACCCAGCAACAGACGCTGTTCCGCCGGGTCATGTTCGACAAAGAATCGACCGAGGCCGTCGCCCAGGACGGCGGGCTCTCCAAAATGTCGGTCTATGAAGCGAGGTCCCGCATCCTGCACCAGTTGCGCGGCGATCTGTCGGCGGAACTGGCCCCGGGCGAAAAACCGGTCACTCGCACGCCGACCGGCTGTTTGAATCCGCAAGCGATCCACACGTTCTCGATTGGCCTGGCTCCGCAGGAAACAATCGATGCCGCCGTGGTGCATCTCAAAGCGTGCGAAACGTGCCGGGAGTCGCTCTGGCAGAATGACTGCAGTTCCGACCCGCTCGTCAATCTGGTCCGCAACCTGCCGCCGGTCGAGCCGCATGTCGACGAGCAAGAGTGCAAGCTGGCGGTCAACGCCTTGAAAACGAACCTGCAGTGGATGGAGCCTGACGGAGCCCCCGCCAAGGCGACCAAAACGTCCGCTCCCGCCGCCAGCAAACCGGCCAAAACCAAAGCGGCCGCCGGAGCAGCAGTTTCCGCGGCGCCCAATGCGCTCGGTCCCGGCATGTGGATCACCCTGGCCGTCGTCGCCGCCGTCGTCGCTACACTGAGTTTGCTGGTCATCGGCGCCTGGTAAGCTATCCCGCCTGGCCAAATGCGGAGGGATCGCATCGGATGCCTCGTGCCTGCGGACGTCCCCTCCGTGGGATGAGGCAGGACCTCTGGCGGGCCTGACGCGACGGGTCTCTTTCCCTTTCGCCATGCGGGCGGGCTTCTCTGTCTTCCCTTCGCGGTATAATGCGGGCGACACGGATTTGCCTTCTTTGGGGAAACGATCTTATGAGCAGCCTTGCCCCTCGGCCGACGAACCTCCGCGAACTGAACGACAGCGGCTGGGTCTCCAAATCGGTCAAGCAAGAGATTTACGATAATTTTATCCGTCAACTGGCCGCTGGCGAAACGCTTTACCCGGGCGTGGTCGGTTACGAAAGCACCGTGATCCCCGAGATCAACCTGGCGCTGCTCTCCGGCCATGACATGCTTTTTCTGGGCGAGAAAGGCCAGGCCAAAAGCCGCCTGATGCGGGCCATCTCCCGTTTTCTCGATGATTATGTGCCGTACCTGGATCTGCCGGACTCCCCCTTTCACGACGATCCCCATCACCCGATCAGCAGCGCCGGCCAGCGCTGCCTGCGCGAACGCGACCCGGCCGATGTGCCGATTGCCTGGTGGCCGCGGTCCGAGCGCTACGCCGAACGCCTGGCGCCCGGCACCCGGTTCGCCGATATCATCGGCGAGATCGACCCGGCCAAACTGGCCGGCGGCGTGAGCATGGCGAACGAAGAGGCCCTGCACTTTGGGTTAATTCCGCGGATGCACCGCGGGATTTTCGCCATCAACGAACTGCCGGAACTGGACGAGCTGGTGCAGGTCGGGCTGTTCAACATTCTGGAAGAACGGGACGTCCAGATCCGCGGTTATCCGATCCAGTTTGAGATCGACGTGATGATCCTGTTCTCCGCCAACCCTTCGACCTATAACCGCAGCGGCAAGGTGATCCCGCAGCTGAAGGACCGTATCGGCTCTCTGATCCAGACCCACTACCCGCGTGAACGGGATCTGGGCATCCAGATTATGGAACAGGAAGCGGCCGTCGAAATGGGCGGCGACTACCCGGTGTTCGTCCCGTATTTCATGCGCGAGATCATCGAGCAGATCACCATCCAGGCCCGCAAGTCGAAGTATGTCGATCACCAGTCAGGCGTCAGCGCGCGGTTCAGCATCGCCAACTATCGCACCATGATCGCCAGCGCCCGGCAGCGTGGCGTGCTGCTGAACGAGAAGCCGGCCGTGCCGCGGATCAGCGACCTGGGTCACCTGTACGCTTCCAGCCTGGGGAAGCTGGAGCTCGACCTGATGGGCAGCCATCAAATGTCGGAACGCCAGGTGCTGGACGCCGTCATCGCGGAAGCGATCCGCGTGGTGTTTGAGGAATACGTCGACCGCCACGGACTGGGCGACATCGCCAACATTTTCTCCCGCGGCGTCAAAATCGAAGTCGGCGATCTGCTGCCTTCGGCCGAATACGCCCGTCGCATCGACCGGGTGCCGCCGCTGTGGGATAAAGCGTTCGAACTCAACGCCGCCGAAGACCCGGCCGTACAAGCCTCCTGCGTCGAATTCGTCCTGGCTGGCCTGTACGCCCTGGACCGCATCTCCCGCGCCCAGCAACACGGTTCGATCACGTACGAACTGTAAGCGCAGGCGATGTCGGCAGGCTGCAGCTTGGGCGCCCCTGCCCGACCCGTTCGACAGCAGGAGCGCGGAACCAGGTCGACAAGGGGATGGTCCGCCTATTCAGAACCAAAAGGGCCGCGCAACCTTTGCCATTGCGCGGCGAACGATGGCCGGCCCTCTTCTCTGCGCTTGGTTATTGCGGGATTTGTTGCCGAACGACCGCGATCAGCGGGCGGCGGGCGCAGACTCCCCACTTGTAGAAACGTCGCCACCGCTACTTTGTTGTATCGCATGGTTCGCCGGTTTTCGTGAGGGTCGGCGAATGCACCTGCGTCCCGAGTCGGTTTGAAGAAGACGGATCCGATCAAAAATGCGATCAAGGTCGAAATCATCGTCCGCACCGAGTTGATGACGGATACGTTTGATCTCAGCTGTAGGGTCAGGAATCATCGAACGCCTCCAGCAGTTGTTCGGGGGTGCAGATCGTCGCCGGCTCATAGCCCGCGTTGCGACAGACGGCGTCAATCAAGTGTTGCGTGGCAGGATTAAGTATATGCTTGAAGTTCCAAGTTGCCAACAATTCAATCCCGTTCACGGCAGCAATTGCAATGTGGGTTGCGTCCCGCGGCTCGGACCGAGGAACCGCCTTGCCGTCAAGCAGCAGTCCAGCGAGGGATTTTGCGCCGTCGCCGCCCTCGATCATGGGAAGGTCGCGAATCACAGCGAGACGCTCTGAGGCAGCAGTTGGGTCCCCGCCGTTGCATTCGTCAACGACCAGCGCTGAGATGAATAATTCGTAGCGATCTGGCGCAGTATCCCACCATCGTCTGGTGACGGATTGCCTGGCCGCCATTGCCAAATCAGGATGGACGCGTCCAGCGATGTTGCCAATGACGGTCGTTTCGAGGTAAACACTTTGCATCGAATCATCTCACCAGGTGTCGCGCAGCGAGGCTGTTGCGCACCTGCCGGTCGGCGAACGCTTAGCGTAACCGGGTGGCGAAGGTTGACTTTGATCTCAAATTCAGCCCGCCCGGCAACTCCGGTGCACCTTTTTTTTAGACAGCTCGCTACCCACCAGCGTCGTGTTTCGCGATCAGGCGAAGAGCGGCGTGTAGGGTCGCGAGATAGTAGTAGAACATCCAGCTGTACCAGATCGGCCTGTCGTACTTCGTCTTCTGTCGCTGGTTGTGATGGCGAATGCCGAAGTTGTTGGCGAGATTGAATAGGTCGTTCTCATCGTCCTGATGTAGGACTTCCTTCAGCTTTGGACGCAAGTACTCAAGGACGTCAGCCAACTCTCGGAGCGCCTCCCGGCGATCGTCGAGGGAGGCACGATGACGCCGGAACTTCGTGCGGGCCGCCTCGATTCGAAGTTCAACGTTGTCCGGATCCAGCGCCGGTAGCGGAGCCTCAAAGAGACCTTCGAGACCCGTCTCGGCGAGTGCGAGAACCTCTCCGTCGACTGAGAGTTCGAAGCCATCCGCATAGATGGCCAAGACTCGATTCACCTTCTCACGGAATTCTCTGCGCCCGGCTTCCACGTCGAAGGCGTCGCAGTGCCATCCGCATTCGTTCCAGCTGTGATAATGCCGCTTAGTTGGCTTTGCGCAGTGGTCGTAGAGGAACTCGACGATGTCAAAGAGGTCGTCTTCCGAATACTCGTCGATCTTCATGTGAATGGGCGTGAGGCCCGTCTTGCGAAGTGCCAGAAGGACGGCTCCCTCAACATCGTGACCCACGTTTCCGGGAATGAGCCCTGCATCAACGCACTCGAAGCCCAGGGACTCCTGGAAGAAGCCATCGCTCTCCAGCTGAAGGAACAGCGTCTTGAAGAGCTTGCGCAAGACCACCAAGTCGATCGCTTCGGCCTGTGGATTCTTCCCGGTGCGCACCGAGTAGTACTTGCGAGTTCGATCCATGCTTCGCGCCGAGGTGTCTAACTTGTTTTTCGACGGAAATCCCCTTTTGCAGGGACACTGTGCGATACGATACCACGAAATGGAGGGGTGTCAAGCAGTTTGAGGCACCCCCCCCTCCCGGAAGGGAGTGGTTGCGGTGTGGCACCGGCTGGATCGCGCCCCCTGTTCCAGTGTTATCCCGATCGGGATTATGAGGAAATCGAGAGATGGCTGAACGAGGTGCTCGACGGTTACGCCAGGTTCCTTCCGCTAAACGGGGCTGCGCAACCTTCGCCATTGAGGGACAACCATGGGATGGCTCGCTTCTCGAGCCAAAAGGTGGGTGTCTGGTTTGTCTGGTTAAAGTATCGCTGAACCTGCGTGACAATCTTGGTGTCATTAAAAAAACGACTTATGGAGATTCGCAGTGCTGTTCCAAACGTATTACCGACTAGATCCCTGGAAATTTGAGCCGCCGCTCAAGGATTTTGGGGCAATCCAGTTTGATGATCCCAACCAGATGTTTTCGCTGTTCATGCGTTACACGCATCCGTTCAGCGAAGATGAAGAACCGCAAGTGTTGGTACAAACAATTCATCGCAAGGATGACATTTCAGATTCAGTGTGCGCCGTGTTTACCGGAGTCGCAGAAATTGATTGGCGTCTTGGCGGCGTGAATCAGGACGGGTTCACAAGCTTGCCGGACGCCTATCGCGATTTCATAGTTTCGTTGCACGGGGATATGGACCGCATGGCGTCTGAGATATTCAACTTGGTTCGTTGGCGAATGGGAATCGTCGGTGGACCGTTGAGACTTCAGAGTTTATGGTCATGGATGAGATGGCACGATGAAAGGAAGGGCGAGGAGGTTTTCGACGAGCATGGATTCTTGAACCGGCAAATAGTCGCTGGAACATTCACCCTGCATATGCCGGAAATGCAGGAGGCCGATTTCGGCGAGGAATGTCGATCGAATGTTGAAAGCCTAATTCAGTTTCAATCGAAGCAACCGTTGTATCACGATCTGTTTCGTGAAGCATGGCAGAATCAACGGGACAATCCCCGAAGTGCACTTGTGATGGGTATTGCGGCAGCGGAGACCGGGTTCAAGACAGCTTTGACGGACTTGAACCCTTCGATGAGTTGGATTGTCGAAAACTTGCAGTCTCCGCCACTAGATCGCATGTTGCGCGAGTACATGGCGCAGCTGCCCGCACGGAATCAGATTAACGGTGAGGTTCGTCGACCGCCCAAGAATATCATTTCCATGATCAAAAAAGGCATCGAATTGCGCAATAAACTCGTGCATGGACGTGAAGAAACGGTAACAACCGAAGAGGTGCGGCTAATGCTCGAAGCCGTTCGTGACTTACTGTATATGCTCGACTATTACCGAGGCTATGATTGGGCCATAAAGAGACTGAGTCCCGAAGTGGCTGCGAGTCTGAAAGAGAAGTAGCGCCCGTTGGCACCACAACTCGTTTTTCTACTAAAATTCCCGTTTGCGAGGAAGCTTTGAATTACGATTCCACTAAATGAGGGGGCTTGCCAAGCATCTTGTGGCGCCCCCCTCTTCACAGGCGGCTGTTACCGCGTGACGCCGACTGGATAACTACCCATATTCCGGTGTTACCCCGATCGGGATCATGAGGAAAGTGAGACAGGGATGACCGCGATGCTTATTTGCAAACACCCAAAAGGGGCCGCCCAAACTTTGCCATTGCGGCGCATTCAAGAGATGACCCGCTTCTTCAGCTTAAGAGGAACCGCATGAACACGCCGAGAACAACCAGGCGGCGGGGGGTGGTGGGCGTTGTCTGGCGTGACGAGCAGTTTCTGGTGATTCGGCGTTCGCAGTTTGTCGCGGCGCCGGGGGCGTACTGCTTTCCTGGAGGCGGGATGGAAGCGGGCGAGAGTGAAGCGGAAGCGCTCGCCAGGGAGATTCAGGAAGAGCTGGGGGTGGCCGCGATCCTGGGGCCGCGACTGTGGGCCAGCCAGACGCCGTGGGGCGTTGATCTGGTCTGGATGCAGATCGAACTGCCGGCCGGCGTCCCGCTGCAGCTGGACCCGCGGGAGGTGGAATCGTACCAGTGGCTTGGCGCGGAAGCACTCTACTCGCATCCCGAACTGCTCGCCAGCAATCGGGATTTTCTCGACGCCTGGAAGCAGCAGGTCTTCCACCTGGACTGGCGGCCCGCATAGATACGCGCGACGCATCCCCGTCGAAAATCGTCGGCCCAGCGTCTTTTGCTCGGGCGGTGAAGAGAATCACTGCCGGATTCTGGTGCGTCGTTCTGAGAAACAGCAGACGCCGGAAAGTCGACTTTCACTCCGTGAAAGATCGCGTTCTTTTGCGGAGCAAAAGACGACTGACCGACGACTTCCGTTTGGCAAAATTTCGTGTTCCGAGCGAACGCCGACTTTCTCCGTCTATTCCCCTTCCAGCGCCACTTGTTCGGTCGCATGGTAATCCAGTCGAACGCTGACGATCCGGGCGTTGCCGGGATCGGCGATGAACAGCCGGCGGTCGGTGTGTACGGCCACATAGGGGGCGTAAAACAGGCCTACCTCGTCGCCGCCCAGCGGAACCTGGCTGTCGGGTCCGGCGCTATCGACGTTCCCGTAACGACCGATTCGCAGGATGAGATTGCCGTTGGAATCCAGCACGGCCACGCTGTGATGGCCGACCGACGGTGCGAACGAACGTCCCAGATAATCGAGCGCGAACCGGGAGTTATAGCAGTTGCAGCCGCCGCCGGATCGGCCCGCATTCTTCCCGGCGAAGCCGAGTCCGCCGTAGAACCATTCGGCCCCCTCCAGCCAGCCCTTCCCCAGCAAGCCGTTAAACAGCTCGGCCGGCCGGGCCGGTTTCCGCTCCGGCGACAGAGGCAAAACGGCCTTGTCCGAGTCCCCGATAAAGCGACCGGCCCCCGGTTTGATTTTGACCAGCGTTTCCGTCATGTCGTTGAAGTACGGTTTGCCGTCGAGGATCCGGGTGGTGGAAGAAAGCGCGTACAGATCGTCGTTCCGGTCGATCTGGATACCGTCAAGTTGCACGGCGCCAGGCAACGCGTCCTGGTGCAGTAACTGGCCATGCCGGTCGAACACATGCACCTCGCCATACCGCACGCGTCCCGGCCAGGCCGGCGGGACGTACGCGTTGCCGCCGACATTCTCGGCCACATCGTCGATATCCTTCCGGCTGACTTCGGTCTCGACATGATTGTTCACGGCGACGGCCAGATGCCCGCGGGGCGATACGCCCATGCCGCCGTGATGATGGAGTCCGGCAGCCTCGACCGGCAAGCGGAGCACCGACTGCGCGGTCGCCTGGGTTTTCCCTCGGCGGCTGGAACTGGTTCGCAGGTCGGCATGCTCTTCCCCGTAGTCCCAGGGCGTTTCCCGCCAGGTAACGGGATCGTAGCGCACGACGTAATAGAACGATCTCAGGTAGGCCAGCCCTTCGCTGTCGAAACAGATATCTTCGGCGTCGAACGGCAGCGGCACGTTCTCGACCTGCTCCGTCTCCGGGTCGAC
This sequence comes from Lignipirellula cremea, assembly GCF_007751035.1. Lineage (NCBI taxonomy): Bacteria > Pseudomonadati > Planctomycetota > Planctomycetia > Pirellulales > Pirellulaceae > Lignipirellula > Lignipirellula cremea. Next base: position 7,244,323 of record NZ_CP036433.1, on the reverse strand, counting down.
GCGCAGCAAGGTGTAAGTTGATTTGCCGACCGCCGACTGGCCTTCGGCCACGTACAGATGCCCGCGCACCGGATCCACATGCAGCCGCTGCCGGGAGTATTCGGGCCAGGCGACCCGCTGCACCTGGCGCCGGGCGTCTTCGTTGAAGTCACGCAGCAGTACGACCTTGTCTCCCTGCAGTTGAAACAGCTGCAGGTTGGCGCTTGCGTCCGGCGATTTGTCGCGCGACAGAAAGTCCGAGCGGCCCCATTCCGAGGTGATCCAGAACGTTGGCGATTTCGCCCAGGAGTCGTAGACCGCCCGGTACGAGTAGCCCGACCCGCGCGAAGGCGGAGCCTGCAGTGTCAGCGGGTAACGGGCCGTTTCGACCGGATCATCGAACGACTTCAGCACGGAGAGCTGGTTGAACGCCCCGAGCTGTTCTTTCTTGACGCTGGCGCCGGTGGTCGGCGGACGTCCCCCGTTTGTTTTTCCCTGCGGCAGCCACCAGTGGAAGACATAGATCTGTCCCGTCTGCTGGTCCACGGCGACCTGCGCGGGTCGCTGGCTGGGAATCGTTTTCAGATGGCTTCCGTCGGGCGCGTAAACCTGGATCCGGTCGTTCGCATAGTCGCTCACATAGATCCGGCCCTGCGGGTCGACATCGACGGAAGACGGGGCGGCGAAGTGCTGGTTGTCGTCGCCGGCGTCTTCGATTTGCATCCCGCCCAGGAAGGTCTCGGCGGCGGCTCCGTTGGCGAAGTCAATCCGCGTGACGCCCGGCAGCCAGTCATAGAAATTGATCAGCACGATATCGCGGCTGGCGGCGGAGCCATGCCCATGCACGTAGCCGGTCAGGTAGAGCGTTTTGCCGTCGGGACTAAAGGCCGCACTCCGTGGCGGGACGGGGATCGGTTCGGTCTTGCGATAGTTCCCCTGGGGACTGATGGGAAAGGCGATGTCGGGCCCATGGATGTCCAGCCCGCCGGAAGAACCGTCGGTCGCCAGGCGGTTCAGTTTCAATCGACCCAGCGCCAGGCGCTTGCCCCGCACGGCCAGCATGGAAGCGGCATTCCCCCAGACGGCCCCGTGGTCGTTGTTATGGGCATCGATGCCGATCCCCAGCCGGGCGTCGAAGCCGGCATTCTGGCCGGAGCTGAGCAGCGTCGCCTGGTGGAAGCCTTCTTTCAGCGGCTGTGGCGCGCCGTCTTCCGGGAAGGGCCGCCAGTGCAGCCCTTGCACCTTGTCGACCTGGTCGGCGGGAAACGGGTAGATCGTGCGGACGTACTCCCCTTCATGGCTGAACAGCCGCACATGATCCAGCACGCGACCATCGTAGACATACACCCCCTCGGGCGATGCGGCCATGCCGGGCGTGTCCTGGTGCATCCGCAACCGAGGCTCCCACAGCAGCGTTTTCTCATACTGCGGCTGCAGGCCGAGCGACACGCGGACCCGATGCCCGGCGACCGGATCCAGGTAGGCGCCGCGATCATCCTTGCCGTCCCATACGATGCGCTGGCGGAGCGAATGGGGCTGCAGTGGCTCGGGCGCATTCTCCCCCAGCACGCCGGCGGCCAGATGACGCACGATGCGGCCATCGCCGTTCTCGACAACCACCGAGACGTCGCAGTACGCTTGCGAGGCGAAGGTTATCACAAACTGGTTATCGCCGCGGACCACCGTTGGCTTCTCCGTAAAGGCGAACACCGCCTCTCGCTTGACGCGGAACTCGTCCTGATCATCAGCCCCCGCCGCGGTTGCGATCAGCAGCAAGCAGACGCCGGCCATCGTATTGAGTTTCACCACAGTTCAACCACTTTCCTGTTTCGTCGGTTTGGGGTGTGGGACCGAAGAGAAGGACTACCGGATTCTGTTTCGTCGTTTTGAGGCAGGACAGACGCCGGACCGTCGACTTTCCCTCCGTGAAAGTACGCGTTCTTTTGCGGAGCAAAAGACGACTGACCGTCGATTTCCGTCAGGTAAACGATTCTCATTCCTCGCAAAGTCGACGAACCGGCGACGTTTGGCGGACGGATGTCGATGCGATCGAGGCTAACGGGACTCGCCGCCGGGGTAAAGGATTTCGCAGAATGGCCAGGATGTTGTCTAATGGTCTTTCGTTTTCTGGACGGCCCTGGCGCGGGATGCCTGCCGCCGACTGCGGGGCCGTTAACGTACGGGAGAATACCCGCTAGACTACATCCGATCAGGGGCGTGGGGAATGCTCGGCTGCGACAGGAAGAACCGACGCAGCTTCCTGAACACGGCGCGGCGTTTTCCGGGCCGCGGAATGCGTATCGTCTGCTAACGATTTGAGGTTGCACTGTGGGAGCCAATGCTCATCTGGAACGGGCCCTGTTGCTGCTGGGCCAGTCGCGCTACGATCTGGCGATTGACGAGTTGCGGCAATCGCTGGCGGGCGATCCGGATAACGCCATGGCCCACGCCGTGCTGGCGATCTGTCTGTCGCAGAAAGCAGATTACGCAGAGGCTAGCGCCGAGGCCGATCTGGCCGTGGGGCTGGCGCCGGAGACGGCCTTCTGCTTTTACGCCCGTTCGATCGTGCTGGGGGCGCGGAATCATTTTCCCGAAGCGCTGGCTTCGATCCAGGAGGCGATCGGCCTGGACCCGTATCATCCCACGTTCTTCGCCCAGCTGGGACGACTGCACCTGGAACAGCGGCGGTATCAGCAGGCGCTGGATGCGGCCGAAGCCGGCCTGGCGCTGGACCCCGAAGATGTCGTCTGCACCAACCTGCGGGTCCAGGCGCTGGTGAAACTGGGCCGCCGGGCCGAAGCCGACGCCGCGCTGGAAACGGCCCTCAAACGCGACCCCGACGACAGCAACACGCACGCCAACCGCGGCTGGTCGGCCCTGGAAGCAGGGCAGCCGGAGAAGGCGATGGAGTCGTTCCGCGAGGCGCTCCGGCTGCAGCCCGACAACGAGTGGGCCCGCTCCGGAATCGTGGAAGCGATGAAGGCCCGGTACTTTGTTTATCGCATTGTGCTGGGCTGGTTCCTGTGGATGATCAGGCTTTCTTCGCAAGCCCAGTGGGGCGTGCTGGTTGGCGCCTATGTGGGTTTCCAGTTGCTGCAGTCGGTCGCGCGGAACAACCCGGATCTGGCGCCCTGGATCCTGCCGGTGCTGATCGTTTACGTCATCTTCGCCGTGAGCACCTGGGTCGCCGTGCCGCTGTTCAACCTGGCGCTACGATTGAATCGATTTGGTCGTCTGGCGTTATCCCGCGAGGAGATCGTCACTTCGAACTGGGTCGGAATCAGCATCCTGGGCGCGGCGTGCTGCCTGGGCGCCTGGCTGGTGCTGGGGGAGAGCCAGTTCCTGCTCAGCGCACTGGCTTGCGCCTTTTTGATTCCGGCCTTGTCGACCATTTACGCGTGCAAAGCAGGCTGGCCCCGGATCGTGATGGTGCTGGTTGCGATGGCCCTGGGCGGACTGGCAGGCGTGGTGATCGCCAGCGCGATCGGCATGTCGCTATCGCAGGGGGCGGTGCAGATGGCCTGCGACGGCGTTGGCTCCTGGGCGTTTCTTCTTTGCGCCGGCGGGACACTCTTGTCGCAGTTTGGCGCCAATGCGCTGGCCGCAGTCAAGCCGCGCCAGGGCTCCGTTTCCCCGACGCTCGTCTGGGCGATCGGCGGCGGAGTGCTGCTGACGGCCGCCTTGCTGTTTCTCGGCTGGGCCGGCCTGGTCTTCTTCGCCTTCACCCGTGCCTAGCCCACGGCAAGCGATATCCCCCGTCGTGGAGCTGAATTTCGGGGGGGATTTGTGGCCAAATCCACTACGGGCGAGGAGCGGCTGTGTTGCGTGCGCGTTCCCGCTGCTCGCGGTAGGTTTTGGCGTCGATCACGGGCGCCAGCGTTTCAATGGCGGCGGGCTGCATGGCCTGTGACTTTTTGACGATGGGAGCCAGGTTCTCGACGGGCGCTCGCGGGACGATCGGCGGGGCTGCCGGCATACGCCTGGATTCCCCTGCAGTCGGCGATCGCCAGTCGCCGCCGGGAGCGGAGCCCGGCGAAGATGACGAACGGACCGGGGCCGGTTCCTGGCCGGAAGCCTGGATCACGACGGGCGGCGCGAAAGCTCGCGGCGTGGGGGCGAAGTCGGCCGGGCGGGACGGACGCTGCTCGATCGCCGGGGCCAGCGGACGTTGCGGCATGACGCGGGGCGGACTAAAGGTCGGCGGCTTGTCCGAAGTCTTCCGTCCCGTGGCGGTCGACCCCTGGCCTGGCTGCGCTGCGGAACGCTGGTCCGTGAACGGCCGCCCTGCGGACGGCTGCAGGTCGACAACGGGAACGACCGTCGGCGGACCTGCCGACTCCGGCAAACGGGTCGCCTCGTTTTGCGGAACGACAGTTTGCGGAACGACCCCGGGATTAGACGGCAGCGGTGATGCGGTCAGCGGCTCTGCTTTCAGGCGTAAGGCGTCGCTGGGGATGTTGCTTTCGGGAGTACGAACGGACGACGGCGAGGGCTTCTCCACCACCAGCGGTGCGGACGGCTCGACGTGTCCGTAGGTCAACGGCTGGTCAGAGTTACCGGGCAGCGGCGGCGCCGACAGCGGCGCCGGCCGGGCTGGGGCAACGGCCGTTTGTTCGTCTCCCAGTGCGCGGGACGCGCTGCCGGCGGTCTTGGCTTTTTGCGTTTGCCGCTGGGCGACGGTCAGCTGGGGATCCAGCTCAACCACAGGCGCCAGGGATGATTCGAACGACCCATAAGGATAGCTGGCGACGAACGGAGTTCGCGACTCGCGCTGTTGCGGCGGGAACAGCGGTCCGGTCTCTTCCAGGAAGGCCGCTTCGCGAGAACCGGCAGCTTCCTGGCCGTTGGCCCCTTTGCCGTCGGGCGAGGGGCCGTTCATTTCGCGACCTTCGATCTCTTCGCCGTCGAAAGTCGGAATGCCGTCTTCGATGGATTCGATCATTTGTTCCGCTTCCAGGCGAACGCCGTCGGGGCCGATCGGCTGATCCAGCAGTCCCGGCACGCCAGGCAGACCCACGTGATCACCGGGAGCCAGGCCAGGGGCAGGAGCCGGACCCAGGCTTACCGGCGGTGTTTTCTTGAAGACATAACTCATCAGACGGCAGCGGGCGACACGACGATGGGCCAGTTCCTGGGCGTCGTGATAGGCCTGTTCGGGCCAGCCGCCTTCGGACAGCTGGATGCCGTTGTAAGCCAGGAGCGAGCCTTTTTCGAAGTGCACCTGCTTGAGGGCCAGGTTGTATTCCGAGAGCACGCGGAAGAAGGTTGTTTCCGCTTCGACCATGCGGCGCTGCGCCTGGAGCACCAGGTCGAGGGTGTTGGTTTCCCGGGTCACGGCGTATTCCGCGTCGAGCGCTTCCAGCTGTTCGCGGGCGGCAAGGCGGCGGTTGAAGGCGGTCTGTGCGACCACATAAGCTCGTTCGACTTCGGCGATCCAGGTCGACAAGTCGTGGACGATCTCCCGTTCCTGGGTCTCCAGCACGGCCTTTTCACGGACCAGTTTCAGCTGGGCGTTTCGGATCTGCGCATGGGCCTGACGGAAACCAATCGGGTAGGTGAATTCAAAACCCAGCTGCCATTCCTGGAAGTTGCCGGTGAGCAGGTCCTGGTAGGCGTTATCGAACGGGACGTCGCTGGCGTTGGGGTTCAGCAGGTTATGGCCAAAGCCGCGCCAGCGATAGCGACCAATGGCGTCGAAGGTGGGCAACAGAAAGTTCCGGCTGGCCAGCAGTTCCAGTTCGGCCTGCTTGACTCGCCATTGCTGGCGCCGCAGTTCGGCCCGGGTGGTCAGCGCTTCGACCATCGCCTGGTCCCAGTCGAAAATGACCTTCGCGGTCGCCGGTTCGTTCGCGGGACGAATCAGCCGTCCATCGTTGATGGGAACGCCCATCGCCAGGCGCAGCCGGCGTTCGTTAACCTGGACTCCGCCGAATGCACGGAAGGTGGTGGTGCGGCTCTTTTCGATCACGCGACCGGCCAGCGAGTTCTGCACGTCTTCCGACAGGCGATAGTACTGCTCTCGGGCCAGCGCTTCGTTCTTGGCCTCGCCGCCTTCGCCGCCGACCACCGCCCGAGCGTGCACGGCACGCCACAGCGCCAGGGACCGATCGCGGGCTGCGACCCGGCCGTCGAGATCGCGGTAGGCGTAATACAGTTCCCAGTAGGCGTTTTCGACATCGCTGATCAGGTTGCGCACGCCGATTTCAAATTCGGCGATGCTGATATCGTTACGGATGCGGGCGATGAGCACGCCATTGAAGGTGCCGGGCTGGCCATTGGGGCCGGCGATCCGGTTGAAGTCCAGGCCGCCGCCCTGTAACAGGGGATGCCTGACTTCGGCGTCCATCAGCACGGAATAGGCGCCATTGGTGAACAGGTTGCCGGGTGAGTTGTTGTTGTCGTATTCGATGAACTGCCGCATGGTGTACTGCGTGCCGTACGCCGACTTTTTGGTGACATCCATATCCAGCTGCATCAGGTCCTGTTTGAGCGTGCGCACGCCGCCGCCAAAGAACTGGTTATTGAGCTGGCGGTCGTTTCCCTCAAAGAAGAACTCGGCCGAATAGGAAGCATCAAAGGCGCTCAAAGCAGCATCCACGCCAAACTGCCCGTCGGTTTCGGTCAGTGCAGGCGAGTAAACCGTTTTCACCGTGTCGGGCTGCAGCAACGCCGCTCCGCCCAGGTCGCGGAGCACGGTGGAATTATGCAAGGTCAGACGAATCGCTTCGTCGAGAGAAAGGTCCCAGTATTCCAGCGGGCCGTCGTCGTTGATGGTGATCGGCGGTCCGGTCCCGGCGGTCACGGCGTTCGACGGAGCTTCCACATCGGGATATTCGATATCGGTCGAAACGGCCTGGAGGTCATCCATATTCCGGCCGTGGAACAAACCGACGCCGCCGTTCCAGGCGCAGCCGGGAACGCTGGTGATGCACATCACGATCGCGAGGGTCGAGGCGATTACTCGCTTCATGAGCATTATCCTGCGGTCGCAAACAAACGAATCCTCCAGGCGACGCAAAGCGGCGCAACCTGGGACGATGACCGATCCACCGTCTGGAAGTACTCAATCGGCAAAATCGGCGCATCGTCCCGCCGAATTTCCGTAACAACCGCGAGTTTTCGGATAATTGTTACAATCGTTACCAGTCTGCCGGCGGCTGTTTTCCGTATTCTTTCCTCTTTGACTCAAGAACCGGGTTGCTGAATTACTCCCACTTTGGGCGGAGACCTGGTCGACAGTCGGGGCGGTCCTTGCTCCCAGGCGTCGGTTGCGCCGGGCGTAAAGATCAAGGTATACTCGGAGAGTGATGATCGATCCTTTGCCGCTGCCAGCGGATCATGCGGGCCAGGCCTGGAGCGAAATTGAACGCCTCATTGAAGAGGTCGCTTCCCTGTCGCGTACAAATGTGGGAGTCCGCGAGTTTTACGCCGCGCTGACTGCGAACGCGGTGCGCGCCCTGGCCGCCGATGCGGCCGCCGTCTGGCTGCTGGAAGGGGAAACCCTGCGGCTGGAGCACCAGACCCAACTGGCCCAGACCCAGGCCGTCAATCCCGACCGGCAGGCGGCCCACCAGCGGCTCCTGCACCAGGCGATGCAGCACGGCAAGTCATGCCTGCTGCCGCCACCAGCTGGCGCCAGCGATCCGGCTCTTGCCGGCATGGCGGAAGAACCGACCGACCTGATCAATCCGACCGGCCATCTGCTGGTGCTGGGGCCAATCCAGGGAGACGAACGTCCGCTGGGGATCGTAGAGATTTTCCAGCGGCCGGGTGCTTCGCCGTCTGCCTGTCGCGGTTACTCCGAAGTGGTGGAAGTGCTGTCGGAGCTGGCAGCCGACTTCCACAACCAGCGTCGCCTGCGCGACCTGCGCGAGCGGGAACAGCTTTGGAACGAGTTCGATACGTTCGCCCAGCGGGTCAATTCCAGCCTGGTGCTGGATCGCACCGCTTACACCATTGTTAACGAAGCCCGGCGCCTGATCGGCTGCGACCGCGTCTCCCTGCTGGAAGTGCGCGGCCGCTCCTGTCGCATGCTGGCGGTCAGCGGCGTCGACACGCTCGATCGCCGGGCCAATTCCATCAGGACGATGGAGCAGCTGGCCCGGCGGGTTGTCGCCGGCGGCGAACCGCTGTGGACGACGGGCGATGCGGCCGGACTGCCGCCGCAGATTGAAACGGCCCTTAACGATTATCTCGATCTGGTCCACGCTCGCACCCTGGCCGTCACCCCGTTACGGGAGACGTTCGCCGATCCGGATTCGCCCGGACCGCCCCGCACGCTGGGCGTGCTGGCCGCGGAACGCTTTGACGACGAGTCGCTCGACGACGGTTTTCGGCTGCGAGTGGAAACGGTCGGTCGCCATAGCGCGACCGCGCTGGATAATGCGCTGACGCTGCAGCGGCTGCCGCTGTTTGGCCTGCTGCACTGGCTGGGCCGCACCCGCTGGCTGTATCGCTTGCCGCTGGCGGCTTTGGCGGCTGCCGCGCTGGCGGCGGCGATCGTGGCGCTGATCGTGATTCCGGCCGACTTCCCGATCACCGGACGCGGCGAAGTAGCGCCGGTCGACAAGCGGATCGTCTTCGCCGCCCGGGATGGCCAGGTAGAACGCCTGTGGCTGACGGCCTTGCGCAGCGCCGAAGCGACGGAGATCGACGTCGTCGCGGGGCAGAAACTGCTCGACCTGCGCGACTTGCCGCTGGAATATGAAATCACCCGGGTCGAAGGGGAACGGACGACCGCCCAGTCGCGTCTCGTATCGCTCGAGAAATCCCTGCTGCACGCGCCGCGGAACTCGCCTGAGGCCGTGCAGCGCTTCAACGAAGCGGCGGCCGAACGGGACGAGTTGCAGCAAACGGTCAAGCGCCTGGCGGATCAGCTGGCCAACCTGCAGCAGCAGCAAACGCAGCTGACGGTAACCAGCCCGCTGGCCGGAAGGGTTGTCACCTGGAAAGTGCAGGAACTGCTGGAAGCCCGCCCGGTCCAGCGCGGCCAGGCCCTGATGACGATCGCCGATCTGGCCGGTCCCTGGGTGGTCGAGCTGCGCATCCCCGACAAACACATCGGCTACCTGCTGCAGGAAAGGGCTCGGCTGCAGAAGCTCGATCCAGACAGTGATCTGCAGCTGGAGTTCATGCTGGCGGCTGATCCAGGCGTGAAGCATCGGGCCCAGGTGATCGAGATCGCCCCGGCCAGCGACATCCCCGAAGAGGACGACGAACCGGCCGTGCGCGTCACCGCCGAACTGCTCGACCGCAGTCTGGTCGCCGCGCTGCGGCCCGGCGCCGCGGTCATTGCGCAGGTGCACTGCGGCCAGCGTCCCCTGGGCTATGTCTGGCTGCATGACTTTATCGAAACGGCCCGCACCTGGCTCTTTTTTTGACAACCGCTGTCGCCTGTCGACTTGAAACCTTTCTCCTTACGTGATTCCCCAGTCAGGAACGTTATGAACCCCGCCGTACTGCTGCTGTTGGCGTCGCTCACGACGGGACAGGCAAAACCGGAACCGCTGGTCGTAGAGTCGGCCATCCTCTCCCTGCTGGATCAGCGCGAGGCGCCCGCCCGAGAGGCAGGCGTGCTGGATCAAATGCTGGTCAAAGAGCTGCAGACGGTCGTAGCCGGCCAGTCGCTGGCCGTAATTGATAGCGTCGACGCCGTGCTGGAAGTCGAGCGTTCGGAAGCCCATCGCGACAACGCCAGCGGCCGATCCGAGAACGATTCCAAAGTGAAGTTCGCCGAGAAAGAGCTGGAACTGGCCCGGTACGAGGTGAAGCGGCTGACCGATCGCATCGCCCGCTTTCCCGACAGCGCTTCGCCTGAAGAGCTGGAACGGCGGAACATCCAGGCGGAGAAGTCGGCCGCCGCCCTGCAGGACGCGCAGCTGGAATTCAAGGCCGCCAAATACGAGCTGCGGATCGCCGAGGCAGACCTGAAACTGGCGGAGCGGAAGGTAGACCGCCATCGCATTGTGTCGCCGATCGACGGAGTGGTGGTGAAGATCGCCCGTCGCGCCGGCGAGTGGGTCCAGCCGGGCGAGATCGTCTTCCGCATCCTGCGGCTGGACAAGCTCAAGGCCGAAGGCTTCATTCCGGCGACCCTCGCGCCGCCTGACCTGATCGGCCGGCGGGCCGCCCTGAAGATTGCCGGCGACGATACGCCGCACTTTGGCCGCGTGCTGTTCGTCAGCCCCGAAGTCAACCCGGCCGACGGCACGACGCGGATCTGGGCCGAGATCGACAACCCCGGCCGCCAGCTACGGCCGGGTCAGCGCGGCACGCTGGTGATCGCCCCGGAATAAATAGACTCGCTGCGTGCGGGAACGACAGGAAACGGGGGATCGCGGCCATGGCGACAGCGCAGGATACGGCGAACGCTCGTCCGCTCGGATTACGCATCCGTCCGGATCTGGCGACCCGCGCGCTGGAGTTTCGTGGGCGGCGAAGCTGGGGTGTGAAGGATCCCGTTTCGCTCCGCTATTTCCAGTTCCGCGAAGAAGAATACTTCCTGATCCGGCAGCTCGATGGCACGGTCGGCATGGACGAACTGCAGGAACGGTTTGAACGCCGCTTTGCGCCGCGGAAGCTGCACCCGGAACAGCTGCTGAACTTTATCGGCTCGCTGCACAGCCAGGGGCTGATCGTCGCCGACCTGCCGGGCCAGGCGGAAGAGCTGCTGAAACGCCGGGACCAGCAGCGCTGGCGGGATCGGTTTGAACGGGTCGCCGGCGTGCTGGCGATCCGGTTCCGCGGTATCGATCCGGATCGGATGCTGGGCTGGCTGGAGCCTCGCATGCGCTGGCTGTTCTCCTGGCCGGTGCTGGTAATGGCGGCGCTGCTGGTCGGATCGGCATTGCTGCTGGCGACGCTGGAGTTTTCCACGCTGCGTGATCGGCTGCCCGACTTTGCGACGTTTTTCAGCGCGAAGAACGCCGTGTACCTGGCCGTCGCTTTGGCGCTGACGAAGATCCTGCACGAGCTGGGGCATGGGCTCGTCTGCAAGCATTACCACGGGGAGTGCCATGAGCTGGGACTGATGCTGCTGGTGTTTACGCCGTGCCTGTATGTGAATGTGACCGACGCCTGGCTGATCCGCAGCCGCTGGCAAAGGGCCGCGATCGGGGCGGCCGGCATGGCGGTGGAACTGGTGCTGGCCTCGCTCTGCCTGTTTCTGTGGTGGGCCAGCGAGCCCGGCCTGTTGCATGGGCTGTTCCTGAATGTGGTGTTTATCTGCTCGGTCAGTACGCTACTGTTTAACGGCAACCCGCTGCTGCGGTACGATGGCTACTTCATTCTGTCCGACCTGATCGAAACGCCCAACCTGCATCAGCAGTCGCAGGCGGTCGTCACGCATTACCTGGGGCGCTGGTTCCTGGGGATTGAGGAAGCTAACGAACGGAGTTTGCCGGAATCCGGCCGCGGCTGGCTGGCGTTGTTCTGGGTCGCTTCGCTGCTGTATCGCCTGTTCGTGCTGTGGATGATCGCCTGGGTGCTGCATGCGGCGCTCAAGCCGTACGGGCTGGAGGCATTGGTGCAGCTGATGGTGCTGGTCTCGCTGGGAGGGATGCTGGCCGGACCGGCGCAAAAGACGTTCACTTTTCTTCGTCACCCCGGGAGAATGCGCGACGTGAAACGGCTGCGATTTTTGATCCTGACAAGCCTGCTCGCCGGCGCCGTGGCGGCCGTCCTGCTGGTCCCTTTGCCGTATCGCGTACCCGCGACCGCGATGGCCGAACTGCAGGGAGCCCGGCGGGTCTACGTCACCACGCCCGGCGCGGTGACGGCCCAGGTGCAGCCAGGCGACACGGTGCAACAGGGGGACGTGCTGGCCCGACTGGAAGACCTGGAGATCGAGCGGCAGCTGACCAACCTGCAGGGCCTGGCGGCCGAGAAGCAGGTGAAGCTGGACCATCTGGAGAAACGCCGCATCGTAGAGCAGCGCAGCCAGACCGGCGCGCCGGCGGAAGCCGATCGGTTGATTCGCGATGTCGCGCAGGAGCTGGCCGCCATCGCCCGGCAGATTGCTGAACAGGAGAAGCTGCGCGAGCATCTGACCATCACCGCACCGGCGGCAGGAGTCGTGCTGCCGCAACGTCCCCGCCGGGAACCGCCAGGCGCCGCCGGCGACCTGCCGCCCTGGTCGGGCTCTCCGCTGGATCCGGCCAACACCGGCGCGCTGCTGGAAACGGGGGACGAGCTCTGCCTGATCGGCGATCCGGCCGCGCTGGAAGCGCTGCTGCTGATCGACCAGGCCGACATCCAGTTTGTGCGACTGCAGCAACGGGTGCGGCTGCGCTTCCATCAAACGCCGGGCGAAACCTTGTGGGGCCGGATCGTGGAGATCGCCGAGGTCGACCTGGAAGAGCTGCCCGCCGAACTGATCGCCAGCGGCGAACTGCCGACCGTCGCCGATAAACGCGGCAACCCCCAGCTGGTATCGGCCGCCTACCAGGCCCGCGTGCTGTTCGAGAAACCGGCCCTCGACGAACGGGCCGCGCCGTTACGTCTCCGCAGCGTCGGCATCGCCCGGATCCACGCCGACCCGCAATCGCTTTGGCAACGGGCCGCACGCTATCTGGCCCGCACGTTCCGCTTTGAGTGGTAAGGCGATTTCTGGACAGATGCAGCAATTACTTTCGAGGGGTCCAAAACGGGATACTTTTGCAAAATGAGACCGGCGAGGCAAACCGTTTCTTGGGCGTTTTATCAAAGAAACGATCGGACGCCACGCGGCAGGACCAAACTCTGGCGAGTTAGGCTACGGCGTGCGGGTCGGACGGGCTGTCGGACAGGTTGTGATTGCTTTGCCTGCCATTTCGTCGCACAATTGGTCAAGGACTTTTGTTTCGCGCAATGAGATCATCCATGTCTGCGGATTTTGATCCTTATTACAAATGGCTCGGTATTCCTCCCAAGGACCAGCCGCCGCACCATTATCGGCTGCTCAGCATTGAGCTGTTCGAGAAGGATCACGATGTTATCGATGGCGCCGCGAACCGGCTCATGGGATACCTGCGGGGGAAGGGACACGGGAAAGAAGCCGAGCATTCGCAGCGTTTACTGAACGAGATTTCCAAAGCCCGCATCTGCCTGCTCAACGCGGACCGAAGGCAGGCTTACGACGAGCAGCTGCGGCAGCAGCTGCAGGCGCCTTCCGCCGTTTCGCCCTCGCCGCCTGGAGCCGCTCCGTTATCGCCGGTCGTGTTGCCGCCCGAAGCTCCGTTGGCGCCGACGGTGTTGCCGCCGGAAGCTCCCCTGTCGCCGATCGTGCTGCCCGACGCGCCGCCGCCGGTCGCCACTCCGCCGTCGCGGTTTACACGTCCCGCTCCCCGCTCTGCTTCGTCCTCTTCCGCCGGGTTTTCGGCCGCGCCGTCGCCCTCGGTTCCGGCCATGGCGGAGCCGCCGCTGCCGCCTGGTGAAAAAGGTGCGTCGCCGCCAGAAGAATCCGCCGACGAGCCGGCCCCGCAAACGCCGTTTTACCTGGTGGTGGGAGGAGTCGCGACGGTGCTGGCGTTAAGCCTCATCGTGGCGATGGTGTTGCTTTACGGAGGGACGCCGGCGCCGGAAGATCCGCCCGGGATCGCCCAGCCGGCGCCCGCTGCAGTCGATACGTCGCTGGCGCGGCTTGAACTTCAGTGGCCGGAAGCCGAACGTCGCCAGGCGTCGCTGGAGATCCAAGGGAAAACGCAAACGCCGCCCGCCGCCGGGGAGGTCGTCTACTGGTTGCCGCCGGGCCCGCACCAGGTGGTCTTTCATCGCGCGGGTTACCAGGATGTGGCCGTTGAGCTGGAACTGTCCCGCGAGAAAACAACGTCGTTCCAGCCATCCTGGACGACGGCCGAAGAACGGCTGGACGAACCCGTTGATACGACCGGTGGTCCGGTCGATCTGGCGCTGGGACTGGTCGCCTACTGGCCGATGGAAAATAACTTGAACGATCTGGCCGGCAGCGGTTACGCTGCCCCGCTCTCCCCCACGCCTGCCAACGCCCCGACGTATGTCGAAGGGAAAGTCGGCGAGGCCGTTATGCTGGACCCCGGCGCGAAGCTGGGCTTCGCCGACCGGGTGAAGATCGATGGCTCCCAGGCGTTTACCTTGGCCTGCTGGGTCAAAATGGACGCTGCCCCCCAGGACCAGGTTGCCTGGCTGGTCGCGGGCAAGTCGGAATGGAAAGCGCGCCAGGGGGAGCTCACCTTTCTGCTCGACAGCACACAAACGGCCGCCAGTTTGCCGGCCGGCAAAAGCCATCTGCCTGTCGCGAGTCTGGTCAATCGCTGGGCGCATGTAGCGATCGCTTATGATTCGCAGCAGCGGCGGATAACGTACTATCTCGACGGCGCGCGGACAGGCGCCCAGACGCTGGCCCTGGTCGACGCGGAGCCCGTGTACGTTTCGACGTTGAACGTCGGCCCGTTCACCGGGGTGCTCGACGACCTGAGGCTGTATCGCCGGGCCATCACGCCGGCTGAAGCGGCCGCCCTGTTCGCCTTCCGGGAACTGCCCCTGCCGGCGGCGCCTTCGCAGCCGCAGGGAACCGCGCTGGCGGAAATCTGGCATCGTCCGGCCTCTGCCGCCGCGGATCTTGCGGGCGCGGCCTCGCTGCTTGCGACCACTCCCGACGTCGTCAAAACTCTCACTTCCCTGGCGGTGACGGAGCCGGCGACCACCGACGGCAGCCTGCCATTCGTGCGTTTGCGCGGGTTCGTTTATCCCACACAGACGGCCGAACACACACTCGAGATTGTCGGTTCGGGCGATTGTCAGCTGTTCACCCGCAGCTCTTCCGGATCAGGACTGCAGGAGATCGCCTCCCAGATAAACGGCGGAGTCGTGGCTTCGTCGCCCCTGGCGCTGACGGCTGGTCAGCCGTACTATCTTGAGGCCATCTATCAGGCCAGTACGCCGCAGGCTCGATGCTTCCTCCGCTGGAGGGCGCCCGGCAGTCGCCGCGAAGTTTCCATTCCTGTCGCGCAGTTTTCCCCGTATCCGGGGCTGGTTCCGGCGGCTCTCGCTGCAGCGCCGGCCGTTCTGCCTGGCCAACCGATTCCTACGCCAGCGGGCGGGGATCCGTTCCAGGCGATGGCGCCGGCGATTGACCTGGCCACCAGCACCAGCAACGGCCAGGTCGAGCTGGGCCCGGTGCGGCTGCCGCCCGAGGAAACCCTGTTTGCCCGGCTGCTGGGCGGCGATCATGCGGTCGACGGCGGCCAGATTACGTTCACGATGGCCGACATTGCCGGCCAGGAGCATGCCTGGCGGATCCAGGCCCAGGGGTCCAAGCTGCTGCCCGGCGGCGAAGGGGTCATCGCCGAATTGCACCTGGTGAAAGACGCCCTCCAGCTGCGCTGGTCGGACAACGCCGCTATGGAACCGGCCTCGCGGTCGCTCCGCAACTGTCAGCTGGAACTGACCGCCCCCGGCGGCAGTCATCGCCTGCAGCTTCGCACGCCCGATAAGGCGGAACCGCTGGTGATCGACCCCAGCCATCCGCCCATCAAAACAGAGTTTGCCGTGGCCGACCTGCCCGACGCGAGGATGATCGTGGTCGAGGCCGTTCCGCCGGCGGCGCCCCTGTCCCCGAACCAGCTGAAACCGGCCTCGGTGAGCATGGTGGGCGACCAGACGATCGACCTCAAGGTGGGCCCGGACAAGGCCGAGACGCTGCACATCGCCATTACCCCGGTGCTCCGCCGGGACCGGATTTTCGTTTCCGCCAAGGCGTCGTACCAGGTTGCGGGGATGCCCAAGCCACAGCCGTTCCAGTCGCGAGAACTGGGCCAGGCCACGCGTGCGATTCTGGGGCAGAACAACCTGCTGACGAATCAGCAAGCCGTGCTGGAAAAGACACGCACCCTCCAGGCCCGCACCGCCTTGCTGCAGGTAGAGAACCAGCTGATCGCGCTCCAGCAGTCCGTCCTGGAAATCCAGGATCTGCAGAAGCTTTACGACCTGCTCTCTGAGCCGCCTGCCGATGGGTCTACCGGAGCGGTGCAGCTCCGGGTGATCTATCGCTACATTTCCGACGACGGCCGCGACAACTATGATCTGATCCTGGCCGAATAAACGCCGGTGCGATACGAAGAAACCAGACGGGGCGTTAGCGGAGGGGATCGAGCAGGCGTTCGTCCAGCGGCGGCAGGGTGGACAGGTCGCCTGTCTCGGCGGCCAGTTCGAAGCGATCCAGGGCGGCGGTCAGCGCGTCGGTGTCGGCCGGCAGCAACGCGGCGACGTCGTTCACTTCCCAGCGATCGTCGGGCTTGGCGTACAGGCTAACGGCCTCCGGTTGCTTGCGGATTTGCCAGGCCGGGGTGCGGAGCAGGCGTTCTTCGTCGGCGGCCGAGACAATCATCTCGCGTGGCGGCGACTGCGTATCCAGCAGACTGCGGGACCAGACGCAGGCGGGATCCGGCTCTGCGCCGAACCAGTCGGCCAGCGTGGCGGTGAGATCGCCCGGTTGCACCAGGCGATCCTCACGGCCCGGCGGCAGATGGGGCGCGCGGATCATTAACGGCACATGCAGCAGTTCGGTGGCCAGCGGCGACTCCCCGCCCAGCTGCAGATGCTCGCCCAGTGGATACCCGCGAGGCGATGTCAGACAGAACAGCGTGTCACCCAGGGGCGGCATGTCGTCCAGCGCCCCCAGCATCGCGGCCAGGCAGGCGTCAAACAGCCGCACCTGCCCCGCATAGGCATGCTGGAAGCCCAGCACCAGGTCCGGGTCGTGATCGTCGGCCAGGCGGAACTCGGGCGGCTCGACCTGGTCGGGCGGCAACGGGTCGTCCTCGTCCGCAAACGATCTCCTGAGCGACAGCGGAGCATCCCACGGGCCCTGCATCCCCTGGGCGTGGATCCATAACAGAAACGGCGAAGCGGCCCGGGCCAGCCAGTCAATCGCCTGGACGAACAGCATGGCCATTTGCGTATGTTCGATTGCGGAACAAGCGACCGCGGTCTCCGGAGGCGGCGCAAACAGGCAATCCGAAAAATGCGGCGCCAGCAAATGATGAGCGATCAAGGCTTCGTCGGTCAGCAGCGTCGATTCCACGCCGGCGGTCTGCAGCCAGGTCGGCAGCGAAGAAGTGTAGTCGCCCGGGACCAGCGCATGCCCGCCCCGGAGCAGCGACTGCTGTGCGACCGGGAGCGACGGCGAGTCGCTCAGGCAAAAATCAAACAGCAGCGATTCACTCGCCAGGCGATTCACGGCGGGCGTTTCGATCCAGGTGTTGCCGTACGGTCCCAGGCTGCCGGCTCCAAGGCGGTCGACAACCAGGATAATGGCGTTCTTTTCAGGCATGGGCGATTCAAAGGGGGCCGATCTGTCGAATCACGGAGG
This sequence comes from Lignipirellula cremea, assembly GCF_007751035.1. Classification (NCBI taxonomy): domain Bacteria; kingdom Pseudomonadati; phylum Planctomycetota; class Planctomycetia; order Pirellulales; family Pirellulaceae; genus Lignipirellula; species Lignipirellula cremea. The sequence continues at coordinate 7,227,018 of NZ_CP036433.1, read as the reverse complement.
ATTCTTCGCAGCCGGGGCGCCTTCGCCCCGCTGCGCTGGATTGCGATTGCCTTCGCATCTTACCGTGCCCTGCCGCAGAGAACGAGGCGCCGGGCGGAAGAGTCTGCCAGGGGCAGCCCAACGGCGGGAAGATCGGCGCAAAAAAAACGCCGCGATCGGAATCGCGGCGTTTTTTGGATGGTGGGTAACGGGCGGTCGTTAGTTCTTGATCGCCAGTTTTTGTCCCTGGAGCAGGGCCACGTAATCCAGGGCGATGCGCATCACTTCTTCAAAGTAGAAGTCGCGTTTGACGATTTCTTCCTGGCCGTTGATCTGCTCTTCGAGTTCTTCGGTTTCAATTTTGTCCGCGTCGAGTTCGGCCCGCTGGGCGTTGAACTTGGCTTCGTTCAGGGAGACGCTTTTGCGCTGTTTCTGATCGCGATAGCGTTCGATGTTGCGGAGCAGTTTGGCCCAGTCTTCCGATTCGGCCCGGCGGGCGACGCTGCGGGCTTTCAGCTCGGACACCTGGTTCGCCTGGACGCGGTCCAGTTTGGTGAACTCGGCCGGATCGACTTTGTCGAAGGCCAGGGCAAAGTCGAGATCGGCTTCGCCGACGTCCATGTGGTTGGTCACCGAGGGCAGCGAGATATCGGCCAGCACGCCGCGTTGCTGGGTGCTGTCGCCGCTGGGGCGATAGAACTGCTGCATGGTGATCTTCAGGGCGCCCAGGTTCGGCGGGTTAGGAATCCGGAACAGTTGCTGGCCCAGATCGAGCAGGCTCTGCACGGTGCCTTTGCCGTGGGTCGATTCGTCGCCGACGATCAGTCCGCGGCCGTAATCCTGGATGGCGCCGGCGAGAATCTCACTGGCGCTGGCGCTGAACTTGCTGGTCAGCACGACCAGCGGGCCTTCCCAGGCCATGCCGCGGTCGAGGTCGTCATACTTCTGCACGCGGCCGTCGGAATCTTTGACCTGGACCATCGGTCCCTGGTCGATGAACAGACCGGACAGGTTGATCGCTTCGGTCAGACTGCCGCCGCCGTTGCGACGCAGGTCGAGGATCACCACGTCGACATGTTTGGCGGTAAAGTCATCAAGCAGCTTGCGAACGTCGCGAGTGGTGCTCTTGAAGTCGGCCAGTCCAGCGCGGGCGCCGTCCATATCCATGTAGAAGCTGGGCAGGTCGATCACGCCGACTTTGTAGGCCGAGCCATCGGGCTTTTTGCCGTCTTCAAAGATCACGCCGCGGGCTTCGCTGTCTTTCAGTTCGATCTTGGCGCGGGTGATTTTGTAAACTTTGGTTTCCGTGGTGCCTTCGGAAATGACGCCCAGTTTCACCACGGTGCCTGCCTGTCCGCGAATGCGTTTGACCACATCGTTCAGTTTCATGTCGACGATATCGGTCATTTCGCCTTCATCGCCTTCGCCGACGCTGACGATTTTATCTTCGGGCTTGAGCTTGCCGTTCTTTTCAGCGGCTCCGCCAGGGATGATCTTGGTGACGACGGTCTGGCCGTCGGCCGAGCGGAGCGCGGCGCCAATGCCTTCCAACTCCAGCCGCATTTGAATCTGGAAATTCTCCAGCGACGAAGGCGCCATGTAGGTGGTGTGCGGGTCGTAGCTGGAAGTGACCGAGGTGAGGTACATTTCCAACAGTTCATCGCTGTCAAACTGGTGCATCCGTTTGTCGAAGCTGTGGTATCGACGCGAGAGCTTTTCGACGGCCGCTTCCCCTACGGTTTCGTCGCTCTTCAGAACAAGCAGGTCGTACTCGATCCGTTTCCGCCAACGTTCGCGGGATTCTTCCGGCGTTTTGGCGTAACGCAACAGATCGCGGTCGGTGACCAGCTCTTCATCGTCGGTCAGGTCGTGCTCTTCGGACAGCAGCTTGTCAATCATCGCCACCCGTTCATCAACCCGCTGCAGGAAGCGATTGAAAATGGTGTAGGCAAAGCTGATGTCGCCCCGCTTGAGCATGTCGTCGATCTCCTGGCGGTCGGCCATGAATTCGTCGACATCGGACTGGTAGAAATACACTTTCAGCGGATCGAGACTTTTCAGGAACTGGTCCAGGCCGCGACGGGACATTTCATCATCGAGTTTATGCTTGGAGAGATGATCTCGACGCATGAGCGAAACCACCACCAGCGTGATCTGGCGATCGTTCGCTTGCGGCTTTTCGAGGGGGCCTGCAATCGTAGTGAGGTAAGCAGCCAGCGTGGCTACTACCATGACCATCGCCAAAACTACGCTGGAAACGCGCAAGCGTTTGGCGGAAAATATCGAACCGCGCATTGCAACCTCTTGGAGGGAAGAGAGGTAAGAAAGCTAATTCCGTTTACTTATCTTATTCGTAAGAAAGAAGTTACTTCCATCGTAAACGGCCACAGCCCCAGCGGCAAGATTGCTAACTAGCCAAACTGGGAAAACATTTATGTATCACCCCGGCCTTTACGAATCAATACGATTCTTTCCTGGGGTAAGGTTCACGGAACTTTTGTCGCCGTTGTTTTCCACCCCGTCGGCGATCCAGGGCAAGATCATGATGGGGGAGAGCGGGTTTCCCTGTCTATCGCATTCGCCCCCTTGTTGCATGGGCCGGCTCTTTCAGGGACTCACGCATCCGCAGTGGCAAGACGCCCTTACCGCAGGAGCTCTCGGCGAAATTATCGCTCGTCTGCAGGCAGGCTGGCGTCGATCTTGCCGGCGGATTGACGCCAGATCATAGCGCCAAAAATCGCACACAGGACCAGATTCAGCGGAATGCAGACTGCCGATCCTTCCAGCCCGAAGCCGCCGCCGCTGATCCAGTCGGCGATATCAGGCCGCGGTTCGATGCGCAGCAGCGACTCCGTTTCCATCCCGCTGACCGGAATTCCCAGCAACGGCGCCTGCATATAGTTCCAGGCGAAATGCACCGCGGTAGGAAACCAGATATCACCGCTGGCCATATAGGCCAGACTGAGGGCGACGCCAGCGCCGAACAGGTTGACGCCGATCCAGACGGTCGACCAGGCGGCCGGATTAAAGGAGTGCACCAGCCAGAACAGGACGGAACTGATCACCACCCCTGTCACGGGCCAGCCGATATCGCGAAAGTTCTGCAGCAGATAGCCGCGAAAGACGATCTCCTCAAAAAACGCCATCAAAATCAGGGTCGGAAGCAGCGACCACCAGACCCAGCCAATTGGCGCGGGATCGCTCGCGACATACTGGCCGGCCGCCCAGGCGAAAAAAGCCCCGGCGGCAATCACTCCGCCGCCGATAACCAGGCCGAAGCCTGCCAAACCGACTCGACGCGCGGTGACCGGGACAAAGCCCGACGACATGAGCGTCCGCCGGTCAACCTGCCGGCGGAACAACTCCAGCACGACAAGCGTGACCAGCACGGTCGGTCCGGCCAGAAAGAACTGCAGGGCCAGCGGCTGCGTATCGGCCAGCTGCAGGATCCGCGGCCCCACTTCGCCCAGGGGAACCTCTTGCCATAACAGCCCTGCCACCAGGGCCAGGAAGACGTCAATCTGCAGTCCTACCAGCAGAACAGCCAGCACCACAATAAACAGGAAAAGGCGAAACGGCGTGCGCAGCCGATTCGTGGCGTCGAGGAAGAAGCGTGCGATCGGCCCCTGGGGACGAGGCGCTAGCGTCAGGCAGGCGTCGTTTGCAGGAGACAGCTCTGAGTTGCTGGAATCCAGATCGGGGAAAGCTGCTGCCGGAACAGGTTCCGCAGGCAAGCCAGGAGATTCTTCAGGCGGCGGCAATGGAGTATCGCTCACGTTGCCAGAAGATCCATGCGGGGCGAAAGAACTGCCGCCCACCGGCCAGACGACGTTCGGCCTGCAGCCGAAACATCGTCGAAAGAAAAACCAATGCGGATGAGAGGAATCGAACCTCCACGCCCTTGCGGGCACAGGAACCTGAATCCTGCGCGTCTGCCAATTCCGCCACATCCGCAGTTGGAAAAGGATAGTTTACGCACGAAGCCGATCATTGCAAGAGGGGGAAACGGGTTCTCGAAAAAAGTTCTTCCCCACCAGGCGATCGGCCCGGTTTATCCGCAAAACCCAATCATTTGTGAGTCCGCTCGCCGCCGGGAACGCCAGCCCGTCAGGTCTGGGGGAGCCGGGTGGCTCTAACGCTGGGCCCGTGCTGATTGCTTAATGGGCCATGCCGCGGCGTTTGAGTTCGCCGACCACGCCTTGCACGATCCGGGTGATTTCGTCCGAGTCGTATTGGGCGTCGTCCTGCATCTGGCCGACAGGGCAGCCGCCGATCGGTTCGTCCGTAAAGCCGGCCGCCGACAACAGGCACTGCAGTTCCCGGCTGAGCTGGTCCAGGGCGATCTGCTGCGTCGGCGATTGCGGCTGGCGACCGACGCCCGTGTTGATCCCCCGCAGCCGCAAGGCGGCGCGGAAGCCTTCGGGGAACTCGCAATTCAGAATCATGGCGTCGAACAGCGTGAGCAAGCGATACTGCAGGCTGCGGGCTTCGTCGATTTTTCCCGCCATGGTCAGATCGTAGAGCTTGCGCGTAATTTCCGGCACCACGCCCGAGGTGGCGTTGGTTCCGCCGTCGCATCCGATCAGCAACAGCGGCATGAGCGCGGCGTCCCAGCCGGTCAGAAAGCTGAAGTCGGGCCGCAGCGGCCGCACCTGGGCGATCATCCGCATCATATGGGGGATGTCGCCGGACGAATCCTTGATGGCGACGATCTTGTCGCACGACTCAGCCAGTTTGGCGACCGTCGGCACGTCGATCGGCGAGGCGAACAACGGGATGTTGTACAGGGTAATGTCGATCGGCGAGTTATCCGCGATCTCTTTGAAATAGGCGAACACGCCGGCCGGGCTCAGCTTGAAATAAAACGGCGCCACAATCGCGACCGCCCTGACGCCCAGGCTGTGGTAATGTTCGCAGGCGCGGATCGTCTCCCGCGTGTTGGCTTCGGCGGCTCCGGCCAGGATCGGCACGCGGCCAGCGGTCTGGTCGGCGATAATTTCGATAATGCGACGGCGTTCTTCCACGGTAAAGCGGGTGAATTCGCCGGTCGATCCGTTGGGATACAGGCCATGCACGCCACGGTCGATCAGCCAGTCGACATATCGCCGGGTTTCCGACTCGTTGATTTCGCCCTGTGCATCGAGCGGCACAATGTTGGGCGTGAAAATTCCTTGCAGGCGGGAAGGGCTGTTCATCGGCGGGCGCATCGCGGGAAAGGACAGAGATTCCAGGAGACAGTCTCCAACAAAGGGCGACTTTTCTTTCTATCATAGCTTGAGCCTGACGTCGCCGCGACAAAACATTCGCCCGAGTTTCCTGGCTCGGCGGCCAACCGGTGCGATTCTGCGGCGCTGCTTACGTATTTCCAGGTAGGGTCGATGCGTTACCCGTTACGATTTCAATTACTCGCGCCCATGGCCGGCGTGCTGTTGGCTGCGATGGCGGCCGTCAGCGTGCTCAACGCGTGGCTGTCGACCCGTCGCCAGCAACAGCAGCTGGAAGGCCGGCTGCGGAACGTGGCCGAAACGCTCTCGCAGTCGAACTTCCCCCTGGGGGCGGTCGTGTTGCGACAGATGCAAGGACTGAGCGGGGCCGAGTACGCCGCGACCAGTCTCGAAGGTGAACTGCTCGCCGTCAGCAGCGAGCAGCTGATTCCCCTGCCCACGGGCGAACCGGTCCAGAACTGGCAGTCGCTACAACTGACAGGACCGGTCGAACTGGCCGGCAAAGAGTTCTTCCACATGATCGTGGAACTTGATCGGCGGGCCGTAGGCGGCGATCGCGTGCTGCTGCACATCCTGTATCCGCGGGCGGAATGGCGGAAAGCCCGGAACGAAGAGATCTGGCCGCCGCTGGTCATTGGCGTCCTGGCACTGCTTGCCCTGATTGGCGTGACGGCGGTCGTCGCCGCCCGCGCGACCCGGCCGATTGGACAGCTCCGCAGCCAGGTAGAGCGGATCGCCGAAGGCGACTTCGCCCCCATGCCGACGCCCGTCCAGAACGACGAAATCCGTGATCTGGCGGAAGCCGTCAATCGGATGGCCGCAATCCTGGTCCGTTACGAGGACGAGGTCCGTCGCAAGGAACGCTTGAGTGCTCTGGGCCAGCTGGGCGGCAGCGTCGCCCATCAGTTGCGGAACGCAGCCACCGGTTGCCGCATGGCGCTCGATCTGCATGGTCGCGACTGCCCGCAAGGAGCGGACGAGTACCTGGAGGTGGCCGTCCGCCAGCTGACCCTGATGGAAAAGTACCTGCGGCGGTTCCTCACGCTGGGACAGCCGGCGTCGTCCAATCGGGAACAGGTCGACCTGGGGGCGCTGGTGCAAACGTTGTTGCCGCTGCTCTCGCCCGCCGCCCAGCATGTGGGGGTGACGCTCCAGGCTCCCGCTGCCGACGGGCCGGTCCTGGTGTGGGGAGCGGCTGACGAACTGGAACAGATGGTGATCAACCTGGCCCTCAACGGGGTGGAGGCGGCCGCCCAGATCAGGCCGGGCGAGACCGTTCCCGTGCGACAGGTTACAATGACAGTGACTGCAAGCGATGCACACGCGGTGCTCCGGGTGGCCGATACGGGCCCCGGGCCGGGAATCGATAGCCAGCAGATGTTTGAGCCGTTGATTACCGAGAAACGGGAAGGAGCCGGGCTGGGGCTCGCGATTGCCAGAATGGTCGCGGAAGCGCACGCCGGGCGGATCGCCTTTTCACGACGGCTGGGACAGACCGAATTCCAAGTCACCATCCCGTTAGCACAGGGGCCGGCGCCCGCCGCCGTGCCGATTCTTTAATGGCCATTTTGATCGTCGACGACGAACCTTCTATCTGTTGGGCGCTGGAGCAATTGAGTCGCCGGATGGGCTACGCCGCCGTCACCGCCTCCACCGCCGAACGCGCCATCGAACTGGCCGCCCAGGAGACGCCGCAGGCGGTCGTGCTGGATATTCGCCTGCCGGGCATCGATGGGCTCTCCGCCATCCGCGAACTGCGCCAGCATACTGGAGCCGCGCCGATCATTGTGATCACGGCCTTTGGCGATCTGGAAACGGCCGTGCAAGCGATCAACGCGGGCGTGTTTGAATACATCGTCAAGCCGTTTGATCTCAACCAGATTGAACAGGTGCTGACCCGCGCCCTGGAGCCGGCGGTGGAATCGCCGGCGACCTCGGAACGTGTCGAAGGGCTCGTCGGTTCTTCGCTCGCCATGCAGGAGGTTTTCAAGCGGATCGCCCTGGCGGCGCCGCGGGAAGCCAGCGTGCTGCTCCAGGGAGAAAGCGGCGTCGGCAAGGAACTGGCCGCCCGGGCCATCCATCGCTATAGTCGCCGCAGCGACGGACCGTTTATTGCCGTCAACGTGGCCGCTCTCAGCCCGGCTTTGGCGGAAAGCGAGCTGTTCGGACATGTCCGCGGGGCGTTCACCGGCGCGGAGCAAGCCCGCAAGGGGTTGCTGGTGGAAGCCTCAGGCGGGACGCTGTTTCTCGACGAGGTCGCCGATATCCCCCTGCCGACGCAGGTCAAACTGCTTCGCTGCCTGGAGCAAGGCGAAGTGACGCCGGTCGGGGCCGATCGGCCCACGCCGACCAGTTTCCGCGTTGTCTCAGCCACGCATCGCGACCTGCAGCGACTAACGGTGACCGGAGAGTTTCGCCACGATCTGTATTTCCGCTTGTCCACGTTCCAGATCGACCTGCCGCCGCTGCGCAGCCGGCCGGGCGACATTCGCGAACTGGCCCGCCACTTTCTGGCCAGCCTGGCCGACGGCCCGGCGGGAGACTCGGGCGCGAGCGCGGGCAGCGACTCGACAGGAGCGAAGAAAAAGAACGCCCGCATCAGCGAAGCGGCCCTGGCCGAACTGGAAAGTCGCTCCTGGTGGGGGAACGTGCGCGAACTGCGAAACGCGGTGGAACACGCCCTGATCCTGGCCCGCGATGCGGTCATTGAACCTGATCACCTGCCTGCTCCCGCCCCGCCGACGCATGCGACCCCGCAGGGTTCGCCGCAGGAACAGCTGGCGGCGCTCCTCACCGGCTGGACGGAAGAGGAGCTGGCGACCGGGGATCTGGCCGATCTGCACCAGCGGCTGTTGAATCTGGTGGAGCCGCCCGTGCTGGCGGCCGCCGTCGCCCACAGTCGCGGCCAGGTCGCGGCCGCCGCGCGCGTGCTGGGCATGCACCGCACCACGCTCAAAAAGAAGCTGGAACAGTACGGCATCGACGAATAGGGCTCCCCGGCTAGAAGGGGTAAGGCATTCACCACGTTCTCAAAGAGAACCGACCCGGCGCCAGGGTGGCGAATATTCTGGGGGGCCGGATCAACGCGACATTGCCAAGGCGGCGGCCGACTATTAGAATCTTCATTATTGAGAATCTCTCTCAACTCCCCCACTCCCCGCCTGCCCGCCCATGTCGCACGAGCTGATGCCATTGCACTGTTTGCCTCCTGGCCATGCTGGTCATGTGAGCCAGATTATGGGTTCGTCGGATCATGTGCATCGGCTGGAAGAGCTGGGCCTGCGACAAGGGGTCATGGTGGAAATGGTGCAATCAGGCACGCCGTGTATAATCCGATTGCATGGGGGAAAGTTATGCTTTCGCGAGAACGAAGCCCTCAGCGTTCTGGTCACTCTGGGAGAATTGGTGTGAAAAGCAAGACGTTGGCGGACCTGACGGTCGGCCAGACCGCACAAGTAACGGGCGTTGACGGAGCCGATGCGATCGGCGTCCGCCTGTTAGAAATGGGTCTGGCGCCGGGCGTCGAGGTGACCTACATCAACTCCGCGCTGATGGGCGACCCGCTGGAATTTGAACTGCGCGGTTACCGCTTGAGCCTGCGACGCACCGAGGCCGCCCGGGTCTCGATCGAACTGCTGGCCGCCGACGTATAAACGGGCCGATTGATTCGGCTCGCTTGGCAAGGTCGAACGTTCCCGCAGCCCGACGAACAGGAAACCGGGCGATGGCAAATAATCTGTGAAATCCCGGCTTTCGCCAGCCCTCTCCATCCCGCCAGCGATCAATCCAGGGGACGCGGCGCCCTTGACCGGCCAGCCTTCCCGCCCCTTACCCCCACACCTTATCTATGTCGATCAGCAACGTTACCCAGGCGGCGACCGTCGCTTTGCTGGGCAATCCCAACACAGGGAAAAGCACGCTCTTTAACGCTCTCTCCGGCATTCGTCAGCGCGTCGGGAATTACCCAGGCGTAACGGTCGAAAAAAAGACGGGCTCCTGCACGGCCGACGGCGTAAAGTTGTCGCTTATCGATCTGCCCGGCTCGTACAGTCTGGCGCCCCGGTCGCCTGATGAAATGGTGGCGGTCGATGTGCTGCTGGGCCGCCGGGCCGATACGCCGCAGCCCGACATGGTGCTGTGCATTATCGATGCCAGCAACCTGGAGCGGAACCTGTATCTGGTCAGCCAGGTGCTGGAAGTCGGCCTGCCCATGGTGATCGCCCTGAACATGATCGATGTGGCCGAAGAACGCGGCATTACGATCGATATCCCCGCCCTGGAGAAGAAAATCGGCGTGCCGGTGATCCCGATCCAGGCCAACCGGAAGCAGGGACTCGATGGGCTGAGAACGGCGCTGGCGAATGCCGTTGGCAAAACGCCTGCGAAGTACGTCAGCCCGTTTCCCGAAGCATTCCAGCAGGAAGTCACGGCGCTAGAGAAGCACCTCAACCAACAGGCGACCAAGCCGTTGCCGCGGTATCTGGCCGAGCGTTTGCTGCTGGATGTGGGCGGTTATGTGGAGACGTTCGTGTCGGAGCGGTTCGGCCGTTCTGCGCTGGAGGAAGTCACCGCCGCCCGGGCCCGCCTGGCGGAACAAGGCATTCCCACGCCGGCGGTCGAAGCGATGTCGCGTTACGACTGGGCGTCCAAAACGCTGGCCGGCGCCGTGGTGCGGCCCAAAGGCCGCAAGGTGACGTTCAGCGACCGGATCGATGCGGTGCTGACGCATAAGGTGCTGGGCACGATCATTTTTGTGTCGCTGATGGCCGTCGTCTTCCTGTCGATCTTCTGGTTCGCCACGCCATTGATGGACAGCATCGACTGGCTGTTCGGCCTGCTGGGCGAGGCGGTGGGAGCGAACCTCGCCGAAGGGCCGCTGCGCTCTCTGCTGGTCGATGGCGTCATCGGCGGCGTGGGCGGGGTGATCATCTTCCTGCCGCAAATCCTCATTCTGTTCCTGTTCATCGCCATCCTGGAAGACTGCGGCTACATGGCCAGGGCGGCCTACCTGATGGACAAGCTGATGTCCCGCGTGGGACTCAGCGGCAAGTCGTTTATCCCGCTGCTCTCCTCGTTCGCCTGCGCCATCCCGGGCGTGATGGCGGCCCGCGTGATTGAGAATCGGCGGGATCGCCTGGTCACGATCCTGGTCGCTCCGCTGATGAGTTGCTCTGCCCGGCTGCCGGTTTACGCGCTGCTGATTGCGGCCTTTATCCCTGACTGGCGCGTGCAAGGCTTGACGATGCTGGCCATGTATCTGGTCGGCATTGTGGCCGCCGTGCTGGTCGCCTGGACGCTGAAGTCGACGATCCTGCGGGGCGAAACGCCGCCGTTTGTGATGGAACTGCCGGGCTACAAGATCCCCTCGATCGCCACCGTGCTGTCGCGCGTGGCGGACCGCGGCCTGGCCTTTCTGTACCGGGCCGGCACGCTGATTCTGGCGGTCAGCATCCTGGTCTGGCTCGTCTCCTATTTCCCGCGTTCAGCGGAAACCGAGCAATCCGTCCGCGACGCCCATGCGGCCCAACTGGCCCAGCTCCAGGCCGAAACAGAAGCCCTGCGACCGGCCGCCGAAGCTGCCGCCAAAGCGGAAGAGAGCAAAGCGGAAGAGAGCAAAGCGACGCCTGCCAAGGCAGCGGACGGCGAGGAAGCGGCTGCGACCGATCCGGCGATCCTGGCGCTGCAAGAGAAAGAAACGCAGCTGGCCGAGCTGGAAAGCCACATCGATGGCGAAGTCAACGGCGCTCTGCTGCGGGAAAGTTACCTGGGGCAGGCCGGCAAATGGGTCGAGCCGATCGTCCGTCCGCTGGGCTGGGACTGGCGGATTGGATGTGCGGCGATCGCCTCTTTCCCGGCTCGCGAAGTGATCGTCGGCACGCTCGGCGTGATCTACAACCTGGGCGACGACAATGACGAAGAATCCGCCCCGCTGCAGCAAGCCTTGAAGGACGCCAAATGGCCCGACGGACGGCCCGTCTACACGCTGCCGGTCGCCTTATCGATCATGGTCTTCTTCGCCCTCTGCGCCCAATGCGGCGCCACGCTGGCCGTCATCAAACGAGAAACCAACAGCTGGGGCTGGCCCATCTTCACCTTCGTCTACATGACCGGCCTGGCCTACATCGCCGCCCTGGCGACGTATCAAATCGGCACGCTCATCATGAGGGCGTGAGGGGAGAGCAAGAAGAAGAGGGATTCACCGCAGAGGGCGCGGAGAAACGCAGAGGAAAAGGGAGAGAAGCAGGAGGGAGTTTTTGGGTGGCGATGAATGGCCGCCACGGGATTTCTCTCTCTTAATGTTCTTCTCGATTCGATTCCCTGCCCAGCCCTCATTCCTGGCCGCTGCGGTCTGTGCCTGCTTCCTTTTTTCCGATCGCGGAGAATCCATTTTTGGGAAGAGTTACACGACTTCCAGCGGGATCGGGCTGCCTTTGCTGAGCTGGAAGGGGCGGTTCAGCTGGTCGTGCGTTTCCTGCTTCGGGTCGATGCCGAGGAAGTGGTATATCGTCGCTACGAAGTCGGCCGGCGTGACGGGGCTTTCGGCCGGGAAGGCGCCCTGCTTGTCCGAGGCGCCGTACACCTGGCCGCCGCAAATGCCGGCCCCGGCGAACGCCACCGTATACACCTGCGGCCAGTGTTCGCGGCCCCCGTTCTTCAGTGTGACTTTCGGCGAACGACCGAACTCGGCCGCCTGAACCACCAGCGTTTCGTCCAGCTGGCCCGTCTTTTCCAGGTCCGTGATCAGGGCATAGAACGCCTGGTCGAACGGCGGGATCAGGTCGTCTTTCAAGGCCGAAAAATTGTTCCAGTGCGTGTCCCACGCAAAGCCGTTGATTCCCTGCGTTCGTTGCCAGTTGCACTGCACCAGCCGCGAACCGGCTTCCAGCAAGCGGCGACCGAGCAACACAGACTGGCCGAACAGGTTGCGTCCGTAGAACTCACGCTGCGCCGGATCGATCGAGGCCAGATCAACCGCCTGGCGAACCTGCTTCGAGCTGATCACTTCCAGTGCTTTGGTTTGGGCCTGCGTCAGCGACTGGGCGGCCGGTTGTTCCTGCAGGTATTCGGTTTGCCCGTTCAACTGCTCCAGCAGCCCCAGGCGGCGACGGAAGGCGGCCGGCTGTTCGTTCGGCTGCAGCGGCAGATGCCGCAGGCGGAAGTCGTCGTCGTTCGGATTGCCGGCCGTCAGCATCGGGTCGAACTTGGATCCCAGCATGCCGGCGAACTGGCCGACGCGCCGACCGCCGGCCACATCCATCCGATGCGGCACCAGCACAAAGGGGAACATCGGCCCCTGGCCTGGCGCCAGCTTGGCGACAACGCTGCCCAGATGCGGCATATCCTGCCGCGACATGGAGTTGGCGTCGGGCACGCTGCCCGCGTACTCCGTGCCGGTAAACATTTGATACGAGCCGCGAGCGTGGTCGCTGTGGTCGTGGTACATGGAGCGGACCAGCGCCAGGCGATCCATGATTTTAGCCGACTGACGGCAATGCTCGCCAAAGCGAACCGTCGGCGTGCTGGTGGCGATCGTGCTGAACTCGCCGCGGATTTCCGCCGGCGTGTCCGGCTTGGGGTCGTACATGTCGTGCTGCGGGTTGCCCCCGGACAGATACAAAATGATGCAGTTTTTCGCCCGCCCGAAGCCATCGCCCCGCCGGGGCGATGCACCCTGGGCCTGGGCCGCCAGCAACTGGGGCAAGCCGACGCCGCCGACCGTCAGGCCGCCAATCTTCAGCATCTCACGGCGATCAAAACGACGGCCATCGCCAGGCGAAAATAAATTCAGCATCGTTTTCCTTCAGGACCGCATCAGGGGGTGCAACAGGATTCACGCCGGGCGGCCCATTTGTTGTATGGATTCGCAACCATTGATGGGATTAGTATACTGTTTCCAGTCATCGCTTGTAAACTTCGTTTGCCGGGTCGGGTTTATGTCTCGTTTGTTCGCCGTTTGTTCGCTGCTGCTCCTGCGGTTCTGCCTGACTGACGCTGTCTGCCAGGCGGCCCCGTTTGTGGAGCAGGTCGATCCGCCGGTGCTTCAGCGCGGCGTGGCGAACCAGATTACGCTCCGCGGCCGGGAACTGGACCAGGCGATCGATCTGTGGACATCCGTTCCCGGCGAGCCGCTGCAGATTGTCCCGCTGGGCGAGAGCACGCCGACCGAGGCCCGGTTCGAAGTGACGCCGCCCTCCTCCGCCCCGCTGGGTCTGTACGGTTTGCGACTGGCGACCCGTCATGGACTGGGGAACGTCCATCTATTCCTGCTGGAAGAACTGCCCGTCTCCCGGCGCCCCGACACGAACGAACCGGTCGCCCTCACCGCGCCCGTTTGCATGGCGGCCCCTTGTCGGTCGGCCGCGATTGATCGTTACACGCTCGATGTCAAAGCGGGCCAGCGGCTGAGTTTTGAGGTCGTCGGCAGCCGACTGGGGAAGGATTACGATCCGCTTGTGACCCTTCGCAACCCGGCCGGACAGCAGATCGCCCAGCACGATAACGACGTCGGCCTGTTCTTCGACTGTCGCTTCTCCCACACCTTTGCGGAGACGGGCGTGCACACGATCGAAGTCTCCGACTGCCGTTACCAGGGCGACGAGCACTGGAACTACCTGCTCCGCGTCGGCGACTTTCCGGCCGCCCGCTGGCTGCTCCCTTCCTCCTTGCCGCCCGATTCCCAGCAAACGGTCCAGCTGCCCGAATCGCCCGCGACTCCGCAGCAGATTGATACGCCCGAGGTTGCCTGGCAGCGGGAAGCGTATCGCGAAATCCGCACTCCCGGCGGCACGGCCGCCTGGGCTCCGCTGGCGATCAGGGTGGGCGAGAACTTCCTGGAAAGCGAACCGAACGACCAGCCCGACCAGGCGACGCCGGTCCCCATTCCGGCCCCCGGTCCTTTTGTGATGCACGGCTTGTTCGACCGTGCTGGCGATGTCGACTGGTTTGCGCTGGAGCTGAAAAAGGGTCAGTCGCTGAGCTTCACCGGCGTTTCTCGCGACCTGGGCGGCGCCGCCGACCTGGAGCTGGCGCTGGTCGATCCGAACGGCCGCGAGCTGCGCCGGATCGATGAAGTCGCCCAGAAGGTGCGGGAGATCAGTTACCGCTGGGAAGCGCGGTTCGACATGAACATCAACGCCGACGGCGTGTATCAACTGCTCGTCCGCGACATGGCCAGCGACGGCGGACCAGGGTTCGGTTACCGGGTGGAAGTGGCCGAGCTGGCTCCGTCGCTCGATCTGTTCGCCGAGCATGCCCGGCTGACTGTACCGCAGGAATCGTGGCAGCCGATCGCCATCACAGCCCAGCGGACGCGGTGTGCGGGACCGATCGAACTGACCCTGCTCGGAGCCCCGGCCGGCGTATCGCTGGAGCCGTCCGTCATTCCGGCCGACGCCAGCGAGATCGTCTGCCGGCTGCAGGCCAGCGGCGAGGCTCCTTTGCAGGTCGGCAGTTTCCAGATCGTCGGCCGCTGGCGTTCCGACGACGGCGAACAAACGGCCGTCGCCCTGGTGCAAACGCACCCGGCCATCGACCAGATTGAAGTGGACAAGGACAACCTGCGCAGCGAACCTCGCGAAAACCAGGTCAGCCTGCCGCCTTCGCTGACCGATCGGTTTGCCCTGCAGATCACGCCGCCCACGCCGTTCACGATTGAGTTGCCGGCGGCTGAAACGGTGATGACCAAATACCAGACAGCCCGTTTTCCGATCGTCGTCGTCCGCCAGCCGGCCTTCGACGGGCCGGTCGATTTCACCGCGACCGGTGGTCAGATCGGCGACGAATCGGAAAGCCGGGAGCAGGTATACGTCCATCTGCCCACCGCCGTCGCGGACCAGCCGCAGGTGGAGGGCGAGTTCTTCAACCGGATCAACGCCCGGTACGAGAAGAAGCGGGTCGACCTTTCCGCGACCACCGCCGTCGAGGGGCGCCGCATCACGTTGATGCGGACCTTTGACCTCGATCTGCGGCCCGCCTTCCGGCCGGCCCTGGAAGGCGATTTGCCGACGGCCGAACCGGGCCAGACCGTGCGGCTGAAGATGCTCGCCCACCGCAGCGACACCTGGCAGGGCGAAGTCACCCTGACGCCCCAGCAATCGCCGCCGGGGGTGGAGCTGCCAGAGACGATCGTCTTCCCTGCCGGAGTCGACGCCGTGGAGTTCGACGTCCAGCTGGCCGACGACATTACCCCCGGTCGCAAGTCGATTCGCTGCCAGTCCACCGGCGAAGTCGGCCGCTACCAGGAAAACCTTAACGAACCGAATATCTCGATCAATGTCCAAAAACCAACCCCGAAGCCAAAAACCTGATCAACGCCCGGCCGTCTGCAACCCGGCAGCCGCCTGTCTGCTCACGGCCTGGTGCTGGCTGGCGCTGCTGGATCCCGGGGCGACCGTCGCCGCGGCCGAACCGCCGGCTGCGCCTGTGCCGGCGGTCGTTGACGGGCAGACGCCGGAACCAGCCAGCGCAGCGCTCCTGTCGGTGGAAAGCCTCACGGCCTTGCCGGGCCAGGTGGTGCTGACCGGCGCGCGTTCCCGGCAGCAGTTACTGCTCGACGGCGCCGTGGGGGACCAACGCGTCGACCTGACCCGCGCGGCGACTTATGTCAGCCAGCAGCCGGAAGTCGCCGTCGTCGATGAGCAGGGGGTGGTGCGTCCTCGCGGCGACGGATCGGCCGTGATTGTCGCCCGCTACCAGGATCACGCGGTCAACATCCCGGTCGAAGTCCGCCAGTTTGACGAACCGGCCCCGGTCGAGTTCGCCACCGAAGTGATCGCCGCCCTCAGCAAGGCCGGCTGCAACGTGGGCGCCTGCCACGGCTCGCCCCAGGGAAAGGGCGGCTTCCGCCTCAGCCTGCGCGGCTACGACCCGCAACTGGACCTGCGGACGCTGACCCGCGAAGGCTACGGTCGCCGCACCAACCGCTTTGACCCCGACCAGAGCCTGGTGCTCCGCAAGCCGCTGGGGCAAACGCCGCACCGCGGCGGTGTCCGCCTGGCGACGAACGATATCAACCACCAGGCGATCCGCAGCTGGATCGCCGAAGGCTGCCAGCAGAGCGAATCGCCCCGACGCCTGGTCCGGCTGCAGGTGCTGCCTGACCAGCGCCGGCTGGTCTCCGGCCAGCCGCAACAGCAGCTGATCGCGCTGGCCCATTTTGACAACGGCGAGGTGCAGGACGTGACCGAACGGGCCGTGTTCACCACCAACGACGAAGCCGGCGCCAGCGTGTCGGCCGACGGTCGGGTCGAGTTTCATCGCACAGCCGAAGCGACCTTTCTGGTCCGCTATTTAAGCCAGGTGGTCGGCTCGCGCATGACATACGTCCGGCATGATCCGGAGTTCAAATTCCAGTCGCCGCCGGTCGTTAATTTTGTCGACGAGCATCTGTTCGCCCGACAGAAAGAGTTGCAGATCCAGCCAGCCGGCCTGGCGACCGACGCGGAGTTTTTGCGGCGCGTGTATCTGGATACGATCGGCGTGCCGCCCACGGCGGAGGAGTCCATCGCCTTCCTGGATTCGGCTGATCCCGACAAACGCAGTCAGCTGATCGAAACGCTCCTGCAGCGGGACGAGTTCGCTGCGTTCTGGGCGCTCAAGTGGGCCGATGTGATGCGCGGCAGCGAGGTCACCATCAGCCGGCGGGGCGTCCATAGTTTTCACCGGTACCTGATCGATCACTTTGCCGCCGACCGTCCGTTCGACCAGTTCGCGCGGGAGACCCTCACCAGCCTGGGCGATACGGTGCACAAGCCGGCGGCCAACTTCCATCGCATCGCCCGCACGCCCGAAGACGCCGCCGAGGCGATGTCGCAGCTGTTCATGGGCGTGCGCATCGGCTGCGCCAAGTGCCACAACCATCCGTTCGAAGCGATCACGCAGAACGACTATTACGGCCTGGCGGCGTACTTCGCCCGTATCAAATTCAAAGGCAGCCAGCGCGGCCTGGATCACGAAGTGGTGTACCTGGACCGTCGCAGCGAAGTGAAGCACCCGGTCACCAACCAGAACGTGGCGCCGGTCGCCTTTGGAGTAGAGCCGGGCGAGCTGACCGATGACGACGATCGCCGGGAGAAGCTGCTGGAATGGCTGACGGCGCCGGAGAATCCCTACTTTGCCCGTTCGATTGTGAACCGCGTCTGGTTCCATCTGCTGGGGCGAGGGATTGTCGATCCGGTCGACGATTTCCGCGATACCAATCCGCCGGCGAATGAGGAACTGCTGGCCGCCCTGGCCGAACATTTTGTCGAGCAAGGATACCGCATCAAGCCGGTCGTCCGGGTGATCTTGAACTCTTCCGCGTACCAGCTGAGCTCGCGGTCGCCGTCGCATGTCTCGCCGTTTAGTGCGGATCCGGAACCGCAATTCGCCCAGGCGTTGATCGGCATGCGTACGGCCGAGCAGATTCTGGATTCCATCTCCGCCGCGACGGGAGTGCCGGAGAAGTTCGACGGCTATCCGCCTGGCCTGAGGGCGATGGAACTGGCCGACGGCGCGGTGGATCATGCGTTTCTCAAAGCGTTCTCCAAACCGGTGCGGGACGCTACGTGCGAGTGCGGCCGCGACGGCGATCCTTCGCTCAGCCAGGTGATCCACCTGCTGAACAACCCTGAGATGCTGGCCAATATGAAGTCGCCCGGCGGACATATCGCCCGCTGGCTGGCCGCCGGCAAAACGGAAGCCCAGGTAGTGGAGCTGATCTACCTGACGACCCTCAGCCGCCGGCCCACACTGGCGGAACGGGAACTGCTGGAACAGCACCTGAGCAAGGCGACTGACCGGCAGGAAGGGCTTTACGACATCCAGCACGCATTGCTTAACTCGCACGAATTCCTGCTGCGGCATTAGTCGTCGCGTCCCTGCCGTAGGCGTTGTGATGGCATGCGTTTGCCTGTCACTGCGGGGTGAATGAGACCGCCGCAGCATTCCGTTTGCCTTGCTCTCCGGATAGGATGGAACAGAGAGCCTGTCGCGACGGGAAGCCGCGACACCACGCCCTGCCGCTAACGAACATCCTCGCTGAGGAGCGATCCATGCATATTCTTCCTTCGCCCCGACTGGGCCGCCGCACCTTCCTGCGGGCCGGAGCCGTGGCGGTCGCCTTGCCGCTGCTCGACGCCATGACGCCGCATGTACTGCGGGCCGGTTCGCCGGCCGCCGCAGATGCGACGCCGCCGCAACGCATGGTGTTGATCCATCGTCCGCTGGGAACGTATTACCCGTTCCTCTTTCCGGAACAAACGGGGCTCAAGTACCAGGCGACCCGCTTTCTGAAAATCCTTGAGCCGCATCGCGGGCGATTCACCGTTTTCTCCGGCATCAGCCATCTGGGCTACCCTAACTCGCACGGTACGGATTCGGCCCTGTTTACCGGCGTGGCGCCAGAAGGGGTCCGGCGGGCCGACGACATCCACAACACGATCTCGCTGGACCAGGAAGCGGCCGAGCTGACCGGCAGCCACACCCGTCTGCCCAGTCTCACGCTGAACACGGCCAACTGCGCGTCGTTGTCGTGGAACCGGAAAGGGGTGCCGATCCCGTTCGAACGGAACCGGGCGCGTCTGTTCACCCGCATGTTTATCGACGGGGCGCCGGAAGAGATCGACCGCGAGCAGAAGCGTCTGGCGGCCGGACGCAGCATCCTCGACGGCGTTCGCGACCAGCTGAAAACGCTGGGCCAGGAACTGGGGGCCGCCGACCGCGATCGTCTGGATACCATGACCACCTCCATCCGCGAGGCGGAAAACTCGCTGTACCAGGATGAGGCCTGGATCGCCCGTCCCAAGCCGCAGGTCGAAGCGTCCGTCAAAGATTTCCAGCGGGCCGATCACTGGGTCGACGAACAGCAGCAGTGGTTCACGCTTGTCCAACTGGCCCTGCAGACCGACTCCACCCGGGTCGTGGTGCTGGGACTGGGCGAGCATAACCAGACCGGCCAGCCGGACCTGGAGATTGGCCACCACGATGCGTCGCATCATGGGAAAGAGCCGGAAAAAATCGAACAGCTGGCCCGCTACGAGGAGAAAGAGTACGCCAACTTCGGCCGCTTTCTCGACAACCTGCAGAACGTGAACGAAGGCGGACGTCCGCTGCTGGATCAAACGCAGCTGCTGTTCGCCAGCAACCTGGGCGACGCGTCGGCCCATTCCTCAGACAACCTGCCTGTCATCCTGGCCGGCGGCGGCTTTCGGCATCAGGGGCATGTGGCTTTTGACCGGGAGAAGAACACGCCGTTGTCGAACCTGTACGTCCGCATGCTGCAGCAGTTTGGGAAAGAAACCGACCGTTTCGGCTCCAGCACAGGCGTTCTCAGCGAGCTGGGCTAACGACCGTTTCCCCACTCCTGGCGAACTTTTCTGCGCTTCCGCACAAGATTTTCCTGTCCGGCAAAACAGGCGACCCAGGCAGGAAATTCCGGCGCACCCCATATTTCGCGGCAAACGAGCGATGACAGCAGCAGACTGCTAGCATCGCCAGAATAATCTGCAGGATTGCCAAGACAATTTCAAGCGTTGGAATCCTCTTGACCGATAAACAATGATGTCTTAACTTCACCTCTCTCAAGGCAAGGCGCCGTAGCCAAGTGGCTAAGGCAGTGGATTGCAAATCCACCATCCCCGGTTCGAATCCGGGCGGCGCCTCTTGGGGTGAAGTTACGAACCGCCGGCGTTGATTCATCAACGCCGGCGGTTTTTTTATTGCGTCGCTGGGGCTGATTGGACCTATGTGGAGAATGGGAGGTCTGCAAGGAATGCGTCGCTTTGATCGTCAGGGCATTTGGCGGAGACCTGGTTCTCCCAGCGGAAAGTGGACGTCCATTTCCCACGACTGCCCCCGGCGGTCCCTTTTCGGGGTGAACGCTTTTCGGTTACAACGGACCGAAACTCCTTCTGTGTTCCGCGTCCAGGATTCGTATGCAACCTGTATCCCCTTTGGCCCTGCTGGCCGATGAACTGGCGGCTGAGACGGCTTTCGAGGTCCACCAGCGACGCCGCTGGAAAGAACGCCTGGCGTCGGTAGCGACGGCTGATAATGCACAGCTGACCGCGCTGCTGGACCGTCTGCTGGCCCTGCCTCCCTGGACAAACGAGGCGCCCGCCGCGTTGCTGCAAAAGGCGCTCGAAGCGCTCGCTCGCCAGCGCGACAAACGGAACCGGGAGTCTGCCCCGCTGGACAATCGCCTGCGCGAGCAGGTCGCCCAGCTGTACGCTTACTGGAGGGCGCAGCCAGCCCTGCGGGAGTCGCTGCTCAGTCTGCTGGCCCACGCCCGGACCAGCGAGGATCTGCGTCTTTTGGCGGAGCTGGTGGTCGAGGATCCGCCGGAAACCACGCTGGGGCCGGCCCAGGCATTCGCTCCGCTGGTGCAGCACCGGGACTATCGACTGGACGATCTTTTCCCGCGGCTGCTGGACGGCCTGTCGCAGCCGACGGTCGCCGTGCCGATCCTGGATCTGGCCAACTTCTCGGCGCGGGAACGGGGCGCCTCGCCGCATCCGGCGGCGGAGAAAAAAGAGCTGCTGATGTCGCTACTGGGGGCGATCGCTTCCCGGCTGGCCGTTCTCGAAGAACGCCTGACCGCGCCGCAGGACTCCCTGGAGACGACCATCCAGCAAGTGGCCGACGGCGTTTCCCTGGGCGTCGGCCTGTGCGACGCGCTCGGGCTGATCGGCGATCAGCAAGCGATCGGCAAGCTGTACCAGACGCTCGACCTGCGCCATCGACGCCTGCAGTGCGAAGCGGCCGCGGCGCTCGTGCGTCTGGGCGATGATACGGGACGCGTGCGGCTGGCGGCGTTGGCGGCGGAACCGGCTGCCCGGTTACGGGTGCTGGCCTACGCGGACGAGCTGCAGATGGCTGATCAGATCGACCCGCAATACGCCACGCCGGCCGCCATTGCGGAAGCCGAACTGGCGATCGCCCTGGCCGAGCCGACCCTGCTCGGCGCGCCGCCGACCAGCCTGGAGCTGGTCGATCAGCGCGAACAGTACTGGCCCGGCTTTGAAGAGGCGCTCGACTGTTTCTTGTTCCGCTTCCACTACGACCTGGGCGCCGCCCGCTATACGAACATTGGCATTTCCGGTCCGCTGGCCTTTGCCGTGGGGGCCGACCTGGGCGAACTGTCTTACGAAGACATCTACGCCCTGTTTGCCGGCTGGCAGGCGGAACACGCCGACATGTACGAGATCCCGGCCGACAAGGTCAGCGACCGCCGACTGCTGGAAACGCTGACCCGTCGCCTGCTGGAAGCCGGCTGCGAAGAGATCCGCCCCGAGTTTCTCGGCATGTTCTTCGGCGAGCCCGTACTGGCCGCGCACGCCAGCCGCGAAGGAACGCCCGGCATCGCCGTGATCGACCAGGAGAAGCTCGACTGGCGTCCTTTGTCCGCCGGCCCCCGTCCGCTGGGACCGCGTGAAGTCTACTCGATCTACAAAGGCCGAAAACTGCTGCAGTCATTTAACGGCTAAGGCGGGGAAGGGGAGCGTCTGCTTTCCTGGCGGCCGGCGAGGGATTAGGCTGGTAGCCTGTGTGAGATGGTTCAGGCGGGCCCTGGTCCCGCCGTCTTGTTCCTGGAGACGGTTGTCCTGCGAAGGCGGCCTGGCTCTCCCCTGGCTGGAAGCGTCGGTCTTATGTCAGCAGTTCGGGTGCGCACGTTGGGGCGCCAAAAATTCTGTCGCCGTACGGGGCTGTTCGCTCTACTTTTTTTGCTAGTGACAGGATCTGTCACCGCGGGCGAGCTGGAGGACCTGATCGCCAAAGCGAACCAGGGCGATCCGGCGGCGCAGTACGACCTGGGCCGTCGCTTTGCCGACGGGAACGGGGTCGAGAAAGATCTTGCCGCCGCCCTGGCCTGGTATCAGAAAGCGGCAGCGCGGGGGCGCGTCAAGGCGGAAGTGCAGCTGGGCTCGTTCCATGCGCATGGCTTTGCGACGCCTGTTAACTGGGAGGAGTCGATCCGCTGGTACCGGCAGGCGGCCGGCCAGGGGGATACGACCGCCCAGCACAACCTGGGGCTGGACTACGCGCACGGACATGGCGTGGAGAAGGATCCGGCCGAAGCGGCCCGCTGGTTCCGCCTGGCGGCGGATCAGGGACACGCCCGGGCGCAGTTCAATCTGGGCGAGCTGTACGAAGCCGGCCGCGGCGTACCGCAGGATCTGGCGGAAGCGCATCTGCTGTATACGCTGGCGGGGCAGCATCCTGACCAGGAGCATCTGTTTGGCGCCGTCAAGGCGGCCGAAGTCATCGCCAGCCGGGAACGGACGAGCCAGCAGTTGAGCGAGGCCGACAGAGCCGCCGCCCCGCAGCGGGTCGCCGCGTCGCTGGCCCGGATCGCCGTCCATCCGCGCAGGTTTGGTTCGCCTGGCCAGACGGGCAAGTCGCGGGGCTGGTTCGTCTGGCAGAAGTGGAATCCGGAAACCTGGGAGGCCGACGTCACGACCGATCCGCCCGGCGAAACGTTCCACGTGCGGGTCCTGCCCTGGGCGACGACCTACCGGCATTTGAATTATGGCGCGCGGTTCGATGAGATCCTGCCCGGCGAGAAGATGAACATGTTTTTCGACGCCGACGAGAACCATCGTCGCGGCTATGTCGTCCACTTCCAGGATGAAATCGGCCAGATGCACGGGCACGGCCATTTCTGGAAGGTGCTCTCCGCGGCCGACGACGGCCATTTCACCGCCCAGGTCTTCGCCGGCGAGAAACCGCTGACCGAGCGCGTCCAGGCGTTTGAAGTCGCCGCCGACTGCGTGAAGTGGCAGGACGGAAAGCAGGTCAACGACTTCCGCCTGCAGCCGGGCGATCAGGTCTACATGACCTGGGTGTACGACGACGAACGCGCCGTGGTTCGGCTGCTGACCGACGCCGCGAGCCTGCCAGTTCTGAAAGAGCGGGAAGCGGCCCGGCTGGCGCAGGAAGTCGCGGCCGAAGGGATGTCGGGCCAGCTGGAATCGCTCACCGGGGCGGAAGCCCATTTGCTGCTGTACTCCACGTACTGGTCGCAGGGCCGGCAACTGCGGCCGGGCGATCCGGTGCAGATGACGGGCACAGGGCCCGGCTATCATCCCCAAGGAAGGCGGATCCGCGCGACGGTCGTCTCGCAGAAGAACCGCGGCCAGTATGGCTCCGGCGTGAATGACGTCCGGCTGCAGCTCGACGACCCGGCTGACGCGGATCTGCTGCGGGAACAGTTCGGCAGCGTGCTGCGCCTGATCCCTTCCGCCAAACCGTAACCGCCCAGGGCGAACGATCGCATTCCTTTTTTCGCCGGGCGGACTGCGCTGGGCGAAGCAACCAGGAGACTGGAACCATGCCGCGTTTTCGCGAAGTTGCTCCCGACGTTTTCCAGTGGACCGACACTTGCCACACGTATGTGCTGCGCGACGGCGACGCCGGCCTGTTGATCGACCTGGGCGACGGCTCCGTGCTGGATCATCTAGACGAGATCGGCGTGAAGAAAGTCGAATGGGTGCTGTTCACGCATCACCACCGGGAACAATGCCAGGGCGGGGCCAGGCTGGCGGCGACCGGCGCGAAGACGGCCTGCTCGGCGCTGGAGAAACCGCTGTTTGAGAAGCCTCTCGACTATCGGCGGATGCGGCCCACCTTGAGTGATGCGCACAGCGTATATGGGGCCAGCTACGTTCGTCCGCCGCGGGAGCCGATTGCGATCGACCAGACGTTTGAACGGATGGACGATTTTGTCTGGCGGGGGCGCCAGATCTGGGTCATTGAAACGCAAGGCAACTCACCCGGCCATACGGCCTATCTGCTGCCGACCGACGATGGCTGGATCGCCTTTACGGGCGACCTGATGGTCGACGGCGCCCGGATGCATACGTGGTTTGATACCGAATGGGATTACGGCTTTGCGAAAGGGCTGTTCGCGCTGGGCAACAGCGCGGCGCAAATCGCCGGTTACGATCCGGCCGTGTTGCTGCCGTCGCATGGACCGGTGGTGAAGAATGCGCGGGAGCAGCTGCAGGCGTACACGACCAAAATCCGGCGTCTGACCGATCTGTATGTGCGAGGGTACGACGTCAAAGGGTTTGGCGGCTGCGACCAGGACAACGTCAGTCGGCCGACGCTGGTGCCGCATGTGTGGCAGGTGACGCCGCATCTGTACAAATTCCGCGGGCCCAACTGCTGGACGAATTTTGGCATGCTGCTGGGGGACGACGGGCATGCCTTGCTGGTCGACTGCGGCCTGTTCAAGGTGGACTTTCTGGATACGGCGATTGAGCGGATGCAGCGGCAGCTGGGGCTCAAGCAGATCGACGCGGTGTTCATCACCCACATGCATGGCGACCACGGACTGGATGCGGCCCATATCCGGCAGAAGTACGGCGCCCAGCTGTGGACCATGGAAGGCGTCGCCGACAAGTTCGAGCGTCCGTGGGATCACGATCTGGCGGCGCTGCTGCCGTTCTATCGCGACCCAGGCAAGCAGCAAGGGCCGCTGCTGTTTGACCGCATTCTGAAAAACGGCGAAACGGTCGAATGGAACGGCTACAGCCTGACTTGCGACTGGATGCCGGGCCAGACGAAATACCACGCCTGCCTGCATGGGATGATCGATGAAAAGAAGGTGGCCTTCACCGGCGACAACATTTGCGGCGCCGTCGATGACCCGCAGCAGGGCGGCAACGAAGCGGTCGTCGCCCGCAATGGCGGCGCGCTCGAGGAAGGCTATCTGTATGCGGCCGAGTACCTGCATGGCCTGGCGCCCGACCTGATCCTGGGCGGGCACTGCTGGGCGATGGAGAACCCGGCCCCGCTGATCGAGCGTTACCGCGAGCGAATGCTGGCCCTGCGCGAAGCGTTCCAGTCGCTCAGCACGGCCGACGACTATCGTTATATGTTCGACCCGTACCAGGTCGCCGTCGCGCCGTACCGGGTGATTGTTCCGCCCGGCGGGGAAACGACGTGCCAGCTGCAGATCCGCAATTATCGGAGGCGGGAGCAGAGCCACCGGATCCAACTGGAGTCGTCGCCAGGCCTGTCCTTCGATCCGCCGCTGGTGGTCGGCAAGTCGCAGCAGGAAGAGACGGTAACGGTACCGATCACGATCCGTGCGGCCGCGAATGCGAAGCCCGGTCTGGCGATGGCGACGCTCGACATCACGCGGGACGGCCAGCGGTTGGGACAGATGTTCGACTTTTTAATCTACGTCGGCGAACCGCCCGCTGACCAGCCGCCCGCCGCCCCGGCAGGGAAAACGACGTCCGGGTATTAATGCGACAAGCGGTTGGCAACGTGCTTGGAACTTCGGCGGTTAGAAGTTGTATTCCACGCCGGCGAATCCGCCGTGCAGAATCAGGTTGCCGTTGGTGTCGATCCAGGCCAGGTCGTTCACGCCGCGGAGGTCGGGATAGATCTGGTTGGTCGGCAAGGCGACGCGGCTGAGGCCCAGCACGCGGTAACCGCCGAAGATCCGCCAGTTGCAGCTCACGGAGTACTCGAAGCTGGCGGTGAGTTCGCCCAGCATGGCAAGGTCGGTGGTGCTGTTGTCCGCCTGGAACGCCAGACCGTTGTTGGGGCCGTTGTTCACGACCGCGGTTCCGGCCGATCCGCCAATCCAGGAACTGTGCTGCACGTAGTTGGCGAACACGCCCGTCATGGCGCCAAACTTGAAGCCCAGGCAGGCGCAAGGGCGATACTCCAGGTCGCCGCCGAATTGCCAGCCCAGCAGGTCGTTCGTCGTTTGCACGCGGTAGTACAGTTCGTTCGCGGCGCCGTTGAAAGTGGCGTCGGTGTTGTCGGCTCCGAATTCCAGTTTCTCATTGAAATGGAAGAAGCGGGCGCCGGTTCGCCAGCGGAACGTCATCTGGTTGCAACAGTACAGGTCGTGGATGCCCAGCACGTTCGCTTCCACATTATGAAAGGCAAACTCGCGCCGCACGCGATGGGCAAAGGCGTTGTCGACCCAGTTGTCGGCCGTGGCGCCGTTGTAGTCGAGCTGGTTGAAATTCAAAATGCCGTTCAGGTTGCCCGGCAAGCTGGACCCGAGCAGCACTGCTTCCTGCTGCTGCGGGAAAATGCCCCAGTAGACGGCTTCGAACGCACTCTGGCCGCAATCCGTGTAATAGCCAAAACGGGCTTCCACGCCGCCGCTGAAGTCCATGTGGGCTTCGTTGGTGTTCAGCAGCTGGATCGACTCGTTCGTGTCGTCGTAGCTGAAGAAATAGAGGTTCTCCTGGTCGCGGCCCATGATCAAACCGGCGACCGAACCGAACCAGCCGCTGCGGCCGGAGGCGCCGGCCAGCATCGGTACGCTCTCGACCGGCTGGCAGGAGCCCGATCCGTAAATGGCGGAGCCGTATTCCGTCGCGCCCGGGGAACCGTCGCCCGATTGCCAGGCGCCCGCGTAGTTGCTGCAGTTGTCGCCCGCCCACGAGTTACTTCTGGGGGTCGCATTCCAAGTGTCGGCCGGGGCCGGCAGGTCGCTGGCCGAAGGGGCCGAGTGATAGGCCTCCGGCGGCGCCAGCATTACGCTTGAATCGTCGGCATTGGCGTAGCCCGGCCGATACGGGGCCGTTCCCCAGGCAGGCAAGGGTCGGGCAGGCGCCGTTCGGGCCGCGTACACCGATGGTGCATTGCTGGGCGCCGCATAGGTCGGAGCCTCGTAGGCCTGCCAGGTTTGGGCCGTATGACGGGGCGCAGGAACCGGCGGGGCGCCATAGTTTGACATGCCGCGCGTGGCGGTTGGCGGGGCGTACGACGAATACCCGACCGGCTTGGGCGGAGCCCCCAGTGTGGACGGACTCGTCATCGTCGGGGCTGCGGCCTGCCTGCCCCAGCGATCCCCGGCGGCCGTCTGCGGCGCCGGGTAACTTGCAGCGTCAGGATAGGTCGCAGCGTCAGGATAGGTCGCAGCGTCAGGATAGGTCACTGACTGGGACGGAGGTTGCCAGTGATTGGACGACGACTGCAGAGGTCGGGCAGCCGGACCGTAGGGGCTGCTGGTCTGCGCGGGCCAGGGCCGGGAATTCACGGCCGCCGGCGATCCATACTGGGCCGATGCACTGGAACTGGCGATTGCCGCCAGCAAGAATGTAAATGCAAACCTGATGCGCATTGCGGGTCTCCCTACCTCGCCTTGATCTTTTCTGGCCGCGACGGATCCGACCATCGGCGCGCCCTCATCGATTCTTTCTATGCTTCGGCCTTCTGCGGTGCGCACTTTCCAGCGAGCAGGGAGTGCAGCAAAAATTGCGGCCAGGCGGCTGCTAGAATCGTCAGCGCTGCTGCAATCGGGAGCCGGATTGCAGCGAAAAGAACGGCCGCACCCCCTGTGACGGTTGCGCCGCCTGTGGGATCAGCCCGCCGATCGATGGGCGTCAATCGTCGGGATCGGCTGCGAGAACTACTCCAGCTGGGCGGCCAGATTGTTGACGGTCGTCTGCAGTTCGGCGACCAGCGTGCGAAGTTCCGCCACTTCGCTGCGCAGTGCTTCCAGCTCTTTGCTGGTGGAACTGGAAGAGGAGGAAGAGGAGCGGGACGGCCCTTCGCTGGCGGTGCGTGCTTCGGTGGCGAGGAACGCCTCGAAGCGGGACTTCAGCTCGTCCAGTTCGCGCTGCTTGTAAAGGTTATGCGTCACGTACTGGCCGCGTCCTTCCGACGACAGTTCCAGTAGCAGGTTCTTCTGCTTGAGCGAATCCAGCACCGTCTGCAGCTCGGCCAGGCTGGCGATCTTCTCCATGCGCGAAGCACGGGCCCGCAGGTCGCCGACCGATTGTTCGCCACGGAGCAGCAGCTCGGTAATCACGGCGACTTCCAGCCGCTCGATGCCCAGCCACTCGTACAGGTGGTGGCGAAACTTGGCGACCCGTCCGGCCCCCTGGATCTCGGCCACGGCGCCGACGGCGCGGAGGCTGTCGAGCGTGTCTTCAACCTCTTCCGGCGACAGCTCCATTTGCGGCGAGCGGTTGCTCTTCTGGTTACAGCCGTTGGTCAAGGCGTTGAGAGTCAGCGGATACGCATCGGGCGTGGTTTTTGCTTTTTCCACCAGCACGCCCAGCACGCGACGCTCGCGGGAAGAAAGCGGGCGCCAGTTGACTTGCGGGCCGTCGTCGGCGGGAGAAGAGGGATCCGTCATTTTTGATTTTCTCCTGGTTACAACCGCGGGAGGGAACGCCGCCGGTCGATCGCCCCGCCTCCCATTTCTCCTCGCGCAATCTAAGCCGCCCGCCCTTAGGAATCAAGGAGAGGACGCCAACAACGCCAGCCGATCAGGGATCGAATGTGTCGAGCCCAAGGTGATCGCGACGCAACAAAAAACGCCCCGGGAGGATATCCCGGGGCGTTCGAGAACGATTAATCGTCCTGTTGATTTACTATCGGGACCGAATTACGACGTTTGCACGGCGACTCGGACGGACTGGGCGCAGGGGCCTTTCTGGCCGCGGCCCACTTCGTATTCCACGAGTTGACCTTCGCGGAGTTCTTCGATGGTCGCACCCTGGACTTCGGAGTGATGGAAGAACAGGTCGTCGCCCCGATCTCCTTCGATGAAGCCAAAACCGCGATCCGAAACCAACCTTTTGATTTTACCTTGTGGCATTTCTGCTCTCCAATGTAAGAAACCTGGCCCGCACGTTCCCGGAAAGGGACCACGGCGAACCTGAATAAGAAAGCAGATGGAGCCACAAAACCTGAAACGGCTACTTCCAAAGAAGTTTTGCCAGGTAGAATGGGGCGGGAAGAGAAGAACAACCCAAAGTCGATCAAACCTACATCTTGTCTCTGCTCGTCACGACTGTCGTGACTCGCTATTGTACGGGTTTGAGAGCTAAAGAAAAGGCGAAAGCAAGACTTTACTGATATTAATTTCATGCGGCCTGGCTTCCTTACTGCAGCCAGTTCTAGCGCCAGCACGACACGATCCTTTGTTCCCCAGATGAATCCTCATGACGCTTGAAAGCCAGTTTCCCGCGCAACGATTCGCGAATGAATACGGCCTGGTCGACGGCGTCGCCATGCACGCGTTGCATGGCGATCAGTTCAAGATTCCGCCGCCCGTTCTGAAGAAACATGTCGATGTGGGCCATTTTGTGGAACTGCGACTCGACTCGCCGCGGTTCTCTGTCCATGAAGAAGACGCCGCCCATTGCGTCTGCCCCAGCTGCCAGGGCGAAGCCTCCCAGCCGATCCTCAGCCATGAGCATCCCGATTCGATCGCCCCGGCGCCCCGGCCTGCCCTGCCCGCCCGCGGCTGGGGAGAAGACTTCTGGGTCCAGGTAACCGAGCGCGAAGGAGCGTTCTTCGCCGGCGTGGTGGATAACTGGCTGGTCGAGTCGCGGCTGCACGGCCTGCAGCAAGGCGATACGATTCTGTTCCGGGACGATCACCTGTTGGCGGTGCACGGCAGTCATCGCCTGCAGCTGGTCGCCCAGATGGACGACGCCGACCTGAAGCGTCTGGCTGAGTGGCTGGGCGAGCAACATCCCGAATAACCATCGCCCGTCGGGCCGCACAGCCGGCTCTTTTCGCAGGAATGAAAGCCAGGAAGGAAAACTCGCCATGACGCGCCACCGCACTCTCGCCGAACTGGAAGACGGCCTGACCGACATTCGCCAGTCGCCTGCTGACAACGGCGTGCTGCGCGCGATCGTGATTCGTCCCGCGGTCGACGAACGCCTCTCCCTGCCGCAAGTCGAGCTAAGCCCGCAGGCCGGCGCTCATGGCGACCACTGGGCGCTCGGCTGCTGGAAATCGCTACCCGACGGCAGTCCCCATCCCAATGTGCAAATCGCACTGATGAACGCCCGCTGCATCGCTCTCATCGCCCAGACCGAAGAACGCTGGCCGCTGGCGGGCGACAACCTGTTTGTCGACCTGGATCTGTCCGACGCCAACCTGCCCTGCGGGCAGCAACTGGCGATCGGCTCGGCCCTGCTGGAGATCACGGCCGAACCGCACGACGGATGCAGCAAGTTCGCCCGACGTTTTGGCCCCGACGCGGTGCGGTTCATCAACTCGCCGCTGGGAAAACAGCTGCATCTCCGCGGCGTCTACGCCCGCATCGTGCAGCCCGGGGTTGTGAGCGTTGGCGACACGATCGAGAAGCGGTCGTAGCCCACGAGCCGCCATCATCGCCGACGGTAAAACGGCTGTCTTCCCGCTAGTTGGCGTCGCCCAGCAGGAGCGGGACCTTTTCGCGGAGCAGGGCCATCTCTTCCGCCGATTCGCCCAGGTAAGAGAGCAGCCGCAGGTCGTCGCGGGTGACGACGCCGCCCGAGGTGATCCAGGCCCGGGCGCGGCACAGCTTGTAGAGTTTGACCAGCTTCCGGTCGCTGATAAAAATGCGATGTTCGCGGACGAGCGTTTTCACCACCCGCTGGAACTCGCGGAACACGTCCGGCGGAAAGAACACGTTCCGGTCGCTCTGTTCGTCGCCGTCGGCGTTCGTTCGCCGTTGCGAAAACAGGAAGGTCAGATAGCGGTTCGCCTTGAGCAGGTCGGTCAGGCTGCAGTGGCCTTCGACCCAGGGCTTCTGGTTCAGGCTGCGATGCACTTCGTTCGCCAGGCCGGCGTCGATCAGCTGCTCAAAATGCTCATCCTGCACCGACAGGCTTTCGGCCTTGAGCACAAAGCGATCCTTGAGCGCGCCCAATTCGCCGTGTTCAGGCGCTTCGTTAGCGGCGGCGAACAGCACCCGCAGACGAACCGGCTGCGGCTCGCCATCCTGGTAGAACTTTTTCTCATTGATGATGGTGAGCAGGATGTTCAAAATGGCCGAGTTCGACTTGAAGATCTCGTCGAGAAACGCCAATCGGGCAGTCGGCAGCTTGCCCTGCTCCCGGCGAATGTACCGGCCTTCGCGCAGCTGGTTGATATCGATCGGCCCGACAATCTCGGACGGCTCGGTAAAGCGGGTCAGCATGTACTCAAAATAATCTTCCGACGGCACGCCGAGAGCGTCTTTGAATTTGAGCACCAGGTCGCTCTTGGCCGTCCCAGGCGGACCGACCAGCAGCAGCGGTTCCTGGGCGACGGCCGCCACGCACATCAGATCGATCAGCGGCTGCTTGGCGATGAAGAACCGTCCCAGCGACTGGCGAAAGCGATTAATCCGGTTGCGGAGTTCGTCGGCCTGCTCGCGCAGTTCCTCAAAGGTCCAGTCTTCGCGTTCCGGTTTTTTCTCCGTCGCCATCGCATACTCCGCAAGACGGTTCCTTGGCTGCAGCACTTACGCCCCCCCATTATCCGCACCCATCGCCCGCCGACCAGACCGGGCGCCGGGCGTCCAGCTCACCATTTGCCCAGCGGGCGCCATGTCGGGTGATCCGGTTTCTTGGGCCAGGACAGACGTCAGCTGGCGGATCGGCTCGACCACGCACTTTGCAAAAAGATGCTCGGCCCGTCGCTTCCCTTTTTCTTTCAATTCTGTCTTTCGAGGAAATTCTGGATCCTCGATGCGGCGGTTTTCCGGCGGGTCAGTCAGACTAGAAACTCCCGCGGAACTATGCCATTATCTTGATGCATGCCATTTTTCCAGCACGCATTTAGAGGCAGACCATGTCCCACGATCGCATTCCCACCACCGGACCGTCCGGAGAACCGGTTCGCCGGCCGACTCCGCTCCCCAATCCTGGCGCCGATCCTCATGCAGACAAGGCGGCACAAGAGAAAGAAAGGGAACGGCAAGCCGCCCTGCGAAAGATCCGGAACGCCCGGGCTCGCGGGCAGGTGGGACCTCGCAAGAACCGAGCAATTGTCCCCCTGGTGATGCTGGTCGTGACGACGGCGCTCTTCTGGTGGTTTGCGCATACCTTTCATGTTCTGGAACAGATCAAGGGCTGGAACGCTCCCCCGCAAGCGTCCCCGGCGCCCGCCGTCCAGGGACCGGCGGATCCCGCCACGACTGTCGCATCGCCACCTACCCAGGAAAGCCCATTTTCGTTCCTGTCGAAAATCGGACAGAAAAGCCATGCTCCAAGCCCATCTGAGAGTCCGCTTGTTCCGCTCAGCGATCCACGCTGGAAGATTTATAAATCTCCAGACAGTCTCCAGGAGAAGGGGTTCCTTGAGCACGATGATGGCACTGTCTCTATCTTCGTGAGTTCACCAGGAGAAGGAGCCTTTCAATTTCGTCGGCGATTCTCTGACGAGGATATGCGAAGGATTCGTCGGGAGGTTCAGATGTGGCAGCGGGAGGAACGTTTCCGATGATCAAAAACTGCCACAGCTGCCTGGTTCCGATCGAGCTGCCAGCCGGCCGCATCCCCGTGTGCGATCAGTGCCTGACAGAA
Organism: Lignipirellula cremea; assembly: GCF_007751035.1. Taxonomy (NCBI): domain Bacteria; kingdom Pseudomonadati; phylum Planctomycetota; class Planctomycetia; order Pirellulales; family Pirellulaceae; genus Lignipirellula; species Lignipirellula cremea. The sequence goes on along the minus strand of NZ_CP036433.1, from coordinate 7,194,563 downwards.
ATCGACAATCTGCCGCCTCGACCGCGGATTGAGGCCTGCACTCGCATCATCGAGAGCGTTGCCAGGGAGCGTAACACCGACGCCTAGTCGCGATTCTGGGGCGCTGCCGTGCCTTTCGTGCGGCTGCTGGTCTCCCAGTATGAACAGGGCGACATGGACGACGAATTCGACGACTGACCCCTGTCACCACTCCAGCATGGGGCAATGCTCGGTTGCCATCTTGATCTTGTTAGTCATGGCGTGGCCGCCCTCGTTGACCCGGCATCCGCATCGCTTGTGCGTGCAGTTCACGCCGTTGAACAGCTCGCACGGCCGGCAGTGGTCGTTCAGTATCTGGAGGACTTCGGCGTCCGTCCGGACGGGCCGGCCCGCCGTGACCCATTTGGCGACGGCGACGCCGTACCGCAACAGCTTTTCCGGGAAGGTGGGCGGTTGCTGCTCGGCAAGGCCCGGGGTCGAACCCGGGGTCAAACCTGGGGTCGACGCGGGGCAGTTTCGCCGGGGCGGCCGCTTTCGCCGAATGGTTGTCCGGTAGTCGCATTGGGTGCAGAAAAACAGATGGCCGTCGCCTTGGCGATGAGTGATGCAGCCGGGGCAAAGTTCAAAGGTGCAGTTCATGGAACCATCTGTGCGGTTATGGTGGAAGGGGGATCGGTGCAAAGGCTGCACTCAAAGTCCTCCAAGGGAGGATTCTTCCCGATGCAGCCGTCATTCTGCACCAGCGAAAGCGTCCACTCGCGATCTTCGCAAGTCTCCCAGCTGCCATAGGACTCGGCTTCGTAGACCCATTCCTGGCAAACACTGGCCGCACTGAATGCGCCGCCCAGTCGAATAATGACCTGGAGTTTACAGGCCTTTTCCTCTTCGTCGAACAGAAACCTTGCCAGGATTTTCAGGCCAACATTAAACAGGCCCGCCTTGCAGACGATGCTTTCGCTATGCCGCCAGGAGCAGGCCCCCAGCGGCTCGTTGAGCGGGTCGCCGTTGCAGAAGGAGTCAAAATAAGAGCCGTAACGCAGGCTGTAGACTTCGTCATCGAACCGTTCGCAATGATCACACGAATCGTTGGTGAACGCCGGGATCGACACCTCCAGTCCCAGCGGCAGCGTATCGCCGCAGCAGCTGTGACAGGACGTGTCACAGCAACAACGGCCAATCGAATATCGCATCGTCGGCTTTCAAAGGCAGGCGAAGGGTAAGAAGCAGGCCAGCATTTTGTTTCGTCGCTGCGAGGAAGGGCGGACGCAGGACAGTCGTCTTTCGCTCGGGACGTGAAACTTTCAACGCACGGAAATCGCAGGTCACTCGCAACTGGCGCCAATGACGACCCAGGCTTGCTCTTCGTGGAAGTACTGCAGCAGGACTTCCGTATCGGCGGCGACGCTTTGGCCGCCATGCATCCAGTTCAAGCGGGCCGCAACCGTGTCGCCGGTGGCGGAGCCGTTCTCATAAATGCTCACGTCGCCCGTTCCGCCCGCGGTAAGTAGTTCGTCGGCGACCCCTTTTTTGATGGTGGTGTCAAAGATGGTGCGATCCGACTGCTGCCGCAGCAGTGTCGGTTCCCGCGAATCACTATGGACGGAGGTCAGCGGGCCGCGCTGGTCGTCGAAGGTCCAGGCGACGTAGTCGTCGTAGCCCGACAGTCGCCAGGGGATGAAGCCGGCGTACAAAGCGTCGGTCCGGTAACGCTGCCTGGCGTAGTAGTCGGCCGCAATCAGGGCGGCCAGCGCCGTCAGTTCGGCGTCGTTGTCAGGAGTCGAGTCGCCGCCGGTAAAGTCGGCGTAGGCGGTCGAGTCAATCCGCTCGACCGCCCCGGCGAGCAGCGATCCGGCGGGGAACATCCCCTCCGGCGGCGTTTGCTCATACAAGTAGCGTTCGTTCCGCAGCGACGGCACAAAATGCCGTAGCGTGCGAAAGGCGATCGTCGCTTTCTCCGGCACGGCAAAGTCTTCCTCACCGCCCGACAGTCGCGGCCAGTCCTCGGCCAGGTTCGCTTCGCGGAGCGCTTGTGAAGTCTCACTGGCCAGCGAGCGGACTTCGCCGTCGAGCGATACGGTAATGCATTGCCCCACCGCCGCCGCGGCCGCATCGAGCAGTGCGGCCGGGTTCTCGTACGTCGCCGACATGCTCGCCGGATCCGGATGCAAGTACGCCGCAGAGATCGAATCTTGCTGCAGATCGCAGCCGGCCGCCGTCGCCAGTTCGGTGAACAGATCACTCCAGGAGTCGCCCCGTGCGACAATCAGTTCGCCAGCCTGGCGGCGGTTCCAGAAGTAGCGTTCATCCACCAGCGGGATCAGCCACAGCGGCGACCCGCATTCGCACTCCCGACAGCCAATCGGCTGCGGCGGCAGCAGCCGCATCGCTGGCTCCACGCCGGGAGCCAGCTTGAGCCGTGGCGGCTCTTCGTCCCCCGCCCGGGCAATGATTTGCAGCGCCGCGGCCGTTTCCGCCAGCCCGAAGAATGTGGCCCAGCGACGGGCCCCAGTCGGCCAGAACAGAGAGTTGATCCGGGCCGCCGGCGGCGACGGCCAGGCAACATGCGGCCCCGCCTTCCAGCGCGGCGCTCGCAGGGCCGGCGGTCGAGCCGCCCTGACGAACTTGCGGATCTCGGGCGTTTCCAGCAGCAAGGGCGTATCGGCGTAGGTCAAGGTAATCATGGCAAGGGTTTACCGAAAAACGCAACAAGGAACGGACAAGGAAACGGCGGCTAGCGGTCGCGCAGCGTCTGGGCCAGGTCTTTCACCGTTTCGACCAGCGTTTGCACCTTTTCGACCATCACGGCGAGGTCGGTCGTCAGCCGGGCGACGTTGTGGTTCGTCTCCCGCACGGCCGCCCAGAGCGATTCGATATCCGGGTGCCGTTGCTGCCCCCAGATATCGGTCGCCGCTTTGGACAGGGCAAGCGCAACCCCTACCACGCCGCCGGCCAGGGCGATGCCGGCGCCGATGCTCAACTCTTGCATGACCGTTACTCTTTCTCCTGAGGCTGCAGCATCCGGCCGGACGAAGGCACTCCGTCCGCCACCCAGACCCGGCGGCACGTTTGACCGTCGCAGCGCGTCTCCCAGTGACCGGAATGCGTCACTGCTCCTGCGGTCTTTAGAGAAGAAGAAGCGGCGGCCCGTTTCGTCCGCTGGTCGGGCTCCAGTCGCCACACGGTGTAGTCCCGCAGCTGCCGGGCGTAAGCGTCCACCCGCTGGACCTTGGCTTCCAGCTGGGCCAAGCGCTGCTCGCACTGCTCCCGCTGTTTGGCGGCCTGCTGGGCGTCGCACAGGCGGCTGCGGGAACACGCGTCCTGGCAGTCTTCGGCGCCGTCGGCCGGGGGCGAACATTTAACCCGGGCGGGCGGCGGCGTGCAGCCGAGGGTCGTCACGCCCAGGAACAGGAACAGAAAGAGCATTCGGGAAGAGATCATGCTGCCTCCAGGAAATCAGATTGCACGGCGACCGCGCGGACTGCAAAGGCGCCGTAAGAAGAAATGGCCCCGGAGATGAAGCTCTCCGAGTCGTAACCAAAACCGTGGTCGCCCCACTGGGCGCCCCAGCTGTTCGCGTATTTCACACGCCACTGGCCATCGCGACGTTCGCCGCGGACGCCGCAAATGGCGTGGCCAGCCCGGCCGTAAACGACCGGGAACCCCAGCAGCAACGCCGACATAAAACCGTCGAAGCTGCGAATGTCGAACCATTCCGGCGCCCGGAATTTCCGGGCTGTCGCCTCCCATCCGCTGGGCAGACTACGGCCGAAACCGGTGGCCGGATGGGTATGGGGGAACCGCCTTTGGTTCGCGTCGGTGGTCAGCGGCAAGATGCCCTTTTGGCTCAGCTGCTGCAGGTTGTCGCTGATCATGCTGCCGCCGCCGGCCGTACGGCCGACCCGCTTGTAAAGGCTCATCGCCGAAAACTCGACCCACTGCCGCAGACCAAACTGCTGGTTGAGGACGATCTCATAGGCCTGGACCGTGGCGTTGCTGGCGCAAGAACCTTCCTGCCCCTGGTTCTTGATTTTGCGAACCAGCAGCGCCAGGTCCGGCAACTGCTGGAAGCGGTCCTCCCATTCGCTGCGGTCGATCACCGGCACGGCGTCTTCCAGAACTTGAAACAGGTCGCCGCAATGATCGCTCCGCGGCAAACAGTCGCCGCGGCCCGGAATGTTGATATTCATGGCAAACTCGAGTGGGGAGTGGAGAGTGGGGACGAAGGACTACCCGCCGTGCTTTTGCAGCAGGGACAGGATCTCAGCCAGGCTGGCGGGACAGGGGCCGTGATGCAGCACGACCAGGCCGTCCGGCGTGCGGCGGCCAATAACGATCGCCGGGAGCGAGGGCGCCCCATCGAACGTCGCCAGCAACTCCCGCACAAACGGGTGCGGGTCGTCGTGATCCAGCAGCAGCATTTCGTGCGGCTGCATGGCCGGCGCCATGCGGAGCTGCAGCAGCACGGCGGCCAGGTCGGCGTTGTTGTCGCCCGTCTCACGCAGCACGGCGATCAGACGCGGGCCAGGAGCGGCCGACTCGTTCGTCGGGCCGCCGGCCAGTAACAGCCAGGCGAGCGCCGCAAGCAGCGCCCAGCCCAGCAAAGGGGGAGAGGATCGGTTCACTGAAGCATCTCGAATAAGGATTGCAGTTTGCGGTTACAGCCGTCGACGCAGGCGGAGTCTCCTTCCTGGACGGCCGCCTCCCGCCGGGCCAGCAGCCGATCGATCAGCGCCAGGATCGACTGCGACGTGCCGTCAACGGGCGTTTCGGCATCCACTGGACGACGCCCCACCAGTGACAGGACCTTGTCAATCAGGGCGCCTGTCTGCGGCCAGAAATGGCGGATCAGCATCCCCAGCAGGGGCAGCAGGGTTTTCAGCCACAAAGGCGCCTCGAACACCGTTTGCATGGCTTCTTGAAATACGGCAGGGGTTTGCATTACGCTTGCTCCGTGTTGGACAGCCATTGAAAAATGGCGCTGAGAAGAAAAGTACAGGCGGTCGCCAGCACGCCGAGTTGCTCCGCCGAGAGCACCTCCGACGTCTGCTGGCGCCAGACATACGACAGCAGATAGGCGCCCACAAAACCAACAGCCGCGAGGCCCGTCAGCTTGCCGACTTGGACGCCGTCGGCCTGCGAGAATTGAAAGGGACGACTCCCTGAGGGTGGCAACATAGGTTCTCCGGGAAACAGGAAAGAAACAGAAAAACGGTAGACTAGAAACGCGGCGAACGCCTTTCAGAAAAAGTTCACCGCAGAGGGCGCGGAGAAAGGCGGAAGAAGAGGAAAAGATCTCGGCGGAAATGGATCGCTGCGAGAAAGGAAGTCGTCGTTAGAGCATGGAAAATGCGGAGATATAAAGAGAGTGACGTGTCGGGATCGTGTCCTTCGCTCAAAAGACACTCCCTTCTAATTCCCTCCTTTCCCTCTGCGTTTCTCGTCGATCTTTGCAGTGAATCCCTCTTTATTTTTTGGCCGATGATTACAGCGTCCAGTCGAAGCTCATGCCAAAGGTCAGCGACAATCGCACGAAGGATACGTCGCCGTCGGTCATGCGCTCCGGCGCAGAACTGGCGACCGGATAGAGCGGATCGCGGAGCAGTCGTTGCCCGGCCGACTGCGGCTCCCAGTCGACCAGTAACGCTTTTAGCACCCGCGGTTTGTAGCGCGACAAGAGCCCCCGACGGGCGTCGAACCAGCGGGCCTGGGCCCGTCCGTCGCCGTCGAGCTGCAGCCGGGAGAAGACCGACACCACAACCGAGCCCCGCTCATGCAGCGTCTCAATTCCGCCGCCGGCGAACAGGTCCGAGAACACGCTCTCCCCCGGTGACACCGTGCAGAACAGATCGCCCGGCGGCGCCGGCCCGACGCCAGGCGCATCCGAGAAAAAACAGGTCGACAGCGTCCATTCGTCCACCTTTTCAATCAACCGATCAACGATCGCTTCAAGTACAAGTTGCATAGGAATGGTTCTTGGTTCTTCGTGGTTCGTGGCGAATGAAAAGTGGGAAGTGGACGAACAACAAAGCACAAAGCACAAAGCACAAAGAACCCGGCGTTAGCCGACAAGTTCATCCGACAGCGTTTCCTCGCCGCTGGTGCTGGAAGGCAGTAGCAGGGCGGGCGTGCTGAAGTTGCGGAGGAAGTATTCCTGGAATTCGCCGGCCCGGTCGTTGGCGACGGTGATCGTCCAGCGGTCGCCTGGCGCCAGCGGGATGACGCCGGCAAACGCGGCCAGCCAGGGGCCGCCTGGATAGAGCTCGACCGCTGGGGCCAGGGCCGCTTCGTCGAAAAAGATCTGCGTGGAGTTGCTGACGGTCGTGCTGATCCGCAATCGCACGTACGCCAACTCGGGCAGCACGCCTGGCGTGCGGAAGAAACCGCCGACACTGGTGAACGCGGAGGTCGACAGCGGCCCGCTCGACGTGGGGTCGATTGTCAGCTGGCAGGCGACGCCCTGGGCGTCGGCCAGTGGATCGCCGGCGCCGTCGACCAGTTCCACCACCAACTCCCCGGCCGCTGGCGTCACATCGACTTTGACGCGCAGATGCACGGCGTACACCGTCCCGGGCGACAGGCCCGTCAGTCGCTGCTGGACGGTCGTCAGCTCCGCGCCGTAGCTGGCGAACACGAGCGCCTTGCCGCGATAAACATGGGCGTCGCCGGCCGTCGTCTGGGCATGGGCGATCGACCCGGTATCGAGCGCCGAAGTGCTGGCCAGCAGGACCTGGTCGCCGGGCGGAGCGACGTTCTCGAATGCGACCGTATGCGTACAATTGGGGCTGGTTCCGCTGCCCGTCACGACGACCGCTTCCAGTCCCGTCAAGGCCCGCAGGGCCGCCTGGACCTTAGCGCTGGAAGCGTTGTACGGCAAGGGGGCCGTCGTCTGGATGTCCCCGGCCCGGTTGGTAAAGGTGAGCGAGTAACTACCGCTGGTCGGCGTGCCGCTGACGGCGATGGTTTGCACTTCGACGTTCGTCAGCTTCACGGTCGAGCCCACGGCTCCCGTCGCCACGATCCAGCCGTCGGGCGAGTCGGCCCGCTCCGTCTCCTGGTCAAAACCGCCGCCCTGCAGCAGGCTCCCGTCCGGTGTGAGCGGGACCAGCGCCAGGCTGGCGCCGCTGCCCTGGGGCCAGTCGCGATGCAGCCGGTTGGGTTGGCTCTGCTGTCCCTGGAGCCGGATGGCGCCGTCCTGGCTGAGGCCGACGATCGTTTCGGCGAGGGCGTGCTCGGCTGTTCGTCCGTCTCCGCGGACCAGACTGGCCAGCACAACGGCGTCGGTCCGGTTGCCGGCAGCGAGAGTGACAGAGATTGACACCATGCTGGCGTCGACCGTGTCGTCGGGGTCGGACTCTCCGCCGGCGCCTTGCATCTGGGAGATCAGCTCCCGCAACGCGGGTAGCAGTTCCTGGCTGGACTGCGGCTGGTCGAGGTTTACCTGCTGCACCACCAGGTTCCGGGCGATCGTCGCCAGGCGATTCATCAGCCCGTCGTCGGACTGCCAGCGCTCGGCGTCATCGGCCAGTCCGGCAGACAGGGCTTGTCCGTCCAGCGAAGCGGGCAGTTCGTCGAGCGCTTCCAGCAACTCGACCAGCGCCGCCGGCGCGGTGACGCCGCGGGCCGTGTTGAGCGTTTTTTGTGCCTGGAACAACTTGCCCAGCAGCGGGAACAAGCCGCCCGTACCGGTCAGTGTGACGGCCATTGGCGAACGTCTCCGTAAGGAGTGAAGGGGAGAAGAGAAAGCAGGGGGAAGTAAGGGGCGGCCGGGGGACGAACGACGTCGCAGGGCGGAGGCTTCAACGCCGGCGGATAACGGCGGGCGTGAACAAGCCAGCAGGACAGTCGGCTCCCCCGGCCGCTAAATAATGCGGCCGGAAGTCAGCCGGCTGGCGCCGTCGTACAGGTTCTGCGCGGGCGTCGTGGCGTCGACCGGCGAAGAGCCGACACGCAGTTTTTCCAGCAGCGTCGGTGCGCGGCTGAGGGCGTACACGTATTTGGCTTCGACCCGGTACAGGAGCGTCTTGCCGTCGGCCAGCAGTTCCGGCGCGGCGGGCAGGACCTCTTCTTCCAGCAGCGCTTCGGCGATGCCGTTGGGGTCGAGCGAATCTTCCGGACGCGGCAGCTCGGGCCAGTCGCCGATCCGCTCCGCCCGCATGTAAAACAGCCGCTGCGCCTGGGGCGGATGCAGCGTGAGAATGGCCGACGTCTGGCCGCCTGGCCCGACCGTGCACAGCGGAACCTGCTTCCGTCCCGACTGCACGCGGTAACGGTTTTCAATCTCGACCAGCGTGTAAGGGTGCAACGCCTGGGAGGCGCTCAGCCCGATCGCCGCGTCCTGCGGCATGCTTCCGGTCGACGGCAGGTACTCGATCGCCGTTCCCGTTCCCCGTCCCGGCGACTGACCGACAGGCGTCAGTGTGACGGAGTCTGGCGTCCCATGCGCCGGGTCGCAAGGCGACTGCAGGTAACAGGCGAACGCGCCCGCCGGAGTGGAGTTGTCGTAAGCGGCCGGCAAGGGGGACAGGCGTTCATCGTAGCCGGGCAGGGACAGCGGCTGGCCGACCGCCTGGGTCGGCAGGTTCAGGTAACGTCCGCCCTGAGCGGGACGCAGGGCTCGCACCCGCATTTCGACCTCGTTCTCATGCAGCGATTCCACGAGCGCGGCCGACTTCAGAAACGGGCCGCCGCGGGGATCGCGGAAGCCTCGGCGGAGATCGCCCAGCCGGGCTTCGACCACCTGGGCGCAGGCGGTCAGCAGGTCCCGCTTGCGGGCCTGCGGCGGACCGGTCAGGCGGACCGCCACTTCGGCGTAACCGTGGCCGCCGTCGTCGCCGGTTGTTTCGGAATAGGTGGCCTCCCAGCTGGTCGCCGGCGCGGGCGGTGCAGCGTGGATCTGCTGATCGAGGATCGCGTAATCCAGCGTCAGCCCGTCGGCGGCCGCCCGGAACTGCATCCGCTGGCGACGAAAGCCGGGCGACAACGGCGGCAACACCAGGTGGCGGAACTGATGCGGGTTCAACTCCGCATGGGCCACCCGCAAGCGGCCCTGCCAGGTGCGCAGCGCATAAAAATCGGCGTCCCGCGTTTCCTCATACGTCCAGCGATGATTCAGCACGTCGGCGCTGCGCGCCACGCCCGCCGGGGCCGAGGAGGGCGGACCGGCGCCGCACTCGACGAGCGCCAGTTCCAGTTCGAACTCCACCCGGAACACCGAACCGCCGGCGAAATGCCGGATGTCGAAAGCCAGTGGACGCGGCCCGTTGTTGACATCGCGATGCGGGCTGCTCGGGATTGCATCGGCCTGCAGCAGCGTCTGGTCGTCGACGACGTACAGGAACGGCCGGCGGGGCTGCATCAGCGCGGCGCGAATAGCCGTTTGGGCCGCCGTGGCGGTCGCCGCCGATTGCGGGGCGGCGACGCCGGTCGCAGTCGCTTCGCCCGCGTGAACGAGCCCTTCGACCCGCAGCAGGAAGCGTTGCTGCAGCAGGTCGACGCCCGAGTCGTCGTATCGGCATTGCTGTTCAAAACGGAGCGTGCGGACGTTCCGCATCTCCACGCCATTATAAGTCAGGACGGCGCCGCTCATGGGGCAAGCCTCCGGGGGCGTCGGGGCCACGCCAGGCGGCCGGCCGACAGTTCGTTGAGGAGTCGTTCACTGGCCGACAGCCGCTGTCCATTGCGATCCGGCATGCGCATCTCTGGCTGCAGGTCGATGCCAGGCGGCCGGATCGCCGCTGCCGCATCGACGCGGTTCGTACCCGCTGGTGAGACGATTGCCGGGGAGGCAGTTGGAAATGCGACGCCAGGGAACTCCGTGATCGACGTAGCGGCGACAGGCGGCAGGTACGGGCGCACCGTGCGCGTTGACGACGAGGAACTGGTCGCAGCAAAAACAGCCGGCGCGGCGACCGGCGGCGGGGTAACCGCGGGCGGCGGGGCGACGGCCGGATACGACGGCGAGGCGGGGCGCGGGATCGATGCCTGCGGTGCGGCGGCCCAGAAACGCTGTGCCGCGGCGGGCGAAACGAGCGGGGTCGTCAGGTCGAGCGGCGCCAGTTCGCAGGCGGAATGGTCAAGCATGGACGTGCGGTTCCACGAGAATAACGGGCAGGTAACGGAACGGCTCAGCGCGCCGTGCGATAGCGGTGTTCGGCTTCGGCCGGCGTGTCGCTGCCGGCGTCGAACCAGCGGCGCGGCAGCGGTTCGCCGGTAAGCATCACGCCGAGGCTGGCCTCGACACCGGCGCGGGTGCAGTTGGCCTGTCGCAACTGGGCCCGCGACAGGTTCAGCCAGAGCCCCACAAACCGCTCGTAGTCGGTCCGTTCCAGGGCCAGCACATCGGCGCCATACGCGGTCGCCATATCGGCCGCCGGCTGATGCTGGGCTTTCAGTCGGCGGAGGTATTCGAAGTACTGGTCCAGCAACGCCAGCGTCTGCGGGTCGGTCAGGCCGCTGTACGTCAGCCGCAGCGCTCGTCGGGCGGCCCGTACGCAGATGGCGATCGCTTCGTCGTCTCCCAGAGCAGCCAGGGCCGGGTGCAGGTTCAGGCGAAACTCGTCGTCGTCTCCCAGCAGCCGGAGCGTTTCGAGCGGATCCAGCCGACGCCGGACGGTCCCTTCGTAAAACGTATAAATGCGTCGTCTACGGCGGCGCCGCAGCCAGTTGCTGATCAAAGGGAACTCCTTGGGGAAGCAGGAAGAGTGACGATTTCTCACAGGCGCGAAGCCGGTCGTCCGTTAATCTGTTTCGGCGTTGTAGAGCAGGCCGGTGGTCGGATCGGGGTAGGCGGTGAACTCCAGCGAGAAGGTGGAGAACTTTGCGCCGACGGTGATCTCGACGGCTTCCCGGACGATGCAGGTGGGGAAGTTGTACGGGTCGTTCGGCGACGCCAGCAGCACGCGAATGGTTGACTCGCTCTGCAGCAGGAGCGTGCCGATTTCCGTCGACGCGACCTGACCGGCGGCGCCGCCTGGCAGTCGGCCGCGGACTTTGTCGGCGACGGCGCGGTCGTACTTGGATAGGTCCAGTCGGGCCAGCATCAACCGGCCCAGGTACTGCACATCGATCGGCGGACCCTGCGGACCGCCATGACTGTCGGCGTGGACGTCGTAGTAAAAGGCCCGATCGACAAGACGCGGCTGGTCCAGGCAAACGCCCAGCGTTTCCAGGCCGTCGCCGGCGTCGACTTGGATCGTCACCGGACCGGCGACATGAATTTGAAGAGCCATCGGCGGAATCGGGGAAAGAAGGAGAGTGACGGAGAATCGTCCGTGGACGGTCGCGGCGGAGCCAGCAGGTCAACGGCGGTCCCGCGGTAGTCGGCTGTCGCGGCCCGGATAGAAGTTGCGGGTGCGGTCCGGCAGCAGGTTCAACCGGGCGTAATCGACGGCGGACGGACCGTCGACCGTCGGCAAGCCGGCTCCGGCCGCTTGCTGCTGGAACACGTCTTCGCCGGAGCGGAGCCGCTGCAGATGGCTTTCCGACAACTCGCGGTAGCGTTGCTGCTGTTCGACCTCGCGGCCCGGGTTCCGCTCATACAACAGGGCCATGGCGATGTCGCAGCAGACCCGCTGCAGCAGGCTCGCGGCGTTGCCGGTCAAGTCGGCGAGGTCGCCGGTCGAGTACCGGCGGCCGGCGGTCAGGGCGGCATCGATCGCCCCGCTGGCGTCGGCCAGGGCGGTCAGCAGATGCGGATGGGAAAGCAGATCGACCCGCGACTGCCGCACGCCGTCGTCGCTGACCAGATCGTTTATCGTTTCCACCCGCTTCCGTTCAAACATCTGGGCGGGCGTGGCGTATGCGGTCATAAAAGTTCTTGGTGCTTGGTTCTAAGTGCGTGGTTCGTCGTTCGTGGTTCGTCGTTCGTGGTTCGGGGGGCGCAGGGAGCCCCGGGACCGGGAGGTTTTCCGGTCGGAGCCCTTGCTGTTACTCGATTTCGGCTTAGACAGCGCTGGTGAAGTAGAAGCCGGTGGCGGGGGCCGTCATGACGACGCTGATGTCGTCGACCACGTGTCCTTCGGTGCGGCGGTTCCGCTGGTCGTGCAGCGTTTCCACGGTCAGCTCTTCGTAGGCGAAGATCATGATCGTCGAGAACGAAGGGCCGCCGCCGGGAGCCATCAGATCGCCCGGCCGGGCGACCAGCAACGCCTCGCCCGATCCCAGCAGGTAGGACCGCGTGACGGAGCTGGCGCCTTTGTGCGTGGTGACCTTCACCGCGTCTTCGACCGCCACTTCGTAGCCGTACAAAAAGTCGGGCAGGCCGAACTCCACATTCCGGCCCGGCTGCTCGCCGCGGATTTGCGCCAGGGAATGCTGGCTGTGCTTGATGTGCTCGACCACTTCCGGCGACTGGGCCACTTCCATCGCCGTATCGGGGCCCAGGACCAGCTTCAGGTCGCGGGCTTTCACGGCGCCCAGCGTGTCGCGTTTGATGATCTTGGCGGCATGGTTGAGCGAGCGTTTGATATCCTGCAGGGCCGCGGTGGATTCGGCCCAACTGCCCGTGTTGCCGGAAATGGCGTCGACGTCGCTGGTGTGCGAGGCGTCGTAGTTATCGGTGTTGGTCAGGGCGGCCAGCGCCAGCTGGGTGCGGGCCGTCATCGCCTGCTGGGCTTTGATCCGGCTGTGACCGGCCACAATGTCCCAGTCGGCCTGGTCGACCGCCTTGTCGCCCAGGTTAAAGCCATAGTCGTACCGCTGGGTCTGGTACGCCTTGAAGTTGAACGACTCCGTCCCTTCGTTCCGCAAGGGGCGGTCCTGTCCATCCGGCCAGACGAAGTCGACCAGGTCGGTGTTAAGCACCCGGCCGGCCTCCTCGACGGTCATTTCCAGGTAGTAGCCTGACTCCTTCGCCACGTTGCGAATCTGCACGTAGCGGTTCAAGGCAAAGTCATTCATGTTGCGGCTGTAGTCCACGACCAGGGCGCCCGTCGCCCGATGATCTTTGACAAACACATTACCGCCAGCAGGGAAAGCAGCAGGCACAGAGAGTTCCTTGAAAACAGAGAAGCAGGCCCGCCGCGCGCTGCACCAGCGCACGGCGGACGCTGCGGGAGAAGAAGGGGAGAAGCAAAGAAGAGAGAAGGCAAGACCAGGCGAGCAAAGACACCAGGCGGCAAAGGGCGGGACGAGCGAACGAGCGGGAAAAGAGAAGAAGCCGCGTGACGAGCGGCTATGCAAGCGCCGGGCGTTCGGAACCCAGCGACACCTGCACGCGGATCCGATCGCCGGAGGCCCCGCCTTCGAGCGCCACGGCGCCGATCTGCTGCAGCGTCGTGCCGGTAGTGGCGATCGGCACCCCTTTGCCGTTGGCGTCGCTTTTCAACTTGTCGCCCGGCGACACGTCATCGGCGATTTCCAGCAGGCAGTCTTCGGTTTCGCCGTACACCAGCAACGTCTCTCCGCTGGAGGCGGCCAGCAGGGTCGACACGTCGGGCGTGGGAGCGGTCCGGGATCCTTCTTGCGACACGCCGCGGACGGCCGCGTTGGCGGTCGCCTGCACGACGCTGAAGTCGGCGCTGTGGACCTTCACAAATCGCATCGGAACAATATCGCCTTTGGCGACATAGCAGGGAGAAGTATGAGCCATGGTTCTCGTTCAAGGAGGAGGGAGGAGCGGTTAGCGGTTGGTTGTTACTGGTTCACGTGGTCCAGGGCCGTTTGCCAGTCGACGGGGCGGCCTTCGCGGCGCCGGGAGTCGGCGAAGGCGATCGCCTGTTGCGTACGATCGGCCTGGCTGGGGCCCTGGCTCGGTTCTTCCCCGCGGGGCAACCGGCGTCCCAGCGGCAGCGGCTGGGCGTACTGCTCGATGAGCTCGACCCGCTGCTGGAACTGGTCGTCGCTCAGGTTGGCCCCGCGGGCGTAAAGGCAGCGGTTCTTTTCCGCCTCAACATCCAGCGTGATCTGCGCCGCCAACTGATCCAGCCTGGCCGACCGCCGGGCGTCGGCGGATTCACGAGCCAGTTCCACCGACGACCGCTGCAGCGTTTCGTGCGCCTGTCGCAGCGTGGCGAATTCCGCTTCCAGTCGCCGGTAGCGGATCGGGTCGCCGTCGCGGCTGTGGCGGAGCGGATCGCCCGGGTCGTCGCTCGCCTGGGAACCGTCGCCGCCGGATGGTTCGGCCGTCGTCTCTTGGGCGGCCGCCATCTGCTTCTTCACGAACTGCACCCAGTCGAGCTTTTCAAAGGCCTGGACAATCTCATCAAAATCTTGCGAATCAAGCATCAACGCTTCCTTAAAAAGAGAGGACGAAGCCGCCGGCACGGCGAACTTCTCGACCGTTTCTCCGCCTGGCATACGAGCCAGACGAAGCCCCAGGTCCAGTCGGGGCGTTTCGGCGCCCAGGGCGGCCACCGGATCAAAAAAACGTTCCGCCGGATCGTGCGTGAGCCATAACTCCACGCTCCGTCGGGGCAGCTTCTGCAGCCGCAGGGACGCATCGCGAAAGTGCCATTCGTGGGCGTAAATCGCCGCCCGGGGACGCAGCCGGCCGATCCCCCCCAGGCGAAACGGCCCGACAAAGCCAACCACTTCGGGCATGGGGGCGCCATGCAGCAAGGCCTCGCGATCCGGCGTATGGCCGGCGGTCAGCACGGCGAACGTGCCCGTATCGGCAATCCGCTGGTTACCGCGGCGAACGAGCTGCGCCAGGGCGGCCTTGTCAAAGCGATGCCGCCGGCCGCGAGCATCGCGGGCCGTATGCTCGGCAAACAGGCACACGTCTTCCGCGGGGACGAACCGATCGGGGGGAAAGGTCTGCCCCGCCAGGTGCAAAAGTTCCGATTCCGTCATCGACGCGTTTCTCCCCGATTTTGCGGAATGCCCAGCGTGTCGCGGAAAAAGTTGCGAACCATGTAGCGGGCGATGTCGTATAGTATTCGCATGTCCAGTATCTCTTCCACCACTATTTTCTCGCCTGCTCTTGACTCCTTTGGGGGCGATGCGGTCAATTGCGAGGAGAGTGAGCACGTTGTAGCGTCTGCGCGTTCCGGAAGGATCGCACCCGTTCTAACCGTGGCGCAAGGAGGCGGCTGGGAGTCTGGCGAACCCTGGAAAAAAATGACGATTGGCTGAAGTTTTCTGCAGCCGCGGTCGTCGGGGCAATCTAGGGTTGAGTCTCGTCTGTCTCTTGTCTGAAATTGCAAATCTGCGGGAACGTTCGCCGGCATGCCGTGCGACCGGTCCAATATCACAGGCGGTTACCACGCAACCGCCGTTTGAGGAGACCAATATGAATATCTGCGTTGCAGTACTGGCGACCCTCGCTTTATCGAGCCCATTCGCAGGAGAACCGCAAACCGCGCCGACCAACAATCTGCAGACGGTCCGACTGGACTCGCTGCGAGCCGGTGATCGCCTGTCGGTCACCACCACCGAAGGCGTACTGTTGATTGAAATGGTGCGCCCAGAAGAAGGCGAAGTGCGGCTGGCGACCTCGGAACTGGCGACGCCCGTTCGCGCTTATATCAATGGAGCGACCCGCGGCCCGCAGCCGGAACTGTTCATCATGATGGGCGTGATGAAGCAGGGACTGCGACTGGAGATTGTCGAAACGGCGACCGGCGGACCTGGTTCGTTTGACCGCCGCCGCCTGACGGCTCCCATCGTCAGCATCCGCATTGAGCCCCGCGACCGGGCCGCGTAAAGACTTCGGCTTTCGCAAAACACGGAGGACGCAAACTGAGCGGCACGGCGCTAGCCGCCGGCTTTTTGGAATAATGTTGGACCAGGAAAACGCGAGGCGAACTCGAACAAGAAGAGCCGGCGGCTAGCGCCGTGCCGCTCACCAGGAGCTAACGCTCCTGCTGAAAGCGACGTAGCCGCCCTCCTTCTCAAACCGGCCGACCTAACGCTTCTTCCTGGCTGCCGGGACGGCCGGCGCCGATCAGGTTGGCGACTTCTTCGGCCTTGAGCTGCAGGCCCATCTCGTAGGCTGCCTTCCAGGCCGCCAGCGTTCGTTCGATATCGGGCGACTCCACATCCAGCACCAGCCGCAAAGGCAGGTCCCGGGCGCTGGAGAAATTGAACCGGCAGAGCGGCTCGACCAGATCGGTCGTTAGCGTTTCCGCCAGCTTCTGCGCATCGTACCGCACGATATTCAGCCAGGTCGCGGCGTGCGTTTCGGCCACGCCGGAACCGAGACCGGTGGCGCCCGTTTCGCTGGTGAGCGTCTGCCCCAGGATATAGCGTTTGATCTTGTGGCCGAAGTAATCGGTGATGATCGAACGCAACGCACCGGCGCCGTCGAGACCGGGCTCGATATGCTCGACGCCGAACTGGCCTGCGTTGTCGCCCAACGGTTTGGGCACGAGCACGATCGAGCGCCCGCCGCTGATCCGCTCTTCGGCCGCCTGGCGGGCGGCCGCTTCCGCTTGTGCGTTGCCGCTGGGGTAGCTCCAGACTTCGATCCCCAAGGCGGAGCGTTCCAGGTACTCCATCAGAAACGCCAGGCATTCCTGCATGCTGTACCAGGACCAGTAAATGCGGCTGCGAATGCCCACGCCATGGATGCCCCCGGCGCCAAACGGATCTTCGGGCGGGCCGTCTTCGATAATATGCCGATGCACGGCCAGCAGGTCGCGCTCTTCCTGCCGCAGAAAGTAGACCTTCCCCTGGCTGGTCGTTTCGATCTGCGAGACGGGGGTCTCGCCGGACGGATCCTCACTGGCGGACGCATGCGGTTGATTGCCGGCGCCCGGATCCTGGCTGACGCGGATGCCGATCTGATCGGGCTCGCAGTTGCCATCGGCGGCCGCCCTGAAGACAAGCTTGTCTCCGTGCCGCGGCTCCCAGTGGGTGACGCCGATGCGCCATTGTCCGCCGACCCGGATCCGGCCAAAACGCTGCGCCACGGCGTACTTGCCGTACCAGAGCGCCTCGAGCAGGTTCCGGCGGTACTCCAGGAAATGAGGAATACGGCGGACGATCCGCGTCAGCACGGCCGCCGCTTGCTGGGCGGCAGGGCAGTCGTCTTCTTCCGGGATGATCCGCCACGGCAGCAGGGCGGAGCCCCGTTGCCGGGCCTCCAGGCATTCCATCACGCCACACTCGTTCCGCATGAACCGGGCGTTTTCCAGGCTATGGCGGATCGCCTCATCCGGCGGGCGGTACAGTCGCTGCGAATCGCCCGCGGCTCCCTGGATGGTCAACAAGTGCGAAGGCTGCAGCGGCATATCGACAGGGCTGGTCATACGGTAAAGCTCACAAAGAAGCCGGCGCACCGGCGGGAAGGAAGGTTGGTAACGACGACAGGCAACAGGTAGAATCGGGGAGAGAGGACCTGGATCACCCGGGTAGATTCCGGCAGGGCATCATCAGCCGGCTGCCTCGATGGCGGCAGGCTCTTTTCTCACGCAGTCCTTTTCTCACTCACGGACGTTTCACGATGGCGTTTCGACATACCCTGGCCAGCCTCGGGCTGATGACTGGCCTCCTGATCGCCGGAACCGGCTGCGGCCGGAGCGAGCAGGACCTGGCCCGCCGGGCCCGTGATGCGAAAGTTGCGGCGGAGGTCCATCGCCTGGGCGGCGAGGTGACCCAGGTGGACCCTGAGGACGTCGCCGACACGGGACTGTATGCGGGCGCGGTGGCGGGCGTGAGTTTCCAGTGCTGTGATCTGTGGGATTCTAGCCTGGCGGAAATCGTACAGGCCGACACGATCACTTATGTCGACTTTCGCCAGTGCAGTTTTGGGGATCATCATGCCAGGCAGCTGGCCAGTTTGCCTCGCCTGACCACCGTTCGCCTCAGCGACACGGACATCACCGATGAAGGCGTGCGTCTGCTGTCCCAGCTTCCCGCGCTGGAATACCTGGACCTGGACCGATGCCAGATTTCCGACGCCGCTGCGGCGTCTCTGGCGTCGGCCAGAAATCTCCGGCATGTCGGTCTGCGGGCGACTTACGTTACGCCCGCCGGCATCGCCGCCCTGGCGCCGCAGTTGAGCGTCGCCGGCTCGCAATGGTCGACCGTACCTTCGGAAGCGGTGCGGCTGGCAATGGTGCGGATCTCGCGCATGGGCCTGTTCATCGAGGATAATCTCAGCGAAGTGCGGGACGACGGCGAACCTTTGACGTTTGACGTGGAGTGGGGCGGGCAATGGAACCAGGATGCCCGCGTGATGGAACATTTCCAGACGCTTTCCCAGGCCGGCTTGCTGCGCATCCAGGTGGACATGTCTTCCTTCCCTGCCGTGCCGGACGGTCAGCTGGATTCGATTGCGGAGCTGGTTTTCTATGTGAAATCGTACATTGATCCCGCCACATCTCCCCCCGCCGCCGACGCAGTCGCCAGCCTGTCCCAGCTGGGCTCCGTCGAAAAACTCACGATCGAAGCCAGCGGCGACCTGGGCCCGCTGCTGCGGGAACTTCTGAAGCTTAAAGGACTGCGCCAGGTGAGCCTGTCCCACCAGGCGATTGACCCGGACCTGTGGCGCCTGCTGACGGCCGAACGGGAGCTGCAGCAGATCGACTTCCTCGAATGCACCTTTGAAAACATCGCCGCGTTCCAGGCGATCCAAAACGACTCCGCCCGCATCCAGTTCAAGAGCTGTCCGGCCGAACAAACGACCGAACTGCTGCGTGTGGCGCCCCAGGCAACCGTCGGCGAACTGGACGAAGACGAATTGTACTGACCTTATCGAGGAGCAAGGAAAAGGCGGCAGCCGCATCCTCGCGATGAAACGCATAACAGCAAGGCTTTTTCTGATGACGTGTCCCCGCCCCCGGGTTGGCCTGGGGTTGATGGCTGTGCTCCTGTTCCTCGCGACCGGCTGCGGCAAGAGCGAGCAGGAGTTGGCCCGTGAGGCTCGAGATGCGCGAGTGATCGCGGAGGTCAGAGGTCGGGGCGGCGAAACCTGGTTGTGTGAGCCTGGCGACGGCGTCAGCGACTGGCGTTATATCGGTGCGGTGACGGCCATTCGATTCCATGGTTGCGACCTGTGGGAGACAAACCTCGCCGATATTTTGCCGGCTGACACGATAGAATCCGTCGATTTTAGCCGGTGCGTTCTGGGGGATCATCACGCCCGGCAACTGGCAAACCTTCCGCACCTGAGACATGTCTACCTGGATGACACGGACGTCACCGATGAAGCCGTACGTCTGCTCTGTCAGTTGCCCGAGCTTGATCTCCTTAGCCTGAGGCATTGTCAGATCACCGACGCTGCAGCCGTGCATCTGGCGCAGGCCAAAAAACTCACCACTCTCAATCTGGAGACCACACACGTCACGGCCGCCGGCATGGCCCCCCTGACGCAGAAATTGAGCAGCGCCCGCTGGTCGACCGTTCCTTCCGAAGCGATTCGAAAATCTCTGTTACGACTCACGCGTGCGGGGTTTTACACGGCTGAAAATCTGATCAAAGTGCGGCAAGACGGCGAGCCGCTGAGATTTTACATTCTCTGGCGCAAAAACTGTGAGGAAAATCCCCGTGTGATGGACGACCTCCAAACGCTTTCCCAGGCCGGCTTGCTGCACCTTCGAATGTTGAACATGGGCTTCCCCGTTTTTCCCGCAGGACACATCGATGCGCTGGCGGAACTGGAGATCCAGGATCACGATCCGAGGACAATGCTTTTCTACCAAACTCCTGCCGAAGCCGAATCCAGTTTTTTGCAGCTGGGCTCCGTCGAAAAACTCACGCTCGTCGGATCGCCCGAATCAGGCCCTCTCCTGCAGGACCTCCTGCGATTCAACGGGCTGCGCGAGGTAAGCCTGACCCGCCAGACAATTGACCCGCACTTGTGGCGTCGGCTGACAGGGGAGCTCAACCTGAAGTCGGTCGAGTTTTACGCCTGCACCTTTGAAAACATCGCCGCGTTCGAAGCGGTAGACTCCATCGACATTCAGTTCGAGAAATGCCGGGCCGATCAAACGACCCTGCTGCTCCGCCTGGCGCCTGGCGCCCAGATCGATGAGCCTGCCAAGGAGCAACCGATTCGATACCTGAAAGTCGATCCAGGTGCCCCACGGAACGACTAACCCAGCGCGGCCCCTTCATACACCAGCTTGTACGGCTCGCCGGTCGTCGGAACAAAGGTGAATTCCACCCGGTAGTAACCGGCGGCCGGGAAGGCGGCGGCGGGTGTCTCCCAGGCGAAGTTGAAGCCGATGTCGTCTTCTGTCCAGCGGGCGTCAAGGTTGAGCGAATTCCCCAGCAAGGCGTCGGATACGGCGGCGCTGACCGTCAAATCGGCCGTATGCGTGGCCGTCCCGTCGGCCCCCGTCACCCGGCAGGCGATGCTCGCCACGGTCGCCTGGGTGATGTTTGCCCCGTCCGGATTCTGCACGCGGGCCAAAGCGGTCCAGCCGCAATCTTTCATCGCCAGGAACGGGAAGATTCGAGCTTTCGGCATAACGATCAGATCCGCAAAAGAAAGGATTGGATAAGAGGACGACGAACATTACTGCCAGGTATTGATTCGTCGTTCCGAGAAAGAGCAGACGCCGGAAAGTCGACTTTCACTCCGAGGCTGTGAATTTATTAACCAGAGGAGGGGTTCTGCTAGCAAATGGCACTCAAAAACGACCCTGTTTTGATCTCAAACCTCGCCTCTGAGATGAAAATGGCTCGTTTTTGAAGCATCCTAAGTTAACATCCCCTGAATTTCGGAATAAATTCACAGCCTCTCCGTGAAAGTACGCGTCCTTTTGCGGAGCAAAAGGCGACTGACTGTCGACTTTCGTCGCACATTCCTAAGTTGACCAAACCCGCGCGTCACCGCCGGAACTGCACGCCGTGCCGGCTGGGCTGCGGACGCGGCGCGGCGATCCGCTGCGGCTGGTCGCTCGTCGCCGTCAAGGCGATCAGCTTGTTGAACGCGCCGGAGCTGGCGTCGACCTGGTCGGCGTAAGGGTATTCGGGAAAGGCGCAAATCTCAGCCAGGTAGTCGTCGATCCAGCGGCCGCGTAACAGCCGGACGTTCCCCGCTTCGGCCTGCGCCGCCAGCGGTCCGGCGCGGGAAATCTTGGCGTCGCCTGGCAGACGCTGACCGGCCCGCAAGCGATCTCGTCGCCCGGAAACCAGATCGCGCTGCACCGAGAAGCCGGCCAGCAGCCGCAGGGTCTGCTCGGCCGATTCCTTGCCGCCGCTGCCGCCTTCCTGTTCAAAGAAGATCCGCACCGGCGTCCCGGACAGGTTCGCGTCGGTATGGGCCGTCTGCAGCATCACGCGGTCCCGTTCTAGCGACGACCATTGCCCACGGACGACGTCTTCCACCACAAACAGCCCGTCGTCGGTCCGCGCCATCCGCACGCCGGCGGTGAACGCGCCCGACCCGTGCGTGGCGGCCTTGTCCCAGTATCGCACCCGGGCGATCGTCGCCGGCGCGGCGGGCAGCACCGGGAACCACTCGCGGCGAAACATCTCGCCGGCCAGCTCGATAAACTCGCCGCCCAGCTCCTGGCTGGCCAGCGTTTGCGTGTACTGTGATTCGATATTGCCGTGGTACTGGGGCGGCAGAAACGGGTTCTCCCGGGTGTGGGCATGCACCAGGTGCGTGTCCGGTTTGGGGCGGCCGGCCTCGTCAAAGAACAGGTCGTAGGTCCAGTGGCGGCGTCCTTTGGGCGTGAAGGTCAGCGTCAGGAATCCCATCTTGCCGCGATGCCGCAGCACAGGCGTCGCCCAGTGGAACACCTCCTGGCTCATCAGACTGGCCTCATCAATCCAGAGCCCCGCTTTGCTGGGACCGCGCAAACTTTCCGGATTTTCGCCCGAGCGGAACACAACCTCCGCCTGGCCGCCGTCCTGCGTGCGGATCACGGCCCGGCGCGTCGGCGAGCGAACGCCGCCGCGCCATACGCCCAGCTGCTCGGCCGCTTCGCGAAAGGTCGGCCAGGTGGTTTCATCCAGCATGATGTAATTGGGACTCACGACCATAAACGGCTCGCCGGAACGGGCCCGCAGCATGATATCCACGGCGCCGATCCGGGTTTTCCCCGCTCCGCGACCGGCGCAAAAACCACGAATCCAGGCGCTCGACTGGCGAAATTCGGCCTGCTTCTCATAGATGGCCAGCGGAGTGACAGAAGTTGACATAAGGTAAACAGCAGAGAGAAAGGCAAGTCGGTAAGGAAGCACGACGGGCACAACGACGGACGTTACTCGCCGGCCGGTTCCTGGGCTTGCTGGAACTGCTCGAAGGTCAGCATCGCGGCCGCCTGTTGATGGGTGGCGACGACCACTTCGCAGACCGGCGCAGGCGGCTGGTCGCTGGAAGTTTCCGTTCCCAGCCCCAGCAGTCGGCAGCGGCGGTCGATGCAGTCCTTGATCATCGTCAGGTAACGGGGATCGCCGAACTGTTCTTTCGAGGTGCGTTCGGCCTTGCGGCTCTTCTCGTCGTGGCTCAGTTTGGTGGCGACAACGTCCCGTTGCGAGCGTTCCCAGGCGCGCCAGGCTTCCCGTTCCACGCGGTCGATTTTCTGCAGCTCCCGTTCGCGGAGCGTATCCAGATCGTCAGGACGTTCGCGTCGCCAGGCGGCGTGGACTGCTTTCAGATCACGCTTCACGGCGGCCGCATCGACTCCCAGCGATTCGGCCATTTCCACCAGCGATACGGCCTGCACATACAGGTCGGCCACCTGGCGGCGGCGTTCCTTTCGCTCTTGCCGGCCGGCAGTTCGGGGGCTCGTCATGGCAGGCTCCCGGGCGGATCATCAGCGACCGCATCGGGGCGATGGTGGTACTCAAACGAAGCGATCGACCGCCCCAGAGAGCCGACGTCGGGCCGGCGGGTTCCGCGCGTGCGGCGGTTCCCCAGCGGTTTGAAGCCCACGGCCTTCCAGCGCGGGCTG
This sequence comes from Lignipirellula cremea, assembly GCF_007751035.1. NCBI lineage: Bacteria > Pseudomonadati > Planctomycetota > Planctomycetia > Pirellulales > Pirellulaceae > Lignipirellula > Lignipirellula cremea. The sequence continues at coordinate 7,171,794 of NZ_CP036433.1, read as the reverse complement.
CGACGCAGACTAGCGATCATGGCCGGATGGCTGGTGGTGATGTTCATCCGTTTTTGCTGCCGCCGGTACATCTCCGCCACCGCATCGAGCATGCGGCCGCCGACGCCGATCCCCTGATAGTCGGGACGAACCACAATCCGCGAGATCCGCTTTCGCCCGCGACGGCCGGGGATGTTCAGCACGGCGCAAAACGCGACCGGCTCTTCCTCCCAGACGGCCAGAAAGCACTCCGCGTAAGGGCTCAGCGCGCCGCTTAAATAGTGATAACGCTTAAACAGGGACCACGCAGCATGGGTGCAGCGGCGGACCTGCATTTCCAGGCGGGGTCGCCGAAGACGCCTCCGCTGCAGACGACCGTCGGCCATGTCGAGCACCCAGTCGGGCTCAAGCCATTCCAGCACGTCGTAGTGACAGGTTACGGTCACCATCCGCCGATCGATGCGGCCGGAGCGAATCGCCTTGCTGACCGCCGCCGAGCCAATCCGGGCCGCCGCCCGATCCACGACGCTGGTGAATTCGTCGAACACGACCAGGTCGTCCCCCGGCATCGCTTCGCCCGGCCCCTGGGCGCCGCACAGGAGCGCCCGGGCCAGATCGCAGCGAAATTGCTCGCCGTTACTCAGCGCGGCGTACGGCTTGATCCAGCTGGGCGGGCTGCTGAAACCAACCGCGGTCAGCGCCTGGGTGATCGCCGTCATCGGCAGATCTCCAAACTGATCCACCACGGCGGCGTCGGCCGGCCAGTTCCCGCCGGCGTAAACGCGCTCGCCATACGCGGCCCGGGCGACGGTCGTTTTGCCGCTGCCCGACGGTCCCACAATGGCGCCGATCGTCCAGGGTTCGTCCAGTTCGGGCGTTTCCACATGGAACTCTTCGCGCAGTTTTTCGGCCGGCGCCATGTCGAACATGCCGGCCGCCTGTTGCACGCGAAAGGAGTTGAACAAGGGGCATTCCACTACAAGGTCAAAACGCGGCATCGATATCCTTCCTCTGTGAGCCGGCTGTAAACGTCGGCCTGGTCTGCTTCTGAAACGCAGGCGACCACGACCTGGAACATCTCGGGGATTTCGACTTCCGGCGATTCCTCCTCCGGTTCGTCCGGCTGCCCGGAATCGGGCTGCAGGTCGTCGAACATCGCCTGCAGGGCGGCGCTTTCCACCACCAGGCCGGCCAGCAGTTCGTCCAGCTTTTGCTGGTCGGCGACCGCCATCGCGGCCAGCGGATCATGGGAGGCCAGCAGCTTGTCGGCTTCGTCATCGTCGACATCCAGCACCAGCACCGGCCAGACGGCGTCGGCCGATACGTCCGCCCGCAGGTGGCCATCGATCAGCATCAGTCCCGCCGGCGTTTCCCGGGCGAGCACCGCGTCGGCGATGCCGACTTCGGCCAGGATGCCGCGGAGGGCGTCCTGCTGGGCGACCGGATGGGTCCGCCAGTTTTTCGGATTCGGCAGCAACTGGTCCGCCGGCACGCGGCGAAAATCAATAATGCGGTCCCGTATTTTCATCGCCGGCATGGACTCCATAGAAAAGAAGGAAGAAGAGGCTGCCGCCAGGAACCGGCGCCAGTGCATGTCAGCGTGACATGAAATGCTAGAGTGGCAGAACCTGTCAGCGAGGACAGGCGACCGCGGCGGCTCCGGCCGTTTGTTCTGAAGCTGCGGCCGCTCCCGCCCGGTGCGAGGCGGCGGCCGAAGGGCCGGCCAGGAAATCGCGCGCCTCGATCTGCACGGCGGCCCCCCGGCGGACAAGGGTCGGCGGCCAGTACTTGGGGGTAAAGAAACGCGGGGAAAAATAGCGGGCGGCGAACATTCGGGACTCTCGCAAAAAGAACCGGGCGGAGGCAACGTGGGCGGCGACCGCTTAACTGTCGTTGAGCGTCACGCTGGTGCGGTTGCCGCTGCTGTCGACGGCGGCGACGATCCGGTTCTTTGTGTCGTTGGGGTCGCGGATCATGACCTGGGCGCCGGCGGCTCCGCTGAGCTTGCCGACGCTGGCAGCCAGGATCAGCCGCAACGCCTGCCGCAGAGTGCGGGACGTGCCGCTGCTGGCTGGCTCCACGCCATCGGTCCGGTCCAGCAGTCCGTCCGCGATCGTGTTGATGGTCGCCGCCGACAGTGCGACGCCCGTTGCCTGGATCGCCTCCTGGATCGCATCGACCAGCAGGTCCAGACGACCGCCATCCGTCCAGGCCGCCTGCAGTTCGGCCGTATCCTCCAGGACGGAATCGACGTTCGCATCAACCGTCGCGAGCGCGGCCGCCGTGGCGATGCTGCTCATTGCTCCCGAGTCGGGTATCGCGTCCGTCACCGCTTTGATGGCGGCCACTTCGGTGTCGATATAAGCGGCGATCGTGGCAAGCAGGGCCTGCGTCGCGTCGTGTTCGGCGTCCTGGGCCGTATCGAGGCCGTCGAGCGTGGTGATCTCGCCGGCCGCCGTGTTGATGCCGCCGGTAACGCTGCCCACCGATCCCGACAGATTGCCGGTGATGTTCATCTCCTGGTCGGGCAGGTGGATGTTCGTCAGCCCGGCGCCGGCGGGCCCGATCTCGGCTGTGTCTTCCAGGATGGAGTTGACGTTCCCGTCGACCGTGGCGAGCGCCATCGCGAGGCTGGTCATCGCTCCGGCATCGGGGATCTCGTCCGTGACGGCCCTGATCGCATCCACATTGCCATCCACGGTTGCCAAGGCGGACGCCGTCGCGAGGCCGTTCTGCAACTCCGCAACCGCGTCGGCTTGGAGAACGTCGGCCGTGATCGAATCGGTTGCGAGGTCGCCCGCGGCGATCGTGGCTGGCACCTTGCCCGAACTGATCGACAGTTCGCCCGGTTTGGCGCCGACCGAAAGCAGACACTGTTCGACCACCAGGTAGTTGCCCGTGTCGTCGGCCAGGCTGACGTAGCCGGTCGCCAGGACGTTGCTGGCCGAATCCTCCAGTGTGGCCAGATGCAGATCGGCGAGCGCTTCGGTAACCGTCGCTGCGTACCAGCCTTTGAGGTTCGTCTGTTCGGTCAGCGTATCGCCGACGCCGTTGACGAGCGTATCAGGAGCGCCGACGGCTGCCAGCTTGAGGACGGGCGACGACAGGCCGCTGGGCAGGTTGCAGGTGATCGTGGTGGATGCCATTGGTTATTTGCCTTCGAGTTTTTCGATCTGCGGTTTCGCCTGCGCGTCCATCCGCTCCAGCGTGTCGGCCACCATTTTGTAAGGATGCTCCGACAGGCTGGCCGTGATTTTCAGCACGTCGTCGAGCGGCAGTTTGAGCGTAATGAGCGGCGGTTTCTTGGCGGCCATCGGTTAATCCGTTCTGGTGAAGGTGATCTGCCGATTACACAATCGGATCGGTGAGCTTTTCAAAGTTGCCGCCGTGCGTGCCCCAATACGTCTGGAACGCCGCCAGGCTGCCGATCGCGTTCGATACTTCCGCCGAGGAATAGCTGACGCCAGCGGCCGACAACGCCGCGTTCGCCTCGTCGGCATCCGCGGCGGCCCAGTCGAAAGATTCGACCGTGTTGCGCGAAAGCGTTTGATCCGTAATCGCGTTCAGGCTTTTGGCGGCCCTGGCGCAGGCGGCGACGGCCTGACCGATAGCGACGATTTCAGCACTGGTTGCCATGAGAAATACTCCTTGAAGTTAGGATTGTCGGCAGAGGCCGAGCGTCTGCAGCAGCGAAATGACGTTATCGACAGTCGCGCCGGCGCCGGTCGCCAGCACCTGCTGCACCACGGGCGTAGCGTTCCAGAAGCCGAGTTTCTGTCCCGTCGCCGTGCCGAAGTTCGTGCCCGTCGTGGTGTTGAAAGCAACGTTCACCGCGTCCGCAAACGTCAGCAGGGCGTTGGAAAAAGTGAGGCCGGTAACGAGCGATTGGGCGGTTGATCCGCTGGACCCGGCCGCCGTGTACTGCAGCTGAATGGAGGCCGGCGTCGCGTTGCCGGTCGATTGGCCCGGCTGAATCGTCAGGTTTGCGCCGGCGGTGTTTGTCCCGCTGGCGTCACGTCCGGTGACCGCTGCAAATGCGGGACTCGATGCCGTGCTGAGATTCTGATTGAGGATGATTTCCGTCCCGTCCTCCATTTTGAACGTCGGGCAGGCGATGCTGCCGAAGTCCTTGGAGTAAAACTGCGATGCATTGGCCAGTCCCGCCGCTGGCGCCGTGCCGTTGCCGATCACGAAAACCTTGGTCCCCGTGGCGTCGAACGTCGTTTGCCCGAGTCCCCAGTTCAGCCCGTCGAAATAGCCGTTGCCGTTCGCCAGAAACGCCGTGCGCGAAACCAGCGACCCGCCGACGCGATGATCCTGCAGGAACGCGTCCGGCAGCGATCCGTGTGTCGAGAACAGGCGGGAAAACAGCGTGCGATCATTAGCCGTGCTGGCGGCGTTTCTTAACTGAAAACCCGCGCTGTTGTTCCCCGTGGATGCGTCCAGATAAACGCTAACCGTCCCGGCCGCGTCGTATCCGTGGAACGCGGCCCCGGTGGGGACGGTCCCGACTCCAACGGCCCCGAACCGCGGCGTGCCGGTCGTCGAATAATCCTGGCTGATCACAGCATCGCCGCTGATCGTCACGTTCCGGTCAGCGTCGCCTGTGGTCCAGGTCAGCGAACGGTGGGCCGTGAGGTTGCTGCCGGGGGTAATCCTGAGCAGATGCGAAGCGTCCGTATCCCACAAGCCGAGCGATTTCCGGCCGGGCGGAAGTTTCACGCCGGTCGTGGAGTCGGGCAGCAGGTTGAACAGGTAAGACATAGCAATGCCCGGGAACAAAGGCAGGCGAGAGGAGAAAGGCAGACGAAAAATCGTTTTAACGCGGATGTCGTCGTGACTGTAACTGGCAGCGCAAGCAGGGCGCTTTATTGAGAAGGACGCCGCAGCCGCGACAGCGAATGGCGCGGCGGAGTTCGGCAAACTCTCCGAGGGGAACGCCCGTGATGGCCCAGGCCCGGATGCGGGGGCGGCTGGAGAGATCGATCTCCGCCACCTCGTCCGGCTGGAGGCCGACTAAATCCGCGATTTCCTGATAATCGCGGTAGCCCATTTGCATGAGCGCGACGGCGCCCACTTCCTGCATGTATCGGAGATCGTATCGCATTGCGACTGCCCTGGCGGCGCTGAAGCCAAACAAGATGAAGCTGAATCTGCCGTCCCTTCCTTGGCCTCTTTCCTGCGGCGCCGGTCCTAATTGGCGGCGCGCTGCAGGCTCTGTTCCCGAGCGCGGCGAATCAGCCGCTTGTACTTTTCAATCACGGCGGAAGCGTCCTGCTCCAGGCGAGGCTCGTGATCGACCCGCAGCAGCAAGACGCTCTCGGCGACGGTCGGCTCGGGCACGGAACGCAAGTAATCGGCCTCTTCAAACAGGCGTCGCCACCAGGTTTTCTGCTGGGGAAACACACCGCGATCACAGGTCAGCATACGTGTCGTCATAGAAAGCAGTCAGAAAAAAGAGAGGGGAGAAACGCCCGCCCTGGCAAGGTACAACCGGCGGCTTGTTTTCCGCGACAGGAGCATTATGCCGATTAGTGAACGTTTGTCAACTAACTTTTGCTAGCACATTGGCTACAATATTGTGCAGCATTGAGACTTACTGCGAATCTCGTCGCCCGCCGCGGCGGGGAGACATTTGGCGCCAGGGAAAATCGGCCATGTCGAACACAGAGAAACGCCCGTTGCCAGCCGCCGCCGGCCAGGAATCCGCGCCGAAAAAACGGGAGCGTCGCACGCGTCGGCACAAGAAAATGCTGCCGCGGTCGCTTCGCGAAGTGCGGACTTATGCGTTGGAAATCGACAAAATTGCCCGACGCCTGCATGCGGTAGCCGATCAGATGGAGCGGGCCGGCGTCGAGTCGCTGAAGCTAATTCCCCAGGGATTGGAATCGGCCCGCGATCTGCTGAACGACCGGGTGGAAGTCGAATTTGAACAGCGTTTGCGGAAATTGATGCGCGAGCAGGATCGGCTGGATCTGGCGGCCAGGGACGATTGATTGTCGATGATATTGTCGACAATCAATTGTCGGTCGGGATTTCCTGGGCGTTCACTCCTGCGGGACCCGTCGCTGTTGTTTCTCGGGGTGTGGCGTGCAATCGGGCGGGGCAGACGTTAACGTGTGGGCAGATGGCGGCGGCGTGCGACTCGAGCGGCTGGCTTGATATGGCCCGTTGCGGGTCGCCCTTGCCCTTCTTTTCCTGCTCCTCTTTGAGACGACTCCCATGAACGGTTTTCTGTCGGCTGCTTCTTGTTCCTCCCGCCGGTTCCGGGCGGCGCCACGCTGGGGTCGCCGGGCCTTTACCGCCCTGCTGCTGCTGGGTGCGATGTACAGTGGGATCAACTCTCGATCAGCGACGGCGGCCGAAGCGGCGGCCGACCGGCCGAACATCCTGTTCATTTACGCCGATGATCAGTCGTATAAAACGGTCAGCTGCTATCCCGAAAGTTACGACTGGGTCCGCACTCCCAATATCGATTCGCTGGCCCGCTCAGGCGTGCGTTTCACCAGGGCGTATATCGGCACCTGGTGCATGCCGTCCCGCGCGACCATGCTGACCGGCCATCTGCAGTTCGGCGTGAATTCGATGCGGATGGAAGGCAAGTATCCCGGCAGCCAGTACGACCCGGCCGCCTGCCCGTTCTGGCCTGCGGTCTTTCGAAAGAACGGTTACGTTACGGCCCACATCGGCAAATGGCACACGGGGACCGATACGGGTTACAACCGCGACTGGGATTATCAGAAGGTCTGGAATCGCCCGCGACATATAGAGAATGCCGGCAACTACTATTACGACCAGCTGATCGAGACCAACGGCGGCAAGGCGGAGATGGCCGAAGGCTACTCGACTGACAACTACACCGACTGGGCGGTCGACTTTATTAAAGGAGCCCATCGGCCCGAGAAGAAGCCGTGGTTCCTCTGGGTCTGTTACGGCGCCGTGCATGGCCCGTTTCTGCCGGACGTGCGGCATCGGGACGCTTACCCCGATCCCCATGTGCCGACGCCGGCCGACATTTACCCGCCGCGGGCGGGCAAGCCGACATATTCCCGCGATCGCCAGGAATGGATTCCCGGTCCCGGCGGGGAGCCCGTCCTGGGCCGCAATTCCCAGCAGGCAACTGTCACCGAGAAAATGCTGCACGGCAATACGCTGACGGGCTGGGTCCGGCAATATAACCAGGGCGTGCTGGCGATCGATGAAGGCGTCGGCCGGCTGCTCCAGGCGCTTGACGACTCGGGCCAGCGCGACAACACGTTGATTGTCTACACGGCCGACCAGGGCTTTGCCTGGGGCGAACATGGCTTCCGTCTGAAGCTGGCGCCGTACGACGCCACGATCCGCTCGCCGATGCTGGTAAGCTACCCGCAACAGTTCGCCCAGGGAGCCGTGTGCGACTATCCGATCGACGGTCCGAGCCTGCCGCCGACCTTTTTTGCGGCCGCCGGGATTGAACTGCCCTGGAAGATGCACGGCTCGGATTTGACGCCGTTGCTGAAGAAACCGGACGGCCCCTGGAGCGAGCCCGCCGTCATGGCGTATACGGGCCAGTCCTACGGCAAGGAGACCGACAAGGTTCCTTCCGACCCGGCCAAACTCAGCCCTAACAGCGTCCCCTGGTGGGCGATGCTGGTGGCAGGTCGCTACAAGTACATCCGCACGCTGGTCGAAAACGAGCCCGAAGAACTGTACGACCTGCAGGCCGACCCCGACGAACTGGTCAACCTGGCGAGGCGGCCCAAACATCGTGAGCAGGTACTGCAGTTCCGCAAGCGTCTGGTGGCGGAACTCACCCAGCGGGACGCTGGCATGGTGAACAGCCTGCCGGAAGTGGCGCCGCTTCCCGAAAAGCAGGCGTCGGGCCAATAAACGCTGTGCTTGCAAGCGTCGTGACAAAAAACCAAAAGGCGGCTGGCGGGGCTGCTACTCAGCCAGTTGCTGGAGCTTGCAGGGACGCGCGATCGAAGGCTCCTCGGCCAGCGGTTTATAGGTCAACGTCAGCACGCCGTTCTTGATTTCCGCCAGCGTATAGCCCGGGCGGAATTCCAGCGGGTTATAGCCGGGAGCTTCCCGCTCTTCTAACTTGCGGTCCAGGTTATACAAAGCCGAGGGGAAGCAGATTTCCTGGACGGGACCATGGTCGTCCCATCCCCGCAGCCCGTTATGAAAGTGTCCATGCAGCAGGCCCAGGATGCGGTCTTCGAATTTTTGCACTGTTTCATACAGGGCCGTCTGGCCGTTGTCGGGTTTGACGTACCAGCCCCGGTCCGGGTTCCGGTTGGTGTGGGCCGGCACGTGCATGCATAGCACGACGTACTTTTGCTGCTCCGCCGCCAGACGGCACTGGTCCGCGATCCAGGCGTTTTGCTCTGCGGTCAGAAAGCCGTCATGCGAATCGGTATGGGCGTTGCCGATCAGCACGAACCGCAGCCAGTCCAGGTCGACGGTCGTGTCGATCTGCGGCCGGATGAATTTCGTAAACAGCGCGGCCGGGTCGTGATTGCCGGGAATCTCGTGAACGGGCTTGCCGATTTTCTCACGGGCCGCCAGGTAGATCGGGTATTGCGACTCCTGCCCCTGATCGACCAGGTCGCCCAGGTGCAGCACCAGCTCGCCGGGCGCCTCGCGCAGTTCGGCCGCCGTTTTTTCCCACTGCTTTGCCGCGCTTTCCTGCATGCGGTAGCCGACATGCGTATCCGTTACGATCGCAAAAGTCAGCGGTTTCAGGTCGCGACCGGCCGCCTGCAGGCAGCGCGGGCGAAGCGACAGGGCGGCTCCGGTCGCCAGCGTGGCGGACAGGAAAGAGCGACGCGTAACTGAGGGTCGGCCAGACATGGAAGTCTCCCAGGGTGGATGGCCGGCAGAGCGACCGTGAGAAAAAGCGGCGACGTCCCTCCCAATTGCAAGCTATCCTTGCGAGGGACCCCCGTACAAATTTTTCGCCCAGTATACCACCCGGTCGCATGAATCAAACGCTCATCACTTCGCCTTCCTGTGGCTGCCCCGGCATGCGCCCCGGCGATCGTTACTGCAGCCAGTGCGGCGCGGAGGCTCCGGTTCCCGCCAGCGATCTGCCCTCTTTGCGTGCTGCGGGGGCGCTGACAGAGCGGGCTCCCTTTACCGGGCTGGTCCCGCCGCCGGCGCCGACTCCGGCGTTGCCGCCGCGGCCGTTGGCATTGAACGGACCGCTGCTGGCGCTGGCCAAAAACCGGCCGGCCGTGTTGGGAATGCTGCTGTGCGTGGGGCCGCTGGGCTTGCCGCTGCTCTGGTTCAGTCCGGCGTTCTCGTCGACGGCCAAGTACATCATCACGGGCCTTTACTTTGCCCTGACGGCGATTCTGCCGCTGGTCATCACCTGGTACTTCGTCGACATCGGCGTCCGCCCGCTGCTGCAGGCGTTTGAGCATCTGCGGCCGCAGTAGGAGTGCCGGCAGGCTTCTCGCCCAGGGATGAGGACGCACCCATATCGTCGTCCTGTGTTACGCGATGCTTTCGTCGCACGCCCCGGACAGTGGTTTTTCCTCCACAGAAGCAGGCGACCGTTCACGGCGTGAAAGTCGACTTTCCGGCGTCTGCTTTCTCGCACAACGACGCATTCAACGACCGCCGTCGCTCGGCTGCGACCGTCTTTCACCGCGCGTTCCCTGGCGTCACACACGACTTTTTCTGCGCTCATGCTGTTTTTCTCTGGCACGCCGGAACACTGCGGGAATTGCCGGCTGTGAGGGCGGACGCGATACAGCGGGAAGGATCGTTAGAACCGTTTGCCGCTGGGGTCCGTAATTCAGGCGGGAGCGGAAAATTTTCCGACCGGCCGGTTAGCTGCAGGCTACGGTTCACGGTCGATGCTCTCGCTTGCCGTTTCGTCCTTCCGATTATTCCCACCGCGACGAACGCACCTGATCTCAGGGCGGCGCAAACCACGCCGGCGCCCTGCAGGAAACTGGCGACGGCGAACGACAATCGCCGAAGACCATACTGAGCACTCCGCTCACGAAACATTGGATTAGGGATTGGGTTGGGCATGGACGCGCCCACGGCTTTCCGGCGCCCGAGGTTTACCGCCGGAACATTTCTGCAGATGCTGCGCGTCACATGCTTGAAAACCGAAACCTCACCCACGATCTGTTCGCGATCGCGCTGTTGGCCCTGACCGTGTTCCTGGGCGCCGCGCTGGCGACCTATAATCCGGCCGATCCGGTCGGGCCGCTGCCCGCTCCGTTGTCGATGGTCTATCAGCCCGACACGCTCGTTTATCCGGCGGCCGAGCGCGCGGTCAACGCCTGCGGTCCCTGGGGCGCCTTGGCTGCCGATCTGATGTTCTCGGGTTTTGGCCTGGGAGCTTATTATCTGGTCGCTTCGCTGGCGGCGGTCGATTTTCTGTTGCTGCGACGCCAGGATATCGGAGCGCCGACGCTGCGTCTGTTTGGCTGGACGGCCTCGCTCTTTGGCATGGCCACGCTGGCCGGGTTGCTGCTGGCCGGCGTGTCGCCTGGTCCGGTGATTGGCGGCGGCGGTTATCTGGGTGCAATTGGACGGGCCCTGCTGGAAACGCAGTTCGCTACGGCGGGCGCCGTGATCCTGGCCCTGGGAGTGACGGTGGCGGGGCTGTTCCTGGCGACCGATTACGCCATGATCCGCATGGCCCATTACTGTGGACGCATCGCCGTGCTGGTGGGGTTGTCGGCCTCGAAGCAGGTGAAGGCTCGCGGCTGGAAACTGATTGGCAGTCGCCGCGTTCGCGATCCGAACGAACCGGCCGTCAGAATGGGCGGCAAGCGCGGCAGCGACGACCTGGCTGCTCCGGCCTTCTCGCATCCGATCGCCTCGCCGCCGCACGTGACCCTGCCCGCCAAGAAAGCGGCCGTCGTGCCTGTGGCGGAAGTCTTGCCGGCAGAACCGGAACTGCAGGAGGAGTTCGAAGACGAAATCGACGAACCGCTGGTCGTGATGAAGGCCAAGCCGTCGAAGAAGCAAAAAGCGACCGCCGCGCAAGAGATCACCGGCGGTCCGCACTTCAAAATCAAGAAGAAGCAGCAGTCGGCGTTTGAGCAGGTGCTCGACAACATGGACGACGCCGACAAAGTGAATACGGCCGCCAACTATCAGTTGCCTTCGCTCAACCTGCTGGAAGAAAGCGAAGACGTGGACTTTGCCACGCAGGAAATCGAAGTGCTGGCCAAGGCAAAGATCCTGGAAAAGACGTTCGCTGAATTCGGCTTTAGCGTGAAAGTGGTTGAAATTGAAACGGGTCCCGTGATCGCCCAGTACGAAGTCTCGCTGGAGGCGGGGCTGCGGCTTTCGAAGATCACCGGCCTGGCCGATGATCTGGCGATCGCCCTCCGCGTGCCCAGCGTGCGTATTGTGGCGCCGATCCCCGGCAAGAACACCGTCGGCATTGAAGTGCCGAACGAAACCCGCGTGGCGGTCCGTTTACGGGAGGTGATGGAAGAATCGTCGAACCAGCTGCAGAAAATGCGGATCCCGCTGTTCCTGGGGAAAGACGTCTCCGGCAACTCGCTGGTCGCCGACCTGTCGACGCTGCCCCACCTGCTGATCGCCGGTCGTACCGGTACGGGTAAAAGCGTCTGCTTGAACGCGATCATTACTTCCATCCTGATGACTCGCCGGCCCGACGAAGTGCGGATGCTGATGATCGACCCCAAAATGGTGGAACTCAGCGGCTACGGCCGGCTCCCCCACCTGATGCATCCGGTGGTGACCGATATGAAAAAGGCCGAAGCGATTCTGGCCTGGGCGGTCGATAAAATGGAGGAACGCTACTCGCTGCTGGCCAAGGCCGGCGTGCGCCATATCGCCGGCTACAACCAGCTGGGCGACGAAGAACTCATGGATCGCCTGCAGCCCGAGGATGAAGAGCAGAAAAAGAACATCCCGACCCATTTGCCCTACATTGTGATTGTCGCCGACGAAATGGCCGACCTGATGATGCAATGCGGTAAAGAGGTGGAGCAGCATATTATCCGCCTCGCCCAGAAGAGCCGGGCGGTGGGCATCCACCTGATCCTCGCCACCCAGAAACCGACCGTCGATGTTATCACCGGTTTGATCAAATCCAACTTGCCGGCCCGCCTTTCCTTCCAGGTGGCCAGCCGGACCGATAGCCGCGTGGTGCTGGATGAAAACGGAGCCGACAAGCTGCTGGGCAACGGCGATATGCTCTTCCTCGGCCCAGGCACCAGCACCCTGCTCCGCGGACAGGGAACCTACCTGAGCGACGAAGAAATCAACAAGGTTACCGCCTTTGTCAGCACGGGCGAGCAGAACTTTGTGAAGGAACTGGTCAACCTGAAGGTCGAAGAAGGAGACGAAGTCGAACCGGGCGCCTTGAAGAATCGTGATGATCTGTACGAAGCGGCCGTCGATATCGTCGTCCGCGAGGGCCGCGGCAGCGTCTCCCTGCTGCAGCGGAACCTGGCGATCGGCTACGGTCGGGCCGCCCGGCTGATCGACTTCATGGCCGAAGACCGGATCGTGGGCGAATACAACGGCTCCCAGGCCCGCGAAGTCATCATCAGCATTGCCGACTGGGAACGGATGCAAGGCATGGAGCCCAGCGGCGACGATCCGGCCTCCAGCGCGGACGAGGAATTAGAGAATGAGGACCACGAGGACGACGACGATTTCGGCGCCGACGAAGCCCCCAGCCGCCGTCGCAACTCCAAAGCCGTCTCCTGATCGGGGGGGGCTGCCGACAGGTCCAAGGGGTACGTCACTAGTTCCTTCAAGGGAAGTGGACCTGGCCACAAGTGCTTTTCTTTAGCGATGCCGAACGGATCTGAGGCCAAATCCACTGCGGCCCCGCCCTGATTCCTCGTTTTGACGCAGCACGAGGGGTGGAAAACTTTGACGATTTTCTGTTTCAGTTGAAGTCTAGCGATTACAACGACGATATCACTTACTAACAGGCGGCTGGACTTGGGTTCGGCTGTTGGCTGTCTAGACGTTACTCCTTGAGATTCCTGGAGTTACGGCTTGCAGCCCGGATCGTGCGGGTGAAAATCACTGTAAGTTCCTTTCTGGTAGAAGTTTAGGGGAATCAACTGGCCGCAGCGTTCCCTGCGACCAGGGGGCATTTGCCCTGAGGACCCAACGTCCTTGCGACTCAGTTTGCTTGACTTTAATGCTTGTGGTATTTACACTTGGAACGATGTCGGAGCTCGGTGACGACCCTTCGTTCGCCCCTTAGCCACAGGAATTCAAGTCGTGACCAAAAAAGAGATCGTCAAAACGATTTCAGAGGAAATCGGTTTAACGCAACTGAAAACGAAAGAGATCGTTCAGCTGACGTTCGACGCGATTATCGAAGCCTTGGTAGAAGAGCGTCGCATTGAGTTACGAAATTTCGGGGTGTTTGAAGTCAAAAAGCGAGCCGCCCGTAAAGCGCGAAATCCTCGCACCGGTGAACGTGTCGACGTGGCTGAAAAGTACGTCGTAACCTTCAAGCCGGGCAAAACGATGGAAGAACGCGTGCGGCAACTTGAAGAGTCCGAAGCCGCCCAGGCGGCCGAACGACGCACCCAGGAAGAACAACGAGAACCACCGAAAACGGAACCGACCAGCTCCCCGGCAGGATCGACCGACGCAGCCCGCGCGGCCGAAAACCCGGGGCCCCAGGTTCCGCCGGCATCGCCTCCCAGCGGCGACGCCAACCACCATCCAAATCAACCAGGTAGCGGTTTATCGGGCTTGCCCCCGACTTCGGAAGGAAACGAAGGACCGCGAACCTTTGAAGAGAACGAACCTAGTCCGGGCGCCTGAACGGTCGCCAGGGCTTGCAAGCTGAAGCTACCCCAAGGATTGCACTCATCAATTCGTCGTAGAAATGGCCGCTTTTCTGCAGCCTCGACGAAACTCACGGAGGAGTATCATGCGTCGAATGCTAATCGCCCTGCTGCTGGGTATCGTCTTGACGACGAATACGGGGTGCTTCCTGCCGATTTACTCGGGCGATCCGGTTCGCCGTACCCGCCAGTTGATCTTCACCTCGGAAGATCTGCGCAGCTTCCTGAACGAATGGGAACGCATCTGGTTCCTCGATCAGCCTGACCACATGACGCCCTTCCGCGTCCATGGCGGCGTGATCTAAGCCGGCTCGCCACAGCGACTGCTTGCCATCGTACCTGTTGTTCCATGCCCCAGGATGCTCCGTCTTTCGCCTCGCGAAAGACGGTCGACCGGGGCGAGCGGTCATTAGCAGGCAAAGCGACAGGGTAATTGCCGTCGATTTTGGTTTGATCGTTTTGCGAAAAAGCAGGCGCAGAAAGTCGACTTTCGCTCCGCGAAAGATCGCGTTCTTTCAACTAGTGAAAGTCGACTGTCCGGCGTTGCTCGACGGCTGGTGGGATTCCTCCTGGCGCCTGGGTACACTGGCGTTCCGTTCGCCGTGTTTTCCCTTCCCTCCCCAGGATAGAAATCCGGGTAGACGCCTGTGCCGTACGACCCGCTGGACTGGATCGATCCTGCGCTTGCGAACCTTGCAGCCCAAAACCTGCAACGGCGGCTGGTGGAGCGTACGACTCCGCAAACGGCGGACCGCGTCCAGGTCGCCGGCCGTACCTGCATCAACTTTGGCGCCAACGACTATCTGGCCCTGGCGAACGATCCGCGTTTGGCCCAGGCCGTGCAAGACGTTTGCCAGAACCAAGGCTGGGGAGCCGGGGCCAGCCCGCTTGTCACGGGACGAGCCGCCCTGCATGCGCTGCTGGAAAAGCGACTGGCCGCCCTCGAAAAAACTGAGGCGGCGCTGCTGTTCCCGTCCGGCTTTGCCGCCAATGTGGGCGCCATTACCGCGCTCGTCGGTCGCGGCGATCTGATCTTCAGCGACGCCAAAAATCACGCCAGCATCATCGATGGCTGCCGTCTCTCGGGCGCCCGGATCGAAATCTATCATCACGCCGACGCCGACGATCTGGCCAGACGCCTGCAGGCGGCGTCCGCCGGTCTGGCTCTTCCGGGTTCTCCGACTCGCCCCCGGCTGCTGATCGCGACCGATTCCCTGTTCAGTATGGATGGCGATCTGGCTCCGCTGCCGGCGATTGCGGAGCTGGCGGAGCGGTACGGCGCCATGCTGCTGCTGGATGAAGCCCATGCGACCGGCGTGTTCGGAGCCGAGGGACGCGGCGTCGCCGAATTTCTCCAGGCCGAGCACCCGGCCCACATTCGCGTCGGCACGCTCAGCAAAGCGCTCGGTTCGGTGGGCGGCTTTGTCGCGGGCGAACAGCGGCTGATCGACTGGCTCGCCAATCGGGCCCGCACCTTCGTCTTCTCCACCGCGGCGCCGGAAGCTACGGCCGCCGCCTCCCTGGCGGCCCTGGATATTGTTCGCGACGAACCGCAAAGACGCCAGCTGCTGCTGGAACGGGCGGACACGCTACGGCAAACGCTGCAGGCCGAAGGCTGGAATACGGGCGGCTCGACCAGCCAGATTCTGCCGCTGATCGTCGGCGATCCGAACACCACCATGCAACTGCACCAGCAACTAGCCGACGCCGGGCTGTTCGTGCCCGGCATCCGTCCCCCGACCGTCCCCGCCGGCGAATCGTTGCTGCGTATCAGCCTTAGCTATGGCCACTCGGCCGAATCGCTAGCGCAGCTGGTCGACGTCCTCAAGCCGCTGCGCCCCCGATAGCTAACCATGCTTATAGACGAATTGCTCAATTTGGTGCCTCCACCTAGGAACCCGGTGCATTCAACGGGAGATTGGGCGGCTATTGTGTCTGACTTGGGAATCGACCTTCCCTCCGACTACAAACAATTCATCGAGCGCTATGGGGAAGGTGTACTTTGCTCGTATTTCGATTTTGAAAGCCCATTTGCGTTTGAATCCCCTCGATCACGCTTGCGCATTTTGGTTCGTTACTATGAGAGCTGGGCCGAGATGGGAAGAGAGGTCCCGTATTCCTTATTTCCGGAGTCGCCAGGACTATTCCCGTTTTGCTCATATGGTGACGTGGATATGATTGCCTGGTATACCAAGGGAGAACCTGATTCATGGTCAATCGTGTACCATGATCGGGAAGAAGGCTGCTTCC
This sequence comes from Lignipirellula cremea, assembly GCF_007751035.1. NCBI lineage: Bacteria > Pseudomonadati > Planctomycetota > Planctomycetia > Pirellulales > Pirellulaceae > Lignipirellula > Lignipirellula cremea. Next base: position 7,155,760 of record NZ_CP036433.1, on the reverse strand, counting down.
CTGTCGAGATGGGGTTTTTGCAGTTCCTGCTTTCCGTCTTGAATGGCAGATCGCCTCTCCCGAAATCAGTTATCGGTGATGAAATCCTTTCGGTCCCCTATGTCTTTCGGCCATCAGACTAGAACGTAACCGGTGAAAATGGGCCCACCCAAACTTTGCTAGTGTGGGCCAAGCAATGGATGGCGCCCTTCAATGCTTTTTGGGAGCAACGCCGATGCAGGCGACTCCGTTCCTTCCCGGCTATCTGGGCTCTGCCGGTTCGCTCAGTTTTCGAGCGGTATCCTGGCGGCCCGCTTGGTAAGATAGGAGCTGGTCGCCCTGCCGAGTGAATAAGCCTGCTGGTCGGCGAGGGCGCTGGCTTGCCCTGTGCTGCGAGTTGTTTCCTGCTGAAGAACGTGAGTGATTGTATGCGAGTCTGGTTTACCGCAGCGCGCGCCTGGCTGCTGGCGGCGACGGTTGTAATGCTGGGAGTTTCCGCGTCGGCCGAGGAGCGTCCTAACCTGGTTTATATCCTGCTGGATGACGCCGGCTATGGCGACCTCAGCTGCTACGGTCAGGAGAAATTCCAGACGCCGCAGATGGACCGCCTGGCCAAAGAAGGGATGCGCTTTACCGACCATTACTCCGGCAGCACCGTCTGCGCCCCGACCCGCTGCAGTCTGATGACGGGCAAGCATACGGGCCATACGATCGTCCGCGGTAACCGCGAAGTCAAACCCGAAGGCCAGGCGCCGATGCCGGCCGACACGGTCACCCTGCCCCGCCTGCTGCACCAGGCCGGCTATACGACCGGCATGTTCGGCAAATGGGGGCTGGGGGCGCCAGGCTCGCCGTCGGATCCGGCCGAGCACTTCGACGTGTTCTACGGGTACAACTGCCAGCGGCAGGCGCACAGCTACTATCCGACGCATTTGTGGAGCAACCGGGAGCGGGTCGAACTCGACGGCAAAACGTACTCGCAGGATCTGATCATGGCGGCCGCCCTGCAGTTCATTCGCGACAACGCCGACCGCCCTTTCTTCTGCTACCTGCCGGTCACCGTACCGCATGCGGCGATGCACTCGCCCGAATCGGCCGCTGCTCCTTTCCGGAAAAAGTGGCCGCAGTTTGAAGATGTCATTGGCCGTTACTCGGGACCGCAAGTGCAGAATCCGGTCGCCGCTTTCGCCGGCATGATGACACATCTTGACACCCAGATCGGCGAGCTGCTGGCCCTGCTGGAGAAGCTGAAGATCGACGACAAGACGCTCGTCATGCTCAGTTCCGACAACGGCCCGCACCAGGAAGGCGGCCATGATCCGGAATTCTTCAACTCCAACGGTCCGTTCCGCGGCCACAAACGGGACCTGTACGAAGGCGGCATCCGCGCCCCGCTGTTGGCCCGCTGGCCCGGCAAGATCGCCGCCGGAAGTACGTCCGCTTTGATCTCCGCCCACTGGGATATCCTGCCGACGTTCTGCGAGCTGGCCGGTGCGACCATCCCGGCCGACACCGACGGTTTGAGCCTGGTTCCCACGCTGCTCGGCAATGCCGACCAGCAGCCGCAGCATGACTACCTGTACTGGGAATTTGGCGAACGAGGCCGCAGCCAGGCCGTGCGCCAGGGGAACTGGAAAGGGGTCCGCCGCAACCTGAAAGCAAACCCCAAGGCTCCCCTGGAGCTGTACAACCTGGCCAGCGACATTGGCGAAACGACCGACGTCGCCGACAAACACCCGGAGATCGCCGCGGCGTTGCTGCAGTTAATGCAAGCCGCGCACGTGGAGTCGGAAACGTTCCCGCTGTTCGACTAGTGGTGCGTCAAACCATAAAATCAGGTTTCTCTCAATCAGCCGCCGGGCGCTAGCCCACGGTTTTTTTGGAGGCAAAGCAGCACGGCCGAAATCGCTCAATCGAAGATTCAAGATTGACGCAGCACTAGCTTGACTCCCCTGGCATGATCAGCGCAGCGGACCTGGCCACAGGTCGCTCGGCTGGTTCCAGGGTCGTGGACCGCCCGTTTCTTCCCGCGAAGAAGCGTGGGCAATGGAAACCCATCAACGCCGTTTGACGTAACACTGGGGATGGAGTACACCTGAATCTTGGCGACGGGAAACCGCACACGGCCACCGCCTGCAGCGGCTCCTTCGTCCGGATCGGGGATCGACCGGATTTTCCCTCCTGACTGCGGGATGTCCTGCCTTGGGGCGACTCGCCTTTCCTGCCTTGAAACTTACAACTTGAATATCGCTGGATATCCTGTGGCTCGAATATTCTTTGCTTACTTTCTCCCTGTCGCCGCGGCGTTGTTCTGCGGGGCGATCCTGCCTGTTCAGGCCGCGGAGCCGGTGACGACTGCGGTCCAGATTCCGTTGGTGCGGCAGCACTGCGCGGGCTGCCATGGGGCCGACCTGCAGGAAGCCGGTTTGCGGCTGGATACGCTGTCGACCGATTTCCACAATCCCGATGCGGCCCGGATCTGGATCAAGGTGCTCGACAAGCTCGTTAAACAGGAGATGCCCCCGGCCGGCGAACCGGCGCCGACGACGGCAGAGCGGAACGCCTTTACGGAATCCCTGCGGGGGCGCCTGCATGCGGCCTCCCTGCTGTTGCAGCAGGCGGAAGGGCGGGTCGCCCTGCGTCGATTGAACCGCACCGAATACCAGACCACTTTGCGCGATCTGCTGGGATCCCAGGTCGAGGTGATGGATCTGTTGCCGGAAGAGAACATGGCGGGCGGTTTTGACAACGTCAGCGAAGCGCTGGACGTGTCGTCGGTCCATCTGTTGCGTTACCAGGAAGCGGCCGAAAGAGCCATCCGCTCCGCCATTCCCAAGCGGGCGCCGACGCCGATGAAATCGCGGTTGACGGGCCGGCAGATCACCGAAGCGGGCAGCGTTTTGCGGTCCCTGGTGGACAAGTCGGTGCGTTACGACGGCGATGCGTTGATCAGCTATGTTCGGATGTACGACTCGGGGCGCGCGATGTCGGAGCGGGTCAAAGAGGCGGGCCGCTACAGGGTGAGCTTTTCGCTCACTTCAGTGGGAACCGAGGGCCGCGTCCTGCCGGTCATGATCTCGCACGGCGGATACCGCACGACCGAACAACCGGAAAAACGTCGCACCCATGACTTGCCGCCGGGAAAGCAGACGGTAGTTGTCGAAGAGTTTGATCTGGAAGCCGCCGAAGTGGTGTTCGTAAACGCCTGGGATCTGCCGAGCCCGCGCGAGCTACCCGCCATGCTGGACGGCGCTCCGCTGGCTTCGTACCAAGGCCCCGGTTTGAAAATCGACTGGATCGAGATCGAGGGCCCGCTCGACCCGTTCCCGCCGGCCGGTTACCGCCAGCTGTTCCACGACATCCCGCTGGCGCAGAGCGTGGCGTGGAACCCGCTTTCCCTGGCCCCGGTGACGACAGATCCGCCAGCGGATGCGGAACGGGCGCTGCGGCATTTTTTACCGGTCGCGTTCCGCCGTCCGGTGGAGGAGTCGCTGGTGCAGTACTACGTGCAGATCGCGCACGACCAACTGAAAAGCGAGAAGCCTTTCGCCGAGGCGATGGTCGCCGCGTGTACGGCCGCGCTCTGTTCGCCGCACTTCCTGTATCTGAATGAAACGCTGGCGCTCGACTCCGACAAGCCGACCCAGCTGGACGACTACGCACTGGCTTCGCGACTGTCGTATTTTCTCTGGTCGTCGATGCCCGACAAAGATCTGCGCGACCTGGCGGCGGCGGGCAAGCTGCGGCAGCCGAACGTGCTGCACGAGCAGGTGGAACGGATGCTGAATGACCCCAAAGGGGAGCGTTTCAGCGAGAACTTTGCCGGCCAGTGGCTGGACCTGCGGGAGATCAATGCGACCTCGCCCGACCCGACCATGTACGCCGAGTTTGATGATTACCTGTACTGGTCGGCTCCGCGGGAAACCCGCATGTTCTTCGACGAAGTGCTGCAGAAGAATCTGCCGCTGACGGAGTTTGTGGATTCCGACTGGAGCTTCCTCAACCAGCGTCTGGCGCAGCACTATGGCATTGACGGAATCGTCGGCGGCGAATTGCGCAGGTCGCCCGTGCCGCCCGGTTCGCACCGCGGCGGAGTGCTTACGCAGACGGCCATTTTGAAAGTAACCGCCGACGGCTCGAAAACGTCGCCTGTGCTGCGGGGCAAGTGGGTGCTGGAACGGATACTGGGCCAGCCGCCGTCGCCTCCGCCGCCGGGCACCCCCGGCATTGAGCCCGATGTCCGCGGCGCCACCACCATTCGCCAGCAACTGGATCTGCACCGCAACATCGCCGCCTGTGCGTCCTGCCACAAGCATATCGACCCGCCGGGCTTCGCGCTGGAGTCGTTCGATCCGATCGGCGGCTGGCGGGATTTTTACCGGGGCGTCGGCAGGGACCGGGTCGCCCTGGCCAACTATCCGAAGCGCATTGTGTCGCGTGGTCTTGAGGTGGAGTGCCACGGGGAGACGCCCGACGGCCGGCCGTTTGTGAACGTGGATGATTACAAGCAGTTGCTGCTGGCGGACGAAGATCAGCTGGCCCGTAATCTGGCGACCAAACTGATTACCTATGCGACCGGCGCCGAACTGCAGTTTGCCGACCGCGAGGTGCTGGAGCAGCTGACGGCCCAGTCGCGAAAAGACAGTTATCGCTTTCGCTCGCTGCTACACTCCGTCGTGCAAAGTCGATTGTTCCTGAATAAATAGTCAAGGCGGCCGGTCCCGCTGGCAGCCTCTTTCCTTCTATCCCCTGGCGATGCGTCCCATGCCTTTGAATCCTTTGCCCCGCCGAACGTTTTTGCGAGCCTCAGGCGTTGCCATTGCCCTGCCCCTGCTGGAGGCCATGTTGCCCCAGCGGGCGTTCGGCGCCGCCGCCAGCGATCCCACGCCGCCGAAACGCGCGGTGTTTGTGACGCGGCCGCTTGGGATGCATGCGCCGTTTTTCTTTCCGACCGGGACCGGGAAGAACTACCAGCCCAGCCGCTATTTGAAACTGCTGGAAGATAATCGCCAGGACTTCACCGTGTTCTCCGGCATGTCGCACCATTATGGCGCCGGGCACGGCACCATGGCCGGCATGCTGACCGCGGTGGAACCGCACCGCATGCGGCAAGGCGATATTCGCAACGGCATTTCGCTTGATCAGGAAATGGCCCTCAAGCTCCAGGCGCCAACACGCTTTTCCAGTCTGACGCTGGGGGCGGCCGGTCTGTCCTGGAACAGCCAGGGCGTCATGATCCCGGCGGTGAACCGAGCGACCCAGGTCTTTAAAGACCTGTTCGTGGATGGCACGCCCGCGGAAGTCGCCCAGGAGATCGAGCGGATCAAGAACGGACGCAGCATCCTCGACGGCGTGCGCGAGCAGGCGAAAACCCTGGCCCGTCGCCTGGGCGGCGGCGATCGCCAGCGGGTCGACCTGCTGCTGAACTCCATTCGCGAGGCCGAGCAACGCCTGCAGCAATCGGAAGACTGGGTCCTCAAACCGAAGCCGAAAGTCGACACGGCGCCCTTCAAGAACGACTACGCGGGTTTGACGCTGATCGAACGCGAAGACCAGTGGTACGATCTGGTGCGGCTGGCCCTGCAGACCGACAGCACCCGGGTGATCACCTTGAACCTGTATTCGCACGGGAACGTTTCCATCGATGGCAAGCAGTTGGGCCATCATGAAATGTCGCATCACGGGAAAAAAGAAGAGACGATTGAGCAGCTGGCTATCATCGAAGAGGCCGAAATCCGTGCTTTCGGACGTTTCCTCACGAAGCTCAAAAACACGAACGAACAGGGCGATAACCTGCTCGACCAGACGCAGATTTTCTTTTCCAGCGATCTGGGGAATGCCTCGGCCCACACCACCACCAACCTGCCGGTGATGCTGGCCGGCGGCGGTTTTCGGCACGCGGGCCACGTGGCGTATGATCTCAAAAACAACGAGCTGATCGCCAACCTGTTCGTCCGTATGCTGCAGCAGATGGACATCGAAAGCGACGCCTTTGGCGCCAGCACCCGCACCCTGAGCGACATTTAGTCGCCCGGATTCTTATCGCCCGACAGCAGTCGTTCAATCTGCTCGGCTGCGGTCGTTCCGTTGCCGGCCGCAGCGAGCTGGCGGGCTTCGGTCAGTACGGTGAAGTGGGCTGCGAGAAACGGAACCGCGCTTCCCGGCGGAGGCGGTTTTGGGACAAGCATCGTCGCGATCGTCGCCAGCAGCTCCGGCAAGCCGGCGCCCGTTTTGGCGGAGACCAGGCGCCCTGCCCCGCCGGGAGCGATCGGCTGACGCTGCTTGTCGTTGGGCGCTTCGGCGTTGCTCAAATCGCTTGCGATCAGATCGGCCTTGTTGTAAACCGTCAGGCGGTGCGGATGCGTTAGAGCAGCCGCGGTCGACGCCGCGGGGTCGGTTGCGTCAATGACGTGAATGAGCAGATCAGCCTGTTCGACCCGGGCCATCGCGCGGCCGACGCCTTGCTGTTCAATGTCGTCGTCGGCCGCCCATCGAATGCCGGCCGTGTCGGCCAGTTCCACCGGCCAGCCATCGATGGCCGTATGGCCTGTCAGCACATCCCGCGTGGTGCCGGGCTGATCGAAAACGATCGCCCTGTCGTAACCCAGGATGGCGTTGATCAGGCTGCTCTTCCCCACATTCGGCGCTCCCGCCAGCACCACCTGCCAGGGCGTCGTCAAATGCAAGCCCGCGCCGCGCTGGTCCAGCAGGCGGTCGAGTTGCTCTAAGGCCAACTCGGGCGACCGCGGCAGTACGCGTCCCAGCTCCAACAGGGCGGCGTGCAACGCTCCGCGATGCTGGTCTAACAGAATGGCGGCCGTTCGTTCGGTGCGGGCCTGCGACAACGCCTGGAGACTATCGGCGGCGAACGGGTTAGGCGCGTCCTGGGCCATCGCTGCGGCGGCTGTCTGGTCGACGCCGCCCTGCTGGCGTAGAGAAGCCAGGATCGCCTGGACGGCTGCCCTGCCGCCGTGGCAGTGGACTTCGATGCGTTGCGGGAAGCGGGCGACAATGACCTCTTCGCCGGCGTCCAGCTCGGTCGCTTCGCGGCTGGCTTTTACCGGCTGCCAGCGGCCGAACAGCATCTGGCCGGGCAAGGCGTTTTCCAGCGATCTGCCGGTGGCGGAGCGGAAGCAGGCGGCCACGGCGGTCGCCGCCTGGGGGCCAGTCACGGCGATCACGGCGACGGCTCCCCTGCCGGCCGGCGTCAGTTCGGCAATGCCGGGCGGCGGAAGAATCACGGCGTTTCGTCCCGCAGCCGTCGACGGGCCGTCTGGGCCGCGCCGATCAGCACCAGGTTCGGTTCCCAGCGGGCCTGGGGAAAATACTCGGCCAGAAACTGGCCGTCGCCGCCGGTAAAGAACAACTCAGGCTCGCCGCCGAACTCGGCCGCCAGTCGGTCGGTGAGTTCGCGCACGGCTCCAATCACGCCCCAGTATACGCCGGAGCGGATCGCTTCTTCGGTGTCTTTACCCAGCAAGGGCGGAGCCTCCTCGGGAGCGGCCACCGGCGGCAACTGATCGGTCGCTTTGACCAGGCTGGCCATCTGCGTGCGCATGCCCGGCAGAATGGCTCCTCCGGAAAATGCGCCCTGTTCTGAGACCCAGTCGACCGTGATGGCGGAACCGGCGTCGACCACAATCGTGGTGGTCGACCGACGCAACCGCAAGGCGGCGGCCGCGGCGGCAATGCGATCCACGCCGACTTTTTCCGGATGCTTCACCTCGATCGGCAGGGCGAATTCTTTCCCGTCCAGGAGGCGATAGTAGTCGCCCCGTCGCTGCTTCGCCCATTCAGCCAGACGCTGTTCGGCTCCGCGATGGACGGCCGCGACCGCCCAGTAATAAGGGCCGCTGCGACCCTGGTCGTCGGGAGCCAGCAGTTCGGCAAAGGCGCCTTCTGCGTCGGCGTGCGTGGTCCGCAGCGTTTGTTCCGGGATCAGCTCTCCCTGGCCGCGGGCAAAGAGCCCCGCTTTGATGAACGAATTTCCAACATCGACCGCGAGGATCTTTTGAGGTTCAAGCAGGGACATGGGCGGCCGAAAAAAGGGGAGCGCCGCGCGACGATAGTCGCGGATCAAGCGTTCAGAAGGAAGCGGCCGACGACGCCAAAGGCAGGTCGCCGGGCCAGAAAACAGGAGGCGAACCGTGCGTCGCCCTGGCCTTAATTCTTCCAGCTCTTGAAATGTTCGGCAAGGCGCCGGTCGAGATTCGGCAGACGACGGGCCAATCGGACGCTCAGCGGGGGCGTCGGCGTATGCGATTCCAGGTCCGCCAGATAGGCCAGCAGTTCCTCCCTGGCTTCTCGCGGGCCGTGCAGCATAAAGTGCACCCAGGCCCAGGCATGGCGGTATTCGTCGGTTCCCAGGTCGGTCAGCTCCTGCAGCGTATCCAGCCGGGCGACGGAAGTGACGCCCGTCAATCGGACCTCCCATTTGACGGGCGTCATGTGGGGATTTTGATGCAAGCGATCGGCCGGCGCCGCTTCGAAATACTCCGCCAGGCCTTCGTCCAGCCAGAGCGGCACCACCGGCAGGACCGAGTGCAGCACCGCGTGCGTGCTCTCATGCCGGACGTCGGTTTCAAAGGCGTTATCCAGATAGGCAAACACCATGCCCGGGCCGCCATTCTTGATATACATGGCCCGCCGGGCCGGCAGTTCCGGGAAATGTTTGGCCATGTAGCCGCGATAGGTGCGGCTGGAATCAAACAGAAACAGGTGGATCGGCTCGTCCGCCCGCGGCAGATGCAAGGCGGCGGTAATCTCCCGTTCATGCTGTCCCAGCTGGTTTAGCAGCGGTTCATAGTCGAGCAGGGAGAAATTGGCGTGGCAGATAAAAATGCCCGTTTGCCGTTCAGCCGGCCAGCCCTGGGCGAACGCAGCCGCAGGTAGCAGCATCGCCAGCAACGCCAGCAAGCATGTCGCGACGCCGTGGGAATGTCGCCAGGGCGAATTGTCGATCCAGCCGCGCAGCGGCAGTGCAAGTGTCGACATAGAAATTCCAGCAGCGAGTAGTTTTTCAGCGTGTTTTGCCGCCTGGCCAGCACGCAGCCCGGCGCTGCGACGCGCGGAGTATAGAGGGATCGTCGCCCTGGTCAAGACAGATCCGCCCCTCCCGTTGCCCGGGGACGAATGCTATCGTGTCCCGCGGGAACGTTCTGCTTGGCGCAAGTCGGATCGGGACGTCCGTTTTTTTTTCCTGTGCCCGCTTCCCCTGACGGGATTGTCATGAGTTTACCTGTTTTTAAAGCCGCCTTGGCGCATGTGGCGCCCGTCTTCCTGCAGACCCAGCCGACCATCGCCAAGGCGTGCAGCCTGATCGCCGAGGCGGCGAAAAACGGGGCCCAGCTGATCGTGTTTCCGGAAACGTACGTGTCGGCGTTTCCGGTCTGGAGCGCGCTCCGTTCGCCGATCTATAACCACGACCTGTTTCGCCAGCTGGCGGCCAGTTCGTTGCTGGCAGGCGGACCCGAGCTGGAGCAGGTTTGCCAGACGGCCCGCCGCAGCGGCATGGTCGTGTCGCTGGGGTTTAATGAACGCAGTCCCGCCAGCCTGGGCTGCATCTATAATAGCAACGTCCTCATCGGCCCCGAAGGCGACGTACTGAACCATCATCGCAAGCTGGCGCCGACTTTTTACGAAAAGCTCAGCTGGGCGCCTGGCGATGGCGCCGGTCTGCGGGTGTGCGATACGCCGTGCGGTCGCGTTGGTATGTTGATTTGCGGCGAGAACACCAACCCGCTGGCTCGCTACACCATGATCGCCCAGGGAGAGCAGGTGCACCTGGCCAGCTACCCGCCGATCTGGCCGAGCCATGACCCGGCGCAGGCCGGCAACTACGATCTGGCCCAGGCGATTCGCATCCGCACCGCCGCCCATTCGTTTGAAGCCAAGGCATTCAACCTCGTCGCTTCCGGTTTTATGGACGAGCCGATGCACCAGCTGCTTTGCAAGTTACACCCCGACGCGGCCAAGATCCTGGAAGCCAGCCCCCGCAGCGTCTCCCTGGCGACCGGTCCCAGCGGCCAGACGCTGGGCGAACCCTTACAGGACAACGAAGGCCTGCTGTATGTCGATGTCGATGTTTCGCAGTGTGTCGAGCCGAAGCAGTTCCATGACATTTCCGGCGGGTATAATCGCTTCGACGTTTTTCAACTGACCGTCGACCGCTCGGCCAACCGGCCGATTGCGTTCGTCAACCGCGACCTCGACAGCAGGCCGCAGGAAGGCGAACTGTTCAGCCAGGAAGAAACCGAAGAGTAGACCGGCAGGCTCTGCAGAGTAGACCGGCAGGCTCTGCTCGCGTCGACTGGCGCCATTCTCCTCTCGCCCGGGAAGGATAACCGAGACCATGGATCTTCATCTGCAGGGAAAAACGGCGCTCGTGACGGGCGGCTCCAAAGGGATCGGCCGGGCGATTGTCGAAGGTCTGCTGGCCGAGGGCGCGCAGGTGGTGAACGTCAACCGGGAGGGGCCGGAAGGACGCGAACTGGCGGAACAGTCCGGCGGGGCCTGCCTGTTTGTACCGGCCGATCTGGTCGACATCGACGCCTGCCAGGCCGCCGTGCAAACGGCCGTCGCGCACTTTGGCGGTCTCGATATTCTGATCAACAACGCCGGCGTCAACGACAGCGTGAGCCTGTCGGCCGGCGTGGGGGCCTTCTGCGATTCCCTGGCGAAAAACCTGGTGCATGTGTACGCCATGGCCCACTTCGCCCTGGAGGAACTGAAGCGTCGCCGGGGAGCCATTATCAACATCGGCTCCAAGGTCAGCGTGACAGGCCAGGGAGGAACCTCGGGCTATGCGGCAGCGAAAGGCGGAGTGAACAGTCTGACCCGAGAATGGGCGGCCGAACTGGCCCCGCATGGCGTGCGGGTGAATGCCGTGCTGCCGGCCGAATCCTGGACGCCCCTGTATGAGAAATGCCTGGCGTCGGAAGCCGATCCGGCGGCCGCCAAAGCGGCCATCAGCAACCTGATTCCGCTGGGGGGCCGTTTTACTTCGGTCCAGGAACTGGCCGATACGGTGCTGTTTCTGGCCTCAGAAAGATCCAGCCACACGACCGGGCAGATCCTGTTCGTCGACGGGGGCTATACGCACCTGGATCGCAAGCTGACGGCGACTTTGTAAAGATCATCGTCTCCAGCCAAAGTCAGCCGCAGGACGCTTGCCCACGGTTTCCTCGGAAATCGCATTGCGGAGCGATTCCGGGTGGGAAATACGCAGGAAGACCGTCGATGTTCCTGCGGTTTGGTGAAGGCCGCGGATAGTTGAGGTAGCGCGGAATGCCGGAGAAGCGTGGGCTACCGCCCGGCGGCTGATTGCGAGAGGAGCGGTCCGTGAAACAACGCTCCGCCCTTGGGCAGGCAACCCTTTCGCCGACGGACTGTAGCAAGGGCGTATTAGCCGTAGTTGCGGACGACGCCGACGACCACGCCGAGTACGCTGGCGTCTTTGACGTAGATCGGCTCCATCTCAGAATTGGCGGGCTGCAGGCGGATGCGGGTCGCTTCCGGGAACCAGTACTTGAGTGTGGCCTCGCCGTCGGAAGTTTGCGCCACGACCATCTGGCCTTTATTGGCCGTGTTCTGCTTGCGCACCACCACGTAGTCGCCGTCGTCGATGTGGGCCTCAATCATGGAGTCGCCCGAGACTTTCAGCACAAAGTGGTTTCGCTCTTCTTTGAACATGTCGGCAAAGTTAATGCGCTGATCGTCTTCGATCGCTTCCCGCATGACGCCGGCGGCGACCATCCCTCGCAGCGGCAGGCCGCTGTCATCGTAAGGATCCTCGGTCAGTTCGATCGCTCGCGATTTGCGGGGGTCGCGCCTGATGAGCCCTTTTTTCTCCAGCGCTTTCAGATGGCACACCACGCCGTTGGGCGAGCTGATATCGAACTGGGTTCCAATCTCCCGCACGGTGGGGCCATAACCTCGATTCACGATCAGGTCGCGGACAAAGTTATAAACGGCCAGCTGTTTCCGCGTGAGTTGGTCGAGCGACATAGATCCAGAGTCCTGTGGGCCCAAAGAACGAAAAGATCAGACCGAAGTTCCGCACCCAGCGACCTCCTTGCTCGGTGAGTGAGAAAACAACCTGACCCGTTAATATACGGGTGTTCACAGCTAAAGGATAGCGGACAAACCCCCCCGAGGCAAGAAATAAAAAAAGCCGCCTAGCATTGTCGAAAGGGACAGTCGACAAAAACCAGGCGGCCTGGGGTGGGTATCATGGGCGGCGGACCAGCAACCGTGGGCCGCTGGCCGCGGCGCCGCTTATTTCTCACGGTCCCGCAGTTCGCGGACTCGATCGTGCGCTGCTTTCACGTTCGCCATATGCCGGTGCAGCACGTCGCTGACGGCAGTGCCGGGCTCACGCTTGAGGGCGTCTTCGTACGCGTGTTTGATCCTGTCTTCTTCGCTCTCGGCCTCGCACAACATCGTGTGGCGACCTCCGCCCAGGGCGGCGCGAAGATTGGTCCAGGCGCGTTTGGCGGCGCCAGTCATCGTGCCGTCTTTCGACGGCTCTTCGGCGTTGTCGGCCACCAGCGACTGCAGTTCAGCGGCCTGCGTGGCGCGATCCTGCGATAGCTTCGTGAAATAGCTGGCGAGCGGATCGCCCTTGACGTTCTCAGCTAGCTCCGTGAACGCTTCCTGGCTATCCAGGTTGATCTGGATCAGGGTCTGAAGTTCGTCGATCGTGGCTTCGTCGAGATGAAATTTGGTTTCCATCGTAATTCTCCTTTTAACAAGGCATTCTGATTATCGAGCTTCTATGTTGAACACCCAGCATGGTGATGCCTGGGCGATGTTGAACACCCAGCATGGTGATGCCTGGGCGATTATGTTTGCCGTACACGACGACAGTTCCAAAGAGTTGCAAAGGGTGCGCCAACCCGACAAAAAAGTGAAAGTTCGGCAAATCCGCCTGGATTTACTGGTCTGGGCGGCCTGAAGAGCCGCAGCTTATGACCGATCGCGGGAAAAACCTGGTCGCCGCGCAACCGGCATGGCCGTCATCTGGGCGATTCTCGCCTTGACGGTTCAAAGAGGCCCTCGCATGGCGTGGGCCCAACACCTCCGCGGCGACAGACAGAATTCTGTGCGTTGCCAGACAGGAGAAAACCAGAGAAAGAAGGCGACCCCAGGCGTCGCATGAAGATCGCCAGCCGCGGGACGACTACACCCTGACCGGCGCAAAGTCGTTCGCCTGGTGAGGGAAGCCGGCGGAGCAAAGGGCCAATCTTCGCATCGCTTCCAAGGGAGGCGGCAGCTAAGGGCTTTCGGTCATGGCCACGAACAGTTTTTTGGCCGCTTCATGCGAAAGCGTGGTGGGGCGTCCGTCGACTTCGATGGAGATCACGCCGCCTTCGGGACTGTTGGAAACGACGCGGCCCTGGGAATTCAATTCCAACCCTGCTTCGCTCAGGAAGCGCAGAAAACTTTGCGATTGATCGAGCACGCGGAGCAGATAGAAATGATCATTGATTTTCAGGTCGGCCAGGCTTTCCCCGTTGGACAGGGGAACGGTGCCGTCGGCGCGCGGGATGGGATCTCCGTGCGGATCGTTTTCCGGATAACCCAGATACGCATCGATCCGGTCGATCAGGAAGTCACTGACGGAGTGCTCCATATTCTCCGCTTCGGCGTGCACCTCGTCCCAGGAAAGCGCCAAGGTCCGCGTGAGAAACAGCTCAATCAAACGATGGCGTCGCAGTACGCGGAGCGCAAGACTTCGGCCCGACTCGGTTAAGATCACGCCCGTATAAGGGGTGTAAGTCACCATCCCCGATTCGGAAAGCCCCTTGAGCATGCTGGTGACCGTGCCAGGCGAAACCCCAAGGATATCAGCGATTTTTCCTGTCCCTGCCGGCGTATCGTTCTGGTCAATGCAAATTTGATAGATCGTTTTTATATAGTTCTCGACGGTCAAGCTTGCCACTCTGCTGCTCCTCAGGGCAAAACGCCTATTGTACGAAAGCCAACCCTAAGCCGCGAGATGACCAGCCGCTTAACTTACCCGCTCAAAGTCGTATCACAAGGCCGATAGAGGAGGAATGAGTTAACGCCCCGAAAGCGTTGCCCTGGCGTCGTTTCCCCCTTGTTTTTGCGACACTTTTCGGAACACTCCGCGCTGGTCTTTCAGGTTTCGACTCTTCGAATTTGCAATCGCAGGTGTGGCAAAAGACTGTTTGCTGCTACGGGAAACCGCACAGCTCCAGCTTCGGCCTGTGAGATCCTGGGTGAAGCCGTCACGGGTCCGCCCAGGAATCGCCTGCCAGCATGGGTATCATAGCAGAACGAAAACCATTCTGGTCCGCGCGTTACACGCAACTGGCTGTCCAGACGCTTTATCCGGCCGCTTCCAAACCGCCGGAGCCAGCAGAAAAAAAGAGCACGAACAGGCCCCTGTGTTAACTCTCCTGTTAACTTAGGTTCCGCACACGGGAAGCCCCAGGTTCTGGCCACTTGGTGATTACTGTTTGCCGTGAAACGGGAGCAGGCTGTGAGCGTTTGCGTCGATGAGTATGTGCTGAATGTCGAGAAACGACTGCAGCAGCAGACGCGGCGGTTGGGGATGCCGCTGGACGATCTGCACGATCGACGGAGTGATATGCACCAGGCCGGCGATATTAATGATTTCCAGTTCACACCAGGTAGCGGCCGGATCATAGTTGATCTGAATTCGCTCTTCGTCAAGCTGTTCTACACGGTCGATAAAGTCAGTCAGCTCGACGGACTGGGACGGCGTGAATTCGATCGTATCAAACAGATCGCCAAACACCTGGGCGAAAGCGTCTGAGAAGATTGGCTCGGACTCTTTCATGTCCATCACTTCCCATTGCCAGATGACGGAGCCCGGGTCGTCGGGATCCGAGATGACACTGACTGCATAGGTAAAGAACGGCGTAATCAGAGACCCGCCCCCATCGACCGGTCCATTCATCTGCACATCGAGACGTTTGAAGCGAAACGCTGTGCGCAACTGCAGGTGGATTTGCTCCAGGTCGGCGCGGATCTGCTCTTCCGCCAGACTGGAGACAAACGAATCGGCGAAGTGGCCCGCACTATCGGGAACACGGTGATGGGATCGAAAACCGGCCAGCTCTTTGACAGGATGCGACTTCTGCCGCACCAGCCGCACGCGCAGCATCTGCTGGGCGCTGGGGCGACTGCTGGCGGCTGCGTCGGGCGGAATATCGCGAAAGTCGGCCAGCGGGAAATCAACCCCCGCCTTGGCGTACAGTGTGGGCGTTTGCTGCTTCCGATCGGTAAAGGCGGCCCGTAGGCTCCGCGGAACGGCCCCTTCCAGGTAACGCTGCAGGGAAGCGGCTGTGAGCAGGGCGCCGCCGGCCAGCGCCCCGGTCGCCGTGCCGGACCAGGCTTCTAGCAGGTGGTTCGCCCAGGCGCCGTGCTTCTGCTGGCGATTAGGCCAGGAGACCTCGCCCGTTTGCCGGGCGGCCAGGCAAACGCAGCGTTGCTGCTGCTCGAAGAAAGCGGCCAGTTCTTCGTCGAGCAGATCGTCGGTCCCGGCCTGGTCCGGGGCTGCGTCCGGTGGAACCAGCGGAGTCGCATCCAGCAGCAGCACCACGCTTTCTGCTTCGCAGTCGGCCAGCAGGTCCAGCAGCCAGTCCAGCGCAATACTGGTCGCCTCCAGGTCGCCGCTTTGCGTATCATGGCAGGCGAGGAAGTTGCGGCCGTTAAGGGAGAATCCGACACCAGCAAAATACAAGCAGACAACATCGTCGTCGGCCGCGGCCCGCAGCGCGCGGCGGAGTCGGGACTCCACGGTGGTGCGGGTCGCCTGGCCCTGCAGCAGGAGCATGCGGTCGGCCGCTTCAAACCCGTGCGGTTCTAGCGCCTTGGCCATCGCTTCGGCGTCAGCCGCGGCGAACTTGACGGGGGGTAGTTGCGCATCGGCGTACTCTTCGACGGCAATCAACAGCGATACTTTCACTCCGTTCACTCCGAAAAAACGTGTCGCCTGGATACATGCCGCCATCCCACAGAGAAGATCCGCCAGGACGCTTCCAGGCCGGCGTCGTGTCTTGCCCGTTAGCCTGCCTGGGGCGGTCTGCCTGGGATGGGACTTTCCTATTGTCGCTGCCTGGGGCTGCGCCGCAAGCAACCTGCCGCCCGGCATTCGCACAGCCTGGCGAAAGGTTTAGAATCGCAGGAAGTTTGCGATGCAATTGGCCGACCAGCCGCCCAACGATACGTATGTCCGCGAGTCGCGCGCAGCATCCTGGCCGGTAGTCCGGCGGTGAGCGACCTTCTCTCAATTTTTCCAGGCGAGCCAACCATGTGGGGTGCGATTATTGGCGACATTGTCGGCTCGGTCTATGAGGGACGACGTGACTGGATGCCGGTGCGGCGCGTCGATTTCCAGCCGCTGGTCGCCGAAGACGCCCGATTTACCGACGACACCGTGCTGACGATCGCCGTGGCCGACAGCCTGCTGTATGACCACGATCTGATCGAACGGCTGAAAGCGTACACCGTGGCTTATCCGCTGGCCGGCTACGGCAAGGCGTATCGCGAATGGGCCTTCAGTGAACGGGAGGAACCGTATAACAGTTACGGCAATGGCTCCGCCATGCGGGTCAGCCCGGTCGGCTGGCGGTATTCCACGCTTGACCAGGTGCTGCTGCACGCCCGACGCACGGCGATGGTCACCCATAACCATCCCGAAGGCGTCAAAGGGGCGCAAGCAATCGCCGCCGGAGTGTTCCTGGCCCGGACCGGCATGGATCGTCCCCAGATTGCCGCGTACCTGACGCAGGAATTCGGCTACGAGCTGGAACGCTCAATCGACGACCAGCGGGCCGAATATGTTTTTGATTCCTCCTGCCAGGGCACCGTGCCCCAGGCAATCAGGGCGTTCCTGGAGGCGGACGATTTTGAACACGCCCTGCGTCTGGCCATCTCCCTGGGAGGCGACGCCGATACGCTGGCCTGCATGGCAGGCGCCCTGGCCGAAGCGTTTTTTGGCACGCCGCCGGCCGAACTGCGGGGAGCCGCCCGCCGGTTGCTGGATCCGAGCCTGCGCGTCCTGTGCGATGCATTCACCGAACGCTATGGCCGGGGGACGTAGAGAAATGGTCGCCCTGCCGCCGTCGACAGCCGGCAGGCGCCCCGCGGACGGAGGAAAGTTTGCGGGATGGCTTTGGCCGCATCTCTTTTTTCCGATCTTTTCTGACCACCCCTTGCCGGCTAGCGCAAAAAAGCCCCCGGCCAGACGCGTGGGGCTGCTGGCCGGAGGCGGAGGTTCGTTCGCATTTCTTGGGGGCGATTACCTGGCGTGAAACCGCGCCAGGCAATCTACTCTGGCGGCTTACTCAGCCGCTTTTTCCAACGGTCGGGTGGCGACGCGTTCGCGACCCGTTTTGTAGAAGTAAACGCTTTCTTCCGAGGTCACTTCGCGGCTGAGGCTGTCGGCCGAAAGTTTGAACTTCACGATCTGATCGCCCGGCACGCTGCTGACCGCTTCAAAGCGGAAGATCTGCTTGCCGCCGGGAGCGATGCTGGTGACGGGGAAGCGCACTTCGCTGGCGTGGGTTTCATAATCCGACGAGCGGACGGCGCCCATCCCCGAGGGCAGTTCGGCCCGCAGTTCCACGTTCCGGGCTTCGCTGGTGCCGCGGTTCCGCACCTGGACTTCGAAGATGGCGGCTTCGCCAACCTGGATCGGGCCCGGGGAATCGGCGATCTGCATGTTGACATCGGCCCGACTGATGACGTCGGTCAGGTGCCGCGTTTTGGCCCGCATGCCGCTGGCCGTTTGCACCTGGACTTCATGCACCAGCTGGCCTTCGGCGGTGGTGACGGCCTTGAACCGCATCACTTCCTGGCCGCCGACGGGGATCGAAGCCAGTGTCCAGGTGAGCTGCTGTTTGGCCTGGTCGAATTTGGCCGGGCGATCAATCGCCAGGACTTTCAGGCCAGCCGGGATGGACGAAATCACCTGCACGTTCACGGCCGGGCCGTCTCCCGTGTTGGCAACGACAATCGCATAGACGCCTTCTCGCTGCAGATAGTTGACCGAAGGTCCCTCGGTGGAGACTTCAATCATCGGCCGGGTGATGTTGATCGTTTTCACCGTCGACACCCGCAGGTCGCCGTCGGCGGTGGCTTCAAAGCGAACGCTGGCTTCGCCGACGCCTTTGGGCAGGGCGGCAAAGGTCAGTTCGCGGCGTTCGCCCGCATTGAGCTGCGGGATGGCGTCGTTGGCGCCGGTCAGGCTTTCCAGGCCGGCGGGAACAATCTGTCGCACGCGGATGTTCCGGCAGGGAGCATCGCCCGTGTTGGTCACCACGACTTTGAATTCCAGCTGCTGCGAATAAACGCCGTCGGCGGCGCCGGTCGCTTCAATTTTCAGTTGCGGCTGCTGCACGTTCATGCCGAGGGCCGAGGCGCTCGAGTAGACCACGCGGGTTTCCAGCTGGGCGGCGCCGCGGGCGCCGGGCGTCAAATGAATGCTCAGCGTGCGGGTCGCTTTAACATCCAGGGCGCCCAGAGCGAAACGCAGTCGGCCGGGGCCGATTTCCACGCATTGCGGGGCCGTTTTGACATCCTTCGCGCCAACCGGAAGCAGGACTTCCAGAGCCACATCGCGAGCGACATCGTCGCCCAGGTTCGTCACTTTGACGCGGAACATAGCGGGCGTGCCTACCAGCATGTTCGGCGGGCCGACGGTTTCCGCCGACACGATCGGCAACGAAGCCGCAACGCCTGACTGCACTCGCAGTTGCGGAGAGGCCGGTAAACGCTGGGCGTTGGCCGGCGGAGCCGCCATCGCGGCCGGAGCCTGCTGCACCGTTACGGCCGGAGCCTGCTGCACCGTTACGGCCGGAGCCTGCTGCACCGTTACGGCCGGAGCCTGCTGCACCGTGACGGCCGGGGCCTTGGAGACGATCGGCGCCGGAGCCTGCTGCTCCGTGGCGGCCGGGGCCGTCTCCACATTGGCGGGCAGCGGCTGGGCCTGCTGTTCGAACGGGATCGTTTCCGGCGTCGGGGGAATGGCGCGGGGAGCGGTAGTTTCAATCGGCTGGACGACGGGAGCGTCGGTCTGGGCCGGGGCGACTGCTACGGGTAAGGGTTTGGCTTCGATCGCCGTGTCGGTCGCAGGGACAGCGGTTGTCGTTTCGGCGACTGCCGCATTGGGGTCCGCCGACTCGGTCGTCTGCGGACTGGGGGGCATCTCAAATTCCTGGGCCGGGAGTGAACTGGCCCACAGGCCAAAAGCACACACCGACGCGGTGATGAACGCACGCATCTGACTAACCTCCGTGAAATGTCGAACTCGCTTCAGGCAGCGCCCAAGCGAAATGATGTCCTGCGCCTGCAACGCTATCAAAGGCGTTTCGCGTAGGCTCTGCGTTTGGTTTTGTTCCTGCGGGTTTGTACTTCGCCGGGACGTCTCCGAAGCAAGGACGTCCCTCTGAAAAACCCGCAGCCGTGTCGCCCCTCACGCCACACGGCCAGAAACAGGGCTGCTCTTTTCCATCGGATGTTGCGTGAGTCAGGGTAAAACTTTTCAGGTATTTTGTGCCGATTAGAACGATTGTGGTGAAAAATCCGATGGTCCGGCTGCTGTACCAGGGGTTGTTGGCGCCGCCCCCAGGCCCCGGATATTATGCTGCTTATGAAAATCACCGCCATTGAAACGCACGTTTGTCACGCCCGGATGCGAAACTGGGTGTTTGTGAAAGTGGTCACCGACCAGCCGGGCCTGTTCGGCTGGGGGGAAGCGACCCTGGAGTGGCATACCCGGTCAGTCGTCGGGGCGGTCGAGGACCTGGCGGAGCTGGTCGTGGGGGAAGATCCGCGACGGATCGAACACCTGTGGCAGATGATGTTCCGCCAGCACTTCTGGCACGGGAACGGCGTGGTCCGCTCCACGGCGATCTCGGCCATTGATATCGCCCTGTGGGATATCGCCGGGAAGGTCGCCAACATGCCGTGCTCGCAGCTCTGGGGCGGGCCGGTCCGCGATTATGTGCGAACCTACTGCCACCTGGGCGGCGGCAAAATGGAAGACTTCTACGAAACGGCGGCCGACGACGCCCAGCGTTTTGCTGAGTTGGCCCAGGCCGCGGTCGAGGACGGCTTTACCGCCTTCAAGTCGATGGCCGTGCCGCCCACCATGCCGCTGGAAGGGCTGCGGCCCATTCACCGGGCCGAAATGGCGGTGGCCGCCATGCGGGACGCCGTGGGGGACGAGATTGATATTATGGTCGACTGCCACGCCCGGCCGTCGCCCGCGATGGGACTGAAGTTTGGCGAAGCTCTGGATCCCTATGGACTGTACTTTTTTGAAGAGCCATGCTGGCCCGAGTGCGTGGAGGGACTGGCGGCGATCAACGCCGCGATCCGGACGCCAGTCGCCACGGGCGAACGGGTCACCGACCTGATGGCGTTTCGCCAGCTGTTCGCCCAGCAGGCGTGTGATGTCTGCCAGCTTGATATCACGCATTGCGGCGGTTTTACCGCCGCCCGCCGCATCGCGGCGCTGGCCGACGCCTGGCGGATCGCCCTGGCGCCCCACAATCCGCAAGGACCGGTCAGCACGGCCGCCTCGCTGGAGTTTGGCTTTTCGCAGCCCGGCTACATCATTTGCGAAACGGTCCACGCCGACGTCCCCTGGCGAAGCGATGTGGTGGAAGAAGGCTTCACGGTGGAACCGGCCGGCCGCCTGGTGCGTCCCAACACGCGGCCCGGCCTGGGCATTTCGATCAACGAAAAAGCGGTCGCCAAACATCCGTTCAAGCAGGAGATCGCCCAGCAAGTCTTCTACCCCGACGGCAGCGCGGGCGACTGGTAAGTGGGACGCGCGAAGAGCGGCCTACGGCGTTGGATCGTGGAACGTGACCAGGACTGGATGCGTGGACTGGCGGATGCAGCTATGCACATGGCCGTAGCTGGCGTGGTCGGCCCGTTCCAGGGCGACGGCGATCAACGGGTGGCGGCCTTCGCCGAGCAGACGTTCCAGCGGCGCTTCGCCTTCTTTATGGACGTGCAGTTCGTAACGGTACTGGTCGCCAGCACCGTTTTGTAACGCTCGATGCAAGCGCACATGGGCCTGCTGCAGGGCGTGGGAAAGCTGCTCGTCGGAGAACTCCCGGTCGGGCTCCAGCGTGCGGAGCAGGTCGCGCACGTTCTCGACCATCTCCTGTTCCAGCACCAGCAGCAGGTCGGCTTCGCCGCCGGGGGCCGTGAGGCCGATCGCCCAGCGGGCCGCTTCGGTCAGCCCTTCGTTCTCGCCAACCACGATCAACATGGTGCGGCTGAACGGTTCTGACTGGATTTCGTACGGCTTGCGGACGACCAGCAGCGGAACCGGCGATTTGGACAGCATCACATCGATCACAGTGCCGATGCTGTCGGCGCCGACCGTTTCCAGGTTCCGGCCAAACGGACAGGGCAACACCACCAGGTCCGGCGAAGCCGCGGCGACGGCCGCCAGGATCTGCTCATAAGCGTCGCCTGGCAAAGGGGCCAGCGGCTGCGCGGAGATCGAACGGGCGATCGCCGGCGCCAGATCGTCGGTTTTGTTCTCCCGGGCGTCAAGCACCGTTGTCGTACAGGAGAAGCGCGCCTGGAAGCGGGCGCACAGCGCCACGCTCAGGGCGTCCTGTTCGGAGCCGTCCAGCACCAGCAGCAGACGGCCCGGGCGATGGGGTTCCAGCGGTTCGACCGGGCCGATTTGCGCCCTTTCGAACATTTTCATCGATTCCGAAACAGCCTGATCGAATTCGTTTTCTGTAGGCTCAAACATGGCTTTCCCTTGCAGCAGGCAGCGTCCGCCAGGCGACGCAGGCCGGCCGGCGAAACGAGGTCACGGCGCCGGTAGCGACGCAATAGTCGGAAACAGATCCAGCCAGTAAAAGGCTAACAGGTAAACCACGGCGCCAAGGGACTGCACCACCATAATGGAGCCGCCGACTTTGAGGAACTCGCCCCAGCCGACCGTAATATGGGCTTCTTTATGCAGCGTATGCAGGGCGATCACGCAAGAGATCGAGCCGATCGGCGTGCCGTTGCCGCCCAGGTTGCAACCCAGGACCAGCGACCACCACAGGGGTTCTGCCGGGGCGCCCAGATCTTTGACCACCGGGATCAGCGTGGCGGCGACCGGAATGTTATCGACGATCGCACTGGCAAAGGCGCAGGCCATCGTCAGCAGGGGGATCAGCACCTCGCGGGACTCGCTGGAATCTTTAATCATCGTCGCCAGGGCTTCCAGCGCGCCGGTCTCTTTGACGCAGGCGATGATCACAAACAGGCCGGTGAAGAACAGGATGACCGTCCAGTTCACCTTGCCGATGGCGTCCTCCACGGTTTTCCCGGCGAACACGAGGGCGGCCGTTCCACCGACCATGGCGATGAAGTCCATCCCCACGCCCAGCGGTTGCGCCATCGCAAAGCCGACAACCGTCAGCATTAAAATCACCGCGCTGCGGATCAGCACGCCGCGATTCTCAACCAAAGCCCAGGGATCAAACGCGTCGATGCGCGTTTTCAGTCGGGCCGTTTCGGCCGCGTCCTGGCGCCAGGGTAATTCCCCGCGGTACAGGATCCGCAGCATCGCCATGGCAATCAGCAGACTGATCAGGGCGTATGGAGCCGAGACCAGAATAAAGTGCATGTACGGCAGGCTGGCCGCGGTGCCGATCATAATGTTCGGCAGACCGCTGGCGAACGTCACAATGGCGCCGCTGTTAGCGCAAATTGCGACCGACACCAGAAACGGCTTCGGGTTGTATTCCAGCGTGCGGCAGATCACCAGCACCAGCGAGCACAGAATCAGCATCGCCGGGACAATGGTCAGCAAGGCGACAAACAGAAAGGTCAAGCCGCAAATCGCCGTATACAGCAGGGCGGCCCGGCCCCCGGTCGCTTTGACGATCAGGATACTCAGGAAATGAAACAGACCCGATTTGCCCGTAACGCCCACCAGCACGCCTGTGCCGATGATCACGCCGAAGATGCCCAGGTCGTGGGCCAGCGCCGTATGGATTTGATCGTACTCTTTAAAAACTCCCAGCCAAAGCGAGAGCACGACCAGCACGGCGGCGCCGGACAGGGCGGCGACCGTTTTATGAAACCCGTCAACCGCTACGCCCACATACGTCAGCATCATCACGCCGACAAACAGCAGCATCACCCAGAGCGGCTGTTGCTGTGGCGCCGTCGCATGTATTTTGGCGAAGATAGCTCCCATCTTCGTCCCCCTGCAGGTTGTGAGTGTGAACGCCCGCATTCCGTAACGGGTTGTTTCGTCCCGCTTATCATAAGGGCTGGCCCGACGGGCGCAAACCGCAGGCCGCCGCAGGAAGATTCACGCTATCCGCAGGGAACGCGGCGGGTTTCAGACCGTTTCTCGTTTCCGCGATGCTAAACTCGGACGGCGACTTTTGCCGGCGTCCCGTTGTGTCGTGGCCGGAAGATCCGTATTTTGACGACTCCTTCGCCCACCTCGAGGATTCGTCAACAATGCGGCAGTGGCAGCGGGTTCTCGCACGCTTTTTCAACAAGACGTGGGTCGAGTTATCGATCGGCGTGCTGATCCTGTTGTCGGTTGGACTGACGCTGGCCGAGTTTGTGTTTTCCACGTACGAGGATGGCAGTCCGCAGCAGCAGTTGTTGCCGGCGCTGCAACTGGCCAATCACCTGGTGAGCTGCGTGTTCATTGTGGAGCTGCTGTTGCGGTTTGCGGCGCAGCCCTCGCCCCGGCGGTTCTTTCGCGAGTACTGGATCGACATTCTGGCCGTGGCGCCCTCGCTGTTGCCGGCGTTCCATGCCGTGCGCGTCATGCGGGTGGTGCGTCTGCTGCGCATCTTGCGGCTGTTTGGCCTGGTGTCCCGGGTGCACAGCAACTTCCCTTATATCGTGCGACGGGGGATGGTCGAGTATCTGACCGTGTGCGCCCTGTGGCTGATGATGGTGCTGGTCGGCACGGGCGCCATGCTGGCCTTTGAAGGAAAGGCAGCCGACCACGCCGGAATCTCCGTCCAGGACGCGTTCTGGTTCAGCGTGTACTCCATGTTTGCCGGCGAGCCGATCCCCGGCGCCCCGCAAACAGTGGCGGGCCGGATTGTTTCGGTGTTTATCCTGTTTATGGGCATGACCATTTTCGCCATGCTGACCGGTACGGTTTCGGCCTTTATGGTCGAGCGGCTTCGCACGAAAGGGCGTTCTGTGGATTTTGACCAGTTAGAAAACCACACCATTATTTGCGGCTGGAACCGAAAGGTGGAAATCATCGTCGCCGAGCACCGGGCCGCCCGGCCGCAAGGCTCCATGACGATGGTCGTGATCACGGAATGGGACTCCGAACCGCCCTTTGTGCCGCCCGAACTGCAGCCGTACGTCTGCTTTCTGCGGGGCGACTTCACCCGGGTGTCGACCCTGAAACAGGCCGGCATCGATCGGGCCGTGACCTGTATCATCGTCACCGACACCAGCGGCGGCCGGTCCGAACAGGACGCCGACGCCCGCTCCATCCTGGCGGCGCTTACGGTCGAAAAACTCAACCCCCAGGTCTACACGTGCGCCGAAATCTACAACGGCGACTACGCCACGCACCTGGTCATGGGCGGCGTGAACGATTACGTGGTAAGCAGTGAATACAGCGCCTATCTGATGGCCCAGTCAACCATGAACCGCGGCATGATGGGGGTGATTAACGAACTAATGACCAACCAGCGCGGGAACCAGTTCTATCGTGTCTCCCTGCCCGAAAAATACCAGGGACGCACCTACGCCGACCTGTTCCACGAGCTGAAAGAAAAAGAAAACGCCATCCTGGTCGCCATCCACCGGGCCGACGGCCAGGTCGAAGTCAACCCGCGCGAAGGCGTGGTCGAGCCAGGCGATGAGATCGTGGTGATCGCCGCGCAAAAGCTCCGCTTGCGCTGAACGCCCCGTCCCACCGGTAGCCCAAGTCGCCAGACTTTGGACGGAGGCTTCCGGGCGATAGAAACGGCAACCAGCCTCTGGCGAGTTCGGCTAAGGGTGCTGGCGAGGACGAGGTTCTGTTTTGGCGCATGCGGCCGGGGATGCTAGATTGGCGAGGTCTTCCCGCCGCCTGCTTCCCTCTGTCCTTTCTTGCCTTTGTGGAGTTGTCCCGATGCTGCTTCTCCGATTCCTGCTGGGGGCGATTGCCTGCCTGGCGTTCCTGAACAGCGGCGCACCCGCGTTCGCCCAGGTTTCGCATCCGCCGATGCGGCCGTTGCCCACGCCCAGAGATCGCCCGTTGGCTCCGGGGCCGAAGTACTTTGTCGACGCCCAGCGGGGCGACGATGCGCACCCCGGCACGCAGGAAGAACCCTGGCAAAGCATCGCTCATGCCGTCAGACGCCTGGCGCCGGGCGACACGCTTTATCTGCGCGGCGGGATCTATTACGAACAGGTCATCCTGCCGAAGTCGGGCCTGCCGGATCAGCCCATCACGCTCAGCAGCTACCCAGGCGAGTTGGCCGTGATCGACGGCGGTCTGCGAGAATTCTTCGAACAGCCGGCAGACGCCTGGGAACCGCTAAAAGACGGCGCCCCGGGAGAGTACGTGTCGACGAAAACGTATCCGCAGTTCGCCTCGCGGGAGATCGTGTCGGCCTTTCCCGCTGCCGGATGGGAACCGTTTTATGGGGTAGAAGACCAACGTCCCCTGGTGCACGGCCATATGGCCGATTCGATGGTTCCGCTGCATCCTTATCGCACGCTCGGCGATCTGCGCGATACGAGCATGTTATGGGACGTCGACAACAAGACCGACCAGCAGGCCAGCGTCTATTGCGGGCCGGGCGTCTGGTTCAATCGCGACACCTTGCGGATTCATGTGCGACTGGCCCCTACCGATCTGGCCGGACTGGGCGACCTGGCCTACCGCGGCGAGACCGACCCCCGCCGTCTGCCGCTGAGTATTTCCGGCCCGTACGGACACGAGGTGTTCCGCATTAACGGGGTCAACCACTGGCGTCTGCAGGATCTGGTGCTGCGCGGCGGTTCCGGCAGCGCGCTCCTTCATCTGTATGGTTCCGACGACATCACCTTCGACGGCGTGACCGTGTTCGGCGGATCGCCCGGCTTGCTGGCGCAGGCCAGTTCGAACGTGAAGATCATCGACTCGGCCTTCCGCGGCCTGGCGGCGCCCTGGTCGTCGCGGGCCAGCATGAAGTACCGCGGCACGCCTTCGTACCTGATCATTACCGACCGCCAGAAGCCCGAGAATCACACCTGGGAGATTTCTCGCAGCGAGTTCACCGACACGCACGATGGGTTGTGGGTTCGTTATGTGCGCGACCTGAAGTTCCACCATAACTACCTGGACAACTTTAACGACGATGGCCTGGAGTTTGGCGCCCGACGACGCGACCAGCTCATCTATGTCTATCAGAATTATCTGTCCCGCTGCCTGATTCCGCTGACCCTGCATGAAATGGAGCCGGACGAAAGCCCGCCCCAGGCGAACGCGGGAAGCGGCGTGTATATCGCCCGGAACATTTTTGACCTGCGGCAGGGCGTGTTCAAAAAGCCGCCGGCGGCACAGGATCCCCAGGGGACGTACCTGCAGAACCCGGGCATGCTCAGCAGCGATCACGGCGGCCCGATCTGGCCCAACTATTACTTCTATCAGAACACGGTCGTTCGCAGCGACAGTGCCTGGCGGGGGTACTACGGTTTTGGCATCGGCGGCCAGGGCGTACGCGGCACGCAGCGACGGGTATATAACAACATTTTCATCCAGATCGCCGGCGTGCCGGGCATCAACTTTGCTCCCGGCATGGACGACTTTCTGATCGATGGCAACCTGCACTGGGGGCTGGTCGACGGGCCCAAGTTCGCGGGCGACTTTTTGAATCGGAAAGGGGCGTACGCCTTCCGCTCCACGCCGCGGCCGGCTTCCTGGATGGAGCACGACCAGTTCGCCAATCCGAAGTTTGTGCGTTTGACGGAGGATCCTCGGGCTTTGTTCGACCTGCGTCTGCAGCCGGATAGCCCCGCCATCAATGCCGGCATCGACGTGCCGGCCGAGTGGCTGGATCCCTTGCGTGCGGAGGACAAGAACGCGCCTGATATTGGCGCTCTGCCCGTGGGGCTGAAGCCCTGGCGGATCGGCATCGACGGCCGCATCCCGCTGTTTGCTCCGTGAGGTCTGGTCGGACGTCCCGTGATGACGCGAAGGCTGGCGTCGTGCAGGATCGTCGTTTTTTCCCGTAGAATGGGCGCTCCTGCCCGTTGACGATTACGGAATTGAAACGGAACTGGCGTCGCAGGAAAAGGAACGGCGAACCCCCTCGTCGTGCCGTTTTAACGCTGCTACCGTCGAAAGGGTCGGGCAGGAGTGCCCGACCTGCAGTTTGTATTGACCGCGTAGTAGAAACGCTTCACGTTCTCTTGGAACACAGGAATTGATTGCATGTGGATTCCCGCCCTGCTGCTGGCCGTACATTGCGCTGGCGCCGATCCCGCCGCGCCGTTGCAGCGGTTTGAACAGTCGCAGCCGCATATGGGGGTGATGTTTCATATCGTGCTGTTTGCGCCCGACGAGCGGGCCGCGTTGCCGGCGTTTGGGGCGGCCTTTGAACGGATTCGCGAACTGAACAAGCGGCTGAGTGATTACGATCCTGAGAGCGAGTTGAATCGCCTGTGCCAGCTTGCCCCCACGACAAAGCCGCAGCCGGCTAGCGAAGACCTGTACGAAGTACTGCGGCGGAGCGAAGCCTGGAGTCGCCAGACCGAAGGACGCTTCGACGCCA